>NZ_JATACI010000002.1:1279741-2559482 GCF_037892195.1 Yoonia sp. GPGPB17
CACAAGACGCAGCTTACTTGGGTGGGCCGCCGACAACCTCAACCAGACACATGCGGCAGTTGCCAGCGATGGAAAGCCGTTCGTGATAGCAGAAACGGGGAATCTCGATCCCCGCCTCTTCGCAGGCCTGGATCAGGGTCATTGCCCCGTCAACTTCGACCTCATTTCCATCAATGACGACTTTGCGCAGATCAGACATGGCGTGTCCTATGTGTTCCCTATCGCGCTATAGATCGCAGGGGACCACGCGCGTTGCCCCGCGTTCTAACGCGTGAGACCCCGTGATGCCAGTCAGATCGACAAAAAAACGTGCAATTTTCGCGTCCGTGTCAGCGTCTTAGCGTAACAGCCAGCCAACGCGGGTATTTGCATCAATTTGAGCACGGCCAACGGTGCAATAACTGGCCTTTTGGTCCGGTACGACACCCAAACTGGCCAATTGCGCGCGGGCGATACCTTCCAGCCGGTCTTTCTCGGCATCATCATTGATGTAGGCATCGATCTCTGCGTCGGAGTAACCTAAATCACTGGCGTGTCTGCGCAGGGATTGCAGGTAATTCAGCCCGCGGAACAGGCGTGCGTTGATACCGTCACATTGCTCTGAGATTTCATAGGCCATGCCGACATAGATGATACCGTCGCGGACGGTGGCGACGTCTTTCAGCGCGGTTTGTGCCGAGATATGACCGGCGGAAAATACGGTGGCGAAGGCCACAACTGCGGCAAGGGCAAGCTTTTTCATCTGCAATCTCCTGTACGGCAAGTTTTGTGCCGCTTTGTTGGATATGAGATCGCGCTTTCAGCGACGTTATTCAATATCAGTGGTTTGAAATCGGTGGCGTTACGCCACCTGCCCCAAGGCACGCGCCTTTAACCCATTGGCCCCAAATATATTTTGGCTTTCACCCTGCGCCTGCTAGATGCTCCACTTTTCCATGCCCTCGGCCACATTCGGCCGATACCCCGGTGGCACCCACCGGCAGACCGAATCCCCGCTGTCACCCGGGACAAACCAATCCGATGCACCCTTCATGAACCGCGCATGCAGTGTTTTGGTCACGAAACGATAGCGCGCGCCCGCATCCTCCCAAACTGACAAGGTGGAAGCGGTGTTAGGGCGGTCATAAAGTGCACCGTTAGGGTCTTCCTGAGCGTATTCCATATCATCGTCTGCCAGACGCTAGACAAACCCCGGGGCTGCGCGCGCCGATGGCATTGACCTGATCAACCGCATCCTCAAACCCCGCGATACGCTGATCACCCCAAGGGTAGCGCAGCGTGCCAAAGTTGAATTCGGCCAGATAAACGGTCATTGCACCGCATGGACGCGTAGCCAATCCCAGCCAAAGGCCTCTGCACTGTCCCCGTGTTCTTCACGATAGCGCAGTTTCGCCAAAGCCTCATCCAGCGTGGGTTCTGTTCCTTCCGGCACCCACCACATCACAAAGTGCATCTGGACGAGAGTTTCGAACCATTCTTTGCCACGGTCCATGAATTTGGTGTGCAGCGTATCGAACACAAAGGTTTGCAGTTGCGCGGGTGTTTCCCAGACCGACAGATTGGCCACGAACTGTGGGTCACCATCAATACAGGCTTCGGTGTTGCCCCGGCCCGGTTCACCTGATCCTTCCATCATCCAGACAAAGCCCGGCATCCGTTTGCCAAGACCGTTGATCCGGTCGAGGTTATCCATAAATTCGGCCACGCGCGGATCATCGGTGGGGGCCAGCAAACGGCCGATGTTCAATTCTGTAAGATGCATCTGGGGTCCTTTCACCTCAACGACGTCGTTGACGTGTCGGCGCTACGCCCGCCAGACCTTTGCGCACAAAAGCCAGCGTCAGAATGACACCGATCACGCCCAGTCCAGCGGCGGTGGCATAGGCCCAGATCGGCGCAACCCCCGCCCGGACCGCGGCGACCGTAAACCAAGCAGGCAACCCGCAGATGGCAGATGTGACAAGGGCCGCACCAAAACTTGCGGCCCCATCCAGAATATTGCGAAACGCCATTGCCGACTTAGGCCGGGATCAGCAACGCGCTTAACCCTGACCCTTCCAGTAGCTCAGCATCACCAGCCGGACAAAGATCGTCGGAACTGAGTTCGACACCGTGCTTCACTTCGAAGCTGCGCTTGCTGACGTCTGTCTCCAACTCAATACCAGCCCGTTGGCTGTTGGATGCAAGTGATCCGCGCCCAACTTCGTTGCGTGCAGCGTTCAACGCGGCATCGAGCCCGGCATCATAGCTATAGCGCGCGCAGTTCTGCGCGATCTGGTTCGCGATCGTCAGGTTCGCATAATACTGTGGCGTCGACATATTGAACAGCTTCTGCGCCGCTGGATCATCGATACTACGCCCACCTGTTGCACAAGCGGCCAGTGTCAAAGCCGCGCCAAGCATCAATCCACGTGTCATCATTCTGCTGCCATCCCTGCCATGCGTTTGTCCTTGATCCGGTCCTCAATCTCGTCCCGGAAGTTCTTGATCAAGCCCTGGATCGGCCATGCGGCCGCATCGCCCAGCGCACAAATCGTATGTCCTTCAACCTGTTTTGTCACGTCGAGCAGCATGTCGATTTCTTCGACGCTCGCGTTGCCTTCGACCAAGCGCGCCATCACGCGCATCATCCAACCGGTGCCTTCACGGCATGGCGTACATTGCCCGCAGCTTTCGTGCTTGTAGAATTTCGACAGGCGCCAGATCGCTTTGATCATGTCGGTCGAATTGTCCATCACGATGACCGCTGCAGTGCCAAGTGATGATCCCTTTTCCTTCAGCGCATCAAAATCCATCACCGCATCGCGCATATTTTCGCCGCGCACGCAGGGCACCGAAGACCCGCCGGGGATCACCGCTTTGAGGTTGTCCCAGCCGCCACGAATGCCACCACAGTGCTTTTCGATCAGCTCCTCAAAGGAAATCGACATTTCCTCTTCGACGACACATGGGTTGTTCACATGGCCAGAAATCGCAAACAGCTTGGTGCCTGCATTGTTCGGACGGCCCATGGATGCGAACCATTCCCCACCACGGCGCAGAATTGTTGGCACGACAGCAATTGATTCCACGTTGTTCACTGTGGTTGGGCAACCATATAGACCGGCACCTGCAGGGAATGGCGGCTTCATCCGCGGCATGCCCTTTTTGCCTTCCAGGCTTTCCAGCAGCGCGGTTTCCTCACCACAGATATAGGCCCCGGCCCCATGGGTCAGGTAGATGTCGAACGGCCAGCCAGATTTTGCTGCATTCGGACCAACCAACCCAGCCTCGTAGCATTCATCGATGGCCGCTTGCAGCGCCTCTTTCTCGCGGATGTACTCGCCGCGGATGTAGATATAGCAGGCATTCGCATTCATCGCGAAGCTGGCAATCAGGCAGCCTTCGATCAGTGTATGCGGATCGTGGCGCATGATTTCGCGGTCTTTGCATGTACCCGGTTCGGACTCGTCAGCATTGACGACCAGATAGGCCGGACGCCCATCGCTTTCCTTGGGCATGAATGACCACTTCAGACCGGTCGGGAAACCCGCCCCACCCCGGCCGCGCAGGCCAGAGGCTTTCATTTCATTGATGATCCAGTCACGCCCCTTTTTGATGATGTCGGCGGTGCCATCCCAGTGGCCCCGCGCCTGCGCGCCTTTTAGCGTGCGGTCATGCATCCCGTACAGGTTGGTGAAAATCCGGTTCTCATCTTTGAGCATCAGTCATCGCCCTTGTCGTTTTGGCGCGCGCGCCAGAGTTGGTAGGTCTGCCACAGGGCAAACCCGAAACCGGCGAGCGCTGCAAGGTCAAAAAGCGCGCGTGTGCGGTTGGACCAGTTATATTCTGCTCCAAGCATGATCGCCAAGACCCAGAAAACACCCGTTCCGGCAACAATCAACGCGACGCGTTGTCCGGCCTTCCCCTGATTGGTGTTTCCGTGCTGGGTCATGGCCGTTGGTTCGCTCTAGTAAACGTCGCCCTTGTCGACCTTCTTGGAGAACTCGGTTGTGCCGCCAGCGGCAAGCACCTTGGCCTGCTCCACCCAGTTGTCACGGGTCGCGCGGCCTTTGAAGCCCTCCAAATTGTCGTCAATCCAGGCCTGTTCTTTCGGGCCCCAGGTCGAGATCTGATCGAAGTGGTAAATGCCCATGCCGTGCAGGGTTTTTTCGAGCTTGGGGCCAACGCCCTTGATCTGCTTAAGGTCATCCGGGCCGCCTTCGCGTGCGGCGCTGAGGAACTCTGGTGTGCCATCGTCAGACGCAGCCGGGGCCTCGGCAACTGGTGTTGGTTCGGGTGCTGGTGCCGGTTCGGGCGCGGGGGTCGGTTCGGGCGCGGGGGTCGGTTCTGCCGCAGCTGCGGGCGCCGGCGCAGCAGGCGCGGCTGTTGGTGCAGGCGCGGCGGCGGGGGCTTTTGCGACGGGCGCCTCAACCGTATTGGGGCCCGGTGCGGGGTCACGCCAGCCGATCGCAAGGACAATCGCCGCGATTACGCCAACAAGACCGCCAATGCATACGGACGCAAACAGCGAGAAATCATAAAGAACGAGTGCAACTCCGGCTGCAATAATGGCAAATAAGGCCGCGACGGCGAGGATGCCTAGGCTGATCGGTGCTGTATCTTTCATCGTATCTTTTCTCCCTCAGGTGGCCGCGGTGCGGCCTTGCAGATATCACGCGCTCTGCCTGGGGCATTTCGACCCAAATGCGCGCTCCCCCCACATCTCTACCCGAAACTTTGCCGCTGGGTAAAGAAATACCGCAAAACAACTACATGCACGCAGGTGGATCACTATGAACCGCGCAAGGAATACGCGTCATCTGGCCTTTGCAAGCTCTGCCGCTTGTGCCATCCAATCGTCGCGCTCAATGCGCCCCTTGAACTTCAAACGGCTGTCGACCCATGCGACTTCATCCGCGGTCCATTTGGCGATCTGGTCAAAGTGCCAGAAGCCCAGTTCGTTCAACACGGCTTCCAGCTTTGGTCCGACACCGCTGATCTTTTTGAGGTCATCGGCACTGCCATCGCGTGGTGCAGACAGCGTTTCAGGCGGGGTTTCCACGGCAGACGGCGCAGGCTTTGGCGCCGCTTTCGCTGGCTTGTGTGTGGCGGCCTTAGGTGTCGGTTTTGCGGGTTTTGACTTCGGCGACGACGCCGCTTTGGCGTCCTTCACCCAAGGGGTCAGCAAGGGCACTTCGGTGCCATCAATGCGCTTGACCGTATCGCCAATATCTGTGGCCAATTGCGCGCTGGCGTTATACTGGGTCTTGCCACTGTCATAGTCTTTCAGGCTGGTCAGCCCTTTGAGTGGCTCCGCCGCATAGCGCCCGTTCTGTGGGCCGGGTGTGGGCACGCGACCGGCGGCCAGTTCATCAATGATCTCGCTCAAACGCTCGGTCGTGAGATCCTCGTAGTAGTCTTTGCCAATCTGCGCCATGGGTGCGTTTGCACAGGACCCGAGGCACTCGACCTCTTCCCAAGAAAACTTTCCATCCGCCGACAGCGCATGCGGTTTGTCCGCGATCTTGTCTTTGCAGACTCCGATAAGATCTTCTGCACCACAAATCATGCAGGACAGCGTGCCACAAACCTGAATATGCGCAACAGAGCCAACAGGTTGCAATTGGAACATGAAGTAGAACGATGCCACTTCCAGCGCACGAATGTAGGCAAGGTCCAACATGGCCGCGACGTGTTCAATCGCCGGGCGGGACAGCCAACCTTCCTGCTCTTGCGCGCGCCACAGGATCGGGATGATTGCCGAGGCCTGACGCCCTTCGGGAAACTTCTTTATCTGCGCTTCTGCCCATTTTTGATTATCAGGCGTAAAAGCAAATGTCTCTGGCTGGTCGTGGTACAGGCGGCGTAGCATCAAGTCTTTCCGGTCACATCGTTAAGGCGAACCGAGGTTCACCGAATTTTCATCTCTCCCCTAACATACCGGCCACGCCGGGCAAGGGATTTGTCGTCAGGCGCAGACACCAGAGGTCACGCGAAAGGCTTCGCCATCGATCTCACCGCGTCCTTCGGCGCGCAATTCGGTCATGACGCGCGCAAGATCTTCGCGCGACAGCACGGCGTCGGCCATAACGACGTCGGTATTGGCGCTCGTCAACGAACAGCCGTTGGCGGCCACACTGGTCACAAAGCGTTCTTTGGCGGACAGAGGCGCTTCGATCGGTTCAGGGTCTGGTATTGTGGGCCCGGGCAGCGGGACAACGATCGGCACAGCACAGGCAGAGAGTGCAAGGCAGGCAACAACGGTCATGGAACGGATCATTTCAAGCTTCCTTCTCAATTTTCAGCCGCAGGTGGCGCTATGCTGAACACATCCGTCAGACCATAAACCAGTATGAACACCGAAACGGCCAGCCCACTCACACCACCGACAAATATACCAGCCATCCGGCCCCGAAACATCCGCGACACGATCGCCGAGACGAAAAATCCCAAGGCGACAAGCAGCCCAAGGATCAGATCGCCCAGTGTCATCTGTCGATCTCACCGAAAACGACGTCCATCGTTCCGATAATCGCACTCACATCAGCCAATTGGTGGCCTTTGCAGATATAGTCCATCGCTTGCAGGTGAAGATAGCCCGGCGCGCGCAGCTTGGCGCGATACGGCTGGTTTGTGCCGTCGGCCACCAGATAAACGCCGAATTCGCCCTTCGGCGCCTCAACGGCCGCATAAACCTCGCCCGCGGGCACGTGGAACCCTTCGGTATAAAGCTTGAAGTGGTGGATCAGCGCTTCCATCGAGGTCTTCATCTCGCCCCGTGTCGGCGGCGTCATCTTGCCGCGTGCTATAATATCACCCTTCTCGTGGCGCAGCTTTTCACAGGCCTGACGGATGATGTGGACGGATTGGCGCATCTCTTCCATGCGGACCAGATAGCGGTCGTAGCAATCGCCGTTCTTGCCCACGGGGATCTGGAACTCGAACTCATCGTAACATTCGTAGGGCTGTGCACGCCGCAGGTCCCATGCAAGGCCGGAACCACGCACCATCACGCCAGAGAAGCTCCAGTTCTGGATATCTTCCTCGGTCACGATGCCGATATCCGCGTTGCGCTGCTTGAAGATGCGGTTCTCGGTCAGCAAGCCGTCGATATCTTCAAGAACCTTGGGGAACTCAATTGCCCAAGTGTCGATATCTTCGACCAGTTCATCCGGCAGGTCCTGATGCACGCCGCCGGGACGGAAATAAGCCGCATGCAGACGGGCTCCGCAGGCACGCTCATAGAATACCATCAGCTTTTCACGCTCTTCAAAACCCCAGAGCGGTGGTGTCAGCGCGCCGACGTCCATCGCCTGCGTTGTCACGTTCAGCAGGTGGTTCAGCACCCGGCCAATCTCGGAATAAAGTACCCGGATCAAGGATGCACGGCGCGGCACTTCGGTGCCTGTCAGCTTTTCGATGGCCAGACACCACGCGTGTTCCTGGTTCATCGGGGCGACATAATCCAGCCGGTCGAAATACGGCAGGTTCTGCAGATACGTGCGGCTTTCCATCAGCTTTTCGGTGCCACGGTGCAGCAGGCCGATATGTGGGTCACAGCGTTCTACGATTTCACCGTCCAGCTCCAGCACCAGACGCAAAACGCCGTGGGCTGCCGGGTGTTGCGGGCCGAAGTTGATGTTGAAATTTCTGATCTGCTGCTCGTCTGTGGCCGCATCAGATGACCCATCATCATAGATATTTGTACGAATATCGCCGTCCATCATGGCTCAAGCCCTCGCTAAATTGTCTTGCCACCGCTGTGGCAGGGGGCCGACATTGCGGGCCACCCATTCGTAGTGTGCGTTCAATAGTCCCAAGGCTCGCGGGCGCAGTTTGTCCAGCATCACAACCTCTGGTCCTTCATTGGCCGCCCGTGCGACCTCAGGCTTGACCGGTGCTATGCCCAGAAAAGCGCAGACCCGCGCCAGCCCTTCGGGTGTGAATAGATCTTCAGCAAACTGGATCAACAGGCGTTCCTGCGGAATCACCCGACGCAGCTTGCGAATGATCTTGGGATAGTCACCCCGCTCAAGGATATGTGTCTCCTGACCCCGGTTCAGGATACGGTAGAGGATGTTGTTGGATTTCTTTTCATACTGCTCATGCGGTTGCCGCTGCCGACGCGCCTGCATGCGGATATGCGACCAGAGCCGGTCCAGCGGATCGCGGATGAGATAAAGAAACTTTGTCGCGGGCGAGAGATCGCGCATACGGGCGAGATCATCATCGGACAGGGTGGCGTAGTTTGGCGTGATGTCTGCAACAACTTTCGCGCCGTCGCGCCCGTCCATCAGCCAAGCAGCGTAGGCGCTGTCATCGGCACGATCACTTTCAAGCGCAGCGATCAGCGCTTTCATCTCATTGATGCGACGGTCCATGTTTCCAACCTGCCAGTCGCGGCCCGCTTCTGTAGCGTCGGCCTTAGCTTCGCGCATCTCGCGCAGGCGGACACGGTAGGCAACAAGCTGTTTTTCGCGCTTGTCCGCGTCAAAGGTATCCCAATAGTGCGCTTCTTTCACCGCAGGCATCGCACATTCAGGATGATCATGCAGGTAACGATAAAGCCAGGTTGTCCCCGCCTTTGTCGCACCAACGCAGTAAAGAAGAGTGGGCGGCGCCATCAGCCGGCTTTCTCTTCTGTCTTCTCGTCACCGGGCAGAATGTACTCCGCACCCTCCCATGGGGACATGAAATCAAACTGGCGGTATTCCTGTACCAGGCTGACGGGTTCGTAGACGACGCGCTTTTGCACTTCGTCATAGCGCACTTCGGTATAGCCTGTTGTCGGGAAATCCTTGCGCAGCGGGTGCCCGCGGAAACCGTAGTCCGTCAAGATTCGGCGCAAATCGGGGTGGCCGGAGAACAGGATGCCGAACATATCAAACACCTCGCGCTCAAACCAATTGGCCGATGGGTGCACAGACATGATGGAGGGCAGCATGTCTTCTTCGCGGATCTGAACCCGCAGGCGAATGCGGTGGTTCTGATACATGCTCAAGAAGTGGTAGACGACATCAAAACGCTTGGCCCGGCTAGGGTAGTCGACCGCGGTGATGTCGATGAGCGATGAGAAATTGCAGGTTGCATCGTTCTTGAGGAACTCAACAAAGCTTACCAGCGAAGATGGGGCCACCGTCACGGTCAGCTCGTCATGGGCGACTTCCCAGGACAGCACGCAATCGGTCCGCTTCAGCTCCAGATGGGTGCCGAGTTCTTGCAGGGCTTCAGTCATATCTAAATCCTTTCGCCGCAATCAGCGGACGATTGTCCCGGTCCGGCGCATCTTGCGCTGCAATTGTAGGATGCCATACAGCAGCGCCTCAGCCGTTGGCGGGCAACCCGGCACGTAGACATCTACCGGCACGATCCGGTCACAGCCGCGTACAACAGAATAGCTGTAGTGATAATAGCCACCACCGTTCGCACAGGACCCCATCGAGATCACGTAACGCGGTTCTGGCATCTGGTCGTAAACCTTGCGCAGCGCGGGGGCCATTTTGTTGGTCAGCGTACCCGCCACGATCATCAGGTCAGACTGGCGTGGGGACGCACGTGGCGCGGTGCCAAACCGCTCAAGGTCATAACGCGGCATGGAGGTATGCATCATCTCGACAGCGCAGCAGGCCAGACCAAAGGTCATCCAATGAAGCGACCCGGTGCGGGCCCAGTTCACGATGTCAGCGGTTGAGGTGACAAGAAAACCCTTGTCCTGCAATTCTGAATTAATCAGCTGTGCGCCATGCTCTTTGTCAGCGCCCACTGCAGTTCCGGTCATCACTCCCATTCGAGTGCCCCTTTCTTCCATTCGTAGGCAAAGCCGATGGTCAGCACACCAAGGAACACCATCATCGACCAGAAGCCCACCATGCTGACATCTTGGAACGCAACCGCCCAAGGGAACAGGAACGCGACTTCGAGGTCAAAGATGATGAAAAGGATCGCTACTAGATAGAAGCGCACATCAAATTTCATCCGCGCGTCATCAAACGCGTTAAATCCGCATTCGTAGGCGGATACTTTTTCAGGGTCCGGGTTGCGCACCGCGACGACGGCAGCGGCGAGGATCAGGATCAGGCCCAGCGCAATCGCAAGCCCCAAAAAGATCATGATCGGCAGGTATTCAGAAAGCATTTCCTGCAAGGGGTGTTCCTTTCGGCTCGGCCCGCACGGTGGCGCGCCGTCTGTTGGCTGCCAGATGCATACCTTTGCCACCCCCAAGGGTCAACCAAGCGGAATGTCACAGATGACGAATTTGAAAGGTTTTAATCGGCGTTTTTAGCGAGCGGCTGGCGCGGCGACAAAAGCGCACCCGCGACAGACAAAAGTGATACGCCATGGGCCAACCCATTCGCGCGGGCATCCTCGCCCAAGATAACGTCTGATACCTCGGTCAGGTTGTCCGCCTGCTGGTCGGTCAGCCAGAACAACGCATGCATACCAACGGTGAAATCGCCGGGCATATCAGTCACCTCGACGCGGCAGCCCTGAGGCGTCGGAACGAACCGCTGTGACGTGACCGTAACAGAGCCGTTTGGCAGGACAATCATCACATCATGTTGCACGTCGGTCGTGTTCAGCACCTTCGCATCAACCTTGACGACCAGTGGCTGCCCCGGGTTTTCAGGATCTTCCACGTGATGGGATGCGACCGCAACATTGAAAAACCCGTTCTCGTCGGCGTCGCCGGTCAAAACCCGACCACGCCGGGTTTGTGGTTGCAGCGCACATTGCCGACGCGCAACGGTTGGCGAACATGGTAACTCTGCACGTGTTTTCAAGCGCAAGCCAAGCAGCGGCCCGCTATAAGCCAGCGCGTTTAAAACAATCTGAAGCACCGCCATCAGAAACCCCGTCGCCGCGACAGAAAAGGTCACCAGCAGAACAAGCGCCGCCGACTGATGTTCCGCCGGGGCCCACCCGGCGACAATCTTGATCACCGGCATCGCAACCACCAAAGCTGTCACCGAAAGTGACAGGCTGATCGTCTCAAGCGTGACATTCGGGAACAATACAACATGGCCAACGACCAAAAGCGCAACGGCCACTGACGCCAACGTCGCCCGCTCAGGTGATAAAACGGAGGGATCGATCAAGGCGACACCCAGCATGACAACAACAGGCACCATGACCGCAAGCGCGATTAGACGGCGCAAACGCATAACACGGTAAACGATTTGTTCACTTGTCGGCCATATGAAGGGCATGGGTTTCTCCTGTTCCAGCGACAGGATGCCCTGTGAAATCGGTCAGAAGTGAGACACAATTCTGACGATTAAGGCGCGCGTGTGACGGCCCAATCCGGCTTTCTGCGCTCAAAAAAGGCAGAAATGCCTTCTTTCGCTGAACGGCCTTCCCATTGGGCGATCAGGGCATCGATCGAACGGGCGATCACCGATTCGTCGATAGTCGGACCCAGACTGCGGGCAAAGGCCTTGGCGGCCGCCACCGCATCGGGTGCGCATTGCAGGTAAGGCGCGACCTCTGCGGCAACTGCCGCGTCAAGCGCATCTTCGGGGACTGCCTTTGCCACAACCCCCAATGCAACGGCCTCAGCCGCATCAAACAAGCGCCCCGACATAAATACCCGTCGGGCATGCGCCTCGCCCATGCGGGCCAGCACATAGGGGCCGATGGTCGCCGGGATCAAACCCAGTTTGGTTTCAGTCAGGCCAAACCGGGCCGTATCAACGGCAATCGCGACGTCGCAAACACAGGCCATTCCGATGCCACCGCCAAAGGCATTCCCCTGTAAACGCCCAATCACCGGCTGCGGCAATGTGTTGATCGCCCCCAGCATCTGCGCAATGGATTGTGCTGCTGCCCGCTTCATCGCAGCGTCACCGGCCATCTGATCCTGCATCCAACCCAAATCACCGCCCGCACAAAACGATGGCCCCTGCCCGGTCAAAATGACGACGCGGATGGATTCATCCGCGGCAATCTGCGTGGCGGCAGCATGTAACGCATCTATCAAGGCCTGCGATAGTGCATTGTGCTTCTCTGGTCGGGCCAACGCCAAAGTGGCCACACCGTGGTCATCTACACTCAAATCAATCATCGCATGCCTCTTGCCATCTCTGCAGCCTGCGCAATCACTGCGCGGTCAACACCGGTTTCATATCCAAGGCGGTCCAAAAGTTCCAAAACCGCCTCAGTCGCGACATTGCCGGGCGCGCCGGGCGCATAAGGACAGCCCCCAAACCACCCACCGCTGTGTCAAAGGCGCGCAACCCAAGATCAAGCGAGACCTCGATATTGGCCAGCGCCAGTCCACCGGTGTCGTGAAAATGACCGGCGAGTTCTGCGGCTGGCACTACATCCAGCACCGTCTCCAACATGACGCCAACACGGTCCGGTGTACCTTTGCCAATCGTATCGCCCAATGAAACAGGCATTGGTGCCACCGCGCGCAACATGCCCACGGCATCGGCCACCTGCGCAGGCATTGTCGGCCCGTCAAATGGACAATCGGTTACACAAGACACATAGCCGCGCACCGCGACGCCTGCCCCAGCAGCAGCGGCGACAACGGGGCGCAGGCGGTCGACAGACTCGGCGACGGAACAGTTCAGGTTGCTTTGTGAAAACCCTTCCGAGGCAGAAATAAACACGGCAATGTCGGGCAAGACATCAGGTAGGCGTGCGGCAAGATATCCCTCCCACCCGCGCATATTCGGCACCAGAACCGCATAGCGCACGCCAGTAACGGGCGTCAGCTGGGCCAGCACCTGATCGGTATCGGCCATCTGCGGCACCCACTTGGGGCTGACGAAACTGCCCACTTCAATGTCACGCAAGCCGGACCGGCTGAGCAAATCAATCAGCGCCACCTTGCGGGCCACAGAAATCACCCCCGGTTCATTCTGCAACCCGTCGCGTGGGCCGACCTCATGAATGCGCACATAGTCCGCCATCACATATCACTTCTCATGTTCGAAAATACCTCGGGGGTGCCCCAATGGGGCGGGGGCAGCGCCCCCTGCAAGGCTGACCAACTCACGCCTTTGCCTCCCAAGGCGGATAAAAGTCGCGCGCATAAAGCCCCGCCCCATCCGGCAAGGCCTTCTGGTAGGCAGGCCGCCCTTCAAGCCGGGCGAACCAAGCCGCTACACGCGGCAGATCATCCAGTTTCACAAAGTGCCGCGCCATATAGACCGCCTGCCCCACCCCAATATCAGCGGCAGAGAAGTCAGACAACAGATAGTCGCCCAGCAACTGCTGCTCCACTGTGCGCAGCGTCTTGGCCAATCGCTTGGCCTCCAACTGCATAATGATGGGCGAACGCATATGGTCTTCGTAGAGTGCGACATGCTGTTGAGTCAGGGCGGCGGTATGCTGCGAGATTGTTTCGGCGAAATGGATCCAATTGAGCCACATCGGGCGCTCTGCGTGACTTGGGTCTCGACCCAAGCCCGCTTGCGGAAAACGCTCGCACAGGTATTCCGCGATAGCCCCGCTCTCGGTCAGGACCACATCGTTAATTTCGAGGGTCGGCACCCGCCCGGTCGGGTTGAGCGACCGATAGGGTTCTTCCCGCAGGGTTTTGTCGAAAGGGTATTCTACAACGTCAAAGTCGATACCCAGTTCGTGCAACAGCCAAAGACTGCGCATCGAACGGGTTTGCGGGCAATGGTGCAATCGGATCATGTCTCGTCCTCCAAACGGATCATCAGCGCACCGGCGGTCACCTGATCCCCGGTTGCAACGGCAACGTCCGCGATGACGCCCGCCCGCGGGGCGCGCAGGACATGCTCCATTTTCATGGCCTCCAGAACCACCAGACGGTCCCCTTCTTCCACCGTTTGCCCGACGTCAACCGCCACAGCACGGACAAGCCCCGGCATCGGGGCGAGCACGGTGTCACCCCCCATGGCCTCCTCACTGCGCGCCAAGGGGTTCACGATCTCAAAGGTGAAACTCTCGGTGCCAAAAACGGTCACGCGCCCATTGTGCAGGATGGCAGGCGAACCCCAATGTCCGGCCCGGCGCAGCAGGCGCACCTCCGTCTCGCCGATCTGCACCGTGCATGTATTGGCGCTCTCAACGGTCAGCTGGGCGATTGTCTCTTCTTCCGCCTCTTTCAAGACAATCAGCCGTTGCGGTGGTTGCCAGAGCGTGAAGCCCGTTAGCGGTCCTTCTGCAATCTCAGCGGCCGTCGCGGCAGCAACCGCCAAATCGCGCGGCGTCGGCGAAGGTTTGGCGCAAAGCGTGTCACTGTGCCGTTCGATCAGCCCGGTATCCACATCACCTGACACGAAGTCCGGCGCGCGTGCCAGGTGGCGCAAGAAGCCAAGGTTCGTCACGGTGCCTGCCACCTGTATGGCATCCAAAGCTGCCGACAACGATTGCAAGGCACGCGCCCTGTCGGGGCCATGCACCGTGACCTTTGCAATCATCGGGTCGTACCATGGCGAGATTTCATCACCCGCTGTGACACCGCTGTCGATACGGGCATGCGTTGGAAAGGAAAGGTGATCAATCACGCCGGTCGCAGGCAAGAACCCGGCAGGCACATCCTCGGCATAAAGCCGCGCCTCAAAGGCATGACCCGTGATTGACAGCTCGTCTTGCTGCGAGGGCAAGGCGTCACCCGCCGCAACACGCAATTGCCATTCCACCAAATCAACGCCTGTGATCGCCTCGGTCACCGGGTGTTCCACCTGTAACCGCGTGTTCATTTCCATGAACCAAAAACCATCCGTGCGCAGCCCGTCGCTGCCATCAACGATAAACTCAACTGTGCCCGCCCCGGCATAGCCGATGGCCTTGGCGGCTTTGACAGCCGCATCGCCCATCGCCTTGCGCACCGCACACGTCATGCCCGGTGCGGGGGCTTCTTCGATGACCTTTTGGTGGCGGCGTTGCAACGAACAGTCTCGCTCAAACAGATGCACAGCATCGGTCCCATCCCCAAAGACCTGTACTTCGATATGGCGGGGCGCGGTGATGTATTTCTCGATCAGCACATCTGGGTTGCCAAAGGCGGTTTGCGCCTCGGCCTGCGCAGAGGCCAGGTTTTCGGCGAAGTCTGCGGCCTTTTCGACCAAACGCATGCCCTTGCCGCCACCACCGGCCACGGCTTTGATCAGCACGGGATAACCGATCTTGGCCGCTTGGTCGGCCAGAAAATCCGGTTCTTGCCTATCACCATGATACCCTGGCACCACCGGCACACCGGCCTTGACCATCAGCGCCTTGGCCGCGTCCTTCAGACCCATAGCGCGGATCGCATCGGCCGAAGGGCCAATGAATATCAGACCCGCAGCCGTGACGGCATCAACGAAGTCAGGGTTCTCGGATAGAAAGCCATAACCCGGATGAATGGCCTCTGCCCCTGTGTCCAAGGCCGCCTGAATGATCAGCTCACCACGCAAATAACTATCGGCTACGGGTGCCGGGCCAAGGCGCACGGCCTCATCCGCCTGAGTAACGTGCAGCGCCTGCGCATCGGCATCGGAATAAACCGCTACCGTGCGGACCCCCATTGACCGGGCTGTCTGGATCACGCGACAAGCGATTTCGCCGCGGTTGGCTATCAAGATTTTGGTGAACATTACGTTGCAGCTACCTCTTCGACCCATTGACCGCGCTCCGGCTGGTATTCGCTCAATTCTACAAGAATTGATCCGTAAGCTGCGCAAGGCATTCCGGACACACAGTCACGATATGACACCGGCTGGCCATCGGTAGAGTTTCTGCCCAGTTCCAAAATTGTTCCAAAGCAACCTTCGATCTGTACACGCATTCCAACTTTGGGCATTCCTTCTATCCGGGTCAGCATGAGGCCAAATCTCGGTTTAGGAATGTTGAACCAGTCTTCAATCTGCCCGCGAAACATCGCCATCACATCCGGAACACGCCAAAGCGTGTCTCCTCAATCGGGGCATTCATCGATGCCGCAAGCGAAAGCGCCAGCACCTCGCGGCTTTTGCGTGGGTCGATGATACCGTCATCCCACAGCCGTGCACTGGCATAAAGCGGATGCGATTGTTCGGTGAACATATCAATCGTGGGCTGTTTGAAAGCTGCTTCGTCCTCTGCCGACCAACTTTCACCTGCGCGTTCAATCGCATCCCGTTTGACTGTCGCAAGTACGCCAGCAGCTTGTTCGCCCCCCATTACGGATATGCGCGATGTCGGCCATGACCACATAAAGTTAGAACTGTAAGCCCTTCCAGACATACCATAATTTCCGGCTCCAAAAGACCCACCCACGACCATCGTGATCTTGGGCACCTTCGTTGTCGCCACCGCCGTGACCATCTTGGCGCCATGCCGCGCGATCCCTTCGTTTTCGTATTTTTTGCCCACCATAAAACCCGTGATGTTTTGCAGGAACACCAGTGGGATTTTGCGCTGGCTGCACAATTCGACAAAATGCGCGCCTTTCTGTGCGCTTTCCGAAAACAGGACGCCGTTGTTCGCGATAATCCCGCAAGGCCAGCCGTCGATATGCGCAAAGCCGCAGACGAGCGTTTCGCCGAAGCGTGCTTTGAATTCATCAAAGCGCGAGCCATCCACGATCCGCTTGATCACCTCGCGAATGTCGTAGGGGGTGCGCAGATCGGCAGGCACCACGTCAAAGAGCGTACCGGGGTCCAGCGCCGGAGGTTCAGACGGTAACCGCTTGCCTTGCAACGACTTATCAAGATTACACGATGCCACCGCCTGTCGTGCGAGAGCCAGCGCGTGCGCATCATCCTCTGCCAGATAATCCGCTACGCCGGAAAGGCGCGTGTGCACATCGCCACCGCCCAGGTCCTCAGCCGAAACCACTTCGCCCGTTGCGGCCTTCACCAGCGGTGGCCCGGCAAGAAAGATTGTGCCTTGGTCACGCACGATGATCGAAACATCTGCCATCGCTGGCACGTAAGCGCCGCCCGCCGTACACGACCCCATCACCACGGCAATCTGCGGGATGCACTTGGCCGACATTTGCGCCTGATTATAAAAGATGCGGCCAAAGTGGTCGCGGTCCGGGAAGACCTCATCCTGATTGGGCAAGTTCGCCCCGCCGCTGTCGACCAGATAGACGCATGGCAAATGGCAGGCCTCTGCGATTTCTTGCGCCCGTAGATGTTTCTTCACGGTCATCGGGTAATAGGTGCCGCCTTTGACGGTTGCATCATTGCAGACGACCATCACATCATGGCCATTCACACGGCCCACGCCTGCGATCACGCCCGCACAAGGGGCCGCCCCGTCATAAAGGCCATGGGCTGCGGTCGCCCCGACTTCCAAAAACGGGCTGCCGGGGTCCAGCAGGCCCGCCACACGGTCACGTGGTAGCATCTTGCCCCGCGAAAGATGGCGCGCGCGTGACTTCTCACCGCCACCGAGAGCTGCGGCATGGGCCGCATCGGCCACTTCGGCCAAGGCCGCTTCATGTAGGCTGCGATCGGTCATGCCTCTGGTCCTTGTGGTTCGGGTAGCGCCTCGCCCCGGGGTCCGACAAAATAGGTCGTCGTGACGCCGAAGGGGTGCGTGCAGTTGATCACCATGCGAATGGCAGGATCCGGGTGTGGGCTGGCGGCACAATCGGTCGGGCTTGCCCCGCTTGGTGCAGTTTCCATGTAGGCGGCCGCATAGCGGCTGATGATCTCGGTTTCAGACGGGGCTTTGCCGGATTGCAGGCCGAGGTAGCCTGCAAAGGCCACAAGCGCCGCGAGGGGGAGAAAGAAGTAGGCCCGCTTCATCGGATTATGTCCCGATACGCGCGGAGCGCCAGTGCCCGATCTGCCGTCATTTGCAGATGACAGTCCGCACCGGCGATCTGCCGCATCGAACCCGCCCCCCAGACGCCATATTCCATTGTGCAATTGGCGTCGCGAAAGGTGATCCAGGCGCGTTGGGCTTCAAGCACCTGTTCGGCTCGCACGGCATATTCGGGAAAGAGCTCTTGGTCTTCGGCATCCATGGCGCGCGCGAAATCGCGGGTCTGCTGGTACTCATCATTCAGGATCGCGTCCCAGGCGTCACGCTCATCCAACAGGCAGAACATCATGCCCACGGTCGTTTCGCCATCCGGCTCACCCTGCATACAGGCAGCCGCAGCTTCGCCGATACAGCTTTGCGGACCTCCCGCTTGATCAGCGCGGGCTGAACAGGCGTCGACCATGGGAGCATATAGCCAATCATCATCCGCAAAGGCGGGTGCCGCGAACAACAAAATGATTGCAATATGGCCCCTGATCATTCCGCGCCCTTCCCGCAGAAGACCGCAAAGCTGCCGCTGCTGGCGCTTGCGCAGGCCTGCCGCACGGTGAACTCTAGCTCTAACGCAATCAGCGCTGTTTCACGCATTTCACAGGCGGCGATGTCCTGATCTGCTGTATCAACCGGACCATTCTGCTCAATCCGTAAGGCGCATTCCAAAGCAACATTCGCCGTGGCTGCCGCCGGATTTGCGACCGAGGCGCGCAAGTCATCGTTTCCGGCCTCCGGCCGATCAGCGATCCAAGCTTGCAGGCCTGCGTAGTTCTGCGCGATGCGCCAGTCCCAATAGGATTGCTCAAGTTTGGAACAAGTCATCGGGTCAGCGTTGCACAGGTCCGCGGAGCGCCCGATACAGCTGCGTGCTGCGCGTGTCACAATACCGCCCGGCCCTTTGCTTACCTGTTCATTGATGCAAGCATCTGTTTCCACGGCTTGCAGCGACACGTCATTGATCTCAGCCGCCGGTGGTGCGCCGAAGGACTGCGCAAAGGCAACCCCGGGCAACATCAAACCAAGCAGAAGTGCCTTCACAGCATTGCCCCCATCAACTCACGCCCCACGAGCATGCGTCTGATCTCTGACGTACCCGCCCCGATTTCCATCAGTTTGGCATCACGGAAGATGCGTGCAACCGGTGCATCGTTCAGGAACCCGGCACCGCCCATCGCCTGCACGGCCTGATGTGCCTGCTTCATCGCCTCTTCAGAGGCGTATAGGCAGCAGGCCGCTGCGTCCTGACGTGTGACCGTCCCGCGATCACAGGCGCGCGCGACCTCATAAACATAGGCCCGCGCGGAGTTCATCGCCGTGTACATATCGGCGATCTTCCCCTGCATCAGTTGGAAGTTGCCAATCGGTTCACCAAACTGTTTGCGGGTGCTGATATAGGGCATCACCTCGTCCAGACAGGCGGCCATGATGCCAAGGCCGATCCCCGCCAGCACCACCCGTTCATAGTCAAGGCCCGACATCAGGACGCGCACGCCCCGGCCCTCTTCGCCCAATACGTTTTCAAACGGCACATGCACGTCATCAAAGATCAGCTCAGCCGTGTTTGACCCGCGCATCCCCAGCTTGTCGAAATGGGGTGAGGTGGAAAACCCGGTCATTTCCTTTTCGATCAGAAAGGCCGTGATCCCCTTGGACCCAGCATCGGGGTCCGTCTTGGCATAAACAACCAACGTATCCGCATCCGGCCCATTGGTGATCCAGTATTTGTTGCCGTTCAGGCGGTAGTGATCGTTGCGTTTTTCAGCGCGCAGCGACATCGACACCACGTCAGACCCTGCCCCCGCTTCGGACATGGCCAGCGCACCGACATGTTCACCTGAGATCAGACGCGGCAGGTATTTTGCCCTCTGTCCGTCGTTGCCATTTAGCTTGATCTGATTGACACAGAGGTTGGAATGCGCGCCGTAGGACAGGCTGACCGAGGCGCTTGCGCGGGCCACTTCTTCAATCGCAACGGTGTGTGCAAGATAGGACATACCTGCCCCGCCGTATTCCTCATCCACCGTGACACCCAAGAGCCCCAACTCGCCCATTTCTGTCCATAGCACCGGGGGAAATGCATTCGACTGATCAATCTCAGCCGCCATCGGCTTTACCCGGGTCTGCGCCCAGTCATGGACCATATCGCGCAGGGCATTGACGTCTTCGCCCAGATCGAAAGTCATTGAGGCGTGAAACATATGCTAGCTCCAGATTAATTGAACGCTTGTTCATTAATAGGGTGCGAAGCGACACCCTGTCGAGTCATTTCTCTTTCAGCAGCTCCAAATCTTTGGGGGCAAATACATAAGGTCCGGGCCTTTCGCGGCGCAACGCCCAAAGCGCGCGTAGCTCTTGCTGGCTGCCGTCGGACACATGCGCAAAATACGCCCTTGTGTAGGCGTTGTACTGGTTATGCGGCTGATCGGGCTGTTTTTTGCCCGCCTTCTTGTCGCGGTCTATCCGTTTGGCCTCTTGCACGGCGTCGGCCAATGTCAGCCCTGCGTTGGCTTTCATCCACGCCATAAAAGGGATCGAAAACTTGAAACCGGGAATCGCGGCATGCATGAAACGCCGCATATTTTGGGTGTTCTTGTAGCTATCCGTAATGATCGTCTCGGGCGTCAATGTGGCCGCGTGCCAGTCAAAATTGGATGTCGCGCGTTGGGTCCGCGGTTTCTCAGCCGGTGGCACACCGTGGTCCAAGAAATGCGCAATCCGGTCAGCAACGTCGAACTTACCACCTGTGCTCTTGATCCCATTGGATCGGGCGAAGCTGACAAGCTCTTCTTTCAGATAATACCATGTGCGGAAGGTCGCCGCGTCTGGGCAATCTGCGATGTCAGGGCGATCTGTCATGCAGACTAAACTAGCCTGCGGTGCCAATCGCGCAAGCTATTCCGCGGCGGCCTGCCCTTGGTAAGCCGCAGAAACCTCCGCACGGATGATCCGGGCCAGCGTGGCGCAATCATCCAAGCTGAATGTCAGCGGCAGGCGCATGTCGATCACGCGACCAGCACGCGGTCGGATGCGGGCATCGGCGCGGACGGTGCATAACGCCAACTGTCATAGCGCGAAGTGAACCCCTTCGGCTCGGCGCCGCCGAACCACTTCAATTCGACACCGCGTGCGGCACACCGTGCCAATGCAGTATCTACGGCGACCGGGGTCCAGTCCAATAGCAGGAACTGAAAAGACGAAGCAACGAATTGCTCTTTTTCAGGTCGTGGGATCAGGCGCAGACCGGGTGTCTCAGTCAAACCCTCTTCCAAGACACGGTAGCGCGCGTTCCAACGCGCGGCTTGGTCGGCCAGTTGGCGTAGCTGTGGGCGCAGAATGGCGGCACGCAGGTTGTCCATGCGGCCCGAGATATTGGGCGTTTCATATTTGATCTTGGCGAAGGTCTCAGTCGGCGGTGCGGCACGGTGCTTTTCAAACAGCATATAGCTGCCAGACAACATGATCGCGCGGGCCATATCTTCGGCATCGTCGCAGATCAAAAAACCGCCTTCGCCCGAGTTGATGTGTTTGTAGGTCTGTGTTGAATAACATCCAAACCGCCCCCAGCGCCCGCTGGCAGTACCGTTCCACGCCGCCCCCATCGTGTGGGCACAATCCTCAATCACCGTGACGCCCGCACCGTCGCACAGTTTCATCAGCCGGTCCATGTCACAGATATGCCCGCGCATATGGCTGAGAAGAAGGACTTTGGCTTGATCAAGCTTGGCTGCCAGATCATCAAGATCGATCACAAGGTCCTCGGTCACGCCAACGAAGACGGGCACGCCGCCCACCGCGGCAATGGCACCCGGCACCGGGGCCAATGTAAAGGCATTGGTCAACACCTTGTCGCCATGCTGCACGCCTGCCGCGCGCAAGGCCGTCGTCATCGCGTAGCCGCCTGATGCCACCGCGAGGCAGTATTTCGCCCCGACCGACGCCGCGAATTCTTCTTCCAAAAGGGCCGCTTCGGCGATTTCATCCCCACTGGTGTTATAGCGGTGCAGCCGCCCCGACTGCATTACCGCATTGGCGGCGGCGATCCCCTCTGCGGGGATCGGTTCCTGTTGGGTGAAGCTGCCTGTGAATATCTCTGTCATGGCGTCATTCTTTACGGGGTTTTCGGCCACGTCAAATGGCCACTTTGGCGCGGACGTTAAGGCCACCTTAGCCGATCAGGCGGGCGACCACCTCGTCCAGTTGGTCGTAGCGGTCAATTGTCGCTTCCGGATCAAGCGCCAGCACATCATCACGCCCCGGCCCGAAGGTGACCAAAATGGATGGCACCCCCGCGTTGCGTGATGTATCGCGGTCGGTTGCCGTGTCGCCCACCAATACCGAACGCGCCGTATCGCCCCCGCACGGCGCACGGCCTCAAAGTGGTGTTCAGGGTCCGGTTTACGGACCGGTAAAGTGTCGGCCCCGATCAATGAGGCAAATGCATCGCGCACGCCCAAGCTGGTCATCAGGGTTTCGGCCAGCACTTCGGGCTTGTTCGTGGCAATACCAACTGCGTAATCCGCCGACAGCAGGCGTTCGACAGCGTCCATCGCACCCGGATACATCACCGTGTGCGTGTCGATATCTGCGGCGTAGGCCGCCAGCAGCACGGGGTATTGCGCGTCAACGTCCGCCTGCCCATAGCCCTCGATGCGCGAAAAGCCCAAAGTCAGCATCGCGCGCCCACCACGCAATGCTGTTGCCGCATCTTGCGCCGGATCAAGCAGATCACCCAAACCCAACCCCCGAAAACATGTATTCGCCGCAGCGATCAGATCGCCGCTGGTGTCGGCCAATGTCCCATCAAGATCGAATATCACTGTGCGTTTTGTCATCAGCCTGCCCTTTGGTTGCCAAACACTCTGTAACGCCATGTAAACTGATGTGAACCCCCATCCCCTTGTGATAATCAAAAAGGGCAGTAGAAGTCGGGACAACAACAAGGTTTGAGGCAGCAATGGCAACCGCATTGATCATACTGGGCGCAGGCATGGGCACGCGCATGAATTCGGACATGCCCAAGGTGCTGCACGAAATCGCCTGCGCGCCGATGCTGGTGCACGCAATGAAATCCGGGGCGGCGCTTGATCCTAAACGGACGGTGATTGTTGCGGGCCATGGGGCCGCGCAGGTCGAGAAGGCCGCCAAAGCCTTCGACCCCGACCTCGTCCTTGCCATTCAATCCGAGCAATTGGGGACAGCCCATGCGGTAAGCCAAGCGCGTGATGCCTTGGACGGGTTTGCGGGTGACGTGCTTGTCCTTTATGGCGACACCCCCTTCATCCGCCCGGAAACGCTGGCGGCGATGAGTGCCGCACGCGTGACCCATGATGTCGTGGTGCTAGGGTTTGAGGCGGCTGATCCGGGCCGCTATGGCCGTTTAATCATGAAGGATGATCAACTGGACCGGATTGTTGAGTTTAAGGATGCATCAGATGAGGAGCGCGCCGTAACCCTTTGCAACAGCGGCGTTATCGCTGCGCAGAGCAAAACACTCTTTGAACTGATTGACGCCGTGAGCAATGACAATGCCGCAGGCGAATACTATCTCACAGATATCATTGGCATTGCACGGCACCGCCGGTTGACCGCAACTGTCGTGCGCTGTGATGAGGCCGAAACCCTTGGCATCAACTCGCGGGGTGAGCTGGCCGAGGCCGAAGCGCTTTTCCAAGCGCGGGCCCGCTCAGATGCGCAATCAGATGGTGTGACGCTGACAGCACCGAACACCGTTTTCTTTGCCCATGATACGGTTGTAGGGCGCGATACCGTGATCGAACCCAATGTTGTCTTCGGCCCCGGTGTGACGATCGAGTCAGGTGCCACGATACGTGCGTTCAGCCATCTTGAGGGCTGTCATGTCTCGCGCGGCGCTGTCATTGGCCCCTACGCCCGCCTGCGCCCGGGCGCGGAATTGGCGGAAAACGTGAAAATCGGCAATTTTGTAGAAGTCAAAAATGCCCAAGTGGCCGAGGGCGCGAAGGTGAACCACCTATCCTATATCGGCGACGCCGCCGTGGGCGCGCGCAGTAATATCGGCGCAGGCACGATCACTTGTAACTACGACGGCGTGTTCAAGCACAAGACCACAATTGGCGAAGATGTCTTTATCGGTTCGAACACGATGCTCGTCGCCCCTGTGACCGTCGGAGATGGGGCCATGACCGGCAGCGGATCGGTCGTGACTAAGGACGTGCCACCCGGTGATTTGGCCGTCGCCCGTGCAAAACAGGAAAACAAAGCAGGCTTTGCGGTGCGCCTGTTCGAAAAACTCAAAGCCAGAAAAGCAAAAGGGTCTTAAACCATGTGTGGCATTGTCGGTGTATTGGGCGATCACGAGGCCGCGCCCCTTTTGGTTGAGGCGCTCAAGCGGCTGGAATATCGCGGCTATGACAGTGCCGGGATCGCCACAATCAATGATTTGCGGTTAGACCGGCGGCGCGCGGTTGGTAAGCTGGTGAATCTCTCGGATGTGCTTGTGCATGACCCGCTGCCCGGCAAAGCTGGCATCGGTCACACCCGCTGGGCCACGCATGGTGCACCAAACGCAGGAAACGCGCATCCACATCGCGCGGGCGGTGTTGCTGTGGTCCATAACGGTATTGTCGAAAACTTCCGCGAATTGCGCGCCTTGCTGGCTGATCAAGGTGTCGGTTTTGAGACGGACACAGATACGGAAACCGTGGCCCTTCTGGCGAATTACTATCGCGGTCAAGGCCTTAGCCCCCGCGATGCGGCTGAACAGACGATTGCGCGACTTGAAGGGGCTTATGCCCTGTGTTTCCTGTTCGATGGCGAAGACGATCTGCTGATCGCCGCGCGCAAAGGCTCGCCGCTGGCGATTGGTTATGGCGAAGGCGAGATGTTTGTCGGCTCCGATGCCATCGCACTGGCCCCCATGACCGACCGGATCAGCTATCTGGAAGAGGGTGACTGGGCGGTGATCACACGCAGTAGCGTTGAAATCCGTGATGCAAACGGTGCCATCGCCAACCGCGCTGTCAAAACGATCCAGATCGATACCGCGCGCGTGGACAAGGCCGGTTTCAAGCATTTCATGGCGAAGGAAATCGCCGAGCAACCTGTGGTGCTGCAAGGCGCGCTGTCGCACTACATCAGTGTCGACGGCACGGCTGTGACGATGCCGGAGCCTGAGATTGATTTCGCGAAGGTCGAACGTATGACCATGGTGGCCTGCGGCACAGCCTTCTATGCTTGCTTGGTCGCCAAATACTGGTTCGAACAGATCGCGGGCATCCCTGTCGAGGTCGATGTGGCTTCCGAATTCCGCTACCGCGAACCGCCTGTGACCTCTGGCACCGTAGCACTGTTTGTCAGCCAATCGGGTGAGACTGCCGACACGCTCGCCGCACTGCGTTATATGGAGGGCAAGGCCGACAAGATCATGTCGGTCGTGAACGTGCCTGAAAGCTCAATCGCGCGGGAAAGCGACCTGCCCTTGCCGATCCTGGCCGGAACAGAGATTGGTGTAGCGTCAACCAAGGCGTTTACCTGCCAGCTGACCACTCTGGCTATCCTCGCGCTGCGCGCCGCCCAGATGCGCGGCACGCTAAGCGACTCGGACCTCGCCGACAAACTGACAAGCCTGCGGGCTTTGCCAGGGCTGCTGAACCATGCGCTGGGAATTGAGGAGAAATCCAAGGACATCTCGCGCAAGCTGTCCGAAGCACGGGATATCCTGTTTCTGGGGCGCGGTGCGATGTATCCTCTCGCACTTGAAGGTGCATTAAAACTGAAAGAAATCAGCTATATACATGCCGAAGCTTATGCGTCTGGCGAGTTAAAACACGGGCCCATCGCGCTGGTTGATAAACACGTTCCTGTCATCGTCATGGCCCCGCGCGACAGCCTGTTCGACAAGACCGTGTCCAATATGCAAGAGGTCATGGCGCGCGGTGGCAAGGTGCTGTTGATTACGGATCAAAAAGGCGCAGATGAGGCTGGCGACGGTGTCTGGGACACGATCATCATGCCCGAGATTGACCCTTTCCTCGCCCCGATCCTCTATGCGATCCCGGCGCAACTGCTCGCCTATCATACGGCAGTGGCCAAGGGGACGGATGTCGACCAACCCCGCAACCTCGCAAAATCAGTCACGGTGGAATGAATGGGTAAGCAATTTGATCAGCTCAGCGAAGCGCATATGGCGTTTATCGCCGCGCAACCGATGTTCTTTACCGGCACGGCAGCGCGCGATGGCAAGGTCAATATCTCGCCCAAAGGCATGGACAGTTTGCGCGTGCTGGATGCCAATACGATTGCCTATATTAACGTCACCGGCAGCGGGAATGAGACGGCGGGACATCTGCTGGATCATCCGCGCATGACACTGATGTGGTGTAGCTTTGATATCAAACCCCAGATCCTGCGCACCTATGGCACGGCCCGCACCTTGCACCCACGTAATGCGGAATGGGATGCGATGGCCGCCCAACTGCCCGCCCTGCCCGGCGCGCGGCAGATTTATGTGCAAACCATTGAAATGGTGCAGACATCCTGTGGATATGCTGTTCCATTCATGGAGCAGAAGGGCGACCGGGACACACTGCTAAAATGGACTGCTGACAAGGGTGACGTCGGCGTTGCGCGCTATTGGGAAGAACGCAATCAGACGACACTGGACGGTCTGCCAACGGATATTCTGCCATGACACCCAAGGCGGCGATTGCCGAACTGCGTGCTTTGGGTGATCCGCCCAAAGCCGCAGAAATGCACAAATATCACAAAGTGGATCGCCCCTATCTGGGTGTGTCCAATCCGGTGATTGATGCACATGTGAAAGCATGGCGCGCAGAGATTGATCTGGAGACGCGGCTGGCACTGGCCAAAGGCCTTTGGAAAGGCAACACCCATGAAGGGCGCGTCGCTGCGGCCAAACTGCTAACGCAGGCGCGGATCAGACCAGATGATGCGGGGGCCTGGGCGTTGATAGCATCATGGGTGCCTGAGTTTGACGCCTGGGCTGTGGCAGATCACGCCAGTATTGCCGGGCAAAAACGTCTGGTCGCCGACCCGTCGCGTTTAGACGAGGTGGAAGCCTGGACGCAATCCGGCCATATTTGGACACGACGCGCCGCCCTTGTGATGACCCTGCCATGGACCAAGCAGAACAACCCCAAGCCAGATGATCTGGCGATCCGTGATCGGGTGTTGGGGTGGGCCGCTGGCTATGTCACGGACCACGACTGGTTTATCCAAAAGGCGATTGCGTGGTGGCTGCGCGAGCTATCAAAACACGACCCAGACCGCGTACGCGCCTTTCTGGATGCCCATGCGGCTGATATGAAACCCTTTGCGGTCAAAGAAGCTAGGCGCAAACTGCCTGATTAGGGCGCCGCGAACACCGTCAGTTCGGGCAATGACGTCAGTGGCGCTTCGATCAGGCGCATCGCGGCAAGGCTGATCTGGCTACCCGATCCGGCGGCCCCGCCGGATGGCCGCAGTTCGATGTTAATTGCCTTGTCCTGATAAGTCACACGGCCCGGAGTCAGCGCCGTAACAAGTGGCGTTTTCAGCCAGATCCCGGGTTCTGCCGGTGGCCCGAGGGCGGCGATTGTTGTGCCCAACGGCTCTGCTGTACTGGGTGTCTCTGACACGACTGCGGCGGCGCGTTCTTCCTGACTGGTGGTGTCAAACTGTTCGGCGGTGACCGCGTTTGCCGGGGGTGGTGGCGGTGGTGTCGGGTTCAGTGTTGGTGCCGGTGCAGCGACAGTTGGCTGCGGCGACGGACCAAAGAGGCCTTGAAAAGAGGGTGTGGAACAGCCAGCAAGGGCCACGACAGGCAGGATCAGGATCAGTCTCATACCGCGACTCTATGCTGCAGTGTAGCGCCGTGCAACGGCCTGCTTGTCGCTTGCGCAGGGGCTTGCCCACGCCTAGGTTGGTTGGCATGACAATGCCGTTGATCGACCCCTTCGCCCGCACCATCGAATACCTGCGGGTATCGGTGACAGACCGCTGCGATTTCCGCTGTGTCTATTGCATGTCAGAGAACATGACGTTCCTGCCCAAGAAAGAGTTGCTGACGCTGGAGGAGCTGGACCGCATGTGTTCGGCCTTCGTCCGTCTTGGCGTCCGCAAGTTGCGGATCACCGGGGGCGAACCCTTGGTACGTCGCGGGATCATGACGTTTTTTCAAGGCATGTCGCGGCATCTGGAAAGCGGGGCGTTGCATGAATTGACGCTGACGACCAACGGCAGCCAGCTTGAGAAATACGCAGACGATCTGTTTGCCGCAGGTGTGCGGCGGGTGAATATCTCGCTTGATACACTGGATGAGGCAAAATTTGCCGCGATCACCCGCTGGGGCCGGTTGCCCCAGGTGATGCGCGGGATTGATGCCGCCCAAAAGGCCGGACTGCGGGTGAAGATCAATACTGTGGCTTTGAAGGGCTTTAACGAAGAAGAGCTTGAAACACTGACCGATTGGTGCGCGTCACGCGATATGGATCTGACCTTCATCGAGGTCATGCCGATGGGTGACTTGGGCAATGAAGATCGTTTTGGACAATACTGGTCACTCAAGGACCTGCGCGCGCGATTGGCTGCGCGTTCCGAATTGACAGATTTGCCCGAGAAAACCGGCGGCCCTGCCCGTTATGTGCGGGGTGAGAATACGGGACAGAAGATTGGGTTTATCACGCCACTGAGCCATAATTTCTGCGAAAGCTGCAACCGGGTGCGGATCACGTGCACGGGTGAGATTTATACCTGCTTGGGGCAAGAGGGACACTCGGACTTACGTGCACCCTTGCGCGCATCAGAAGCTGATATTGATCTGGAAAACGCGATCCGGGCGGCGATTGCGCTGAAGCCCAAGGGCCATGATTTTGACTATTCGCGCCAGCAGGTCGATGGGCAAGTGAGCCGACATATGTCGCACACGGGTGGGTAGCGTAAGGTGGATCTTGATCCACCTTGCCTAAACCACACTTAGGCGGCTGGCATTCGCTGTTCCACAATTTCGGACCACCAGGAACAACCTGCCGGGATCGCATCATCATCAAAGTTGTATTCGGGGTGATGTACCGACGCAGTGTCGCCATTGCCCACCAAAATGTAGGCGCCCGGCCGTTCCTCCAACATGAAAGCGAAATCTTCGCCGCCCATCACCAAGGGTGCGGTTTCGCAGTCACCCGAGACTGACTTCGCCACTTCAGCAGCAAATGCTGTCTGATCTTCGCTGTTCACCATCACCGGATAGCCACGTACATAATCAATGTCTGCAGTCGCGCCAAATGTACTGGCAATCCCCTGTGCGATCTCGCTCAGACGCTTTTCCGCCAGATCGCGGGTCGCAGCGGAGAGCGTGCGCACCGTGCCGCGCAGGTGTACCCTTTGTGGAATGACATTATGTGTCTTTGAAGATGTCTCAAAGCTGGTCACCGAAACGACAACCTGCTCGACCGGGTCAGCATTGCGTGATGCAATGGTTTGCAAAGCAATCACGATCTGACTGGCAACCACGGTTGTATCAATCGTCTCATGCGGTTTGGCGGCATGACCGCCCTTGCCTTCGATCACCATTTCAAACTGATCTGCAGCGGCAAAAAACGCGCCCGGCCGGATCGCAAAACTGCCCACTGGTTTGCCGGGCCAGTTGTGCATGCCGTAGACTTCCTGAATGCCCCAACGCTCCATCAGGCCATCGTCGCACATCTCCTTTCCACCACCGCCGCCTTCTTCGGCAGGTTGGAAGATGACCACAACAGTGCCATCAAAGTTGCGTGTCTCGGCAAGGTACTTCGCAGCTCCCAACAGCATCGCGGTGTGCCCGTCATGCCCGCAAGCGTGCATCGCCCCATCGATCGTGGATTTGTAGGGCAGCCCCGTCTGTTCATGGATCGGCAGCGCATCCATATCCGCGCGCAGCCCGATCACCTTTCCCGACGTGTTTGCCTTGCCTTCAATCACGGCAACGACGCCAGTCCGCCCGATTCCGGTGGCGATTTCGTCACAACCAAATTCCTTGAGCTTGTCTGCAACGATTGCAGAGGTGCGATGCGTCTCGAACAGGATTTCAGGATGCGCGTGAAGATCACGCCTCCACGCCGTAATCTCAGGCAACAACTCGGAAAATCGGTTTTTAACAGGCATCTTTCACGTCTCCAATGCGCGGTTTTCTATTGTCGTGGGTGCACTGTTTAACATGTGTTACTTTGCCAGCATGTCCACCAGCTAAGCCAATAAAAGCCTCGCCCTGCTGGAACTGATCAACAGAGATAAATTCATTGGGCTGGTGCGCCTGTGCGATATCGCCCGGCCCGCAAATCACGGCCGAGTAGCCGCGCTCCTGAAACTGCCCGGCCTCCGTGCCATAGCTGACTACATTGCTGGCGTTCTCGCCGGTCAGTTGGCGCACCATGGCCTCGGCCTTGCCTGCAGGTTCAGGCACAAGACCGGGGACATGAAAATATTGTTCGGCACTGATGCCCGCTTCAGGTCGCACGGCCTTCATTTCAGCCTCAAGTTCAGCCACTTTCGCAAGGAACCGCGCTTGCCAATCGCCAATGTCTTCGCCCGGTACAATGCGGAAATCGAAACCGAAGTGGCAGTCCTTTGCGGTGATATTATGGGCTGTGCCGCCGCTGATCGTGCCGACATGTAGCGTGGTGTAGGGTGGTACAAAATCTGCGGCCAGATTGCTGGGGATTTTTGCCGCGTTTTCGGCATTCACTTCATTGGCCCAGTTGATCAGTTTGGCCGCCATCATGATGGCGCTGACACCGGTTGGGGCCAGCGATGAATGCACCTCGAACCCTTTGAAATGCATCTTGTAGCCGATACCGCCCTTATGACCTGTGACAACCTTCATCATCGAAGGTTCGCCTACCAATACGGTATCGGCACGCGGCAATCCCATGCTAACCATGTGGTCGATCATCGGTGGCGCGCCGGTGCAACCAACCTCTTCATCATAGCTAAGTGCGATTTGCAGCGGGCGCTTGATACCCCGTTCCAGTGCAAGCGGTACAGCCGAGAGTGCCAGCGCATCAAACCCCTTCATGTCGCAGGTACCACGACCATACAGTTTGCCGTTGCGTTCCGTCACCGTAAACGGATCGGTGTCCCACGCCTGCCCGTCTACGGGCACAACGTCAGTGTGACCCGACAAAACGACCCCGCCATCTACCGCCGGTCCGACATGCGCATACAGCGCCGCCTTGGTGCCATCGTCATTCGGTACTCGTGTGGATGCAACACCGAACCCGTCGAGGTATTCCTCAACAAAATCAATAAGATCCAGATTACTGTCGCGACTCACCGTGGGAAAACCCACCAGCCGGTCCAATAGCTCTCGTGCTTGCATTTTTGTCAAACCTTTAGGTCTTTCATCACAAAGTGCTCAGGTCCGACCTCTGTATATTCTGAAGGTGCTTAAGCGCATAGTCCATAGGGTGAATCGGCGATGGGATGGGAGAGAAATCAAGATCACCCGTTAACTTACGCTCACGCGGATTGGCAATCGGCACGGCAGATAGAAGCCGCCTTGTGTAGTCATGTTGTGGATTTTCAAAGATCGCCTTTCGCGGCCCTATTTCAACAATCCGTCCCAAATACATCACCCCAACGGTGTGGCTGACACGTTCAACGATTGCCATGTCATGGCTGATAAACAGGAAAGAGATACCCAGCTCTGCTTGCAATTCCATCATAAGATTAAGCACCTGTGCCTGAACACTTACATCAAGCGCGCTGACGGCTTCATCGGCAATAATCAGCTTTGGATTAAGCGCGAGAGCCCTTGCAATGGCCACACGCTGGCGCTGGCCACCAGACAGTTCGTGTGGGTAACGCAGCAGGAAACTGCGTGGCAGTTCCACTCTGTCGAACAGTCTTGCGACCCGTTCTTCCAGATCCGCGCCAGAGGTGATCTGATAATTGATCAAAGGCTCCGCAACCTGATCTTGTAAGGTCATTTGCGGGTTAAGCGAGGCAAATGGATCTTGAAATACCATCTGCATATTTCGCCGTGCCTCTCGGAGTTCTTTCGTCCCCAGCGCGCGAATGTCTTTGCCATCTATTCTGATTTCACCGGCGGTCGGTTCAACCAACCGCAGAACGGACCTGCCGCACGTCGACTTACCACATCCAGACTCGCCCACCAGCGATAACGTTTGCCCCTTGTTGATCTTGAAGGAGACGTCTTCCACAGCATGAACCTGAGCAACCGTGCGCCTGAACAACCCTCCTTTGACCGCGAAACGCGTCGTCAGCCCGGAGACCTCAAGCATGGTTTCCTCTTCACCTTTGATCGGCTCTGCCGAAGCATCGCTTCCATCCATCAGGCGCAACGGGCTGGGATAGTCTGTTCCAGACATTTCACCCAGGCGTGGCACAGCAGACAAGAGCGATTTTGTATATGGATGCTGGGGCCGCTCAAAGATATCAGTGACGGTCCCCTCTTCGACTTTCTCGCCCCGGAACATCACAACGACCCGGTCGGCGATTTGCGCAACGACCGCCATGTCATGTGTAATGAACAACACAGCCGTCCCCGTTTCGCGCTTGAGCCGGTCAATGAGTGCAAGGATTTCAGCCTGAATCGTCACGTCAAGCGCGGTTGTCGGTTCATCTGCGATCAGAAGCCGTGGTTCGCAGGCCAGCGCAATTGCAATCACAACCCTTTGGCGCATACCACCAGATAACTCATGCGGATACTGGTTAAGCCTGCGTTCAGGCTCTGGAATACGAACCTGCCTTAACAGTTCCACCGCCGCTTTTCTGGCTTCCTGCTTGGACATTCCCTTGTGCCGGATCAAGCCTTCGGTCAGCTGCATACCAAGTGTAAAGACCGGGTTCAGCGACGTCATAGGCTCCTGAAAAATCATACCGATTTCGTTCCCGCGGATGTCCTGCATTGCGGTCCCAGATCTTTCTGCAAGATCTTCCAACTCACCGTCTTTATGCTCAAAGTTCAGGGCGCCATTGACAATTCTGCCGCCGCCATACTCGACAAGTCGCATCAAAGACAGGGACGTGACAGACTTGCCTGATCCGCTTTCCCCGACGATGCAGACGGTTTCACCCGGATTGATACTGATCGAAACATCCTTAACGGCCTTGACCGTACCGCCTTTTGTCGAAAATTCGACCTTCAGATTGCGGATATCTGCGATGGGCTTTGTATCAAGCATGAGCGAGTCCTTTTTGTTGTGCAACGCTCGCAAGCATCGCGTCCCGTGTCAAATGCACAATGCCCAAGCTTTCATCGACCCAAGGTGACTCTGTACGACAACGTAATGACAAGGCTTGCAATCCAATTGGTTCAGCGCTTGTATTGCAGCATGTTTGTTGGGGTCTCTTTCTGTTCTGCTCTTGTCGGATCGTTTGAGTACCCCAGCGCACTGTCAGATAAGTCAGACGAAAAAATTCACTGGCAGAACACCAACAAGGAGAAGACAACATGAAACTCAAAACAGCCCTGATGGGCGCTGTTGCGACCGTTTGCGTTGCGCCATTGGCTTATGCTGATGCGCATGAAGGTGAACGTGGCCGTGATGGCGAAGTCAAAATCATCTATTGGCAAGCCCCATCCATCCTGAACCCCTTCCTGTCCGGTGGCACCAAGGATATCGAATCCGCCTCGCTCGTCATCGAGCCGCTGGCCCGTTACGACAGCTCTGGCGCATTGACACCTTGGTTGGTCGAAGAAGTGCCAACAGTGTCAAACGGCGGCGTGTCCGAGGATTTGACATCCATCACGTGGAAAATCACCGAAGGCATTTTGTGGTCTGATGGCACACCATTCACATCTGCAGATGTGAAATTCACATATGAATATTGCACCGACCCGGAGTCCGGCTGTGCGCAGCTGACCAAGTTCGAAGGCGTCTCGTCGGTCGACACGCCAGACGATCTGACCGTTGTTGTAAACTTTGACGGCCCGACGCCGTTCCCTTACGGCCCCTTTGTCGGCGGTGAGAGCCCCATTTTGCAAGCCGCACAGTTTGCTGATTGCATGGGCGCCAAGGCACCTGAATGCACCGACGAAAATTTTGGCCCAATCGGCACCGGTCCTTTTGTTGTCACCGAGTTCCGTACCAATGACGTCATCCAGCTGGTCGCGAATGAAAACTATCGTGATCCGAACAAACCGGCCTTTGCGTCCGTAACCTTCAAAGGTGGCGGCGACGCAACGGCGGCCGGACGTGCGGTCATGGAAACAGGTGAATTTGACTACGCGTGGAACTTGCAACTGGCACCTGATGTGATCGCCAGCATGGAAGCAGGCGGTCTTGGCACACCTGTCGCAGGCTTTGGCCCGCTGGTTGAGCGTATCATGCTGAACAACACAAACCCAGATCCGGCACTTGGCCCAGATGAACGCTCTGTTGTACGTCCGCACCCATTCCTGGGTGATCCGGCGGTCTATAAAGCCATGTCCATGGCCATAGATCGTCCATTGCTGGTTGAGGTTGGTTACGGCCAAGCTGGTAAGGTGACCTGTAACTGGGTGCCTGCACCGGCTGCGGTGAACTCTGAGACGTTTACTTGTGACGTGCAGGATATCGCTGGTGCGAATGCGATGCTGGATGCAGCCGGCTATCTCGACACCGACGGCGACGGTGTACGTGAAGCAAATGGCGTACCGATGGCGATCCTGTATCAGACATCCACGAACGCTGTGCGTCAGGATTTCCAGGCGCTGATCAAAGAGTGGTGGTCCGAGATCGGTATCGACGCCGAACTGCGTAACATTGATGCGTCTGTGTTCTTTGGTGGGGACCCGGGTTCGCCTGACACCTTCCAGAAGTTCTATGCTGATGTTGAAATGTACGCCAACACCTTCAACGGCACTGATCCGCAGGCTTACCTGGCCAACGGTCTGTGCGACAAGGCACCAAGCCCGGCCTCTCAGTGGCAGGGTGAGAACATCAGCCGCTTCTGCAACGAAGAGTATGACGCGTTGCACGCACAGTTGACCACAACGGCAGACGCGTCTGAGCGTGCGGCAATTGCCCGTCAGCTGAACGACCTGATGGTTGAAAACGGCGGCATGATCCCACTTGTTCACCGTGGTCGTCTGTCTGCGCATGCCAACAGCCTTGGTGGCATCGACCTGAACGTTTGGGACAGTGAGCTGTGGAACATTGCTGACTGGTACCGGACTGGCGACAACCGCTAAATCAAAGCTTTGTTGGGCGTGGTGCGCCGCGCCCAACAATCCCTTCTCAAAACTATAAACCAAGGCGCCTATTCATGCTCAACTACACGATCCGTAGATTGGTCCTGTCGATCCCGACGCTTTTGTTTATTGCTTTGGTCATCTTCCTGCTGCTGGAACTTGCGCCCGGCGACCCCATGGGCCAGATGCCCCTAACGATCCCCGATGACGTCAAACAACGCATGCGCGAAGCCCTGGGTTTGGGCGAACCTTGGTACACGCGCTTTTACCTCTGGCTTTATCAGTTCTTTGTCGTCGAGCCGCAGTATTGGATCGATGGCGCATTCGGCACCAACTTCGCCGACGGGGCGCAGCGCATTATCAGCTTCCAGTCCCGCAGCCCGGTTTTTGACACCATCGCCGAACGCATGCCGCAAACGCTGTGGGTGGTTGGCATGTCTTACGTCGTTGGCGTGGCCATCGCCCTGCCTATCGGTATCATCAGTGCCTACAAGCAGTATTCGGTTTTTGATCAGGCCGGAACATTCATCAGCATGATCGGTTTTTCGGTCCCGCCTTTCTTTTCGGGGGTTCTGGTGATCGTAATCTTTTCGGTCCAGCTGGGCTGGTTGCCATCAATTTACGACACCACACATGAGGTCGTTGATTGGGAGACTTTCAAATTCCAACTGCAACAGATGATCATGCCAGTCATGGTTTTGGCATTGCAAACAACAGCACAGGTCAGCCGCTATATGCGTGCCTCAATGCTCGATAACCTAGGGCAAGACTATGTACGCACCGCCCGGGCAAAGGGCATGTCGGAAAGCATCGTTGTCATGCGCCACGTTCTGCGCAACTCCATGATCCCTGTTGTCACCGTGATTGCCCTTGGTATCCCATCGATTTTTGGCGGCGCGATCATTACCGAACAGGTCTTCAAAGTGAATGGTCTGGGCCAACTATTGATCATTGCCTTGCAGGGCTCCGATATTCCGATGGTCATGACGATTACCTTCCTGCTGGCCGTGTTGATTGTGATGATGAACCTGATTGCCGATATTCTTTACGGCATCCTTGATCCGAGGATCCGCTATGACTGATATCTCAAATCAAGTACAACCCGTCGATCAGGTCGACCCGAACGCACCGTTCGAACCGGAAGAGAAGGCCCGCAATCAGTGGCTGGACGTATGGGATCAGTTTCGATCACACAAAGGCGCGATGGCCGGTCTGATCTTCTTGATATTTATTACGGTTTTCTGTGCACTTGGACCGATTGTATGGGACGTCGATCCCGGAAAGTTAGATATCCGCAACAAGGATGTAAGGCCCATCTATGTGGCGATCTGGGATGGCGACGCTAAGACAAGCTGGGCGCGGCCAATGGGTACCGATCATCTTGGCCGCGATATCATGGCGAACATTATGCAGGGCGGGCGCATTTCACTTGCCGTTGGCTGGACCGCAATGATCCTCGCCATCTTGATTGGGACGTTTGTTGGCGTGCTTGCTGGCTATTTCAAGCGGTTGGATTGGGGGCTGATGCGCTTTACCGATCTGGTGCTGTCACTACCGCTGCTTCCACTTCTGTTGGTCATGATGCTGTTGTTCCGCGATCCGCTAAGGGCCGCCTTTGGGCCAGAGAACGGAATTTTCCTGCTGATTGTAGTCGGGATCGGGATTACGTCATGGATGCAGACGGCACGGATTGTACGCGGTGACGTCATGGCACTGAAGGAACGTGAGTTCGTTCTTGCCGCACGCTCGATCGGCACGCCGCCGCGCCGTATGATCACGCGGCATATTCTGCCCAATGTCCTGTCGCCGATTATGGTGTCGGCCACTTTGGGTCTGGCGACGGCAATTATCACCGAAAGCGCGCTGTCCTTCCTTGGCTTGGGCTTTCCGTCTGACTTCCCCACATGGGGCAAGATCCTTTTCGATAGCGTCGACCGCATGACAGCCTTTCCCGAACGGGTGCTGTGGCCCGGCCTGGCGATTTCGCTAACCGTTCTGGCGGTGAACTATATCGGTGATGGTCTGCGCGACGCGTTGGATCCACGGATCAGAGGGCTGTAGGGAAGAACATCAGTAGGTTGACCTAAGTCAGCTTTGCGGATTAAGCGCTCCTTCGCGCGGTTGCACCGAAGTCTGCTTTTCCACGCTCCGTCCGATTGAAATAGCTTAAGACTAGCTTGCACGTTAGATTGAGCTGGAAAATAACCGCTAGCCAACGGTGGCATTTTGGGTTCTTGAGCAGGTGAGCAAGATGGCATCAAAAACAAAAATCTTTGGATATTGGATATCATGTGTCGATGAGGAGAGCGCGAAGGAAGCTGTTAAGATGGCTGGACTCCCCGTATTGCTTATGGGAGGCAATGCGGCTCTGACGGCACTGATTGCACTCTCTCAACAGTCACCAGACTTGACCCTCGCCACGTCGTGCGCGGCAATTTCATTGCCCCTTATTGCTATTGCTTTTCGCATCCGTGCTGAGAAATCGGGGTGGATACCATCAGTGGTTGTGTTGTTCGCTGCATTTCTCATCCTCAGCGCACTTTCAGGTTACGTCGCGTTGATGGATGTTGGGATCGAGCGGATTGGCGGCGTTCAGATTGTTACAAGTTGGATTGTGCCGTTGATCTGTTCTGTCTTGATGGTAGCTGGCTTCAAAGGCTGGCTTTGGCTTAAGACCAAAGGGTTACCTAGGCCGCTTTGAAATCAAGTCGCGACCCGTCCCAAAATCCCCGTTGATAAACAATTTAGCATACCGGACAATCGTACAGGAGGCAGCATCGGCGACTTTTGCGCTCACAACTAACATTCGCAGACTTTGTTTCACTTTGATGTGCTGAACTGCACGCAAAAGCCCCGCAGCATTTGCTGCGGGGCTTTTGCGTAAGATGGATCATGATCCATCTTACATGATCATCAGTCGATCTTTGGCAACAATTCGTCCAAAGATTTCTTCGCATCGCCATAGAACATCCGCGTGTTGTCCTTGAAGAACAGCGGGTTCTCGATGCCGGAATAGCCAGTCCCCTGCCCACGCTTGGACACGAACACCTGCTTGGCTTTCCAGCATTCCAATACCGGCATACCCGCAATCGGGCTGTTCGGATCATCCTGTGCCGCCGGGTTCACGATATCATTGGACCCGATTACGATAGCCACATCCGTATCCGGGAAGTCATCGTTGATCTCATCCATTTCCATCACGATGTCATATGGAACCTTGGCCTCAGCCAGCAGCACGTTCATGTGCCCCGGCAGACGCCCCGCAACCGGGTGGATCGCGAAGCGCACGTTCTTGCCCTGCGCACGCAGTTTGCGGACCAGTTCGGAGACAGCCTGCTGCGCCTGTGCAACCGCCATCCCATACCCGGGGATGATGATGACGCTATCCGCCTCACTCAGCGCGACGGCAACGCCGTCAGCATCAATCGCGACCTGTTCTCCCTCAACGGCCATCTGCTCACCTGCAGGGCCGCCGAAACCACCCAATATGACCGAAACAAACGACCGGTTCATCGCCTTACACATGATGTAGGACAGGATCGCACCAGAGGAGCCGACCAGCGCACCGACCACGATCAACAGGTCATTGCCGAGGCTGAAACCAATCGCCGCTGCGGCCCAGCCAGAGTAGCTGTTCAGCATGGACACAACGACGGGCATATCCGCGCCGCCAATGCCCATGATCAGGTGATACCCGATGAAAAGGCCCGCCAGCGTCAGCAGTACCAGCGCCCAAGAGCCACCGCCGCTCATGTAAACAAACAGCAGAATAACCGAGAGCGCCGCCGCAGCCGCATTCAACAGGTGACCACCGGGCAGTTTGTTGGCGCCCGTATCCACCTTGAAAGGCAGCTTGCTCGAATTGCCAGCAAGCTTCGCATAGGCGATGACGGAGCCAGTGAATGTCACGGCACCAATCCAGATGCCCAACACCAGTTCAACCCGCAGGATGCTGATCTCAACGCTGGATTTCTTGGCGATCAACTGACCAAAGGCACTGAGACCCTCATAAGCCTCTTTCGGCAAACCAATTGCAGTAATGCCATCCGGCCCGACAGCGCCGAGCACCTGACCATTGGCCGCGTAAAGCGCGCTCATGTTGTTGATCATGATATCAGCGTTGAAGCCCACAAAGACCGCAGCCAGACCCACCATGGAGTGCATGATCGCGACCAGCTCAGGCATCTGAGTCATCTCAACCTTGGTGGCCAGTTGATAGCCAACCATGCCGCCCAACCCGATCAGGATGATGGAAAGCAGGCCAAGCCCGGCACCGGGACCCACGAGCGTAGCCAGAACCGCCAGCGCCATGCCTGCGATCCCATACCACACAGCCCGCTTTGCGCTTTCCTGCCCAGACAGGCCACCCAGTGAAAGGATGAAAAGAACACCAGCGACCACATAGGCCGCGATTGTAAATGCGTTATCCATTGCCCTGCCCCTTTAAGACTTTTGGAACATGGCGAGCATCCGCCGTGTCACGAGGAAGCCACCGAAGATGTTCACGGCGGCCATGAAGATACCCAGTGCTGCCAAGATCGTGATCAACACGCTGGTAGACCCGATTTGTATGAGCGCACCCAGAATGATGATCGACGAAATCGCGTTGGTCACAGCCATCAGCGGCGTGTGCAGCGAATGCGCGACGTTCCAGATCACCTGGAAGCCGATGAAGACCGACAAAACGAACACGATGAAGTGCTGCATGAAGCTGGCGGGCATACCGGGGATCAACCCGATGCCGAGGATCAACGCCGCACCAATGGCCAGCAGGCCCACTTGCGTCTTGGTCTCTTTCTGGAAGGCGGCCACTTCTTGTGCGCGCTTCTCTTCCGCTGTCAGCTCTTTTGGGGCCTCTTTCTTAGGCTGGGCCGCAATCGCGGCTACCTTGGGCGGCGGTGGCGGGAAGGTGATTTCACCTGCATGCGTGGCCGTCGCACCCCGGATCACGTCATCTTCCATATCGTGATTTGGGGTGCCGTCTTTCTCTGGCGTTAGGTCCGTCATCATGTGACGGATGTTTGTTGCATAGAGCGTCGAAGACTGCGCGGCCATCCGGCTGGGGAAGTCGGTGTAGCCGATGATCGTGACACCGTTATCGGTGACGATCTTTTCGTCCATGACGGTCAGTTTGCAGTTGCCGCCGCGCTCGGCTGCAAGGTCCACGATGACCGAACCGGGTTTCATGCTTTCGACCATATCCTTGGTCCAAAGTTCGGGCGCGTCGCGACCGGGGATCAGCGCTGTGGTGATCACGATATCGATGTCGGGTGCGATTTCGCGGAATTTGGCCAGTTGGGCCGCGGCGAACTCGGGACTGGACACGGCAGCGTAACCACCCGTCGCGGCACCATCCTGCTGTTCTTCTTCGAAGTCGAGGAAAACGAATTCGGCCCCCATGGATTCAACTTGCTCGGCCACTTCAGGGCGGACGTCAAAGGCGTAAGTGATTGCCCCGAGCGACGTGGCGGTCCCGATGGCGGCCAAACCGGCCACGCCTGCACCCACCACGAGAACTTTCGCGGGAGGTACTTTACCCGCAGCGGTCACCTGACCGGTGAAGAAACGACCAAAGTTGTTACCCGCTTCAATGACGGCGCGATAACCTGCGATATTGGCCATGGATGACAGCGCGTCCATCTTTTGCGCGCGCGAGATACGCGGCACCATGTCCATCGCGATGACTGTGGCGCCTTTCTTATTGGCGGCCTCCATCAGCTTTTCATTCTGCGCAGGATAGAAGAAAGAGATCAGGGTTTGGCCTTCGCGCAGGCGTTTGGTTTCGGCATCCGATGGGGGGCGCACTTTTGCGACAATATCGGCGACTTTGAAAAGGGCGGCGGCCGTTTTTACCACCTCGACACCAGCATCCTGATAGGCCGCGTCGGAAAACCCGGCACCTGCACCGGCCCCGGTTTCAATCACGCAATCATAGCCGAGCTTTTGCAGATCCTTGGCGGAAGCGGGTGTCATTGCGACCCGATCTTCGCCTTCAAATGTCTCTTTTGGTGTGCCGATCTTCACGGACCATCCCCCATTTCAATTCTCGCAGTGAGGATGCATTATAGCGCGAAAGAATATTTCACAAGAGACAGGCACCCATGACATTAAGTGTCATGCGCTAACAGTCACACCCAACGTCGCGTCTTCTGACAGTAACGTGCGAATTCGGCGCGGAATTTGACCCGCAAGCGGTTTTCTTCGGGGACGATGAAACGCTGCGTAATCGTGAATATGAAAAGCGGAACCAGTAACAGGGCAATCGGGGCTTCCCAGCGCAGGGCCAGCCCCGCCAGCACCAGCGTGTCCCCCAGATAGATTGGATTACGGCTGCGTTTGAAAATGCCGGACGATACCAGCCGGTCCGCCTCCCTATGTGGGACTATTGTGGTGCGTTGCTTGCGCATCTCAGCCGCCGCCAGCAAAATCAGCACAATCCCGCCACCGACCAAAAGCCCGCCGAACAGTTCTGTGACCGGCCCACCGATGGCCCAGGACATCGGCTGCAACTGCGCAATCCACCATGTCAGCACGAGGGCAAGTAGCAGCCAGACGGGCGGTATGTCGATCCATTTCATGAAGCTGTTTCTGCCGCAGCGCTTTGCCCTTGTCCATGCCCCGCATGGCGTTAGCATGGGCGCCAATCAAGGAGGCATCATGGAACACGCAGGAAAGCATGCGCTTGTGACGGGCGGTGGTACGGGCATTGGCGCAGGCATCGCTATTGCACTGGCCGCGGCTGGCGCAGAGGTCACAATCACTGGGCGTCGCGCCGATAAGCTGGCCGAAGTTGCAGCGACCTCAGATCGCCTGCATGCCTTGGGAATGGATGTGGATGATGAAGCATCGGTGCGTGATGGCATCGCCGCCGCTGCCAAAGCGCGCGGTCCTATCCAGATTTGTGTTGCGAATGCAGGCATTGCCGAAGGTGGCCCGTTTGAGAAAACCACGCTGGCGCATTGGCGCAAGACCATGGTCACAAACCTCGATGGTGTGTTCCTGACATTTCAGGCGGCAATGGAGACGCTGGAAAAAGCGACCCCGGCCCGGATGATTGTCGTCAGTTCCATCGCAGGTGTGCGTGGCCTGAAAAACGCGATCCCCTACACGGTGACCAAACATGGCGTCATTGGGTTGATCCGCGGCCTGTCAGAAGAATTCATGCGCCGTCCGATCACCTTTAACGCGCTGTGTCCCGGTTATGTCGATACCGACATCGTGCGCAATCAGATCCCCGGTCTGATGCAGCGCTTTGGCGTCGATGAACAGGGCGCGATTGACGCAATAGCAAAGGGCAATCGCCACCGCAAACTGCTGGAGGTGGATGAAACGACGTCTGCCGCAATGTGGCTCTGCTCGGATGGTGCACGCAGCATCAACGGCCAGACCATCCAGATTTCAGGGGGCAGGTCTGATGGTGGGGCCTGTTCTGGTTGTGCTTGTCGCCCTGATCCACGCGTATTTTCTGGTGCTTGAGATGTTTCGGTGGGAGGCACCACGCACGCGCAAGGTTTTTGGGGCGACACCAGAGTTTGCAGCAGAAAGCAAAGTGATGGCGGCCAACCAAGGGCTGTATAACGGGTTCTTGGCGGCAGGCTTGCTTTACGGCCTTGTGCTGGGTGTAGCGGGCGGACAAATGGTGATCTTTCTATTGCTCTGCGTCATCGTCGCAGGCCTCTACGCTGCTTTCTGCGGGATCAGGGCGGCATTGTTTGCCCAAACCGTTCCCGCAACCCTGGCGCTGATCGCGCTTGGTTTGAATTTCTAATAGGCCTCTTGATGACTGATTTTGCCGCGACAAAGGCCATGTTCCACCTGCCTGAGGGGATGATCTATCTCGATGGCAACTCCCTTGGGCCGCTGCCCAAAGCCACCGCCGCGCGCGTGGAACGTGCGGTGACGGCTGAATGGGGTGAAAAGGTCATCACCGGTTGGAACCGCGCAGGGTGGATGGCGCAACCGACAGCGCTGGGTGACCGGATTGGGCGTTTGATCGGCGCAGAACCCGGGCATGTGGTGTTGGGCGACACGCTGTCGATCAAGGTCTATCAGGCACTTGCAGCGGCCATTGATCTGGTGCCGGATCGCAAGGTGATCCTGACGGACAGCGGCAATTTCCCGTCTGACATTTACATGGCCGAGGGGTTGATCAAATCACTGGGGCGGGGACATGAGCTGCGTGTTGTCGCACCTGAAGAAGTGGAAAATCACATCGACAATGATCTTGCTGTTCTGATGCTGACGCAGGTCGATTACCGCACCGGACGGCTGCATGACATGAAGACTTTGACCGAAAAGGCGCATGCGGTCGGTGCCATCGCCTCTTGGGATCTGGCGCATACCGCAGGCGCGATGGCAGTAGACCTGCAAGGGTGCAATGCGGATTTCGCCGTCGGTTGCACCTATAAATACCTCAACGCCGGTCCCGGTGCGCCTGCGTTCATTTACATCTCTCCCCGGCGCATCAACCAATGCCAGCCTGCACTGTCGGGTTGGTTGGGCCATGAAGCCCCCTTTGCCTTTGATCTCGACTATCGCCCGGGATCAGGGATTGAGCGTATGCGGGTGGGCACGCCACCCGTGTTGCAGATGGCGGCGCTCGATGCGTCGCTGGATATCTGGGATCAGGTGGATATGGGTGCGCTGCGCGCAGCCTCTATCACTCTGACCGAGCGCTTCATCGCAGGCGTTGAGGCCAGGTGCCCGCAACTGACCCTCGCCAGCCCACGCGATCCCTATCAGCGCGGCAGCCAAGTGTCATTTTCCTTCGCACATGGCTATGCCGCCATGCAGGCTTGTATCGCACGCAATGTCGTCGGTGACTTCCGCGCGCCCGATATCATGCGTTTTGGGTTCTGTCCGCTGTTCATTGATGCAGGTGACGTGGACGCCGCGATTGATGTCATTGCCGATGTGATGGCAGACAAGCTCTGGGATGATCCGGCATATAAACAGGTCGCGCAGGTGACCTAGATATAGGTTGTGTCCTCGGCTTCAGGTGGCGCGTCATAGCCATGTACTTCGACATTCAACGCCGCACCGAGCAAGATCAGATATGCGCTGACATAAAGCCACAGCAGCAGGCCGATAACAGCGCCGATCGAGCCATACACCTCATTATAACTGGCAAAGTTGGTCAGGTAGTAGGACAGCCCCGCCGAGGCTGCGACCCAAAGCACGACAACGACAAAGGCACCCACCGTGACCCAGCGCCCACGACTGCCGATCCGGGCGGGTCCAAAACGGTACAGCAGGCTCAAACCGATCATCAGGACGCCCAAGGCGACCAACCACCGGATGCCTTCCAACAGCCACGCGGTTGAACTGGCCACCGGGATGAACGCCAGACCAATTGGCACGATTACGACAACGATTAACGCGACAATCGCCAGACTGACCAAAGCCACTGTCAGCATCAGCGCGACAACCATCTGCCAAATCCCGTTCCGCATGCGCTGCCCCGCAATCGCATTAAGACCCCCGATCAAGGCCGCGACCCCTGCCCGACAGGACCAAAGCGCCAAGGCAATTGAGACACCTGTGGCCCAGCCCAAAGCACCTGACGGTGCGGCGACCAAACGAAACACCTGACTTGCGATGAGGTTATAGGCATCCGGCGGAATGATATCTTCCATCAGTGCCAGCTGCTCGGCGATGACCACCGGATCAGCAATCAATCCAAAAATCGCAATGACCGCCGCAATGCCTGGGAAAATCCCAAACATGCCAAAAAACGCCACACCTGCCGCGATCAGGCCAAGGTGCTTTTCACCCGCTGTCGTCCACACCGCGACCAAGACACGCCATATCTTGAGAATTGTCGCCACGCTTTTGACTGTCCGATCGTTTTGCCTTCTGCGCTTTAACCTAAGGCAAAGAAACCGCAATCGCCACTTTTCTCCGCATATGACGGCCCACGTCTTCGGCATTTGACCGCTTGGTAACAAAAATATGTCGCGTCGCAGGGCAACACGCGCTAGGATTCTGCAAAACAGGGCAAACCCTGACATCAGAGGCAGATGCAGTGAATACACTGACCGCACATACCAACACGCTGGCAGAGCGTGTGTTGGACAAAGAGAGTGATCGCCAGTTGGTCGCCATCACCGGCGCGCCGGGCTGTGGCAAGTCAACTCTGTCCAGCGAATTGGCCCGCCGTCTGAACGCCCAAGGGCGCAAGGCGATTGTGGTGCCGATGGACGGGTTTCACCTTGATAACAACATATTGGAGGCCCGTGGCCTGCGCCCGCGCAAGGGTGCGCCCGAGACGTTCGATGCGCCGGGTTTCTTGCGCCTGATCCATGCGCTGAAAACCGGGGATGAGGTGTTCGCGCCCTCCTTTGATCGCACCCGCGATCTGGCCATCGCATAAGCTCTGTCGCGGTGCCTGCTGCAGCCAAAGTGGTGATTGTTGAAGGCAATTACCTGATGTTTGATGAGGCCCCTTGGTCCGCACTTGCAGGTCTTTGGGATCTGTCTGTGCGCGTCAACGTCCCCATGCCAGAACTGCGTGCGCGTCTGATCCATCGTTGGCTCAGCCTGAATTACTCCTCCGCCGTCGCCACGCGCCGTGCCGAAGGCAATGACATTCCTAACGCCCAGCGCGTGATCGACCGCGCCTTGCCGTGCGACATTGATTTGAACGGTGAGCCGAACCCGAACAGATAAGCGCGCTAAACAAATACCAAGGTGATTGCCGGGAACATCAAGAGGATGAACACCCGCACCACATCGGAGCCGACAAAGAATAGCACCGACCGATAGGTTGCCGTCATCGGCGTTTCCCGGTCCATACTGTTGATAATAAAGAGGTTCATGCCCACAGGTGGCGTGATCAAACCCACCTCAACCACGATCAGGACCATGATACCGAACCAGATTGCCAGTTCTTCCGTGGTCATCCCGAAATCGAGGCCGGAAATGACCGGCCAGAAGATCGGAACAGTCAGCAGGATCATGGATAGGCTGTCCATCAGGCAGCCAAGGACTAGGTAGAAGACAAGGATCAGTACCATCACCATCCACGGGCTGAACCCTTGTAGTGCAACCCACGCGGACAGTTCTTGCGGCACTTGCGTCAGCGCAAGAAACCCGTTGTAGAACCCGGCCCCCAGCACGATGAAAAAGATCATACCGGTGCCCGTTGCAGTTTCCGTGATGCTTTGCCTGAACACCTGCCAATTGAGCGCGCCAGAGAACAGCGCGATGAGGCCAGTGCCCATTGCCCCGACAGCGGCCCCCTCTGTCGGGGTGAACCAACCCTGATAGATGCCACCGACCACCAGACCAAAGACGATCAGAACAGGCCAAACGGCGCCAAGCGCTTTGAAGCGCGCTGCATATGGGATACGTGTGCGCGTGCCTGCCTGATCAGGGTAGAGCCGGACGTAGATTGCGATGGTGAGCATGTAACCCAGAGCAGCCAAGATGCCGGGGATAAACGCAGCCGCGAAGAGTTTCGCGATGTTTTGCTCGGTCAGGATCGCATAGATCACGAGGATGACCGAAGGTGGGATCAGGATGCCCAACGTTCCCCCCGCAGCCAGCGTTGCGGTCGAAAACCCGCCCGAATAGCCGTATTTGCGCAGTTCCGGCAGGGCGACCTTGCTCATCGTCGCAGCGGTTGCCAGCGACGACCCGCAGATCGCACCAAACCCTGCGCAGGCCCCGACCGAAGCCATCGCCATGCCGCCTTTACGGTGGCCCAACCATGCCTCTGCCGCTTTGAACAGGGAACGTGACATGCCGGAATAGGTGGCGAATTGTCCCATCAGCAGGAACATGGGGATAATCGACAGGTTGTAGCTGGAGAAGGTCGAAAACACCTCGGATTTCAGCCGCGCCATGAAAACCGTTGTCCCGTCTGTCGCCAGCCAAAGCCCGCCGATCCCGCACAAAAGCATCGCAAGTCCGATGGGTGCGCGCAGGAAGATCAGCAACAGCAGAAAGGGAAAGGACAGATAGCCCAGCGCGAGGTCGGTCATAGGATGCGCTGACCCGTCAGGCGCATGGCGGCGCAATAGATACTGACGACGCTGGCGGTGAGTGCGGCAACCAGACTGGCCGCATAGGCCCACCAAATAGGGAATTGGATCAGATAAGTCGTTTCACCATAGCGCATCTTGTCTTGCATGCCGACGAACAGCCGCAATGTGATCAGCACGATGACCACCGCCATCACAACGCTCCAAAACGTGCCCAAAGCGCGATCCGCCTTGGCGCCCATACCCTTGGAAAAGACATCGACCTTGGCATGGGCGCCGGTGAGTTGGGTCAGCGGCAAGAATGCGAAAATAGCAAAAGCAACGCCTGCTTCGACCAGTTCGAAATCGCCCAGAATCGGGCCGATGCCCAGGTCAATCAGCCAATCACCGATACCGCGCAACAACCCTGAATACGCCAAATCGCTGAGTTCGCGCCCACTGACGCTGACGCAGACCATGATCACCAAAAGACAGAGCACCACCCCACCGAGCAGTGCCATGAATTGGGCCAGTTTCTGGATCGCAGCTTGCAGCACAAACCTGCCTTAGTTGCCCGTGTTGTGTTCTGCGATCAGCGCCACGGCATCGTCATAGATGCCCTGCCCATCGAGACCTGCCGCCGTTGCCTCGGCAATCCAATTGTCGATTGTAGGCTGGCTGGCTTCGCGCCATGCGGCAACTTGCGCCGCGTCCAATGTGATGATGGTGTTCCCAAGCTCTTCGGCCAAAGCGCGACCGGGAGCGTCATCATTTTGCTGGGTGCGCCCGGCAAAGGCTGAAAACTCCAGTCCGGAATTGGCGTCGATAACCGCCTGCAAATCAGCAGGCAACGCGTCATAAACGTCTTGGTTCATCGCCATGATAAAAGCCAGTGTATAAAGCGCATCACCAGGGAATTCGGTGTGATAGCTGACCAGTTCTTGCACTTTAAGCGCCGGAACAACTTCCCACGGGATCACCGCACCATCGATAACGCCGCGCGAAAGCGATTCAGGGACAGCAGGTACGGGCATACCCACTGATGTTGCGCCGAGTTCGGTAAACATCGTCGTTGTTGTCCGTGACGGTGCGCGCAACTTCAAACCCCGCAGATCAGCGACATCGGTGATCGGACGATTAGTGTGGATGACACCCGGCCCATGCACCCAGAGGCCCAAAGGTTTGAAGTCCGCAAAATCAGTATCCATCATCCGAGCTTCGGCCAGTTTCCAAAACGCGCGCGAAGTGGCTTCGGCGTCGGGTGAGATGAATGGCAGCTCGAACACTTCCAACTGCGGGAAGCGACCCGGTGTATACCCAGCGACCGTCCAGACAATATCAGCCACACCATCAATTGCCTGATCAATCAACTGCGGTGGCGTGCCGCCCAACTGCATCGAAGGGAAACGGTCGATCTTGATCCGGCCATTGCTGTCCGCTTCGACGTTATCCGCCCAGACGTCAAGGATATGCGCTGGTACGTTCGCCTGTGCGGGCAGGAACTGGTGCAGGCGCAATGTGACCTCTTGTGCGGCGGCACTGGTAGAAAGGCAAGCAGCGGCCAAGGCCCCCAATAGCGTGCGGCGGGTGAATGTCATGATGTTCCTCCATCAGGCAGAAAACGTAAGCGGTATTGTTGCGACCCTTCAGAAGGTCGCAAGGCGCATTCAATCAGATGATCGTGGTCTCAACTGGGTCGAAATCGCCAATTGTGCCGCGTAATACGTCACCTTTGACAACGGGCCCTACCCCAGCGGGCGTACCGGTCATAATCAGATCACCGGGGTGCAGGGTGTAAAGCGTTGACAGATCTGCGATGATTTCAGGGATCGACCAGACCATGTCAGAGAGTGTCGCCTGCTGGCGCGTTTCTCCGTTGACGTCGAGTCTGATCACCAGATCACCGATCTCTGCGTCGTCTGCTTTTGGCGTCAGCGGCGCGATGATCGCGGCATTGTCAAAGTCTTTGCCCGTATCCCATGGACGGCGTTTTTCCTTTGCCGCCGCCTGCAGATCGCGGCGGGTCATATCCAGACCGCATCCATAACCATAGACCATATCCATGGCGTCAACTTCGGCAATATCCTTGGCTGTGCGTCCGATGGCGACCACCAGTTCCATCTCATGATGCAGGTCGGCGGTGCGCGGCGGGTACGACATGTCTTGACCAGATAACAGAACGGCATGGGCGGATTTGGTGAAATAGAACGGTGCTTCGCGATCCACCGCGTACCCCATTTCGGCGGCGTGATCGGCATAGTTGCGGCCCACGCAAAAAATGCGCCCTACCGGAAAACCTGCGCGCCCCTTTACAGGGATAGCGGGCGTTGGGCGGGGCGGGAAAACTGTGTCTTTCATAGCACTCTCTGCACGTTGCGTTGAAGCGGACGGGGGCATAGCATATCTGATGGCAACGCGATAACCTCGCGAAACCTTTGGGGCAAGTCCCATTGACTGGCAGGAGCCTGAAACCGCGTGAGCATGCACGACACACCAATGGATGATCTGGTCGCCTGTCCGCAATGCGACACGCTGCATCGCGCCAGCGCACTGCCTGACAATGCGCGCGCGCACTGCCAGCAATGCGGGATCGTGTTGATGACATCGCAGTAAGCAGCGATGGCGCGGATTCTAAGCTTGGCACTGACCGCCTTCATTATGATGATCGCAGCGGTCAGTTTCCCGTTTCTGACGTTGGACGCTGGCGGATTGCACAATGCCACCTCGGTCATTGATGCTGTCTTGGCGTTTAACGACGGCTACGCTTTCCCGCTTGCGATCGCAGTCGCCTTTTTCATTGTGGTCATCCCGCTGATGCGGCTGAGTGCGCTGATCTATGCCCTTGGCCCGCTGGTGCGGGAACAAAAGCCGCGACAGGGTGCCCGCAAGGCCTTTGCACTGGCTGAGCGCTTGCGGCCCTGGAGTATGGCCGAGATTTTCATTGTCGGGGTGACGGTCGCCCTGATTAAGGTGGCGGGTCTGGCCGCCGTCACGATTGGCCCCGCGTTTTGGGCCTTTGCGGGGGTGGTTGTGATTACTGTTCTCAAAGATCAATTGATTTGCAGGTATTCGATTTGGGAAGCGCTGGACAACGCGACGGGTTGATTACGGCGCGTGACGCCGGATTGGTGGCCTGTCAGCAATGCGGGCAGGTGCACCCGTTGGGCACGGATGTCTGCAAGCGCTGCGAAGGGCGGCTGCAAAGCCGTGACACGGAAAGCCTACAAAAGGTCTGGGCGTGGCTCATTGCCGGGATGATTGCCTACATCCCGGCCAATATCTATCCGATGCTACTGACCTCGACGCTGGTCGAGCGCTCGGAAAGTACCATTATCGGGGGCGTGGTCGAACTGTTTGAACATGGCTCCTGGGGGATCGCGCTTATCGTTTTTGTCGCATCTGTCATGATCCCGGTGGGCAAATTCGTGGCCATTATCTATCTGGCCATCAGCGTGCAGCGCCATTCCAAGGCCAATCAGCATGAGCGTCACAGGGCCTATGAGGTGGTTGAATTCATTGGCCGTTGGTCGATGATTGACGTGTTTGTCGTTGCAATCCTGTCGGCGCTGGTGCAACTCGATACAATTGCAACAGTTAACCCCGGCATTGCGGCTGTCAGCTTTGCTTTGTCGGTGATCTTTACCATGCTATCGGCGCAAGCCTTTGACTCCCGTTTGATTTGGGACGTAGCCAGGACCCGAGAATGAGTGACCCGAACGACACCGGCCCCGCGCCGTTTGATGTAAGGCCCGTCAAACGACGGATCTGGCAGCGTTTGTCGCTTGTCTGGCTGGTGCCCCTATTTGCCTTGGGGATTTCACTTTGGGCAGCCTGGCAAAGCTATGCGGATCGCGGGACACTGATCACGATCAGCTTTGAGAACGCCGCAGGCATCACCGCTGGCGAGACCACGATCAAATATCGTGACGTCACCATCGGCGAAGTGGAAGACGTCGAGTTCTCCGAGGGGCTTGCCGTGGTTCTTGTGCATGCGCGGGTTGATCAGACCGTTGCCCCCTTTCTGGATGATGATGCTCAATTCTGGGTCGTGCGCCCGGACGTGTCCGTGCGTGGAATCACCGGATTGGAAACGGTTCTGTCCGGCGTCTTTATCGAGGGCAATTGGGACACCGAAGCTGATGTTGCCCAAACCCAGTTTACCGGTCTTGAACAACCCAATTTGATCCGCGCCGGACAGCGCGGCACGCGTGTTGTATTGCGGGCAGATGATGGGGGCAGCATCGCCGCAGGTGCGCCGATCCTGCATAAGGGGATCGAGGTCGGCTATCTGGAGAAACCGGAGCTGTCATTTAACGGCCGTCAGGTCGTCGTGGATGCCTTTATCGAAAGCCCCTATGACAGGCGTATTACCAGCAGCACGCGGTTTTGGGATACGTCAGGCTTTAGCGTGTCATTTGGGGCCGGTGGTGTCTCGCTTGATGTCAGCTCCTTGGCCTCAGTCATTGAAGGCGGCATCGCCTTTGACACGGTCGTGTCCGGTGGTCAGCCAATCAACGAAGGACACCGCTTTGACATCTTCCCGACCGAACAGGCCGCCCGCGACAGTCTGTTTACTGATCCCAATGCCGAGGTTCTCGAAGTCGCCGTTCTGTTTGAACAATCGGTCAGCGGCTTGGCCGTCGGCTCTGAGGTGCGTTTTCAGGGTATCCGCATCGGTGAGGTGCGCGATCTGAACGCCATTGTCGTTGGAGAAACAACCGATGCGCGGGTGCGGCTGCAAGCGGTGCTGGCGATTGAACCGTCTCGTCTTGGTATGGGCCCCGATGCGACCGTCGAAGATGCGCTGGCATTGCTGTCAGATTTTGTGACACGCGGGCTGCGCGCCCGTATGGTGACCGGCAATATTCTGGCTAAGCACGCTGTTTGTTGAATTGATTGAGGTCGAAGACGCGCTACCCGCCATCATGAACCTGACCTCGGGTGATTTTCCGGTCATTCCAACCACCGAGTCCGACATCTCTGACGTGGCCGCCACGGCGGAAGGCCTTTGGCGCGTATCAACGCCTTGCCCGTCGAAGAACTGATGGATGGTGCAATCAATCTGATGGACAGCATTGAGCGTTTGGCAAACGATGAATACACCCGTGCAACACCTGCAGCCCTGGTTGCACTGCTGGACGAATCCCGTGAGCTGATCAATTCAGAAGACGTGCAATCCATCCCCGGCGACATCCGCAATGTGGTCGGTGATCTTGATAGCCTGATTGCAGAAGCGGTCGAGGTCGGGTTGATCACGGATCTTGATGCCGCTGTCGCAACGGCGACCCAAGTGGCCACCAATATCGAACTGGCCACACAGAACCTGCCTCAGATCACGGCAGACATCGAAGCGCTGACCGCACGCGCCAACGCATTAGAGCTAGAGGCGTTGGTGGCATCGGCCACCGCATCGCTGAATGCTATCGACGCATTTATTGGCACCGATGATGCCGTGGCCTTCCCCGCCGAGGCCAATGCCGCCCTGTCGACCATGCGCGCCTTGCTGGATGATGTGCGCGAAGGCGGCGCTGTTGAAAATGTGAACGCCGCACTTGCGTCCGCCAATGAGGCCGCAAAGGCCGTTGAAAACGCCGTCAGCACCCTGCCCGCGCTTGCCGCCCGCGCCAGCGAGTTGGTCAATCAAACAGAGGCGGTCGTGAACAGCTATGGCGAACGTTCGCGCTTTAGCGCCGAAACGCTGGCCACATTGCGTGATATTCAAGAAGCGTCTGATGCGATTTCATCTCTGGCGCGGACGATTGAACGCAACCCCAATTCCTTGTTGATCGGACGGTAAGTCATGTTTTCACGCCTCATGTTTCTGGCAATCGCCGCATTCGCCGCCTGTTCACCGCTTGCTGATCGGGTCGCATTGACACCGGTCCCATCCTCACTTGACCTGCGCCCCTTGGTGGGCAGCGCGATGGTGCGCACTGTGTCTTTGCCGCTTTATGCTGCATCCGAAGAGATTGCCGTCGAGACCACTGAAGGCCGCATCGTGATCCGTGAAGATGTCTTGTGGGCGGATGAGCCTGAACGCGCCGTCACATTGATCCTGACACGCACGCTCAGCGACATATTGAACGCTGATGTCGGCCCCGACCCATGGCCCTTTGTTGGCCTGCCCGATGTATCCGTGGACGTGCGGGTCGAACGGATGCTGGGGGGTATTGACGGGACGTTTGAATTGAACGGGCAGTTCTTTGTCGCAAGCGAGGCCACCCCGTTCCGCGACAGCACCCACAGCTTTGAAATTACCGAGCCGATGGCAGATGCCAGCGTTGGCACCATTGCGGCGGCGCAGTCTGCGGCTTTGTTGAAACTGGCCGAGCAGATCGCCGCGACGCTGGGACGTTAGGGTTTCGCGACAGTACCTGTGGTTTGACGCATTCTGAGGTTGGCGCGCACGAAGGCGGCGATGAAGATCACCGTCAGAACCAGAATGATGGTTGGCGCGGGGGCGCTGTCTATAAAAAAACTGGCATAAACGCCCGCAACGCCTGACACCATCGTCACCCCTACGGCAATTGGCAGCATCAGGGCAAAACGTTTGGTCACCAGAAAGGCAATCGCGCCGGGCGCAATGAGCAAACCAATGGCCAGGATGATCCCGACGGCCGCCAGCGTGGCCACGATTGTCAGAGAAATCAGCGCCAGCAGCCCGTAGTGCAGCCAACCAACCCGCAGTCCAACGGCCTGTGCCTGCACAGGATCAAAGGCGTGCAGCATGAACTCGCGGCGTTTTGCAACAATGACAACGGCAACAAGCAGCGCAATGCCACCAGCGGTCCAGATATCTTCGGATTGCACGCCCAGCATGTTCCCAAACAAGATATGATCGAGGTGCACATCGGTCGTGATCTTGGTGTACAGCACCAGCCCAAAGCCGAACATGCCCGAAAACACGATCCCCATGATCGTGTCCTGTTTCACCCGACTGTTGGCCGACAAGAACCCGGTGCTGATGGCACAGAACATGCCCGCCACAAAGGCCCCGATGATCAGTGGGATATTCAGCAGGAAAGCAATCACAATCCCCGGCAACACCGCATGGCTGATCGCATCGCCCATCAAGGACCAGCCTTTCAGCACCAGATAGCAGGACAGCAGGCTGGTGGGCACCGCGATGATCGCCATCATCAAAAAGGCGTTGTTCATAAAGGCAAACTGGAACGGGAACAGCAGCGTTTCCATCAACCTGCCTCCAACACCGCGGCCGCGCGCGCGGCGGGCGGCCAGATAGCCATGTTTGGGCGCAAAGAAGAATGCAGCGAGGAATATCAGCGTTTGTAGCGAGACGATGATGCCGCCTGTCGCGCCGTCTGCAAAGTAACTCAAGTAGGCCCCGACAAAGCTGGTTCCTGCCCCGATGTTGACGCTCAGGACCAGCAGTTTTGGAAAGCGATCGGTCAACAGATAGGCCGTCGCCCCCGGGGTGACGACCATCGCGATCACAAGGAAGGCGCCGACTGTTTGTAGTGCCGCAACACAGGACGCCGACAGCAAGGTGAAAAACACGATACGCAGGATATCAGGACGCAACCCGATAGATCGCGCATGGTTTTCATCAAAGAACGTGACCATGAGGTCTTTCCATTTGGCCAACAGCACCGCCAAGGTCACAAACCCGATGATCGCAAGTTGCAGCGTGTCAGATGGTGTAATAGCCAAGATATTGCCCAAAGTGATCGTCTGTACGCTGACCGATGTGGGCGACAACGACACCATGAAAAGGCCAAGTCCGAAGAACGACGTGAAGATCAAACCGATGATCGTATCTTCTTTTAATCCTGAGCGTTGGTTGAGGAACAGCATCGCCCCCGCCGCCAAACCACCGGCTGCGAATGCCCCTAAGGCAAAAGGCAGTCCCAGCATATAGGCCCCGGCCACACCCGGCACGATGGAATGGCTGAGCGCATCACCGATCAGCGACCAACCTTTCAACATCAGATAGGCCGACAGGAAGGCACAGACGCCGCCGACCAGGGCGCTGACCCACATGGCGTTGAACATGTAGGCATAGCTGAACGGTTCCAACAGCCATCCCATCACGTTGGCTCTTTCGTCTCGTCTTTGGCGGTCTGGTGGTCGTCGCCGTAGACAATGAATGGGCGCTCGTCGTCGGTAATGACCTGAATCTGGCGGCTGTCGTCATCGTCATGCAGGTCAGCACCGCCCAGAACGAAGTGGCGCAGCACGCCGCCAAAGGCGAGTTCAAGGTTGTCGCGCGTGAAGACCTCCGGCGTCAGACCATAGGCCAATACGGTGCCTTTGACCAAAACGGTGCGGTCGCAGAATTCGGGCACGGAGCCGAGGTTATGGGTTGAGACCAAGATAACGCGCCCTTCATCCCGCAAATCGCGCAGCAGGGCCACGATGGCGTCTTCGGTCTGCACATCAACGCCCGTGAACGGCTCGTCCAGCAAGATCACCTGTCCCTCTTGCGCCAAGGCACGGGCGAGGAAGACGCGTTTCCGCTGGCCGCCCGAGAGTTCGCCAATCTGGCGATATCGAAACTCTGACATATTCACGCGCGCCAAAGCATCCGTCACCGCATCATGATCTGCCTGCTTCGGGCGGCGGAAGAACCCCATGTGCCCATAGCGGCCCATCATCACCACATCTTCGACCAGCACCGGGAAGGTCCAGTCGACCTCCTCGGACTGGGGGACGTAGGCGACAATGTTTTTGCGCAGCGCTGCGCTGACCGGCATGCCCAGCACCGAAATCTCGCCCTTTGCTGCGGGCACGAAACCCATAATCGCTTTGAACAGTGTGGACTTCCCGGCACCGTTGACACCCACAAGGGCCGTAATGGTCCCCGTGGGTATCTCAAAGCTCGCGTTGTGCAATGCGGTATGACCATTGCGGTAGGTCACCGTCACATCGTGCGAGAGGATGCCGGGGGTTTCGCTCATTCCGTCAGGCCCGCCGCAATGGTTTCGGTCGTGACACGCAGCAGATCGAGGTACGTCGGCACGGCCCCATCCGCCTCGGTCAGGCTGTCAACGTAAAGCACGCCAGCGTATTCCGCATCCGTCTCGCGGGCGACCTGTTCAGCCGGTGCCTGGCTGACGGTGCTTTCACAGAAGACGGCGGGGATGTCGTTCTCGCGCACTGTATCAATCACCCGACGCACCTGTTGGGGTGTACCTTGGCTGTCGGCGTTGATCGGCCAAAGATAAAGCTCCTGCATCTCAAAATCACGGGCCAGATAGCTGAAGGCCCCTTCGCAGCTGACCAGCCAGCGCTGGTCGGCGGGCACGGCAAGGATTTGTTCGCGCAGAGGTGCCAAAGCCGCCGTAATCTCAGCCTTGTACGCTTCGGCATTCGCCTCATAGGTCGCGGCATTTTCAGGGTCATGCTCAACAAAGGCATCACGGATGTTGTCCACGTAGATCAGCGCACTTTCCAGGCTCATCCAGGCGTGCGGATTGGGTTTGCCGTCATATTCACCCGACGAAATACTCATCGGGGCGATGCCATCGCTGAGCGTGGCACTAGGCACGTCAGACAGGTTGCTGAAGAACTGTTCGAACCACAATTCAAGGTTCAGCCCGTTCCACAGGATCAAATCAGCATCCTGCGCGCGGATGATATCGCCGGGGGTCGGCTGATAGCCGTGGATCTCTGCCCCGGCCTTGGTGATGCTTTCCACGATTGCCGCGTCACCGGCCACGTTCTGCGCCATATCGGCGATCACGGTAAAGGTTGTCACCGCTTTAAAGCGGTCTTCGTCAGCCATCGCGGTAGTGGACAGGGCCGCAGCGCAAACGGCGGTGGCGATACATTTCATCATGTGCATTCAAGTGTCCTTTCAAGAGCAGGGTGTCAATTAAAAACCTGCTTATGCGACTTATTCGCAATTGTAAATGCAAATGAGAACTATTCTCAATTAATTGCAGCGCCTTGATATTAAGTGATCTTTATCGGCTCAAGCACCTGTTGGTCGCAGCGACAAAGCTTATTCCGCAGCTGCCACAGCGCCAAGCTTTTCGGCCTGCGGTTCTGGTTTACGCAGCACGAGCCGCAGCAAGGGTGGCACCGTCAACAACGTCAGGAAGGCCGACATGGACAGGCCGCCCAAAACAACCGCGCCCAGGCCACGATAAAGCTCGGACCCTTCGCCGGGGAAAATCACCAATGGCAGCATGCCCATCACACTTGTCAGCGTCGACATAAAGATCGGACGAATGCGGTTGCGCGTGGCCTCCTCTATCGCGGCAACCGGGTCCATCCTATCCTCTCGTAAATGGAACAACGTCTGGTGCACAATCAGGATCGCGTTGTTCACCACGATTCCCACAAGAATCACGAATCCAAGCAGCGTCAGCATATCCATCGGTTGCGTCTGATAGAGATTGAGAACCGCCAAGCCCCCGACCCCACCGGCGGCAGCAACCGGCACCGCGATCATGATGACAAGCGGCAGAACGAAGCTTTCAAACAGGATCGCCATTACCAGGAACACAATGATCAGCGCCACGATGAGATTGATTTGAATGGCTGACCACGTTTGGCTCAGTTGATCCGCCGTACCCGATACGCCGAGGCGGATATCATCGGGAATGCCCTGCTGTTGCAAGACCGCGACGACTTCGTTTTCGAGCAGTTCAACGGCTTCCTCCAAGGGCAGATTATCCGCTGGGCGCACTTCGAGTGTCACCGTCCGCAGACGTTCGCGATGCCGGATTTCCGTTGGACCAGCGGTCAGCACCACATCAGCCAAGGCTGATACCGGCACGATGTGCCCACTTGGCGTCACCACAGGGTAGTTGCCCACATCCTGTGTGCGCGCCGCCTCGTTTATGGACGGATCACCCTTCAAAACCAGATCGACCCGTTCGGACCCAACGGTGATCTCGGCCACCCGCAAACCGTCATTGAAAGCATCTACGGTGGCGGCCAGACCGGAACTATCCAGCCCGGCATCGGCCAGGCGCAAGGGGTCGGGGATCAAACGCACCTCGGGTGCGCCAAGCTCCAGCCCCGGAATAGGACGAAACTGGTGACCTTCAGAGCGGGGCAAGAGGCCCGAAACGATGCCAGCGGCACGACCCGCAACCGCAAGGATATCTTCGAGTTCCTGGCCTGAGACATTCAGCTCAATCGTGCGGCCCCCGCCCACGCCACGGCCAAAGAGCGACGGTTGGGTCATGAACCCAAAGGTGCCGGGCTCGGCAAAGATCGGACGGCTGAGCACCGGGATCAGATCACCTGCGCGGCGCGTATCAACTGCCCCTGCCCCCACAAAGGAATTGCCAGGGGTGGCTACGAAGAAAAAACTGTCGATCGTCGGTGTACCATCTTCGGTCTGCGGCGCGGGGGCCGCCTCCCACAGCGGTGCCGCGACATTTTCGATCCGCTGGGCAATCGTCTCGGTCGTGTCAAGGTTATAGCCGGGCGGCGGGATAATCAGGCCAAAGACCAGATTGCGGTTCCCCTCTGGCAGGTATTCAAGGCGCGGTAAGAACGTCCAACTGGCAACGGCCGCACCCCCGCAATGACAGCCACCATGATCACGCCGATTGTCCGAAACCGCACCGTTACACGCACATAGGCCATCACCAACCCGCGAAAGCCACGCGCAAGATGGTCAAGCCCCCAAATCCCAATTGCGTTCTGATCATCACGGCGCAACAGGCGGCTTGCCAGGGCCGGGATCACGGTCACGGCAACAACAAGCGACAACAGGACCGAAACAGAAATGGCGACGGCAATGTCGCGGAACAGCTGCCCTGCCTCAAGCTGCATGATCAGGATCGGCACAAACACCAGAACCGTTGTTAGCGCGGAAACCAGAATGGCCCCCAGACCTGCTTGGCACCAAGGTAGGCGGCCTCGCGGCGCGAATACCCCCTTTCACGCAGCCGGTAGATGTTTTCGAGCACAACAATCGCGGCATCCACAATCATGCCCACGGCAAACGCGATACCTGCAAGCGAGATCACATTCAGCGTGCGCCCGGTGGCGGCCATAACAACGAAGGTTGCGACAACAGACACCGGGATCGACAGGGAGATAATCACAACCGCGCGTGGTGATCGCAAAAACAGCAGAAGGACCAACGCCGCCAGGGCGCCACCGATATAGATGTTCTGGGTCACAAGGTCGATGGCGCCTTCAATATAGATCGTCTCATCATAAACCTGATTCATGATCAGGCCCTGCTCGGCCACGGGCCCGGCCTGCAATGCGGCAAGGACGGTTCGGATTTCGTCCATGACAGTGATGACGTTCGCACCCGATTCGCGGACCACGTTAAAGGCCAGTCCCGGCTCACCTTTGAACCTTAGCCGCGCGGTTGATTCCTTGAATTCAAAGGACACATCAGCCACATCGCTGACCCTCACCCGCCCGGTGCCGCCATTCGTTGCGTCAGAGCGCAGTACCACATTTCGCACTGCCTCTTCGGTATTCAGGTTGCTTTCGGTGCGCACCACGTAACGGCGCTTGCCTTCGTCAACATCACCTGCCGAGATGGAGATGTTCTCGGCACGCAACCGCTGCACGACTTCGGGCACCGTCAGGCCAAAACGGGATAACCCTTGCGGATCAACCACCACCTGCAGTTCACGTGTGACCCCGCCAAAGACGTTGACCGCCGCCACACCGGGAATACGCTCCACCCGGTCCTTGACGATATCTTCAAGGAAATCACCATAGGATGGAATTGATCGGGTGTTCCCTTCTTCTGCTGTAATCAACACCCACGCGATTGGGCTGTCATCTGCGCCCGAGGTGTTCAGCGTCGGCTCATTGGCCTCTGCCGGATACCCGCCTACACGGTCCAGGCGATTCGACACCAGCAAGAGCGACTGACTCATATCTGTGCCGATGGCGAACTCCAACGTCACCTCGGCCTCGCCGGTGCGGGCGCGCGATGTCATGATTTCCAGACCATCAAGGCCGCGCAGCGTTTCTTCTTGCGGGTTCACGATCTCACGCTCAATTTCGGTGGGTGCAGCGCCGGGCCAGTTGGTTGAAATAACAACGATGGGCTTGCGCACATCAGGGGCCAGTTGGATCGGGATCTGTGTCAGCGCCAGTATACCAAAGAGGACCGCCATCAACACGGCGGCAATCACAGCGACGGGACGTTCGATGGAACATCGGATGAAATCCATCAGTTGGTCTCCAGCACATTTGCGGTGATGGCCTGACCCGGGCGCAAGCGTTCATTGCCGCGCACCACGACCAGATCACCGGGTGCGAGGCCGCTCAGGACCTCATAACGATCGCCCAATGGCACACCAAGCGTCACAGAACGCGGTTGCGCCTGATCATCAGCGGCGACAAAGACAGTCCACCCGCCCTGCCCCTGCACCAACGCGTCTTTGGGAACGGACAGCACCTCACGCGCATCACCGACTGGGATTTCGACGGTCAGGGATTGCCCGACCGCAGCGTCGCCAAGATCAGACAGATCTGGTGCAGAAAACAAAACAGCGCGTGTCCGTGTCGATGGGTTTTCAATCGGCAGCACCGCACGAAGCTGCAAGGTCAGTTCGGTGCCAAATTCGGTCCGGGCGATCACGGATTGGCCGGGTGATAAGAATGCGGTGTAGCGAGACGGCACATTGGCCTGCACCTCAAAAGCATCGGTATCCAAAAGGCGCACGACGGGTGTGCCTGCCTGAATGAAGGCGCCGGGGATCGTGTTCACTTCCAAAACAACGCCGGAGAATGGCGCTAAAATCCTGCTGCGTTCAAGCTGATAACGTGTCTCGGCCAAACGCGATTGCGCGCTTTTCTCGCGGGCCTCCGCCTCTACCAGTTGCGCCTCAGCCTCCAGAACATCGGCCTGTGCATCGTCGAAACGGCCCTGACTGAAGGCTGATCCACCGCGCAGCGCCTCGATCCGGTCCAGCGAGATACGGGTGCGATCCACGCGGGCGCGCGCCGTTTCAATCCCGGCCTCAGCCTCGGCCAATTGTGCTTCAGATTGCGCCACCTGAATTTTGAGCAAGTCATCGTTCAATTCGACAAGCAGATCGCCTTCCGCAACGCTTGATCCGGCCAGAACGGCCACCGCTTCAACATTACCAGCAACACGTCCGGCGACATCGCCATCGCGCGCCGTCGTGACTTCAGCGAAGACAGGTACGGTTTCTGCCAAGGCGCGCATTTCAACGGCCTGCACACCAACGCCCGCAGCGCGACCTGCGCATGCAGGATGGGCGTCGTAATGTACAAAACAAGTGCTGTAACGGCCAGAAAACGCATTGATCAACTCCGCTCATGTCTCGCCGTAAGGTAGTGTGACACCGGTGAAGTCAATGCTAGATCTCTGGGTCGAAGCTGAAAGAAAAAGGTGCCCGCACGACCGCCCCGTTATTGGGCCTCATGAATGCCTCTTGCCATTTGCCGCACCACAAACGACCCTTCGCGTCACAGCACCAAATCAAAGGAAAACAACATGTCCAAAGGCTACATCATCGGCCATGTCACCTTGCAAAATGCGGAGGCTTACAAAGCCTATGTCACACGCAACACCCCAATCATTGCAAGCTATGGTGGCCGTCCCTTGGTACGCGGTGGGGCCTCGGAAAACCCGGAAGGTCCGCAGTTCGAACGCCACGTCGTGTTCGAATTTGACAGCTACGCGCAGGCAAAGGCGCTGTATGATGATCCAGCCTATCAGGAGGTTGCCCAAATCCGCCGGGACAATGCGACAAGCATGATCGTGGTGGTCGAAGGTGTTTAGGGCAGCACGGCCAGCCACAGCCAAACAGTCAAGATCGACAGTCCGGTCGCCATCAAGACCGACGATGCCGCGACCCGGCGCGCTTTGCCATACATATTTGCAAAGACATATGCGTTGATACCCGGGGCCATTGCCGCGGTCAGGATCGCCGAGCGTAAGGCGGCGTCCGATAGATCATTGGCCTTTGCCAGCCCCCAGACGAGCAAAGGTTGCAGGATCAACGAGACGCCAACGACAAACAGGATTGTGCGCATGTCGCCCTCTGGCCGATACCGATAGAGCACGCCGCCCAAACCGAACAAGGCGGCTGGCAAGGCGGCCCTTACCATCAAGTCAACCGCATCTGTAAAAACAGCGGGCAGTGGAATGCCCCCCAGATTGACCACAAAGCCAAGGCTGATCCCCAGAATCAACGCATTACGGAACATCGCATTCAGCACTTTGCCCGGCAGGGTTGCGATATTGCCACCGCGATTGCGCACGATCTCCATCGCCGTGATGCCCACCGCATAGCAAAACGGCGAATGGATCGCAATGATGGCATAGTTCGCCTCAAGCGCGCTGATGCCGTAAGCCCGTTCCGTGATCGGCAAACCCAACAAGAGCGAATTGGCAAAGAGGCAGCAAAAGCCGATGGCAATGCTGTCCTCCCAATCCCGGCCAAAGATGTAACGCGCGCCCAATAACCCAACACCAAAGCAGGCGAAAGCGGCCGCGTAGTAGCTGCCCAATAATGCCAAATCAAAGTTCTGTTCCAGATCAAGGGTCGAGATCGCCCGAAACAACAAGCAGGGAATGGCGAACCCTTGGGTGAATTTCATCAACCCGTCCACACCCGCGTCGCTGAAATAGCCTTTCCAGACAGCGACATAGCCAAAGCCGATGACCAGAAAGACCGGCAGAATAACATCAATCAGCGCGGCCATTGCGGCTCCTTCTTAGGCTGCGGGCACCGAGATGGTCATTCCGTCATAGGCAGGGTCAACATAATCCGGGGTCTCTGCGGCCACGGTCGCATAGTCGAGGTCATTGTGCATATTCGTTAGGATCGCACGTTTGGGGGCCACCCGTTCGATCCATTGCAGCGTGTTGGCCAGATGCGAATGTGTCGGATGCGGGTCGCGGCGCAGCGCGTCAACGATCCAGTATTCCAGGCCGTCAAGAACCGGCCAGACATCATCCGGGATTGTTGAGACATCGGGCAGATAAGCCACATCGCCAATACGGAACCCGAGTGCTTCGATGTTCCCGTGTTCCACTTCAAACGGGCGTAGGACGATATCGCCTCCTTCGCCGCTGATCGTGATATCACCCTTGATCGTATTCAGCTCAAGGATGGGCGGATAGGACGACCCCTTGGGCTGCACAAACGCATAGCCAAACCGCCCCAACAGATCGTTGCTGGTATCGCCATCAGCCCAGACTTGCAGACGCTCGCGTCTATTAAAGACAACCATACGCAAGTCGTCGATCCCATGCACGTGATCGGCGTGACTATGGGTGTAGACAACAGCATCTAACGTACCGACCTCTGCGTCCAAAAGCTGGGCGCGCATGTCAGGCGTCGTATCGATCAAGACCCGGGTGATCTTGTCGCCGCTGGTGCGGGTGACCAGCAGCGAACAGCGTTGACGGATATTTTTGGGATTACTCGGATCGCAAGCGCCCCAAAGCCCACCAAGGCGCGGCACGCCACCAGAAGAACCGCAGCCCAGAATACGAAAATGCAGCTGGTCGGTCATGCAGCAGCCTTCCAGAACAATCGGTCGAAGTTAGCTGTCGTTTGCGTGGCGAAATCGTCATAAGATATCCCGAATACCTCGGCGCCGACCTTGGCGGTATGTGCTGTATAGGCAGGCTCATTCCGCTTCCCCCGGAAGGGCGGCGGTGCAAGGTACGGGCTGTCGGTTTCGACCAAAACGCGGTCAACCGGGGCCGCAGCAAAGATATCGCGCAATTCCTGACTTTTGGGGAAGGCCGCAATACCGGACATGGACAGGTAGAAATCCATCTCAAGGGCCGCTTTGGCAAGGGCTGCACCGCTTGAGAAGCAGTGCATCACGCAGGTATAGGCACCTTTGTCGAATTCCTCGCGCAAGATGCTGGCCATGTCATCATCAGCGGCACGGGCATGGATGATCAAAGGCAGCTTGGTTTCCCGCGCCGCCGCAATATGCACGCGTAAGGATTGTTTTTGAATATCAGCGCTTTCGGCGGTGTAATGATAGTCAAGACCCGTCTCGCCAATGCCGATAAACTTGGGGTGATCCGCCATCGCGATCAGTTCATCAACAGTGGCGAGCGGCTCATCCGCCGCACTCATGGGATGTGTCCCTGCCGCATAAAAAACCGGAGCGTAGGTTTCGGCAATCGCCCGCACCTGCGGTTCCAACCGCAGCTTTGTGCAGATCGTCACCATCCGCGTCACACCTGCCGCGACCGCGCGCGCGATAAGGGCGTCCCGTTCACCATCAAAATCTGGGAAATCAAGGTGGCAGTGGCTGTCAACGATACTCGCTTGGGTCATTTCGCGGCTTTCAGGCTACGGCGGTCCCTTGTGCCGTCTCTTCAATCTTGAAAATCATATCAAGGATCAGCGCCGCAGGGTCAAGGTTCACCGCGCGCCCATGACGTGATCGGTCGGTCAGATCCTGTTGCAGTTGGGCCCAGTTCCGCGCAGCGCGGTCATGCGGTGCAATGCGTGCCAGCAACCGCGCCTCCCCCGGGGCACCTTGGGCCGACGGCTCGCCCAACAATCCGGCACGGGCCGCACGCGACAAAAACAGATCAATCAGGTCCAGCGTCATGCCAAAGCGCACTTCTGCTGCTTTGCCCACACAGGCATCGGCCAAACGCAGCGCTGAAGGGCGATCAATGCGCGGCAGTTTGTCCAAAGTCTTGATTAACTCGGCATAAAGCGCCAGCCCATCGTGGTTCAAAAGCCGGATCGCGTCGTAAGCAGAGCCATTAGCAAGAGCGGCAAGACTTTCGGATTGCTCTGAAGGGTGACCCGCCTGCGCCAGTGCCCGTTGCAAATCATCAGCATTCAAACGGGCGCAGCGCAATTCGCGGCAGCGCGACCGGATCGTCGGCAAAAGGCGCGACGGCTGATGCGCAATCAATAGAATTGTGCAGTTTGCGGGTGGTTCTTCCAGCTCTTTCAGAATGGCATTTGCCGCGTTCCGGTTCAGCTCATCCGCCGCATCCACAATCACCACACGCCGTCCACCATCCGCTGCCGACATCTGAAAAAAGCTTTTCAGACTGCGAACAGCATCAACGGTAATCTCGGATTTCAGTTTCTTGGTTTTTTCGTCCCATGGTCTGCGGATCAAAGACAAACGCGGATGGGCACCCGCTTGGATCAGCCGCGCATCCGGATGATCGGGATCGACAGCAAGCGTCGGATCACCAAAAAGGCCCACCTCTGGATCGGACAACAAAAAGGTCGCAATCTTCCATGCCAGCGTGGCCTTGCCCACGCCGCGCGGCCCGGTGATCAGCCAACCTGAATGCAGGCGCCCTGCCCCGAAGGCCTCCAGAAAATCGGCCTCTGCCTTGGCTTGCCCATAAAGTACGTTGGTTTCGCGCGGATGCGGCGCACCAGCAATCCGGTCAGGCTCTGGGATAACGTCATCGCTCATGCGTAGGCTGCGATTTCACTGGCGATCTGATCGGGCGTGCGATTCCCATCAATCAAAATACACCGGTTTGGGTGGGCATGTGCCAAAGCCAGAAAACCGTGGCGCAGGGTTTCCTGAAAGCCCAGACCAAAATCCTCAAATCGATCTTCGCCAGACTTACGCGCCAAACCGCGCTCCAACGCCGTCGCCGGGTCCATGTCTATGATGAAAGTTAAGTCTGGCTCACGCCCGATCATCAGCGTGTGCAGGCTGTCGACCATGCCACGCAGATCACCACGGGTCGCCCCTTGGTAGACACGGGTGCTATCTGCGAAACGGTCGGAAATCACGGTCTTGCCCGCTGCCAAAGCAGGTTCAATCGTCTTTTCCAGATGGTCCCGCCGTGAAGCCGTAAACAGCAGGATTTCGGTTTCAGGCGACCACCGGTCCGGATCGCCGGTCAGGACCAACTGGCGAATTTCCTCGGCACCGGGGCTGCCGCCCGGTTCGCGGGTCAGCACAACATCGTCTCCGCGCGCGCGCAGGTGATCCGCAAAGCGGCGAGACTGCGTGGATTTACCGGACCCGTCGATGCCCTCAAAGGTAATAAAGCGGGGCTTGCTCATACCTCTTCCGGCACCTCATCCCCGCTACCGGGGCCAAATTTCTGCCAAAGCACCAAGGCGGCGGTGCGCATGCGCGTCGCAAAACCGCCGCGTGCCACATCTGCCTCGGCAACCAATGGGATGCGCTTTTCCGGCAGTTCATCAAGCGTGATCACAAGTTCGCCCACTTGCTGACCTGCGGTGATCGGGGCTTCAATCGGACCATCATAGACAACCTGCGCCTCGATCTCGCCTTGGTTCAAGACCGGAACCAGCAAGGAAAAATCTTCGGCCACAGTTAGGCCGACACTGGGCAATTCCCCCATCCAGACATCAGCAGATGCGATACGTGTTCCCGCCTCGGCCACTTCCTTTTCGGCAAACTGGCGGAAGGCCCAGTTGATAATTCTCGACGACTCTTCGGCCCTCTCTTGCCGCGTCTCCAATCCGGTCACGACAAAGATCACACGCCGATCACCCTGCTTGGCCGATCCAACAAGGCCAAAGCCTGCCTCTTGGGTATGACCGGTTTTCAGACCATCGGCACCAATGCCCATCGACAAGACCGGATTGCGGTTACGCGAATTGGACGGCACCCGGCCATCAAAAGGAAATTCCGTTTCAGCAAAGAGAGGATAAAACGTTGGGAAATCAGTGATAAGGCGGTTCGCCAGAATGCCCAGATCCTCCATCGACATACGGTGACCTGCGGCAGGCCACCCGCTTGAATTGACAAAGGTCGAGTTCATCATACCCATCTGACGCGCGCGATCCGTCATCATCCGGGCGAAACCGCCCTCTGTACCATCTGGTGACAAAGCCTCGGCCAAAACCACGCTGGCGTCATTGCCCGACACAACGATCACGCCGCGTAACAAGTCTTCGACGCGCACCCGATCCGTGGTGTCAAGAAACATGGATGATCCGCCAAAGCTCGCGGCATGCGATGACACTGCCAGTTCTTCGTTGATGTCCAGACGGCCGTCGGCCACGGCCTCGAATGCCATGTAGATAGTCATTAACTTGGACATGGAGGCTGGCGGCAAAGGCGTATCCGCGTTCTTTGACAAAAGCACGGTGCCAGTACTTTGATCATAGATATAAGCGGCTGTTGCGTTCGTTTCGAACGCCGCGCCCCACGCCGGAGCAACGGCGAGCGCGGCCATCAAGGCAAAACGGCGCATTGGTCCAAATCGCAGCATGAAGGCTCTCCTTTTTCGCCGGGCTATTCAGCGTCTTCAATCAAGAAGGTATCGACAAAACCCAATTCTTTGAGGCGGGCAATGTCAGCGGCATCAGACAGCGGGCCAGCCGTCACACGCCAAACGGTGCGACCGCCCAGTTCTTGCGGGGTGGCGGCTGCATCAATGCCTGCAGCTGTAATCGTGCCGACCGCCGCATTGGCATTCGCCTCCACACTATAGATCCCGATCTGCGCATTAGCGCCTTCAGGCAGTGGCGACGTGGCCGCAAGGACGGACGATACATCGACCGTATCGGCAGCTTCTGCCGAGGCCGCGGCTGTTTCTTCGACGGCCGCAGTGGCGGCTTCGACAGCGGCTGGCAACACCACGGCTGCCGCCGCCGCAGCGCTTGGATCATCGGCGCTCTCAGCGGCAGGCTCCAACGGTTCTTCCTCAACAGCGACTGGCGTTTCCAAACTCGCGACAACAGGGTTCTCGGGTTCTTCGACCTCAACCTCTTCGCGGCGCAAAACGACAACCTCCAGCCGTGTGGGCGAACCGGGCAAAAGCCCCAAAGCTTCAGCTGCATCAGACGACACTTGCAACAACGGGCCCGGATTTTCACGCTCGCGCCGGAACAAGGCGCCAATAATCTCTTGTCCACTTTCGGAGTTGCGGATCACGACACGCTCGGGATCAGTCACCTCGGGATGGGCCACCCAGACACCGCCAAGCGAGGGGCGGCCATCCCATAAACCATTGTCAGTGATGGCAAAAATGTCGGGGCGCTCGATGTCGACATTGCGCTGCGGACGTTGGTTGAGCGCATTGGCAGGCAGTGGTGTTTGCGCAGTTGCACCTTGCGATGTCGGAAATGCAAGACCTCCGCTTTCATCACAAGCGGCCAGCCCCATTGCACCAATCAATGCCAGTGAAAGTGGCCACCGTCTGGTGTTCAAAATCAAAAAGCCCGTCATCTTTTGCCCCTCTTTTGCACGCACCCTCGTGCAAGTATCCACTGTCACACAGCCGTGTCTATTCCCGCTCTCTACCCGTTTTTCGGGTGTGATCGTGCGTCCCAAATGAAGTCCAGTACGATCTTTGACAAAATGATAGCGCTCGATTGGGTAATTTGAAAGGCTCTGAGGGATTTTGTCGGCGGATTTCCCCAAACGATGAACCTGCTTTTCGAATCAGAAACGAACCGCTAACAGGGCCAAGTCGGAGGAGTGGCAGAGTGGTTGAATGCACCGGTCTTGAAAACCGACGTAGGTGAAAGTCTACCGTGGGTTCGAATCCCACCTCCTCCGCCAGACACTCCATTTCTCAATGCTGTTTGGCTTTTCCCTCTGATTTCTCTTTCGATTTCATGAGCTTACCCACACCGGGTCTTGCCTGGAGACGCTTTTGCGGTGCGTTGCGGGCCAGATTGACTGCTCAGTCTCAGGTACTGGGGTGCACCGGTTCCCTTTTTTCCACGCCGCTGGATATGCGCCGCAGGGAGGTGATCTTTGGAGAATCTTAACGGTGGAGCGCGCGGCTAAATCCAAACTCAGGCGCGGCGAAGGGTCGATTTGATGGTGTTCAATGTCCCTTTGAAGCGCCTTTGAACAGCCCGTTTAAAGCCCGGCGATCAGGTCTCGCTGGGCGCCCCACGCCATGGGCAGCGTGTTGGACTTCACCCATTCGGATGTGAAGCCGGTAGGTTGCTTGCCCGCAACAACCTGCGCGAGGACATCGGGTGCCAGAAAGGCCAGCGGGATCATCTGCGTGATGCGGTGGCGGTCCGTGCCTGTCTCCTCTGCGACCGTACCCAGTGTCTTGCCACCGGTGATGTGGGCATACCAGTCACGGGCCAATGCGATGTTGCGCAGGAGCGTCATGTCGATCTCTGCTTGGGCATCCCCGATCACCAGCCTGGTTTCCACGCCGCGGCGACGCAGGTTGAGTGGAGCATCAAAGGCAAGCGCATCCACATTCAGATGACCGACCTCCCTGCCGAGGCATTGTGCAATGGCTTTTGGGGCCAGCCGCACCACGGCCTTACCGTCAGTCAGTGTCACGCTTTCAACGCAGGCAAGCAGATCGGCTTGCGACAGGTCAGCAAAGCGCTTGGCCAGCGTCGGTAGCGCTGCGAGATTGCTGGTATCTGGCGCAGCTTGCAGGGCGAGCAAGTTTGTGGGCGTGCCAAGATAACTGCGCAACGCGGCGGCGACCTGCCCTTCGATGGTTATAGCAGGGAGCCGCCAGGCATCCGGATGGTCCTTTGCACGCCCGCTCACCAGAGCCCGGGAGATGTAGTAGCGATGCCGCCTCCCCTTCTTCTGGCTATGTGTCGGTGTCAGCGCGATGCCCTTTGCATCAAAGAGTTTGCCCTTGAGCGAACTGGGCGCAGGGGTATTGCGACTGCCGCGGGGGCGAGCGGCCTCCTTTGCAAGCCGGGTCTGGATGTCCTCCCAGCGCGCCGGATCAATGATCGCCGCATGCTGACCAGGATAGACCACATCATAGTGCCGGATCCGCCCGGCATAGATCGGGTTGGTCAGGATCTGGTGGATATGACTGCGGGTGAAGGGGGTGCAAGCTGCACCTTGTTCATGTGCAGTGGTCGAAGCATCCGGTCCGGAACAGTCCATATCAGCAATCGACCGCCGCGGCGACTTGCCAAGCCCCTCCTTGCTCGCGGCATCAGCGACAGCAGAGAGCGTCCCTTGCCTCTCGTAGAGATCATAGAGCTTGCTGATCGTTGGTGCTGTCTGAGGATCAACGACAAGGCTTCTGCCCTGTGGCTGATAGCCAAGGGGCACCGTCCCTCCCATCCAGAGCCCCTTCTTCTTGGAGGCCGCGATCTTGTCGCGGATCCGCTCAGCGGTCACCTCACGCTCGAACTGCGCAAAGCTCAGCAGCATGTTGAGTGTGAGCCGTCCCATGCTGGTTGCGGTATTGAAGGACTGTGTGACAGAGACGAAGCTGGCCGCAACTTTGTCCAGCCTGTCGACAATCTTTGAGAAGTCCGACAAGGCGCGCGTGAGCCGGTCAATCTTATAGACAATGATCTGATCAATCTGGCGCGCATCAATCAAGGCCAGCAGCCGTTGCAACGCCGGGCGCTCCAGGGTTCCTCCTGACAGCCCGCCGTCATCAAAGCGATCTGGTACCAGTTCCCACCCTTCGGCTTTCTGGCTGGCGATGAAGGCCGCACAGGCCTCATACTGGGCATCCAGCGAGTTGAAGTCCTGATCAAGGCCCTCTTCGGTTGATTTGCGGGTATAGATCGCGCAGCGGATACGACGGCGGGGTTGCGGCGTCGCGCAGGCTGATGGCTTTGTTCGCGTCATGCTGCCGCCTCCTGATCGGCTTCGGCAGCGTTGCTCGTGACCGATCTGTCGACTGTGCGACGGCTCTGCAATCCAAAGAACCGCGGGCCTGACCAATGTGCACCGGTGATGTGACGGGCCAGCGCCGAGAGCGATGCCCATCTCCGCCCTTCCATCTCAAAGCCCGCATCAGTGACACTGACCCGGTAGAGATGCCCGTTCCATTCCCGGACAAGCTGGGTGCCGGGGGTCAACCCAGGCTGCAGCACGGGCGCTGATGCTTTTGCGGCGGTGAGACGTTTGAGGTCCCGGAGCACCTGCGGGCGCGGTCCACCAAGGGCCTGACACTGAACCGTGTAGCTGAGTGCAGCCCGCAGGAATGGCACCGACAGGCTCTTCGGTGGCGGCGTTTTGTGTACTTCCTTCCACAGACGCAGGAGCTCGGTGCGAGATGCTGACGCAATCTGTTCCAACGTTGACCCAACGTCCGCACGTGCGGGGGCCTTGTCATGATGACGCCGCCTTAGCGGCAGTGGCCTTCCCGTTCGACGCAGCTGCGTCTTGATCCACACCCACGGCATCCAGCGCAACAAGCCGATACCGTGTTCCCCCGGCGGTCTTTGTGGTGACGACGGTCATCCCCGCTTTCCGCAAGCCACTGATCGCCGCGCGCACGGAATGCGGCAGTAAGCCAAGGCGCTTGCCAAGTTGATCCGCCGACTGCGGGCGTTTGCGCTGCAGGGCCTTGATCAGGGCTTCCCGACGCGAGGTCCGTTTGGGTTTGTCAGGCATTAGCTCGAACGGCGGTGCGGATGCGAGCAACTGTTCCTTGATGGTCTTCGCCCCTGGCGATCGTCGCGTCGCCCTACGTCCAGATCGTGTGCCCTTCGCCGTTGCGCCAGCCTCGCACTGTCCGAACGCTGCACTCGCGCCTTCACATGCATCATCCTGCGGCTTGGGTGTTCTCGTTGACATGGTGTTCTCCTTTGCGTCTCGCGGGGCATCTGCGCCCCCGCACCACGCAAAGCCCGCAAGCCGGGCCACCCCTGCGACGCAGGACAACCACACTACCGCTTCCTATGTACCAGAAGTCGAGAGGAAAGAGAGGCGGGCGGTAGATTGCTTCAACGTGCACCAACGTCGCGATGCGCACGAAGCGGACTTTGCAAAGTCTAGGTATTGGTCTCCGCTTCGGATTTCTATTGGTCCTTTATGTGTCTCAATGGTAAGTTGCATGCTGGAGCCCGGCGCGGCTAAGGGGAGCGAAGAGCCCCAAGTGCTTGATGCTGCACCATGCACTTAGGCCCGCTTTCGGGCTTCAGACAAAATTGCCTCTCAAATGGCTGTCCATGACCGACATTGACGGTGTCTTGCCATGCTACGATTGCAGCCCGCTTGATGCGGTTCAGCTTTCATTGATCGCACCAGTTGCTCAACAGTCATAGCATGGAGCTTGAAGTCGTCATTACACGCCTTCATAACCGAATACATACGCGCCAATTGGCGCCATCACTTCAGTAAAAACCGGCAATAGGAGTTCTTTTGACGATGACGGGCCTAGCTGTGGGAATCGATCTCGGAACTACGAATTCGCTGGCTGCGGTTTACAGTGACAGTGGAGAGATCCTTCTTGTCAAAAACCACAACGACGAGGTTCTAACGCCCTCAGTTGTCTCTTTGACAGATAACAATGAACTACTGGTTGGGCGTGGCGCAAAAAGCCGCCTTGTTCTTGCACCGGATAGATCTGCGGCAGCCTTTAAGCGAGCGATCGGCACGACGAAGGAATTCAAGCTTGGACGTACCGGCTATAGCGCCATCGATCTGTCCGCCTTGGTCTTGCAAGAACTGCAAGAGCTTATCAAAGCGCAATTTGATGCCCCGATCGAAAGCCTTGTGATCACTGTTCCGGCCTATTTCAACTCAATCCAGCGCGAACAAACGCTGGCGGCCGCGGATCTGGCAGGATTATCGGTGTCCCGCCTTATCAATGAGCCGACGGCAGCGGCACTGGCCTATGGTTTGCAAGACAGGGATGCGGAAAGCACATTTGTGGTTCTGGATTTGGGTGGTGGCACGTTTGACGTTTCAATTCTGGAAATGTTCGATGGTGTGATGGAGGTGCGTGCCTCGTCGGGTGATGCCTTTTTGGGTGGCGAGGATTTCACCCTTGCGATTGCCTTGCATATCGCGGAAGAGCATGACCTGAGATTCCAAAAGCTGAAAGCGCTTGAGCAGGAAAAAATCCTGAGTGCGGCAGAACAGATCAAGCAATCCCTGTCGTCACAGGCGGATGCAACCGCCAGCCTGGAAATTGGAAAGTCGACCTTTGATATCACAATCACCCGCGCGCAGTTCGAGGACGTCTGCGGCGATCTGACCGCCCGATTGCGCTCTACCGATCGAACGCTGCTTGTATGATGCAAAACTTTCGGTCGATGAAATTGACCGGGTTCTTTTGGTGGGCGGATCAACCCGCATGCCGCTGGTACGCAGTATGGCGTCAAAGCTGTTCCAGAAACTGCCCGAACGCGGCCTAGACCCTGACGAGGTTGTCGCGATGGGTGCTGCTGTTCAAGCCGGACTTGTTCAGAAAAATGCGGCCCTTGATGACGTTGTCATGACCGATGTGTCGCCATTTTCCATGGGAATCTTGTCGCGCAATGAAACCATGCATGGTGTCATCAACGGTGCGTTTTCGCCCATCATCGAGCGCAACACGACGATCCCCACAAGCCGCGTGAACTATTTCAACACCACCCGCGACAATCAAACCGAGATTTTGGTTGAGGTTTTTCAGGGCGAGGCCCCCTTGGCCCAAGACAACATCCGGCTGGGCAGCCTGCGCATCGAAGTCCCGCGTGCTGCGGCTGGTAAGGAAAACATATCCGTCCGGTTTTCCTACGATGTGAACGGTCTGCTTGAGGTCGATGTGACGGTTCTTTCGACCCAGAATACCAAGTCCATCATTATCGAGGGTGGTGCCAAGACCCTGAACCCCGCTGACAGGGCGGCCAGTTTGAAACGGCTGTCGAAGCTAAAGCATCATCCGAGTGAAAGCCGCAAGAACCAAGAAATCATCGAGGCATTGAACGAGCTCTTCGCGATGCATCTGGGTGCCGACAGAGAGCACGTCGCCGGTCTTTTGGCGGGCTTTTTGACTTCTCTTGACAGCCAAGACGAAAAAACCATCGCAAAGGCCCAAAAGCAGACGCAAGAGGCGATCGAGGCCATGCGCGGATTCTATGTCCGTTAATAGGGGCTGGCCTTGGTCAGTTCTGGATATTGATCCCAAAGACGCGGACAAGCGCGGCGTCAAACGGGCTTATGCCAAAAAGCTAAAGCTGGTTGATCCACAAGAAGACGCTCAGGGGTTTCAGGACTTGCGCACGGCCTATGAACAGGCGCTGCAAAGGGTGCAAAGCAGTGCAAGCGTCACGGCCGTTTTGCCTGAAACACCGGCTGTTCTGGCGCCAGAACGGCCAAAGGTTGAGACCCCACCACCTGCGCCGCCGGTTCAGGCCCCGCCAAAACAGCCGCATGAACAAAAGGCGAGCCCGCAACCCCCGTTGGTTCCCCCCGCACCTGAGTATGAGACCAAACCGCGCCCTGACGCTTTGGTGACCTTGGTTTCCGAAACCAAGGATTTACTTAAGCAAGGTGATCTGCGACCAGAAAAGTGGCGCCCGATTTTCAATGGCCTGGTTGATCTGGATTTCAACCAGACGCGTCTTTACGAGAAAGAACTGCTGCGTGGTTTTGACACCCATCTGTGTCCTGATGGTGTGCGGCCAAGCCACGTGATCAAACGCCCTTGGCTAGAGCTGTTGGACAAGCGATTTGATTGGTTTTCGCATGGGTTGGTGTTTCAGCGCAAACACCCCGAGCATTTTAAGACATGGTCGTATCTGAACGATATCTACCGCCCACCATTGACCGAAAAGCAAATCCAAAGGGCGCGGCGCAAAGCGGATTTGTTACGCGACCCGAAGGTTCCTTTTTATCTTCGGTGGTGGTTCTTGCTCGGCGGATACTTCTTGCTGATGGTTTGGGCGTTATGACCTATGGCGATTGAAGTGAGACGTGCGATGGTGATCGTCGGATGCTAAGACGGATCTTATCAATACGGATACGCGGATATTCCGTGCGGCGTTGGTTCCTGACGATGTTGGCGTTGTCCATCATTTTGACCCACGCCATCGGCAGCCCGTTCTGGTACCGGATCGCGGCTGGCACGCGGATCACACAAACCGAAATCGTGCCGTCATCAGCCGTTCGCCGCCTGACAGGGTCCTTGGCGCTGAATGACTACGATGACGAAGACGCAAATCACATTCCGATGCGCCGCATGATTCAACGCGCCATTGACGCAGAACATGCTGGCGAAAGCCGCGAAGCTGCGCGTGGTGCGATCCGTCTGCCCGTTCCAACAGTTTTTCTGGCGCTGCCGGAATTGCAATTGAACGACCGGGATCGGCCAGGCCACCGGTTCAGGTGCAATCATCGGCGTGAAGAGTGCAGCATCATGCTGCAAAGCTCTGCCTATTTTGTGCACATAATCGAAGCGCCGAATTTTATTTCGCGACTGCTGGTCGACCGGCCTCTGCTGGCGATCAGGGAGAACGATCAGGGTGTGCTGCTGACGGGTCTGCGGTTTCCCCGACCAGAGATTTGGCGCGATGGTTTTGCAAGAGTGACCGAAGGGTTCCCGCCATCCAAGACGCGTCTTGCGATCACCGGCGGACCCGTGCTTGACCAAAATGTCTTCAACCCTACGGATTTGAACCTTTCCAGCTTTTACAACGGGACGTTTCTAGCGGTTCCGCCATTCATGGCGTTTGATATGGATTACACGCTGGATTTTCGTCAACCAGAGACCAATTTCCTTACGAGTTGTCGCCAGTTGTATGGTTTGGACGAAAACGCGGTGACCAGTGAGCTGGCAAGGATTGATCCGTGTGTATTCGATGTCGATGACACCCCAATGTTCACCCTGACGCAATGTGACGCGACCAGCGGGACTTGCCCCGGTCGTGGAACCATTCCTGCCGACGATTTGAAAAACCATGAATTCGTCAGGTCTGGCGCGACAGAGAATATCTCGCTTGGGTTTCTGGATGACAGGTCGCGGGCTCTGCTCGAGATCGCCAACAGGGCAAAAGGCACAGATAGCAGCACCGGTTTGGTTGACCTGCCGGACCGGATAGAGATCGTTAGAGAAATCGTCATTGACTACCTAACGATCGCGGGTTTTTCGGCCCAGTCAGCCGAGTTCGAGAGGTTTTTGGCGGCAAACCCTGATTTGGATATCGATACCATGCGGGCGACGTTTCAAGTCGTGCCTGATGCACTAATCAGTCAGGCGATGTCTGTTGCGCTAGAACGGCAACCGCAGCTTTGGGTCTGGCATGGCTACGCGGAATACATCGGGCCTGAACTTCTTGATGGACTGGCGCGGGACCTTGTTAGAATGGGGCTCGCTCGGCCATACTAAGGTGCAAAGACTGCGAATGCAGCATTTAAAAAGTGGACATTGGCAGCGCGGAGCGCAAGTACGGCTTTGTCCGCACAGCTGTCATAGGCACCGACTAAATCGCTGATCTTTATCCGCTACACAGCCGCAAGTCCGCTTTGAGCCCAGACTTACCGATGCTGCACAGTGTACCAAAGTCCGCTTTGCCTCTGGGCAACATCGGATCAGGCGTGCTTTCGATCTTAGGATGTCTGCGGAACTCCCATGTTTTCGGGCTCTAACCTTTTGAGGCCGTCGCGTTCGGGTAAGTCTTCTGGTTCGCGGATTCTGTGCGCCAAACCAATAGCCGCGAGCGACCTTATGAACCAATAGCCTGGGTCCAGTTGCCCCTTTTCGATGCCAAGTCTGGCTGAGTGCGGGAATGCGTGGTGATTGGAGTGCCAGTTTTCGCCGAAGGTGAGTAATCCGAGACCAGGTAGGTTGTACCCCTGAACTGGCAGGCCTTCGACGGTCCATCCTTGATGTCCGCCTCTATGCGCAAAATGTCCAACCAACCAGTGTCCGCTCAAAGAAACTGCTACGCGCAAGCAAACTCCCCACAACACAAACTCAACACCACCGATCAGAAATAGTGGGACGGCCACGACAATTTGTTGTGCCATCCAATGCCGTTCAATCCACTGATATACGCGGTCATTTGCAATCTCTGGTTCGATTTCAAATTTTGGTGGATGGTCCAGATCGAACCGGCAATGCATTTGCCACCATGCGTCCTGCCAAAAACCCGCGCCATGGCTTGGATGAGGAGGACAGACAGTTTGGCGTTGATGCCAGTCCCGCATGTCATGTGCTCGGATCATACCGAACGGTCCCGCCATACCGACCAGCGTACCAAGCCAGACGAGCATGTATTCCAGCCACTTAGGCGTTTCGAATGACCTATGAATGAGGAGCCTGTGCATGCCCACGGAATGTCCGGCGCAAACAGTGATTGCCGTTGTTGTCAGAAATACAAGACACCCGCTCCAACTCGGTGTCCAGATGATCGCGAGGACACCTCCCATGAGCATAAAAAGGAACCATATCGACTTTATCGCATCCCAGCGAATGGTGCCTTGTGTCGCGTCGGTATGACTTTTGGGATGTACACGTTCTGTTGAGTGCAGGCGCATCTTGAATACTCCAGTCAAAACATTTACAGTATTAGATATATAACTAATAAGTTAAAAGGTGAACTCATGTCAAGCCCCGACAAGGTATTCGAAGCTTTGGCTTCTACAACGCGTAGAAGGATACTAGCGTACCTGTCCGAAGGCCCGTTATCGGCTGGAGCCGTTGCCGAGCGGTTTGATATGTCGCAACCGGCTATTTCCAAGCATTTGTCAATCTTGGAGTCCGCGGATTTGATCTGGAAAAAGCGGGAAGGCCAGTTTGTGAACTACGGAATGAAGGCGGACAACTTGGGCGGCACCCTTGCAAAGTTCATGCAAGAGGTCTGTCCACCCAGCCGAGCTTTGAAGGCCGAAAGGCGTGCCGAGAAAGACAAAGACTAAACAAGACTTACGCGATTGAGTGACAGTGAAAACTGACCTTCGCGCAACCGCAGCGAAAGCCCGCAAAGTCCCGCCTTGTTCGAATTCGGGCTCATTGAAGAGAATGGCTGCATTTCAGGTGCTGAAACGCAGCCATTACTCCAATTCCCCCGACAGAGCTTTGCTTGCTAAGTTGCTTCCGATCGCGAAGTATTCTGGATCGCCGTGGATCACGGTGAGAGCAACTGCTCCCTCCATCGCAACGACAATTTGTTCTGCAATTCTCTTTGGGGCGCTGATGCCGCGACGGCTTAACTCATCAGAAAGCCAAAAAATGAGGGCCGACTTGTGCCGCTGCGAGGCTTTGCGAACTGGATGACCGGGAAGATCAGCGAGTTCCATACCCAGTCGCGTGAACCCAGACCCTGTCCAGCCAGGCTGCGTTGACCATTCTGCCAGCTGCGCAAAAAGACCTGCTATAAATACCTCCGGTTTAGGAGTGCTTGGCGCGGTCCAATTTCGAAACGCAGCAACCGACTGCTCATTTTGCTTGTCCAATACAGCTCCGACCAAGGCATCTTTGCTCGTATAGTGATAGTACAAAGTGCGCTTGGTCACACCCGCCGCGACCGCGATATCATCCATGCTGACACGGGCGAACCCTCTCTTGAAGAACAAGCGGAATCCAGCATCAAGGATAGCGGACAAAGTTTTTTCTGACGATCGCGGCATCCGCGGAATGTATACTCAGTAGTGTATAAACGTCACGGCAAAATCGACGTAAAGGCAGTCCATCGCAATGATAGGCGCCTCAGATGCCATCACCCAAGATCACAAAAATCACAGCGCGCCCGGTCCTTGCACCGCTTAAACAGCCTATTACGACGGCGACAGTTTCCATTCCCAAAGCACCTTTAGTTCTCGTCGACATCATGACCGATAAAGGTATCGTTGGTCATAGCTATGTCTTCACATACACAACGGTCGCGCTCGCTCCAATGGTGCGTCTCATCGAAGATATAGGCTCTGGCTTGATAGGAAAATCGGTTCATCCTGTCAGCCGCATGGCCGAAATGGAGCAATCATTCAGGCTCTTGGGGCGGCAGGGTCTTATTGCGATGGCGTTGGCCGGTTTGGACATGGCGCTATGGGACGCGCTTGCAAAAGCGCAGGATTTTTCAGTAGCGCAGATGTTGGGTGCGTCACCAATCCCGGTTCCTTGCTACAATAGCCTAGGCGTGTTTGAGATTGGTCGGGATGAACCTCTGCTTGCGCAGTCATTGGCTGATGGGTTCAAAGCTATCAAGGTCAAGGTGGGTGTTGGAAGTCTCGCGCATGATGTTGAGACGCTACATGCCATCAGAAGCGAGATCGGCCCGGAAATCCGGCTAATGATCGACTACAATCAATCATTGACTGTTCCAGAGGCCATCAGGCGGATCAAGCGATTTGAGGAGGAAGGGTTCCAACTTGATTGGGTTGAAGAACCCGTCACCGCAGAAGACTTTGTGGGCCACAACGCGGTTCGTTTTGCCGTAGATACCCCCATTCAAACAGGCGAGAACTGGTGGATGCCAGACGATGCGGCTCGCGCAATTCAGGCGAGTGTCAGCGACCATGCAATGCTCGATATCATGAAGATTGGCGGCATAACAGGATGGCAACGCGCCGCATCTTACGCACATGCGGCATCGCTTCCGGTCTCAAGTCACTTATTTATCGAAGTGAGCGCTCACGTTCTTTGCGTTACACCCAATGCACACCTGCTTGAATTTCTGGATGTGGCAGGGTCGTTGCTAGAAGAGCCGTATTTGGTTGAAAATGGCGCGTTGACACCAAAAGGGCCAGGGCTTGGGATCAGCTGGGACGAAAGTGCAGTACAAAGAGCAGTGGTGCAATAGGATCAATGAACGGGAAGCTCTTTATGCAAATCAAGTCAGTGAATTCTGGTGTACTAAACGTCGGTTATGTTGAATCTGGACCAACTGACGGTTGGCCCTGCATCCTCTTGCATGGATTTCCGTATGATCCCTTGGCCTATTCGGAATCCACAAAGATAGTGGTAGAACAAGGTGCGCGCGTAATTGCGCCATATCTACGTGGATTTGGGCCTACAACCTTCCTCGCTGCGGACAACCCACGCTCAGGCGAACAAGCCGCGTTGGGGGCTGACTTGCTTGCACCGATGGACAGCCTAGAAATAGAACAGGCTGTCCTCGGAGGATACGATTGGGGTGGACGGGCGGCTTGTGTTGTTGCTGCTTTGTGGCCCGAACGAGTGACCGCTTTAGTCAGCGGAAACTCCTACAACATTCAAGATATCGCAAATGCCATGACCCCGTCATCGCCCGACATGGAAGCAGCATTTTGGTATCAGTATTTCTTCCATTCTGAACGCGGTCGTCGCGGTCTAGAGGAGAACAGGAAGGGCTTTGCCCGCAAGCTTTGGCAAATGTGGTCACCTACCTGGCTCTTTAACGATGCGGATTTTGATGCGACTATGCCCTCGTTGGATAATCCCGATTTTGTCGACGTCGTCATTCACTCGTACCGACATAGGTTTGGCCTTGTGCCTGGTGATCCGACGTACGTAGACATCGAAAAGAGGTTAGCTGCTCAGCCTAACATTCGGGTTACGACAATTTGCATTGACGGAGACGCCAATGGCGTATCAGAGCAAACGGCCCACCACGAACCACGGTTCACCGGCGGCTACGACTACCGTGTTTTTGCGGGCGCGGGTCACAATTTGCCTCAAGAACGCCCAGAAGCATGGGCCAAGGCGGTGTTGGACGCTCAAACCAAAAGCAGACATTGATCAGGTGAGCCGTAGTGGCCGGTTTGTCCGCGACTCGCCCGCTCGAGCATCCCGATCCAATGACGGCTTCGGGCTGCTCCCGCCGTCTGACCAAATCAGTCAGATGGCTGCTTCGGGGCATTCCGACTATGATCTGCAACGCAGTGAATGGCTGCTTCCGAAACGGTGGGGTCTTATCGACAAAATACGCCTTCGATGACTCGGCCACTGTTGGTTACTGTAGAGGTGGAGTAGTCGTAGCAGTATGGCGTGCCAGATGGTGCATAACGGATGTAGTAACTTCGGCCTTCATAGAGCTTTGTTGCACAAACAAGGCCATGCATACCCCAACGAGGACATGGGGCGTGTTTGATGTCTGCTTTCGCGGCGATGCTGTTGAAAAACTCTGTGTTGCAGTGCGGCAAATCGTTTGATTCACTCGATTTATCGAGATGGGGGGATCGAGCGATGATGGGCATTCAAAAGACGGAAGCGCAGCTATTCTATGAGTTCGATTTGGATGCACATGTCCCGCCCAATCACGTACTGAGAGAGATCGATCGTTTCCTCGACATGGGCGACATGCGGGAGAGGCTGCGGCCCTTTTACAGCCACACGGGCCGCCCTTCGATTGATCCCGAGCTCATCGTCCGGATGCTGGTGATTGGTTATGTGATGGGCATCCGGTCTGAGCGTCGCCTGTGCCAGGAGGTGCATTTCAACCTTGCATACCGTTGGTTCTGTCGGCTTGGTTTGGATGACAAGGTGCCTGACCACTCGTCGTTCTCGCGGTACCGCCATGGCAAGTTCCGAGACAGCGACATGCTGCGTCATATCTTCGAGGCAACGGTAGAGCGCTGCTTAAAGGAGGACCTCGTGTCCGGCGAAGGCTTTACCGTCGACGCAAGCCTGATACCGGCAGATGCCAACAAAGCCCGTTCCATTGCAGCCAAGGACTGGAGCGAGGACGTCGCTCGGGCTGCGGGCAATCGCGCCGCCAATGAGTATCTGGAAACTCTGGATGACGCAGCTTTTGGCGCGGCCTCGCCAGTCCAGCCAAAGTTCGTCGCCAAGTCTGATCCGGCAGCTCAATGGACACGTGCTGAGGAAAGCCGTCCCTATTTTGCTTACGCCACGAACTATCTGATCGACACCAAGAGCTCAGTCATCATGGATGTTGAAGCCACGCGGGCGATCCGTCAGGCTGAGGTGGGTGCCTCTCAAACAATGCTGGACCGCACCGAGAAACGATTTGGTATCAGACCGGATTGGCTCGCCGCAGATACGGCATACGGGTCCAGCGACAACTTGGGGTGGCTGGTCAAGAAACGCGGGATCATCCCCTTCATTCCGGTGATCGATCATTCGAACCGCAAAGACGGCGCATGGAGCCGTTTTGAGTTTGAATATGACGAGGTCAATGATCAATATATCTGCCCCAAAGGCTTCGCACTCAAGCAGTTCCGCCGGAATTACTCTGATCCCAATCGCGGCAAAAACATCCGCGGCACACGAAAGTACCGCGCACTCAAATCCGATTGTCAGGGGTGCCCATCGAAAGAGAAGTGCTGTCCCAACGCGATCTGCAGATCGATCAGCCGGGAAGAACACGAGGACGCCCGGGACTTCGCTCGATCCAGCCGAAAGACAAAAGCCTACAAGGTCAGCCGTGACAAAAGGAAGAAAGTGGAGATGCTCTTCGCGCATCTGAAGCGCATCCTGAACCTGACCAGATTGCGACTACGAGGCCCAAACGGGGCCAAGGATGAGTTCCTTCTCGCGGCAATCGCACAGAACCTCAGAAAGCTTGCCAAGCTCAGGCCCAAGAACGTCCAAACGGAGGCTATGGCATGATCTGACCGGCCAAATCAGCCCAACAGGGCCTCGACCGGATCCGCTTCCGGCACAAACCACTCGCGCAGGCGCTCCAGCGATAATCTCCCGGTCAATTTGGTCGAGTTCTTCAACAGAATCGCGGCACATCCTGATTTACGCTGCAGCACAGCGAATGCAGATTTCCCATCCGGTAGGCGGAGAGCATCAGTCCTGGGATGCGTTCAGATCATGTCTGCTTTGGCTGGCACCGGTCATCCGAGCAAATCCGTCAGATAACCGTTATGAGCCCATAGCGGAAGTCTTCAAGCTATGCTGCGCGCGCTCGCAGCATGAAAATCGCCGCACCTGCTCGGTTCGTGGCGCTGCATAGCGGCGGAGATACCTGCCATTCAATCGTGTTGCAGCGAAGATTTAGGCGGCAAGGATCAAGTCGCGGGAATTTGCTGTCGTTCGTTGGACTACGTTCAGTTTCTGCTCATAAGGGGCGCACTATTGGCGCCCCTTGGGATTGTGAGTGGGAGTGCGTTTAGTTTACCAATTGAACTCGAGTGTTTGCGCAACCTCAATGCTTCCAGAGGCCAATGCACCGAAGCTTGATCGGCTCACGCCTGCTCCATCAAAGATCTCGCTGGAGCGCGCGACCGCAACGGAGGCTGTTTGACGCTCATCGATGACTTCGTAGTCAAAGCTCATGTCCCATTGCGCATGGGTTTCTGCTTCAGCCAGCGTCTCATATCCAATAGAACCACCCGCACCGCAGGCATCTTCTTGGTCTTCGTCGCTGTTCGTCACACAGAACACACGTGGGATAAACGTCAATGTTCGTGTTTCCATGGTGCGCGCCAGGCCAATCTCGGCGAAGCCGCGTGCATAGGTCGCCGGATCAATCTCGAGCTCGACATTGGACACCGAGATTTCTGATCCAAAGGCTTCACCGTAGCCGACGTCAATGCCAACACGTGGGCGGATTTTGCCATTTTCAGTCGTGTATTTGCCACCAAGCGCACCACCGGCGAAGACGCCGTAGTATTGGTAGTTGCCATCAACATCTGCACCAGCGTTCAGCTCGAAGTTATGCTGACCGATGGCGGCACTGCCGTAGTAGCTCAGGATCAAGCCATTGAGCGCACCATGCGCGCCATATAGACCAGCATGCAAACCAACACCGGTGATTGTACCTGATGCGTCAGGGTGTTCGATGTCGTAGCGCGAGACATACCCCTCGAGAAAGCGGCCAAACAAGCTGCCGTCCGCCTGACGTTCACGCAGAGTGCCAAGGCTCCAGAGCCCCATTGTCCCCTGATCATCGTTATGGGTTACGTTCAGCTCGCTCCATGTCTCGGAGTAGGTGCTGGAAAGGCAGTTGTAGTTCTGGGATGCATAAGTTCCGCTAAGCGCCGCGCCGTTGTCATTGCCAGTTCCGTTCAGGCGACGTTGCGGTGCAGTATCGTTATCACAGCGGTAGTCACGCGGATCCTCTTCACCAATGTATGTGAACTCAACGCGACGGTTCAGCGCCTGACCCTCAGGGGTCGCATTTGTTGCGATGGGACGGCTTTCGTCGAAACCACGTGTCTGCAACCGCTCTGTCGCGATGCCACGCTGGACAAGTGCTGCCTTAACCGCATTCACACGGTTGCTGCTCAAGACAACGTTGTAGGCATCACTCCCCGGCGAGGACGTGTGCCCGTCAATCCAGAAATCCGACGTCTCGCAGGTATTCAAGATACGCGCAATTTCATCCAGCAAAGCGTTGTTGGAGGCATCAATGAAGAAGCTGTCATTTGCAAAGCGTACAGGTGTCTGTTGCAGCAGCTCGTTGATCTCCTGACCGCAGGCGCGACCACGGTTGAACCGCAACCGGTCGGCCGCATCCCGCGAGATACGCGAGGCATTGTTCGACAGGATCGTGACCGTCCGCAACAGATCATCGGATAGAATCTCTTCGACGATTTCAATATTCACGGAGGGTGAAACTGCGGTCACGGCAGGTGTGTCTGTGTCATCACTGACAACGGTCGAGTCGGGTGCAACACCAGATGCTCTGGCAGAGTTGCTGACACCGCCAGCTTCCGCCGCCTCGTCAGGGATCAGATAGTCAAACGTATAGGTCGCAGTCTCACCGGGGGCCAACGTGCTTAAGCAGGTGAGGCTGGCGTCACGCCGCTATTGGCGACAAAGCTCACTTGGCTGGTCAGATCTGTTTGGGCACCAGACGCGTCAAGACCCAAGCTCAGGATATCAGAGGCAATCTGGACACCCGTTAGAGTCACATCTCCGGTGTTGGTAACCACAAGGTTGTAGGCAATCGTGTCGCCGGGATCGGTGACTTCAGAGTTCTGTCCGCCTGCGATGGTGGCGACACCTGTCTTAACAACCGAGAGACCCGGGTCAGCCGCAGGCACGGGTGTCGGCGTTGGATCTCCCGTTGGATCGCCGGGGTTATCCGTCGGATCGGTACCATTGTCGGACAGGTCGGTCACAGTTGTATCGTCAGGAGCGTCGCCACCGGCTGTTGCGATGTTACCCAGGGAGGCTGGCGCACCGGCTGCATTCGGATCGATGTTCACTGTGAACACAACCTGATAGCTGTCACCCGGGATCAAAACACCACCGGTGCCAACCAGGCTGTTCGTGCCATCATAGGTGGTGACTTGGGCTGGCAACGTCGAGCCAGCGCTGATCGTCACAGCTGTCACAGTAGGCTGCGTGATCACACCGTTGAATGCAGTACCCAGCTGAGCCGTCGCGGTCAGGTCATCAACCAATGTCAACGTATCAAGCGTCACATCACCAGTGTTCTGCACCAGAATCGTATATGTCGCATCGAATGTCCCATCGGACTGGACCGCACCCACGCTCACAGACTTCGATGAACCAATCTCTGGATAAGGTGAATAACTAATAACGACCAATCCACTTCCGCCGCGCGAAAAGGTTGTGCTTGTGCCAACGCCGACGCCCGCCTGGTAGTCGGCGTCGCTCGTATTTGGAGGCAGGTTCTGGAAGGTTGAAAATGCCGCCGCAAACCCAAGGTCGGGTGTCGCAAGCAGGACTGGACTGGTGATTGCGCCCGCGACAAAACTCGTGCCGCCTTCACCATGAGTAAGGGAGGGATTTTGGCTCAAGCGGAGGCTACCTGCACTACCACCCTCGAAACCGCCGCCACCGCCGCCGCCAAACCCACCTCCAAAAGATTGACCCTGCATTGTTCCAGTCTGCCCGCCCGCAAGAACCAGGTCACCACCTTGACCGCCGCTAGATGCTGAGCTGCCCGCTCTTTCACCGGCGCCACCACCGCCAGCGATCAAAAGCGCGCGACTTTGATCTGTGGCAGTTACTGCTGTTGCACCTGTAAAAATACCGGAAAGGCCACCACCATCAGAGCCAGAGCCGCTACTCGGTCCGCTATACACCCCGCCAAACCCATATGGTGTACCAGACGTGAGAGCCGCGCCATCGCTCCGGCCACCTTGGCCTACAACGATTGTGAGTTGATCACCCGCCGTGACCGGAATTGTTCCCGAAACAAATGCGCCTGCGCCCCCGGTTGAGAAAGGTTGTCCTTCTCGCGACCCACCTCCTCCAGCCCCCCAGACTTTGACGTCAATAGTCCTGACACCTTGCGGGACCGTAAATGTCTGATCTGCACCGGTATAGCCAAATACATCAACTTGTTGGGCCGCTGCATCATTTGGCGTCAAAACAGTCATTAGTGAAGCTACCACCGAGAACTTCAAAAAATGCTGGACCATAGCTGTCATTCCCCAATTCATAGGGATCACAACAATCTTCGGCACGCTCGGCGCATCGACGTTTAGAGTTACTATGGGTCCGTTACAACTAGTAAATTGTGTAGTGCCGCCAACAGAAATGTCGCTGGTAACCTGTGACGCTAACTCGCTCCGGCCCTTCTGCGGCAACGTCACGCATGTTGAAAGAAGCTCTAGGATCCAAGTCTGAAATTTCCGCATAGCCGTTCACCTCAATAAACAATTAACCTCTTAAATTTCAGGTGAACCAAGCAGAACTATGCTCGAAATGAATGCAATGAATGCAATGAATGATCAATGTAAGAGAATGTAAGGGACTGTAAGAGACCGTCGCTACTTTAGCAAATTTCCGAAAACACAATGAGATCGAATGCTGGGTGATGAGCTGAGCCATATGTCGATTTCATGTCCAAGATTGCGATGTTTCAAAGCCTAAAGGGGTAGCGGACATTGATTTCCATAGTTGAATGACAGGTTTGTCCCGCATCTGAGTTGTCCGATGGATCTGCGGCGAATTTACGGTTTCGGTTCACGCCGCCCTGACGCCCGCGAACGTCCGGTTCCTTGACACTTGCTGCGCGGCAGCGGTAGGCCTGCCGTAACCGCGAAGGGATGCTGCGTCAGCGAAGTGTCAAAATCCAAGGTCAGTTTTGTCCGGATAGCGTTGAAGAAGTCGCTGTTGGCGCTGTCGATGGGAGAAGCCCGAAGCAGGTGTGATGCTACTCTCAGCCTGTTGGTTGCGGTTCTGGCACCAGTTTTGTGAGTTTGCGGAGGTTCTGGGCGGTTGCTGCTGGTTGGAACTGCTCATATGCGCCTTTGGTTCCTCGAAGTCTCATCATTGGGACGCCGAATGAACTCGATGTGACGGGTACTGCGCCTTGAACGAATGTCGGCTTCTCTATCGCGGCCCATGTCAAGAGCGGTTCATTGGGTCATATTATGTTCCTTCATTTATTGATCTGTCTCGCAGATGTGCCGTCACGGAGCTCGTGCTTCTCTTCGAGGTCGGCGGGTGGCCGCCTCATGATGGGGTAAGAAGAATGACGTGGTTCAATCTTTCGAGCGCCCTTGCTGCAAGCGCAGCAGGATCTGCCGACATTGCGAACTCACGTCACCCGTCGTCCCCGTGAGGACATCATTCTTCCGGGGCAGATCTCGGGATCAGAACCTGTTTTGTCAGGCTGCCTTTGCAGCGCTATTGTTGAAGCGGAAGTCAGTGCCATCGATCCACATGCGGTGGAGAATGACGGCAATACGCCTGGCGAGTGCGACGGTCGCGCGCCGCAAACCGCGTCGTTGTGCAACCCGCATCGCCCACGCTTTGAGCCATGACCACTTCTTGGAATGGGTGAGCGTTGATTGGGCCGCCTCATAGAGCATGGTCCGCAGCATGGCGTCCCCACACTTGGAGATGCCGCCGTCATAGTCGATCTCGCCTGATTGGTATCGCTTAGGCGTTAGACCGGCATGCGCACCAACATCTCGGGAATGAACAAAGCGGTGCGGCTGATCGACCGATGTGCGGTAAGTCAGAGCAACGACCGGTCCAACCCCAGGCATTGTCATGAGCCGTCGGCATACCGGGTCGTCACGCACGATGCTAAGAAGCATCTTGTGAAGCGTCGCCAGTTGCCGATGCATCACCGCCCGAACTGTCAGCAACGGTTCGACGATTGCTACAAGTCTGGGAAAGCCCTCAACCAGTTCGCGGATCCGTGCTTCGTAGTTCCGCGCGCTCACAGCACCGACCTTCAGGCCGAAGTTGCGCAGTGTTCCACGCATGTCACTCTCGATGTCGAGCAGTTTGCGCTGGAGCAGCTTGCGGCTTGTCAGCAGCATGCGTTGTTCCTGAGCCACCAGTGTCTTGACATGTACCGTTTTGAACAGGCCTACGCGCATCATCTGGGCGACCCCACGGGCGTCGTTGCGGTCACTCTTGTTGATCTGCTGTGCCTTAAGCAGCGCCTTCATGTGCCGGGTCTCGACGCATATCACAGGAAGGTCCGCCTCGGTCAGCCCGTTCACCAGCCATTGCGACAATGGGCCCGCCTCAATCCCAACCCGGACATAATCGCCACCGATTGTGCTCAGCAGTGCGACTATGTCACCCGGCTCAGTTGGAACTTTGCTCTCGCAAATTACCTTGCCGACTTCATCAACAACGCACACTGCTGTCTCTCGCACCGAGACATCCAAACCCACAAAATACGTCATATCGCCATTCCTTCCTTGATGCTCAAGGCCAGGATGACCCCGATCACATCAACATAAATGAAGGGGCTGCAATCCAATCACAGCATTCGAAATCGCAGCCGCCGCGATACACCATCTTTCAGGCTGCACAGCGATAGCCGCGATCTCAATCAGTGTCACATCGTCAACCAAGTCAGCGCCGACAATTGCTCTTTGAGGACAGTTTTCTTCTGCCTCAAGCCAACTGACGATATGTCGCTCTGAATGCGAATACTTCAGTAGTGCTGTTTGATTAACTGATTAGTCAAGCAGCCCTCATGCGTTCCTGAGCTTGCACATCACTTCTAACCATCTTGCGCATGAGGTTGAACCTAGCTCCGCGGCTCAGTCGTCGGCGCACATCACTCTTTGGCGGATCATGTTTTGCAGCGCTTGCAATTGCGCGTCTTCGTCGAGCTTATCCGAGCCGCAAATGCGCGCGGCGTCCGGAAGCATCTTGATCAGGCTTACGATGGTATCCGCTGACCAAAATGTGGCACCACGTTTGACAACGTGGCCTGCATCGAGCCAGGCCTGACGGGCCTCTTTGAGAACTTGCCGTTTCGACATGACCTCTCGCCGCATTACCTTGCGCATCATATCAGCGTCGCTCAGCCGTTCCCTGCGCGGCAAGCACTCATTGAGAAGCATCGCCAGCAGGAGGCCCCCGGTTGGCGAGTCGTCATCCCTGATCGGTCGCTCAAGCGCATCCTGCCATAAGCACACATCAATGACGCGCTTGGTGCGCCGCATGTCGTTGTACTCGTCTTCATCAATTGGGCCGATGATCTGAACACCGGTGCGCTCATCAATCATGATATCATCGGGATGCGGGAAGCTTCGCGGCTCAGTCCCGTGTTCCCTGCGGTGCGCTACGTATCTCTTGCGCTGCGCCTCTCTGATGGCGCGCCATGTCGTCACAGATCTGTTGATCTCGCGCTGCTTGTGTTCCGCAGCCAGGCGCTGCAGTTCATTGAACTGCCGGATGCTTTGTATACTCCCGCTCAGCGCCGATGCGGCCAGCTTTTGCAGAACGGCTTCCTCAATAGAGAGCGCGGTGGGACGACCATCCTTTTGGATCGTGATCTTGGTGCGCCCTACTGCGTCAACCTGTTCCCAGAAGTCGTTCATGCCACCATCGTCATCAACGGTGATCTTTGTAATCTTCTTTGTCATGGCATTGTAACCTCGCTCTGAGCGCTTGCGGCGCGGTCGCTAAAGCGTTCACCATCTGCGTTGCGGACATCACGATCACCGGTCAGCGCGATGTATCGGCGGATGATCGTGTCGCAGTAATGCGGATCGATCTCGAGAAGTCTGGCTTTGCGGCCGCAGCTGTCTGCCGCGATCAATGTACTCCCAGCGCCACCAAAGCCATCCAGCACGATGCTGCCGCGGCGGCTGCAATCCTTCAGGGCATCAACAATCAGTTCAACGGGTTTGACCGTGGGATGCATCGCAAGCGCCTCGTCAAGCGCCTGCCCTAGCACATTGGCGCCCGCATAATCCCAGACATTGGTACGATAGCGGCCGCTCTCTCCGAGGCCAAAACTGTTGATATGGGCGGCCGTGCCTATCTTGAAGACAAAGACCAGTTCATGTTTGGACCGGTAAAACGTGCCCATACCGGCATTCGTCTTGTTCCAGACACAGAGGTTCTTTAACTCCGCAAAGGCGGTCTCGCCCGCAGCAAGCAGTTCCTGCATATGACGCCAGTCCATGCAGACATAGGCAATAGCCCCGTCAACAGCGACGGATGCCATGTGCGACAACGTGGTGGTCAGGAATGCGGTGAATGCCTCCCGGCTCATCTCGCCGGATGCGACGGCAAACTCCCGGTGCTTCTGCCGCCCCAGACCAGTGACATTGCCGTCAATCCTCACGTTGTATGGAGGATCGGTGAAGATGACTTCAGCCCGGTCGTCCCCCATCAGCCGTGTAATGTCGGTCGCGACAGTGGCATCTCCACAAAGCAAACGATGTGCACCCAGATACCAAAGATCACCACGCTGTGTTACCGCCGGTCCCGGCCGGAGATCCTCAATCGTGTTCAAGGCTGGGTCCGGCTGCGCCTGCCCTGCCCCATCCAAGACCACTTCGATCTCTCCCAGCGAGAAGCCAGTCAGCTCAAGATCAAAGTCAATCTCGGCCAGCGCCTGCAGTTCGATGGATAGAATGTCAGCATCCCAACCAGCATTCTCGGCCAGCTTGTTGTCCGCGATCACATAGGCACGGCATTCGGCCTCGGTGAGATGCGATAATGCCAGCGTCGGTACCTCAGATAGTCCTAGCGTAAGCGCCGCACGGACCCGACCGTGGCCTGCGATGATCTCGCCATTATCGGAGACCAAAACCGGATTGGTAAATCCAAACCGCTGAATACTGTCCGCAATTTGCGTGACCTGCGCGTCAGAATGCGTGCGCGCATTATTGGCATAGGGCGTCAATGAAGAAGGGTGCACATAGCGCAGTGCGTCATGTTTGTGGGTTTGGTCGCATGGATGGTTGGGATTTGCTGCTGTTGAAGCCATAGTCGAGACCTTTGTTCATGATGGAAGTTACCTCGTGATCAATGAACTAATCTGTCTGAACCGCGCAAAATACACGCAAGGGTTTGCGGGGTAAAACCTCGGATGAATGCAACAATCACGCTATGATCTGCGTCCTGAACAGTCTCAGGACTGCGAAGTTAACGCCCAAATGCAATGCCGAGATGCGCGGAGATGTGACTGCTGTCATGGACCACGTTATGTCGGTGCGACTATGCGATCGCAGCCCGACCAGCTCTTGTCGGGAAACCAATGGCTGCATCGGCGTAGGTGGCGCTACACAATCAGGTGCCTGGCAAATTAAAGCCAAACATCAATTATACATATCGACACCGGCATCCCAGAAGATGCCACAGTCTCCCCAGCAAACGACAATCCAATCCCACTTATCGACACTGCCATCCCGCAAAACGACAACCACAGTACACAATACGCTCTCAAAACCGCAACAAGGTGACCGAAAACGACCCCAAAGCAGCAATCAAATCCCGCATAGCGCGCCACAAAAATGGGCCTAGGAAGGAGCGCGGAAATAACCGCGAAACCATAAACTCATGAAATATATAACCAATATCACATACCTCATCCCTGCACCCCGCATGCAGAGACGCGTTCGAGAAAAAATCTCCGCTCCGCCATCAAGTATAAAATATTTGTTTTCAAACACTTATAGCTATTCATTGACCATCGCTGACCAACGTTATTGACCAATGATTGCTGGCACGGATACGCAAAGCCTAGCGTTTAAGCCTCTAGCTGATAGCAATAGTTTGGTTGAGAGGTGCCCTCGCCGATTAATCTTGAGTAAGCACAAGCGGTAAGTCTTGCATCATTTGGAGCTAAACTGGATTTGAGCTATCGAGTTAACAGACCCATTTTGCGGCAAAGCACTGCTCGTCGGTTGGGGCATGCCCTCCCCGGCTTTTGCGCTGAAAGGCAAGAAGACCGACCGCGGCGTCACCAATGTCCGCAACACGCAGTCCCCGCACTGGCGGCGCTGGCTCGGTGTAGAGCATCGTTGCGTGGTCCCGTTCACGTCCTTTGCGGAGCCGTGGAATAGGCAAGGCATGCCCTCAGAGAACGTCTGGTTCGCGGTGGGCGAGGATGAGCCTATCGGCTTCTTCGCAGGTATCTGGACGCAGTGGACATCCGTGAGGAAGCTGAAGGACGGAGAGACCACCGACAATCTGTTCGGGTTCCTGACAACGGAAGCCAATGCGGAGGTTGCGAAGGTTCACCCTAAGGCCATGCCGGTGGTGCTGACTGATTTGGCCGATGCAAATGCTTGGCTATCGTCAAACTCAAATGATGCACTCGCGCTACAACGACCGCTGATGCGGCAGGCCCGACGCTACCGCATCTTCCGAGTCTATCTTGTCACCGTATTTGTTATTGCTTCTTAAGACGATGACATCGCGCTGCGCAGCAAGAAACGCGGCGGTTGCATGGGTGGACCTATCGTCCACAAATACAAAGCGTTTAACGCCAAGCTTTCGATAGTGCTGTAGAAACGGGGGCAGGAAGTGCATTTCATTGTGCACAAGTGCTGACAATGTGAACCCGGACGGATCTGACAGGTCGCCGGATACGATCGTGAGATCATCATACTTCTTAAGGGCTGAGCGCATTGCTTCCCCACTATTCTCCGGACTTCAATGGCACTTCTATTGTATTGAAGGGGACAATGGCAATTTTGGTCTGCATGGGTCAGATGGTTGACGCATACCGGGGTTTGGCTGATAGGTTCCGGTGGACGGGGACAGAGGGTTTCAATGACAAAGGCGCCTGCAAAGGACACGATTGACTGGGGGCCGTTTGGACGTCCGCTTTTTGAAGATGCCGCCGCCAAAAGGCTCAGTCGCGTTGGGGTTATCGACGTGGGTTCAAACTCCGTCCGTCTGGTCGTGTTCGACGGTGCAGCGCGGTCACCTGCGTATTTTTATAACGAAAAGATCATGTGCGCCTTAGGCGCAGGTCTATCACAGACGGGACACTTGAATCCCGAGGGGCGTGTACGCGCGATCTCGGCCATCAGACGATTTGCAGCATTGGCTGAGGGGATGGGTATCCCCCGCTGACCGCTGTCGCAACTGCGGCGGTGCGCGAAGCCAAGGACGGCGCTGATTTTCAGGCCGAGGTTTTACGCGAAGCGGGGATCAAACTGTGGATCATTGACGGCAAGGAAGAGGCCCGCCTGTCTGCTCAAGGTGTTTTGCTTGGTTGGCCCGGTAGCTACGGGCTGGTGTGCGATATCGGCGGCTCATCGATGGAGCTGGCTGATCTGGCCGATGGGCGCGTTGGGCGGCGCGTGACCTCTGCATTGGGGCCGCTGAAACTGCGCGAAATCAAGGGAGGGCGCAAAGCAGTTAAGGCCTACGTGCGTGAAACGATGGAACGGCTTCATGATGAGATGGGCAATGTCATCGGCATGCGCTTGTTTTTGGTAGGGGGATCGTGGCGGGCCATCGCACGGGTGGATATGGAACGGCGATCCTACCCGCTGACGGTGTTACATGAATACCGTATGAGTTCGCGCCAGATTAGCAAGACCGCCGAATACATCCGAAAAGCAGACCTGCAAGACCTGCGCAGCCGCTGCAACATATCCGATAGTCGCATGTCGCTGGTGCCACTGGCATCGATTGTGCTGAAAGAACTCATGCGCACTTTCAAGCCAAAGGATGTGGCAATCTCATCCTACGGTATCCGTGAAGGTATGCTTTATGAACAGATGCCGCGCGCATTGCGCGAACGCGATCCGCTGATCGAAGCCTGTCGCTTTGCCGAAGCCAAGGATGCGCGTCTACCGGGGTTTGGCCGCGTACTATATGACTTCATCAAGCCGCTGTTTCCCCGCGCCAATTGGCAGCGCAAACGGATTATCAAAGCGGCCTGTCTGCTGCATGATGTCAGCTGGCGCGCGCATCCCGACTACCGCGCCGAAGTGACATTCGACAATGCGACACGGGCAAACCTTGGCGGGCTCAAACACTATGAACGTGTTCTGTTGGGTCTGGCACTGATGAACCGCTACACCAGCAAAAACGCGAATGCCCGCTTTGATGCGCTGTTTGATATGCTCGATGACGTGCAAACAAAGGAAGCCGAAGTCCTTGGCAAAGCGATGCGGCTGGGTGCAATGCTGTGGCTGACAGCCGATGAAGAGCCCGGCACCCTACACTGGAAACCGCAGAAACGTGAGCTCACCCTATGGTTGACGGAACATGCACGCCCGCTTTTTGGCGAAGTCGCTAAATCGCGCTTTGATGGGCTGGTTGCTGCGATGGATGCAACCGGAACGGTAAAATTCAAAAAGTAACGTCGAAAGCGCCCGCCACCGAATGGTGATTCTCAGGGCAAAGTGGCACAAGGGCTCATTTCGGCCTCATTTGGCGGATCGAATAATCAACAGTACAATATAGTTTGGATCACTGTTTCGTAAATACGCAGAAAAATCGGCAGTTATATGAACCTAAAGTGAACAAATATACTTTTGACACCCTAAAGTCTGATTTTTGCCTCATTTGGCTCGCTTTTTGTAAGAGTTCGAGACAGATTGTGTTTTGTAAGCTTTTGTATTTGTGAGAGTGATGTTCGCCCCTCGGGGGACAACAGTTAAGTTTGAATGGTGAATGTGTTGGAAAAAGCAGTCAGATTCGATGTCGCAACAGCGGCAATCAAAGGTGGACGTGACTATCAGGAAGACAGTCTGATCGCCAATTTCCCTCAGGGACAAGAAACGGGTTTTGCGGTTTTGGCCGATGGCATGGGCGGGCATCTGTCCGGGGATGTTGCGAGCGCGCTTGTGATGTCTGAAGTGTTCAGCCAGATCAAACGCAAAGAGATGTTACTGGACAAACGGATCACCGACATCTCGGCATTGCTGTATAATACGGCAATGGCGGCCAACACATGCGTGACCCAGCATATCGCAGAAAAGCCTGACACCTATGGCATGGGCGCGACACTGCTGGCCTGTGTCATTCGCGGTGATGATCTTTATTGGGTGTCCGTGGGCGACTCGCCCCTTTTCTTGTTCCGCGACGGCGAATTGCGCCAGCTAAACCAAGATCATTCAATGGCCCCGCAGATCGACATGATGGTCAAAGTGGGTGCCATGGATCCTGAGGTCGGGCGCAATCACCCTGATCGCAATACGCTGACATCCGCCATTGCTGGTGCGGAGATCGACAAGATTGATTGCCCTGACGAGCCGACGGCCGTTTTGCCCGGTGATATCATCCTCGTCGCAAGTGATGGTCTCCAATTTCTGTCGAATGATGCCATCGCAAAGATCCTGCAAGAAACAAAGGATGCACGCAGCGCGGATATCACCGAAGCCTTGTTATCTGCGATCAGTGATCTTGATGACCCCGAGCAGGACAACACTGCCTTCAGCGTCATCAAACTTGGTGTACGTCAGGAAGTTACCGTGTCCGACCCAGCCGATACGGCACCCGTTCTTGTGCAGTTGCGCGCCGATCTTGGACGCAGCCTTCCGACCGAGGCGCAGGATGAAGACCAGCCTGCCGCCGTAGACGAACCGGATGAGGCTGCCGAACCCATCGACATCCCGACCAAGCGCATCATCCGTCTGGTGACGTCACAAGCACTGGGCTTTGACAAGCCCGCAGTGGCACCCAGAGAAGACACAGACCCCGCCGAAGACATACGCTCTCAAGGCAATGACAGTTGGTATCATCGGCAACGCTCATCGAACGATTAGACCTTAAAGTCGATTTCTAGACCTTAAAGCTCGATTTCCGTCCCTTCGAACTCGGGTTCCCAAACGGGTGCTTCAGGGCGGCGGCGCATGATGATATCGCCGTTGGGCAAGAACTCTGGCGCTTCATAGTGGCGCAAGTCATCAACCTGTTCCAACAGTTCAGCAAAAGCCGGACCCACAGATTGCGCAAATTCCGCAAAGGCCGGACCCATCTCTTCAAAGCTGTCGCGCAGCGCATCGATCGTTGGCTCCATCTCATCCATCAGGCCCCGCATCAGCATGCGCGCGCCCTCTTCCATCAGATCGAAACCTTCATTTGACGGCGTGTCAGTGCTGTCTTGCGCCATCGCCGACGTCCACGAAAGATTTGCGACAAGTGTCAGTGCGATGATCCGTCTCATGCCCCCAAAGGTAGGAACATTGCGGCACAATTTCAAATCACAAATCGATGTCCAGCACGACCGGGAAGTGATCTGAAGCGGCCAAGAGCCCCTCTCGCAAGGCGACATTCATATAGCATGCTGGGTGATCAAAAGGATGCCAAATCTGCCATTTCGGCGCTTTCTGGCGCAACCCCGGCGACACCATAATGTAGTCTAGCAACGCTTGCAGATATGGTTCGCCCTTGCGCTTGAACCGCGCCGTTGCGGGGGTGGCACCGAACCTGCGCGACAGAACCATTTGGGCGTGCGGATCAAAGAGCCGCTCTTGCAGGCCCTCGCCCAGAACAATTTCGACCCCAGAGCGGCCAAACAGCTTCTCATACTCATCCAGCCCCGGACCATCGTTGAAGTCACCCAGCACGATCAGATCTTCGCCCGCCGCCAGATGCTGTTCGACCCGCTTGCGCAGCCAGACACATTGCGCCAATTGCTTGCGGCGGTTCTGAATCGAGATGCGGGTTGCCTCGGCGTCGTTGCGCGCGCCATGAGGAGCTTTCGATTTGGCATGCACACCAATCAGTCGCACCGGGCCACTACCGGTTGTCAACGCGGCCTCAAGCGGTGGCTTTGACCAGACAATCGGATCAGGATGCGCATCGACGTCGACATCCATCTGGAACTGGCCGTCAAACTGCGGGGCCTCTGCACCGCTTTGGGGGTCATGTCTGGCGTCCACCACATCAGGGTCGTAAAGCAGCGCAATTTCCTGCTGCGTATCATTGGTAAACCCCGTCACGGCCTCTCGTGCCCGCAGCCCAAAACGTGCGGCAAAATGTTCAAGCGCTTTGCGTGCGTCCCGGTGAGGGCTGGTGTCGGGGGCCTCGATAATCATGATAGCATCGGCGTCCATCGCCGCAAAGACAACACCCAATCCAGCGGTTTGCTGGGCCTTGGTGACATCCCACCGGGACGACCAAGTGCCATCGTCGATCAGCGCGCCTTTATTGTCAAAAAGGCTGTTGAACCATTCGACGTTATATGTGGCAATCCTCACGCACGCACGCCTTGGATTTCTTCCCAGGCGCGGTTGATCGCAACCATGCGGCGTTCTGCCAGTTTGACGGCTTCTTCAGGCACACCACGGGCAAGCATCTGGTCAGGATGCGTTTCGCGCACCAGCTTGCGCCATGACGCACGTACTTCGTCCATCGGGGCAGTCGGATCAACGCCAAGCACATCATAAGGGTCACGATCAGCCTCGGCGACGAATTGGCCGCGAATACCCCTGAACCGGCGTTCATCAAAGCCGAATATCTTGGCAACCTCGTGCAGAAAGTCGTCTTCTTTCGGGTGATAAACCCCGTCGGCCATCGCGATGTGGAACAACCCCTCCAAAAGGTCGCAGAGCGGTCGGTCGTCGTCGCCATACATCGCCTTGATCCGGCGGGCGTAGATGTCGTAGCCCGCAACATCTTGCCGCGCGAGGTTAAAGACGCGAGCGGCATTAGCCTCCTCGTCCGGCGGGATCAGGAAAACCTCGCGAAAGGCCACAACCTCGTCTTTGGTCACCAAACCATCGGCCTTGGCCATCTTTGCGCCAAGTGCGATCACAGCGATGGCAAAGGCCACTGTCCGATCAGGCGAAGCGCGCAGTTTGTCAAAGACAGCCGACAGCCCCTCACCCTTTGCCAGGGCGGCGATTGCTTCGGCCATGCGTGACCAAATCGACATGAAATCTGTCCTTTAGAGGCGTTTCTGCATTAAAACGAGGTCAATCCAACGCCCAAACTTGAACCCCACTTCGGGCAGCGTTGCAACCTTTTGAAAGCCAAGCTTTGCATGAAACGCGACAGCACCTGCGTTTTCCACACTGCAACCGGCGAACATACTATGCATACCAGCCGCTTTGGCATGGGCGCAAAGGGCCTCCATCAACCGTTTGCCACCGCCCCTTCCGTGGCCATCGGTGTGAAGCATGATCGTATGCTCGACGGTGAAGCGATACCCTTCACCGCTGCGGAACGGAAAGTAGCGGGCAAAGCCAAGTATCTGCCCGTCCTCGTCCCAAACGAAACAACGCTGCGCGCAGAGCGTCGCTACGTCATCCTCGGTTTTCTCAACGGGGTTGAAGGTGATTGTCGTCTCGCGGATCGCGTCGTTCCAGATTGCCGCGATCTGAGCGGCATCAGCGGGGGTCGCGGCACGGATCATCCCAGCGTTCTCACCCCATTGGGCGTCTCAAAAGTGGCACGCATACCGAGTGATCCAGCCTTCAAGGTGACCCGATCATCACTTAGGTCCATCATCTGCTTGATACTGTCGGCATCGGGGTGGCTAACGTCAAACGTTAACAGTTTCACGCCACTTTGGGGTAACCGGTCTGACGGATGATATGTACCTTCCGCCCATTCTATCAGGGTTGGAAATGCCCCTTGATACGGCAAACTGCCATCGTCCGGAACGGTGATATGCCACTCCAGATCAGCGCGAGTGAGGGCGCGTGGCGTGCCAACCACCGCTGGCGCCCTTGCGAGTTCGTTTGTCAGATCATCGGCCTGACAAATCCAATTGGCCAGCCGTGGTGGACCAGTAAAATCATCCAGACAAAACCATGCGTGCCCCGCCTCAGGTGTGGCAGCGGGGTCCTTCGCAATGACCTCCAGGTACAGGCCATCGGCCAGTCCAAGCAGCGTATTATGTGTGCCATATCGCGCGTGCTGCCCACCGGGTTGGAGCTTCACGCCAAGCTGGTCTTCGACCCACGCCGTGCCTTCGGCAAGATCGGTACAGGCAACGGCGAGATGGTCAAGCCTCAACATAGCTTAGCTTCGCGCCTTGCGGATCAGCTCCAGAATGTCTTGCGCCGCTTTCGGGATGTTCGTCCCCGGCCCAAAGATGGCCTTTACGCCGCTGTCATAGAGAAACTGGTAGTCCTGCTGCGGAATAACACCGCCGCAGATCACGATGATGTCCTCGGCCCCAGCCTCCTTCAGCGCCTGGACCAGTTTCGGCGCAAGCGTCTTATGCCCCGCCGCCTGAGAACTGATCCCGATCACATGCACATCGTTGTCAATCGCATCCTGCGCGGCCTCGGCGGGTGTCTGAAACAAAGGACCCACATCGACATCAAAGCCGATGTCGGCAAAGGCCGTCGCAATCACTTTCGCGCCGCGGTCATGCCCGTCCTGCCCCATCTTGACGACTAGCATGCGTGGACGGCGGCCCTCTTCCTCGGCAAAGGCCTCAACGCTTGACTGGATCGCGGCGAACCCTTCGTCGCCCTCATAGGCCGCGCCATAGACGCCCGCCAAAGTCTTCACCTCGGCGCGGTGCCGTCCGAATGCTTTTTCCATTGCCATGCTAATCTCTCCGACTGTGGCGCGGGCGCGGGAGGCCTCGACCGCCGCTTCCAGCAAATTGCCGCCTTCATTGGCGCGGCGGGTGAGTTCGTTCAGCGCCGCCTCGCACGCCGCCGCATCACGGGCCGCCTTCGTGGCCTCAATCCGCGCCACTTGCGCGAGGCGCACCGCCTCATTGTCGATATCAAGAATATCAATCGGCTCTTCTTCGTCCTTGCGGTACTTGTTGACGCCGACGACCACTTCGGTGCCCCGGTCAATCCCGGCCTGCCGTTTCGCTGCTGTCTCTTCAATCCGCAGCTTGGGCATGCCAGAGGCGACCGCTTTGGTCATGCCGCCCATTTCCTCGACTTCTTCGATGAGCGCCCAAGCGGCCTCGGCCAGCTCATGCGTCAGGGTCTCGACATAGTAAGAGCCCGCCAGCGGATCGACCACATTGGTCACGCCGGTTTCTTCCTGCAAGATGAGCTGCGTATTCCGCGCAATCCGCGCACTGAACTCAGTCGGCAGTGCAATCGCCTCGTCCAGTGCGTTTGTGTGCAGCGACTGTGTGCCGCCGAGCACCGCGCTCATCGCCTCATAGGCTGTGCGGATGACGTTGTTATAGGGATCTTGTTCCTGCAACGACACACCAGAGGTCTGGCAATGGGTGCGCAGCATCGAGGATTTGGGGTTCTTAGGCTCAAACTCCGCCATGATGCGCGACCACAGCAGACGCGCGGCGCGCAGTTTGGCGGCCTCCATAAAGAAGTTCATGCCGATGGCAAAGAAGAACGACAAACGCCCGGCAAACTGGTCTACGTCCATCCCGCGTGCAATCGCTGTGCGCACATACTCTCGACCGTCTGCCAGCGTATAGGCCAGCTCTTGCACCAGGTTCGCTCCCGCCTCTTGCATGTGGTAGCCAGAAATCGAGATCGAATTGAATTTCGGCATCTCATTGGTGGTGTATTCGATAATATCCGCGATGATCCGCATCGATGGCTCGGGCGGGTACACATAGGTGTTGCGCACCATAAACTCTTTCAGAATGTCATTCTGAATGGTGCCGGACAGTACATTACGCGGATGCCCCTGCTCTTCCCCGGCCACAATGAAGTTGGCAAGGATCGGAATCACCGCGCCATTCATAGTCATCGAGACCGACACCTTATCGAGCGGGATGCCATCAAAGAGGATTTTCATGTCCTCAACGCTGTCAATCGCAACACCCGCCTTGCCAACATCGCCCTCGACACGCGGGTGATCACTGTCATAGCCCCGGTGCGTCGCCAGATCGAAGGCCACCGAAACACCCTGCTGCCCCGCCGCCAGCGCCTTGCGATAGAATGCGTTCGATTCTTCCGCCGTTGAAAACCCCGCATATTGCCGGATCGTCCATGGGCGACCCGCATACATCGTCGCTTTCACCCCGCGCGTAAATGGCGCCTCACCCGGAATGCCACCCATATGCGGCAATCCCTCTGTATCATCGGCCGTGTAGAGTGGCTGGACCGGGATGCCTTCCAGCGTATCCCATGTCAGCGCTTCCAAAGGCTTGCCACGCAGCTCTTTGCGGGCGATTTCTTCCCATGTTTTCTTGTCAGACATTGACACCTCCGGTGTGCATTTGAATGGGACACACGCATTTGTTTGTGCCAAATTGCACTTGCCCCTTAGCTTTTGGCGCAAGCGCCTCTATATCGAAGTTCATGAAGTTATTGATGAACATAGCCCTCGCCGCCCTGATCGCCCTGCCCGCAATGGCAGAAGAAAAAACCGTTCTGGAACGCTGGGAAGAAGACCGAACCCAGGTGTTTGACGGGGCTGAGATCACCCTGGATGAACTCAACTGGGTGGCGCGCCCCTTGGTCGTGTTTGCGGACACACCCAATGACCCACGTTTCCAGCAGCAAATGGATCTGCTGCTCGCCGGTATCGACCAATTGGCAGAGCGCGATGTGATCATCATTACGGATACAGATCGGTCAGCACAGACAGCGCTGCGCACCGAACTGCGCCCGCGCGGATACATGATGGCCTTGGTCGCCAAAGACGGGCGGGTCGCCCTGCGCAAGCCATCGCCGTGGAGCGTGCGTGAATTATCGCGGTCCATCGACAAGATGCCATTGCGACAGCAAGAGATTTCAGATCGCCGGTTGCTGGGCGAATAGCGGCGGCTAAACAAGTGACGCGCGCTTGAGCAGCAAGCGCCCTCCGACAAACAGGCAAACAAGGATCAACATCAAAAAAACGTTGATCCACGTGCTATATAAGACGTGGTGCTCAGCCAATTCTTTTATCAAAAGGAAGCAACCGGTTGTGACTGCGACGACCAAGACAGCTCCAACGGTGGCATTCACCCAACCAAGCCAACGGTCTGAAAAAGCTGCATAGCTGATCACAAAGACCCCGTAGCCCACAATCACGGGAAGCAAGAAAACCACCGCGAAAAAAGCAGGCACATCATAGCCATATCCCGACATCACGGTCCTAACGCCCAAGGCGAAACCGCCAAAGGTGGACAGCAGAGCCAACCCAAAGGCCGCCGTATATGGCAACCAATCTCGCATCTATTCGAATTCCATGATCACTTCATCGACCGCGAGGCTGTCGCCCGCACCGGCATTTATCTTCTTCACCGTGCCCTTCTTTTCCGCGCGTAGGATGTTCTCCATCTTCATCGCCTCGACGGTGCAAAGCGCCTGACCTTCCTGAACCTGATCACCTTCGGCCACATCGACCTTCACGATCAAACCGGGCATTGGGCAAAGCAGGTACTTGGATGTGTCGGGCGGTAGTTTCTCTGGCATCAATGCCGCCAGTTCCGCCTGACGCGGGGTACGTACATGCACCTTGATGTCCGCCCCGCGATAGCGCACGCGGAAGCCGCCCGAGATTTTGCCAATCTTCAGCACCAGCGGCGCGCCATCCACGGTCAGACGCGCAAGTGGATCGCCCGGTGTCCAATCGCTTTCCACCCGCAGCGTTTTGCCGTTGATCGCAACATCGGCCCCGGTCTTGTCGGCATTGATCTTCACCTCATGCGCGTCGCCTTGTAGTTTCACCACCCAATCCTCGCCGACATGGCGTTCGTGGTTATCCATCCGGCCTGAAATGCGGGTACGTCGGATTTCTGCAACACGGTGCATGGCGGCGGCAGCCGCAGCGACGCGCTCGCACGCATCCTCGTCCAGGGTGACCCCTTCGAACCCGTCAGGGTATTCCTCTTCGATGAAGGCGGTCGTCATGTTCCCGCTAGTAAACTTAGGGTGGTCGTAAACGGCGGCCAAGAACGGCAAGTTATGCCCGATCCCTTCCAATTCGAACCCATCCAACGCAAGACGCATTTCTTCAATCGCCGTGGCCCTGTCCGGCGCCCATGTGCACAACTTCGCGATCATCGGATCATAATACATGCTGATCTCGCCGCCTTCATAGACGCCGGTATCATTACGCACGGCACGCGTTTCGGTCGCCTCCTCCGCCGGTGGGCGATAGCGAGTCAGACGCCCGATGGAGGGCAGGAAGTTGCGATAGGGGTCTTCGGCATAGAGACGGCTTTCCATCGCCCAGCCGTTGATTTTCAGATCAGACTGCCGGAACGGCAGCTTTTCCCCGCAGCAACGCGGATCATCTGTTCGACAAGGTCGATGCCGGTGATCAGCTCTGTCACAGGGTGTTCAACCTGCAAACGTGTGTTCATTTCAAGGAAATAGAAGTTGCGGTCACCATCAACGATGAACTCAACCGTACCGGCACTGGTATAACCCACCGCTTGCGCCAAAGCGACAGACTGTTCGCCCATCGCTTTGCGGGTGGCTTCATCAAGGAAAGGACTCGGTGCCTCTTCAATGACCTTTTGGTTGCGGCGCTGGATCGAGCATTCACGCTCATGCAGATAAACCGCATTGCCGTGCCCGTCGCAAAGCACCTGAATTTCAATATGGCGCGGCTGGGTGACAAACTTTTCAATGAAGATACGGTCGTCGCCAAAGCTGTTGGCCGCTTCGTTTTTTGACGACTGGAAACCTTCGCGGGCCTCGTCATCATTCCACGCGATGCGCATACCCTTGCCGCCACCACCGGCAGAGGCCTTGATCATCACCGGGTAACCGACCTCGTTTGAGATCTTCACGGCGTCCTCAGCATCCTCAATCAAACCCATATAACCCGGTACGGTAGACACCTCGGCTTCTTGGGCGATCTTCTTCGATGTGATCTTGTCACCCATCGCCTCGATCGCGCCCTTTGGGGGGCCGATGAAAGCAACGCCAGCGGCCTCAAGCGCGTCCGCGAATTTGGGGTTTTCAGACAGGAAACCATAGCCGGGGTGCACCGCTTCAGCTCCGGTCTGTTTGATCGCGTCCATCACCTTATCGATGACAATGTAGGATTGGTTGGCCGGGGGCGGACCAATGTGCACCGCTTCGTCCGCCATTTTCACATGCAGCGCGTTGCGGTCGGCGTCTGAATAGATCGCCACCGTCTTGATCCCCATTTTTCGGGCGGTCTTGATGACCCGGCAGGCGATTTCACCACGGTTGGCGATGAGAATTTTCTTGAACATTGTCTTACGTCCCCCAAAACGAGAAAGCCGCCGCCGGGGTATCACCCCGACGACGGCCTCTATTCATTGCACGCCCGGTCAGGGCGCGATTGTCTGTCTTAGTTACAAGCGTTGATGCCAGCGTCGTCGCAAAGCACACCGACGGCTGCACCAGCAAGCATTGTACCTGTGCGATCTGTGCCCAGCACTTCTGCAGCCACGAGGCCAGCGCCTGCACCAGCAACGCCGCGCTCCACGTCATTGTCGAGGCAACCTGCCAAACCAAATACTGCCACTGTCGCAAGGATGATTGATGTCTTTTGCATAATCTTAAGCCTATCATTGTTATTTCGGCCGCCCCACAATTGGTGCGGTCTGCGCCACGATGAATAGCAATTTCACCGTGATATCCAATATCATCCGTGATTTTTGCCCTGCGCAAGCGGATTTCCGTTATCGGCCTGCTTGGTGAGTAAGCAGGCCGATCAGGGGAAGGGTAACGGTATAGAGAATTTGCAGCAGCACAAAAACTGGAGAGTGCCGCTACAGTCTCTACTTTGGCAAAAGAAGATGCATGTGGATAGCATTGTTGCGCGATAAACCCGGAATGAGCGAATTCCCGCTTAGATTGTTTCGTTAATGCAATGTTCATCTTCGACCGCGTCATCATCCATCCCCAACGATTTCGGGGAATGTCTGCCGTGCAACGTCCACGTCGATGCGTAGCATTGCTTCATAGCTCGCCGGATCAAACGGGTCTTCGGCCGGAACGACCTCACGGCCAAACAGCCAGCTCAGCCGTCCGGCATCCAGATTGCCGCGTACAAAAGGCTCTTTGCCGAAGTGCTCCCACAGGGCTTGCATAAAACCGGCATCCGCACGTCGGTCGGGCGGACGGCGATCGGGATAACGTATGCGTTCGGTCAGCGCTGTCGCCCCACCCTTGTTTGCCCGGCGCAGCGTGAACTGAAAATCGGTTCCCGGCAGGCGCCCGGGAAAACCGCGATGTTTGTCCATGTAGGGAAGGTTAGCCATATGCGCGCCCTGTCATGGAACGCGCGGGTTGGGCGGGCCCGAAAGCCCGCCCAAAACAGTGAGCGTTAGTAAACCAACTGGTCGTAATTGACCTGCTGTTGCGCAGCTGCATCCGATGTGACTTGCAGCGGCGCACGGTCTTGGCTGCCGGATACGGCAACAAGCGCCATGAGCGCTGCGACCGAAAAAGCAATAAGTCCTTGTACCATTGTATTTGCCTGCCTCTGTTTGTGCAGGGTTCTAGGCGATCTGCGCCACCCTTGCCCCACGAGAGCGCGATATCCACTTCGCGTGAGGTCACAATAGGCAAAAAGACAGCGTTCTCAAAGACCTCCAAGGCGAACTGCGCGTGATGTTGCAGCAAAGACTCAGATTTTGGGCGGGCGTGCGCCGCATGGTCTATATTTCGGGCATCGCACAAAAGCGGCTCCAGATATGGTGTCGGGCCAGCGGCGTGCGCTCGGCATATTCTTGCCACCGCGCTTAGCTGCAGATCTGCTTTGCGCAGGCTTATGATGACGGGCCGGGATCACAGTGGGATATTGTCGTGCTTTTTCCAGGGCGTATGCACCTGCTTGGTCCGCAATGATGCAAAAGCCCGGCATATCCGTTTGCGTGTCGACTGCGGCATGATCACCTCATCAATCACGCCCTTCTCGGCTGCAACAAACGGGTTGGCAAAGCGGTCTTCATAGTCTTGTGTATGCTTGGCGAGTTTTTCAGGATCGTTCAGGTCTGCGCGGTGAATAATCTCGGTCGCACCCTTTGCACCCATCACCGCAATCTCGGATGTCGGCCAGGCGTAGTTGAAGTCACCATTCAAATGCTTGGACGCCATCACGACGTAAGCGCCCCCATAGGCCTTACGGGTAATCACCGTCACCTTTGGCACCGTCGCCTCGCCATAGGCATAAAGCAGCTTTGCGCCATGTTTGATCACGCCGCCGTATTCCTGGCTCGTACCGGGCAGGAAACCGGGCACATCAACCAAAGTCAGCAAAGGAATGTCAAAAGCATCACAGAAACGCACAAAGCGGGCCGCCTTGCGTGAGGCATCAATATCCAGACATCCGGCCAAAACCATCGGTTGGTTGGCCACAACACCAACGGTAGACCCCTCAAGACGAATAAAACCGGTCAGGATGTTCTTGGCGAACTCCTCTTGGATCTCGTAGAAATCACCCTCATCCGCCAACTTGGTGATCAACTCTTTCATGTCGTAGGGCATGTTCGGGTTGTCAGGCACCAGGGTATCAAGGCTTTCCTCAGCCCGGTTCACGTCATCAAAAAACGGGCGTACCGGCGGCTTTTCACGATTGTGCAGCGGCAGGAAATCCACCAGACGGCGCACCTCGGCGATCGCTTCGACATCGTTCTCAAAGGCGGCATCCGCGACCGAAGACTTCTTTGTATGCGTACCTGCACCACCCAGTTCCTCAGCCGTGACCTGTTCGTTAGTGACGGTTTTCACAACATCCGGCCCGGTGACAAACATGTATGAGCTATCTTTGACCATGAAGATAAAGTCGGTCATTGCAGGTGAGTAAACCGCGCCACCAGCTGTTGGACCCATGATCAGGCTGATCTGCGGCACAACGCCAGAGGCGGTGATGTTGCGCTGAAAGACCTCACCATAAGCCGCAAGGCTCGCCACACCTTCCTGAATGCGCGCACCACCTGAATCGTTGATCCCGATGATCGGGGCGCCGTTCTGCACCGCCATATCCATGATCTTACAGATTTTCTGGCCGTGCGTTTCAGACACCGAGCCACCCATCACGGTGAAGTCCTGACTGAACACATAAACAAGGCGACCGTTGATCGTCCCCCAGCCGGTCACAACACCGTCACCCGCGGGGCGGTCTTTTTCCATTCCGAAGTCAGTGCAGCGGTGGGCCACAAACATATCGAACTCTTCGAATGAGCCATCATCCAGCAGCAGTTCAATCCGCTCGCGTGCGCTCAGCTTGCCCTTGCTGTGCTGTGCGGCAATCCTCTTTTCGCCGCCGCCCATACGGGCCGCTTCGCGCCGCGTTTCCAGTTCCTGCAATACATCCATCGGATCACACCCTCGCCTTTTGCTGCACATCCTTAACGCGCAGCGCGGGTAGAAAGAAGGGGCAATAGGAATATTTGCAAACTATAGAGTTAGCACAAACTAAAATTTGCAAAACTGCAAATAAAGCAGTGGTGGACAAGGCTCGGCCAGGGGCATAAACCTGTCGCATGACCACCCTCCCGACGATCCGTTTTTTGGATCGGACCACACCACCACATATCCTGACCCTCGTGTTGATCACCGGTATGGCTGCGCTCAACATGTCAATTTTCCTGCCTTCGCTGTCTGCGATGACAACCTATTTCGACACCGACTATGCGATCATGCAGATTGCGCTGTCCGGCTATCTGGCGGCGACGGCTGTGCTGCAAGTCTTTATTGGGCCGATCTCAGACCGCTTTGGCAGACGGATTGTGGTCTTGAGCGCGCTGGTGATCTTTGTCGTGGCCACCATCGGCGCGTTGCTGGCGACCACGGTCGAGGTATTTCTCTTTTTCCGCATTATGCAAGCTGCGGTTGCAACCTCAATGGCGCTGGGGCGCGCCATTGTCCGCGATATCGTCCCCCAGGACGAGGCTGCGTCGATGATTGGATATGTGACCATGGGGATGGCCCTGGTCCCGATGGTCGGCCCGATGATTGGCGGCGGGCTGGAGCAGGCGTTCGGCTGGCAGGCCACGTTTGTGTTCCTGTCAGCAGCGGGGCTCGCGACACTGGCGCTGGTTTATCTAGACCTCGGCGAGACGGTGCAAGGTGAAGGCACGAGTTTTCGCGATCAACTCAGGACCTATCCCGAATTGTTCCGCTCGCCGCGTTTCTGGGGCTATGTTCTCTGCGCGGCCTTCGGCTCGGGCGCATTCTTCGCACTCTTGGGCGGCACATCTTTTGTGGCCAGCGATATCTTTGGATTGTCACCCTTGTGGAGTGGTATCGCCCTTGGCGCCCCGGCAATCGGTTATGCTTTGGGGAACTATTTCTCGGGGCGCTTCTCGGTCAGGCTTGGCATCAACCGCATGGCGATCATCGGCACGCTGATTACCATCGTCGGCTTGGGGCTTTCTGCGATCCTGACGCTTTCTGGTGTTAACCATCCGCTGAACTTCTTTGGCTTTTGCACATTCCTTGGCCTTGGCAATGGTGTGATGTTGCCTAACGTGATGGCGGGGTCCATTTCCGTACGTCCCCACTTGGTAAGCACAGCAAGCGGGTTGGGTGGTGCGATTATGATCGGTGGTGGCGCGGCTCTGTCGCAATTCGCAGGCGGGATTCTGACAGTCGAAACCGGAACGATGCCCTTGCAACTGCTCATGCTCGGCACGTCAGTCCTTGGGCTATTTGCGGTGCTGTTTGTTGTCTGGCGGGAAAAGCGGATCGCTTGACGCCCTCTTTGCAATAGCTAATGTAAACTAGCAAATCTGCAAAGGTACAATATGGCGGTTCAAAAACTCTATGCTGGCGCGAAGCTTCGTGAATTGCGTGGGCGGTTAGAGCTGACGCAAAAGGCGTTTGCCGAAAAGCTGGGCGTGTCTTTGCCGTATCTGAACCAGATGGAGAACAACAACCGCCCCGTGTCGACGGCGGTGGTGTTGGGTCTTGCCCAGGAATTCGGCTTTGATGTGACCGAGTTGCAATCCGGCGATGAGGCACGATTGGTCGGTGACATGCGTGAAGCACTGGCCGACCCTGTGTTCACCGGCCCTGCGCCCGCGCTCGCTGATATGCGCCTTGCCGCCGCGAACGCCCCTGCCCTGGCGCGCGCATTCCTCGACCTGCACGCCGCCTATCGCCAGACACATGAGCGGTTGGCATCACTGGACGAAGCCCTTGGCCGCGAAGACGCCCGTTTGCAACCCAGCCCATGGGAAGAGGTGCGCGATTTCTTTCACTACTGCGACAACTACATCGACGCTGTCGACCGCGCAGCTGAGCGGTTTGCCAGTCGGACCAGCCCCGGTGAGGCGATGGCGGATGCTGCCATTCGGATGTTGGACAGCCACGGTATCAAGACGGTGTTCCGGGATATTGCTGATGTACGTCATTATGATGCTGCCGCCAAAACCCTGACGATTTCGGAATTTGCCAATGGGGCGACGCAGACGTTCCAGCTTTTATTGCAACTGGCGCTGATTGCGCAGGAACCCTTGCTGGAGGCGACGCTCGACCTTGCCAGATTTCAATCGGATGAGGCCCGCAGTATCGCAAAGGTGGGTCTTGCAAATTACTTCGCCGGTGCGGCCCTGATGCCCTATGTCGCATTCCTGTCGGCTGCGCAGGCCACAAGGCATGATCTCGAAGTGCTTTCTGCACGCTTTGGCGCATCACTGGAACAAGTCGCGCACCGGCTCTCGACCTTGCAGCGCCCTGGTGCCAAGGGCATTCCGTTCTTTTTTGTACGCGTCGATCAGGCGGGAACGATCACCAAACGGCATTCCGCCACGACACTGCAATTCGCGCGCTATGGTGGGGCCTGCCCGCTATGGAACGTGCATCAGGCGTTTGAGCTGCCCGGCCAGTTCCTGCGCCAATTGGCAGAGACACCCGATGGCGCGCGCTACTTCTGCCTCGCCCGCGACGTCAGCAAGTCAGGCGGCGCATACGACGTCCCGACCCGGCGCTATGCAATCGGGCTGGGATGCGAGGTGAAACACGCGCCCGCCCTCGTTTACGCAGACCATATGGATCTTGGTGCGGCAGAAGCCTATGCGCCAATCGGCATCTCATGCCGGATTTGCGAACGTCGCAAATGCCACCAACGGTCGGTGCCGCCGCTTGAGCGACAACTCCGGGTCGATCCCGACCGCCGGGGCATTTTGCCGTATCAGTTGGACTAGCTGCGCAAGGCCGCCGCGATTTGATCTTTCAGCAGCATACGTTGCTTGCGCATTTCGTTCATATGCAGATCGTCGGTTGGCTCGATATCCGTCTCGGCCCGATGAATCGCGCGGTTGATCTCGTGATACTCATCATAAAGCCGCGCGAAATGCGCGTCTTTTTCTTTCAGCGCGTGCATGACGTCAACTTGATCAGGGAACTCTTCCATCAGTTCGTGCGGTGTGTGCGACATTTATTGGGTCCTTTGTTGTTGGTCGCACTCAGGCTAGCGCGACACATGCCGACCCACATTGATGCGGATCAAGACGGGCCCATTATCTGCGCGCAGCGCGCCAGCCTGCCGCTTCCGCATCAGCCCGAGAACAGAACCAGCGTTCCCCATTGGCGGGGTTGATCCGGGTGCGTGCGTAGTGCTCTTGACCGGGCATATGGTAGATGCGCCCGCCGGACGAGATATTGCCTTTGATGGCACAGTTCTGCTGCGGTGCCAGGTCATCGACGGCGCGCGCAGCACGGTACTCTGACGGCATCGCGACCTCGACCGCCCAGAGCCCACGTTCCGCAATAGCGGCGGCCTTTTCATCCAGATCGTAGGTCTCAGAGTAACGCCGGAAGGCCCATGCCAAACCCGAATAGACAATCAACTGGCCCATGTCCTGCCCATTGACGCTGCACTGCGCAACGACCCGGCCGTAACGGTCCGTGTCGCGTTGTTGGCAACGCGCATAGGCACCATCGAACCGGTTGCGCACCGCATCGCGGGCCCATGCCCCGCAGTCCCATTCGCGCCCTTCTGCACGGCAGGGCTGGCCCATTTCGGGTGCGTCTATACCAAAGAGCCGCACCCGCGTGCCACCCACGTCGATGGTATCCGCGTCAATCACACGGATTATGCCGTTGGGCGCGGCGAATGCGGGCAGACAAACAAGTGTCAGCAAGACAGAAAATACGCGGATCATACCCTGAGGTAGAGGGTGATCCGGCGCCGCTTCAAGCCAGTTCGTTAAGAAAGGTTAAAAATGTGTTAACGCCGTGACAGGCCGGTTAGCGCTGTTCGCTTTCCCACGCGGGGTGAATCCAAGGGCGATCATTTGAAGGTGACAGCGGGTTGCGCTGCAGGATATGATCTGCGGCTTTTTCACCGACCATAATTGACGGCCCGTTGGTGTTCCCATTGGTCACACGTGGGAAAATCGAACTGTCTGCGACCCGTAACCCCTCGACCCCAATGACACGTGTTTCGGGGTCAACCACCGCCATCGGATCATTGGGATCGCCCATTTTACACGTGCCGCAGGGGTGATAAGCGCTTTCGGCGTGTTCACGGATGACGGCATCCAGTTCGTCATCGCTTTGGGCGGCATCGCCCGGCTGAATCTCGCGACCGCGGAATTCGTCAAAGGCGGGCTGTGCAAAGATTTCCCGGGTCAGGCGGATACAGGTGCGGAAATCCTCCCAATCCTGAGGATGAGACATGTAGTTGAACTCGATTTTCGGATGATCGTTCGGATCGGCGGAACGGAGTGTGACTTGCCCGCGCGATTGGGATCGCATCGGCCCGACGTGCGCCTGATAGCCATGCCCATCAGGAATGATCTTACCATCATAGCTGACGGCAATCGGCAGGAAATGGTATTGGATGTCGGGGTATTTGATGCCTGCCTTGGAGCGAATGAAGCCAGCACTTTCAAACTGGTTGGAGCTGCCAAGCCCGGTTTTCCACAACAGCCATTCCAACCCGATCTTCGCCTTGCCGCGGATATTCCAATAGGAAAACAGCGAGACCGGTTTGGTGGCCGATTGCTGGATGTAGAGCTCAAGGTGGTCCTGTAGGTTTTGGCCGACGCCGGGGCGGTCAGCCACCACATCTATGCCGTGCTCTTGCAGATGTGCTGCCGGACCAATGCCAGAGAGCATCAAGAGCTTGGGTGAGTTTAGCGATGAGGCCGCAATAATGACTTCTTTGTTCGCGGTGATCACGTCGATCTTGCTGCCACGGCTCACCTCGACCCCGGTTGCGCGACCGTTATCAATGATGATCCGGCGCGCCAGTGCGCGGGTGATAGTGCAGTTGGGCCGCTTCAAAGCCGGTCGCAGATAGGCCGTTGCCGCCGACCAACGTTTGCCCTTGTAGATCGTGGCGTCAAACGGGCCAAAGCCTTCCTGCTGTTCACCATTATAGTCGCCCGTAACCGGATAACCCGCCTGCCGCCCGGCCTCGACAAAAGCGCGGGTCAGTGGGTTTTTGCGCGGCCCGCGGGTGACATGCAGCGGGCCGTCCTTGCCGCGCCAGTCCGGGTTGCCGCCGTGGCCACCATCGTGCCAGTGCTCCATGCGTTTGAAGTAAGGTAGAACGTCCGCGTAAGACCAGCCGTGCGCGCCGCTTTCAGCCCAATAATCATAGTCACAGGCATGGCCGCGCACATAAATCATGCCGTTGATCGAGGACGATCCGCCGATGACTTTGCCACGTGGCGTGACCAGCTCGCGCCCACCCAAATGCGGTTCGGGTTCAGATTTCATACCCCAGTCGTAGCGTTTCATGTTCATCGGGTAAGACAAGGCCGCTGGCATCTGGATGAAGGGGCCCGCGTCAGAACCGCCGTGCTCAATAACCAGTACTTGTTTGCCAGCCTCGGCCAAACGGTAGGCAATGGCACAGTAAGCCGAGCCTGCACCGACGATAACGTAATCAGCTTGCATGTTGCTTGTAACCTTCGGGATTAAGGGGGCTATTCACCACGCGGGAAGCGTTGGTTTTCTTCCAGCACGTTGAGGTCCATGTGGTTGCGCATGTAGCGTTCAGACGCTTTTTGCAGCGGCTGGTAATCCCATGGGAAATAGCTGCCGTTGCGCAGTGCTTCATAAACCACCCAGCGGCAGGCTTGTGACTGCCGTACGGCAGCGTCGAATTGGGTCAGATCCCAGCGCGCTTCCGATTTGGCGCGGAGTTGGGTGAGCGTGCCTTGGTGGGCGGGTTCTGCAGCGAGGTTCGTCATCTCAAGCGGGTCAGCTTCCAGATCAAAAAGCTGGTCGGGATCGAGTGCGCAGCGATTGTACTTCCACTTGCCATAGCGGAGTGAAACGAGTGGGGCATAGCTGCCCTCAGCCGCGTACTCCATCGCGACAGGCGTGTCGCGGGTGCCGCCTTGGCCAAGATGCACCAAGCTCTCGCCGGTGGTCCACGGTTCCACTTCGGACAAGTCGATGCCCGCCAGGTCACAGAGCGTCGGGGCCACGTCGATGTTGCTGACGGGCGTGGTGTTCAGCACCGGCTCCATCTGGCCGCTTGCGATCATCAAGGGCACCCGCGACGATCCCTCATAGAAGGACATTTTGAACCAAAGCCCCCGCTCGCCCAGCATATCACCGTGGTCTGAGACAAAGAGGATTGTTGCCTCTTGCCGCGTGTCTTCCAGCGTTTGCAGCACCTCCCCGATCTTGTCATCGAGGTAAGAGATATTCGCGAAGTACGCGCGGCGAGCGCGTTTGATGTGGTCCTCGGTGATGGTGAAGTTATCGCGGTCGTTGGCATCGAGGATGCGCTGAGAGTGGGCGTCTTGGTCCTCATAGGGGATCGGCCCGACCTCCGGCAGCAAATGATCGCAGTCTTCATAGAGGTCCCAGTACTTCTTGCGCGCCACATAGGGGTCATGCGGATGCGTAAAGCTGACGGTCAGGCACCACGGCCGGTCGTCATGGCCGCGCGCGAGATCATAGAGCTTGCGGGTCGCGTTGTAGCAAACCTCGTCATCGTACTCCATTTGATTGGTAATCTCGGCTACCCCTGCCCCGGTGACAGAGCCCATATTGTGATACCACCAATCGATCCGCTCGCCGGGTTTGCGATAGTCCGGGGTCCAGCCGAAATCGGGGGGATAGATGTCTGTGGTCAACCGCTCTTCAAAGCCGTGCAACTGGTCGGGCCCAACAAAGTGCATCTTGCCGCATAGGCATGTCTGATATCCAGCACGCCGCAAATGGTGTGCATATGTTGGTATCGAAGAGGCAAATTCAGCCGCATTGTCGTAGACGCCTGTGCGGGACGGCAGCAGCCCTGACATGAAAGAGGCCCGCCCCGGCGCGCATAGCGGGGAGGCCGTATAGGCATTGGCAAAGCGGGTTGAACGTGCCGCAAGTGCCTTCAGGTTTGGCGCATGAAGCCAATCAGCCGGGCCATCGGGAAAGAACGTGCCATTCAACTGATCGACCATAATGATCAGGATGTTTGGTTTCGTCATTGGGCCCGCCCCTCAAGTTCGATTTTCAGCAGTGCCAGTGCCTGCTTGGTGGCATCTGATTTTTCCGTCTTGGCCCGCGACAGCCCCTGACGCAGATAAAGCCCGTCGATTAAGCCTGCGATTCTTGTCGCCGCACCATCTGCACGATCCCCTAGCAGAGGGCGCAGATCATACATCAGATTGCTGTGCAACCGCCGCTGATAGATGCGCAGCAAGTCATGCGCGGACGCGGATGTCTGTGCAAGAACGTAGAAGTTCAACCATGCCGCGATCACCTCGGGTTGAAAATTTGACGAGGCAAAGTAAGCACGAATGATCGCTTCCAGCCGCGCGATATGGCCATTGGCACCGGCAAGCGCCCCGCGCACCTCAGCCGCATAGAGTGCCAGCGTGTGCCGCATCGCCGCCAGAAAAATCTGTTCCTTCCCGCCAAAGTAGTGATGCGCAAGCGCCGAAGACATCTTAAGCACGCTTGGCAATATTGCTCACTGTCACATCCAAATTGCCCACCGCCCCGATTTCATCAATCGTGGCTTTCACTAAAGCGGCGCGGCGGATAGGTTCCATTCCAAGCTTGGGCATGATTTCCTCAAATAGGTGGACCCGAGCAGATAAATCGTTCTTTATTGACTCGTCAATCAAGAAAAACCTGGGAGAAAGACATGAAATTGAAATCGACGCTATCCGTACTGGCCGTAGTTGCTGCCGTACCTGCTTTTGCTGACTGCGACAGCATCACATTCTCAGACGTTGGCTGGACTGACATTACAGCGACAACCGCAGCAACAACCGTTGTACTGGAAGCGCTTGGCTATGAGACCGACATCAAGGTGCTGTCCGTGCCCGTGACCTACATCTCGCTGGCAGAAGGTGATGTGGACATCTTCCTTGGCAACTGGATGCCCACAATGGAAGGTGACATCGCCCCGTATCGCGAGGCAGGCACCGTCGATACCGTGCGCGCGAACCTTGAAGGCGCGAAGTATACGCTGGCCGTGAACAAAGCCGCTGCCGACATGGGGATCGCCACCTTTGCGGATATCGCGGCGAATGCCGATGCGCTGGATAGCAAGATCTTTGGGATTGAGCCGGGCAACGACGGCAACCGCCTGATCATGGATATGATCGCGGATGGTGCTTTTGGACTTGATGAGTTTGAAGTCGTCGAAAGCTCTGAGCAAGGCATGCTGGCACAGGTTGATCGGGCCTCGGGCCGAGATGAGCCAATTGTGTTCCTTGGGTGGGAGCCACACCCGATGAACGCGAACTTTGACATGTCCTACCTTGAAGGTGGCGATGATTGGTTTGGTCCAAACCTTGGTGGCGCGACTGTCTTTACCAACACGTCCGCTGGCTATGTCGAAAGCTGCCCGAACGTTGGCGCACTGCTGAACAATCTCGAATTCTCTCTTGCGATGGAGAACGAGATTATGGGCGCGATCCTCAACGATGGTGAAGACCCTGCCGATGCCGCGACCGCATGGCTGTCTGCCAATCCGGATGCGTTCATGGGCTGGCTTGACGGCGTGACCACCAAAGATGGTGGCGATGCTGTTGCTGCGGTGAAAGCGTCATTGGGCATGTAAGAAAGTGAAGCAGGCCCCGGTTTTGGGGCCTGCTTCCGTTGAAGGGTGAAGGTGCGGCATGGATTGGCTCACGGAAAATAAAATCCCGATCGGGAAATGGGCGAAATCCGTTTTTGATTGGATGAACGCCAACCTTGGGTTCTTTTTTGATTGGTTGTCGGATGCGATGGAAGCACTGATCGACGGGATTCTTTGGGTTCTGGAAACACCGCATCCGCTCTTTGTGATTGCTGCTTTTGCAGGGCTGACATGGGCTTTGCAACGCAACTGGAAAACACCGCTGTTTGTGGTGATTGGTTTTCTCTTCATCCTCAATCAGGACTATTGGGAAGAGACGATGCAGTCTTTGACGCTCGTCTTATCCGCTTGCGTGGTTTGCATGGGCATTGGCGTGCCCATTGGCATCGCAGCGGCACACAGACCGCGCCTTTATCGTGCGATGGTGCCGGTGTTGGACCTGATGCAAACCCTCCCCACCTTTGTTTATCTGATCCCAGCAATTGTTTTCTTTGGCATCGGCATGGTGCCCGGATTGATCGCCACAGTGATCTTCGTGCTGCCCGCCCCGATCCGCTTGACGTACCTTGGCGTGTCTTCAACGCCCACCCCCTGCTGGAAGCCGCACAGGCGTTTGGTGCCACAAAGAGCCAAGTCCTATTCAAAGTCGAACTGCCCTCAGCACTGCCGCAGATCATGGCAGGTTTGAACCAAACGATCATGCTGTCGCTGTCGATGGTTGTTATCGCGGCACTTGTTGGTGCAAGCGGGCTGGGCGTACCGGTGATCCGCGCGCTCAACACGGTGAATACATCGCTTGGCTTTGAGAGCGGCTTTGTCATCGTCGTTGTCGCGATCATGCTGGACCGTATGCTGCGGGTGAAGCAGAAATGACCGTGATGAATGGAAGCTGCCATTGCGGCGCGGTGACGTTCACGGTGAAACTGTCAGATGGCATAGCGACGGCGCGGCGTTGTGACTGTTCGCTTTGCGCGCGGCGCGGTGCCGTTGCTGTTTCGGCGGCCAAAGAGGACATTACCTATACCGCCGGGCAAGACAACCTGACGCGCTATCAATTCAATACGAAGGTCGCGGCACATTATTTCTGCAAGACCTGCGGGATATACACGCATCACAACCGCCGCTCGAACACCGCAGAAATCGGTGTCAATCTGGCCTGCCTTGAGGGGCAGACGCCCTTCCTGTCCGAGGTCATCGTGAACGACGGTCAGAACCATCCCAAGGATGTCGGCCGAGACGGCATTGTCGGTGTCCTACGCTTTGAACGAATGGAGGGTGTGGAATGAATGCCGTCGAATTTGACAATGTCTCGATCGTGTTTGGGGCCAAGCCCGAGACCGCCCTGCCTTTGATGGATCAGGGGTTGGAGCGTCCGGAAATCCGCGAGAAGACCGACCAGATTTTGGGCGTGCATAACTGCTCGCTTGATGTCGAGGTCGGCGAAATCCTGGTGCTGATGGGCCTGTCCGGCTCTGGCAAATCGACGTTGCTGCGCGCCGTGAACGGTCTGAACCCGGTGATCCGGGGCGAAGTCCGATCCACGACGGCGATTGGAGTTGCAGTGTCGGCAACAGCTCCGCCAATGATCTGCGCCGGGTGCGCCGCGAATGCGTGTCGATGGTGTTTCAGCAGTTTGGCCTGCTGCCGTGGCGCACCGTACGTGATAACGTCGGCCTTGGTCTCGAACTGGGCGGGATGGAGAAGACGGCGCGGATCAAACGTGTCGATCAGGAATTAGAAATGGTTGGCTTGGCAGATCGCGCCGATGCGTTGGTGGGCGAGCTGTCCGGTGGTATGCAACAGCGCGTGGGACTTGCGCGCGCCTTTGCCACCGACGCGCCCATCCTGCTGATGGACGAACCCTTCTCAGCCCTCGATCCTTTGATCCGGACACGCCTGCAGGACGAGCTGCTGGAGCTGCAAAAGGAACGCGGACGGACGATTATCTTTGTGAGCCATGACCTTGATGAAGCTTTCAAGATCGGCAATCGCATCGCGATTATGGAGGGCGGCAGGATCGTACAATGCGGCACGCCGCGCGATATCTTTACTGATCCCGCCAATGAATATGTAGCCGATTTCGTGGCCCATATGAACCCGCTTGGCGTGCTGACCGCACGCGATGTGATGACGCAAGGCGCCTCGAATGGCCCGACGATTGACGTAGAAACGCCAGTCCAAGACATTATTCATGGCATCGATGCTGCCGGTTTACAGGTGAGTGAGGATGGCCAGACCATTGGCGTCGTGACCCAAGCGTCGCTCTTGGCGCGTCTCAGCCCGAGCTGAAATTTCTGCACTTAGTCAGACTTTTGTTGCATGCGTCGCAGGGGTTACGTTGCGCCGCGCGACAGCCTCGCGCCATGTGATAAAGCTGACAGATGCCATGATCACCGCGCCACCCAAGATCACCCATCCGTCCACCGCCTCTCCGAAGACGACCGCACCTAAAAGAACCGCCCAGACCAATTGCAGGAATGTGACCGGTTGCGTCACCGTCAGTGGTGCAGCGGCAAAGGCCAGTGTCATGGAATAATGTCCTGCGGTGGCAAAACAGGCCACAAGGAAAAGCCAGCCCAGCTGCGGCAACGTGGGTGTCACCCATACCGCCAAGGCGAACGGCGCCAAACCAATAGTCACGGTTATCGACAACATGCCGACAACAACGGGAGCAGAGACTTCGCCCGACAGTTGCTTGGCAATCAGGTACCCAGCGGCAAAGCAGACGGCTGTGGCGAGCATCGCAATATGGCCAATCTCCACTTCCTTCACGCCGGGGCGAAGGATGATCATCGCCCCGACCAAGGCCATAATCACCGCCGCCAACCGACGCGGCGGCAGTCGCTCACCAAGAAACAGCGCGGCGCCAAGCGACACATAGACCGGCGAGAGGTAGTTCATCGCTGTGACTTCCGCGATTGGGATGCGCGCCATGGCAAAGAACCACAGGATCACGGCGAGCGTATGTACCAGACCCCGCGCCCAGAAGAGTTTTTTCTGTCGCCCCGTCAGATGCGCGGCCATGATCGGTTTGATCATCGGCAGCAGAAACACCAGCCCCAGAACATAGCGCAAAAACGCCGCCTGCGCCGCTGGCACGTCATCACCGACGTGTTTGACCACCGCCGTGACGGCGACGAACATCAAACCGGTGAACAGCATCCAGAAGATGCCAACGATCGGTCGGGATTGCGATTGGGTTTCCATGCACCATCCGTCGCACCAAGACCGCCCAAGTGCAAGCACACAGAAACCGCTGGATGAAGCCTTGCGTTCCCCGTAACAACACAGACATGAAGATACTCTTTCTTGGCGATGTCATGGGCCGCTCCGGGCGTGCCGCGATTACCACCCACCTGCCCCGTTTGCGCGACGCATGGAAGCTGGATTTTGTCGTCGTGAACGGCGAAAACGCGACCTCTGGCATGGGCTTGTCAGGCGATCATGCCAATATACTGCTGGATGCAGGTGCCGATGTTGTCACCCTTGGTGATCACGCCTTCGATCAGAAAGACATGCTGACTTTCATCGAAAAAGAACAGCGGATCATCCGTCCGATGAACTATTCCAAAGCCGCCCCCGGCGTTGGCGCGCGCGTGTTCAACGCACCGGGCGGGCGCAAGGTGCTGGTGGCGCAAGTTTTGGGTCAAGTCTTTATGAAGCGCCCGTTTGACGACCCCTTTTCAGCGCTTGATACGGTCCTGCGCCAATACCCCATGGGCGGTCAGGTCGCAGCCAGTCTGATTGATATCCATTGTGAGGCGACGTCTGAGAAAATGGCCACCGGCCATTTCTGCGACGGGCGCGCGAGCATTGTTGTCGGCACACACACCCATGTGCCCACAGGTGATGCGATGATCTTGCCCGGTGGCACGGCCTATATGACCGATGCGGGCATGTGCGGCGACTACAATTCTGTCATCGGGATGGAGAAGGCCGAGCCGATGCGGCGCTTTATCACCGGGATGCCAAAGTCCCGCTTTACCCCTGCGGCGGATGAGGCGACACTGTCTGGCCTCTATGTCGAGACGGACAATCTGACCGGCAAAGCGGTGAAAGTCGCCATGGTCCGCCAAGGTGGGCGGTTGTCGCAAACGGGGCCTGCATGAAGACGGACCGCCTGCAGCTGACAGGATTCCTGTTGCTGCTGGGATGCGGATGGGGGCTGACACAGCCGCTGATCAAGATCACGGTCAGCGCAGGCTACCAGCCCTTTGGCATTGTTTTCTGGCAGATGTTGATTGGTGCAGCGCTGCTAGGCACGCTGCGATGGCGACAAATGGGGCGGATGCCTTTCACTGTCAAAACGCTGGCTGTCTGGCTGATGATCGCAACCATCGGCACGCTGATCCCCGGCTACACCAGCTTTCGCGCAGCCTTTCACTTGCCATCCGGCATCATGTCCATTGTGATCGCGACAATCCCGATGATGGCCTTCCCGATTGCCTTGGCTTTGGGTAATGATCGCTTTTCTTTGCGCCGCTTGGGCGGGCTCTGCCTGGGCCTGATCGGCGTCGGCTTGATCGCCCTGCCCGAGGCCAGCTTGCCCGAACGCGCGATGATCGCCTTTCTGCCATTGGCGCTTGTGGCCCCGTTTTGCTACGCCTGTGAGGGAAATATCGTGGCGCGGTGGGGCACCGCCGGGCTTGATCCGTTTCAGGTGCTCTTTGGTGCGTCAGCCATCGGCACGGTGATCGCGCTGCCACTGGCGGTCGGTTCAGGGCAGTTCTTCGTTCCGCAATCGCCCTTCATTCTTGCTGATTTCACGATGCTGCTCAGCTCCATTGTGCATGTCCTTGTTTACTCTGGCTATGTCTGGCTGATCGCCCGGGCGGGGTCCGTTTTTGCGGGCCAAGTCAGTTATGTCGTGACCGGGTCAGGTGTGTTTTGGGCCATGCTCCTGCTGGGAGAAACCTACAGCCTTTGGATTTGGGCCGCACTGGCGTGTATGGCCGTGGGCCTTAGCCTTGTGCAGCCGCGGGTTGCCGATCCGGCACCCTTGGGCGACACTCGCGCCCATGGATAATCTGTTCCCGCTGACACAAACACAAAGCGCGATCCTCACGATGGCCGTCGTGCTGGGCATGTTCCTGATGTTCCTGCGCGAGGTCTTTCCAACCGAAGTCGTGGCCATGATCGGCGTTTCAATCCTGCTGATCACAGGTGTTCTGCCCTATGAGGCCGCCGTCATGGCACTGGCGAACCCTGCCCCTTGGACGATCGCGGCGATGTTCATCATCGTCGGTGCCTTGGTCCGCACCGGCGCACTGAATGCCATGACGCAAGTTGCTGAGCGACAGGCGAAGGTCAGCCCGGCGCGGGCAATTGGTGGTGGTTTGCTGTTTGTGGCCATTGCCAGCGCGATCATGAACAACACGCCCTTGGTCGTCGTCATGATCCCCGTCTTTGTGCAATTGGCGCGCACCTTGGGCACATCGGCGTCCAAACTGCTGATCCCGCTGAGCTATGCGGCCATTGTCGGCGGCACCATGACGCTATTGGGCACCTCGACCAACCTCTTGGTCGACGGGGTCGCGCGGACGTCGGGGCTGGAGCCTTTCGGCATTCTGGAAATCTTTCCGATCGGCGTTGTGGTCGTGCTTTGGACGTTTACATACCTGTATTTCATGGCCCCGCGTCTGCTGCCGGATCGGCAAAGCATGGCAACGATGCTGTCGGATCGCTCCAAAAAGAAGTTCTTTTCCGAGGCCGTCATCCCGCCCGACAGCAATCTGATTGGGCGCGAAGTGATCACTGTTCAACTGTTCAAACGCGACGGCGTGCGCCTGATCGACGTGGTGCGCGGGGATACCTCACTACGACGCAATCTGAAGGCTGTCACTTTGCAGGTTGGCGACCGTGTCGTGTTACGCACGGAAATGACAGAACTTTTGTCCTTGCAGACCAACAAGGAGTTGCGCCGCGTCGACCAGCTTTCCGCGGTTGAGACGACAACTGTTGAGGTACTGATTACACCGAATTGCAAGATGGTCAGCAGGCGGTTGGGCTCAATGCGGTTGCGTCGGCGCTACGCCGTCTATCCACTGGCGGTGCATCGGCGGGATGCAAACATCAGTGCGCAAATTGACGATATCATCGTGAAAGTCGGTGATACGCTGCTGCTGGAAGGCGCACCTGAAGACATACAGCGATTGGCCGAGGACATGAACCTTGGCGATGTGTCCGAACCTTCGCAACGCGCCTACCGCCGTGGGCATGCGCCAGTCGCGATTGGCGTGCTGTTGGGCGTTGTCACACTGGCCGCCTTGGGCGTCGCCCCGATCCTGATGCTCGCGATGATTGGCGTGACAGTTGTCCTGATGACCAAGTGCATCGACGCGGAAGAGGCATTTTCATATGTAGACGGCCGCTTGCTCGCGTTGATCTTCGCGATGCTGGGTGTCGGGTCCGCGCTACAATCCTCGGGCGCGGTGGGGATCATTGCAGATACACTTTCGCCCGTCATGCTGGTGCTGCCGCCCTTCTTCGTCGTTCTGGCGGTTTATCTGCTGTCCAGTATCCTGACCGAGCTGGTATCGAACAACGCCGTGGCCGTGGTAATGACACCGATCGCGATTGGCCTGGCCAGTGCGCTTGGTGTTGATCCAAGGCCCTTAGTGGTTGCCGTTATGATTGCAGCGAGCGCGAGTTTTGCAACGCCGATTGGGTATCAAACGAATACGCTGGTCTATGGCCCGGGTGGATATCGGTTCTCTGACTTTCTGAAGTTTGGTATCCCGTTGAACCTGTCGCTGGCACCGCTGGTTTCCTTTGTGATCCCCTTTGTCTGGCCGCTCTAGCCGGGGTTGCGGGTGCCGGGCCCCATGCCGTATAGAGACGCAGATTAACGCGATACAAGACGAGGTTTTCTGATGGCTGGCCACTCCAAATGGGCGAATATTCAGCACCGCAAAGGACGGCAGGACAAACTGCGCTCCAAGCTGTTTTCCAAGCTGGCTAAGGAAATCACAGTTGCCGCCAAGATGGGCGACCCGGACCCCGATAAGAACCCGCGCCTGCGTCTGGCTGTGAAAGAAGCCAAATCCAGCTCAGTGCCCAAGGATGTGATCGATCGTGCGATCAAGAAATCCCAAGGTGGTGATGCCGAGAACTATGACGAAATTCGCTATGAGGGCTATGGCCCGAATGGTGTGGCGGTGATTGTCGAGGCGATGACGGATAACCGCAATCGCACCGCATCAACTGTCCGTTCAACATTTTCCAAGAATGGCGGGAACCTGGGCGAGACCGGTTCTGTTGGCTTCATGTTCGACCGCAAGGGCGAGGTGGTTTATCCCGCATCCGTTGCCGACGCCGATACCGTGATGATGGCCGCGATTGAAGCCGGTGCCGAAGATGTGCAAAGCGATGACGACAACCATGTCATCTATTGCGCCGATACAGACCTGAACGACGTCTCCAACGCGCTAGAGGCAGAATTGGGCGAGTCAGGATCGACCAAGCTGATATGGAAACCCAATATGACAACCGAGTTGGATGTCGAAGGGCTGACCAAGCTGATGAAGCTGCTGGATACGCTGGAAGAGGACGACGATGTGCAGCGCGTGACAGCGAACTTTGAAGCCTCGGACGAGGTAATGGCGGCTTTTGCGGAAAGCTAGGACTTCATCGCGCGGCGGTACTGCCTTGCTGTGGCTTCCGCCAGTAGCGCGTGACCTGCAATGGCAGGGTGTGCTGTCCATAAGAACTTGAGCGCCTCGGTATAACCGGCGAAGCTTGCGGGCAATTTGAGTTTTCGTCCGTCCTCGAACGTCAAAATGACCCCTGCGCCCAGTGTCTTGCCCAGCTTTTCGACACCTGCAATATCCGATGTGCGAAATTTGCGTCTAAAGCTTAGCCAAACCGCTTGTGGACGATTTGGTAATCATCCAGCTCGATCCGGGTTAAAAGACCAAACAACGTCCAGACACCCAACAAAACGAAACCGATGCCAACCGCAAAGGCAAAGTAGTTTTCGGGTGTTTGTCCCTCGACCTCCTGTAAGACGACACACCACATAAAGGCCGCCAAGGCCCCAAAGAACCCCATCGCCAAAACAATGCCAAACAGCCCGCTTTTGACCGGTTTGAGAACAAGGATGGTCTGCACCCCGATGCCGATGTCATGGATGCGCTTGGCTTCACCGGCGGGCTGAACAACCCCACCAAATTGCGCGCGCTGCGAGGTGGTGAGTACACGGCGGACGAGCTTGCCCTGCACCCAATAGAGCGGGATCAGGATCAGCAAAGCGATGAACAGAACGCCTGGGTTCTGCCAGAGGAAATTCAAAGCTTGCACCTGATTTTGCAACCATTCGATCATGGGGTGATCACCCCTTGCTCTGTCACGATCAGATCAAGAGGTTGATCTGTTGGTTCCAGTGGCAAGTCTTCATCTTCCTGCGCGGTATAAGCGAAACCAATAGCCATGGTTGGTTGTGCGGCACGCAGCTTTTCAAGTGTCCGGTCATAGAACCCCCCACCGTAGCCCAAGCGGCCGCCGCGACGGTCGAAGGCCACCAAGGGCACGATCACGATTTGCGGGGTCATCCAATCCCCTGCCTCCGGGATCATTGCGCCGAATTCACCCTTCACCAGCGCGCAATCAGGCTCCCATGTGCGGAACTTGAGCGGTTGCCCTGCCCCGATAATGACAGGCACGCCCACCGGGCCGTGGGCTGCGGCCTCCGCCATCGCGGGTGTCGGATCGATCTCGGTCCGCATCGCCATATAACCCCCAACGGCACGCCGCGGTGACCGGCAAGCACTTCGCTGAGGTAGCCAGCGGTCGCCGCATTGGGGCGATGAGCCGCTTTGCGGCGCGCAAAGGCCGCGGTACGGGCGGCGGATTTGTCCATCAGAGCAACCACATGGCCGCAAGGCCGAGGAAGGCAAAGAAACCGACAACATCGGTGACTGTGGTAACAAAAGCCCCTGACGCAAGGGCCGGGTCGATACCCATTTTTTCTAGCAAGACAGGGATCACCGTGCCAGCCAGCCCCGCCACCACCATGTTGATCACCATCGCAACGGCAATCACAACGCCCAGCATCGGTGAGCCAAACCAGACAACGCCAACCACACCCATCACAATCGCAAAGATCAACCCGTTGATCAGGCCGACAAGCACCTCACGTTTGATGACACGCCAGACATTTGCCGTGGTCAGATCGCGCGTGGCCAAAGCACGCACAGCCACGGTCAGCGATTGCGTCTTAAGCGTTGCCCCCCATTGACGCGACGATGGGCATCAAAACCGCAAGGGCCACCAGCCCGGCAATGGTTTCCTCAAAGAGCGCAATCACAAGTGAGGCAAAAATGGCCGTCACAAGGTTTACAGCCAGCCAAGGAAAGCGCCGCCTGGTGGTGGCAATCACACGGTCCGACAAGCTACCCTCGCTGATACCGGCCAGACGCAGGATGTCTTCCTCGGCCTCTTCTTCCAGAAAAGCCATCGCGTCGTCGATTGTGATGACACCGACGATCCGGTCGTCATCGTCCACCACAGGTGCCGTGATCATGTGATAGTGGTTGATGGCTTGCGCCACTTCTTCCACGTCTTGAGTGACATGGAAGGTGCGGAACGTGTCTTCGGTGATATCGCGCAGCAGCATGTCCCGCGGATGGCTGAGAATACGCCCGAGGGTGACATAGCCCGTCGCCTTGAGACGCGGATCAACCAAAATAATGTGATAGAACTGGTCGGGTAGGACAACGTCAGAGCGCAGGTAATCAATCGCCTCCCCAACGGTCCAATGCTCTGGTGCGCGTACCAGCTCGGATTGCATATGGCGGCCCGCAGATTCTTCGGGGTATGTGAGCGCTTGTTCGACAACGACACGGTCGCTGGCATCCAGCGCATCCAGAACCGCCTCTTGCTGGACATCATCAAGGTATTCGACAAGGTCAACAACATCGTCGCTTTCCAGCTCGCGCACCGCTTCGGCCAGCTCGGACGGGGCAAGCTGTTCAATGACTTCTTCGCGCAGTTCTTCATCGAGCTCGGAAAGTACATCGCCTTCCAGCCCACCCGGCCATGTGACCAAAAGCGCGCGGCGGTCGCGGGCGTCCACCTGCTCGAGCAGGTGGGCAACGTCAGCGGCATGCATCGGATCAAGTACGTCGCTTAAGAAAGCGCCGTCGCCACGCCCGACGGCATCAAGCACATCACTGACCAGACGGTCGGGAATGCCGAATGCTTCGTCGTCGGTGGTTTCGGGTTCAGCCATAGGACATCCTTCACGCTGTCGGCAGCATAATCGTTCAGTGCTGCGGCACAACGCGGATTTCTGCGATTTACCCCATTGTTGCAGACACATATGCTGATCTCATGACAAAGCACTTACTTCTTGGGCAGACCCTTGGGTTCTCTGGCAATCCTCTGCTGGGTGACTGGTCGGAAGCGGTTGATTTTGACAGTGCGGGCGGCGTGCTGATTGAGGCGGGACGCATCATCGCGACAGGTAGCGGTGAAGCGTTGCGCGCTGTGCATCCAGACGCACAGGTCACAGATTATGGTGACGGGCTGATCAGTGCCGGTTTCGTTGATGCCCATATGCACTACCCCCAGACGGGCATGATCGCGAGTTGGGGCAAGCAGCTGATAGATTGGCTCAATACCTACACCTTCCCCGAAGAAGCACGCTTTGGCGATCAGGCACATGCCGATGATGTGGCCGCCCGCACGTTGGATTTGGCAGTGGCGCATGGCACCACAACGCTGACCAGTTTTTGCACGATCCATCCCGAAAGCGTGGATGCCTTCTTTTCGGCGGCATCCGCCCGCAATATGGCCGTGATCGCTGGTAAGACCTGTATGGATCGCAACGCGCCGGAAACGCTGCGTGATACCGCGCAATCCGCATACGATCGCAGCAAAGCGCTATTGGAGAAATGGCACGGCGTTGGGCGCGCCAGCTATGCGATCACACCACGCTTTTCACCGACCTCGACACCGGATCAACTATCCGCCTTGGGCGCGCTTTGGGCCGAGCACCCGGAGTGTCTGATGCAGACGCATCTGAGCGAGCAAATGCCGGAGATCGCATGGGTCAAAGAGTTGTTTCCACAGGCGCGCGATTATCTCGATACCTACGAGAAGTTCGGATTATTGGGCGAACGTGGCCTCTATGGACATGCCATCCATCTGGAGGAGCGTGAGATCGCACGTTTAGCAGAGGTCGGCGCGGCAGTTGTGCATTGCCCCACCTCAAATACCTTTATTGGATCGGGGTTGTTTGACCTGATGGGATTGGCGCGGTCTCAACTGTCCATCGGGCTCGCAACAGACACAGGCGGAGGGTCATCCTTTTCGATGTTGCGCACAATGGCTGCCGCCTATGAAATCGGACAGTTGCGGGGTGTGGCCTTGCATCCGGCGCAGCTGATGTGGCTGGCAACCGAAGGCGCGGCACAAGCTTTGAAGATGTCAGGTGAAATCGGGCGTCTGGGTCAGGGTGCGGCGGCTGATATCACGGTATTGGACTTGCACTCCACTCCGGCGATCGCGCAACGCGCGGGCCGCGCAAAGGATATCTGGGACGCGGTATTCCCCACCATCATGATGGGGGACGACCGCGCGATCAGGGAAGTTTGGATAGCGGGAAAGCCGCAGCGCGGCTAGCACTGCACCGAAAGTTTCAGCACCCAGATGTTGCCCGACCGGCCAAGCCCATACTGGGTATAGCTACGTCCCAGCATATTGCGCCGATGGCCAGTTGAATTCTTCCAGGCTTCAAATGCTGCGGCTTCGCTGCGTTGACCCGTTGCTATATTCTCAGCACCGGCACGCATCGCGCAGCCACCCGCCTGCGCGCGCGCCTTGAAGTTGTCGCCATTCGGGCCGCCCACAGAATCATGCGAAAAATATCCACGTTGGGTCATGTCTTCGGCATGCGCTTGTGCCGCGCGGGTCAGTGTTGCATTGGGTTGAAGTGGCCCAAGACCCTGACTGGCACGGAATGCATTAATATCGCCCGTAAAGCCTGTCACCACACCTGTCGGAGCGGAAGATACCTGCGCGGGGGTGGTCGTGGATGAGGGCGAGACAGTGCATGCGGCCAGAATTGTCAGCAGGCAGACGGTGAGTAGTCGCTTCATGGTTGCCCTTGTTTTGGAGTGGGAGTGGAAACCGGAACGATAGTGTTCACGCTGGAATGCGGCGAAACTGTGTCAATTACGGGACATCAGCAAGGAACCGCCCGAGTGCATTTTGCCTTGCGATGACATTGGGCAGGTTGATCGATGTGAGATGCCCTTCGGACACAATCTGGCGGCCCTCGACGAACAAGGCATCAACCTTCACCGGCCCCGCCAAAAGAAGTGCTGCCGGATCCCAGGATCCGGCATTTTCAATTGCTGTCGCGTCCCAAATCGCAAGATCGGCGCGTTTGCCAATCGCAAGCTGCCCGCAATCGTCGCGTCCCAGCACCGCCGCCCCGCCCCGTGTGGCGATCTCCAACGCTTCGCGTGCCGACATCGCGTCAGCCCCGTTTTTCACCCGCTGCAAGAGCATCGCTTGACGCGCCTCGCCCACCAGGTTGCCGATGTCGTTACTGGCGGACCCGTCAACGCCTAAACCAACTGGCACGCCCGCATCGCGCATCTGCCTGACCGGTGCAATCCCCGAGCCAAGCCTGCAATTGGAGCAGGGGCAATGGGCAACACCCGTCCGGCTGCGCGCAAAGAGGTCTATCTCTTGGCCGTCCAACTTGACGCAATGCGCATGCCAGACATCGTCGCCGGTCCAGCCCAGGTCTTCGGCATATTGCCCCGGACGACAGCCGAATTTCTCCAGCGAATAGGCGATATCTTCGTCATTTTCTGCCAGATGCGTGTGCATCATCACACCCTTGTCACGTGCCAATAGGGCGGCATCACGCATCAAATCACGGGTCACTGAAAACGGGCTACAGGGGGCAACCCCCACACGAACCATCGCGCCGGGACTAGGGTCATGAAACGCATCAATCACCCGAACGCAATCTGCCAGGATAGCCCCCTCGTCTTCGACTAGTGCATCAGGCGGTAGGCCGCCATCGCTTTCGCCAATACTCATCGCGCCGCGCGTGGCATGAAACCGCAGGCCGATATCCTGTGCGGCCGCGATCGTATCATCAAGCCGGGCTCCGCCGGGATAGAGGTAGAGGTGATCAGAGGTCAGCGTACAGCCGGACAGCGCCAGTTCTGCCAGACCGACCTGGGCAGAGACATACATCTCTTCCGGGCCGAAACGTGCCCAAATGGGGTACAGCCGCTGCAACCAGCCAAAAAGTAGCGCATCTTGCGCTCCGGGCACCGCACGCGTCAGAGTCTGGTAAAGGTGGTGGTGCGTGTTGACCAAACCGGGGGTGACAATCTTGCCCTTGGCCGAAAAAACCTGAGCGCCGTCTGCCGACAGGTTTTCACCAATCCCGGCAATGACACCATCACGCAGCAAAAGATCCGCATCTGTAAGTTCGCGACGCGCGTCATCCATGGTGATGATCACATCAGCCCCTTTGATCAGGGTCTTAGTCAACCGGCATATCCCTGAGAATTGCCAAAGCTTCCGCGTGGATTTCAGAGTTTGCAGCGGCGATGACCCGCCCGCCGTCATGCACGGGGCCACCGGCCCAATCGGTCACAATGCCACCCGCAGCGTGTATAACCGCAATAGGGGCCTGAATGTCATAAGCGTTCAGGCCCGCCTCGATCACCAGATCAACCTGGCCTGCTGCCAATAGAGCATAGCCATAGCAATCCATACCATAGCGGGTGAGTTGCGCCCGGCCTGCAACGGCATGGAACGCGGCACCTTCCGCAGCTGTTCCCACTTCGGGAAAGGTTGTCAGTACAGTGGCTTGTGCCAAGGCGCGTGGCGCACGGCATTGCAGGATAGACTGTCCAGTGGGCCCATGCAGCTCTGATACACCGAATCCGCTCGGCGAACCGTTCACCAATGTAAGGCTGGTCGATCAGACCAAAAAGCGGTCCTGTCGCATCCGCGACCGAGATCAACACTCCCCAGGTTGGTGTCCCACTGATATAGCCGCGCGTCCCGTCAATCGGATCAAGCACCCAAGTCAGGCCGGTGGTGCCGGTTTTGTGGCCAAATTCTTCGCCCAAGATGGCGTCGTCCGGGCGCATCTCGGCCAGTACCGTACGCATCGCTTTTTCAGCACCCTGATCTGCCACAGTGACAGGGTCGAACCCGTCACTTAGCTTGTTTTCGGCGGCCAACGCAGGTGTGCGGAAATGTGTCAGCGTCACAGGCCGGGCGGTATCGGCAAGTGCATGTGCCACCCGAACCAGTTCCGTTTGGGTTGTCTGCGATACTGTCATGGAAGTCGTCCTTCAACTGCGCCAGGATTCACCTTGCGGTAACGCGGCGCAGCATGACAGGTCAAGTCGCAGGCTAGGCAGCCTCACTCAGAACGCGGGCCAGGTCGAACAGACGGCGGCGCTGGTTCTCCGGGATAGAATAGTACGACCGCAGCAGATCGAGTGCTTCCTTGTCGGTCAGGATATCCCCTGGCATATCGGAATTCTTGGCCTCAATGTCAGGTTGAGCATCCAAGCCTTCGAAGAAGAAAGAAACGTCTACCCCCAATACCTTAGCGATATCCCAAAGACGGGAGGCGCTGACCCGGTTCATACCGGTTTCATACTTCTGGATCTGCTGAAACTTGATGCCCACAGCCTCGGCAAGTTGCTGTTGTGTCGTGCCATTCATCCAACGTCTATGGCGGATACGCTTGCCAACATGTACGTCAACGGGATGTTTCATCTTTTTACCTCACTCTCAAAGAACGCAGTCAACCTTCTGCCGCGGTTCCTTTTCATACGTTTCAGGCGGTGATGTTTGTCACGTCGCCAGTTTGTAGGAAGTGCCAAATAGCATTAGCACAAAACACGCAACGGTTGCAGCCCGTTACCTTAACTTAAGGATAGGCTGTTCACGCAATTTGCCAGAAAAAGTGATCGAAAAACCCGTCATTTTACAAATCGCTGCTTGTTCCTGATAAGGGTTTTGAGAGACTCAATTCGAAGGATTCGATGCTGATGCACGCATTTCAAGTGACCACTTTTGGCGCAGAGCCGAAGCTGACGGACCTGCCCGATCCAGCGCCCGGACCGGGTGAAGTATTGCTCGAGATTGCAGCATGCGGCCTGAACTTTGCGGATTTACTGATGGCAAAAGGCACCTATCAGGACACACCACAGCCACCCTTTACGTTAGGTATGGAGGTGTGCGGCACCGTTGTCGGCCATGGCCCAGACGTTCAAGCGCCAGCCATCGGTACCCGTGTGGCTGTTTTTGGTGGTCAGGGTGGGCTCGCCCAGAAAGGTGTGTTCCCTGCCGCCCTTTGCAGAAGCCCGTGCCAGAGACGATGGCCGATGAGATCGCGGCGGGATTTATGGTCGCCTATGGCACATCACATCTGGCATTGGACCGGCGTGCAAAATTGCAGCCGGGTGAGACGCTGCTGGTTTTGGGCGCTGCGGGAGGTGTTGGCCTGACGGCGGTTGAGATCGCCAAGGCCATGGGGGCCACCGTGATTGCAGTGGCACGCGGGGCCGAGAAGCTGGCCGTCGCCAAGGCGGCAGGCGCAGATCACCTGATTGACAGCGACACCGATGATATCAAAGCAGCGGTCAAGGCATTGGGCGGGGCGGATGTTGTCTACGATCCGGTTGGTGGTGACGCGTTCAAGGCCGCGTTGGGCGCTTGCAACCGCGAGGCCAGGGTGATCGTGATCGGGTTTGCCAGCGGTGAGGTCCCCCAAATTCCCGCAAACATCATTCTGGTCAAAAACATCACGGTGATCGGATTCTATTGGGGTGGTTATCTGGCCTTCAATGCGCAAGCCCTGACGGACAGTCTGGCGACATTGATGGCTTGGCACGCCGACGGCAGGCTGAAACCGCACATCAGCCATAGCTTGCCCCTTGATCAGGCCGCAGACGCGCTGGAACTGATGCGCACCCGCAAATCAACTGGCAAGGTTGTCGTTACGCCGTAAGAAGCTGCGGCTTTGGATGCGGTGCCGCATAGCATTGCTGGATAATCTCGGCCATTGATTTACTTGCGGCATCTTCGGTCTTGAGCACATAGAGGTTGATGTTTTGCGGCTTCAGACTGGGCAGTAAGCCGCCATGCTCGATCACTTGGGTCTGCGGCGGCAAGTTCCCCTTCAGCGCAACATGCACAGCAAGATCTGCACTGACGGCGGCCTCAACAGCGTTATCTAACTCAGAATCAACCGCCATCATCCAATTGATGTTATCTTCGTTCAATGCTTGCAGGACACCGCTTCGGAAAATGCAGTTCTTGCAGAAGGCCACCGGCAGTGGCTGTTTGCGCCATGCAACGCCATCCAGCGCACCAATCCACAGCAGCGGCAGTTCAACAAGGACCTGACCACCCGGACCACAGGTCTCCTCGGTCGTCAAAATAAGATCGACTTCGCCTCGGCCAAACATATTCAACAGCTTGCGCGTTGGCGCTGAGATCAGCTTGACCTGCATCCGCGGAAAATCTGCAGCAAAACGCTTTAGAACCGCCGGAATTGTGGGGTAAATAATGTCGTGCGGCACACCAAGCCTCAGCTCACCTTCGAATTCCGTTGCGGTCAGCCGGGTCAAAGCCTCATCGTTGATTTTCAACATGGACCGGGCATAGCCCAACAGTTGTTCACCGGTCAGCGTCAGGGCAATCGTGCGCGAAGAACGGTCCAATAAAGAAACGTTCAGCGAGTCTTCCAATCGTTTGAGCTGCATCGAGACGGCTGATTGCGTCAGATTCAATGTGCCCGCAGCACGTGTCACCCCGCCCGCATCCGAAACAGCAACAAAAGACCGCAGTGCTGTGAGATCAAGGTTTCGCAACATATCACAAATCCTGATGTTTGATTTCAAAAGTATTCATTTTCATTATGCCGCGCCATCGCCCATATATCAAGCATCGAAATATAAGAGAGACAAAGCATCACGAGAGGAAATGATATGAGCATCTCAACCAGCCAAACAAATATCTGTGCAAAACACAGCATGAAGCCACGCTCCTTCTGGGCGAAACTGGACGCAATGCTCACGGTTAGACGCCAACGTCGTCACCTTTTGGACCTCGACGATCATATGCTGAATGATATCGGCATCAGCCGCAGTGAAGCCGTGCAAGAAAGCCTGAAGTCTTCCTGGGATGCGCCCGGTTATTGGCTCCGTTAGTGTCTGTTCTGGGGGTAGTTGCGACATTCCCGCGCGAAATGATCAGAAAACCGCAAAACGGCCCAATATAGCCTTGAAAAAACACCGGCACCTGCCAATATCTTGGGCAAGGAAGCCGTTTTGCGGCGCTACTGTTTATTTTGGAGGTCAAACATGGCTCAAGAACAACTTATTCGGACGGTCGGAGGGGTCCGCGCCGCTGAGATTGATGAGGGTCTTCGCGCCCACATGAACAAGGTCTACGGTACCATGTCCGTAGGCATGTTGCTGACATTTGCGGTCGCATGGGCGGTAGGTACATCCCCTGCGCTGCTTTCAGTCTTCCGCGACCCGATCACGCTGTCCCCAAATATCCTTGGGTGGATCGTGATGTTCGCACCGCTGGGCATGATCTTTATGTTTGGCGCGATGATTAACCGGTTCTCTGCGGCAGCCGCTCAGACATTCTTCTATGTCTTTGCATCCGTTATGGGTCTGTCGATGGCGTGGATTTTTGTGGCCTTCACCGGCTTGTCCATTGCGAATGTCTTCTTGATCACCTCGATCGCTTTCGCGGGTCTGAGCCTTTATGGGTACACCACGAAAAAAGATATCTCTGGTTGGGGTACATTCCTGATCATGGGTGTGATTGGCCTGATCGTAGCGATGATCGTCAACATCTTCCTGCAGTCCCCTGCCATCATGTTCGCGATTTCGATCCTGGGTGTGCTGATCTTTGCGGGTCTGACCGCCTATGACACACAGAAGATCAAGAACGACTACATCGCGCATGCCGCGCATGGCGATCAGGAATGGCTGGCAAAGTCTGCAATTATGGGTGCGCTGAACCTGTATCTGGACTTCATCAACATGTTCATGTTCCTCCTGCAGCTTTTCGGCAGCCGAGAGTAAAGTTCTCGCAACTGGATGTTTTTGACGACCCCGCCTAACGACTTGTTAGGCGGGGTTATTTTTTGTCTCGAGAAATTCTTAGGAATTCTATTCGAGCTCACAGCCTCACAAAGCAAACATGTAAAATGTACTTATTGAGCAAAAACACAGGTCTGTCAGCTACTTGGCGCAAAGTCTGACTTTACATCAAAGATTGCCTGACATCGGACCGCTCCTAACCATGATTTTGTTTGCTCGCTAGACTTTGAGCCATAACGCGGGCGGCGCGAACCTCTGTGTCCGCAGCTCAGTATCATTGCGTTAGATCTCGATATTACAATGAGATCGTCAGATGGACTTCCACTTTGCAGGCTTTTGCCATCCTGAGCAGGCATGCGGATTCTAAGCTATAGCGATCGGCAGAAAGCGAGAAGCGCGTATCGTCGGCCAAGTCGGCAATTTGATCTTGGTGGACCCAAAGACGAATGGAGAACTAGGAACGAAGCCATACAAGGAAAAGAAGAAAATATTGATAGACAAGGGGTACAAACTTCCAAACGAATTTTTGGACGTGGATGCCCTAACCCCCGAATTAATTACAAATAACACTTTGAGAATTTCGAAACTTGCGAGAACTCAAGTTTGGCGTGTTTAGTGGCTTAGGTGGTGGGGCACCGCACGAGCGCGTGACGGCCCTGTTGCGCTTAGGCCGCCAATTCGAAAACCTCAAAATTCTGCGCTCACAGCGAATGTCTCCTGCACCGGGCCGCGCCGCAGCATTGCCACCCCATTGCGGAGGTCGGCTGTGGGCCGTATAGCCCGGGACATGGGTATACCGCAGGATAGATGCTGCATCGCCTCTTAGGTCCGCAACGGAAGCCCTGGAACTATGCTGCGTGCGCTCGCAGCATAAGAAATGCGGCATGAACGAGACTTTCCGTGCTGCCTCGCGGCAAAAGATACGACCATTCATGCGAACCGCAGCATGAATCAGGAAGCGAATTCACAGGTCGCTCGACAAACGTGCCGCTTGCCGAATTCGCACGAATAAGTCTTACTCGAACACTGCTTGGCGCTACAGGGAGGACGCAGCCATTTGCAACGGGTGACAGTCAAACGAAGAATGTCGCGCGTACCTGACATTCAATTGAGTTTGTCATGCGTGCAAGACGATAGAGAGGTAAAAACTGAGGTTGCATTTGGCGGTTTAAGCACAGGGGTTCGGACGATGCGCGCGCTTCCCGGTTTAAGACGAAAGTGTTGAATAGTGTAGCAGATCTAGGTGGTGAGATTCTGCAATTGGGTTTTCAGTTTTCCCGTGGATACGCGAGCCCTTTGTCTATCCGTATTGTTCAACTTTAGCTTCGGGTCGATCGGCGATATCGCCTTTTCGAACGCAAGCATATTGGACATAGCTGCGCAGCAGTTGTTTGTGGGTGACCTGTGCCTCTTGCAGGCCGTTGAGTATACGGTGCAGGTCGTCCCTAGGGACGACATGAAAACGTGCAAGCCAGTTGCGCAGGTTTCGGCTAAACCACTGCGGCATGCGCAACTGATCGCCAAAATCCACAATGTGCAGCTCACCATCGGGCGCAAGGTGATCAACAGCTTCCTCGATTGCCGACTGCCATTGTGGGATCATTGAGACGCAGTAGGACATCACGATGCGGTCAAACTTGGCGCGGCCAAACAGGTCCAACGGATCAAAATCGCAAGCATCCCCTTGTGCAAGTTTGGCCCGATCCCCCAGCTTTGCGCGCGCCGAGCGGAGCATTTCCGACGAGATATCAAGCCCATAAAGATATCTGCCTGGATAGCGCATATCAACCTGCGCCAAATTGCGCCCGGTGCCGCACGCGATTTCCAGAATATGCGCAGCGGCATCAGGCTTCAGTTGGCGCAAGGTGTAATCGCGACCCAAGAGATAGTATTTCCGGGTCGCGTCGTAGAAAAATCGCTGCTTGCGATATACTTGATCCATAAGTGCGCTATGCGTTTCGGTCATGCGCTTTAGCCTTTGAAATGATAAAGATGAAATCCGCCGTAAATCGCTGACCGATCATTGCGGAAACCTCGGGCCGAAGCATCGGCCTGATAAGACCAGCGTGACAGCGTCCCGTGATTCACGCGACCCGGTAAGATGTCTTCCCTGCCGCCAGTTCGGAAGATGACCCGCGCGCCGGGTGCAGCAGTTCGGGAGATCTCATCCCACAATGCGTTTAACTGATCATCGTTCATCCAGTCTTGCGCATCCAGCAGGACGTAACAGTCTTTCGAGGCCGTCGGTTGTTGCGCCAATACGTCGGTCACGGATCTGTTCAACACTGTCACCCGTGCTGCACCCGCACGTATTGCTGCGAAATTCTCGGGCGCTAAATAGGGGGCACAGCGGGGCGTGGGACCGGCTCATAGCCCCGATAGGCGGCTTGCCAGGCAAAATAGTTGTCCTTGATCGGGAAGTCACAAAACAGCTTGCGTGTTCGTTCCTGCAAGACCGCAACGATATCACCTCCTGCATCCGCCGCCAGCTTGTCATATTGCGCCGGGGGAATGCCCAAACCGAAAAGAGACGCCCGGCGGTTTGCCAGAAATTTGATAATGCGGCTGTTATAAAGGGGAACAATCTGTTGTTCGTAGAACGCTTGCTGCTCCGCCAGCGATTGGGCCGCCAGAAGAGGCGCAAAATCAACGCGAGCCAGTTTGGCGATGACGTGAACGACGCCAATGAACCTGCCCAGCAGCCCGTGACGGTAAAGCCCCCGCGCCAGTATTCTTTTTCGTGGTCCTGTCAGGGTATGCGCGTTCCAGAACCTATGCGTTTCCGCGTCAAGAAAAGGTGCGGCATAGGTATCAAAGTTCAAGACATTGGTGGGCTGATCGCCCCGAACCAGCATGGCAAAAAGGGTTGCGTAGTCTGGCGCATGTTGCACTGTCGCCAGTTTCAACTTGTTCAACATCACATGCGCAGGCGAGAGATCAACAGCGGTGATGGATGCCGGGTTGGCGGCAAGGTAGGACAACACGTTGCATCCGCCCGAGGTGATACAGACGAGGTTGTCGTCGGGTTGGATTTGCAGCGCCTCCATATCAACGACCGGGTCTTCCCAGATTTGCGCATAGACCAGACCATGAAACAGCCTTGAAAAAGCGCGCTCCAGTAGGCCCTCGCGCGTCATGGTCGCGTTCTGGTTCACTGCCGCGCTCAGTTGTTCGGTGACAGATGTCATTAGTCTCTCCCTGCTTCAGGTATCTGCTCGGGCGAGTTGCTTTGCAGTTTTGCGCGGCGGCTTGCGATCCGCCGTCGCTTTCTCTTCCCAATCAATCAGTTCGATTTCACCGGTGGGGTGTTCGGCAATTGCCGTGCAGCTTTCGACCCAATCGCCCGTGTTGATGTAGTCGATATCCTTGATTTGACGGATGTTGGCGTGATGGATATGGCCGCAGATTACGCCGTCATAGCCACCGCGCCGTGCCTCTTCGGCCAGCACATCCTCGTATTGGCCGATAAAATTCACTGCCGTCTTGACCTGCCGCTTGGCCCATTTGGACAATGACCAATATTGGCCTCCCCAAAGCGACTTGATACGATTAATCTTGGGATTCAGCCAGATCAGAAAATCATAGGCTGCGTCCCCGAAATGGGCGAGCCATTTGGCATTCATAACCACGGCATCAAACTGGTCACCATGCGTGACCAGATAGTGCTTGCCATTCATGCCTGTGAAATCGGCAGTCTGCACCACCTCGATGCCACCGAAATGGGTGCCCAGATAGTTGCGCATCACTTCATCGTGGTTGCCGGGCACAAAGATGATCCGGGTGCCGCGCCTTGCCTTATCCAACAAGGTTTGAACCACATTGTTATGTTCTTGCGGCCAGTGCCATCCTCGCCGGGTAAGCGCCCAGCCATCGAAGATATCACCGACCAGATAGATGGTACCTGCGTCGTGTTTTCTTAGAAACGCCACAAGTAGATCGGCGCGGCATCCACGTGTACCAAGGTGAATGTCTGATAGGAAAAGAGTTCTGAACAGCATATGCGATCTCACGCAGGTCCGGTTGCTGTTGGGGTAAAGTTGTTGTGTGACAACGGCGTGACTGACACCACATCTTGTGGCGCTTTCGGGTACAACAGTCTCAGTTGTGAGCATGCAAAAGGCGCCCACTTGTAGTGAGCGCCTCCTGACTTCAACAAAGAGAGCTACTCCCAGAACACTTCCTGCCAAGTCATGTCAGGGATTTCCTCGACAACTTCGAACGCAATGGTGTCGCTGTATGTCCGCCCGTGATGATCTTCGACCTTGACGGTCAGACTGTGGATACCTGCGGGAAGATCTGCGGGCAGATCAACGGTCCAGAGATGCGGCGATGAATTGGTCCACAGCCAGCTGTCAAGCGGTCCGGCATTCCCCTCCCAGATGCTGCCCTGGAACATTTCGTACCCGTTGTTACCGGACGCTGACGCCATGGCGCGGCGTGTATCGCTGAATTGTCGGAAGATGGCAAAGGGGTCGGATGCCTCGATTGATCGCAGCTTGGCTTCACCGGTGCCTTTCTGGGTACGTGTGGCCTCGAACGCTGCCCCGTCATTGATTTGCAGCATGACCGTGTCTTCGCGGCTACCATTCCAGACATTTACGACCGCCCATGTCTGCCCTTCAAGATCAGCGCGAGTCAGCATGTTCACGTCGCCCATATCATTCAGTGATACCGGTGGGATCACCTCACTGCGCGTGCCGCCATAGACATTGACGTAATCCACGAGCTTTTGGGCCCATTCACGGTAGCGGGGAGAGTTGAACGAAACGTGGAACTGTTCACTATGATCATGGGTAAAGGATTTGTAGCTTTCCTGGTAGTCCGCCCCGTCAAATGCAAGCTGATAGAACCCGCGCGGGCTGCCCAGACGCTGCGGCGCACCGGGCACCCCGTCGTCATTCAGGCTGCCCGACCACCACGAACCCGACAAGGCACCGGTGACAATTTGGTGAAAAGGGGCCGGGCCAACGCCTGTGTTTTCCTCCCAACCTTCGTAGTATTCGCCTGTCAGAATGTTCTCGGTCGTGTGCGTATGGCCAGAGAGACCAAGCACAAGTCGTTCGCCTAGAATTTCGACCAATGCATCCAGATTGTCAGTCTGGTGCTTGGCAGCCGTGTTATCCGTGAAAGTCTGGAACGGTATATGCGCCATCATCACAATCAGTTTGTCGTCTGGCACAAAAGACAGGTCATTGGCCAGCCATTCCAACTGCCGATCATGGACAACGCCGTTATAAGTTTGGCGCTCTGAGGGATCACAAAACGGATGATCGTCAACGCCGTTGCAGGGATAGCGTACGTTATCAAGTGTCACGAAATGCACGTTGCCGATATCAAACGAATAGTATTCCGGTCCCCATTCTCGGCGGAATGTGTCGAAGGAATGCTGGTCGCTTTCTGCGTCAAAATCGACGTCATGATTACCACCTGCGTAATATTGGGGTGTGTCGCCAACGGTGATGATTTCCTTGAAACGTGGATAAAGCGACAGGTCATCGCCCATGATATCGCCAGCAAACAACAAGCACTCTGTATCGCTGTTGTTCCGCGCGGCCAGCATCCGGCCCACGGTTTCGCGCACGTAGGACACCTGCATGTTGAAATAGGGCTGTGCGTCACCAAACACGAGGCATTCAAACTCAGCCCGCGCCGAGTTATCCGCGATCAGCGGAAAGTTGACCGCCTCTGGCATGGGTCCCGTAGGTTCGATCCCACCAAAACGGAGATCGGGAGACCCTTCCTCCTTATGGATATAGCTAAACTGCGGCACCAAAAACGCATCAACCGGGGTCGTGTAGCCCGCAGGTTTGGTTATGAAGAGGTTCATGTCACCATAAACGGGAAGCGCGTATGAACCGACGTCATCCGTCGCGACCACTTCACGACCATTCGACACCAGAACGCCCGCGATACCTATTTCGGCATCATCCAAAATACCGTTGCGGTTGGCATCGATAAAAACAGTGCCGCGCGCCATGTCGGCACCGGTGCTGCTGGGAACAACATGAACAGATGCGTTGTATGAAGTATCTTTTGCAGCTGCTGCCGTCGCCCAAAGCAGTGCCATGGGAAGAACAAGAGAAACTGAATGTCGCACGGAAATCTCCTTCTCATATGAGATGATTGAGACCTGCAACATCGGCGCGTTGTGTGACGCTGGTATCTACCGAACGTGACGTTTTGGAATCTGGTTGATGACAGAGCGCATGTCGGACGCAACCCGCACAAAAATAGCGCCGGAGGTCTCCCTCCGACGCCAGCTACTCAAATATTTCAGCTCCTTAAAACTGACCTGGCGACCAGAAATATGTCTCGCCAGAACTATCGTCCACACCGTCGTTATCAGTGCTGATCCACGCCGTGCCATCTGGGAAAATGGCCAGACCTTCGACCTTGTCGACCGCGTAACCATTTAATGTCAACAAATCGGGGATTAGGTTGCGGACCTCCTCCTTGCTAACCACGGGCAGCGCTTCGCCCAATGGTGCGGGCACCATTTCGGCGGCTGGAATACGATAGATTTTCTTGGTCACCGCGGCCCCGCCGATTTGGTTGTCGCGCTCGATGACGTAGACAAAGTCACCGTGCGCCACGATTTCTGACAAACCGACCCAACCAGTCGAAGGTTCGGCTTTTGGATAATGCACCGCGCCCCATTCTTCTGTTTCGAGGTTGTAGGCAACCAGTTTAACGTGGTTGGCGGGGTCGTCTGCCCATTCACGTTGGACAGCCATCCAAAGGACATCTCCAACCTTGGTGATCCCTTCAAAACCAAATCGACGTTCATTTGCCATCAACTCTGGCGGCAGACCGATCTCTCCATCGCGAAATTGGATTTCTCCGTCAGCGTTCACATGGTAAATCGCGTGTGGGATCACCCGGTCGGTGCGACCCTCAGAGGCGATATAGAAACCGCCTTCGCCATCCAGCGTGATGCCTTCCATGTCGAGTTGCTGGGCCGGATCACCGTTCTGTCGGGTGACCGGGATGCTGTCAACAATCGTCGCAGGGGTGGTCGTCGTGTCGATTTTGAAGATCGTTGGCTGAAAGCCATAAAAGCTGTCGTTCACGGCCCAGACTATGCCATCCGCGTCCGCCACCATGCCAGAGATCGCGCCCCAGCCAATAAGCTCATCCGCACCTGCCGATGTCAGCTGCGGATAGGCGGGGTCCGCATCCTGCAATTGATAAATCATGACATGGCTGCGCACGCCGCCATCTTCGATCAGGTCAACCTCATTCGCCGTGACAAAAAGGTTGCGCGCAGGGATTGCGACCGCGCCTTCAGGCCCGACACCACTTGGCAGGAGCTGCGCAAGCAAGGGTGCTGTTGGATCGGTCAGGTCATAAACGCCGACGATTGAGGATCGTTCGGCCAGAATGAACGCCATCGGCGTATTATCAAATACGCCAAACTCCATCCCTTCGGGCTCAACCCCTTTCGCATCAGAGCGGCGATCCGGATAATGCCCGACCTCTACAATGGCATGCTCAAAACCTGTGCCGTTCTCGTAGACCAACGCGCCATCCTGGCTGAAGATCGACCAGCCGCGCGATCCTCCATCCATGTCGCCTTCGTTGGCGATGGCGAAATGCGTGTTGTCGATCCACTGCACCGCGTCAGGTTCGCGTAAGCGACCAGGCTGGCTTTCGTTGAAGATTAAGGCAGCGCGTTCATCCGTTGCGTCAATGCCTTCCAGATCGACCGCCCCGGCAGAAAAATGGCTGATCACGCCGTCCTTGTTCGCCACGACAATGTGGTTGTTTTCCTGCAGGGTGACGACAATCTCGCCTTCGGCGTTGATGTCGACAAATTCGGGCTCGGGATCTTCCGGGGCTACATCGGCCAAACCGGACACATCAATCACGTTGAGCGAGTCGCAATTCAGCGTGCCATCGGCCACATCGACGGTGACAAGAAAGCCACCCGGCGTCTGGCCCACGCGTCCGTCGCCCAGGTCTTCATCCCGCTCATTTTCGATTGCAACGGCGATGAAAGACCCATCTGGTGCGGTTGCCGTCGAATCTGGTTGGCCGCCCAAATCGCAGGCCGCAATCTCGGTCATGCTGTCCAGATCAAAGGCTTTGACCATGCCCGACGGGTTCGTGAAGCTTTCGGACGTGTTCACCCCTACAAACGCGGTGTTCCCGATGATCGAGACGGCTGTCGGCTCTCCACCTACTGCGATGTTGCCCTTTGGCGTTGGATTCGCCGGATCAGTGATGTCGATCAGACCGATCACGCCTAGCGGGCTGTCGGAATAGACCAAAGTCATGCCATCAGCGGTGGCGCTGATAATTTCGGCAGAGCTTTCTTCGCCAGCGTCAGCGTTGTTCAGAAATGTCGGAAAGCTAGAAATGCGGTTGAATGCGTCAGCGTTGGCCATACCGGCCGAGATCGCAATGACGGATGTCATAGCAACAAGTTTACAGGTCATTGGATGTTTTCCCCCTAGAAATAACCTGTAAAGCCGTGCACGCGGGACGCGACGGTTTGGCAACAAAAACACAACAGTTCTGTAAAACTACGCCTAGTTGGCCGGGACTGCGCCCCCTACGCTTGTTCTGGCTTCAAAAATCCAACCATCGCAGCAGACAGCGCAACCATGACAGCCGCAATCCCCAACATCGGTGGCAGCCCGCCAACCTGATAGGTGAGGCCAGACAGGAGTGTTCCGGCCAATCGTCCCGCGGCATTCGCCATGTAGTAAAAGCCTACATCCATTGTAACGCGCTCTGCCTTGGTGAAGGCTAAAATCAAGTAGGAATGAAGCGATGAGTTCACGGCGAAAACAGCACCGAATGCCAGCAGCCCGACCACCAGTGCAATCGTCAACCACACGTGCGGCTCACCTGCTACGACAGCAATGGCTGTCAAAATAGCCGGTACGATGGCCAGAGCCCAAGCCCAACCGCGCGCCGCGGCGATCAACTCATGTTCCGGCCGCGTTTTTGCGCGCAATATATGTGGGGCATTGGCTTGCACCAAACCGTAAAGGATCACCCAGCCCGCCATGAATGTACCGATCAAAAAAAAGCGGTTCGATTGCCTTCGGTCGTGCCGTTCGACAGGACCGCATAAAAGTAGATGGGAATGCCGACAACAAACCAGACATCCCGTGCACCGAACAAAAATACCCTTGCAGCACTCAACCAGTTCACATTGGCCGATTTTGAGAACACCGATTGGGAAGGAAACCTCGTCGCTGCGCATCACAAACTGCACCTGATGGAACAGAAGATGCTGACCGGCGACGACAGCCAAAAGGAAGACTGGAAGCGGTACGACTGGGAATTCCATCTCGCATTGATCGAAGCCTGCGGCTCTCGAAATCTACCGTCGCTCCATGCTGTTCTGTTCGACAAGTATTTGCGTTACCAGGTGCTTGTCCTGACAAATCGTGGTCAGGCCGCCGTTCAGGAACATAAGGAAATGTTCGACGCGGCGCTTGCCCGAGACATTGATGGCGCGGCAAGATCGCTTCAATCCCATATCGAGGGGGGATTGGAACATACGCTCGCAGCGTTCTAACGATTGGATCTGTGCCAATAGTATTGTGTTTTCGTAAGATCAAATCGCCGCCTGACAAACGTTCGCCGCAACATTTGAAACCGACAGGGAGTCCAATGACTGATCTGACGTCAATGAGTGCCCACCACAATTGCCGATGCCGTAGCTGCAAACGGACGCTGCGTAGGCATTGATACAGCGCAGTGGTCAGCCGTATTTTTGAATGAAACGGTCAATCTCCAGTGTACGAATGTCAGGCAACGCGGCCTGATACTTGTCGCGCGGCCAGTTCCAAAGCGCAATCGCTTGTAACGCTTGGGCCTGCTCTTCCGAAAAGCGGCGCTTGATAAACCTAGCTTAAGCACACCGCCCGCAAAGGTGTAGGGGGCAACGTCGCGCGTCACAACGGCACCAGCCCCAACAACCGCACCATCACCAATTGTGACACCTGCAGTGACTGTTACACCATGCCCTATCCAAACATCGTGACCGATTGTGACCCAATGCTCTTTGCGCCATTGAAAGAAGTCATGGTCATCATCGCCAAGTCCGTAGGCCTCCGCTCGATAAACAGAATGGTGCTGTGTTGCGCGCCAGGTAGGGTGGTTGCCAGGGTTTATGCGGGTGTCATTCGCGATCGAACAGAACTTGCCGATCGCCGCCCAGACGACATGGCAGTTGCGGGTGATGTAGGAATAGTCCCCCATCTCAACATCTTTCATCACTGTGCCGTCGCCGACCTCTGTCCAGACACCGAGGTCGCAATCAGCGACTGTCGCATTCGGATGGATGGTGGGGGCGTCTGTCAAACGCTTTTTTGATCCTGCCCCGCTCACTTTGCGAGGTCCGCTTTGCCGATCAGGCGCTGCCGGACGAGCCCCGACAGCCAGTCGATCACGTAAACCATTGCGATAATGAGGAAGATGATCGACCATGCCTCGCCCCACCGATATGCGCTGATCCGGTCGGACAGCAGGAAGCCAATGCCGCCTGCACCCACGATGCCAAGGATCGTACCCGAGCGGACGTTGGACTCAAAGTTGTAAAGCAGGATCGACAGGATCACTGGGTTCACCTGCGGCATGATACCAAAACGGATTTGCTGCAGGCGCGAACCACCTGATGCTTTCACACCGTCGATGGGACGTTCGGAGGTATTCTCAATTGCCTCAGAGAAAAGCTTCGAAAAGGTCCCGATTTCGCTCACCGTAATCGCGAGGATGCCCGCAAGCGGGCCAAGACCAAAAGCACGGATAAAGATGAGAGCGAGGATGAGCGTCTCAAACGCGCGGATCACGTCATAACCACGCCGCGCCGTCTGGCGCCAGAAGGTGAACCGGTTGATGTTCTTAGCACCGAGGAACGATAGCGGAAAAGCGATCACAGCACCGAGTACTGTCCCGAGGAAAGCGATCGCGAGCGTCTCGCCGAGACCGTTCAAAATCTCGGAAAACTCTTCCCATGTTGTCCAGATGTAGGGCGGAAACATGAAACTTGCGACGGTGCCAAACCGTTCCAGTCCTGTCCAAATCCGCTCTGGGCTGAAATCAAACGCCCAGAGGCAGTAGCAAAAGAGCCCGATCATGAAGACACGCAGGCTGATCTTGCGGGCGCGCACCAGCGGCGGATCGCGAAAGGCGCGCGGAACGCGAGTCTTGGCAGCGGCGATCTGGTCGGGAGTCATGTGCGCATTCCTTCCAAGCCGATGATCCGATGGCGCAGCTTTTCAGACCCATAGTCGATGATCATGACCGTCACGAAGATGATCACGAAAAGCGCCGAAAGATCGGTGTATTCCTGAAAGCTCATCGCGACACGAAACTCCTGCCCAAGGCCACCGGCACCCACATAGCCGATGATGGACGAAGCGCGCACGTTGATCTCAAACCGCAGCAGCGTGTAGCTGATGATGTTAGGCATGACCTGCGGAACGGCGCCATAGCGGATCTGATCAAACCATGTCCCACCTGCCGCTTTCACTCCTTCGAGCGGGCCCATGTCTATGTTTTCGTTGACCTCGGAGTAGAGTTTTCCCAGCGCGCCCGTGGCGTGCAGGCCGATAGCAAGAACGCTTACCATGGGACCGACCGAGAAACAGAAAACAAAGATGATGGCCCAAACCAGCTCTGGCACAGTGCGCGCAATTTCCAGATACCGGCGGGTGATCCACAGCACCAACTTGTTGGGTGCTAGGTTACGGGAGGCCGGAAAGGACAGAAGAAACCCGCCGATGACGCCCAGCACCGTCGCCATATAGGCAATCAGGATGGTTTCAAACAGCAGTTTCAGCCACGTGCGCCAGCGCCAGAACCACTCTGACAAGTCGGCGCCCAGCGTTTCCCAGCGCAAGTTTGGGATCATTTGCGAGACGAATTCCCCGAGGCGTGGTATGCCAGCAGCGAGCACCCATCGCCATTCGCGCGACCCGTCCGGCATCGTCAACTGCGTCACACGAAAGAAGTCGCCCAACCAGGATGTCACCATAAATACGATGAAAAACAACACTGATCCGATGAGCCACGCGCGGCGGGATGATTTACGCGCCGCGGCGAAATCTACCTCGAACGCATCAATCTTTGCGCTGTTTGAGGGCGCAAAAGCGGGATCGGTGATGACTGTCATCAAAACACTCCAGAACGAGCAAGGACAGGCCCGAAGACCTGCCCTATACTGATACCCTTAGCCCGCGCGGCGCTGTTCACGGATCCATTCGCGCATATCAACGATCCACTGATAGCGTTCGTGATCAACGCGCTGAAAGCCCGCCTGGTTGTTGTCGTTGTCTGCTGACCATTCCGAATAGATACGGAAGCCCTCGACATCTTCTGTCGGGAATGCCTCGATAGCGGCGGTGACATCCTTGATCAGATCGGCAGGCAGGTTGGAGCGGAAAGTCCATGGGCCCGATGTGATTTCGGGGCTTTCCCAGATTTTGCACACCTGTCCGTCTTCGATCATACCTTTTGAGATCATACGCTGAAAGACACCGTCGGCTTCGTTGTTCCACCAGGTGGCGGCAGTGTCGAATGTCCCGTTCACCACCCCGCTCACACCGGCCTCATGGCTACCGGAGAAGGTGACTGTGCCGAAAAACTCTTCAGGAACAATGCCATCGACGTTCACCATATTGAAGTAAGGAACAGCGTAGCCGGACGTGGAATCCGGGTCCGCGAAGGCATGTACCTTGCCTTCGGCATCGGCCAGTGTCTCAATCCCGCTATCGCAACGCGTCACAACGATGGAGTAGTAGCCAGTTGCACCATTCTCGCGCAAATTCGTGAGCGTTGGGACAACACCGCCATTGGTCGCAGTGTAGGCAGCAGCGTATGACGACGAACCGAAGCGACCAATTTCGATCTGGTCAGCAGCCATCGCCTGAATGACGCCATCGTAGTTGCCCGCAGTGAAGATCTCGACTTCAACACCCAGTTTTTCTTCCAAGAACACGCGCAGCGGCTCGTTGCGCAGCAGGCGGTCTTTTTCGTTCTCACCCGACAGAATACCGAACTTCAGAACAGCATAGTCGTCACGCCATTCCGCGAAAGCCGGGGCAGCAATCAGCGCGCAAAGCGCAGTATTAGTTAGAAAACGCATCATTCATCTCCCTGATTTACGTTTGCTTTTCAGGCCATCTCTCGCACGGCTGTGGAGGTCACGGCTTCGTTGAACTCTTTGAGACCCTCAAGCCCGTAGATATCGCGCACCACGCCATCGGTGAGCTGTTGCGCTGTCCCATCAAAGAACACCCGTCCTTGCCGCATCGCGATGATGCGGTCGCTGTAGGCGCGTGCAGTATCAAGGGTGTGCAGATTGACCAGCACAGTGATCCCATCTTCGCGGTTGATCTGTTTCAAACCATCCATCACAAGCGTTGCATTTGCAGGATCAAGCGAGGCGATAGGCTCATCCGCGAGCATTATTTTTGGTTTTTGCACCAATGCCTTAGCTATAGCGACGCGCTGTTGCTGTCCGCCCGAAAGGGTGCCAGCGCGTTGCAGGGCTTGCGGCACCAAATCCAGCCGATCCAACGCCTCAACTGCCATAGCACGCTCTTCATCGGTGAAGTTCATCGCCATGGATGAGAGGAACCCATGCTCCGCCAAACGCCCGATCAGGACATTGGTTAGGACGTCCAGACGTTCAACAAGATTGAACTGCTGAAAGATCATCGCGCAGTCGCGCCGCCATCCCCGCAAGGGCTTGCCTTTGAGCGCCGTAATTTCGGTACCCTGAAATGAAATCGACCCCGAAGTGGGGTCAATGAGCCTGTTGATCAGGCGGAGCATTGTGGACTTGCCCGCGCCGGAGCGTCCGATCACCCCGACGAACTGGCCCGGCTCAATTTCGAGCGAAACATTATCTACGGCGGTAGTTTCGCCAAAGACACGGGTGACATTTGAAAGCTTGAGAAGTTCAGGCATATCGATTCATCCGAATGAATTTTCTGACCTGATTTAGCGCCTGCTGCGTAACAGGCCAGAGTCCTTTCCATGACAGTTTTGTTACGTCTCAGGCGACGGTGCGCAGTCCGGCCGCGGCGGATGTCATAGCGCCGTTCGAATGCACGATTTGGGCGGCCTTCAACGTCTCAACAACCCGGTCACGCCCATCTACAATGCAGAGATCGGCGCGTTTTCCGACCGCGATTTCACCACGATCTGTAAGGCCAAGTGCCTTTGCGGGATTTGCCGTCGCGAGCCGCGTCGCACCAGCAAGACCCCGTGGATCGGTCTTGGCCAAAACCCGGACCGCAGGCAGGATCGCAGCCGGATGATAGTCGGCCGCAAGAATATGCAGCATCCCGGCCGCATGGAGATCGCGTGCGGAAAGGTTGCCCGAATAGCTTTGCCCACGCATCGCATTGGGCGCACCCATCGCAGTCATGAGTCCGCGTGAAACAACCGTTTCAGCGGCTTCCATCGTCACCGGAAATTCACTGATTACAGCGCCAAAATCCGCAATGAGGTTAGATTTCTCGACCGTATCATCGTCATGGCTGACCATCGCGACGCTATGTTCTTTGCAGAGGGCGGAGACCCGTTGCAGGTTGGTCAAAATCTGTTCCGACCCCATTGCCTCATCCATTTTTGCCTGCACCTTCGCGCGCGCCTCTTCCACCGAAACGCCATAGTGTGCCGCGCGCAGCTCAATATGACGCTCAAGGTTGCGATACTGGCCCTGGCCGGGGGTGTGGTCCATGACAGACACCAGATCCACTTGCCCATCGACAAGCAAATCACCCAAGGCATCGATGGCTTCGGTAAAGGTAATGTCAAAGCGGGCGTGGATCTTATGATCGACCCGCATCGCCTGCTTTGCCGTCTTGAGTGCTCGGATGACCCCGCAGGTGTGTTCAAAAGACCGGCGCTCACCATCCCGCGCACCGCGTGAAAAGGACACGGCGGCATAGGCTGTCACGACACCCGTCGCGGCAAGCCGCGTATCAAGGTGACCGAGTGCGACATCCATTGGAAAGTCCACGTGTACACGTGGCTCAAGCTCCAACTCGATCATATCGCCGTGCATGTCGATGAAACCAGGGAAGAGGTGTTTGCCGTCCCCCTGAATGCCGCCAGCAACGGCATGTTCCTTGATCTCGGTGATCACCCCATCTTCGACCAAAACGGATCCGCCGGGAACCACCCGATCAGGCAGAACGACTGTGAAATCAGAGAGCCACATCGTGTCGATCCTCTTGCGGGGCAGCGTCAGGGGTGAGATCAATTTCGCGGTCAATGAGGGCGGCGACATCGCCCGGATGGTGGAATACGCCGATCATCGCTGTGCCTTGCGCCTTGAGGTCAGCGAGACGCCGCACAAGTGCTGCCCGCGCGGCTACATCAAGAGACGCTGTCGGCTCATCAAGCAGCAAGAGCCGTTGCGGCAAGATCAGTGCGCGAGCCAGATTGACCTTCTGCTGCTCACCTCCAGAGAATGTTGTGGGGTATGCCGCCCAAAGCGCCTCTTTGACACCAAAGGCACTCAGCCAGTGCCGCGCCTGTCTGAGCGCATCCTCTGCCGAATATCCAGCAAGGCGCAGCGGCTCTGCCACCAGCGCCTCTGCACTCACGCGGGGGCGCGCCGTCAGAAATTGTGTGACAAAGCCGATCTCTGTGCGCCGCAGATGCGTGATGTCTACATCAGCCGCACGCACAAGATCGATAGCGCCATGGTCGGAATAAAACAGGATCTCCCCATCTTGGGCGAGATAGCTGCGATAAAGTGTTCGCAGAAGAGTGGACTTGCTTAGCGCCGTTGCGCCCCTTCAGGAGCAGAAACTCACCCGCCCTCAGGCTGAAAGAGATGTCAGAGAAAGCCCCCATCTCTGCACCGAGGTGATGCATTGTGAAGCCTTTGGACAAGCTGCGAACATCTAGAACTGTCATAACTTTGCATGCACCAATTGTTGCGTGTAGGCGTGTTGTGGGTCTTGGAACACCTGATCAGCAAGCCCCTCTTCAACGACCTCCCCGCGCCGCATGACCATTACCCGGTCGGATAACGTACGGATGACGCCAAGGTCGTGGCTTACAATAATCATCGTGATCTGACGCTCTTGCTGGAGCCGTTTGAGCGTATCCAGAACCAGTGCTTGAACACTGACGTCGAGACCTGTTGTCGGTTCGTCCAGCAGCAAAAGGGCCGGTTCCAGCGCTATAGCCTTCGCCAGCTGAACGCGCTGCTGCATGCCACCCGAAAGCTCAATGGGGGGTGCATCCATCCGGTCAAGCGGGAACTCGGAGGCATCTAGCGCATCCCGTGCTTTTTCGCGCAACACTGCAAATCGCCGTTCGCCTGCGACAAGCAAGCGTTCCGCGACGTTGCCGGAGGAGGAATGCTTCATCAGCAACCCCAGATGCGGGTTCTGATAAACGATGCCAATCCGTGTGGCACACAGCATCCGGCAGGCGTAGCGGTCGAGATCGAAGAGGTTGCCCTGCACATCCGGCAGATCAAGGGTGTAGCTACCCTGATCGGGGTCTTCTTCAAGGTTGAGACAGCGCAGGAAGGTTGATTTGCCCGAGCCACTTTCTCCAACGATGCCCAGAACCTCACCGGGATAGACGGTGGCCGACACAGAGCGCAGAGCTGTGACATCACCATAGGATTTGCTGACATCGCGTGCGATCAGGAGCGGGCGGGTTTTGACAATGCGGGGTGCATCCATCATTGCGGCATCCTTCCCTCTTCATACCAGGTCGCGCCAATCGCCGTGCCTTCGCCATCGCGTTGGCGGATGGTTTTGACGCCGAGTTCGCTGTCCGACACTTCGTAGGTGGAGGAGCCGTCATCCTGGGGGATCTCATTCATAAAGTATCCTTTCGCGCCAGATCGTGTACAGGTCAGATCGCCGTGATCCTCGACACGGTACGGCACGTCGTCAAAGACCAGCGGCTCGACCCGGGCAAAGGGCGGCACCGCGTGAAGGCGCTTTTCACGACCGGCTGACAGGATCGTCAGGTGCTTGGCCATATGCATTTTCGGCACGTCCCAGCGTGGAATGGGTGACGGTGTCATCACGAAGCGTCCATGGACAAGGCTGGGGTAGCTCGCACCCTGCATGACACGGCCCGAACGCACAATCTGCTCATAAAGCTGGAGCCACATGCGGCCATAGTCCGCATCCGCATGCATCTGCCGGGCGATGGACATGTTGGGTTGTACGGGGCGGAGGGGCTCGGGGTTCGGCACCTGCAAAACCAACACCTGATCCTCGCGCAGCTTTTCTTCGGGGATGCGGTGACGGGACTGAATCAGGTCAGCCTTGAGCGTATCCATGGTGGTCGGCGCACCCGACACGCGCGACAGGAAGCGCCGGATAGACGCGGCATTCACGCTGTCATCGGCTCCTTGGTCAATGACCTTCACGGTGGTTTGCGGGTTAATCAGCGTGCAGGAGATTTGCAAACCGCCTGTCCCCCAGCCGCGCGCCATCGGCACTTCGCGGCTGGCATAAGGCATTTGGCAACCTGGCACAGCGATGGCCTTCAGTGTTTTGCGACGGATCTCACGTTTGGCCGAAGCATCAAGGAAGCCATAGGCCATCGGCTCCCATTCTTTTGTCAGGGATTTGATGCTCATTCCGCAGGCTCCGGTGCTTTGTCCTTGGCGACCTTTTTGGCCTTAGCATCGCGCATGGCATCAAGGCTCGATTGGAAGGTGACATAATGGGGTAGTTTGAAGTGGATGCAGAAACCAGAGCTTTCGACGCCTTCGGTGTGATAGAGGAAGAACTCTTCTTCCGTGGCCGATCCCTTTGCCGCACCTTCGCTGTTCACATCCAGCGTCGCGGCGGCAATCACTTTCACTTCGTTCCAGCCCATCGTGGCCGCAAAACCAAGCTCCAGCTGTGTGCCCTTCTTGTTCACGACTTCTGCTTGGCTCAGCTTCACACGACCCGCGCTGAAGGTCGTGCCACGTGGATGCTTCACCTTGATTTCGGCCTCCGCCAGCCGCAGTTCGTTGACTGTGGGATGTGCCTGTCCATAGCCGCGCTGTGCCGCGTAGCCGAGCGCGAGAACCCCGCCGGTCTCTGCACGGGCAAGGCTTTGGAGTGTATGCGCACGCTTGGCCGGGAAAAGCAGCGGCTCGCGCGTCACATCAGGTATGTCATTGCCGGTGGTTTGGTCGGGTTTCGCCGCGGTGAGCAAATCATTCTCCGCCTGCCAAGCAGCGACAGAGGGCTGATGCGCTGGCGATGGCCTTGCGGCGGGTGTGACTGGATCAGGGACATGCGTTTCACCTGACAAAACTTCTGTTGCCAATATACGGTGGGCGTAGTCCAGCGTCGGTCCAAGCACCTGACCGCCCGGAATGTCCTTGAAAGCGGCCGAAATCCGACGGTGCGTGAAAAGACCATCTTGCGTGACAGGGTCTGCAACAGCCAATCGTGGCTGTGTGGTCCGCCATGCACGCAACAGCAGCGTTGCCTCATATAGCTCGCCACCGGTCTGCGCGAGTGCTAATGCTGCGAGGTCTTCGTCATAAAGCGACGCTTCGCCCATAACGCGGTCGATCAGATAAGGCATTGCTTGGCGCAGTTCGTTGACACGCTCCGGCGTAATCGCCCCCATCTCTTCGCGATAAAGCCGCTGCGACTGTTCGATGGCGCGCTCGCCACCGCGGGTTGCGACATAGGCCATCAGAGCACCTCTATCTCGGTTGTACGTGGCAAGCCGATCACCTGATCGCCATCCACAAGAAAAATCTCAAACCCCATCGGGTAGCGCATAATCTGTTTTCGGGCCGTCCAAATAACGGGTGGGGCATCGAGATTGATCGTAATCTCGCCATCGACGCCCGGCCCTGTCAGACGTAGGCGCGTGTTGCCTTTAAAGCTGGCGGGCAAGACAAGCGTGGCACCCTCTTCAGGGTACATGTCAGAACCTTGCCGCAGTTGCCGCAGAAATGCGACGTTTGGAACGGACGTAAGAAACAGATGGTCCGCGCACTCGGCCGCGACCGGATGTGCACCAGTACTGGCCGCAACCGCGCGAAGTTCTTCACTGTCCGTATAGATCGCGCATTCCCGATCAATCAGCGTCAATATGATCCCTGCTTGGCCAGCCTGCGGTAACCCGCGCGCCCTACCCGGGCGTGAGAGCGCCCACATGAGCGCCTCATACGTCGCATTGGTTTGCGCTTCAAAATCGGATGGCGTTGGGTAATGGGTCATCAAAATGTCTCCATATCAACGCGCGTTGCCTCAACCCGGCGTAGCCTTTCGTGGTCTGCCGCTTGCTGGGCTTGTTGCTCGGAAGCGATGAAGGTGGCACAGTCGGCATGCGCCACACCGGCGGCGACCGCCACGTCCACCAGTGCCATGGCCATCGCAGCCTCAAGATCACGTCCACGACGCATGCCGTAACCCTCCTGACCGCTGGCCGTGATCCGCGCTTCACTCACCAGAACTTCGCCCAGATGAAAATTCGTGCCCTGAGCGGTGTCCTGTATTGGTAGCATCACAAGACCGGTCCGGTTTTCCAGCACACCAATCGTGTCCAGTTGCGCAATCAACGGTTCCGCAAACGCCTTCAACCTCGCGGTATCTGCTTTCGCCAGAACATCAAGCAAAACCTCGTGCGGGAAATCGGCGAGCATTTGTGGGGGTGCCATCAGTCTTCCTCGGTGTTTGGAATGGTAAATTTGACGCGGGCGGCAGACCAGATGACCTGGCTGAAAGCGATGGGCGCGCCATCGGGCAATGTATCGACAGCGCGCACGACAATTACTGGCATCTCAGAATGCTGACGCAGTTGCTGCGCCTCTTTTGGTCGCGCCGGGCGGGCATGGATCTGGGTGCTACCGCGCAAATAGTCTTCGATCCCGTAGGAGCGGTATACCGCACTCACTGAACCCAAGGCTTGTCGACGTTCGGGAAAGTCAGGAAAGCGCGCCGCGTTATGATAGATGGTGCCGAAAGCAACCGGCACACCATCCGCGCGGGTTATCCGGCTTGTCGCGACAACGGGCGCACCGACATCGACCTTCAGATGACCCGCGACCCGTTTGGACGCCGTCGTCCGCTCAATGCCGAGGCTTTCGCCAGAGACATCTACGCCCTGAGCACCAAGGTTCTGGCGCAAACGCGTGCGCGCACCGATGGTGTATTCCAGCAAGGTATGCCGCTGGACGAATGTTCCTCGCCCCTGTTCGACGCTTAGGAAACCGTCCTTTGCTAGCTCTGCAACCGCGCGTCGTACCGTATGCCGCCCAGCGCCATAGGTGGCGACCATCTCCGGCTCGGTAGGCAGTTTTACCCCAGGCTGCATGACACCGTCCATAATGTCTCGCTCAATCTCCGCGCGTATGTCGCGCCACTTATCTCGTTTCATTTTGATTCATCCGGATGAATTTTATCTACCGCTGCTCTGTGACAGTGCTGTGTCAATCACGGTGCATCTGCAAACGTCACAAATGTTTCATGAAAGCTTTGTGGAACTGCCATACCTTAAAATGATTCATTCGAACGAATTTTCAATGGAGGCTGTCATGAAATTCAAATCTGTTGTTCTTGGGCTCGGGCTTGCATCCGCCACTGCGGCCGCATCCTTTGCCGATACGTGGTCCATCGCCGTCACTGATGTTGAAGGGATGGAACGTTTGCAAATCGAATGGGGACCATTCAAAGAGGCGCTCGAAGAAGCAACCGGCGAAACTTTTGAGTTCTTCGCTGTGAATTCGCGTACGGCCGCCGCCGAGGCACTGCGCGGCGAAACCGTTGACTTCGTGGTCTCGGGCCCGGCTGAATATGTCGTCATCAACAAGCTGACAGACGCGACACCGCTCATTGGCCTTGGCCGACCGGACTATCACTGCGCGATCATCACGCGCGCAGACAGCGGCATCAACACGATGCAGGATCTGGTGGGCAAAACTGTCGCTTTTGGTGATATCGGTTCCACGTCTAACATGCTGTGCCCGATGCAGGTGCTGGCCGATCATGGCGTTGACCCTGTCAGCGACATCGAAAAGATCCACACAAGCCGCAACATCGCACATGAAGCACTTAAAAACGGTGACGTCGATGCCATTGGCTCCAACGCCGGTAGCTGGCTGAACGTGCGCAACGCTGAGACTGATCTTCCTTACGGCTTCTTCAAGATGATCGGCCGTTCCGGCGACCTGCCCAACGACATGATCATGGTGGGTGCCCATGTGCCTGCGGAAGCCGCCGCTCTGGTGCAAACATCTATCCTTGAAAACAAGGACATGATCATCGCTGGCATCACAGCGCATGAAGAAAACGACAAATACGTCGGCATGGACCTCGTCGCAATTGAGGACAGCGCTTATGACTACGTGCGGTCCATGTACTCAAACGCTGGCTACCCTCAGTTCGACAACTTCATCGGTGACTGATACGCTCGAAAAAACGATCACGCCGCAAAGCGCGATCTCACGCAACCGGGGGGACATTCCTCCCGGTTGCACCTGTAGACATTGAGGCGAAAGGTATCGCGAAGTCCTTTGGTGAGACGCCCATATTTGCTGATGTCAGCTTTCGCCTTGCACGGAGTGAAGCAGTTGCACTCGTTGGGGCCAATGGCACGGGCAAATCGACCTTGCTGCGCTGCCTGATGGGCCTGATCCCTGTGACAACAGGCCAAGTGGTTCTGCTCGAACAAGACACGACCGGCCTTGAAGGCAAAGCGATCCGTGCCTTGCGCGCACGCATTGGCCTTGTTTCGCAAAAGCACAACCTCGTCCCGCGCCTGAATGTGTTGTCAAATGTTTGCCACGGTCTTTTGGGCCGTTATCCGGGTGTCCGGCACTGGAGCCATGTTCTAGCCCCGGCACCCTCGCGTGATGCAGCCATGGCCGCTTTAGAGAAGGTCGGTTTGAGCGCCTTAGCAATGCGTCGTGCGGATCGTTTGTCTGGCGGTCAATCCCAGCGCGTCGCTATCGCTCGCGCGATTGTGGGCAACCCCGAAATTCTGATCGCAGATGAGCCCTGCGCCTCGCTCGACCCGGCTGCGGGCGAAGACGTGATGGAGCTCTTCTTTCAACTCGCGCGAGAGGAAGGCGTCACAGTTGTTTTTACCTCGCACAACATTGAACACGCATTGCGCTACGGTGACCGTGTGCTCGGTATTGCGGACGGTGCGTTGCGTTTGGACGCAACCGCAGCATCGCTCAACGCCTCAGATCTGAGGGGGCTTTATGACTAATCTCACCATACCCGCGCGCTACGAACGGCCCTCTGCATTTGCTTTCATAGGTTATTTGCTGGGCCTGACAGTCATTGTGTGGTGTCTGGCTGGTGCCGGGTTTTCGCTGGAGAGGATGGCGACCGCCCCGCCTCGTTTCGCCGATTTCCTTGAACGCGCCTTCCCGCCCAACATCGACCCGCAAACGCTCGTCCGGCTTGGGTGGAAAATGGTGGAGACCTTGCAGATAGCGGTCGCTGGGGCGGTGATCGGTGTTATTCTCGCGATCCCCATCGCACTGCTTGCCGCGCGCGGGCTCGTTGCGGGGGTCTGGGTGAACCAGGTTGTCCGCAATATCCTGAGTTTCATCCGAGCCGTGCCCGACATTGCTTGGGCGCTGGTATTTGTGGTGGCTGTCGGTCTCGGCCCTTTTGCCGGGATGCTGGCCATCGCCGTGGACACCATCGGTTTCTGCGGACGGTTCTTCGCCGACGACATGGAAGGGACAGACAAAGGCCCCGCCGAGAGCCTGGCCGCAACCGGCGCGCGCAAGATTGACGTGGTCGCTTGTGCCACGATCCCCGCCGCAATGCCTGCGTTCATTTCCACATCTCTTTTTTCATTGGAGAAAGCCGTGCGGTCTTCCACGATCCTGGGCCTTGTGGGCGCAGGCGGGATCGGGATCGAACTGAAGGTTGGGTTTGACCTCTTCGACTATCCCACCGCCATGACCGTCATCCTGATGATTGCTGTCGTCGTGATCATTATCGAGCAACTTAGCGGCTTTGTCCGCACAAAGATTATCGGAGAACAGCGTTGAAGACCGATACCGCAGACGTCCACTGGAGCGAACAATGGGCGAATATCACATCCGGCAGCAAATGGCTGACACCTGAACAGGACGTTATCAACTGGGCAGAGGCCTTCGCGCCCGGTTCCGAGGTACTGGACCTTGGCGCTGGCGTCGGGCGGCATGCTCTGTGGTTGGCTGAGAAAGGTCATACCGTCACGGCTTTGGACGCGGCACCCGAGGGACTCGCGGAGATTGAGAAGTTCAACAGCGTCGCGACCAAGCTGGGACGCATGGATGAACTGCCCTTCGATGATACAAGCTTTGATCATATCGTCAGCTGGAATGTCATCTATCACGGTGATGAAGAAATCGTCTCGCGCACGATTTCCGAGATCAAACGCGTGCTTAAACCCGGCGGAACCTACCTCGGAACAATGCTCTCCAAACGGCGTTTGCCGCATGAGCAGGCCAAGCACAGCGGGCGCGAGATCAGCAATAATTCTTGGGTCTTTGATGCGCCAGGGACTGACAAGATCCACCCGCATTTCTTTTGCAACGCGGTCGAGTTGCTGACGCTTTTTTCTGGCTTTGAAGTGTTAAACCTGAAAGATCAGGAGCATGACAAGCCCGGTTCGTACCACTGGCACGTGACGCTGGAACGGCTCTGATGACAGTCACATTTGAAGGCGCGACAGTATATTTGCCCGGGCAAATCGCCGAGGCGAGTGTCACAGTGGCAGACGGTAAGATCGCTGAGATCGGTGCACAAACGCAAGGTGAGGTGATCGACGCTACGGGTCTGATCCTTGCGCCCGCCTTGGTTGACGTCCACGGCGATGCGTTTGAACGGCAGCTGATGCCGCGCCCTAATACGTACTTCCCAACGGATGTGGCCGTACTGGACACCGACAGGCAACTTGCAGCCAACGGCATTGCAACAGCTTATCATGCGATCACTTTAGGGTGGGAGCCGGGATTACGCGCGGTGGAACGTGGCCGTGCGCTGATCCAAGCACTGATTGACCTTGCGCCACGCTTGACTGTGGAGAACCGCGTCCAACTACGGTGGGAGACGTTCTCTTTCGATGAAGCGTTCGAGACGATCAAATGGGCGCTTCAAGCGCCGCTAACGCCATCTATCGCGTTCAACGACCACACATCCATGACCATGCGTGCCTTTGATACCTCGATGCAAGATCGTGCGTTTGAACATAGTCCGGACTTTACAACCGCCTCACTCGATGATGATCGCCTGCGCCAACGAACAGCAGGGCATGCAAAGCGGTCTGGCATGGATGAGGACAGCTACCTCGCCCTTTTGCGCAAGGTTTGGGACCGGCGCGGCGACGTGCCTGACACCATTGCGCAGGTCGCAGAGGCGGGCAAAACCGCTGGCGCTCCGATGCTGAGCCACGATGACACCCGTGCCGAGACCCGTGCTTATTTTCGCAGTCTGGGCGCCACGGCGGCCGAATTCCCAATGGTGATCGAGGCCGCAGAGGCCGCACGGGCCAATGGGGACACCATCATCTTTGGCGCGCCGAACGGGGCGCGAGGCGGCAGCCACATCGGTTCGCTTGGGGTAGGCGACATGGTTGAGGCTGGCCTCTGTGATGCGCTGGCCTCTGACTATTTTTATCCCTCTATGCTGGCCGCGGTAGCGAAGATGGATCTAGAGAAGCGGGCGGATCGGAGCACGCTTTGGTCGCTCGTCTCGGATGGCCCTGCCCGGTCTATGGGGCTGACAGACCGGGGTCATTTAGTGACTGGCAAGCGCGCGGACCTTGTGCTGGTAGATTGGCCAGAGGGGGGCACACCGGCCGTCCAAGGCACTTGGGTGGCGGGCCGCTGCGCCTATCAGGGAACGCCCTTGGGGTGAGCATCTGGCCGCTCAATCCCGACTACCGCCCAGCTATCGCGCTTGGGATTACGCAGGTCGTGGGGTATGGTGCGCTCTACTACGCCTACGCCATCCTGCTGCCGGAAATGGCCGACGATCTCGGGCTCAGCCTGACTGCAATTTTCGGTGTGTTGTCGCTCGGCCTTTTTTTTGGGGGGTGCGATGGCACCTCTGGCAGGATGGTTGACCGATCAGTATGGCGGCCGGGCCGTGATGACCGTCGGTTCCACAGTCGCTGGTGTCGCACTAGTTCTGATGTCTTTCGTGACTGGGCCTTATGGCCTCTTCTTCGCGTTGCTACTGGCCGAAGTGGCCGCGATGTGTGTCCTCTACAATGTGGCTTTCGCTGCCGTCGCCCGGCTTGATCTGGCGGTTCCGACGCAACGTTCCATCTCTATCATCACGCTTTTTGGGGGCATTGCCTCAACAATTTTCTGGCCGCTCACGCTGTGGCTCTACACCCGCTACGGGTGGGAAGCATCATGGGTCGTTCTCGGCATTACGACCCTGATAATCTCAGTATCCCTTCACTTCTATGGGCTGCGCGGCCCATTGCGAGACCTCGATGCGCCGAAAGAGGCAGCGCAGTCCGACTGGCCCGAACTAAGAGGTCCGGCACGCAAGCGCGGTATGCTCTGGATGGTGATTTCCTTCCTCTTCTCCGGCTACCTGATTGGAGCCGTGATGACACTCTGGGTGACCAACGTGCAAGATCTGGGGCATTCCGCAGCGCTTGCCGCTATCGCGGGTGCTGTCATCGGTCCCTTCAAGACAGTTGGTCGGTTCTTCGAGATGTTACTGGCGCGGAACATGTATCCACTTGTCACCTACATTCTGGCAATGAGTCTGATGATGGCCGGTTTCATGACCCTGCTTGTCATAGGATTTACCATTCCCGGCATCATGCTGGCCGCCGCCCTCTATGGGATGGGTGATGGGATCAAAACCATCGCGCGCGGCACGTTGCCTCTCGCGCTTTTTGGGTCACGCGGCTATGGCGCGCGGCTGGGTTGGATTTCCTTTCTTTCAATGGGCGTGAATGCCTCAGCGCCATTTGTTTTTGCATGGCTCACGCAGGCCTTTGGCGGCTGGTGGAGTTTCTTTGTCATGACCCTTTGCTTGTCTGTTGCAATCGCAACATATGCCCTGATCCCGGACCCAAGGTGGATACAGAATGACCCCACTCAGGATCGGTGCCTGCCTAACGGCTCTTGAGATCGATCAGCATCGTGATTGGCTCTTTGACGCTGAACGCGACATCGAAATTCAGGGTTTCTCCAGTCATGCGTCACTGACCTCGGAGTTTGAGGATCGCGTGGCCGCCACCATCAAGGCTCTCAAAGGGCATAAAGGACGTGTCGGCATGCACGGCCCCTTTGACGGGCTCGATATGGACAACAAGGACCCTGAGTTGCGCACACTGATCACCGCGCGGTTTCTCAAGGCATTGGAAGCCGCCGATCGAATTGGCGCAAGGCAGATGGTAATGCACTCGCCTTATGACCTTTGGTATGAAAACAACATCCACAACTATCCGGGCTACGCCGACAAGGTGTTGGCGCGCATCCACATGACCATGCAACCGGTGGTGAACAAGGCCGAGGAATTGGGTATCACGCTGGTGATTGAGAACATTCTAGACGTTGATCCATCCCGCCGCCGCGAAATGGTAGGCAGCTTCTGCTCCAAAGCGATCGCCGTCTCAATTGACACCGGTCACGCACATTTGGCGCGCCGCATGTCAGGTGCGCCGCCCGTTGACTATTTTGTGCGCGACGCGGGCCACCATTTGCGCCACATCCACCTGCAAGATCTGGACGGCCACGCCGACCGACATTGGGCGCCGGGCGACGGCGAGATTCATTGGCGAAGCGTTTTCGAGGCTCTCGCTGATTGCAACAGCGCGCCTCATCTCGTGCTAGAACTACGCAACAAAGCTGACATTCCCCGAGGCTTCAGTTACCTGCAGGGGCTTGGTCTGGTAGCGTAACGTGGTTCATCGCTGATACGAAGTAAGATAGCTGCCTGTCACCTGTCACCAATCGGAGTGCCAAACTAAGCGTGCCGATCATGGTGGCTTCGCGACCAAAGCGACAGAAAACAACTACGCTTTGACAATGCGGGCCGTCGCGCTGCGTATAGGTGTCGTGCAGTGCAGACCAATAGTGCAACGCTTTCCAACATATGCAGCTGTTGCGCTTAAGCAGCAGGATCAAAAAGAAACTGTCAGGCCGCTAGTATCCGTCATTCTAGACTTACAAAACTGTAAGCCTGCCGAAAGAATGGGGCAAGAGTTGCACCTCATATCCGAAGCGTAAGGACATGATTTTTCGGATAGGACCTCCAATGGCACAATTCAGTCTTAAAACTTGGACCGCAACGCTTTGCCTACTCAGCGGTACCGCACTGGCGCAGACAGCCGACGGACCGTCCCCAATAACTAAAGATGACGCCATCGCCATTGCCCTTGCGGCCCAGCGCGGCACAGTCGAGGAAGCGGAGCTTGACCAGTTTGAAGGCAAACCCGCCTATGACGTCGAAGTCGTAAACGCGGCGGGCGACGAGATCGAATTCAAGATTGATGCCCAAACAGGGGCAATTTTAAACATCTGGACAGATGATGACCCCTCAGACGACCCAAGCGGGGCAGATACCGCGGTTTTCGACACAGCAACCTTTCTGATCCCGGGCTCTCCTGGTGGCGGTTGGGACACAGCGACACGGATGATTGGACAGGTGTTTTCCTCATCTGGTGTCATTGAAGACGTGGTTTTTGAAAACCGGGATGGCAACAACGGTGGCGTCGGCCTGACCTATATGGTCGAGAATGCTGCGAACCTACAAAACACGTTGATGCTGAACACCCATCAGATTGTTGCGCGCTCGCTGAATGGCACCTATTCGGACAGTTTTTCTGATCTGATCCCCGTGGCTGCGCCAATTGGAGGGTTCGTTGCTTTCATTGTCCATTCGGAAAGCGACCTTCAATCGATGGCTGATCTGGTAAATGGGCATGCAGACGACAGTTTTGCAATTGGTGGAGGTTCCGAAACCGGTGGCATTGATCACCTCGTCTCCGTGATGGCCATGCAAGCTGCCGGTATCGACCCAACCTTCGATTACGTTACCTTTGATGCACCTGCCCCCGCGTTTACGGCATTGATGTCGGGGGATATTACGGCGATCGCGACCGATTTTTCACGGGCGCTGGCGCTTGCGCAACAAGGGAACATACGCATCTTGGGCGTTACCGCTGGCAAAGAAAGCACACTACCTGCTGGCGTTCAGACACTCCACGAGCAAGGCATCGCGATGGAATTTGTGACCTGGAACGGTTTTTTTGCACCGCCAATGACAGGTCCTGCTCAGATCGCAGAATTCCAGGCCGCCTTTTCAGCGTTGTATGAAACCGAAGAATGGCAAGCCGCTATAGCCGACAAGGGTTGGATTGAGCACAGGCATGACAGTGGCGCATTTGCAGCCCTTTTGGCCCAGCAAGAAGCTGACGTTCGCGCCGCCTTGAACGCCCTAGAGATGAATTGATCGATGCGTCCATCGATTTGGTCGCGAAACTTAGGGCTGCTCCATCGCCTTGCACAACTTCGAGCCAGGTCCACGATAAACTGTCTCAAACCTACCTCAAGAGGAAACTAAACATGAACCGTCGTCAACTTTTGATCGGAAGCACCGCAACAGCCGCGTTCGCCGGATCGATGGCATCTCCCCAGGCATCGACGCGCCCACTGCGTTTGATCCCAATGACCGATCTGACCGGCGGCATCAACGAACGGATCAACCTGTCCCTGAACACCGCATCCCATGACTTTGGAACCAGCGTTGCAAGCCAGACATTTGGGATCAACCATAGCTATCTCGGGCCGGTACTTCGCGTGAAGCAGGGCCAGACATTGCCCTTTAACGTCACCAACAATATCGGTGATGTCTCAACGATCCATTGGCATGGGTTGCATATTCCCGGCGATGTCGATGGTGGTCCGCATCAGGAAATAGAAGACGGCGCTGTTTGGTCTCCCGACGTTCCAGTTGTGCAGCGCGCGTCGATGAACTGGTTTCACTCTCACATGCATGGAAAGACCGCCCAACAGACCTATAATGGGCTGGCGGGAGTCCTTCTTGTGGAAGATGATTCAAGTCTGGATGCTGACTTGCCAAAGACCTATGGCGTGGACGACTTTACGCTGATCCTGCAGGACAAAACGTTCGATGCGACTGGCCGCATGACCTACGCACTGTCAGCCGAAGTTTTCGAGGACGGCTTTCAGGGAGACACGATTGTCGTCAATGGGGTCATTGCACCAGTGGCACAGTCGGTTCCAACCGGTTTGGTGCGACTTCGCATCCTCAATGCCTGCAACGCGCGGTTTCTGGAACTCTCAATGCAAACGGGGCCTGTAACTGTGATCGCCTCAGATGGTGGCTTTCTGTCATCACCCGTTGAGGCAGAGAGCATATTGATGTCACCGGGCGAACGATACGAAGTCCTCATCGACATGGGCATAGTTGGAACCAATGCGCTCAACGTCAATTGGGGCGAGGACGCAGAGGGGTTCTTTGCCAACCTTTTTGGAGGAAATCCGACCACAACCGCACTTGTACTCAACCGCAGCGCAGATCAGGGTTTCACCGGTGCGATACCGACTCAATTGGCAAATCTGTCCCCGCCAAATCGGTCGGATGCAACGGTTACGCGTTCATTTGAACTGCAAATGGACGTCGGCGCTGATCTTGCTGCGCTTGCAATGGCTTGGGATAATTTTTGCGGGAACGCAAACGCGATGGCGATCAACGGCCAACCGATGAAAATGGACCGGATTGATGAGACGGTCCGCAAAGGAGACACCGAGATCTGGCGCATCTCTGTCGATGACATGCTGCATCCGTTCCATATACACGGGTGTTCCTTCCGGATTCTCAGTCAAAGCGGCGCGACACCTCCGTCCTATGCACAAGGTTGGAAAGACATGGTTCACGTCGAAGAAGGTTGGTCTGAAGTACTTGTCCGGTTCGACTATGATGCACCGGACGCAGCACCTTACATGTACCACTGCCACATTCTAGAGCATGAAGACTGCGGGATGATGGGGCAATTCACGGTCGGCTAGACAAACCAGTGTCTGATCGCAGTTATGCAGCACGGCAATGGAAAACAATCTGGAACTCACAAAAACATCACCCGTGGCTTATGATCGGTCAGGCGCCCGTCATTGGTCCGCCAATACCCAAATCCCAGGATCATTCCCGCCAAAGTGATCCGCGCGCCTTTATGGTGTGGCTCCGTGCAAAGCTGCTTTCGCTTGGCACATGAAGTGACTTAGGATTTTCCATGCTGGCAGATCCATGCGTTGATGCCGAACTTACTGTGATTTGAGGGAAACTTCCCCATCGCATGGCCTCAGTCATTGACCACCCTTCAGCTATGAACGCACGAACTAGTGCAACTTCGGAAACTGTATTGTGACGCGCATTCCATGGCCATTGGGGCCATCAGACAGCGCAAGATCAGCGCTGTGAAGTTCAGCTATGGCGCGCACGAGCGATAGTCCAAGACCCACACCTTCGCCCTGACGGGTTGTTTCGCCCTGATGAAGCGGCTGCAAGACGTTTTCTCGCTCCGCAAAGGGAATACCCGGGCCTTCGTCGCTGACAATCACGCGGGGTCCATGCACCCTTATGGTGATGGTTTGGTGGCTCGCACCATGACGCAAGGCGTTCTGGATCAGATTGGCCAAAAGTTGCACAAGCATGTCATGATCGCCCCAAACGGCCAAAGGGTCCACACACTCAACGACAAGCGATTGCGCGGCGTCCTCAATGACGGGACCGAAGATTTCCGCGACCTCCGCAACAAGGGCATCCAAATGCACAATATTGAAGGCGTCGCGGCCAGCCCCACTTTCAATCCGTGCCAAGCGAAGAAGTGCCTCAAAAGTACCCGTTATCCGATCAATTTGTCCTAGAGCAGCCTCCAACGTTTCCGGAGTGACAGGGCGACCGTAATCAATGGCCTCAGTCATGCTGCTCTCAAGTTGCGCGCGCAGGCGGGCCAGAGGTGTCCGCAGGTCGTGTGCAATGTTCGAGGATTGCACACGCATCTGCATCATTGCGTTTTCAAGTCGCGCAGTCGTTGCGTCAATGCGGGCTGCTAGCAAGCTAAGGTCGTCATTGCCATCAAGCATGATCCGGGTTGCCAGATCTCCCCGTGCAACAGCGGCAAGACCCACATTCACCTTATTCAACCGTGCTTGGCTGCGCCGTGCCATCCAAAGTCCGACGACGGCCATCACAATAAGGGTGGCGAAAAGGCTGACCATCATCCCGCCAGCGAGCAAGTCTCGCAACTCTTCCTGAAGCTCTACGTCCTCTCCCAACCGCAAGCGACCCTGCGATGTTGTTTGCAACAAATAACGCATCTCGGTTTGCGTGCCATCTGCGTCACGCGTCTGAAATCCGTCGCGGCGTGCGCTGTCTACAAAATCAGCAGTATCACCGTTGTTAAGCGGCGGAAGGGGTTGATCCGCCGCCAGCGCAGCGATGGCCGCTTCCATCCGTTCGATCAGCCGTGCATCAACACTTCTGGTCATTTCACTTTTTACCAGAATGTAAGTTCCGCCCCAAGCCGACAACGAAATGATCCAGAAAAGCGTCAGAAGCCAAAGTGCTTGTCGCACTGCCGACAGGCGCATTAGATCGCTAGATCGGCTCAAATACATAGCCCGTGCCGCGAATATTGCGTATCAGAATGTCGCCAAAAGGTTTCTCGATCTTGCCGCGCAACCGGCTGATATGTGTTTCAACGACACTTGTCGTGGGATCAAAGCTCATGTCCCACACCCGTTCCAAAAGCATGGTACGCGTCTGCACGCGCCCTTTTGATCGCAAGAACACTTCTAGTAAAAGGAACTCTTTGGGATTGAGGTCAATAATCTGGCCCTGCCGGTGGCAGGTTCTTTTGTGCAGGTCAATCGTAACATCGCCCGCGCTGAGTATTGCAGTCTGGTCTTCTGACGCGCCCGGCCTACGCGCCAACACCTCTATGCGTGCGATCAGTTCGCTAAACGCAAAGGGTTTGACAAGGTAATCATCACCACCGGCGCGCAGGCCAGCCACGCGATCATCAACCTCACCAAGGGCTGTTAGAAAAATCGCTGGCGCGGTCACTTTTGCCTGCCGCAGAGACTTAAGGACCGAAAGACCGTCCAATCCAGGCACCATTCGGTCAAGCACCAGCACATCATAGCTTTGACTCATTGCCGCGACCAATGCGTCCTTGCCATCGGCAAACAAATCCACCACATGCCCCGCTTCGCGTAACCCCTTTGCAGTCCAAGGCCCAAGCGACACGTCATCTTCAAGAACCAACAGGCGCATTTGCCGTACTCACTTTTGTTTTTGTCCAAATACGGGCCCGGTCCAAAGCTGGCTTTCCGATATAGATCAAGTCGGACAAGCTATAGGCGCCGCGAAAGTCAAAGCGTTCACTGTGAATGGCACCGCTCTTACCAAGTGTTTTCCACGCAACCTCAACCAGTAATTTCAAACCTTCCGGACCACAAAGATAGGCTTCGGCCTGTGCATCCATTCCGCGCATGATCTCGGTCAGGCTGGTTGCAATGGGAACATCACCTTCAGCTTCGTTTACGACAGTCAGGGCAAGCTGCGGCAGTCGCACTGCGTGCTGTTCAACGGTAGCGATTGCTCCGGCAGAGTCTCTTGAACGGATGCAATAGATCAATGTGACACGGGCATTGCTGTCGGGTTGCAACTGTTCCAGTGCAGCAAGGAACGGGGTAATGCCCACGCCGCCAGCAACCCAGAGCTGCTCGGTTCTGCCTGCGTGAAATTGCGGCAAGAAACGACCGACACCACCGCCGATCCTGAACGTGTCCCCCTTTGCAACGGTTTGAACAACCGCATCGGTCCAATCCCCGGCGGAACGGATCACGAAGCGGCGGGTCCATTCGTCACCGCCAGCGATTGTAAAAGGGTGCGCCTCTGCGCGGGCGCGATTATGGGCAAGAGTTGCAAACTGACCAGGCCGATAGGGAGGCAAAGGAACATCTGAGGTCAGCGTTAGATCGACACCACCATCAAAGGCCGCCACGCGTGTCACTGTCGCCAGCCGCGTCGGCATCCGCTTGCGCAGAAGCGTTTGCATCCATGCGATCATGCCAACCAAGGACACAAATGCCATCAAAGTCCAAGGGGCGGCACCAACGGCCAGCGGACTTGCAACAAAGAACGTGTGATATGCCGCAAAAAGGAAGATCGGCCCCATCAGCATATGGCTGAGTTTCCACAGATGGTACGGAATGGCGCGCACCATAGCCGCGGCGGTCATCATAATCAGCCCAAGTGCTGCGATTGTCCCGACCTCCTCGCCACTTTCTGCCAGAACGGGCAAGACACCTGCCCCTACCGACGAAGCCATAGCCCAGTGCCCAAGCGCGCCACTCAGCGCAAAAAAGCCAAGCCAGCGATGGGCCGTATATGATTTGTCAGGCCCGCCCATAAACTGATCTACGAGCCGCCACCTGGCAGCCAGGATGAGCGATAGCGCCATTGAGGACATCGAAAGTGCGCCCAAACCAGCAGGAAGAATGGTGGCCATGGGTACAAAAGGGGCAACAAAACCGATATGGAACACGACGAATGTCGCGGCGCAGAATACAATGGATCTGGGCATGTAGGGCTCCTTCAGGCGATGTTCGCTGATATGCCCCGCGATCTTCACAACCGCATGTTCTGGAATTTACAAAATTGTAAATCTGGCACGAATTGCGACGCAGAGACGCGCCACAACCGGTTTTTCCGCCCGGATAAACAGGCGTGGCCAACCAACCAAGTTTCTAGATCCTAAGCCAATTGCATCGCCGTTTCGCTACTGTCGCAGATCACTGATTACGAAATGCGTGTCTGTTCAGGTCTTAGGTGGCCATTGATTGCAAACCGCATGTCGGTCACGTGCCAGCGTGCGCGCCTCTGCCTTTGACAGAACCAATAATGCCTCGTCAGGGCTGAGGCCCTTTGCGCACGCGCGGTTCCACAAACGACGCGCAGAATTTGGTGACCATGGCAATGACGCCTGCGCCAGCCAGCGGCGCAGGGGTAAGGGTAACGCGTCATAGCTGCGCATGGGATCGGCAGATCGACGTTTCCGACGAAGTGACGTCGCACCAAGATTACGGGTCATATCTCATCTTCTCGATTGTCGACTGCATCCAGTACAAGGACGAGCCGTGTCTGGCCCGTACCCTCAATGGGTGGAGAACGGTGAAGCAGGCCAGAGGCCGGTATTTCCGGCCATAATGTGCCCCGCAAAAGGATCGGCGCGCCCGTTGCTACGGAAAAGACACGCGCTGGATCTCTCTCACCGGACGAAGTCCCGTATTGCGTCCCCTGACCGCGGTAGGTGCAAATAAGGCGTGCCGTGACAACGTCGGTATGGAACCTGCGGCAGGCATTCGACGTCACAGGCTGCAAACGAAGACGCAGATAAGGCGTTTGGACGAGCTTGGTGAAGAGATCAGCAAGTGCGGCAATGTCGCCAATCAACTGTTCGCGTTCGGGGCATGTTGGGGTACCGGCAATATCGCAAAGCGCCGCTACTGCCTCCCCTATGGCGCCGGGGCGCCGCACCATGCGCCCTTTCGGCAACATCGCCGGACTTAGACCATCAATCCAGTTTTGGAAATCTAGTACGGGTTGTCTGCGCCAGATGGCCGCCGCGCAGTCGGGCTTGAGGAGCGCGCTCAAGTCTTCCGGTTTATCCGCGATGGTGACGCCGACCGCAACAGCGGTGCGCAGTTCATCACGCGAGATACAACCGTTGGACATCTCTAGAAACGTCTCAGCTGTCCCGTTCGGCTCGGCGTCAACCTGCACAACTCCAGCATCACGGTTCACCTCGAACATGCCGTCGGCGATTTCTGCAACATGGGGCTTTTCGCGGTTATTGTGCACGCGTTTCAGTAGGGTAGTTTTTCCAGCACCTGAAAACCCTGAAGGTACCGTGACGGGACACCGGGCATCTGGCATATAATGCTCCAAAATTGATCTGATATCTCATATCTCACGCAACTTACGTAGTTACCCTACCGAAGCAACTACAAAAGTTACATATGATATCTGTTTGGAGAAAAATCGTAAATGAAACGGAACTCTCGTCTTTCTCTTGCCCTGCACACCCTCAGTCATATGGCGGGGAGCCCTGATCGTGTGCGCACCTCCTCTGACATTGCAGAGCATGCAGGAACCAACCCTGTCGTCGTGCGCCGTGTTCTGGGCAAGTTGAGGGAAGCGGGCCTGCTTACGTCGGAAAAAGGCCACGCCGGTGGTTGGCGGTTGGCGCGCGCGCCGCAGGATATCACCCTTGCGGATGTCTACCTTGCCTTAGAAGAACGGATGGTCGCGACAGATGACACAAGCGAAGCATCGTCCTGTTCCGTCGAACACGCGCTACATGAACGCGTTTCAAGTGTTCTTGAGGAGATTGAAGAAAACCTGGTCCGGCGACTGGGTGAAACGTCAATCGCCGAGGTACGCGGCACCTGATAATGGTCGTCATTCGGGTACAGGTAGGGCACATCCACAGGTTTGGACATCTGCAAAGCTAGCCCCCTACCCCGCAGATGTCGAACTGTTCCGCCATGGCGTGACCATAACCGTTCAAATCGCAATTGACCTAAATGGTTTGAACGCTGTCCAACATCACAGGCGTTAATGAGGTGCCAAGCTCGTCATTCAACCGTTTCGGCCAGGCAATCATCCGTTGTCCCGCTGAAGTTATCGCACGCAGAACCAACAACCAACTCGCGATAAAAATTCGTTGCCGGAACATCGGCAAGTCGGTTCGTGACGGTATCAAGCAGACTTTTCAGACGCGCGCCCAAGCGAAAATCCAGACCTGGCTCCCCTAGTTGTCCAAGCGAATACTTGCGCGAAATGTCAAAACAAAATGGCAACAGCGCCCCATCGTCTGCGATCACCAATGGCGAGATCAGGTCGGTTTCACTATGCTTGAAGCGATGAAGCTCTTCTCCGAGTAAAGCATCCGCCTGTATCTGCAGATCGGGATAGATGTTTTGAAGCAGACGGCCGACGGCCACTAAGCGCAACAACGCTTCTGGCGAAAGTTCCGGCCCAACGGTTTCTTCTTGTCGCCGCGCCCGACCGGACAACGCAATCGGATGCAACTGAATATGAGCGGCCCCGGTTTGCCTCACAAGTTCCACCACATCGGGCAGGTGCGGAAACGAGTGCTTTGTTACAGACAGTACCGCGCCACATGAGTACCCGCAGTTTGCCAGCTCTTGGAGCGTTTTAAGCGCCGTACGGAATGAGCCGTTTCGCCCTCTAATCATGTCGTGTATGGGCTCTGGTCCATCGAAACTGACAGACGCATGATGCACAGCTCCTTCGGCCATCGCTTTCATTAAGGGCCCCGGTCGCGTTCCGTTCGTAATAACTGCGACATCGAAACCTTGCGCGGCAAGCCCATTGGCCAACGCGCGGAACCCGGGGGCAAGCACAGGCTCACCCCCGGACAGGGAGACACGGCGATACCCAGACTTTGACAGCGCCGCCGTGGTGCGCAGAACGTCCTCGACCGGAAGCGCATGCCGTTCGGTCGGACTGGATGAGGAATAGCAATGCAAACATTTGAGGTTGCAAAAGCGAGACAGGTGTATCTGCACAACTGGCGTTTTGGTCAGCATGGACGGCCCTTTCTCAAAGTCGTGTTTTGCATGTACATGTGGTTGTGTTTCTGCTTGCCGTATCCAGGTTAGGCACGAACGGACCACGCTATTTTGGGCCCGCCGCGCAACCAAAAATACCTCCGAGACAGCTCAAAATGCGTGTTGACTGCGCAGGCGGGCGAGATCCGGTTTGATTGTGCCCAATGGAAATACCTCGCACCCGAGAAGATCACCCAAGCGGTCATCCATCAGCGAGGTGAGGTCCAGGGTGTCGACACCGCCTTTCCACAGGTGGTCAATGCAAATGCCCTTTTCACAGATCTCGATACCTGTGACCTCGAACGGAGAGGCCATCAAAGCGTCTCGCAAAGGTTCGATCTGCTCGGGTTGTAGTGATGTTCCTGCTAGGCGGCGGGTCAGGGTGCGCATCATTAGTTCAGCATCGTTGCTCATTGTATTACTCCTTATTTGAATGGTTGAGGTGGCGATTTAATCAATCCTTGGCCAAGGAATTTCGCCACCTGCCAGCTGCATCTTGTCGCCGGGACCAGCGCAATTGGATTGCATAAAGACTTCACAATCTTCTCGGGATGCTTAAGCCCAAAAGCCCTGTAGTGAATTGCACTTACAAATCCATCTGCTGGTACAATAATGCAGCCACTATGCCCCTTTTCGCGCTTGGGAAGCTTACCGTAGACGATGAATTGCTCGTCTTCTTCCTCTACCTCAAACTGTTGCTTGATCGGGATTTCATGCCGACCCGCAGCATCATGCACGGCAATGGTCGGGGCACCGCTGGTGTTGGCCATTGTCACGGTTTCTTCAAAGAAACTCAGCCCCTTTTCACAGGTGTCTGGCACGAAAAACACCATGTTCCATTCGGGCGGCTCGATCCGCTCGGGGCGCTGTTCGAGCTGGGCTGTGTAATTTGAACAAGGCAGAACACCGCGGGCAATAAGCTTTACAAGAAGGCTTTTGTGTACCCAGTGCGCCTCATAGCTGGCGCTTCCCAACACTTTTGAAATATTATCTGTCATTAAATTTCTCCTTTTTATTTGATCGTCATTGAACCTCACTCACCGGGAGCGTCATGATCTCCTCGCCATCCCAAAGAATGACAACGTCAGAAAACGCACCGCGCGAGGCCGCTTGGTCATACCGAACGGGCCAGAATTGAAACGCCTGCGTGCCAATGCCACCGGTATTTCGGATCGTCAGATCCAGTTGAAGTGTTCCCGCCGGTGCATCACCAGACGATCGCTTGAGGACAGGTTTGTTGTTGCTTGCGCTGGTCTCAACTTCACCAGCGACGATCAACGTGGGTTGGGACCCCGGCATAAGGTTGATCCATGCCGCAAAACTACGGGTTTTGGGGGGTTGGCTCATGTCTTCAGTCTCCTTTTTTGGAATGAGGGATAAGTCGTGTCCGATCAGCCCCATGAAGGGCCAATGTCGTGTGATCGGTCACGAAATCAGCTTTAAGATCGCGGTAAGGCTGCCTAGCAATTTTGCAGCCGTCACAAGCCCGTTTTCAAACCTGTCTCGCTTGTCTTTGATCTCTTCCAGTTCCGTTTTTGCCCCGGTCAGAGCCGCGGTAATTTCAGAATAACTGGCGGAGTTTATGGCACCCGACAAAGCCAGATATTCAGCCTTTAACGCTTTGATCGCATCTTCGTTTTTCTGCTTTTCTTGGGCAGTGAGCCCGCCGTAATCATCGCGAACCTTGAGGAGATCAGAGATCGCGTGACCAATTTTTCGTTTTGCTTGCGTGTTGGTGATACTCATCATTCGTCTCCTTGTTTTGCGTCTTTGATGGCTTGAAGATCTTCGACGAACGCATCCAAAATCTTCAGCCCGTCCTCGAATTCACCATCTCCGAAAACAATCGCGGCATGTGCGTCGATCAGGGCATCCAAGGCCAGAACGGCACGCGCGGCTTGCTTTCGTTTGCTGATGAGGTCGCGCCTAGCTTGATCAGCGTCACGGAAGGCGGCTTCGGCATTTGCTCTCTGGCGGGTCGCGGTCAGGACGCAACGGGTGTGACGGTCCCATGCGGCGATCTGTTCATCCATTTCAGCGAGCGCACGCGCTTGATCTGCTGCGAGCAGTTCGCGCAGCCTTAAAAGGAAGGGGAACACCTTTTCCATTTCGGCCTTTACAGCCGAGACGCGCCGGGTTTCTTCGATCCGCGCGATCGCGTTAAACAGAAGTGCTACCGTTGGTGCGACCTGCGCGCCAGCACCGACTTGTTCGCCGAAAGCACCGATTGAGGTAGCAAGGTCTTCACTTGCTGTGTCGATGTTACCTTGTGTTTCGGGATCAAGGGCACCGGCAATGGCTTTGGCATAGGCATCTAGCGCAATCGCGATGTTTTGTTGGTCGATCAGCAACGGTGACAGTTGCGTATCTGGTGTAGCGGCAAGCGTGTAAGAGACGCCCTTGATGTACCGGCAGGCGTTTTGCGTTACAACATTTTGCGCGATCAGATCGCCAGTGACACTGCTGGCCAGTCCCACAACCTCAACTGTCTCTCCGGCGGTTTGGCCAAATGACTTCAGCTCACCATCCGAAATCTGGCAGGCGCTGAGCACGGCCAAAGTCGCGGTAAGAGGAAGGGCTTTGATCAGAGGCGAAGGACGCCAGTTTTGGGTCATTCGGGGGACCCAATGGGTCTGTATCGTGCGATGAGTTTCAATCATTACTGTCTCCTTGTTCGCGCTGCGCGAGGCACAGCTGTCTTGTCGCGCGGAAGAGCGCATTATCGAGTGGGTTCAAAATTTAATTTACTTATCAGAGTTTTAAGGGTTAGTTCGTGCCACCCAAACGCCTCCATCTGCGGTCGTTGACGGGCGCACCGATACGCCCCACACCGCTTTTAAGAGCTTTGATTCTGGGCCAACCGAGGTATTGGCCCCAGTGGTCAGTGACAAACCCCAACACGGCTTCGCTCTCAGCTGTTGACGCCCTGTCTGTGAACCACCTTTCAGTCCCAAGGCGTTTGCCTGCACCCTGTGCATTCAAGAAAGCAAAAGCGGCGTCACGTGTTGCGAGGGCCGTGGCCATGCTGGTCCCGCGGTAGGCGGTGACCGAACCATCACGTGCACCCGCCGCGAGCAACCCAAAGAGCGAAGCGCCGTTTTCGCTCGGGTACGAGACTGAGATGATCGCGCGCCCGTCTGGTTTGGTACGGTTGCCATCCGTGCTGGAGGAATAGGAGGCGGGGTAGCCCGTGCTGTCGTCAAATCCACCGACCACGACAATTTCACCATTGTTTTCTGTGGCATTTGCGGTGGCAAGCGCATTGTGACTGCCTCGGCGCTGGACAGGCCCAAACTCTCTCCAATTGTCATTGTCCTTGGTGTAGCCAAAATCCGGTTCGTAGGAATACGTATCTGCGAGCGCCCCGTTTTCTAGATAGGTCCTATAGTTTTCATGATCGAGGTACGACCTGCGACCTGTTTTACTGGTACGAACGGCAGATTGGTCGGATTGGATGTAAAAGGCGGTATCAACCGGGGCACCATCATATTCAAGATGGATTTCCCACAGACCGGCTGGGGCAATCGGCGCTTGCGCAACGTCTAGCGTTGTCGGAGCAACGCAGACCAGAAGCGCCAGTTTTGTTTTGCCTTCGACGGGGCGCAGGTCAGCATACACACGGGCGAATTCACCAAGATCTTGATGCTTGCGGTTGCGCAACGTCTGAAGTTTCAGTTTGTGGGAACCCGGCGGCGTAACCCAGACCTGCAAGCGCTTCTTCAGATCCTTAAGGTTCTCAGCATTCTGGGCCTCGAACCAGATTTCAACGAAATTAGCGGTCGAGTCTGCGGGCAGGATGCGCCATGGCAGTTTAATGCTGGATTGTGCTTTGTAGTTTGTCGACGGGTGTCGCGCGCCATTTCCACCCAAAACCGCTGAAGCCGCGCACCGTTCAAGGTTATCATTGCCAGCGGGCATAATAAGACGGACGGGAACTTTGGCTTTATCTTGATTCCTGTTCCGGTCGGCCAGAATGTCACGGATCGCACCTTCGAAAATGTGGCGGCCATCTTTTGGACCTGCAGTCATCCCGTATGAAAAATTGATCACCAAGGGATATCCACCAGCCTTGCCACAAGGGTTGTTGCGCACCCAAAGCGCGTCAGCCAAATGGATCAGGCGCTCTAACGCATAGATCGCGAAATAGGCCAGAAAGCCGCCAGCTGTACCATGAGCATATTGGGCTGGTAGGTTGACAGACAGCAGGCGCAGCCGCGCTGGGTCACCGATCAGGTCGCCCTCAGGATCCAGACCTGCGGCCAGGTCAAGCACATGAGTGCCGTGAGCTGCGGCCATCTCAAGATCACGCTGTCCGCCCGGTTTGACGGGTTCAGTCAGGTTAAGATCGCGATTGAACGCCACCTCATCGACGTAGCCAAGTGTTTTTGATGGACCATGGCGATCCAGTTGTTCATTGATCTGATCCGCATAGACTTCATTTCCGCATGGCAGGTCGGCCTGTTCACTCTGGAAAGGCGCTGATTGCTGCCATGATGCGACGAAACGGGTCGTGCCATCCGCCATTCGAAACCGAGAGTTGCTGAGCGAGATGCCAGTATCAACGATACCGACAAGAACGGTATCGTTTGGGACTTCCGGCAATTTCACTGCGGTCCTTTCAATGCTCCATTCGGTCGGTTGGTCAGTGTTCGCGGCGCCATCGGGCAGTGGCACCTCTGCACCGTTTGCATAAAATGCCCCTGCCGCCGCACGAGAGCGGGCGCCCTTGTTCCATGCGTGGTGGTGAGGAAGCTCCAGCGTGATCTTATTGGCATCGCGCAATCCCGGCGGGATGAAGTCTCGCTCTTTGTCCTGCCACCAATGGGCATAAGCACCCAAATCATTTGGTCGCGCGTCTTTGACGGCTTTCCATGCAAGTGTCATGCCGCTCTCCTCACACCTTGGCCGGTGCGCAGGGCCATTCTTGCGCGGCGCGGTTCCACAGCTCTTTGACGACGGAGTTCTGGGTTACTTTGAAAGCCTCACCTATCTTCTCTCCCGACATTTCTCTAAGAACAAAGTCGCTGCCGGGTTCGCCCAGATTCACATCCATTGGCTCTAATATCCCGCCTGAAGCAATAGCATAGAGGATTTCGCCGACCTGGCACCCAATGAAAGCCCCCGCCAACGAATCGACAGGGAAATGCACGCCAGCAACCGTTCGATTGGTTGCAATGCGATGGGCCAACCGGAAGGGCAGAGCCGGAACAGTCTTGTCATCCCCGTAACCGTCTTCGGGCGGTTTTCCGGTCTGAAGCCGGTAAAGAACCGTTGCGATGGCGAACGCTTCAAGACTGTGGCCGGATGGAAAGCTGGAATGATCCGGTGTCTGGATCATTGGTTGTACTTGCTCTGCAAAATCAATCGGGCGCGGCGCGCGGCAGTAAAACTTAAGTGGCGTCTCAATGTGGATCGCGAAATCACGCACGGCATCCAGCAGCATCAGACTGTTTTTGCGTCGTCCTGTGTCCAGATAGGCCTGGGCCCCGAAAAACGACAGCATGTCATCAAGCTGCATGTGGATTTCTGATAGCCGATCGTCGCGCAAATCCGCGTAGGCTCGCAACCACGTGAGTTGCTTTGCAAAGAAAACCGGGGCGGGGCGGGTCAGTGCAGTGATCGGATGGCCGTCGACCCAAATCGCAGCCCCAGCCTTTGACATGGCGTCTGAAGGGTCTTCTTCGATCGCGTCGAAGCGGATGTATTGCATCAAAAGCGACTGCAATATCTTCGCCTGATAGGGGTGGCGCACATGGTCAAGATATGAGTTGTCATGCGGCAGCTTGAGCCTATCGAGATCTCCTATGTCTGGGTTTGGTTCACCATCCCAATAGCCCGTCACGCCGTCCCGAGCCGTAATCAACGCGTTGCTGAGCAAAGGCGAGGCTGGACTATCCGCGTGATCGCGTGAAAACGCATTCAGGGTGCCGGTATTGCCGCCAGTATTGCCACCGGTATTTCCTCCGGTATTCCCACCCGTGTTGCCGCCGGTATTACCACCTGTATTGCCACCTGTGTTTCCACCATACTTTGGCATTTGATCCTCTCTAAAATCTCCCCACCTACGTCACCACTCCAATTCAACTTGATGCGTCAAGCAACTCCTCATTGTGAAAGCCTGCGATTTTTGACGGTGCTTTGACGATTTTTAACTTCTTGATCGCTTTTTGGCGGGCTGCTAGCATTTTCAGGTCAATTTGAGATGTGTCTTATGTCGCTTTCGGCGAAACAGTTATTGGCTATTCACGTGCGTGGATCTTTTCGGGCTGATTTACCGGACGGTTCAAATGTGACACCAATATCCGCCAAGGCGCAGGCGCTTCTGGCTATGCTGGCGGTTGCTCCTCATGGAACGCGCAGCCGCGAATGGTTGAAATCCAAGCTTTGGAGCACCCGCGCCCGAGACCAAGCAGCGGGAAGTTTGCGCCAGTGCCTTTTGCAAATCCGCCGATCACTGGGTGACGCGGCACAAGTTATCGCCGCTGACCGTCATAACGTGTCCATCGACCTGGATCGGGTTGAAATACGATCCGCAGAGCGCGGCGAGTTGCTTGAAGGCGTGCCGATTTTCGATGACGCCTTCGCCGTTTGGTTGCGCCAAGAGCGTCTTGCGTTGCCAAACTCATCGCGCGAAGTCTTAAGCTCAATCGCTTGCGACATTGGCCACGAACCCGCGCAAGAAAATCGTATCGATTGTCACAATCGCTCCAGACGAACCGATGATGGAGTGGTTTGTGCAATCGGTGGCTGACGTCGCAACGCGCCTGCTCAACGAGTCGTTTTCGATTGATGTTAGATCACGGGACGACGGTGAAGATATTGATGCACATTGGCAGATACACGTCGCGACCCAGAAATTTGAAAATGCGTTCATCCGCCTGCGCATGGCTCTCGAATGCCCCGCGTCAAAGACACGTATATGGGCAAACGAAGCGACCATCTTGGTTGAGGGATCGCCACCAACCGAGCATCCGCATGTCTATCTGATGTGCAATCAACTCGTCGAAGCGGTCGGAGATGAGTTGCTAAGCCGGGGTGACAGTGAGCAAAGCGCTGACCGCGACTGTCGTTTGGCCATTCGTTCGCTATTTAAAATGAAGCCAAGCGCTGCAGCAGAGGCTGACGAACTATTTGCAACTGCTTTTGCCACCAGCCCCAGAGGACTTTACCTTGCTTGGCGCGCTCAGTGCCTGACGATTATGAAGGCTGAGCGCTATTCTTCCAATTCAGACGCGCTCAAAGAACAAGCCGAGGCCTTGTGCGCACATGCGCTGGAACTGGAACCGAATAACGCCATGGTGCTTGCAACCGTAGCCAATACACAAGGTCAATTGTTCCGCAATCATGAGAGCAGCTATGGATTGGCCAAACGTGCCGTGCAGCTTAACCCCAGCAACCCTATGGCATGGTGGGCGCTCAGTTCTTCTTCGGTGTACATTGGCGATACGGACGCCTCTTTGAGACATGCAATTCAGGCCAGCCGCCTCGTGACAACGCTGCCAAACAAGTTCTGGTGGGACAATCAGTTGTTCGGGTCAGCCTTGGTCGCTGGGAAACTGAAGTTGGCACTGGCATTTGCCAAAGAGTGCCATGCCCAAAACCCTAGTTTCAGGCCACCCCTTCGATATCTCGTTGCACTGTACGCAAACATGGAACTCAAAAGAGACGCTGAAAAAGCGATATCTTTGCTCCAGGACCTCGAACCGGATTTTTCGGTAAGCCGTCTGATAAACGACAAAGCTTATCCAGCATCTTTAATTCACAAGGCGCCTGGATTGAATTTGGATGGGTTAAGAGCATTTAGTTAAGCGCAAAGATGCAGAAACCTCAGAAAAAGCAACTCAATTTGCATGAACCAGATCAAATCAGCGCCGAGTTTGTTCTTCGCGTAGCCAACTCAATTCCGGATTGAGGTGGCGCAATGTGGACCAACGGTTCAAACGGCTCGGTGTTTGCGAATAATCATTGCGGATCGTTTGATTTTAGGGGCTGATGTCACGATCAGTCATTTTTTTGCATCGTAAAGGCCACACCATGATTTTCGCGCCCATCACGTCAATATCAGCCCTATTGAGCGGTGTTATCATTCTTTTGCTGACGATAAAGGTGATCCAGCTGCGCAGAAATGGCGGCGTCGTCCTTGGCGACAACGATAACCGTCCTCTGACCAAGGCAATCCGTGGACATGCAAATGCGACCGAGCAGGTACCGATTGCATTGATCCTGATGGGGCTGGCCGAGCTTCAGGGTGGAAATACGATCCTACTGGTATTAGGTGCGGCATGCCTGATTGTTGGGCGTACACTGCACGGCATTTACTTTGCCCACGATGGGACACACTGGCGTTTGAGGATGATTGGCATGGCTCTGACCTTGTTGGCACAAATCATTTTGCTCGTTGCCTTGCTGTTGGCATTGATATCCTGATGCCTGTTATCCGCAAATCCGCCGTGCCGATTGAGCGGCCCAAGGCAACAGATGCGTTTGGCCGTTATCCTAAGCTCGATGGCAAACCGGCACACCCATCGCTTGGCTAGGCCCCACAAAAAGGCCGCCCTCTTTGGAGTGCGGCTTAATCAATTCAGTACAGGAAGATCACCTACTTGATCTTGCCTTCCTTATACTCGACGTGCTTGCGCACAACGGGGTCGTACTTTTTGATGACCATCTTTTCGGTCATTGTCCGTGCGTTCTTTTTCGTGACGTAGAAATGCCCGGTCCCCGCAGTGGAGTTCAGGCGGATCTTGATGGTGGTAGGCTTCGCCATATCTCATATCCTCTGATTGCGGGCCGACGCGCGGCACATCGCGTGAATCTCGTTGAAGCTGCCTTTTACCCGTGGGTGGAGCCGAGTCAACCGCAAAGCAACGCCCAAGCGGGAATATGGCGCATGCAAGATACATCGTGCATTCCGCGTCAGAGGAGTGAAGGTTTCATCAGGACGAGAAGTGGAACGAAGGTCAGCTTTAAACTCCAGATTAACCGATGTTGCACCCAACACGAATGTTCGCAAAGCACCAAAAAGCCGATATCGCCATTTGCAAAGGTGGCCCTTAGCGACCGTTTGTCGAGATCGGGTCAAATGGCGGCACACAGCCCAAGGCGGGCGTCGGTTCACAATCGCTGTAAGACTGACCAGCGCAGAATCCGGACTTTTGCAATCGCAACTATTGCTGACGCCGCGTTGTCTTGCAAAATTTGGCGCAATTCTTGCTGTAGTCCGGATCGGGTCCGTCAGTATCCACTCAAGCAAGTAAGTCGACATAGGAATGGTACATGAGCATCTAGTAGAAGGGTAAGCGCGCCACTATGTACTCGGGAAAGAGGTCTCTGTATTTGCGTCGTGTTATCCAAGCTTTCACAAAAGCACAGGGACCATTAGCTCAAAAAGAGGTTTTCTATGCACTTGCGCTTCCTGCTTTTTCCAAGCCTGATCTTAACATTGACCTCTTGCGCCGAGTTAACCGATCTGCATTGCGCCAACATCAACTGGTACAACTTTGGATACCAGACCGGCCTGGACGGAAAGCCTGCGTCGGTTATTACAGGCGAGGCAGGCATTTGCAGGGCCAGTGCGACACCACCCCGGGAAGATCTGGCGCTTCAGGGCTATCGGGTTGGTCTAGAAAACTATTGCACGCCGACCAACGCCTTTAGGATAGGTCAGCGTGGAGAAGAACTATCATCTTTCTGCATGCCAGAGAAATTGTCTCTTATGCGGCAGCCTTATCAAAGCGGCCTCCAAGATCTCCGGTTATCGGAGCAAATCAAGGGGCTTGAGGCTGAACGTGATCGGCTCCAGGATCAGCGCGACCGCGCCGATACAGATGAAGATAGACGCGCCGAAATCCGGCGTGATATTCGAGCGCTTGACCGCCGCATCGACAGACTTGGGGATCGCAGGCTGCTTCTTGCGTTCATTAATTAGTGGCACGAAGCGGCAGTGCAGACCGCAGTGAAGGGCAGCTTCCCTCCCCGCGGTTTTTTTACCATCGGAAAACGTCGAAAGAGATCGTTTGCACTTAGAGGGTCAGTCGGCTTTGTCCGGTGTAACACTCATTCCCACCACCCAATTCAATATGCGCGGATGGCCTGTAAGCCGGATTCTGTCCTCCGCAGTTGCCCACGGATGGATGACCATTCATCTTAAGCGCCTGTTACCAGACGCCCTCTCGCTGCCAACCCGGACCGTCTGGGGCTCAAGCATCCCCGTCTTGCGACGCGAGGTCCCTATTTGGCATTGCTCCCGGTGGGGCTTGCCGTGCCGCTTGCGTTGCCGCTTGCGCGGTGGGCTCTTACCCCACCGTTTCACCGTGACCCCGCATGCGAGGCCGTCTGTTCTCTGTGGCGCTTTCCCTGGGGTTGCCCCCGCCGGGCGTTACCCGGCACCGTGCTTTTTGGAGTCCGGACTTTCCTCGACATCACTGCCGCAGTCATCCAGCCATCCGCGCAAGGGTCCGGTTAAGCCCCAGCAGCGTTAACGTCAACGGGGAAACGCCGGGCAAGGTCGGTGATTGTGGCAAGATCTGTAGCATCAAGCGGACCATCATGGTCCGGGCGAAAGCGTAATCGAAAGGACTGAAGCAGTAGAGCCGGGTCACGTGATGCCGTATATCCAAAAGCGGCCATCAAGGAACCAAATCGGGCGTCATCGGGCCCTTGCGGGCCCTCTTCCGAAGAATGCGCGCAAGCGCTTGATGAGGGCCAAACTGCCAGCCCTTCCAGCGCCAATCTGCGCCAGTCGAACCGGACGCCGGGGTCAATCTTACGTCCAGGAGCCATGTCAGAGTGTCCGATAACCCGCTCAGGCCGTACATCCCAGCGTGCTTTGATCCCATGCAAGACATTTGTCAGCGCATCCATTTGCGCGGCCGCAAAGGGTGTGAAACCTGTGTTTGCCAACTCTATGCCAATCGAGTGGCTGTTGACGTCTGTGACCGCCCCCAAGCGCCCGCGCCCGCATGCCACGCCCGCATGGCTTCGGGGACAAGCGACAGCACCTCACCATCCTCGGCGATCAGGTAGTGCGCAGAAACCTCAGTCTCTGGATTGCACAGGGTGTCTGCGGCCGCCACCGCAGATGCCATTGCCGTATAGTGAATCACCACGAGATCGGGTGTCGCCCCGTCGCGACGCGGCCCGCAATTGGGAGATTGTCGTGTGGTCAGTCTCAGTTGCGCATGGCCTGAATAAAGGGCGCCGGGTCCCAGCCACAGGCAAACCCATCACCATCAGGGTCAATGCCGCGCCGGTCACGCTCGGGGCCGCCACGCGCCAAGAAGTCGCGCTGCGCATCATCGGGCGTCGCATAGACCGCGCAATTGCGGCTGAAACGCGCATCCGTCGACAATAGCGACCGGCTGTACCACTCCTGCCCTTTCACGTTTGGGGCATTCAGCGCATATTCAACGATGTTAGGTCCGGTATTCGCGGGTCGCTCTGGTACCGCTGTTGGTGCAATCTGTTCACGGGCTGCCGCCTGTGCCGCGCGTCGCTCTGCGTCGCTTTCAATCGTCTCGCGCCCGGATACAGCGTCAAAGTTCTGTTCATCCGACAGACCAGTACTGGAATTTGCAAGGGCCGGAGCCGGATTGCTGGGCGAGGCTTGGACACCTTCGGTACGTAGCGGGTCTGGTGCCACAGGTACGGTGGTGGGCGCCTGCGTCCCGATGCCAGCTTCGGCCAATGCGCTGGATGGAATGGCCTGCTCCTGATCAACCGCATCCTCTGACGGGATCGTGTTGACCTGCGGTAGCGGCACAATTGTGCCGCGCGGGGCCGACAGCTGTGCCTCACGCCGTGCGCGCTCCAATTCGAATCGCGAGAACTCATCAAACCCAATCCCACGTTCCGTCGGCACAACACGCGGCGTACAGGCCGCCAGTCCGATCGCTATCACTGAGATAAGAATTTGTGGTTTCATAAGGCCTGACCTGTCACACTGCACTTTGTTTTGCGGCAGATTACCACCACTTCGCCGGTTTGGCCACAAATCCGGCAGATTGCTCAAGGCTATAAGCCACATTCAGCAATGCGTCCTCTTCCCATGGCCTACCGATCAACTGCAAACCCAGCGGCAAGCCCTGTTTGTCTTGTCCCGTTGGTACAGCGATGCCCGGCAGGCCCGCAAGATTTACAGTCACTGTAAAGACATCATTGAGGTACATCTGAATCGGATCAGCATCGGCCATTTCCCCTAGCCCGAATGCGGCAGAGGGCGTTGCAGGCGTCAGGATCGCATCAACCCCGTCGGCAAAAACCTTGTCAAAGTCTTGTTTGATCAAAGCCCGCACCCGGCGCGCGCGGTTATAGTAAGCATCATAGAACCCAGCGGAGAGCACGTAGGTGCCTACCATCACCCGCCGCTGTACTTCTGGCCCAAAACCTTCAGCGCGGGTCTTTTCATACATCTCGGTGATCCCATCGCCCTGTGCCAGCTTGGCGCGATGCCCAAACCGCACACCGTCATAACGGGCAAGGTTGGATGAGGCCTCGGCTGGTGCGATCACATAGTAGGCGGGCAAAGCGTATTTTGTATGCGGCAGCGTGATGTCAACAATCTTAGCGCCAGCGTCCTTGAGCATGGTCGTCCCATCGGCCCAAAGCTGTTCGATCTCGGCGGGCATACCGTCCATCCGGTATTCCTTGGGAATACCGATGGTCTTGCCGCGAATGTCGCCCGTGAGGGCCGCTTCGAAATCGGGCACGGGGATATCGGCGCTGGTGCTATCCAGCGGATCATGCCCGGACATCGCTCCCAACATAATCGCCGCATCGCGCACGTCTTTGGTCATGGGACCGGCCTGATCGAGGGACGACGCAAAGGCGACAATGCCCCATCGGGACACGCGGCCATAGGTTGGTTTCAGGCCCGTGATACCGACAAAAGCGGCTGGCTGGCGGATCGACCCGCCGGTATCGGTGCCGGTCGCGGCAAGGCATAGGTCTGCGGCCACCGCGCTGGCCGACCCACCAGATGACCCACCCGGCGTCAGTGCGGCATCATCATTGCCGCGGCGCCACGGGTTGACCGCGTTGCCATAAACAGAGGTTTCATTTGACGAGCCCATCGCGAATTCGTCCATGTTGAGCTTGCCCAGCATAACCGCGCCCGCGTCAAAAAGCTGGCTGGTGATGGTGCTTTCATACTCTGGCTTGAACCCTTCCAAAATGCGCGAGGCGGCCTGCGATGGGACACCTTTGGTGCAGAACAGGTCTTTGATCCCCAGCGGGATGCCGCACATATCCGGTGCATCACCGGCTTTGATGCGGGTATCTGCAGCAGCAGCCTGTGCATTTGCAATGTCTGGCGTATGGTGGACAAAAGCGCCCAGCGCGTCGGCGCCTTCGATAGCGGTCAGGCAAGCCGATGTAATCTCGGCACTGGATGTTTCTCCCTTGCGCATCGCGTCGCGGGCCTGGGCGATGGTCAGTTTGGTCAGATCAGACATTATTCCACCACCTTCGGCACAGCAAAGAAGCCTTCCCGGGCATCAGGCGCATTCTTCAATACGGCCTCTTGCTGGTTGCCATCCGTCACCACATCCTCACGGCGTTTGAGACGTTGTGGAGTTACCGATGTCATCGGCTCGACCCCTTCGACATCGACCTCGTTGAGTTGTTCGATAAACCCAAGGATCGCGCTGAACTCGGATGCCAGCGCTTAAGCAGGGCGTCGTCTTCCACCTTGATGCGGGCCAGCTTGGCCACGCGGCGGGCGGTTTCGGTGTCAATCGACATGTGGAAACTCTCCGGTAAATCTGTGTGCTGCGTTTAGCGCCCTGCGCGGTCAGTCGCAAGCATATGGCGCGTGTAAACGTGGATCATCCAGCCCAACATGATGCCGTTGAGGACATGCCATAGGAAATGCGTGCCAAAAGTAATCGTTTCGCACAGCATTTCATCGACCGAACGAAGGGTAATTGACGTGGTCAATATCGCGGCACCGATCATAAAACCGGATGCGATACCGGGCCGACGACGCAAGGGGACGGCATAGATGATCAACAACAAAGGCACGGTCCAGTAAAAGTTGGAAATCGCCAGGAATAGCACCTGCTCGGTCATCCAGATAACAGCGGCAGCATAGGGGAAAAACCCGAGTGTGGCGAGGAATGCGACCCACCCGCGCATCCGGACAATGTCGCGATTGACCGCGAAAAGGTAGATCAGGATGAAAGCCCCGATCGGTGCCACGTCCAAAAGCAATGCCCAGATCGTCGCATGGGTATGGAACAGATAACTGCCGACACCGATCATGAAAAGCACCGCAGTCAGCACACGGGCCAATGGCACGCCTGCGCTGCGTCGCCATAGGATCACCGCCGCTATGATGAATGCAATGTTGGTGACCGCATTCAGCGGCTCCGACCAATAAGTGAAATCCGTCCGCTCGCAGTAACCGTCAACCTGTTCGAACCAGTCCATCAGCCTTCACTTACCTGCGATTTGCAAAGAATGCTTTTAGCAGCGTTTCGGAACGCTGCGCATCAATCCCGTCATAGACCTCTGGCGCGTGATGACACTGTGGATGGTTGAACACGCGCGGCCCTTGCGCAACACCACCTGATTTGGGGTCCGCCGCCCCATAATAAAGCCGCGCAATCCGGGCATTGCTGATGGCCGCCGCACACATCGGACAAGGCTCCAGAGTGACGTAGAGGTCGTAGCCCGTCAGCCGTTCCTGCCCCAAGGCGACACAGGCCGCCCGAATTGCGAGAACTTCGGCATGGGCTGTCGGATCATGCAATTCGCGGGTTCGGTTTCCTGCTTGGGCAATGACACCCTCGGGCCCGGCAACCACAGCCCCCACAGGCACCTCGCCCCTTGCGCCCGCCGCGCCCGCCTCGTCCAAGGCAACATTCATATACGTGCGAAAATCCATACTGCTTTCATGGCGCGCTGTGCTGTGTCACACAAGCCCTAAGCCGGAACGGAGCGGGCATGACCAAAGACATCTATGATCCCGCTTTTGTCGCGGAACTTTTTGACCGCTGTTCGAGCAACTACCGTTGGTGGAGCGAAGTGACATCTTTCGGCTTTGTCGGACGGTGGCGCAAACAATGCGTGGCCCTGCTGCAGAAGGGGTCCTCTGACGCACCCGATATTGTGGATTTGATGGCAGGCACTGGAGAGGTCTGGCCATATCTGCTGGCCCGCTTCCCACAAGTAAACCAGATCATCGCCGTCGATATCTCGCATCAGATGCATCTGCATGCGGTCGCACGCCTTCACGCTGACCGCGCAGACCAGATCACCCATATCGAAGCAAACGCACTGCAAACTGATCTGCCAGCCGATCATGCGGATATGCTGGTCTCCACATTCGGGCTCAAGACTTTCAGCCCCGACCAACAAGCCGTCCTCGCGCGTCAAATTGCGCGAATCCTCAAACCCGGTGGACAATTTGCACTGATTGAAGCCTCGGACCCGAAAGACTGGGGGCTGCGCCCGCTCTATCGGTTTTATCTGGATGGGGTACTGCCTTGGGTGGAACGCTTTTTTCTCAAGGGTGCACAGGATTTCAGTATGATCGGCACCTACACCCGGAATTTTCAGAATTGCGGCCATATGGCAGACGCGTTGCGCGCAGAAGGGCTGGACGTGAACCTCCGCCAGCATTTCTTTGGGTGCGCCAGCAGTGTCTCCGGCAAAAAGCCGATTGCGGCAAAAGCAGCACAGCACTAAAGGGAAGCTATGTCAGTGACCCCACCCCCGGCGACCGTATCGCAAAAGTCCTGTCTCGGGCGGGCATCGCCAGCCGTCGTGAGGCGGAACGGATGATCGAAGACGGGCGCGTGAGCGTGAACGGCAAGACGATCACCAGTCCGGCGCTGAATGTGACGGCCGACGACCGGATTGTGGTGGACGGTAAGCAGGTGGGCGAACCCGATCCGCCGCGGATTTGGCTGTATCACAAGCCTGCGGGTCTCGTGACGACTGAACGGGATGAGAAAGATCGGCCGACGGTTTTCGCGTCGCTGCCCGACAACATGCCGCGTGTGATGTCCGTGGGACGGCTTGACCTGAATTCCGAAGGTCTGTTGCTGCTGACCAACGATGGGGAGGTCAAACGCAAGCTGGAGCTGCCCTCAACCGGCTGGCTGCGCCGCTACCGCGTGCGCATCAACGGGTCTGTCAGTGAGGCCAAACTTGATGAACTGCGCGCCGGGATCACGGTCGAAGGCATCCAATATCAGCCGATGGTCGTGACTTTTGATCGCCAACAAGGCGCTAACGCATGGCTGACGGTCAGCCTGCGCGAGGGCAAAAACCGCGAAATTCGCCGCGCTATGGGGGCGATCGGTGTGACCGTGAACAGATTGATCCGGGTCAGCTATGGCCCTTTCCAGCTTGCAGCACTCAAACAGGGCGAAGTTGAGGAGCTGAAACAGCGCGTTGTGCGTGATCAGCTCGGCATTTCCGGCAAACCGACCCCAAAACGGGTCCGAAAGCCCGTGAATCGCCCCGCAAGGGGGAAAAAGCGGCCCAGTTGAACCTTGTTCTGTCACACATGGTGTGCATGGTGGGGGTAATAAAAATTATCTCCCGGGGGACTTTGCTTTGGCCGACTTGCTGACGCTTGAAAACGCTATCAACCTGATCATGCTGTGCTTTTTGCAGGCAGTTCTGGGTTTCGACAACCTGCTTTACATCTCGATTGAGAGTAAACGCGCACCCGTTGCGCAGCAAAAGGCTGTACGCACATGGGGCATCATCGTCGCCGTGGCCCTGCGCGTGGTGCTGTTGTTCACGATGATTCAGCTGATTGATATGCTCTCCGAGCCGTTCTTTATCATGGACTGGGAAGGTGTGCTTGAAGGCGGCGTGAACTTTGCCACCATCGTTTTTGTCTTTGGTGGGGCGTTCATCATGTATACGGCCGTCAAAGAGATCGGGCATATGCTGTCGATGGAAGACCTGGGGCATGACGTCGAAGGCAAGGGAGCCAAATCGGCCGTACAGGTGGTGATCTTGATTGTTGTCATGAACCTGATCTTTTCGTTCGACTCTGTTCTGTCAGCGCTTGCGATCACCGACGTGTTCCCGATCCTTGCGTTTGCGATCATTCTGTCCGGGCTTGCTATGCTGCTGCTGGCAGACGGCGTGACCCGTTTTCTAGAGAAGAACCGCATGTACGAGGTGCTTGGTCTTTTCATCCTCCTCATCGTCGGTGTTGTCTTGCTTGGAGAAGCTGGTCCTGCCGCCGCCCACGCAATGCATGATGACAGCTTGCAAATCATGGTCTTTGGTCAGGATATCATCCCGATGTCGAAATCCACTTTCTACTTCTCGGTGGTTGTTCTGGTCGCGGTGGAAATCATTCAATCCGGCTATACGCGCAAACTGAACGCAGAGCGTGCAGCGTTGCAAAGACACTCGTAAATTCACCACATCCAACCTATCTGAAACGATGATGATATTGGCGGAGGACTACGAAAATGGTGCGATTGATCCTTGTTGTTGCCTTTGTGGCCGTGGTTGCGATTGCAATCATTGCGGTGCTGGGAACAATGATGGCGGTCACCCAAACCAGCGCTGGAAAGGATACTGACGACATGCCTGCGAAATTCGGACGGATTACTTATGTCTTGCTGGTCGTGCTGATGTTTGGTGTTGCCTCCGGCTGGCTGGGGGTACCTGATGGCCAAGCGCTTTGGCGGCAAATTCAGCCCAGACGGCCAGATATCAACCGGCCAACGCGTCACGGTGGAAAGTGATCAAAAAATCGCTGTATCCAGCGGGCGGGTCAAGCTACTTTATGTGCCTGCAATTGTCTTGGCCGCCACATCGCTGAACGAAGGCCCGGTGACGCTAGTGACGGCGCTTGTGGGTGCTGCGATTCTGACGCTTGCAGCATGGCTGCTACAAGAGGGGCTGGAGGCCGAAGCCGCCTACAACGCTCGCAAAGTCGCCCGCCGCCCTGCCCTACCACGCAAGATGCTGGCCACGGTTCTGACAGGCGTAGGTGTAGCGATTGCCGCTTACACTGGGGACAGTGGCACGATTGGCTCGGTTCTTTATGGCATCGCCGCGGCTGGCCTGCACACCGCAACCTTCGGCATTGATCCAATGTCCGACAAACGCATGGAAGGTGTCGATACCTTTCAACAGGACCGCGTCGCCCGTGTGGTGGACGAGGCAGAGGCTTATCTGGATGTCATGAAATCCCAGATTGAAGCAGTGTCAGATCGCCGCCTGACCGAGCGGATTGAGGATTTCCAGATCATCGCCCGCCGCATGATCCGGACGGTCGAGGAAGACCCACGTGATCTGAGCGGCGCTCGGAAGTTCCTGAGCGTCTACCTGATGGGCGCGCGTGATGCGACGATCAAGTTTGTCGACCTCTACACGCGCAAGAAAGACACCGATGTGCGTGCGGATTACGAGGCGCTTTTGGACGATCTGGAACAGAACTTTGCCGCCCGCACCGACAAAATGCTGCTCGATGATCGCAGCGATGTGGATATTGAAATCAAAGTGCTCCGCGACCGCCTCCAACGCGAGGGTGTGAGCTTGAAAACGAAAGGGAACGATTAATGTCAGAGACTGTCCGCCAGAAGGCCGAAGCAGCACTTGCCGAAGTCGAAAAAGTCACCGCAGTTGTGCTGCCGGAACCCAAAGGGGAACTGGTCACGCTAGAGGTCGCTGATCCACCGACCAGCGCCGAGATCGAAAAACGCGTGGCTGAGATCAACATCGAAGACACAAATTCTATCGTATCTTTCGGCTCTTCAGCCCAAGCAGAATTGCAGGAAATCAGCCAGTCCATGCTGGCAGGTGTACGCAACAAGGATGTTGGCCCTGCGGGGGACAGCCTGCGCAATATCGTGACCACGATCCGCGGTTTCTCGATCTCTGAATTGGACGTGCGCCGCGAACGCAGCTGGTGGGAAAGACTGCTGGGCCGCGCTGCACCGATGGCGAAATTCGCGGCACGTTTTGAAGAGGTGCAAGGCCAGATTGACCACATCACCGACGATCTGCTGAAGCATGAACATGTGTTGCTGAAGGACATCGAAAGCCTTGATGTGCTGTATGATAAGACGCTGCAATTCTACGACGAATTGGGCCTCTACATTGCGGCCGGTGAAGCCAAGATTGCTGATCTGGACGCCACAACAATCCCCGCCAAAGAGGCCGAAGTGCAGGCCGCCGCAGAAGATCAGGCCGTGATGAAGGCGCAGGAACTGCGCGATCTGCGCTCGGCCCGCGATGATCTGGAACGTCGTGTCCATGATCTGAAACTAACCCGTCAGGTGACGATGCAATCGCTGCCGTCAATCCGTCTGGTGCAGGAAAACGACAAGTCACTGGTCACAAAGATCAATTCAACGTTGGTCAACACAGTTCCGCTGTGGGAAACCCAACTGGCGCAGGCCGTAACGATACAACGGTCATCCGAAGCGGCAGAGGCTGTACGCGATGCCAACGACCTGACCAACGAGTTGCTGAAAGCCAACGCCGAAAACCTGCGCTCTGCCAACAAGACCATCCGCGAGGAAATGGAACGCGGTGTGTTTGATATCAACGCCGTGAAAGAGGCGAACGCCAACCTGATCGCCACGATCAACGAAAGCCTTGAGATTGCCGATGAAGGCAAGCGTAAGCGGGCCGAGGCTGAGACCGAGTTGCAGAAGATGGAGCAGGAGTTGAAAGAGACGCTTGCTGCCGCCAAGGCACGCGGCACGGGCACTGGCGATACCATCGGCACGGCGGCTGGTGCTGAATAAGACATGGAGATTGGGGGCAACACAAAACGCGTCCTGATGCTCGTCCTTGCGACGGCGCTGATGGGCTGTGATTTGCTGATGCCCCCTGTTGCACCCCCCACGACTCCGCCGACTATAGAACCGCAGCCGCCTGCTAAGCTCGGTTGTTACGCCCCCTAGTCAGGCCAGCCGAGATCTGACGACCTATTATACGCGCCTGCAAAATGACCTTCTGAGCCAAGGTTTGTTACGCGGTGACGGTGGCGGGCCTGATACACCTTTCACTGACACCCAGCTTGCCCGGAACTTTGTACGCATTGCATTATTCAACGAGTACCGGGATGACAGTGACTTTCAGCGCCCGCAGGCCACAATCTCCAAACTACGCCGCTGGACCGGACCGATCCGCATGTCGGTCGAGTTTGGCGATACAGTGCCCCTCGCCCAGCGCGATCTGGATTTGGCGAGCGTCAGCGCTTACGCTGCAAGGCTGTCGCGCGCCTCGGGCGTGCCGATCCGGATTACAGACCGTAACCCGAACTTCCGTGTTCTGTTCCTTGGTGAAGACGACCGGCGCGCTTACGGCCCGCGCCTGCGCGAAATCATCCCGAGTATTTCGGACGCAACGGTGCGCACCTTTGTGAACCTGCCGCGCGACCAGCTTTGCGTTGTCATCGGCACCTTCGCGCCCGGGCAATCGAGCTACACCAAAGCCGTTGCGATGATCCGCGCGGAACATCCCAACCTGATGCGCAGCGCCTGCATTCACGAAGAACTGGCCCAAGGCATGGGGCTTGCCAACGACAGCCCCGGCGCGCGCCCATCGATCTTCAACGATGACGAAGAATTCGCGCTGCTGACGGGGCATGATGAGTTGCTGCTGCGCATGCTTTACGACCCGCGCCTGCAAACCGGCATGGACCCGGCTGTGGCCGCCCCGATTGCGCGCCAAATCGCACGTGACTACCTGACGCCAGGACAAAGCTAACCGGATGCCCCTCGCATCCATACTGACTGAACCACGGAGGCCATATCATGGGCATTTTCGATTTTCTGACCGGTGAATTCATCGACGTCATCCATTGGACCGACAAGACCCGCGACACGATGGTCTGGCGGTTTGAACGCGAAGGCCATGAGATCAAGTACGGCGCAAAGCTGACCGTGCGTGAAGGTCAGGCGGCAGTGTTTGTACACGAGGGCCAGCTGGCGGATGTGTTCACCCCCGGTCTGTACATGTTGGAAACCAACAACATGCCGATCATGACAACCCTGCAACATTGGGATCATGGTTTCAAAAGTCCTTTCAAATCAGAGGTTTACTACGTCAACACGACGCGTTTCTCGAACCTCAAATGGGGGACGAAGAACCCCATCATGGTGCGCGATCCAGAGTTCGGGCCCACCCGCTTGCGGGCCTTTGGCACCTATACGGTCAAGGTCGCGGACCCTGCCGTTTTCCTGCGCGAGATCGTCGGCACCGATGGCGAATTCACCATGGATGAAATCAGCTATCAAATCCGCAACATCATTGTGCAAGAGTTTAGCCGTGTGATCGCGCAATCCGGCATTCCGGTGCTGGATATGGCGGCGAATACGGCTGATCTGGGCAAACTGATTGCCTCCGCGATTGATCCCACCATGAAGCAATACGGACTGACGATCCCCGAGCTTTACATCGAAAACATCAGCCTGCCACCTGCGGTGGAAGAGGCGCTGGACAAACGCACGTCCATGGGCCTCGCCGGGGACTTGGGCAAGTTCACGCAATACTCCGCAGCCGAAGCGATGACCTCTGCCGCCGATAACCCTGCGGGTGGTGGCATGGCTGCCGGTCTGGGTGCAGGCATGGGCATGGCGATGGGCAACATGATGATGAACCCCGGTCCTTGGGGGCAGCAACAACCAGCTGCGGCACCTCCCCCACCACCCCCGCCTGTTGAGCATGTCTGGCATGTCGCCAGAGGCGGCGACGTCACCGGCCCGTTTTCCAAGGCTGCTATGGGCCGAATGGTAACCGATGGTAAACTGGATCGTGACAGCATGGTCTGGACCCAAGGTCAGGACGGCTGGATGGCGGCGGGTGAGGTGATGGAGCTGGCCCAGCTGTTTACGATCATGCCACCACCACCGCCCGGCGCATGACGCGACGGCGGCTTACAATACTGCTGCATTGGTCAACGCTGATGCTGGTGCTGATCATGGTCAAGGGCGGCACGTCTGCGGCTTGGGTCCGCTGGACCTTTGTAGTGGGCGGCGCGGTATGGATCGGGATGGCACTCACCCGCGGCATGATGGGCAAACCGGGTCCGAAGCTGACGGGCACGCTGCGCACCGCCTATCCTTGGATGCATCGGGGCATGTATGCGATGCTGGCAATGACTGTGGCACTAAATGCAGCGGCGCTTATCGGCTGGATGCCACACGATACCGGATGGGTGGCCCTTCTGGTGTTGCTGGCGGTTGGCACGATGCATGGGCTGTTTCATTTCTGGCGGCACAATGTACTGTTTGACGGGGCTTTGCGGGTGATGACGCCGCGCTTTCTGCATAAGATACTTTGAGCATGGCTGACGGACAGACACCAGAGAACGAACACCGCTTTCCCTGCGATGCCTGCGGGTCAGACCTGCGGTTTGATCCCGGTGATCATCAGCTGACCTGCGATCACTGCGGCAATGTGCAGGCAATTGAGAGTGCGGGCCCCTGGGCAGGCAGCATTGTCGAGCTGGACTTTCAACGCGCAGTCCAAAACCGGCTTGCCGAGGCCGATATTGAAGAAACACGTGTGAACGCCTGCCCCAACTGCGGCGCACAAACCGAGTTTGATCCGGACATCCATGCCGCCGAATGCCCGTTCTGCGCCACCCCCGTTGTCACAGACACCGGGACGCACCGCCATATTAAACCGCGCGGATTGTTGCCCTTTGGGCTGGAAGAAGGACAGGCCCATGATGCGATGGCCGAATGGCTTGGCAGTCTGTGGTTCGCCCCCAACGGGTTGAACGACTACGCCCGCAAAGGGCGCAAGATGAATGGTATCTATGTGCCATATTGGACCTTTGATGCGGACACCAAAAGCCATTACACGGGCCAGCGCGGCACACATTATTATGTCACCAAAACGGTCGTGCGTGACGGCAAGCGCCAGAATGTGCGTGTGCGCAAGACCCGCTGGCGGCCCGCGTCTGGTCGGGTGGCACGGTTCTTTGACGATGTTCTGGTGCTCGCTTCACGCTCACTGCCCAAGACATACACTGATGGCCTAGAGCCGTGGGACCTCTCCGCGCTGGAACCTTACAACCCCGAATACCTTGCCGGGTTTCGGGCGGAAGGCTATCAGATCGAACTGGCGGATGGTTTTACCGAAGCCCGCGCCTATATGGACCGGATGATCCATCGCGATGTAAAATACGACATCGGCGGCGATGCACAGCGGGTGCATTCAGTGGATACCGATGTGCAGGACGTCACATTTAAGCATGTGCTGCTGCCCGTCTGGTTGGCCGCCTATAAGTATCGTGGGCAGACCTACCGTTTTGTTGTGAACGGACGCACGGGCCGGGTGCAGGGTGAGCGTCCCTATTCCGCATGGAAAATCGCGTTTGCAGTGACACTTGGACTAATCCTTGCGCTTGGCGTCGGATTTGTTATCGCTAACAGTCAATAAAAAACTGGAAGGTGCCCCAATGATCCTGTGCTGTGGTGAAGCCCTGATTGATATGTTGCCGCGTCAAACGGCGGCTGGTGAAAGCGCCTTTGCGCCACATGCTTAAGCGGGTCAGTGTTTAACACGGCCGTTGCCTTGGGACGGCTGGGTGCGCCGGTGCAGTTTTTCTCGGGCCTGTCGTCGGATCTATTCGGCGACGTTTTGCGTGGCCAGTTGTCCGCATCGCAGGTTGATAGCAGCCCTGCTGCAATCTCAGACCGCCCAACGACACTCGCTTTTGTAACCTTGACGAATGGCCATGCATCTTACGCCTTTTATGACGAAAACACCGCAGGCCGCATGCTGTCTGCCGATGATCTGCCACAGACGAACGCCAATGCACTGTTCTTTGGCGGCATCAGCCTTGTCGTCGAACCATGTGGTGCCGCCTATGAGACCATGATGCTGCGCAATGCATCGCGGCGACTGACCATGATTGACCCCAATATCCGCCCATCTTTCATTACAGATGAAGCCGCATATCGTGCGCGTCTGACCCGCATGATGGGCGTAGCCGACATTATCAAAACCTCAGACGAAGACCTGGAATGGATTGTTGGCGATACGGATGCGAACGCGTTGCTGGCCAATACTGGCGCGCGGGTTGTTCTACTAACGCGTGGTCGTGATGGCGTCAGTATTGTGACGGCCAATGGCACCTATGACGTGCCAGCCGAGAAGGTGCAGGTTGTCGATACCGTTGGAGCGGGCGACACCTTTAGCGCCGGTTTCATGGCCCAACTACACAAGAGCGGGCATTTGACCAAAGACGGTATTGGCCACGCATCTGAGGCTGATTTGCGCGCTGCTGCAACCTTTGGCGCCAAGGCCGCTGCGATCACGGTCAGCCGTGCAGGGGCTAACCCACCCTGGAGTTCCGAGCTGTGAGGGCGCTTGTCCAACGCGTGACCGAGGCGTCGGTTCGGGTCGATGGTCAGCTGCTCGGGGAGGTCGGCAGAGGCTTGTTGATCCTAGTCTGTGCGATGGAGGGCGACGATGCTGCGAAATCTAAAGCTCTAGCCGCCAAAATCAGCAAGCTGCGCATCTTTACAGACGACGCAGGCAAAATGAACAAGTCACTTGTGGACGTCGGCGGCGCAGCCCTGATTGTGAGCCAATTCACACTGGCTGCCGATACGTCACGTGGCAATCGCCCCGGGTTTTCAGCAGCGGCCAAGCCGGATATTGGTCGGGCGCTCTATGAACAGTTCATCGCGGATGTTTCAGCGCTCGGCATCCAAACGGCCACCGGATCATTTGGCGCTGACATGGCTGTCAACCTGACAAACGATGGACCGGTGACCATTTGGATGGACGTTTAGGCTAGGTTGAACGCACTAGCACTGCTTGCCCACAACCAAGACCCAGTAAGGGCCTTTCGCGGTTTGGCTGATGCCGATGCCGAATTCTTCAATACGTGGGTGCAGCATGTTGCGACGGTGACCGGGTGAATTCAGCCAGCCGTTCACGATCTGCTCAGAACGCGGATAGCCCCAGGCCAGATTTTCGGCCACGATGCAATCATTGTATCCGGCCTGCTGGACACGTGTCTGGGGGCGCGAGCCATCTGTTCCTCGGTGATCAAAAAAATCGTTCAACCCCATGTCACAAGCGTGAACCATCGCGGCCTGCCCCAGCTTGCGGTTGAAACGCAGGGGCGCTTCGCCATTGGCGCGGCGGCTTTGGTTCAAACCGGCCGCGATTTCGGTCGCGAGCTGATTGACGTTTGCCGGTGCCACACAGTTAGCGGCAGCCGCAGTTGTGCCAACAAAGGAAAGGGCCATCACGGCCACCAAGCTTGCAAAGCGATTCATTGATCTGTCCCGTCGTGAGTAAGTTCAACCTAGGGTTCGCAAATGATCAGGGCAACGCTATGGCAACCCGGGGGCAGCGCGGCGGCAATTACATGCCGAGTTCTATCAATTTGCGACGAACCACCCCAGAAGGCGAAAACTGTTCTTGTAACGTGGATAATCGACAAGCAGAACACACAAAATGTGGGATGATCCACCTGACCTTAGAAATCCGTCGGTGCCCCACCTTCCGCCTTGCGTCGGTCGACAAAGGCCGTCAGTTCCTCTTTCACCGCGTCATCCATCGGCGGTTCTTCAAACTGCGCAATGATATCTTTGAAGGTCCGATGCGCCCGTTCCGCAGTCCAGATACCACCTGCGGCTTCCCACGCCTCAAAATTGCGCCAATCCGAGACGAAGGGTTGATAAAACGCCTCTTCATAGCGTTCTTGGGTGTGTTCGATGCCAAAGAAGTGGCCGTTCGGCCCGACCTCTTTGATCGCATCAATCGCAATGTCGTCCGGGGTGGTCGCCACAATCTGCGGCTCCATGTAGCGCTGAATCATCTGAATGACTTCACAATCCATGACGAATTTCTCTGGTGAGGCAACCAAGCCGCCTTCCAGCCAACCGGCGGCATGATAAACCACATTTGTCCCTGACTGCACCGCGGACCAAAGCGAATTCGACGTCTCCCACATCGCTTGCCCATCGGGCACATTCGCCGCACAGACACCCGAGGCCCGCATGGGCAGCCCATAGAACCGGGCCATCTGTCCGGTGATTTGCGTGGCGCGCATGTATTCGGGTGTGCCGAAGGCGGGGGCCCCGGATTTCATATCGACATTGCTGGTGAATGTGCCAATCACGCAGGCCGCGCCGGGACGCACATATTGAAACAGCGCAATCGCGCTGATCGCCTCGGCAATCGACAGCGTGACGGCGCCGGTCATTGTCACAGGGGCCATCGCCCCGGCCAGCGTAAAGGGCGTGACGACAACCGCCTGTCCGCGCCGCACACAACGCAGGCAACCGTCAATCATCGGCACGTCATGTTTCAGCGGCGAGGTTGAATTGATGTTGGTGTACATATGCGGTTTGGACACGAACTCTTCTTCGCTCAGGCTGCCCGCGATCTTGACCATCTCCATCACGTCTTCGACGCGTTCTTTACCCAGCGAGTAAGCGTGCGCGACTTTGTCGGTCAGGGTCATTTTGTCATAGACCACATCGAGATGGCGGACCGAGGCGTGCACATCGACGGGTTCCACGGGATAGCCGCCCGCAAAGTGGATGCAGTTGAAGTATTGTGTCAGGCGCAACAGATTGGCGCATTGTGCGCGGCTGCCCGAGACTTTCTTGCCGATCTCAAGATCAAAGTAATTGGGTGGCGAGGACACATTGCCAAAAAGGATGTGCTTGCCACCTATCGTGATCTTTTTGTCGGGGTTGCGGGGCGTGATATCAAATTGGGCCGGGGCATGCCCCAGCATCTCCATCACCCAATCGCGGCCCATACGCACGTTGGTCCCATCGACGGTACAACCCGCCTGTTTGAACAGCGCCAACGCCTCTTCGTTCAGGAACTCGATTCCGATATCTTCCAGAATGCGCATCGCCCCATTGTGAATGGCCTGTACACCATCGGTATCAAGCGGTTCTGTCGGGTGGTCCGTATTGACCGGAAGACGCCAGGGCATCTGCTCAATGGTGGCGGACCCGCGCCGGTTTGCAGCCCCAGCGCGCCCGCCGCCGCGCCGCCTTGGTTTACTTGTGTCTGCCATCCGTCGACCCCTCACTACTTAAGGGCCAGCATCGCAAAGGGCAGCGGACAGCGATGACGGGAAACCGACAAATGATGTCGGATTCAGAGCGCAAGCAGGTTTTCTGATTTCAGCCAGTCAGGGATACCGCCGATGTCAGGCAAGACAGCATCTGCAAAAGGCGCAAGTTCTTCGTGCGGCGCGGGGCCTGTCAGCACACCAATTGTCCGCATGCCTGCCGCCTGCCCGGCATGCAGGTCATGTGTACTGTCGCCCACCATCAGGCAATGCGCCACATCCAATCCGGTTTGCGCACAAAAGGCATGCAACTGCCCCGGCGCAGGTTTACCACCATGCCCGCTGTCATAGCCTGCGATGAAATCAAACTGATCAATGATACCCGCACGGCCCAAATGTGCGCGCGCCGGGGCCTCAGCGTCGTTGGTTGCAATGCCAAGTGACAAGCCCAGTCCCCGCAGTTGCGTGAAATAACTTTGCAAGGGCACAGCTTCGATCTGGGTCACTGCGGCGGCGGCTGCATTCATGCGCGCCAGCAGAGCATCCGTTTCCAGATCAGGCAAAACGGTACGGATCTTGTCCGCCAACTCGCCCGCCGTCGATGCAATCACCATGCTCTCCGGGCGGAACGTGGCTGTTTCGACGTCGTAGCCCAAAGCATCAGCCAGACGCGCAAACAACACCGGGTCGCCCCCAGTTTCTGCCGCCAACATCCCGCGCGTCCAGGCCCCCCATGTGGCGTTGAAATCAAACAAGGTGCCGTCCTTGTCGAAAATGATACCCTTGATCATGGAATGCTCCGTTGTTCGTGCATTGACACCCGACCCTGCGCGCAAGACGGTGTCAATCAACATGTTGAAACTCCGCTCTTATGCCGCCCGCCCGATGCACCTTGGCCCTTTTCCACTAGAGAGCCTGCGCCGAACACAAACGGTGGATTTGTCCGCTTTGCCGCCGATGACGGGGCTGTCTTTTCGCAGACCAAAAGACCCCCATAGCATCGTGAATGCGATGCAGGATTACCAGGCGATGCTGGATGCGACCCGTGACGGGATGATCAAGCGCGAGATCGCCGAGATACCCGCTGATCTGACCGAGCGGGCCAATCATCTCAAGGCCTTTGGATACTACTGTGACGCGAGCATGGTTGGTGTTTGCGAGGTGCCGGACGCTGCTTGGCTGCACACACCCATTACGAACCCTGATGTTGACCGGTTGGCCGACAAACTGCGTATGACCCAACCCAAATCGCTGGCTGCTGGGATTGATGTGATCATGGCAGGCCTGCGCGAAAGCATGGCGCTGCCACCGGTTGATTGCCGCCATCATACCCATGCGCTGTTGTTTCTTTACGATCACCCCCGCGCGCCAAAACAAGGCGAGCAGGGGGCCGACTGGATCAAGGACGCCCTGCCCCAGCGTGCCTGTTTGCGCGGGATGGAAACAGCCGTCACCTTGGCCAGCTACATCCGCACATTGGGCTACGATGCGCGCGCGCACTCGATGGCCGCGTCAGATGTTCATTTGGGCGCTCTTGCGGCCCTATCGGGCCTTGTCGCGTTAGAAGACGGCACGTTGAGCAATCCTTTCACAGGCGACCACTATGGGCTTGCCGCCGTGACAACCACGCTAGAGATGGCACCGGACCAACCGATTGCGCCGGGGCAGAAGCCACCAAGCAGTTATCGTACCGGGCTTGGCGATCACGCGAAATCCGCACGCACACGCGATCCGTTTGCCAAACGTGATTTTACTCTTGGGCCCCATCCATTTGAAACGCTCAAGTGTGTTGATGAGCCCACAACCTATATCGACCGTCCCAATGTGGCGCGCGTGCCGAAACGCGCCAATATGTTCGTGCGTGGCCTGTTTGGCGACATGGGCAAGCACGTCCAAGAGGCAACAAAAAACGGCAACTACGTGCGCAAATCAGCGGCTGCCTTTGCCTTTCGACCCTCACTTGGAGCCTTCGTTCTCTTGCAGGATGGTGATGCGGTAGGTGAACCCGTCGCAGATACTCCTGAAAATAACGCCGCCAATATCAAGGCAGCACTTTATTTCCTCGGTGTCGATGCTGTCGGCCTCTCGGCCTGCCCTGACTGGACCTACTACAGCCATGACACCACCGGCGCACCGATCACGCCTTACCACGACAACGCCATTTCGATGATCATCGATCAGGGGCACGAGACGATGGAAGGCGCGTCGGGCGATGACTGGATCGCCTGCGCCCAGTCCATGCGCGCCTATCTGCGGTTTTCGCTTCTGGGCGGGGTTCTGGCTCAGCACCTGCGCAACCTTGGCTACACCGCCCGCGTGCATTCGGTGATGGATGAAGAGGTGCTGCATCCGCCCCTCTTACTGCTGTCGGGGCTGGGCGAGGTCAGCCGTATTGGCGAGGTCATCCTCAACCCGTTCCTTGGGCCCCGCCTGAAGTCGGGCGTTGTCACCACCAATATGCCGATGACCCACGACAGGCCTATCGACTTTGGCCTGCAAAAGTTCTGCGATGCCTGCAACAAATGCGCGCGTGAATGCCCGTCGGGTGCGATCACCGCCGGGCCGAAACTGATGTTCAACGGCTATGAGATCTGGAAATCCGACAGCCAGAAATGCACCACCTACCGCGTCAGCCAGAAGAATGGTGCGATGTGTGGGCGCTGCATGAAAACCTGCCCGTGGAACCTTGAAGGGCTGTTTTCAGAGGCGCCTTTCCGCAAACTTGCGATGACGGTGCCGCAGGCCGCCAAATCACTGGCTGCGCTGGACGACAGGCTGGGCAAGGGATCAATCAACCCAGTCAAGAAATGGTGGTGGGATTTGGAGATGGAGGACGATGGCGCCTACCGCCCCTCGCGCCACCCGGTGAATGCGCGCGACTTGCAGACGGACCTTGATTTGACGTTCGCAGATCAAACGCTTGCGGTCTACCCCGCACCCCTTGCGCCACCGCCCTACCCATGGCCCGCACCAATGGATCGCGAGGCAGGCATTGCGGCCTATGCGGCGATGATCCCGGCTGATGAGCACCGCAAGCGACGCAAAGCAGGCCAGCCGCCCGAGCATGTCTACATGCCAAATCAGGGCGATGCGCCCGTGATCCTCGTCATCATCAGCAAAGCCGAAAAGATGACCGACGCGGTCACGAAGTACGAGTTTTCAATGCCGGATGGCAGCGATCTCCCCCGGCCTCCGCTGGCGCACATATTGATGTGGTCGTCGCACCTGAGTTCTTCCGCCAATACTCGCTCAGCGGTGATCCCGCCGACCGAAGCAAGTATCAGATTGCCGTACTGCGCGAAGACGACGGGCGTGGAGGTTCAAAGCTGATGCACCGGATCTTTGAAGAAGGCAGGCGCGTCTTTATCTCTCCTCCGATCAATCATTTTCCGCTAGTTGAGAATACCAGCAAGACACTGCTGATGGGTGGCGGGATCGGGATCACACCCATGATCGCCATGGCACACCGGCTTAATGCACTCGGGGCCAATTTCGCCCTGCATTACAGCATGCGTCGGAGGTCTGATGCGGGGTTCCTGGACGATCTGGCACAGATGCCTTGGGCGGACAAAGTGCATTTGTATGTCTCCGAGGAAGGTGCCCGCGCCGACCTTGCGGCACTGACCCGGTACGAGGCTGGTGCACATATCTACACCTGCGGACCGGACGCCTATATGGCCGCGGTGATGGGTGCCGCAGAGGCAAATGGTTTCCCCGAAGACGCGCGGCACCTAGAATATTTCGCCGTGCCGGATCAGCCAGAGTATGAAAACCACCCCTTCACTTTGATCTTGAATGATGGACGCGAAATTGCGGTTTCAGCTGATGAAACGGCCACTGATGCCCTGAACGCTGCGGGCATTCATGTCGATGTGAAATGTGCGGACGGTCTTTGCGGTGTCTGCAAATGTGGCTTGCAGGAAGGGGCTGTCGAGCATCGCGATTTCGTGCTCTCAAAGGCGCAACGCGAGACCGAAATTATCCTCTGCCAAAGCCGCGCCGCAGCGCCGGGTGGCAAGATCAAAATCGACCTCTAGGTCCAATGCACGGTTTCCGCGCCCGGCAAGGCATAGCGTGCAAGCAGCGGTTGGTCATAGGCCAGACCGACCGTGTCACAAAACGCAACGACCCAAGCATCGTCCATCGTGATGAACTCAAGCACCGCAGCCTGAAAGGCAGCATCCGTCGCACGCGCACGCAGGTCATCAACCGACCCGCCAGAGGCACCCAGGAAAATAGGACACAACTCATCATTTGCGGCCAGCCACGCCAGTCCCTGAAGCGCAATGACCTCGGCCTGTTCTTGTTGCATTCATCTTCCTTACGACGACAGAAACTGTTTCTTAACCATTATCCTTGAGGTTGCTTGCAGAAAAACGAGCCAATGGCTCAGACATGGGTGCAAGAAATGCCAGGGCGGATACTGATTATAGACACTGTTGCGACAAATCGGATCGTGTTGAAAGTAAAAATGTTGGCCGCCCAATTCGCCGTCGATGCTTGCGCCAGCAAGGCCGAGGCGATGAAGATCATTTCTGAAAACCGGCCAGACCTGATCTTGTTGAATCTCTTTGACGCTGTCGAAGATCAACGCAGCCTGTGCCACGACTTGCGCCGCACGCCTGAGACTGCGTCGATCTCGATCGTCGCTGTGGGCGTGGCAGATACGTCCCGCGCACGCTTCGCCGCTCTTGATGCTGGCGCAGACGACGTTCTGCCCTATCCTGTGAATGACGCTTTATTGCTTGCCCGTATTCGCAGCATGTTGCGGGTTCATAGCACGAGCGAAGAACTCCAACTGCGTGAAGGGACAAGCCGCGCGCTCGGTTTCGAAGAGCCAAAGACAGCTTTCGAGGGCATCGCAAACATTGCCGTACTGGCGGCGCACGGGCCCAGCGGCGAGCAGCTTGCTGTCGCATTGCAAAAGTCACTGCCCGGCGCTGTGCATGGTCTGCACCCCAGCGATGTACTCCAGGCCGAAGATGCACAGGGCATACGTGATCTCTTTGTCATTGACGCAAGCAATGCTGAAACCGTGCAAGGCAAGCTTTTTGGGCTGGTCTCTGACCTACGCGCGCGCGCGCAGACACGGCTGGCCATGCAGCTCGTTATCGTGCCTGCGAACACGCCAGAAGTTGCGGCAATGTTTCTTGATCTGGGTGCAGATGATGTTGTGCCAAGTACCGCAGGCACAACAGAAATCGCCCTGCGCGCAAAACGCCTGATTGGCCGCAAACACAAGCAAGACAAACTGCGTGATACGTTACGCAATGGGCTGAACGCGGCTGTCACGGACCCGCTGACGGGCCTGTTCAATCGCCGATATGTTGAGCCCCATCTGGCGCGGCTGGCCGAACAATCGCGCAAATCGGAGCGGGAACTGGCGGTGATGATGATCGATATCGATCACTTTAAGTCCGTAAACGACACGCACGGCCATGCCGCTGGCGACCGGGTGCTCGTGGAATTGGCTGATCGCCTGCGCAAGAACCTGCGCGCCATTGATCTGGTGGCCCGTATGGGAGGCGAAGAGTTTCTGGTCGCCATGCCCGGTACATCGGTCAAAGATGCACGTCTGGCCGCGGATCGCTTGCGCGCGTTGGTGAACACCATGCCGTTCGATTTGGGCGATGCTAGCCCCGCCATCAAGGTCACTGTTTCCATTGGGGTGGCTGTCAGCGGCCAAATCCGCCCCGAAACCGCTGCGATCAACAAAATCTGCGCGCAAGCCGATCAGGCGCTTTATGCCGCAAAATCCGCTGGACGGGATCAGGTCGCGATGAGCAAATCAGCCGCCTGAATTGTGTCGGCGTTGCGGTTTGTCCCGCGACAATTCGTCAGCGACCTGATCCGCAAAGGCACGCCTGCGTTCGGGTGTCATCGCGATAATTTGCGCCAGTGTTGCTTCCTGCGCCTTAGCCTGAATATCTGAAAGGCCCGCCGCCTGTTCCGTCATCAGGGCACGCAATGCATCCGCGTCAAACGGTTCTGCGCGCAACGTGGTGACCATATCATTCACCCGCCCGCGGAAATCGAGGCTGCGCAAACTCCGGTCCTGTCGCAAGCTACGCCCAACGGCGCGCCGCTCATCTGGCTCAAGCGCGCGGGCAATTGGGCCGACGCCAAGATCAAAACTGCGCGGCGGCCCATCACCCACCCGCCCCGACGCAATGGCACCTGCAACAATACCGACCACAGCCAGATTGAGCGCAAGCGACAGTACCAGCACAATCCGCCACAGGCGGCCCGGGCGCGCAGTTGGCAATTTGTCTTTAGCCATCGGAAAACGCTCCTTCGTCAAGCAACAGATCAGTCTGGAACAGGCTGACGCTAACCTGGTCGCCGATCAGGTCAGCCGTCATATCCTCGACCGAGGAAGGCGGGGCGACACCAACCCAGATGCCCGCAACGGTCGCAGCCGCCAAACCACCAACAGCGGGCCAGCCGCCAATCCCATCCAGCAAGCGCGCCCACAAACCGACCTTTAGGGCTTGCGCGCTGGAAACGGGCTGCGCGGCATCCGCATCAGCCAGCACACGGGTCATCAGATCATCACCTGGCACTGGTGTGGCCCTGCGGGCCTGCGCGAAAAGATCGTCTAGCATATCATCATTCGGGTTCGTCATCGTTATACCCCAGTTCTGCCTTCCGCCCAGCCATGATATCGGCAAGAGCCCGTTTTCCGCGTGCTGTCAGACTTTCCACGGACCGCACGCTGATGTCCATGATTTGCGCAATCTCTGGGTTCGCCAACCCCTCCAGATGCCTGAGCGACACGGCTTGCGCTTGCCTTTCGGGCAGTTGCGCCAATGCGTCCGACAAGGCCGACATGCGCGCCTGTGTTTGCATCTGTGCTGTCACACTAGGCGCGGCATCCAACGGCTCTGCCACCTGATCCAGCGAAACGCTGCGCCTTTTGCGCAACCGGTCAGTACATAGATTCGCCACAACACGATAAAGCCATGTGCTAACCTGCGCCTCGCCCTGCCGCCAATCGGGTGCGATTTTCCACAACCGCATCATAGCGTCTTGTGCGACATCCTCGGCCTCAGTTTGGGTGCCCAGCATCCGCGTCGCCTGCGCCAGAACCCGCGGTAAAAGACGTGCCGTCAAAAACCGCGCGGCCTGCCCATCGCCATTGGCGTATGCAACCAAAAGCGCCTCATCGGGTGCGCCCGCAAAAGGATCTGGCGATGCGTTCATCTATTTGTTTGCTAGTCAATTCGAACCCAAGAGGCAATTGGCAGGGGGATGAGGCGCCCCCTGCCAAAGGCGGGATTTAGCCGCGGCCTTTGTGGCCGTCGCCACGGCGTCCATCACGACGCTCACCCATTCGCTCTTGGGCCTGCTCGAACTCTTCGGCAGAGATTGTGCCGTCATCATCAGCATCAACCCGGTCAAACATACGTGCCGCGCGCCGCTCTTCGCGTGTTGGCATTTCGTCCAACTGCAACAAACCATCACCATTTTCATCAAAACGTTCGATCATGGCCGTCGCACGATCTGCGGCCCGCGCCGACAACTCATCCGCCGACAATGCGCCATCACCATTTGCGTCCTGCTCGGCAAAACGCGCTTCGCCACGGGCCTGCATTTCTTCCATAGTCAAGGCACCATCGCCGTTCAGATCAAGCGTTTCAAAGTCCGGACGCTCGCGTTCTTGTTGGGCTTGCACGGCGCCAGCGGTCATTACGAGGCCTGAAAGAAGAGCTGCCATCAAAATCTTGGTTTTCATTTTCGTTTCCTTTTGCTTTGTTCACGGCAGCGTTTCTGCGCTGCTGACCCTCCTTCAACGCAAGTGCCGACCGCTTCCGTCGCAGGTTGCTAAAAAAAACGCATAGCCGCTATTTACCGCGCGCCCTTTTCAAATGCATAGCAATAGGTCATGTGGAACGTAGTCGATGGAGTTGCCGCATGTCAGATACAGATTTTCAGATTGATGACCGCCCAACAAAGCCCGCCTTGTTACGTGGTTTGCGCTGTAAGTGCCCCAACTGTGGCGAAGGGGACCTTTTCACAAAATACCTCAAGGTCGCGGACAATTGCCCGCATTGTGACGAAGAACTGTTCCATCATCGCGCTGATGACGGCCCCGCCTATCTGACAATTCTTCTGGTCGCACATATCATTGGCTTTGTGATCCATTTCATGTGGGTTTACCTCCGACCGGAACCCTGGGTAATGGCCACATCCTTGGCTGTGGGCGCTGTCGTGCTCTCGCTTTATCTTTTGCCACGCATGAAAGGTATGATTGTTGGCATCCAATGGGCACGCCGCATGCATGGGTTCGGCCACAACGGCTGAGGGCTGAGCCATCGACAAATCCGCGATCAGAGACGCATCCACCATCATCGTGCTACGCGATCGGGCGACACAACCCGCAGTCCTGATGGGGCAAAGGGGCGCAAGTGCTGCCTTCATGCCGGGTAAGTTTGTGTTCCCTGGCGGCGCCGTCGATGCCAATGACGCCATTGTACCTACGACTGCTTTAAGTGCATTGGATGAACGGCGCCTTGCCAGCGAAAGTACGCTGCCTCCTGCCGCACTTGCGGCCGCTGCAATCCGGGAATTGTGGGAAGAAACCGGTCAGATCCTTGGTTCTCCCGACACGTGGGATGATGCCCCAAAAGGCTGGCGTGGGTTTTCGGCAACCGGACATGTGCCGAATGCCGCCGCATTGCAATTTTTCTTCCGAGCCGTCACGCCTGCCGGTCGCCCGCGCCGTTTTGACGCGCGGTTCTTTTTGACCGGTGTCGATCAGTTGCAGACCGACCCGGATGACTTCTCGAATGCCGAAGATGAACTAGCGCATCTGCAATGGGTGCCTTTGGTGGACGCACGCCAGTTCGATCTGCCGTTTATCACCCAAATCGTCTTGGCCGAGTTGGTCAGCCATATCAAAAGCGGCGGTCCACCGGCAAGCGTGCCGTTCTTTCGCAATGATGATGAGGCGCATTTGGTCAGCCGCCTGGGCGGACGCAGCCCGCTTTAAAGCAACAGCACGAGCATAACGATGCTGACCGTCAGCAGCACCAACCCTTGCCATTCGCGCAACGAAACCTTTTCGCCAAAAACAAAAGCCCCGATCATCAAAGAAAACAGCAGTTCAATCTGGCCAACGGCATTCACGTAGGCTGCATTCTGCAAGGTAAACGCCGTGAACCAGCAAATCGACCCGATCATGCTGGTGATCCCGACCAACCCCGCCACACGCCATGATGCCAACACCCGGCCAATCTCACCGCGTTCGCGCCACGCCAGCCAGAGCGCCATGGCCAGCGTCTGGAAGGCTGTGACCAATGCCAAGGTGACAATCGCCCGGTAAAACACATCGCCTTCGGCTATTGATAGGGAGGCCCCACGATAGCCGTTGCCCGAAATACCAAACAGAATTCCTGCGCCAAGACCCAATGCCGTTGCGCGGTTAAAGATGCGCCGGCGCCAAGGGCCGACACCCCCGGGGGGATCAGACAACAACAGCACACCCGCCAGCCCGATTAGCATCGCCACGATGGTCAGCGCGGTGAACGTATCACCCAAGATCAGGAAGCCAAAGAACGCACTTAGCAATACTTCGGTTTTCTTGAACGTGATCCCAACCGCAAAATTCCGATGGCTGAAGAGAGCCACAACACAGACGGTCGCCAATATCTGAGAGGTACCGCTAAGCAAACGCATAGGGCCAAAACTCTGCCGGAATATCCGGCGCGCCCTGCCCCGTTGTCATTGCATAAGCAATCGCAATCACAGCAACCAATGGCGAAGAATAGATGAAGCGCGCGAATGTTGCCCCAGCGCTCGACAGCGCCATCCCTGTCAGCCGTTTTTGCAGCATGAACCGCAATGTCTGCGCCGTCGCCGCGCCGATGGTGATGGGGATCCAGAGTTCCATCCGCCCCCTATGCCTGCAATCGGCTAGCGCCGCCAGAGCGGGTGTGCGACCGGGTCTTTGGCTTTCCAAAGATATCGGCCAATCACTTCGCGATAAGAGGTAAAGTAATAGCCGCCGTTCCGCCGCAAGTAGTGATCTTTCCGAGCTTGATAGAGCGTGGGCAGATCATACCACGCCACACGGGGGTGCATGTGGTGCACGACATGCAGATTATTGTTGAGAAAGAGAAAGGCGAAAATGCCCCCCTTCTCCACAATCACACTGCGCCCACTGGCCCGTTCATGGGCTTGATGTTCTAGGAATGTGCGCAGCTTGAGGATCGACATCCCGGCATACGCAGCGATCATGTAAGCCCAAACAGGCATTTGCGACGCAGCCACAACGGCCAGCACCACCACAACTGCTGGCAGATGGATCAACCAACCGCGCAAAACGTCGCGATCACGTTGGCGCCACTCGCAAACCAAAAAGGCAATCGTCCCTATCAACGGCCCCAGGGTCAGCCGCCCGGCCACGGTATTGTTCATCTGTAAAATCACCTGCACCGGACGTGGCAACTGTTCCCACAGGCCCGCATCCAGATAGTTGCTTTCAGGATCATCAAAAGGATCGGTAATCACCTCATCATGATGATGCGCGAGGTGGGTCGCCTTGTATCGCACATATGGGATGAACAGCACTAACGGCGGCCAGATGATCAGATCATTCAACCACGCCCACCTGAACGGATGACCATGTATCACCTCATGCTGCAAAGATGCATGCAATGCGATCGTCAAAGCAGCTACCGCAATACCAGCCCAAAGCGGCAAAACCCACAGGGACAGCCCCCACACAGCATAACACGCGACAATCAGTACAATTGTTGGCCACTCGACTTGCGCAGGTGCGCCTTTTTTCTTCTGTCCCATGAAGGCGAAACTAAATGACAAACGGCTATCCAGCCATTTGGAGAGTAGTTCACAAAACCATCGTTCCGTGATTAAATAATTCCATGTTGATAATTATGGACAAACGTGAACGTGCGAACATCTTCCGCCAACGCCTTCAGGCTGGCATGGCACAGACGGGCATCACGCAAAGCGCATTGGCGCGCCAAGCTGGGGTTGACCGCTCTACTCTGTCGCAACTGATCAAGGATGATGGCGCGCGGCTGCCCAATGGGCAACTGGTTGCGGCATGTGCTGCCGTGCTTGGTGTCAGCGCCGACTGGCTTTTGGGGCTATCAGATCGGCCAGAGCAAGCAGAAGACCTTGTTGCCAGCGCCATTTCGATGACCCAAGCCCCGCGTGCGCTGGTCGATGAAAAGATCTTTGCATGGCATCAAGAGGCGGAAGGTTACAAAATCCGCCATGTGCCTGCGGGGCTCCCTGATATGCTCAAGACTGATGATATCTTGCGATGGGAATACGCGCCGTCGCTGGGCAAGACGATTGAACAGGCGATGGGGGCCAGCAACGACCGGTTGGAATGGATGCGCAGCGCGCGGTCCGACTATGAAATCGCGATTCCACTGTCCGAGGTTGAAAGCTTTGCGCGTGGCGACGGCTACTACCGCGATCTGTCACCAGCCCTGCGCAGGCCCCAGCTTGCGAAATTCCGCGACTTGCATGCGCAGCTTTACCCGCGCTGCGGCTGCACCTCTTTGATCAACGCAAGCTTTACTCGGCTCCGGTTACCGTATTTGGCCCACTCCTTGCTGTGATTTACATTGGCCAAAATTATCTGGTCTTTCGCGATACCGAACGGGTCGCCGCCATTACTGCGCATTTCGACGAACTCGTTCGTGCGGCCAGCGTCAGCCAGCGCGAGATCGGTGCCTACTTTGACGACCTTATCGCAAAGATTGGCTAGCCCCGCACGCCCACGGCTTTGCCAGCCCCCTCGGGCCTCGGCAGCGCTTTGTGCGCTTCGGCGACTTTTGCCAGTGTAGCGGCCAGATGTGGCGCAGGCTCAGATGCCCGCCGGGTTTCTAGGCTGACATGGATCAGCATGTGCTCACCCGTCGCCAGTTCGCGATCACCTGCAAACATGCGATGAAAAAGATGCATCTTCTTGCCTGCGCCGTTCAATACCTGCGTTTCCACGCGGATCACCGCGCCTGCATGCACTTCATCCAAGTGGCGGATATGTGTCTCGGCCGTGAAATAGCTGCCACCTGTCGCGATGTATTCCGCGTCACACCCCACCAGCAGCATCATGCGATCAGTGGCATCCCCGAAGGCTTGCAGATATCGCGCCTCGTTCATGTGCCCATTGTAGTCAGTCCAATCCAACGGCACCGCGCGTTCGACAGTCACAATCGGACGGCCCAGATCAGCGGGTAACCCGACCGCCCCTTCAACCCGGCGATCCTGTTGGTTAAGCAGTTTGCCTGCCCCCCAATCCTGCGCTTTCAGCCCGCGCAGAATGGAAACCAGGTTGTCGTCTCGCGCGCGCTCCAGTTCGCGGATGCTATGATGGCCGGATTGCGCATCAGATTGATCCGCTACGGCGTCAATCAATTCATCTGTCAATTCAGGCACATCCATCAGTTTGGTCCACGGCCATTCAAGACAAGGCCCGAATTGTTCGATAAAATGACGCATTCCTGCTTCCCCACCGGCGATACGGTAGGTCTCAAACAGGCCCATCTGCGCCCAGCGCAGGCCAAAGCCATAGCGGATCGCATTGTCGATTTCCTCGGTTGTGGCAATGCCATCCTTGATCAGCCAAAGCGCTTCGCGCCAAACCGCTTCAAAAAACGGTCGGCAATATGGGCGTCAATCTCGGCACGCACATGCAATGGGTGCATGCCGATGCTGGTCAGAATGTCCTTGGCGCGCGCAATAATTGCAGGTGCGGTTTTGGCACTCGGCACCAGCTCCACCAGCGGCAGCAGATAGACCGGGTTGAACGGATGGGTCACAACGATTTGCGCGGGGCGGGTCGCACAGCCGTGGAGTTCAGAGGGTTTGAAACCGCTTGTCGACGACCCGATCACAGCATCATGCGGACAGTGTTCCTGCAGCGTCTGATAAACCTTTCTTTTCAGTTCCAGACGTTCCGGGACACTTTCCTGAATCCATGCGACATCCGCCACGGCAGCAGACATTGTATCGTGAAAGCTCAGCTGGCCTTCTGCTGGCAGCGCCACATCCGACAAGCCCGGCAAAGACCGCCGCGCATTGTCGAGAACTTCAGAGATTTTGCGGGCGGCTTCTGGATCGGGGTCAAAAACCCGCACATCCCACCCCATCAGCAAGAACCGCGCGGCCCAGCCGCCGCCAATCACGCCACCGCCGATAATGGCCGCTGTTTGTTTGGCCATCTCTTAACCTGCTGGTTTGTCGTCAGGGTGGTCAAATTCATCCGCTGGAACAGGTTCGCGGCGGATCGTCGGATCGCAGGCGACCATCGCGGTGTTGCTGTCGCGGATGATCAAACCACCGCGCGCGCGGCAAGATTCAAAGGACATGCGCCCGCCGATCACCATGAATTCACGCATACCACCACCGGCGTTCATCCCGCCACCTTCGCAAGCAGCCAGCGCTACAACACTGCCCAAAATCAAACGTCTCATCGTCAAAACTCCTCAAGTCGGCTAAGATCATAGCCATTGAACTCCAAAACATCACGCGCCGCTTCCAGACGGTCGGCACGAATGTCAGGCGTGCGGTTCAATATCCACCCCGACCGTCCATTTGGGGCCCCGACAACCGCTGTGCGGTAATCTTCGTCCGTCCACAATACCCAATAATCGGCGGCAACGAACGGGACAGACGGGAACCTGACCTTGAGCCGCCCGGGCCCGACGATTTCTGCGGTGCCCGCGATCCGTGAGGTCTCTCGTCCGGCGGTATCCCGACAGATGTTCAGAACAGAAAGTAACCCATCGTCGCGCAATCCGTACTCTGCAGTTACACCGACGCAGCCCGCCTGAAATGGCACTGGATAGCGCGATACCTCATGCCAAACGCCCAGATAGCGTTCCGGCGCGAATACCGCCTTTGAAGCGATTGGCGCGTCCGTGTCCCGGTACACGGAAAACAGGCCGCCGCTATCCTGCGCCGCACAGCCCGCAAGCAAGACGATCAGTGCCAGTGCCCTCACTTGGACACCGGCGCGCGTTTTGTCAGACCCAGCTTTGCGCGCACCTCGGCGGGGCCGATAACCCTCGCACCAAGGTTTTCCACGATCCCTGCGGCCCGCTCAACCAGTTGTGCATTGGTCGCCAGAACGCCGCGATCCAGCATCAGGTTATCTTCCAGACCCACGCGCACATTGCCACCTGCCAGCACCGAAGCTGCAACATAGGGCATCTGACTGCGCCCCAGCCCAAAGGCCGAGAATGTCCAATCATCCGGCACGTTATTCACCATCGCCATGAAGGTATTGAGATCATCCGGCGCGCCCCAAGGGACGCCCATGCAAAGCTGTACCAGTGCCGGGCTGTCGAGCACGCCATCTTTCACAAGCTGCTTTGCATACCACAAATGGCCAGTGTCGAAGGCTTCAATCTCCGGCTTGACCCCTAGGTCAGTCATCATCTGCCCCATCGCGATCAGCATGCCGGGGGTGTTGGTCATGACGTAGTCGGCCTCGGCAAAATTCATTGTACCGCAATCGAGCGTGCAAATCTCGGGCAGACATGCGGCGACATGGGCGACACGTTCTGTTGCGCCAACCATATCGGTACCAGCAACAGTGGGCAGCGGTACTTCGGTGCCGCCAAACACGATGTCGCCCCCCATGCCCGCTGTCAGGTTCAACACGACATCGACATCCGCATCGCGAATGCGGTCCGTGACTTCACGATAGAGCGCCAAATCACGCGATGGCACGCCGGTCTCGGGGTCCCGTACGTGACAATGGACAACTGCGGCGCTTAAACCTTGGCGGCATCAATTGCGCTTTCGGCGATTTGCTGGGGCGAGCGGGGCACATGCGGGCTGCGATCCTGGGTTGAGCCAGATCCCGTTACAGCGCAAGTGATAAAGACCTCGCGGTTCATCTCAAGTGGCATTTGCGTTCTCCCTTCGCGTCTGCGGCGACATTTGCCGATATCATGACACCACACAAGCCGGAATTCTTGACAAGCTCTGGGGCACAATGGCATCACCGTCCCTATGCACAGAACGCCACTTTCTCATGCGGTCTATTTTACCAGCGCCATATAGCGGCGGCTGGGCTTTTTTGATGACATCTTGAAACAACAGCCGCCCGCAAGGGTGATCTGTTTGCTGGGCGTCCTTGCGGGCCAATCGCAAGGACAAAAACGATGCCAGACATCACACAAGTCACCCCAAAGGATATCCCGGACCTGCTGCGGATGATCCAAAAGCTTTGCGCCTTTCATGGTGATACCTGCCAGATGGGCCTGGCAGATACACAGGCAAAGTTCATCGGCGGTCCGCTGACCGGTTTGATCGCCCGCCAAGATGGTCGGGCCATAGGCTACGCCGTGCTGGAATGGCATTGGCGGCCAATGCATAACGGAGACCTTTTTGACATTGCCCATCTCTTTGTCGCAGAGCAGATGCGCGGCAAAGGGGTCGGCAAGGCATTGCTTATGGCATGTCGGACCTATGCAGAAGCAAAGGGTGCCCACCGGCTGGTGATAGGCACGTCACCCGTCAATCCGGGGGCCGCTGCCGCCTATCGCGCGATGGGGCTGGACGAGATTACGACAGTGCCCGGGCCACGGTTTGAAATCACCTTGGGCGCCGCATGTAAGGTGGATTGAAATCCACCTTATCTAGTAGGGCATTGGATTCTGCTTATGCACCGTATCGATCTCGGCGATCACATCATCTGACAGCACCACATCTTTGCCCGCCAATATCCGTGTCAATTGATCTGATGTCGTCGCACCAAAGATCGCAGATACGTCGAAAGGCCGGGTGCGTTGCCAGGCCATCGCCATATGTACCGGATTCAGCCCGTGTTTTGCGGCCAGATCAAGGTAGGCTTGCACCGCAGGCCAAAGCCGATCCGTCACGCGCCCACCCAGATCACCGTTGATCGACAGGCGGCTGCCTTCGGGCACCTGACCGTTCTGGTACTTGCCAGTCAGCAGACCACAAGCAAGCGGCGAAAACGACAGCAGCGTGACATCCTCATTCACCGCCATTTCTGCCATGTCAGTATCGTAGAGGCGGCACAACAGCGAGTACTCGTTCTGTACCGAGGCCATACGTGGCAACCCAGCAGCCCCGGCCTGATCAATCCATTTGGTCATGCCCCATGCGCTTTCGTTCGACATGCCAATGGCGCAGATCTTACCGGCCTTGACCATGTCGCCCAGCGCCTCAAGCACGTCCATCATATGATCCATGGTCTGCTGACGGTCCTGACCCGAAGGGTCATAGGTCCAATTCTGGCGGAACATGTAAGAACCCCGGATCGGCCAATGCATCTGGTAGAGATCAATCACATCCGTTTGCAGCCGCTTCAGCGATGTCTCTACCGCCTCGCGGATCACTGCCCCATCATAGCCGCGCCCTTCACGGACCCAACCGGGGTTGTTGCCTGACACTTTGGTGGCCACCACAATCTCGTCCCGGCGCCCTGTTTTCGAAATCCAATTGCCAATCACCTGCTCGGACAGCCCGACGGTTTCGGCCCGAATCGGGTTCACCGGGTACATCTCGGCGGTATCAAGAAAGTTGATGCCCGCATCCAGCGACATATCAATCTGACGGTGGGCATCGTCCTCTGGTGTCTGGTTGCCAAAGGTCATCGTGCCCAAACACCATTCGCTGACCGTAATGTCGGTGCGGCCTAGGGGAAGTTGCTTCATCTCATCTGCCTCAAATTTTTGTTCGCGCCAGACCCTAATATGCCAGCGCCCAAGGACAAGGGCACAAAGACGACATTCGATTTGTCGATTATGGCCTAGCATCCCCGACGTGGCAGGCGCATAGGTCGGATCATGCGCATGATCATTTCATTTGCGGCATTGTTTTTGTCGGTCGCTCTTTTGCAACTTTCCTCTGGCGGGGTTGGTCCTTTGGACGCGTTGACCGGTTTGAAGTTGGGGTTCTCGCAGTCTCAGGTCGGCTTTCTGGGGTCGGCGCATTTTGTAGGATTTTTCATTGGCTGTTGGTGGGCGCCTCGCCTGATGGGCGGTGTGGGACACAGCCGCGCCTTTGCAACCTTCACCGCAATGGGGGCGATTGGGCTAGCCGCACATGTGGTCACGACAGACCCGTATCTGTGGGCCCTCTTTCGGATCGGGTCCGGTATCTGCGTTGCCGGGTGCTATACGGTGATCGAGGCCTGGTTGCAGGCCAAGGTCACCAATGAAACACGCGGACGGGCCATGGCCAGCTACCGGATTGCAGACACAAGCGCATCCTTTGTTGCCCAGTTCATGATTGGCGCCCTGGCCAATCTGGAAACCTATATCGCATACAACATCCTGACGATCCTGTGCTGCGCGTCGCTGCTGCCGCTCGCGCTGACCCGGGTACCACAGCCCGAAACGCCCAAGGCAACCCGTCTCAGACCCGCCCTTGCCTGGGCCTGTTCACCACTGGCCGTTGCCGCCGTGCTGGTTGCAGCTCTATCAAGTGCGTCGTTCCGTATGGTTGGCCCGATTTATGGTCAGGAAGTCGGCCTGACCGCCAATCAAATCGGTTCGTTTCTGGCTGCCTTCGTTGCGGGTGGTGCAATTGCGCAGTACCCTGTTGGCTGGCTGGCGGACAAATATGACCGCCGCTGGGTGATGATCTGGCTGTCTGTTGCCGCGATCCTGTCTTGCGGCTTTACCGTCACCACAGCGGGGAACGGAACAAGCGCGATCATGACGGCCTCTTTCGTTTTTGGCCTGACGACATTTCCAATCTATTCAGTTGCCACCGCACACGCCCACGACTTTGCGACATCCGATCAGCGGGTCGAGCTTTCGGCCGCACTGATGTTCTTTTTGCGTTGGGTGCCATCGCGGCACCCTTCACAACCTCGACGCTGATCGGGTTCTTCGGCCCCGCCGCACTCTTCTACTTCATCTCAATCGGGCATCTGCTTTTGGTGCTGTTCGGTCTGTGGCGTATGGGCGTGCGCAAAGCGCCCGATGATCGGACCCGCTACATCTATGCCCCACGGACCAGCTTTGGCATTGGGCGATTGCTGGGACGCAGCCGCGAGCACTAGAAGCTGTAAAGCACCGCGATCCGTGTCGTGGTGACAGCTTCGGTAAAGGTGTTGTCCATGAAATCACGGATCAACTCGCCCCGCACGGTCAGGTTTGGCGAAACCTCGCGCTCTGCACCGAGCCCGGCATTGAAGCCACCTGTATTGTCATCTTCAAAGTAGTATTCGGTCACGCCACCCGCGACACGGAAAGTATAGTCAGCCCAATCGCGGCTCACCCAAACGCGCACACGGGCGGTATCGTAGTCATTGTCACCAGCAATACGCAGCCCATACTCGGCTTCCGCGCCAAGCGCGAAAAGCCCGGTATCAAAACCCAGTCCGGCAATCGCAGAGGTGACAGTTTGTGCATCGCCGGAATGTGGGAAGTGATAGTCCACCCCTGCTCCGACGTAGGCCTCTTGCGCAGATGCGGCAGAACCAAGTGTCGCGGCGATAACAAAAGGGATCAGGCGTTTCATAGGGGTATCTCCTCAATGCATGGGGCGTTGTGCCAGATGTACCCCTGCATTGCCCGGAACGCCAGCCTGTCCGCAACATCTGGCATCTGGCAGCAACCCCCGCTAGATAGGCTGCAAATCTGCAAGGACATCGCTATGGCCCGCCATCTGATCACATCCGCCATTCCCTATATCAACGGGATCAAACATCTGGGAAATCTGGTAGGTAGCCAGTTGCCTGCGGACCTTTACGCCCGCTATCTGCGCCAGCGCGGGCATGAGGTTTTGTTCCTTTGCGCAACAGATGAACACGGCACGCCGGCTGAATTGGCCGCGGCCAAAGCAGGTAAGCCAGTGGCCGAATACTGCGCCGAAATGCACGCCGTGCAGTCCGAAATCGCAGATGGGTTCCGCTTGTCCTTTGATCACTTTGGCCGCTCCTCCAGTCCACAGAACCACAAGCTGACCCAGGCTTTTGCCACACGGCTCGCCGACCTTGGCTTGATCAAGGAAGTGACTGAGGAGCAGGTCTATTCGGTCGCGGATGGCCGCTTCTTGCCAGACCGCTACATCGAAGGCACCTGCCCTAACTGCGGGTTTGAAAGCGCGCGTGGCGATCAGTGCGACAACTGCACAAAGCAGCTCGACCCGACGGATCTGATCAATCCACGTTCCACGATCTCTGGTTCAACCGAGTTGGAGGTGCGTGAAACCAAACACCTCTATCTGCGTCAATCCGAGCTAAAGGACGATCTGGCGACATGGATCGACAGCAAAAAGGATTGGCCGATTCTGACCACCTCGATCGCCAAAAAGTGGCTGACCGATGGTGACGGCTTACAGGACCGTGGCATCACCCGCGACCTGGACTGGGGGATCCCAGTTATGCAAGGTGACGATGTCTGGCCCGGTATGGACGGCAAGGTTTTCTACGTCTGGTTTGATGCCCCCATCGAATACATCGCCTGCGCGCAGGAATGGGAAGATGCGGGTAAGGGCACCGATTGGGCGCGCTGGTGGCGCACCGACAAGGGTGCAGACAACGTGACCTATACCCAGTTCATGGGCAAAGATAACGTGCCGTTCCACACGCTGTCATTCCCGGCAACCATTCTGGGCAGTCAAGAACCTTGGAAACTGGTCGATTACATCAAATCGTTCAACTACCTCAACTACGACGGTGGCCAGTTCAGCACCTCGCGCGGGCGCGGCGTATTCATGGATCAGGCGCTAGAGCTTTTGCCCGCAGACTATTGGCGTTGGTGGCTTTTATCGCATGCGCCCGAGTCATCGGACGCGGAATTCACCTGGGAAAACTTCCAGACAGACGTTAACAAAGACTTGGCTGACGTATTGGGCAATTTTGTTAGCCGGATAACTAAGTTTTGCCGCTCCAAGTTCAGCGAAGCGGTGCCCGAGGGCGGCACCTATGGTCCCGCCGAAGAACAACTGATTGTCGACCTGACCACTCGCATTCGCACCTATGAAGGCCACATGGACGCGATGGAGGTGCGTAAGTCTGCCGCTGAACTCCGCGCAATCTGGGTGCTCGGCAATGAATATCTGCAAGCCAACGCGCCCTGGACGACCTTCAAGACCGATCCTGAGACCGCCGCAATGCAGGTGCGCCTCGCGCTCAATCTGATCCGCATCTATGCGGTGCTGTCAGCGGCCTTCATTCCCGACGCGTCCAAGACGATGATCGCAGCGATGCAGACCGGTGATGACAGTTGGCCCACCGATGTGGCGGCTGCCGTCGAAGTACTTCCGGCTGGCCACGCCTTTGCCGTGCCGGAAAACCTGTTCCGCAAGATCACCGATGAAGAGCGCGAAGGCTGGTCCACCCGTTTTGCTGGAACGCGCGGCACAGAGGAGTAAAGCCATGATCATCGGTCATATCGGCGCCCGCGCGGGTAGCAAGGGCGTGCCAAACAAGAACTTCCGCATGCTGCATGGCAAGCCCCTGATTGATTGGTCACTGGATCAACTCATCGCCTCTGACCGGGTGGATCATGTGGTGGTGTCCACGGACTCGCCCGAGATGTATGAACATGGTTTGAAGCGCGGATGCCTTGATATCGGATTGCGGTAAGCGGCTTTGGCGACGGATACGGCAGCGAAATGGGATGTCTGGCAGCACGCCCTCGGCGAGGTCGAAAAGCAGACCGGGCCCGCCGATGCTTTCCTAGATCTCGATTGCACCTCGCCTTTGCGGCTGCCAGAGGACATTGACGCGGGCCTCGACCTGTTCGCTGCAGAACAACCCGACATGGTCATGTCCTGCTGCGAGAGCCGCAAAAACCCGTACTTCAACATGCTGGAAACCGATGCCAATGGCGCGTTGCAGGTTTCAAAACCCCTGCCCCACGGTGTTGTCGCGCGCCAACAGGCACCAATGGTCTATGACCATGTCGGCCTGGTCTATGTGGTCAAGCCCTCTTACTTGCGCACCGCGTCCCGCCTGTTTGAGGGCCATGTAGTTCCACTAATTGTACCGAATGAACGTGGCCTTGATGTCGACAGCCCGTTTGACTGGGATGTGATCGCATACCTGCTTGGTAAGCAAATCGCAGACGGTGTACGCAACCCCGCCTAACGCCAGCCCTGCCATGGTTTCAAAGCCGCTTGCTTCGCGGCAAAGCTGGCGGTCAAAGCCTCGGGATCATATTCCGTCCTGATCCAATCCTTGATCCCTATCGGGCTTTCTGCGTTGCGCGCCTCATAGACGTCCAGAAAGTGGTCCAGTATCCCGGTCGCTGACCGGCGAATATGCAAGTAACGAAAGCTCAGTTGTTTGCGCGCCTCGGCGACGGTTTGGCCGTCTTGGGTGATCAGATAAAGCGCCGCAACCAAACCCGTGCGATCTGCACCTGATTTGCAATGCAGAAGGAAGGGGCGCTCCATTGTATCGAACGCCTCTATCACCTGGATCAACCGGTCGGTTTTGGGCGCGTTCCGTGCCGACATGTGCACGGTTACAAGCGTCAGACCCAATTGCGCGCAACTTTCGACCTCGAAAAGGTAATGCGGCTGCTTGGCCACGCCGCGCAAGTTCAGCACGGTTTTGATCCCCATGGCCGCATAGGCCTCAAACCGTTTGTGATCGGGATGGTTTGAGCGATAAACACCGTCACTGACCTTTTCAAAGTTGTGCCAGAAGGTGCGCAATATCCCATGATCCAGCCAGCGCACATGCCGGTAAGATCGCTTGCGTTCGATTGGATCGGTAATGTCGTGCCCGAATGATTGGCGCAACTCACGTTCTTTGCGCTCCAGCGCGCTGAATATTTTGCGGATCATTGGCAGCTCAATCAAGGACGTCAGCCTGTCACTTGACCCAAGAAAGGCCGCATTGCAATGGGTCGGACCCAATTGCTCCTTGGATTGAAACCCCATAGACACGGGACAATAGCAAATGCAGGAGACAATCATGGATATCGCTGGCCGCAAGATAGGACCAAAGCATCCACCGCTGGTGATTGCCGAAATCGGGATCAATCACGGCGGCGATCTGGCCGTCGCCAAGGAAATGGTACGCCTTGCCGCTGGAGCGGGTTGCGAAATGATAAAACACCAGACCCACATCATCGAAGACGAGATGACCGAAGAGGCCAAACAGATATTCCCACCCAATGCCGATGTGTCAATCTGGGACGTCATGGCTGAATGCGCCCTGTCGCTGGAGGATGAGGCAGAGCTAAAGCGCTATACCGAAAGCCTTGGGATGATCTGGATCTCAACGCCATTTTCGCGCGCAGCGGCTGATTTTCTGAATGAACTGGACGTACCTGCCTTCAAAATCGGGTCAGGTGAGACCGATAACCTGCCCCTGATCCGGCACATTGCGCGGATGGGTAAACCGGTGATCATGTCAACCGGCATGCAAAGTATCGAGAGCATTCGCGCCTCGGTCGCGATCCTTGATGAGGCTGGGATCGACTATGCTTTGCTTGAGTGTACCAATCTTTATCCATCACCACCCGAAATTGTATCTTTGCAAGGTGTGACTGACCTGAAACAGGCCTTCCCAAACGCCGCTGTGGGTTTCTCGGATCACTCCATCGGTCCCGACATGGCACTGGCGTCAGTGGCCCTTGGTGCTTGCATTCTGGAACGCCACTACACCGACACCCGCTATCGCAAGGGTCCTGATATCATCAATTCCATGGACCCGGCCGAATTGCGCCATATCATCGACCGTTCAAAAGAAATTCACACCGCGCTACATAACCCCAAGCAACGCACCAGCGCCGAAGAGGATGTCTATCGCTTTGCACGCGCCTCTGTCGTCGCGGACCGCGATCTGCCTGCAGGTCACGTGATCACCGAGGCCGATATCTGGGCACGCCGCCCGGGGTCCGGTGAGATTGCCGGGTATGATTTTGACAGGGTGGTCGGTAAGACGCTGACCCGTCCGGTGACACACAACACACAGTTGAAGTGGACAGATCTGGATGGCTGAGCCATTCACCTTTGTATGCCTTGATCCGCGCAAACAAAAGCGTGCGCGAATTGATAGGTGTCTTGCGCCGCTTGGCACTATCAATTGGATAAAAACACCCAAACTAAGCTTGCTAGACCGATCACAGGCTGTAGAGCGCGCTGAAACGGCGCTTATGGCCGGGCGGGGCGTTCACACACCGGGACCAAAACGCCAAATCTGGCATCGAATTCTGCGCATGCAGTACAACGGAACGCGGCGCTACTTTGAAAAGCACCCTAACCATGTCGCTGTCGCGTGGAACGGCCTGAATGGCACGCGACGCGTCTTTATGGACGCCGCCAAGGACGCTGGTGCCAAGACATTGTTCTTCGAACTGGGCCCATTTCCAGGTCGGATTACAGTTGATACGGCAGGCGTCAATTTTGCCAACAGCCTGCCCCGCGAGGCGGCCTCTTACAAAAGCTGGCTTGTGCAAAGTAAGGTTGACCCAAATGATTGGCGCGCATTGGGAACAAGGATCAAGCAACGCACTCCCAACAAGCCACCTGCACCGACAGCAAGTTTACCGCCATTGACCGATCCCTTCATATTTGCCCCACTACAAGTTCCAGGTGATAGTCAGCTACGCCTCTTTGGCGGTAACTTCCGCACCGTCGACAGCTTTGTGGAAGCTTTGGTCGGATCGGCTAAGGCCTTGCCGGATGGCTGGCATCTGCGACTAAAAGAGCACCCCAGCACGCCACCCTTTGTGGCTGACCGGTTGCGTGAAGCCCAAACAGCCATTTACCTCGACAATACGACCGACACGTTTGCACAGGTCGCTGCAAGCCGTGGGGTGTTGACCATCAACTCCTCAGTCGGTTTGGAGGCCATGTTCTTTGATAAACCCGTCTTGGCTTGCGGCCAGTGCTTTTGGGCAATCCCGGGCATGGCTGATACAGCACCCGACCAAACGACATTGACCAGATCGCTGGCAAACGCCGCCGATTGGTCGTTTGACGCTGAAACGCGCAACGCTGTCATGAGTTTTCTCGATCAGATCTACTATCCCGCCGATGTACCTGGCAATGCGCACACGCCCCAACTCATCAGGGATCGCTTAGAAAAGACAGGTGCCTTTCGTTTTCTTGCACAACTACCCGCAGTGACGGCATGATCTGGCCATTTGGAAAACCAGCGCCTGCCCGCGCGAGCCGCATAGCAATCCGACCACCGGTTGCCGAAGCTTCGCGCGCACCGTTAGCTCTGGTTCTTATTGCGCGAAATGAAGCGCGCCGCATTGGCGATTGGCTGACCTTTCACGCCCTTGCGGGTGTGTCGCATGTATATCTCTACGACAATGGCTCGACCGACGAGACCGCACAAATCGCAAGCGCTTTCAACGGCTGCGCTGTAACGGTCATACCCTGGAGGCTGGATACATCCGAGGCAAAAAGCGGCATGATCCTACCTCGGCAGATCATTGCTTACGCACATGCCATCTGCACGTTTGGCGGCGCGTATCAACGGATGGGTTTTATTGACACGGACGAATATCTGGTGCCGCGCGCGGCGAAGACACTGCCCGAGGCGTTATCCGGCATGGATAGTCCCAACATCTCGTTGCCGTGGACAATGTTCGGTCATAGCGGCCACAGGACCGTATCAGAAGATGCCGTCCCATTTGCGTTTCAGTATCGTGCAGCAGCAGCGACCGGGCCGTTGCTCAACTTCAAATGCATCGTTGATCCCTGTAACGTTACGCAGGTCAGCACTCACAAATTTCATACGGCCTCGGATGGCAACATGAGTGCAAATACTCTAGGGTTCAAAGCACCAAATACCAAACGGTCTGACGCATTCGTCACTCAAGACGTTATCCAGTTAAATCACTATTATCTGATGTCAGAAGCAGAAATGCAGGCCAAGCTATCGGGTCCAGCTGTGTCTGGGTCAGCCCGCGACCAACGTGCGGCAGCGATCATGCGTAAAGCTGCGCTAATCGAAAAAGCACCAGTTCAGGATACGTCTGCCGTCGATTTTCTAGCCCGGCACGGGATCGAAAGCTCAAGCGAACTTAGATCACGTTTTACCGGCTAGCGTATCCAAAGGATTGTCATGAAGTTACATTTCCAACACCTGCGCCGCACCGATAACATTGGCGATCAAGCCTGTTCGCCATATGACTATTTCGATTGGGGCGATGCGACCGTTTCAGACCTGCGTGACAATGATACCCCCGCCTATGACATCGGTGTTTACGGTGGTGGCAAGATATTCCGCGGCTTGGCGACCTACGCTGGCGTAAGGCAGCCCAAAAGTGCGCTAAACATCGCGTGGGGTGTGAGTACGGTACAATCATTCCCGATCTCGATGCGGTACATGCAAGCCCGTAGACGGATGTCTATCGTTGGGTCCCGCGACTATGGCGACACGCGTTTCAGATATGCGCCCTGCGCCAGCTGCATGTCCCAGATTTTTGACGCGCCACCGGCACCCGAACACAACGTCGTTTTCTACGCCCATGCCGGTAAGACATCAAAGATGGGAATTACAATACCGAATGATATACCTGTTACCGACAATCATGCCGCTTCACTGCAGCAAGCACTTGCTTTCATTGCCAGTGGTAAAATCGTTATCTCAAACTCCTACCACGGCGTTTATTGGGGGCTCCTGATGGGACGCAAGGTGCTCTGCCTACCGTTTTCGAACAAATTCGGCGGCTATCGTCTGCCACCTCACTACGCCACGGCGAAAAACTGGCAGAACGAGATAAGAAATGCCGTCGCTCAGCCGGACATGCTGGGATTGGTACGAGCGGCAACATTGGATTTCAAGGCGATGGTCGACGACCATATCGCTGCCCGCTCATAACAACTGCAGCCATGCGCTATGCAAATGTTCGGAATGTCTGGGAAGGCATCTTGCCAGCCTCAATACAAGAACATAACATGAACATATGGCCCGGCTCGACCTCTCTCAAAAACTCGCGATCCTGAGCGACGCCGCTCGTTATGATGCGTCCTGTGCATCCAGCGGCACAACGCGCCGCGACAGCCGGGATGGAAAAGGGTTGGGATCAACCGAAGGGTCGGGGATTTGTCACGCCTACGCCCCTGACGGGCGCTGCATCAGCCTGTTGAAGATTCTGATGACGAATTTCTGCATCTACGACTGCGCCTATTGCATCAACCGGGTGTCCTCAAACGTGCAGCGGGCCCGATTTTCTGTCGATGAGGTGGTCCAGTTGACGATCGAGTTCTATCGCCGCAATTACATCGAAGGCCTGTTTCTGTCGTCTGGCATCATCCAGTCACCCGACAAAACCATGGAAGATATGCTGCGCATCGCCAAACGCCTGCGTGAAGTCGAGCATTTTCGCGGCTACATCCACCTCAAAACGATTCCTGATGCTGCACCGGAATTGATCGAGCAGGCCGGTCTTTATGCAGACCGGCTATCCATCAACGTCGAGTTACCGACCGACAACAGCGTCAAAGCCTATGCACCCGAAAAGAACCCCGCCACGATCCGCAAGGCGATGGGCGATGTGAAATCGCGCACGGATGTCGCAGGTGAGCGCAGCTATACGGGCAAACGCGCCAAGCGGTTTGTTCCGGCGGGGCAATCGACACAGATGATTGTAGGGGCCGATATGTCCACCGATGCCACAATCCTTGGGCAATCAACCCGGCTTTACGGTGACTACAAACTCAAGCGGGTTTACTATTCGGCATTCTCACCGATCCCGGATGCGACAGCGAAACTGCCCCTGATCAAGCCGCCCTTGGCGCGTGAACACCGGCTTTATCAAGCGGATTGGTTGCTACGTTTTTATGGTTTCGGCGTTGCTGAAATCACAGCAGCACGCCCCGATGGAAACCTTGATCTGGATATTGACCCAAAACTGGCGTGGGCCTTGCAAAACCGCGCACAATTCCCGGTTGATGTGAACCGGGCCAGCAAGGAGATGCTGCTGCGTATCCCCGGTTTTGGTACCCGCACCGTCGGCCGCATCCTCTCGACGCGACGGCACCGGCGCTTGCGTTATGACGACCTGCTACGCATGGGGGCGTCGCTGAAGAAGGCGCAGGCCTTTATCACGGCACGGGATTGGTCCCCCGGCGGCCTGACAGATAGTGCCACCCTGCGCGCCCGGTTTACCCCACCCCCTGAACAGTTGAGCCTTTTGTGATGTACACCGTCCCCCTGCCCCGGATTGGCACTGACATCGCGTGGCGTGATGCGGCCAAACGGCTGATTGGCGTCGGCGTATCACCCGAAGATATCCTTTGGGACTTCGACAATGAAATGGGCGAACTCTTTGCGACAGCCACACCGTTGCCGCCTCTCACCCGGCGGATTAAAGCGCCGCAAAGTTTTGTGGACATGGCAAACTGGGTGGTCTGGCACAAGGATCCGCAACGCTTTGCCCGGCTTTATGCGCTGCTGTGGCGGCTGCGCCATCAGCCCGGCCTGATGCAGGATCGTGCGGACCCAGATCTTGCCAAGCTGCGCCAGATGGAAAAGGGCGTGCATCGCTGCAAACACAAGATGAAGGCCTTTGTACGCTTTCGCGACTTGCGCCAGGGCGGCACGCGGCGCAGCTTTGCGGCATGGTTTGAGCCGACGCATCACACAGTTGAACCAACTGCCCCCTTCTTTGCCCGCCGCTTTGCCGACATGGATTGGATGATCGCAACGCCGGATGTGACGGCGCAGTTTGTGGATGGCAACCTGTCGTTCCATCCCGGCCAGCCCAAACCCGACCTGCCCGAGGACGCAACAGAGGCGTTATGGGGCACGTACTTTTGCAACATCTTCAATCCGGCGCGGTTGAAGGTGAGCGCAATGACATCCGAGATGCCCAAGAAGTATTGGAAAAACTTGCCCGAGGCACAGCATATTCAGGGCCTGATTGCGGGGGCCGAGGCGAAGGTACAGCAGATGCAGGACAATGTGCCGACGCTGCCGCCAAAGCGCGCCGCTGCTATTCGCAAGCAGTTGGGCAAGTCGGCTGAAAAAGACGATGAATGAAGCGAGGACTACTGCTTCAGTTTTCAAACATCAGGCAATGATCGTATGGCGGATCTATCTAGGTGTTGAACAAGAAGTGCATCACATCGCCGTCTTTGACGATGTATGCTTTGCCCTCTGCCCGCATTTTACCCGCTTCCTTGGCGGGTTGTTCACCGCCCAACGTCACGAAGTCGTCGTAGGCAATCGTCTCGGCCCGAATAAAGCCACGCTCGAAGTCACCATGGATGACGCCCGCCGCTTGTGGCGCTGACGTGCCTTCTTTGATCGTCCAGGCGCGTGCCTCTTTAGGACCAACCGTAAAATAGGTCTGCAAATGCAGCAACTCGTACCCGGCACGGATCAACCGATCGAGGCCAGCTTCTTCGAGCCCCATTTCTTCGAGAAACATCTCGGCCTCGTCGGCTTCAAGCTGGCTAATTTCTTCTTCAATGCGTGCCGAGATCACAACGTGTGAGTTCCCTTGCGCCGCCGCCATCTCGGCCACCCGCGCCGACTGGCTATTGCCCGAACCTGCACTGTCCTCTTCAACATTGCAGACATAAAGCACCGGTTTGGTGGTCAAAAGTTGCAGCATTTTCCACGCTTTTGCGTCGTCGGAATCCACTTCAACGGTGCGGGCGGGTTTGCCGTCTTCCAATGCCGCCTGCGCCATCTCGAGCAGCTTCACCTGCTGTACCGCCTCCTTGTCACCACCGCGCACCTTGCGCACGAGGTTCTGCATACGCTTTTCGATACTCTCCAAATCCGCCAGCATCAGCTCGGTTTCAATCACTTCTGCGTCTACGACCGGATCAACACGACCCTCGACATGGGTGATATCATCATCTTCAAAACACCGCAGCACATGGGCGATGGCATCACATTCGCGAATATTGGCAAGGAACTGGTTTCCGAGACCCTCACCCTTGCTGGCGCCTTTCACCAGGCCTGCAATATCAACGAAGGTCATACGCGTCGGGATGATCTGTTTGGAAGAAGCGATTGCGGCCAGCTTGTCCAAGCGCGCGTCCGGGACAGCCACGTCGCCCACATTTGGTTCAATCGTGCAAAACGGGAAGTTGGCCGCTTGCGCGGCAGCCGTCTTGGTCAGCGCATTAAACAAGGTTGATTTGCCCACATTCGGCAAACCCACAATACCCATTTTGAAACCCATCGCGGCTCTCCTTTGATCCTGCCCGCGCTTCTAGGGGCGGACGGGCACAGGCGCAAGCGGCATGGGGTGTGCACTCTGCCATTGATTTTCCGCACGCCTTCAAGCAAACCACATCAAGTTTGCAGACCGGGGACCAAGATGAGCAGAATCGACGCGAAATTTGCGCAGTTGCGCGCGCAGGGAAAGAAAGCTTTTGTAGCTTATGTCATGGCTGGCGATCCTGACTATGACACCGGTCTAAAGATCGTCAAAGGCTTACCCGCGGCAGGCGTCGACATCATTGAGCTTGGCATGCCATTTACCGATCCCATGGCGGACGGACCAACCATTCAACTTGCGGGGCAGCGCGCGTTAGAAGCCGGGCAGGACCTGGAAAAGACGCTGCAATATGCACGCGAGCTGCGCAAAGAAGACGACATCACACCAATTGTGATGATGGGCTATTACAATCCAATTTACTCACGCGGCGTCGATACGTTTCTGGCAGACGCCAAAGACGCGGGCATTGATGGTCTGATCATTGTTGATCTGCCGCCTGAGGAGGATGAGGAACTCTGCATCCCGGCCCAAAACGCAGGTATCAACTTCATCCGCCTTGCGACCCCGACAACGGATGACAAACGCCTGCCCGCCGTTCTGAAAAACACCTCTGGCTTTGTCTATTACGTCTCTGTGACCGGCATTACCGGCTCCGCCGAGGCGCAGGCTGGCGATGTCGGCCCGGAGGTCGCGCGTATCAAAGCGCAGACGGATTTGCCTGTGATCGTTGGCTTTGGCATCAAGACACCAGGCGCCGCAGAGGCCATCGCGAAGATCGCCGATGGTGCGGTTGTCGGCTCTGCCATTGTGGAAAAGATTGGCGCGGGCGAAAGCGCTGATGATGTGCTCACATTCGTGAAGTCCCTTGCGGATGGCACCCACCGCGGTTGATCGACACATTCGTTCTGATTTGATTCACATCAAAGCAGGGACTTGCGAAAAACCTCTAAATCGGTAATAAATAGTTACCAATTCAAGGATTTCGCCATGCCCGTTATTACAACGATCGCTGATCTGAAGCGGCTTCATAAACGTCGCACGCCCAAGATGTTTTATGATTACGCCGAAAGCGGCAGTTGGACGGAACAAACCTTTCGTGAAAACACTTCCGATTTCGACCTGATCCGCCTACGCCAGCGCATCGCTGTCGACATGACCAACCGGACCACGGCAAGCCAGATGATCGGGCAGGAAGTATCCATGCCGGTGGCTCTTGCCCCGGTCGGGCTGACAGGTATGCAGTGTGCCGACGGTGAGATCAAGGCCGCGCGGGCCGCCGAAAAATTTGGCGTGCCGTTTACCCTGTCTACCATGTCCATTTGTTCAATCGAGGATGTGGCAGCAAGAACAAACAAACCGTTCTGGTTTCAGGTTTATACCCTGAAAGACGACGAATTCATGAAGCGCCTGTTTGATCGCGCACGCGATGCCGGGTGTTCGGCCATGGTGATCACACTTGATCTGCAAATCATGGGTCAGCGGCACAAAGACCTCAAAAACGGTCTGTCTGCCCCACCAAAGTTCACACTGGCCAGCATGGCAGACCTCGCCACCAAATGGTCATGGGGCCTCGAGATGTTGGGCACGCCGCGCCGTTTCTTTGGCAATATTGTTGGCCACGCCAAAGGTGTGTCTGACCCCTCCTCGCTTGCATCTTGGACGGCTGAGGCCTTTGACCACGCCCTGGATTGGAACCGCGTCGCGGAATTGATGAAGATGTGGGGCGGTCCCGTGATCCTGAAAGGTATTCTGGACGCCGAAGATGCAAAAAAAGCGGCCGAACTCGGAGCGGATGCAATTATCGTGTCAAACCACGGCGGTCGCCAGCTTGATGGGGCTTTATCGTCGATCCGCGCATTGCCCGCCATCATGGACGCGGTCGGCGACAAGGTAGAGGTGCACTTGGATAGTGGGATCAGATCCGGCCAGGATGTGCTCAAGGCGCTCGCCATGGGGGCAAAGGGCACCTATATCGGGCGCGCTTTCGTCAACGGGCTGGGCGCGATGGGCGAGAAAGGTGTGAAAACCGCATTGGAGGTTATCCACAAGGAACTGGACACCACAATGGCACTTTGCGGGCGGCGCGATGTCAACGAACTGGACCGCGATGTCTTACTTGTGCCAGAGGATTTCGAGGGGCGCTGGCAGTAGCATTCGCTGGTCGCAGCGACGAAGCAATTCAGATTCAATTCAGGGTTGATAATACTTGGAACATATCCCACATACGGCGGTTAGTTTCCGGTTTTCGCACAGACAGCACACCGCTACATATCTGGAATTGCTTACTTAAGCCGCTGTACAGGGTGTAAGGTATTGACGTTTGGACGCGGCTTGGTGATGACGGTGCCGCGCGTGGGGGCGCTTTGAAAAGTACAGTCCAGTACCGAAAAGTACTATTGAGCAAGGAAACACAACGATGTTCACCAAAACGATCACATACGCCGCCGCTCTGGCCCTTTGCACATCATCCGCTTTCGCTGGCGGCCTGGCTAACGAAATTGTCGAGGCGCCTGTGATGGAGGCGGAAATGGCCCCCGCTGCGACTTCATCCGTAAACCCCACATACATTGTCGTTGGTATCTTGGCAGCGCTTTTGATTGCTGCCGCCGCCAATGACGACGAGGACAATGATCCATTGCCAAGTTAAATCAAAGTTGCCTGTTTGAACAATTTGAGGCGGTGCTGGCAAAGGTGCCGCCTTATTATTTGTAAGCCCGCGCATCGTGAGGGTCATGGCGATTTTGAAGCAAAAAATGTATAAAATGTGTGCCTCAAGCAACGTGGTGGTATGGAATACCCGTACTTGGGAGTGACCGGATCGGCAAAACATTGACGCAAAGTTAACGCTTTGCAATGCTCTCGGTCATCTAAAACAGGTAATGAGTGAGGAAACACCTGATGTTCACAAGAACCATGGCATGCGCCGCCGCAATCGCCCTATCCACAACATCCGCCTTTGCAGGTGGACTTGCAGACGCCATCGTCGAGACGCCCCCAATGGAAGAGGCAGTCGCACCAGCTGCCGGTCCATCTATCGAACCAACGTACATCGTTGTTGGCATTCTCGCCGCTCTTTTGATCGCAGCGGCCGTCAATGATGATGACGATGATGGTGATGGTGATGGTGATAATGGCGGGGATAATGGCCTTGGCGATATCACTGACGTGCGCCGATAGGACAACTTCATAATTTATGAACTTTTGGGCGGCGCCAATGATGGTGCCGCTCTTTTTTTGAAATAGCACTTGGCTGCATTATGCGCGCCGAAACGTGATACGTATCAAAAACAGCCACTTAGACGGCCCAATGGTATGGAATACCTTTCTTTTCGTATACTTTGAGCGGCAAACCGTTGACGCAAAGTTAACCCTTTGCAATGTTCTCGTTCACGAAAATTCATAACGAGTGAGGAACAGAATATGTTTACGAGAACAATGGCATGCGTCGCAGTGCTTGCCCTATCCACCACATCCGCTTTTGCAGGTGGACTTGCAGACGCAATTGTCGAAACGCCTCCGATGGAAGAAGCTGTCGCACCCGCAGCCGGCCCTTCGATTGAGCCGACATACATTGTGTTGGGCGTCTTGGCGGCGCTTTTGATCGCTGCCGCAGTGAATGAAGACGACGATGATGATGATGGTGATGAGCCAGTGCGCGTACGTATGAAAGAAGTGGAATTCGACACAACCCCGCTTGACAACTAAGTTTTCACCTAGAAGCTGAATAAGACGAACTTTTATTATTCAATGAATAGGGCGGCACCACAGTGGTTGCTGCCCTTTTTCGACGGCGGGTCTATGACGGCCGAGACATGCGCCGGACGACAACGGCCAAGGGCAGCGCACTCAGTAGCAACAAAGCCACTGCCAGAAACGCGACCCTCAGGCCAAATCCCTCGGACAGCAAACCCATCAACATCGGTGCAAAAAAGAAACCTGAAAAGCCAATCACAGCGGTACGGCTGATCGCTTCTGTGCGCAAATGGGGCGGAACCAGTTGGCCAACAAGCGCCAACCCGATAGGTCCGATCACGGACACACCCAAACCCAGAATGCCAAAGCCAAGGTAGGCCAATGGCGGAGAAGGTGCTAAAGCTGCGATCACAGCCCCCGTTGCTGAAATCACAGATGCCCCAATGACAAGGGGGATTTGGCGAATGCGCTCTGCGACCGCCTGGCCGGAGAAACGTCCGACAGCCATGGTGATCCCCAGCATCGCCGGTCCCAGCGCCCCTTCGGCAGCTCCACCACCTAAAGTGCGCTCTACATGCAGGGCGGACCAGGCCTCTACCGTAGCCTCTGACATGAAGGCGACAAGAACGATTGCGCCACAAACAATGATCGGCCCTAGCGGATACTTTCCGGCATACCCGTCCTCCGGTGCAACAAAAGTCACATCCATGCGCATCAAAGGCAGCATGAGCAACGTTACCAAACCGATGCCCGCAAACACAGGCGTAGGTGGCAAACCGGCCTCGCGCGTGAACCCCACACATAAAGCCCCGCAAGCATATGCAACTGAAAACATCGCGTGGTTGGCGTTCATTAAGGGGCGACTGTGTTTTGCTTCCAACTCGCTGACGCGGGCGTTCATCACCACATCCAACAGACCAGAGGCCAACCCGACCACCGCCATGGATGCTGCAAAAACCAAAGGCAAAGTCACCTGCCCGGGCACCAACCACGCAAGCGCCAGCAATAGAGCCCCGGCCTGCATGCCCCGCGCGCCAAGCAGACGGTCCGCCCGTGGTGCCAGCCACATCGCCGAAACCAACCCCGTGGCCGAACCCAGCAACAGCGCACCAAACAATGCATCTGACGCCCCCAACTGCGCCTTGATCACTGGGACGTAGGCGGCAAAACACCCCAAAACATGCCGACAACGACAAAGGCAGCGGCAGGGCGGCGCGACAGGGAAAGGGCATTCAAAACTGACATATCCGCATGCCTGCCCCCGTTTTTAACCCAAAGCAAGGTTCAAAGCGCCAGGGGTCCGACCTGCGATGAAATGGGTGCCAGCAGCCGCCGGTTTCAGCCTTTGATCTTTGTCAATGGCAATAACGTCGCCGCTTTTACACTTGGCGCGTTTCCAGTGAGGAGTGGATACATGACATTTCTGAAAACACCGCTTTCGCGGCGTGGTGCTCTTGCTCTGGCGGCGGGCGCGGGGGCCAGCGCGCTGATGACCGCAGGGCAACAGGCACAAGCTCAGTCTTCTGTTGCAACCAACGCGCAGATTGTAATCTTGGGCGCGGGGGCGGCTGGAACAGCCTTGGCCAACCGCTTGTCACGGCGGTTGGATGGCGCGCAGATAACGATTGTCGATGGTCGGGCCGAACATTGGTATCAACCCGGACTCAGTCTGGTTGCCACAGGTCTGAAACCGGCCTCTTACGCTGTCAGTCGGACCACGGACTGGTTGCCGCAAGATGTCGCGCTGAAAACAGAGTTCGCAGTTCAAATCGACCCCGAAACCAAAGCAGTCACGCTGCAAAGCGGTGAGGTGCTGCGCTATGATTATCTGATTGTGGCGACGGGGCTGATCCTGGATCACGACGCGATTGATGGGTTTGACCTTGATATGGTGGGCACCAATGGCATCGGCGCGCTCTATGCGGGGCCTGACTATGCCCGTCGGACTTGGCAAGCCGCGTCGGCGTTCATTGAAACGGGTGGACGCGGTTTGTTCACCCGTCCGGCAACAGAAATGAAATGCGCAGGCGCCCCGCTGAAACACGTTTTTTTGTTGGATGATCTGGCGCGCACCGCAGGCACGCGCACCCAAATGGAACTGAGCTATGCCGCGAACAACAGCAGCCTTTTTGGTGTCCCCATCGTGGCCGAGAAAGTGCGCATGTTGTTTGATAACCGGGGCATCGGTTCGGCCTACTCTCATGTCCTGAAAGCAATTGAACCAGGTTCCAAACGAGCAACCTTTGCCACGCCCGACGGTGATGTGGAACAGGACTATGACTATATCCATGTGATCCCACCCCAGCGCGCACCCGATGTGATCCGTCAATCGGGCCTCAGTTGGGCTGACAAATGGACGGATCAGGGGTGGATTGAAGTTGATCAATACAACCTGCGTCATCTGCGATACCCGGAAGTTTTTGCTGTGGGTGATGTCGCTGGTGTGCCAAAGGGAAAAACCGCTGCCTCTGTCAAATGGCAAGTGCCAGTCGTCGAACAACATCTGGTTGCCCAAATCAGTGGCGGCCGCACGGACGCCGCCTATAATGGTTACACCTCATGCCCGCTGATCACGCGCGTCGGGCGCGCCATGTTGGTTGAATTTGACTACAACAACGACCTTGTTCCCAGCTTTCCCGGCGTCATCGCGCCTTTGGAAGAACTGTGGATCAGCTGGCTGATGAAAGAGGTCGCACTGAAGGCAACCTATAACGCAATGTTGCGCGGTCGCGCATAAGGGGGATCATCATGCAGGAAATCAGCTTCGAGACACTGCTGTATGTTTTGATAGAGGTTTTTGGACCGGTACTGTTCTGGCTGATGGTCGGCGTGGCAGCCGTCGTAACACTAGCATATCTCTTTGTGCTTATCAGAGACCGGGCCGTTAGTTGGCGCAAGTTCCTTTGGGCGCAACTGTCGATGCCTGTTGGCGCCGTGGCTGCGGTGGGTTTTGTGATGTGGGTGACGGATTCTAACCTGCGCGATATGGGCGGTCCTATTGACCTGATCATCCTGCTTGGTGTGGCGATCATCGGGGCCATCGGCATCGCCATACTTGTCTATACGGCAGAAGCGCTGCTGCTGCGCAAAGACCCGCAATAGCGCGCATTCCGCTACACCCATATTCCCCCTTTCCAAAACACCGAATCCCCCCTATACGGCGGGCTTCATCGGGCTCGGACACCCTTGGAGGCGGGCCCCTACATATCGGAGAAATACTATGGCTGGAAAGATCCCAGATCTGAACGCCAAGGTACGCGCGGGGACAGGCAAGGGGGCCGCCCGCCAAGCTCGCCGTGAGGGCGACGTACCTGGCATTGTTTATGGTGGCGGCACAGACCCGCAATCCATCAGCATCCCATTCAACTACCTTCTGACAAAATTGCGCAAGGGTGGCTTCATGTCCACGCTGCACAACCTCAAGATCGAGGGTCAGGAAGACGTGCGTGTCATTTGCCGTGGCGTGCAGCGCGACGTGGTCAAGGACTTGCCAACACACATCGACCTGATGCGCCTGAAGCGCACAAGCCGTGTGAACATCTTTATCCCGGTCGAGTTCTTGAATGCAGACACTTGCCCCGGCGTGAAAAAGGGCGGCGTTCTGACTGTTGTGCGTAACGAAGTCGAACTGAACGTTCTGGCGGGTGAAATCCCTGACAGCATCGAGATCGATCTCGCTGACGTGCAGATTGGTGATACCATTTCCATCAGCAACGTCACATTGCCTGAAGGGGCAACACCGACGATCACCGACCGTGACTTTGTTATTGCGAACGTTGCCGCACCACGTGCGCTTCTGTCTGATGACGAGGAAGAAGGTGAAGAGGTTGCCGCCGACGAAGTACCGACAGCTTCTGATGAGGCCGCTGAAGAGTAATCAGCGTTTCAGCTTTGATTTTGAAAGGGCATCCCGAATTGGGGTGCCCTTTTTTCTTGGTGCAATCAATCAGCCGCGCATACGGTCAAATCCGGGGTCATAGGGCGACGGCGCGATCACCGCCGCATCAACCATATCTCCCAGCAGGTCTAACTGCATCGTGCTGCCGACAGCGGCCAGTTCCGGTATCACAAAGGCATAGGCAAGGTTCATCCCCGTCCGGTGTCCCCATTCACCAGAGGTGATCGTCCCAACGACCACGCCATCTAGCATAAGCGACGCGCCACCGTAGGCAGGCGTATGCATCGCATCAATCTTCAGCGTGACCAGTTGTTTCTGCGGTCCTTGCGCCATTTGGGTCATCAAGGCCGCCTTGCCGACGAAATCCCCCCTTCTCGGCCTTCACAAAACGGTCGAGGCCAGTTTCTAACGGATTGAACTCGGTGATGAGGTCCGCTTTCCAATGCAGGAAACCCTTTTCCATCCGCATCGAGTCTACCGCGCGGGCACCGAAAAGTCGCATATTGTATGCCTTTCCTGCCTCACGCAAAGCAAGATAGGCGGCATAAAGCGATGCATTCGGCACGTGTATTTCATAGGCCAACTCACCGCTGAAACTGACACCGATCACCGTGGCAGGCGCAAACCCGATAAAGCACTCGCGCACGGACAACCAAGGAAAGGCTTCTTTCGACCAATCAGCCCGGCTGACCGCCTGCAAGACCTCGCGCGACCTTGGGCTTACCAACACAAGGATCGTTTGGTCATTGGTCAGGCTGGTGATCCGCACGTCTTCATCTGCCGCGATATGTGCCGTCAGCCAGTCCATGTCGTGATACTCGGACGCCGCAGCCGACCCATACCAGACCCGCGCGGGCCCACGGTCGGATGCAGGCAGGTTCGCGACCGTCGCCTCACCCTTCACCATACCTTGATGGTTGAGCAGATAGCCAAGGCCAACACGCCCCTCTCGGGTCGTCACGGCGCCGCAGAACATCCGATCAAGAAACAGATGGCGATCAGCACCCGTGATCTCGAGCCGGTTGAAGCCATTGACTTCGCACAGGCCCACATTCTGTTGAACATTGCGAACTTCTGATGCGACCAGATCAAAGGTCTCATCAAAATGAAAATCGAGCGTATGGTGGACCTCCGGCGCAGGCTTTATGTAATCTACCCGCTCCCATCCGTTCACTACGCTAAACTCCGCACCCTCAGCCGCCAGAATGGGCGTCAGTGGCGTTGTCTTCGCAGGACGGCCCGCCGGACGATGCTCGTGCGGAAAATGGAAGCGGAATTCGTTCTGGTAGTCTTCAATCGCCTTCAGCGATGTTATCTCAACATTCGCGTGTCCCGTGAAACGGCGTGGATCAATGCACCATGTGTCATAGCAGGCCTCACCATGCACGATTTGCTGTGCGAGTAGCCAACCATGCCCGCCGCCCTCACCCAAACCTGCACGCAGACCGATGATGCAGAACGCATTGCGTTTACCGGGGATCGGCCCCACCAAAGGCGCGCCGTCAATGGTATAGGTGATCGGCCCGTTCACGACAGTATGAATACCCGTTTCCATCAGTGCGGGCATGCGCGCAAAGGCGCCTTCCAGAACGTCCGTCACACGGTCCAGGTCATCCGGGCAAAGCGCATTGACAAAGTTGGGGTCAATTCCGTCCATGCCCCAAGGCTTACAGTCCTGTTCATAGAACCCCACCAGCAACCCGTTCTTTTCCTGACGGCAATAATAATCGCTGATTGGGCAGCGCAGCAGCGGCATGCGGTGGCTTGCCTCTTTGATCGCCGCGATCTCCTCGGTCAAAAAGTATTGGTGTTCCATCGACGCCACGGGGTGATGTACCCCCATCATCGCGCCGACCTCATTCACCCGGTAACCACCTGCATTGACGATCACATCACAGTCAATATCGCCATGCTCGGTGTGGACCGTCCACGTATCATCCTTGTGCTGGCTCAGCCCGGTAACGGGCGTATTGCGATAGACCTCGGCCCCTGCCTTGCGTGCTCGGCGGGCCAAGGCCTGACACAATTGTGCAGGATCAATATCACCATCCATCGGGTCCCACAGACCACCAATCAGATTATCGGTCGAAATCAACGGATGACGGCGCGCGCATTCTTCGGGGTCGATGACCTCAAATTCCACATCCATCCCCCGCGCCATCGACGCAAAGTGCCGGTAGCCCTGCATCTGTGCCTCGGTATTCGCAAGCCGGATGCCACCATCGCCGTGGTGGTAGTTGATCGGATACTCGGGATCCTCGGCCAGTTCTTTGTAAAGGTTGATCGAGTGGGTCTTCAGCCCCACCATCGTCTGGTTCATGCCAAAGTTTGTCACCTGTGCCGCCGAATGCCATGTGGTGCCCGAGGTCAACTCGTTCCGCTCCACCAGCACCACGTCGGTCCAGCCCTCCTGGGTCAGGTGGTAGAGCGTCGAGCAACCGGCAATCCCACCTCCGATGACAACAGCTTTGGTACGCGATTTCATGGGTCTTCTCCTGTCGGACGCTGGCAGAAGAGGGCGGTATTTTTGCGGCCCTGACAACTAGCTGAGGTAAATATTCCAAAAATTAGAAACTATATTTTGATTTTTACGAAAGAGGTTTCTGACGATTGCCTCAAAGGCATGAAACAAAGTTCACTCGTGCTACGGGCAAGGGAGTGCGGAATGTGCGCAAGGCGGGCTGAAGGAAGTGGCCGTAAGGGGCGATTGGCCAAGCGGGCCGCCAAACCCGTATTTGATCCCTGCCCGCCAGGTCAGATCGGTGGAACCTACCGCCTGCTAACCAACGCCGAGATTACCCGCATCTATGAAACGGCTCTGAGGCTGCTCGCTAATCTGGGCTTGGGCGACGTTCCGAACCGGCTGCGCACCGACTTACTCAATGCAGGCGCAATGGACGGCGATGAAGGCCGCATCCTGTTTCCACGGATGCTGGTGGAAGACGCTGTTGCTGGCGCCGCCAAAACATTCATTCTCCATGGCCGTGACGATGCGCGCTCAATCGAAGTTGGCGGGCACCGGGTGCACTTTGGCACAGGTGGTGCTGCTGTTCAGACCCTCGACATCGATAGTCGCGCCTATCGCCCTTCAACGCTCGCAGATTTGCACAATTTCACGCGGCTACAAGACACGCTTGCCAACGTCAGCTGGTACACGCGCTGTTGTGTCGCCACGGATGTACACGACATCATTGATCTGGATGTGAACACGGCCTACGCGTTGATCAAGAACACGACAAAACCGACAGCGACCTCTTTCACAGTGGCCGAAAATGTGGCCCCAATTGTCGAAATGATGGATATCGCGGCTGGCGGCACAGGGGCGTTTTTCAAGCGACCCTTCATGAAGGCGCATATCAGTCCGGTCATTTCACCAATGCGATATGGCGAAGACGCCGTAGATGTTGTCTACGAATGTATCAGACACAACATCCCGATCTCTTGCATTACTGCGGCGCAAGCCGGGGCGACCGCGCCAGCCACCTTAGCGGGGTTTCTGGCCCAATCATTGGCCGAAACGCTCGCCAGTCTGGTGATGGTTCATGCCATTAAACCGGGGCATCCTATGGTCTTCTCGAACTGGCCTTTGGTGATTGATCTACGCACCGGCGCGTTTTCGGGTGGCAGCGGGGAAAGTGCCGTCTTGAACGCAGCATCGGCACAAGTCTCGAACTGGTTGGGGCTGCCATCCGGGGTGGCCTGTTCCATGACCGACGCCAAGGCGATTGACGCGCAATACGGGATGGAAAAAGGGCTCACCTCTCTTGCCGCTGCCTTGGTTAGCGGGAACCTGATCTATGAAAGCTCGGGCATGACAGCATCGCTTTTGGGTGCCAGTTTCGAGGCATTCATTCTGGATGATGAAATGCATTCGCACACATATCGCGCCCTGCGCGGCATTGAGGTGACCGATGACAACCTTGGCTATGAGGCGATCATTGAGGCCGTAACGGGCGAAGGGCATTTCTTGGGTGGCACGCATACGCTAGCCGCGATGGAGCATGACTATTTCTACCCAACCCTCGCCGATCGTGAACAGCCCATCACCTGGGAAGAGAACGGCAGAAAAGACGCGTGGGACATGGCCCGCGACTGGGCGCGCGACATCCTCGCCAAGCACCACCCGACGTATCTGACACCGGATCAAGACGCTGAAATCAGAGCTAAGTTCAATATTTTGATTTAGTCGGGATCAATCAATGTGAATTGACCAACCAACCATGGTGTCGCCTTGTGGGACGGCATGATGACATGCGCCTCAAGCGATGCACGCAATCGTTCATCAATCAGATCCAAGACCGTTTCGGCACTATCCTGGGTGGCCAAGAGTGACAGCCGACGCGCGAAGCTCTTGCCTGGGAAGGGATGCAGTTGCACCTGCTGGTGAAAGCGTTGCGCACGTGAAAACAACAAAGGCGTGGTGATTGTCCAGCCCGCGCCAGAGGCAACCATGCCCATAAGCGTTTGATTGTTGTTGCAGGCAAACTGATGCGCCAGCGCTATCCCAAGACGGCGAAGTTGCGCTTCAATCTGCCGGGCAATGATCAGATCGCTGGAAAACCGCAGGAACGGCAGTTTGTTACTGCCGCCCACGATATCAGGCAGCGATTGATCTGTATCGCGTGGCAGCACCAAGACGAATGGGTCACGTAAAAGCGGCCTCTCTTGCAGGTCGCGATGGCGTTCAGGGGGGCTTGTCGTGATCCCCATATCCAACTGCCTGTTGCGCAACATCTCGATAACTTCGTGACTAGTCGCGGTGTGGTAGAGAAAATCACACCCCGGCATCCTTGATGAAAGATGCGACGCAAGCTCTGGCACTATGTCACTGTCTAGATCTTCTATGGAACCGATACGCAAGTGCCGTGCTTCTGCGACATCACCGGCGGTCGCTTCGGTCTGTGCCTTGCGAATGGCAAGCAGCGCATCGTCAATGTTCGCCAGAAACGCCTGCCCCTTGGGTGTCAAAACAACGGGCCTGCGCGCATGATCAAGCAGGTTCACGCCCAAATGCTCCTCAAGACTTTTGAGGTGATATGATACCGTACTGATCGACAGCCCCGTTTCTTGTGCCGTAGCTTGGACAGACCCCTTTCGCGCACAAATCTGGAACAATTCAAGCCATTTGAGGTTAAGCCCTTTCCGATTGAAATGCGGCGCCATGATGCTGTCCTTTGACGGGTATGGATGCCTATTGTTTCGATGAATGCACAGTACAAATCTACCAAAATCGAAATTCTGGACCACAAATGAAGCTCTGGCGCTGCACTGCGGCGTAAGATAGGTTGCGTCCATGAAGCTTCTTGTCGGCCTTGGAAACCCGGGCGCGAAATACGCGCAGAACCGTCATAACATCGGCTTTATGGCGATGGACCGAATTGCAGCGGACCACGGGTTCAGCGGTTGGCGATCGAAGTTTCAGGGGCAAACCTGCGACGGGCGCTTTGGCCCCGAAAAGGTCACACTGCTGAAGCCAGAGACTTTCATGAACCTTTCCGGCCAGTCGGTGGGCGAGGCGATGCGCTATCTCAAACTCGCGCCCGAGGATGTGATTGTGTTCCACGACGAGATCGATCTGGCCCCCGGCAAGGTCCGCCTGAAGACAGGTGGTGGGCATGCGGGACACAATGGGTTGCGCTCCATCCACGGGCATATCGGACCGGATTATGACCGCGTGCGCATGGGGGTCGGACATCCCGGGCACAAGGACGCGGTGCCGGGCTATGTGTTGCGCGACTTTCCCAAGGCGGATGCAGAGTGGCTGGATGATGAATTGCGCGGTGTCAGTGATGGCATTGCCGAATTGATCGCAGGCGATGGCGGCAAGTTTTTGAATGCAATCGCACTGCGTGTCGCACCGCCGCGATCTTCAAAGTCAGCCCCGAAACCCAAAGCGGTTGCACCTGCGCCAGAACCGGCTCCCGACACACGGTCAGCCATGCAAAAACTTGTGGACAAGTTTCGGTGACGCCTACCGCAATTCAAGAGGCGTTTCTTTATCAATCCAAAGCCTGCGCCAACCTTGGCTCGCCCTTCATGGCGCGTCTGATGGCGCTTTGCGGTACAATGAGTTGGCCCGAGGGGGACGTAACGGACCGTATCTTCAGCTGGCAGGGTGATATCAGCCCTGCGGGCCAATCGGTGCCGTTGCGATTGGCCGGTGCGCTGCATGCATTGCATTTGCGGGGGCATGCAGGGCTGGGGCACGTATACCCACCGAACGAGGGGGACGATGCGCCGCTTTGGAAGGCTGTGTGTGCAGCGCTTGTTGCGGATGCGGATCACATCAACGCCTGGCTTGATCGCGCACCGCAAACCAACGAAGTGCGACGCTCAGCAACGTTGATCCCTGTCGGGCATTTGCTGACCGAACACTTTGGATTGCCGCTTCGGACATCGGAACTCGGGGCGAGCGGCGGCCTGAACCTGCATTGGGACACATATGCGCTAAAGTTGGGTGATATTCGCCGAGGGTCAAGCAACCCTGCCCTGACGCTGACGCCTGACTGGACCGGCCCGGCCCCGCCAGACACGCCCGTGACGGTTGCATCTCGTGGTGGAGCTGACCTGAACCCCCTGAACCCGGCAAACCCCGATGATGCCTTGCGTCTGCAAGCCTATCTCTGGCCAGATCAACCCGAACGCATGGCACTGACCCGTGCCGCAATTTCGGCCGCAAAGACGCCAGTGGACCAAGGTGATGCGATTGATTGGCTCAAGCCCCGATTGGCGCATGTGGTTGGGCAAACACATCTGATCTATAGCACTGTCGCATGGCAGTACTTTCCTGCGGTCAAGCAGGCCGAAGGGACAGCACTGATCGAAGACGCAGGGGCATCGGCATCCCGTGATACGCCGCTGGCATGGTTCGGCATGGAAAACGATGGCAGTGGGCGTGGCGCGGCCCTGACCCTGCGGCTTTGGCCGGGCGACGTGACACTTGCGCTGGGACGGGCGGATTTTCACGGGCGCTGGGTTGCATGGAGCACCGAAAGCACCGGCTAGGCCAGATGCAGGCATAGCATTTCTTGTGCGCCAACCTACATTACTAGGAAGACAAAGAAAGATGCGAACCTGATGGAAAAAGACCCTTCATTCAACGTCCTCGGCAGTACACTGACCGCATGTTCAACTGCACCGATGACGGGTTTCTTCCGCAATGGCGCCTGCGACACATGCGCAGCTGATCAAGGCAGCCATACCGTTTGCGCCGTGATGACTGATGAATTCCTCGCCTTCTCAAAATACGTGGGCAATGACCTGAGCACGCCACGCCCGGAATATGGGTTTCCGGGGTTAAAGGCCGGTGATGGGTGGTGTCTCTGCGCCAGCCGCTTTCTGCAAGCGCATGAGGAAGGCTGCGCGCCGCAGGTCAACTTGCATGCAACCCATGTGCGGGCTTTGGAAATCGTCTCGATTGAAATTCTGCGGGACTATGCGATTGGCACATCAGCCGGTTGAAGACGCATCCATAAGATCGTCAATGAAAAGACTAAGCAACTGCGTGCGCCCCGATACATCCGCCTTGCGGTAGATCGCATTTGTCTGCGCCTTGATGGTGCCTTCGCTGACATCGCGCAGGGCGGCGATTTCCTGCGTGGACATGCCCTTGATCGCAAATAGGGCCACATCGCGTTCTGCCGGTGTCAGCTCCCACGCGGCAAAACGTTCTTCCAGCACATCCATAAAGGCGCCCGAGGCCAGCCTGAGTTGATCTTCTACGACCACATTGCGCGCCATGGTTCGACGCAATACAACCCAGCCGAAGCCCACGCCCAGAAGCAGGCCCAGGGCCGCGCCGATTTCCACCAGTTCGTGAAGCTGCCAACTGATCGGTGCGACGCCTAAAACTGACGCGATGATCTGCGATACAAAAAAGACGGCGCATAAAAGCTGCACCGCAACGATCAAGACGACAGTCCATTGACCTTTCAACGACTGGCCCCCTTTTGGTCAGACCGGATCAATCATCGTCCCCATCATCACCGCCGTCATCATCATCGCCATCGTCGTCGTCGTCATCATCATCGTCGTCGTCATCATCGTCGTCATCATCATCATCGTCGTCGGCATCATCGTCGTCGGCATCGTTGTCGTCATCGTCGTCATCGTCACCTCCGGCTGATCCACTTCCGGGGTTGAAGATGCGCGGTCCATCATTGTCATCGTTATTGTCGTCATTTGTCTCAATCGTTCGCCAGTAGTCCCGCAGAATCTCTCCTGTCTGGGGGTTGAAAACCAACTCGCGGCGCAAATCATCACGAAAAGCCGTCACGCGGATACGCCCGAGCCACGTGCGTTGTAGCGTGATTTCCGAGAAGCCCTGTCCCTGCAACTGGCTGACAATCTGGTCCTGCACGGACTGGGCCGCCGCAAAATGCGGCGCCCCAGCGAGTACAAGACATATAGCGACCCGTTTCAGCATGAACGGGCCGCGGATGCGTAATTAGTCATCGTCGCCATCATCATCGTCGTCATCATCATCGTCATCGTCATCATCGCCGTCGTCGTCATCGTCATCGTCATCGTCGTCATCGTCATCGTCGTCATCGTCGTCATCGTCATCGTCGTCATCGTCGTCATCGTCATCGTCATCGTCATCGTCGTCATCGTCATCGTCATCGTCATCGTTCAGATCAACGAAGTCGTCATCATCATCTTCGATCGTCACGCCAGGTTCCAAATCGTCGTCATCATCAACAGGTTCTACCTCCTGTTCAAGGATTTCACCGGTTGCACGGTCATAAACCGCTTCCAGCTTACGATTGTTACGGACGGCTTCGACTTTGACCTGTGTCGGGCCATTGGTGACTTCAATACTCTCATAACCTTCTGCCTGTAGCGCCGAGATCACTTGTTCAGCAACTGACTGGGCGTGCCCTGCACCGGCGGTCAATGCAAACATGGCGGTAGTGGATAGCAAAATCTTTTTCATGGGTCATTCCTCTCGGGACATTGCAGCGCACCCCGCGTGCACCGCCTGTCCAGATCAAAAGCCAACCCCACATGCTGACGCTATCCACCATGCGTTTATTCTGAATAGCGTAAACCCAAGAAAGAAGCGTCTAAACCAAAGTTTAGACGCGTCTGGTTAGGTATTCATGTCAAAGCCAAGGTGCTGGGCAACCGTGAAAATATCCTTATCTCCACGTCCACACATGTTCATGACAAGCAGATGGTCCTTGGGTAGATCGGGCGCGATCTTCATCACATGGGCCAGTGCATGCGAAGGCTCCAACGCCGGGATGATCCCTTCTTGTGCGCAGCACAACTGAAACGCCTCCAAAGCCTCTGCATCAGTGATCGCGACATATTTTGCCCGCCCGATGTCGTGCAGCCAGGCGTGCTCTGGCCCAATACCGGGATAATCCAAACCGGCGGAAATGCTGAACCCTTCAAGAATCTGCCCGACGTCATCTTGCAACAGATAGGTGCGATTGCCATGCAGCACGCCGGGGCGCCCACCGGTGAGAGAGGCGCAATGCTCCATCTTGGCATTCACGCCCTTGCCGCCTGCCTCTACCCCGATGATGTTGACCTCTTTGTCATCCAGAAAGGGGTAGAACAGGCCCATCGCGTTCGAGCCGCCACCAATGGCGGCAATCAGTGTGTCGGGAAGACGCCCTTCGGCGGCCTGCATCTGCTCTTTGGTTTCCTTGCCGATGATGGCCTGGAAATCGCGCACCATGGCCGGGTAAGGGTGCGGACCAGCCACCGTACCGATGCAGTAGAATGTATCGCGCACGTTGGTCACCCAGTCACGTAGTGCATCGTTCATGGCATCTTTCAGTGTACCCCGACCGGATGTTACGGCGACCACTTCAGCTCCCAAAAGGCGCATGCGGAAAACGTTTGGCGCCTGCCGTTCCACATCATGCGCACCCATGTAGACCACGCATTTGAGGCCGAATTTGGCACAGACCGTCGCTGTCGCAACACCGTGCTGACCTGCACCGGTTTCAGCAATGATACGGGTCTTTCCCATGCGGCGCGCAAGGATGATCTGGCCCAGAACATTGTTGATCTTATGCGCCCCAGTATGGTTCAGCTCATCACGCTTAAGATAAATCTTGGCACCACCCAGATGCTCGGTCAGGCGTTCAGCATGATAAAGCGGGCTAGGACGCCCAACATAATGGGTCCACAGATCGTGCATTTCGGCCCAGAAAGCCGCATCTGTTTTGGCATGCTCGTACTGCTCTTCCAACTCAAGGATCAGCGGCATCAGGGTTTCAGATACAAAGCGTCCGCCAAAGTCGCCAAAGCGGCCCTTTTCGTCGGGACCCATCATGAAACTGTTAAAGAGATCGTTGGCCATAGGACACCTGCTGTTTTTCGCACTCGCCAGACCTAGCGATTCTGTGATTGATCGTAAAGCGTTGAAGGTGCCGCAGGTGCGGTGATCAAGGCTTTTGGAAAAGCCTTGCCCAATTCCTTTCAAGGAATTGGCTTACCGCACCTGCCGAATGTCTTCGGAATTGCAGAAGATCACGTACTGACCGGCGTTCTCCACCGCGCGGTATCCACGGCGACGCAACTCAGCTTCAAATTCATCGCGCCCGATCAGCCGTTCAATATCTCTGGATTTGCGCCGCACAACACCACCATCACGGGCGGCCTGTGAAGAAAAAATCTGCCTGAGCCAGCGTTCAGGTGACACATGGGACGCAATCACAGTCATAACGCAACGGTCGCATATCGCGGTAAACGCCGCGTTAATCCATGCGGGCCGCCGCACAAAAGGCTGTAATCATCTCCGCGCTTTTGACACCCGGCGCACGTTCCACCCCAGACGATACATCGACCTGCTTGGCGCCTGTGAGGCGGATCGCCTCGCCCACATTGTCCGGGGTCAGACCGCCAGCGAGCATCCACGGTACGGGCCAGCGACGGCCAGCGATCAGGCGCCAGTCAAATGACAGTCCATTGCCGCCGGGCAGAGCTGCATTCTGAGGAGGTTTCGCATCAACCAATATCTGGTCGGCTACTTTGGCATAGGTATCAAGTGCGTCAAGATCGCCCGCATCCGCAACCCCCACGGCCTTCATCACTGGCAAGCGATAGCGGTTACGTATCTCGCTCACACGCGCCGGAGTTTCGTTGCCGTGCAATTGCAGGATATCGAGCGGGAGTTCCCCAGTGATTTCATCAAGCAGCGCATCCGTTGCATCAACAACCAGCGCCACCTTTGCTACACCCGGCGGTGCGACCCGCGCGATTGCAACGGCTTCGGTGATGCTGACGTGGCGTGGAGATTTTGGAAAAAACACCAAACCGATGTACTGCGCACCGGCATCCAATGCCGCGTTCAGGCCGACCACATCGCGTAGCCCGCAAATCTTGACCCGCGTACCCGCAGGCATCAGCCAGTCTTTTCGAGTAGCGCCAGAACGTCATCTTCGCTCTTGGCACCTGCAGCAGCGCCGCGCAATTGATCAACCTCGCGGCGCAGTGTTTCCACCTCGCGGGCTTTGCCCCGTGCATCGGACCGGATGCGATGCTCGCGCACCCATTCCCACAGGAATCCGATCATCAGACCGGCACCAACACTGATGAAGATGACAACAAAAAGCGGCAGTTGCATGTCTGGGGACAGACCCAGAAGATCACCCAGCGCCTCTGGCATAGCACGCACGGTGACCATGTCACGGTTGGCAAGACCAATCAGAATCAGACAAAGGCCAATAACAGCCCAAAAAGCATAGCGAATTGTTTTCATGAATTCAGCATACCGCAGTTCCAAGACGCGGTGAACAGAGAAATAACGTGCAACTGTGGCGCTAGCCGCCGTTCAGCCGATCACGCAAAAGTTTGCCTGTCTTAAAGAAAGGCACATGCTTTTCATCAACTTCAACTGCTTCACCTGTACGGGGATTGCGGCCGATGCGCTGGTCGCGTTTTTTGACGGAGAATGCGCCAAATCCGCGAAGTTCCACGCGGTCGCCGCGCGCCATCGCTTCGATGATCTCTTCAAAGATCGTATTCACGATCTTTTCGACATCGCGCTGATAAAGATGTGGGTTCTCGTCGGCGAGTTTCTGGATCAGTTCAGAACGGATCATGTTTTGGCCTCCCAACCAGTAAGCGCACACACACGAGCAGGTTTCTCCCCGCTTATCAAATGACTATAGGCATTTTGTGCCCACGAAGAAATACCGTGTTTCCGCTGTTTTCCCACTAAAACCGCCAAGCATGAGAACAATTTCGCGCAATTCATAAAGACTGTCAGCAAGATTGAGTATTGGTTGCAGACAATGGGGACCTCGGAAAAGACCCGATCTGCAAGCAACGTTCTGTTGCCACGAGCCTGAAAGCTTATCAACCAATCCTGGCGTCAAATCGCCTGACGGATAGTGACCTCACGGGCCCGAAATTGTCGTTTCCATAAGCACCCCTCTCACACATGAAAAGGCCCCGCCGCAGTCACCTGCAACGGGGCCAGTTCATTCAGACTGTGAAATCAGGTTTAGTCGTCGCCCTTCAGAGCTGCACCAAGGATATCACCCAAGGATGCACCGGAATCGCTCGAACCATACTGCTCGACCGCTTCCTTCTCTTCTGCAATTTCGCGCGCCTTGATCGACAGACCCAGCTTGCGGGTCTTGCTGTCGATGTTGGTCACACGCACGTCGACCTTGTCACCAACGCCGAAACGCTCTGGGCGTTGCTCTGCACGGTCACGAGACAGATCAGAGCGACGGATGAAGGATTTCGCGCCTTCATAATCCACTTCGATACCGCCATCTTCGATCTTGGTCACTTCAACAGTGATGACCGAACCGCGTTTCACGCCGCCAACGGCTTCTGCGAATGGGTCACCGTCAAGCGCCTTGATGGAAAGCGAGATACGCTCTTTCTCAACATCAACCTCAGCAACCTTAGCTTGCACAACATCACCTTTGCGGAAATCACCGATCACGTCTTCGCCACGGCCTTCCCATGTCAGGTCAGACAAGTGCACCATACCGTCGATGTCGCCTTCGAGACCAACAAACAGACCGAACTCGGTGATGTTCTTAACTTCGCCTTCGACCTCAGTGCCTTCAGGGAACTGCTCAGCAAAGACTTCCCATGGGTTGCGCTGTGTCTGCTTAAGGCCAAGGGAAACACGACGCTTGGCTGAGTCGATTTCCAGAACCATGACTTCCACTTCCTGCGAAGTAGAGACGATCTTGCCTGGGTGTACGTTCTTCTTTGTCCAAGACATTTCAGACACGTGCACCAGACCTTCAACGCCAGCTTCCAGCTCAACAAACGCACCGTAGTCGGTGATGTTTGTCACGCGACCCTGATGAACAGAACCGAGTGAGAACTTGGCTTCAACCGCATCCCATGGATCGTCCTGCAGCTGCTTCATGCCCAGGCTGATACGGTGGGTTTCTTTGTTGATCTTGATGACCTGCACCTTGATCGTCTCGCCAATAGTCAGGATTTCGGAGGGGTGGTTCACACGGCGCCATGCCATGTCTGTCACGTGCAGCAGACCGTCAACACCGCCCAAGTCAACAAACGCACCGTATTCGGTGATGTTCTTGACGACGCCGTCGACTTCCTGACCTTCAGTCAGGTTACCAATGACTTCGGCGCGCTGTTCAGCGCGAGACTCTTCAAGGATCGCACGGCGCGACACAACGATGTTGCCACGACGACGGTCCATTTTCAGGATCTGGAACGGCTGCTTCAGACCCATCAATGGGCCCGCGTCACGCACTGGGCGGACGTCAACCTGCGAACCCGGCAAGAACGCAACTGCGCCGCCAAGGTCGACAGTAAAGCCGCCTTTGACACGGCCAAAGATTGCGCCATCGACGCGCTCTTCGTCAGCATATGCTTTCTCCAGACGATCCCATGCTTCTTCACGGCGCGCCATCTCACGGCTGATAACAGCTTCGCCGCGGGCGTTTTCAACTTGGCGAAGGAACACTTCAACTGTGTCACCAACGGCCAGTTCAGCCTCTTCACCGGGATTTGCGAATTCTTTAAGCTCAACGCGGCCTTCCATCTTGTAGCCTACGTCGATGATGGCTTGGCCCGCTTCGATTGCGATAACCTTGCCTTTGACAACTGACCCTTCAGCGGGTGTGTCCATTTCGAAGCTTTCGTTCAGGAGTGCTTCAAACTCTTCCATTGTGTTAGCCATGTGGCGTCGTTTTCCTAACGTTTGGTTTTATACGGGCCGTGCGGTTGTCTCCGCCGGTCTTTGGGGTTTCGGTTTGGTCTGGCATCATCCGCGGAACATAAAACAACAGGGCCGGTTAACACCGACCCCGCTCACATCTCACGTCCGCGCCTGTCTCGACGCTTCGACAGGGCGGCGTATATGGGGGTTGAGGTATGTTTGCAAGGACTTTTCCTACCTCAAGACGATAGGGCAGCATGCTACACGCGTGGGGCTTATGCGCGGGTCAGCACCAGCATCAGATAGGTATTATTCGCCGCAAAATGCGCCGCATTCCGGGTCTTCTGGTTTAATCGCTGATACAACCGCGCCCGCTTACGCGGGCCAACCAACCTACGCCACCCCCAGTGCACAATGCGGCGCGCCCGCGGTCGCTGCAGTGCCATTTGTTGGTCGACCCTCTGAGCGGCGTAGCCGACCACATTGAACAACCCCTGTTCCAGATCAATCGAAGGGGCAACTTCTTTAGTGATATCAATCCCCTGACTGACACATAGGCCCATAGACAACACAAGATCGCGGAACCTCCGGATCGGATGGCCGCCGCCGACGGTCGCTTGAACAGCATCGGGATTGAAGGTCTCGCTGCGAAAACAATCAGCAATCACGATCCGTCCCCCCGATGCCAAAAGCGACAGACATTTCGCTATCCCCTGATCCAACGGAATATATTGAAAACTCTCTGAAAAGAGGCACACATCGAACGGCCCCTCAAGTTGCGCATCCTGAAAAGTCGCCTCATGCACGACGGCCTCGGGTGCGTTCTCGCGGCAGCGGCTGGCAAGAAAGGCGCTCGGGATCACAATCTCGACTTGATGGCCTAAGGCGATCAGCTTGCGGGCGGTTTCGCCCGCACCGCCCCCAACATCAAGAATGCGGCATGGAGCATCCGGCAGCCGCTCGAACACAAGGTCCGTATACGCGACCTGTGCAGCCCCGAAATTCGCAGCACAAACCTCTAAGCCATCCCAATAGCCATAGTGAAGGTTTTCTGCCCCTGTCAGCCATTTTGAAAAAGCCAACCCAATGTCCAGGCCCAAGCTTCGTGTGTCTATCTTTTTGCTTGCCATACCAATTCGGTAGTCGAAAGGACGACGCTGTGGAAGAAATATCTTACCTCAGGGCATTGGCGTGTCTGAAGCACAACACGTATAGTCTCAAATCTCGTGCAAAGCCTTCTGCACAGCCGCAAAATACGCACCGACCTGTGCGCCATCCACTAGCGCATGATGTACTTCCAGCGTCATCGGCATGTCACGACGGCCCTCGCGTTCGACAATCTTTCCCCATGTGATGCGCGGGATACAATCATCGGGACCCGGCAACGCATTGTTGATTGAGGTGTAATCCAGCCACGGCATGCACGACAGATAGGCCAGATCATCGCGTTCACCGCTATTCGCCTGCAAGACGCCCCCTTTGGCGACCTCATCAATCAGTGCCTTCGCTTGTGTATCAAAGGTATCGAAGTTCGCGACAAACGGCACATATGCGTAGCCGAAGCTGCCTGCATCCGTCGGCACTGTCATCGACAAAGTGATCATGTCATGGGCCACGACCACATCACCGCGAAACCGCATGCACATCTCGGGCACTGCATGCAGCCCCGCGCCGATGGCGTAGAGACAGGCACGATAGGGCGAAACGCCATCGGCCTTGCGTGCCATCAGATGCGTGACATCCAATCGGGTGGTCGTCGCATAGTGCGGCTGCTGATAGCCGCGAAAGAAATGAAACTGCGCCGCACGCGGCCAGGTTTCCAAGTCAACGATGTGATAGGTCATAAGACCACTGGTGTCAGATTTCTTGACCCTTCTCCAGCAATCTTTCGATTAACTCCTGTTGCAGATTGCCGCTGTCACCTGCCCCAAACTGGCCCGCACCACTGCTGTAAAGCGAGCCGTAGGTCTTGGCCACATTCACCGTCTGGGCCACCCCAGAAATGAACTGATCGCGTTCCAGCTCTTTAAACGGATGCAGGAATACACCCCAAAGTTGGCCTTGAGCGACAGCATAGCGGGCGTCCAAAGCACTGTCGAAATTGGCTTGCATCACCCGCTGCATTTCTTCCGCGGTCATGGTTTCAGCCGACCGAATGGGCACCATCGCACGCATCCGGTTGGCCCGCACATCGGTGACGATCAGCACCGGAATGTCATCTATTGAAAGCGAAAATCCGGCACCCGACAATTGCGCCTCTGGATCCAATGCGAGCACGATCTCAGCCATCCGCGGCAGTGTCATATGCGGCTCTGCCTCTTGGGCGCGGACCGCGGCAGGTACGATAAAGGCTATTAGCGCGAGGATACGGATCATGTGGGCAACTCCTTCTGCTTCACACTAGTGCAGCAGATGATACACCAACAACGCAAGCTTTGGTGAACCTTTGCAACATGACGAAACTTAGATACGCGCCTTTGTCACGACACCCACGGCGGCAGCGATGGCCTGTTCAACGGTCAACTCGGACGTATCCAGCAAAACCGCATCCTCTGCCGGAACAAGGGGGGCGGCAGCGCGACTGCGATCCCGCGCATCACGTTCTTTGACGTCCGCCAAGACGGTGTCAAAGGTCACAGCCATGCCTTTATCCGACAGTTCCTTGAAACGGCGCTCTGCCCTGCATACGGGGCTTGCCGTCACAAAGAGTTTCACATCCGCGCCGGGACAAATCACCGTCCCGATATCGCGGCCGTCCAAAACAGCCCCACCCTCACGCGCTGCAAAACTCTGCTGGAACGCAATCAGCGCCTCGCGGACTTCAGGTATCGCAGCCACCTCGCTGGCGGCTTGCGCCACCTGCGGCGTGCGCAGGCTGTCATCTTCCAGATCAACCGGATCGAGCGTTTGCGCTGCCGCAATGGGGGCCGCACCAGCCAGCACCTTGGCGCCAACGGCGCGATACAACAGCCCCGTATCAAGGTAGGCAAACCCAAAATGCGCTGCCACCGCCTTGGAAATCGTGCCCTTGCCCGCAGCCGCAGGGCCGTCAATGGCGACCGTGAAACGCATCAGTTGGTGCGCACCAGCTGTGCGCCCAGACCACCCATCAAGTCCTCAAAGATCGGGAAAGAAGTTGCAATCGGGCTGCCATCATCGACGCTCATTGGCTTTTGCGTGGCCATGCCCATGACCATGAAAGCCATCGCAATACGGTGATCCAACTCACTCGCAACGGTGACACCGCCTGGAACATTGCCATGGCCCAAGCCTGTGACCTGCCACCAATCCGGGCCTTCATCCACGGTGACACCAGCCGCGCGCAGACCCTTGGCCATTGCATCAATCCGGTCGCTTTCCTTCACACGCAGTTCTTTGACACCCTGCATGTTAGTAACCCCCTCAGCGAAGGACGCGACAACAGACAAGACAGGATATTCATCAATCATACTCGCCGCGCGTGCTGGCGGGACCGAAATGCCTTTCAGGTCAGGCGAAAACTTCGCCCGTAAATCGGCAACAGGCTCGCCCCCCTCTTCGCGCATGTTTTCAAAAACAAGGTCGGCGCCCATCTCTTGCAAGGTTGTGAACAACCCTGCGCGGGTTGGATTCAATCCAATGTTCGGCACCAGAACATCCGACCCCGGCGTAATGATCGCCGCACAAACAGGGAATGCCGCCGAGGACGGATCGCGCGGCACGACGATCGTCTGCGGTGTCAATTCAGGCTGGCCATCCAGCGTGATAAGGCGCCCCTCGCCCGTTTCTTCGACGGTCAAAGTCGCGCCGAAACCTTTCAACATCCGCTCCGTGTGATCGCGGGTCGCTTCTTTCTCAATCACGACGGTCTGACCCGGCGCATTCAAACCCGCCAAAAGCACTGCGGATTTGACCTGTGCCGAGGGCATCGGCACAACGTAGCGGACGGGTACTGGATCAACCACCCCGACCAATGTCATTGGCAAACGGCCACCGGCACGACCAACGGCCTGTGTGCCGAAAAGCGCCAGTGGGTCCGTCACCCGCCCCATCGGGCGGCCATTCAGGGACGCATCGCCCGTAAAGGTCACGGTTATCGGCGAAGTTGCCATTGCGCCCATAATCAAGCGGACACCCGTGCCGGAGTTTCCGCAGTCGATGACCTGATCAGGCTCTGCAAACCCCCCCAACACCCACGCCCGTCACCGTCCACTCACCGCCACCATGGTTGGTCACTGTCGCGCCAAGAGCTTCCATCGCTTTGCCAGTATCCAGCACGTCCTCGCCTTCCAGCAAGCCGGTAATATGGGTTTCACCCACGCACATCGCACCCAAAATCAGCGACCGGTGCGAAATCGACTTGTCTCCGGGGACATGCGCCTCACCGGTCAGCGGGCCGCAAGGGCGCGAGGTCATAGGGATCGGTGTGCCGTGGCCGGACATGGAAACTTCCTTCTCAATTCATGCGGTTGATAACGCAGGGCACCGGCAGGGTCCATCGCCCCCATCACCATCCAGCTAACAAAAAACTTCCCCAGAGGGTCCTGCGCTCACGTCCGGCGAAACGTCAGATAATGGGGCGTGCGCCCCTCGCGCAGCGCCTTTTGCTCATAGCGTGTTGAAAGCCAGTCGCCCCACGGGTTACGCCAATCATCAGGCCCTTCCGCCAACCATTCAAACCCATGCGCCGGAACCTGCTCCAAGGTCTGGCGGACATAGTCTTTGATATCGGTCGCGACGCGCAGTTCAGCGCCCGGTTTCATCACCCCGTGTAACGGGACCAAATGCTCTGGGGTCACAAAACGCCTACGGTGGTGGCGCTTTTTGGGCCAGGGATCGGGGTAATTCAGAAACACTTTCGACAGAGACGCATCTGGCAAGACATCAAAAAGATCACGCACATCGCCAGGGTAGACGCGCAGGTTGTCCACATCCGCCTTGCGAATTTTACCTAGTAGCATGGCGACGCCATTGATGAACGGCTCGCACCCGATCAAACCCACAGCACGATAGGTTTCGGCCATGTGGATCAGATGCTCGCCACCACCGAAGCCGATCTCAAGCCAAATGTCCCTGTCGCCAAAGACATCTGTCAGATCAAGCGGCATGCGCTCCGGGTTCTCATCCCAACTGATCGCACCCGGCGACAAGGGTGCCAGATCGTTTTCCAGATAGTCGTGCTGGGACGCGCGGATCGTCTTGCCCTTGAAGCGACCATAAAAATTGCGCCAGGGCGCGCCGGAGGGGTGATTTGTCTTGCTCATGGGCGGGGCTTTAACAAGCAGGCGACATCTGTGCAATCAGGCGGGTCTGGATCATGCCCCTTGATCAAACCGCGCGTTTCAGCGCCTCCACCAAATCAGTCCGTTCCCAGCTGAACCCACCATCCGCGTCTGGCGCACGGCCAAAGTGGCCGTAAGCTGCAGTGCGTTCATAAATCGGTTTATTCAGGCCAAGATGCTGCCGAATACCGCGCGGCGTCAGATCCATCACATCGGCTATCGCACGCTCAATCGCGGCGGGTTCTACTTCACCCGTGCCATGGGTATCTGCATAAATCGACAAGGGCTTTGCGACACCAATCGCATAGCTCAACTGGATCGTGCATCGCTCGGCCATTCCGGCCGCAACCACGTTCTTGGCCAGATAGCGGGCCACATAGGCTGCTGAACGATCCACCTTTGTAGGGTCTTTGCCAGAGAACGCACCACCACCATGCGGTGCTGCGCCGCCATAGGTATCCACGATGATCTTGCGACCTGTCAGACCGGCATCCCCATCAGGACCACCAATCACAAACGTACCTGTTGGGTTCACCCACCATTCAGTCTGCGGTGTGATCAGACCATCGGGCATCACCTCGCGAATGTAGGGCTCAACGATGTCGCGAATATCGGCACTCGACTGTGTTTCATCGCGATGCTGCGTTGACAATACAATGGACGTTACCTCAACCGGCACAGCATTTTCATAGCGCAGGGAAATCTGGCTTTTTGCGTCAGGGCGCAATGTGGGTTCTTCGCCCGACTTGCGCACCTCAGCCAACCGTCGCAGGATCGCGTGGGCATATTGGATCGGCGCGGGCATCAACTCTTTCGTTTCGGTGGTGGCATAGCCGAACATGATGCCCTGATCGCCGGCACCTTCATCCTTGTTCTCACCCGCATCCACACCCTGCGCAATATGGGCAGACTGACCGTGCAAAAGGTTTGTGATTTCGCAGGTCGCGTGATGGAACTCATCCTGCTCGTAGCCGATATCTTTGATGCAGGCGCGGGCGATATCTTCGATCCGGCCCATGTAATCCTTGAGTTTGGATTGATCGGACAATCCAACCTCGCCGCCAATAACAACACGGTTTGTTGTGGCAAATGTTTCACAAGCAACACGCGCCTCAGGCTCCTCCGTCAAGAAGGCGTCCAGAATGGAATCCGAGATCCGGTCACAGACCTTATCAGGGTGCCCCTCGGAAACAGATTCCGAAGTGAAGATGTAGTTATTGCGTGCCATGAAAATGTGCTCCGGTAGGTGTAGCTGTCACGTCAGGAAGCCGTTGTGACAGATTTGAGAACCCGGATATGCTGTGACGGAATGAACGTCAATCGCTATCGCGTTTTGCCGATACGTAAGCCCCAAAGGTTAACAAAAGCAGCACCGCTACCACGGGAACATCACCCCACCGGCTATAGGGCGTCGCAGGCAAAGCCGCGGGCAGCGGCACGTCAATTGCCCCGTCCACGCCCAATGGCAGTGAGGTTATGATCCGCCCCTTGGCGTCAATCATCGCGCTGATCCCGGTGTTGGCCACACGCACCATCGGCAGCCCCTGTTCAATGGCGCGCAACCGGGCTTGCGCCAGATGCTGATGCGGGCCAGCCGCCTGACCAAACCAGGCGTCATTGGTAATCAGAAGAAGCAGCCGGGGCCGCGTGTTGCCATAGGCAATCTCTTCGGCAAAAATGCCCTCATAGCAAATCAGCGGGACGGCAGCACCGATGCCCGGCAGATTAATCGGCCCGGGTGTGCTTCCCGGCGTAAAGCCAACCCCCAGATTGCGCGCCAGACCGGTCGCACCCATCTTCCCCAGAAAGCGTGCACCGGGGATGTATTCACCAAAGGGGACAAGGTGTCGCTTGTCATAGATGCTTTGCACCTCACCGCCCGGCCCCATCACAACAAGGCTGTTGTAAGCGCGGGTTTGCGCATCACGGCGCTGAATACCAAAAACCAAAGGCGCGCCACGGGCCGCATCAGACAGCAGGCTGAGATCGTCATCAATATGGTTCAACAGATAGACAATTGCAGTCTCAGGCCAGACGACCAAATCAGGGATGTCGCCCGCGCTGGTCTGCTGCAGCAAACGATTGAGAAAGATATCAGAATAGGCCGGATCCCATTTTTGATGTTGCGGCGCATTCGGTTGGACAAGACGGACAACGGGTCGGTCGGCGGTGCGCTCTGGTGCTGAGCCGGGACGCGCAACAAAGGACAGCGCCAGAACCAGCCCAAGCGTGACAAAGCCCATGACCCGTTCGCGTCTGAAGAGTGCGGCCACAGAGACACCGCAGATCACGGTCAGAAGGGTCAGCACATGCGGCCCCCCAAATGCGGCCACCTGCGCCAGTCCGGTCGTGATCCAGATGTGACCAAGCAACGCCCATGGAAAGCCCGTCAGGATCAGCGAACGCAGCACCTCGGCCCCCACCAAGAGCAGGCCAAACATACCGATGCGGCCCGGCGCAACACGCGACGCCACCCATGCGGCCAACGCCCAAAATAGCGCCGCACCAGCGCCCATCAACAGCAGCGCGAAAGGTGCCATCCATCCATGTCGCGCGATATCGATTAAGAAGGGCTCGACAATCCAACGCAGACTGAAAGCAAAATAACCAAAGCCAAAAGCCCAGACACGCAAGGCAGCCTGCCGTGCAGTTGCACTGTTTGCATAGGTGAGGAACAACGCGCCCAGCGCCAGAATGGATGCTGGCCAAAGATCAAATGGCGCTTGCCCCAACCCGGCGGCGGCCCCCAAAAGGGCAAGCAAGAGCAGCTGCACCCAGCCGGGCCGCGCCGCAAATTGCGCCAACTTGTCAGCCATTGCGGGTTGTAGACAGGCGGACCCGCAAGCGTTTCACCCGGCGTGGATCAGCATCCACAACCTCAAACTCTGGCCCATCTGGATGCACAATGACCTCGCCCCGTGCAGGCAGATGGCCCGCCAGCATCGTCACCAACCCGCCCAGGGTGTCGATCTCTTCCTCGTCAACCTCATCTGGGTCGGTCAGGGTCATCCCGATCTCGGCCTCAAAGTCATCCAGATCGGTGCGGGCCTGGGCCAGATAACATCCCGGCTTTTCCATCACCCAGCTTTTGGCCTCTTCGATATCGTGTTCATCCTCGATCTCGCCCACAACCTGTTCGATGACGTCTTCGATGGTCACAAGACCGTCTGTGCCGCCGTATTCATCAACAACCAAAGCCATGTGTATCCGCTCCGCCTGCATCTTTTGCAGCAGGACACCCAGCGGCATTGAGGGCGGCACAAAGATCAAAGGGCGCACCATCTCGCGCAGGTCCATTTTGGGGGTTTTGCCGTTGAAACCGTGACGCAGCGCAAAATCCTTGAGGTTGGCAATGCCAATCGGCGTGTCCAAAGTGCCATCATAGACCGGGACACGCGTCAGGCCGCTATCGCGAAAAACCTCAAGCAGTTCGTCCTTAGAGATCGTTACCGGAACTGCGACAATATCGGGCTTGGGGACCAATACATCCTCCACACGCATGCGGCGCAGATTGAGCATACCCAACACAGAGCCAGCCGGTTTGGCAATTTCGGAAGGTGCACTTTCAAGCACCTGAGGTGTTATCGGAGGGCGAAACGCATTGCGCAAACGCGCAAAAAGCCCCGGTTGTGGTGTCTGATCCGGCTGCGCGCTTTGCGCTGCGCTAGACGGTGCGTCGCCTGTGTCGGCCATTTTGTCCTTACCTATGTGGGTCTATTGACCCGTTTCATCCCTATATGGGTCAGCAATACCCAATTTGCCAAGTATCTCTGCCTCCAACCCCTCCATCAGGGTGGCGTCGCGGTCACGTTCATGATCGAAACCCAACAAATGGAGCGTGCCATGCACAAGTAAATGGATTGTGTGATCATGCATTGATTTACCTGCTTCTTTGGCCTCGCGGTAGCAAGTTTCATAAGCAATGGCGATGTCACCGAGTTCACTATCCGGTCCGGGTTGGGGCGCAGGCGGCATTTCGCCGCCAATCGCCGCCGCGCGCTCCCCGATGGCCAACTCAGCACATTCGTCGGCCGGGGTTTCCCCGGAAATCTTCGTTCAAAGCGGCAATCCGCGCATCATTGCAGGCCAGCAAGCTAATCTCAAACACCGACGGCTCCAACCCCAAACGGTCCAGCACCGCATCGCTCGCCAACTGGGCAAGCGCGTCAATGTCGCCCCAGCGTTTGTCCTCAACCATGCAGTCGACGGTCACTTGGGATCGTCCGCCTCATAGGCCTCAATGATCGCCGCGACCAACGGATGACGCACCACATCTTTGGCGGTGAAGTAGTTGAAGCTGATCTTGTCGATGCTCTTGAGCAACCGCTCCGCATCCCAAAGGCCCGAATTGACGCCGCGCGGCAAGTCAATCTGCGTGCGGTCACCCGTGATCACCATGCGGCTGCCTTCACCCAGACGGGTCAGGAACATCTTCATCTGCATCGTGGTCGCGTTCTGCGCCTCATCCAGCACGACAAAGGCGTTAGACAGCGTACGGCCACGCATAAAGGCCAAAGGTGCGATCTCAATCACCTTTTCCTCGATCATCTTGGCCGATTGCTTGCCCGGCAAAAAGTCATTCAGCGCATCATAGAGCGGCTGCATGTAAGGATCGACCTTGTCTTTCATATCACCGGGCAGATAACCCAGCTTTTCGCCCGCCTCAACCGCAGGACGTGACAGGATGATCTTGTCCACATGCCCGGAAATCAGCATGTTCACGCCAACAGCCACCGCCAGATAGGTTTTGCCCGTCCCCGCCGGGCCAATACCGAACGCCAGCTCATTGGCAAAGAGTGATTTGACATAGGCCTTCTGCGCATCTGTGCGCGGCTCAATCAGCTTTTTGCGGGTCTTAATCTCAACCCGTTCTGTTTCACCTTTGAAAAGCTCGATCTGATCGCCATCGCGGGCCGGATCAAACATCGGCTCCGCACCCATACGCAACTCGCGGTCCAGATCGCCGGGTTCCAGCGTGCGCCCAGCCTCCAACCGGCTATACAGCGATTGCAAGACCTGTGTCGCCTCATGGCGCACATCATCTTCGCCGATGACAGCCAACTGGTTGCCACGACGCAGGATTTGCACGCCTAGTTTATCTTCTATGGTGGTCAGGTTGCGGTCATATTCGCCGCACAGATCGATCAGCAAAAAGTTGTCCGGGAATTCCAACAGGGATTCTGTCGCAGCTTCAGCGGGCGGGGTCAGGGCACCAGTGGCCAATCAGCTCTCCTCTTCATCTATATATAGCTATCGTGGCGTGTCGATGCGCTACGCGCAAGGTGTGACACGCAATTGTCACGGGTTTGATACAGAAATATTTATGAGGTGCTGCATGTGCAGTCATCTGAAGCGGATCATGATCCGCCCTACAATAGTTTGCCCTTCAGTGAGTTGGGGCTGTCTTGTAGAACCTTGACCCGGCGCACTTGCCCCACAACACTTGCTGGCGCATCGGCGTAAACCGCGTGCAAGTATTCAGATTTGCCAATCATCTGCCCGGCCTCTCGCCCTGCCTTTTCAAACAGCACCTTCACCTCGCGCCCAACCATGGACGCCTGCGTCGCCTGTTGCTGTTCACGCAACAACGCCTGCAAGCGCCGTAAACGGTCGTTCATCATATCCTCTGGCAGTTGCGGCTTCTCCGCCGCTGGGGTTCCGGGACGTGTGGAGTATTTGAACGAATAGGCCTGCCCGTAGTGCACATCGCGCACCAGTTGCATCGTGTCTTCAAAGTCTTGGTCCGTTTCACCGGGAAACCCGACAATAAAATCGCCCGACAGCAGTAAATCCGGCCGCGCCGCGCGAATACGCTCAATCAGCCGCACATAGCTTTCACCGGTATGCTTGCGATTCATCGCCTTGAGAATACGGTCAGAGCCGGACTGCACCGGCAAATGCAGATAGGGCATCAGCTTGTCACAGGTGCCGTGTGCCTCGATCAGCGCGTCATCCATATCATTGGGGTGCGACGTGGTGAAACGAATACGCTCTAGCCCATCAACCTTGTCCAATGCCCAGATCAACCCGGCCAGCCCACCGTCGTGGCCGTGATAGGCATTCACGTTCTGGCCCAAGAGCGTGATTTCCTTCACGCCATTCTCAACCAATTCCTGTGCCTCACGAATAATCCGGTCCGCCGGGCGTGATACTTCGGCCCCGCGGGTGTAGGGGACCACACAAAAAGCACAAAACTTGTCGCAGCCTTCCTGCACGGTCAAAAACGCCGTCGGACCACGCTTGGCCTTGGCGCGGGTCTTAAGCGTTTCAAACTTATCGTCATCCGGGAAATCCGTATCAAGCGCTTTGGCCCCGGTCTGAACGGCATCGTCCATCGCGGGCAGGCGGTGATAGCTTTGCGGTCCCACAACCAAATCCACCATCGGCTGACGCTTGATGATCTCTTCGCCCTCGGCCTGGGCCACACACCCAGCCACGCCAATCTTCAAATCGGGTTTCTCAGCCTTCAGGCCCTTGAACCGGCCCAGTTCGGAATAAACCTTCTCGGCGGCCTTCTCACGAATGTGGCAGGTGTTGAGCAGAATCATATCCGCGTCATCAGGCGTCTGCGTCTCAATATACCCCTTGCTGCCCAGCGCCTCGGCCATGCGTTCGCTGTCATAGACGTTCATCTGACAGCCGTAAGTCTTGATAAAAAGCTTCTTTGGCGCGGACATGTGATCTGCTCTTGTGATGGGATATCCCGGGCGTTCTAGCGACTTGGCGGGATGCTTGCAATGCGGCGGGATATCACCGATTCTATACGGGTTGTTCTATTATGTGAGCCTGCATGCACTACCCCTCCCTTTCGGCGTTAGCCAATGATGCCAAGCGGGCCCTCTCCACGGGCCCTGTCGCGCTGATCCTGATTGAAGACGATGTCGAGATCGCTAGCACAATTGCCCATCACGCAAAGGCCGGTTTCACAAATCTGATCGCCTTTTGTGCACAAGAGCGGGCATTGCCTGCCGAAGCGCCTGACACCCTGCACCGGGTGGACTATGATGTGAGCGCAGAAGACGCGTTGCAGACGATTGCCAATACGATGATCAAGGCACTGCCCGGTCAGTGGCTGTATTTTTGCTACAATGCCGAGTATCTGTTTTACCCGTTCTGCGAACACCGCAGCGTCGGCGAGATGCTGACATTCATGGAAGAAGAGCGGCGACGGACCGTGATGAGCTACGTTGTCGATCTTTATGCCAAGGACCTGAGCACGCACCCCAATGGCGTTGATCGCGAAGGCGCTTACTTCGACAAATCAGGTTACTACGCATTGGCCCGAGAGGACGCCGAGGGCGCATCGCTTGAACGGCAGGTTAATATCTTCGGTGGCCTGCGATGGCGGTTTGAAGAACACATCGCCAAGGCCCGGCAACGAACGGACCGGGTTGCTTTTTTCGCGCGCAGCACGGCCTGAAAATGCTGCCGGACAGGTCGTTCAATTTGGCCGAGTACAACACCTACTCTTGCCCGTGGCACAATAACCTATCTGCCACGGTTGGCTCATTTCGCACGGCCAAGGCGCTGCGTCGCAACCCCGGCAGTCGGGCTGTGATCAATACGTTCCATTGGCCACAATCAGAGCGTTTCAGCTGGCAATCGCAGCAGTTGTTGGATTTGGGATTGATGGAGCCGGGACAGTGGTTCTAGCCTTGCGCCTATTGTGGTGGAGCGAGCAATAGGGCCAATCGCTTGGTTTTTTAACGAGACCCTCGTGAATAGGCGCCGATCGGATCAAATGCATATGCAGCGCCAGATCATCTTCGTCGCGGATAAGATGCTCCCAAAATCTGCGCTGCCAGATGCCCTTTTCACCACGCCTGCGATGGCTTTCAGGAACATGCAGGGGAACTGGGGCATGCCGCGAGAAGCTTGATTTGATCAACCGCCAGCGCTTGGAAAAATCGACATCATCTTCCGGCAAGGTCCAGATCATATGCAGTTTGCTGGGCAGTATCACAGCCGCATCAATCACAAAGGGCCAGCGTTTCTGGCAGAGTCGCGTTGCATCCCGCAAAAGTTCGATATGCGAAATCAAAAGATCAGAGCGCGAGTCCTGCAAGCGTATAGTAAAGAAATAGGTGCCACCGGGCACTCGAAGACAGCGATAGTCTGACATCCCCGCAGCGTGATGCAACATAGTTAAATTTGTGTAAAACTGTGCAAGCCGTAAGGTGGATCTTGATCCACCCTCCCCGTCAGATACGTCGCAACCTGATTACCACATCCACAGACGCAATCTCCGCGCCATCGGGGGCATCGGGCAAATGACAGATTTCCAACTGGTCAGCAGGGGCATCTGTCAATTTAGCCGTATCTTCCCAATAGAAATGCGGGTGATCCGTCATGTTGGTATCAAAGTAGCTCTTTGACCCATCGACCGTAATCTCACGCATCAGACCTGCATCACAAAATGCCCGCAGCGTATTGTACACCGTCGCGAGAGATACTTTTTCATCCGCATTTGACGCCGCCTCAAACAGGCTTTCCGCTGTCACGTGCCGATCCTGCCCATCGCCGACCAGCAAGGATGCGAGCGTCATACGTTGCCGGGTTGGGCGAAGTCCTGCTCCGGCCAGCCAATCTGTGCTGCGTTGTATCGCTATGTCTGACATGATCGTCCTTTTTGACATCTATTCTCATCTATATGGGAAGAATGTCCCTCGGATCAAATAAAAACGGCCATAAACCCCGCGCACTTGCCCTCTTAAACCGCAGAGTGATAGAGGTCAGAAGACGCAGTAAAGAAGAATGAGACCAGTTAGATGGCGGATTACCCAACCTATTTCGACAAAGATGACCTGCTGAAATGCGCGCGCGGCGAGCTGTTTGGCGATGGGAATGCACAGCTTCCGGCCCCGCCGATGCGGATGATGGACCGCATTACAGACATCTCGGGCGATGCAGGTGCACACGGCAAAGGCCATGTTGTGGCGGAGTTTGATATCACGCCGGACCTTTGGTTCTTTGACTGCCATTTTCCAAATAACCCGATCATGCCCGGTTGCCTTGGCCTTGATGGTCTGTGGCAGCTAACTGGCTTCAATCTTGGTTGGCGTGGCTGGCAGGGGCGCGGCTATGCGCTTGGTGTAGGCGAAGTCAAGCTGACGGGAATGGTCCGCCCTGACCGTAAGATGCTGACCTATAAGGTCGATTTTACAAAAGCGATCCAAACGCGCCGCCTGACCATGGGTGTCGCAAACGGCATTGTTGAGGCCGACGGCGAGGTCATTTATCAAGTTACCGACATGAAAGTCGCATTGTCTGAGAGCTAAGCCCTCAAATCCAAGTGTAAAAGGAGAGGTGCCCATGCGCCGTGTTGTTGTCACAGGTCTCGGGATCGTATCGCCGATCGGGAACAATGCCGATGAAGTGCTTGCTGCGCTGAAAGCGGGTAAATCTGGCATTGAAGCCTCACCAGAAATGGTCGAACACGGCTTTCGCAGCCAGATTGCAGGTACGCTCAAGATCGACATCAAAGAGCATGTCGACAAGCGCACCCTGCGCTTTATGGGCCCCGGTGCGGCTTACGCGCACATCGCGATGGGTAAGGCGATTGCAGACGCGGGATTGGGCGAAGATCAGGTTATGAACCCCATGACCGGTCTGATTGCAGGCTCTGGCGGGCCATCCACATCGGCGATTCTGGCCGCGCATGAGGTTGTGAAGACCACAGGGGCCACAAAACGGATCGGCCCATTTGCCGTACCAAAGGCGATGTCTTCGACTGTCAGCGCGAACCTTGCAACGGCCTATCAGATCAAAGGCATGAATTTCTCGATCACCTCCGCCTGCTCCACCTCGCTGCATTGTATCGGGATGGCCGCGCAACAAGTCGCCTTAGGCAATCAAGACATCATGTTCGCGGGCGGCGGCGAAGAGCTGGACTGGACACTGTCCTGCCTCTTCGACGCGATGGGCGCGATGTCCTCGAAATACAATGATACCCCCGAACGTGCGAGCCGCGCGTTTGACGCAGACCGCGACGGGTTTGTCATCGCGGGCGGTGGCGCGATGGTTGTGCTGGAAAGTCTTGAGAGTGCGCAGGCACGAGGCGCAAAAATCTACGCCGAAGTCACCGGATTTTCGGCCACATCCGACGGTGCCGATATGGTCGCGCCGTCCGGTGAGGGGGGCGAGCGGGCCATGCGCGGCGCGCTTAACACGCTGCCAGATGATCGCAAAGTCAGCTATATCAACGCGCACGGCACGTCGACCCCGGTTGGTGATGTCGGCGAAGTCGAAGCGGTGCGCCGCGTCTTTGGCCACGGCAATACCCCGCCAATCAGCTCGACCAAGTCGATGACAGGCCACAGCCAGGGGGCCACAGGCGCGCAGGAAGCCGTCTATTGCCTGCTGATGCTGGAGAACGACTTTATCGCGCCATCCATCAACGTCGAAAACCTGGACCCAGCACTGGACCCAGCCGAGATCGCAACATCGCTGGTTGAGAATGCAGACCTTGATACCGTGATGACTAATTCATTCGGATTTGGCGGCACCAACGGCTCCATGCTTCTGTCCAAATTCAAGGGGTAAGCAGATGACCATTTCGATGCAGGGCAAACGCGGGCTGATCATGGGCGTGGCCAATGAACGGTCGATTGCTTGGGGCATTGCCAAGGCGATGGCCGAGGCAGGCGCCGAGTTGGCGTTTACGTACCAAGGCGAGGCGTTCGGCAAACGCCTTGAACCTTTGGCCCAATCTGTTGGCTCCGACATCATGGTTGATGTGGATGTGAATGATGACGCCAGCATGGACCTGGCGTTTCAAACGCTGAAAGACCGATGGGGCACCTTGGACTTTGTGGTTCATGCCATCGCTTTTTCCGACAAAAACGAATTGACAGGCCGGTTCATCAACACAAGCCGCGCCAATTTCAAAAATTCGCTGACGATCTCTTGCTATTCGTTCATCGACGTCGCCAAACGTGCCGCTGACCTGATGCCGGAGGGTGGGACATTGCTGACAGTGACCTTCCAAGGATCAAACACCGTCACGCCGTTCTATAACGTCATGGGCGTGGCCAAAGCAGCGCTAGAATCAGCGACACGCTATCTGGCGAACGATCTGGGCCCACAGGGCATCCGCGTCAACGCGATCAGCCCCGGCCCGATGAAAACCCTTGCCGGGGCGGCCATTGGTGGCGCGCGCAAGACCTATAAGCACACCGATCAAAACGCGCCCCTGCGCAGCAATGCCACGCTTGAGGCCGTGGGCGGCACAGCTGTGTATCTGGCATCCGAAGCTGGCGCATGCACGACGGGCGAGATTATCCGTGTGGATGGTGGGTTCCACGTATTGGGGATGCCGCAGCCGGAAAATCTGGTTTAACAGTTACTGATTTATCGCGACATTGCAGGATAGCAAAAGGCCCACCAGATCATTGCGGGCGGGATGCTTAACCCTCTTCGATGACTTTGCGCGCCACCCGAAAGCACTCCAGCGCCTGTGGCACACCACAGTAAATTCCGACCACATGGATGATGGCCCGAATTTCATCCTGTGTAACGCCGTTTCTGATCGCGCCTCGGCAGTGAATTTCCCACTCTGTCATTTTCCCTAAGGCCCCGATCATCGACAGATTCATCATTGAACGTGTCTTGGCATCAATCACGTCATCGCCCCAGCCGAACCCCCAACACCATGCGGTCATCGCTTCCTGAAACGGCCGTGTGAAATCATCCGCAGCGGCGAGGTTTTTTTCCACATACTCCGCACCAAGTGTTGCCTTGCGTTGTTCCAGACCTTTCAGAAACAGATCCTCGTCGAATGCACTCATGGCCTACCCTTTCAGTTTGATGGCGACGTTTTTCGTCTGCACATAGTTCCAAAGCGCCTCGCGCCCCTTTTCGCGACCGTAGCCGGATTTGCCATAGCCGCCAAAGGGAGTTTCAACGCCGCCAGCGTACCATTCGTTGACGAAGACCTGTCCGGCGCGCAGCTGTCGTGCTGCGCTGGTTGCCCGGTCCAGATCACGGGTGAACACACCGCCAACAAGCCCATAGGGCGTTCCGTTGGCGAGCCTGATGGCGTCATCGTCAGCGCCGAACTTCAGAACCGAAAGGACCGGACCAAACACCTCTTCATTCGCGATTTTCATGTCCGGCGTCACGTTTGTCAGGATCGTTGGCTCCAAAAAAGCCCCAGGGATGTTGGGCTTGCGTCCACCTGTGGCAATAGTCGCGCCCTCTCTTTGGGCGTCCGCGATCATATCGGCCGCCCGGTCACGTTGCGACTCTGACACCATCGCGCCCATGGTTGCATCAAACTCCGGCTGTTCGATCCCCGGTTTTACCGTCAATGACTGCGCGACACCGACCATGCGTTCGACCAAGGCGTCGTGCACACTGTCATGAACAATGACACGGCTCATCGCCGAACAGACCTGACCCGCATTGAAGTAAATGCCCCAACGCACATCGTTTTCAAATGCGGCAAGGTCGGCATCATCATGGACAATGGCCGCCGATTTTCCACCCAGTTCCAGCACGCAAGGCACGACATTCTGCGCGGCGGCAGAGGCAATGGCGATGCCCGTCGGGACCGAACCGGTAAAGACAATCTGGTTCACATCAGGGTGCGCCGACAGGGCCGCGCCAGCCTCTTGCCCTAAACCACACAGGATATTAACCGCCCCATTTGGCAGACCAACTGCCTCGGCCGCATGGGCGAACCATGCATTGCTAAGCGGGGTCAGCTCTGGTGTTTTGATAATACAGGCGTTGCCGGTGGCCAGTGCCGCAGAAAGCGAACGTGCTGTCATCTCAATCGGATAGTTCCATGGGATAATCTGGGCGGAGACCCCAAAGGGTTCATAGGTCGTGAAGTCAAAATACCCTTTGCCCAAGGGAATGGAGCGCCCTTCGACCGTTTCGGCCTGATTGCCATAGTATTCGAAGTACCGTGCGGCCCCTTCGATTTCGATCCGAGCCTCCCAAAGCGGTTTGCCCTGCTCCAGTGTCAGAACTTCAGCTATCTCATCAATGTGCGCCAACAGGTAGCGCCCCATGGCTTGCACCATGCGGCCTCGCTCGACCGGGCGCAGGTCAGATAGCGCGCCAGACAGGTGGACCCGACGGGCAGCTTGTACGGCGCGATCTACATCGGCGGCATCGGCAAGGGCATGTTCTGCCAGCTTTTCACCTGAACCGGGATTGATCACATCAATCCTTCCGCCGCCACCATCCATCCACGCACCGTCAATGTAGTTTCGCCAGTAGCTCTTGATCTCAGCCATCTATCGCCTCGCGCATCCAGCGTTGCAGGTGCATGACGGGATGTTCGGAATTCACTCCACCTTTCGGGTCAATCACCAGTGGACCGGGACGGTAACCGCGTGATCCGAGGCCACGCTGCACAGATTCGACCAAGTGGATGTCTTCCTCCACCGTCGTTTCCCGGTCCTGCACCGCAAGTTGCCGCACCTTGGGGTCATCCACTCCGTTCACTGAATACCACCCACGCCACACAACCACATGTTCTGCGTCGATTGCCCGCCAGTGATAGGTATTCAGCACATTGCCTGGGTAGACCTGGAACGAAAACATCGGCCAGAGGAACCAGCTGGAGTATTCGTGGGAATGGGCAAAGCCCGAGTTGATATCATAGGTCATCTGATCCAGCGACTGACACTCCGTCGTGTGACGCAGGCATTTCCCCTGCGGCTGGATGTCATAGGTTTCCGGCCTAACCACCCCATTGGCGAAGGTCGGATGGTTTAGTGAGCAGTGATAGCACTCAGAATAGTTTTCGACCGATACTTTCCAATTGCAGTTCTCAGCAATCTCGACCCATTCCAGCGGCTTAAGGTCCGCCCAATGCGGCACCCATTCTTCCAACTCGGCACGCGCCCCGGGAAACCAATCTTCCATTGGTGCGGCGTCCGGGTCGAGGTTGACGAACACAAAACCCAGGAACTCTTCTGCGCGGACCTCTTCCAGGCAAATGCTGGATTTCTCAAAGCCTTCGACCGCTTTGATGTTGGGGCCTGCACGCAGCTCTCCGGTTAATTCGTAGGTCCAGGCGTGATACGGACAGACAACAACACGAGCCGTGCCCGTACCGCTGACCAATTGATGGGCGCGGTGCTGACAGACATTGTAGAAAACCCGAATCTTGTCGTCACGCCCACGGATCGCAAAGAGGCTCTCCCCCGCAATTTCGAATGTTGCGTAATCACCGGCGTTCGCAATGTCCGATGCATGGCAACCAAACTGCCAAGTCTTCGCCAGCAAGCCCTCATTTTCGAGCCGAAACACGAGTGGATCGGTATAATAACGTGCAGCCAGGGATCGGATGGGTTTGGTCATTTCTCCTCCGCATAATAAAGCCCCAGTTGATGGCGGCGTCTGTGAAAGGTCTCGACCCGTTCAACGATTTCATCGCTGGCAACGGCAATCACAAAGGACAACAACGTCTCTAGCAGGGCAATTGTGCTCACAGACGATGGAAAGAACTGCGGGGTGTCGCAAGAGATGACAAAGCCATGATCGGCGGCGCGAATGATCGGGCTGGCGGGACTGTCAGAGATCGCGATAATCCGCATGCCCTGTTCGCGGGCGCGCTCAACCGCTTCGACCACCTCGGCACGGTAAGGTTTGCACGTGATCGCAACCAGCGCATCGTCTTTGTCCGCCCACGCCAGATCGTCGATGGCGTTTGATCCGGCACGAGGGATAGCATGGAACCGCACCATGCCCGTGGACGCCAGATATGTGAAATTGCGGGCGCTGGAGTTATTCACCCCGACACCCAGTGTGAAGACATTGTCTGAAGTCCATATTGCCTCAGCCGCTGTTTTCAGATCATCCGCCGTGATGCCAGCGAATGTGTCCTCAATGTTGCGCAGTGCACCTTGCACCATATCGGCATAAAGCCCACCAAGATCGTCAGACTTGCGAATGTCCTGCAACCACCGTGCGCGATCAGGGAAATCTGCGGCACCCCGCCGGATCGCCTCGCGGAAGGGCGCGCGGAAATCCTCGTAGCCCTCAAAACCAACCTGCCGTGCCATACGCACCACTGTATTGGGTTTCACATTGGCGGCCTCTGCAATCTCGCGCACCGTCGACACCCCCACATCGCGCGGGTTTTCCAACACATAGGTGGCCGCCTTCCGCGCCTCTGGCGTTAGCTCTGAAAGCTCCCCGGCCAGCCGCTCCAGAATCGTATTTGATACATTTGTCCCATTCATGATTGACGATGGTACTTTTGTCCGCTTAGCGTGTCGAGAGAAAAACGACTCGCAAAAGGATGATTGCCCGTGTCCAAGGATTTTCCCAGCCAAGCCCGCGTTGTGATTGTTGGTGGTGGCGTTATGGGTGTTGGCTTGGCCTATCATCTTGCCCATGAAGGTTGGGGTGCGGATACGGTTTTGCTTGAGAAGGCAGAACTGACCTCTGGCAGCACATGGCACGCGGCCGGACAGATCACACATTCCACGTCAAGCTTTAGTCTGGGTAAATGCGTTGACTACAACATTGGTCTGTATGCCGGAGGGTTAGAGACTGAGACCGGACAGCCCGTCACATGGCATGGCTGTGGATCGTTCCGATTGGCCTATACCGAGGATGAGATGGATTGGCTGCGGCATACCCTGTCGGTCGGGCGGTCCTTGGGGTTCAACATTGAACTGGTTGGCCCTGAGAACGTCCGCGCACTGCACCCTTTCTACAATCTGGACGGCGTATTGGGCGCGTTGCACACGCCCGACGATGGGCACGTCGATCCCACGAACGTCACTATGGCGATGGCAGCAGGCGCACGCCAGAAGGGTGTGCAGATCATCCGCCAATGCCGCGCGACAAACATAACGCAAGCACCTTCAGGTGAGTGGGTTATCGAAACTGACAAGGGCACGGTCACCTGCGAGCATGTCGTCAACGCGGGCGGCACCTACGCCCGGCAGATGGGCGAATGGTCTGGCCTGCAACTGCCCATGACATCCATGACACACCATTATTTTGTCACCGAACCTGTACCGGAGTTCGCAGCGTTGGAGACAGAGCTGCCAGTCATCCGCGATGATAAAAAGGTATCGGGCTACATCAGGATGGAGCAAAAACGCGGGCTGATCGGCATTTACGAGAAAGAGAACCCCAATTCTGTCTGGCATGACCATTGCCCATGGGACTATGAAAACTGGCTGTTTGACGCCGACTACGACCGGATCATGCCGTATCTGGAAGAAAGCCTGAACCGCATGCCAATCTTTGCCGAACTGGGCATTCAGCGTGAGGTGCATGGCGCCATCAGCCATCCGCCCGATGGTAACCCTGTTGATTGGTCCCGCACCTGGTGTTCGGAACTATTGGTGTTGTTGCGGCACCCAGATCGGCATTGGCTGGGGGCCGGGGCTGACGCGCGAACTGGCACGTTGGATGGTACATGGGGCGGCCGACATCTCGATGCGCGACTATGATCCGCGGCGGTTTGGCAGCTACGCCACAAAGGATTGGCAGGTTGTAAAAGCAGAAGAGGATTACTGCCTGCGCCACGAAATCCCGTTTCCGCATTTCAACAGGCTGGCGGGGCGGCCCATCAAACCGTCTCCGCTTTATGAACAACTCAAAGCAAAGGGTGCCGTGCATGAAGAAGTGTATGGTTTTGAGCGTCCGCGCTGGTTTGCAAAGAATGGTGTCGCGCAAGAGGATCACTATTCCTTCAACCGTACCGTGGTCGATGACATCGTTGCAGCAGAAGTGAAAGCGGTGCGCGAAACGGTCGGCATCATGGATGTCACCGCATTCACCAAGGTTTTGGTGGAAGGGCCGGATGCATACGCACTGCTGGATCGTTTGACCGCAAACCGGATGCCTCAGAAGGTGGGATCGATTACTCTGACCCATATGCTGAACCGGGCGGGCCGAATTGAACTTGAAACGACGATTGTGCGCATGGCCAAAGATCAGTTTTATCTGGTTTGTGCGGCGTTCTTTGAGCAGCGGTTGCTGGATCATTTGGAGCAAAAGCGCGCAGGCGAAGATGTCACGATTTCTGCACTTTCAGCCGAATGGTCAGCCTTGTCGCTGAACGGGCCGAACGCGCGCAACGTCTTGGAGGCATGTACAGACACCGATCTGAGCAACGCCGGTTTCCGCTGGCTTTCGGCGCAACAGATCACTGTTGCAGGTCACAACATATGGGCGTTCCGGATTTCATACGCGGGTGAGTTGGGCTGGGAATTTCACATGCCCAACACCGCCTGCCTTGACGTCTACAACGCCCTGTGGGCCGCCGGTCAGGACCACGGCATTGCGAATTATGGTTCATTTGCGATGAACGCGATGCGCATGGAGAAAGGCTTTAAAGGTGCAGGCGAGTTGACCAACGAGGTCACTTTGGCCGAGGCTGACGTGCTGCGGTTTGCCCGGACAGACAAAGACTATCTTGGCCGTGACAGGACCCTGCATGCGGACCGGAGGTGGGTCTGCGCCTACCTGACGATTGAACCCGATGGCGTGGCAGATGGCCATGGCGGGGAAGCCGTTATGCTGAATGAGGAGGTCGTGGGTTCAACCGCATCGGTGGCCTACGGGCCGACCGTCGGCAAGGTGCTCGCCTTTGCTTATGTCAAACCAGAGGCTGCTGCGCCAGGCACAGCCTTGCAGGTCGTGATCCATGGTGCACCCCGTGCGGCGCGCGTGCTCGGGGAACCGGCCTACGATCCACAAAGCCTGAAGCCACGGGCAGATGCAAAGGTGCCCGCATGACATGGAGTACGTTTGTCACAATTGGGGAAAGCCACCCGGTGGAGATATATGGATGAAGGTCACCGGGCTTACAATTTGGTCCGTCAATCTGACAAGCCATGCAACCTACTACATGGCCGAAGGCAAAGCCTGCGCCACGGTTAAGACCCATGTTTTGCGTCTTGAGACCGACACCGGACTGGAAGGTTGGGGCGAGGTGTGCCCCATCCCGCATTATCTGCCCGCTTTCGCCGATGGTATACCAAGCGCGATCACTGAAATGGCACCCCAGATCATCGGCATGTCACCCTTTGGGGTCGATGCGCCGATGCGCAAGTTGGATGGCTATCTACCCGGGCATGCGCATGCGAAGTCGATTGTGGACATGGCGCTGTGGGACTTATTTGGAAGGGCGACCGGCCAGCCACTCTACGCTCTTCTCGGCGGGCGTACACGGGCAGACATGCCGCTCTACCACTCTATCACATGTGTCGCTCCCGATGAGATGGCGCGGATCGCAAAAGAGACCTACGCCACAGGCATTCGCCAGTTTCAGGTCAAGCTCGGTGCGGACGCCGATTGGCAAATGGATGCGGAGCGGTTGATAAAGGTGCGCGAAGCCGTTGGCGCAGGACCAATTGTCTATGGCGATTGGAATTGCGGGGCGACCAAGCTGCATGCCACACGGACGGGCCGCGCCGTGGCCCATCTTGATGTCATGCTCGAACAGCCCTGCAAAACGTTGGAGGATTGCGCCGATGTCCGCAAAGCAACAGGGCTGCCGATGAAGATCGATGAATGCGCCTATGATCTGGCCACTTTGATGCAGGCCAGTGACTTGGGCTGTATGGATGCTGTCGCCCTGAAGCTGTCAAAGTTTGGCGGCCTGTCTGCCATGCGCCGCGCCCGCGATCTGACCGTGCATCTGGGGGCCGAGATTTGCGCCGAATGCACCTGGGGGTCCGATATCGTGACCGCTGCGTCACTGCACTTTGCTGCCTCAACGCCAAACGGATCTCTGCTGAACACCTGCGATCTGTCCGGCTATGTGGCACCACGCATTTGCCCCGACGCGCCGGTCCGCGTGAACGGGCGGATCGCACCACCCGCGGGTCCGGGCCTTGGTGTTGTTCCTGACCGTGATGTCTTGGGACCCCCGATATTGGAGTTGCGCTGACATATGCAAAAGCTGACCTCTCAATCTGAATGGATCGCCCGTGCGCAAGAGGTGCTGCCTGCGGGTGGATTCGGCAACTTCGACCCAGGGATTATCATCGCCCATGGCGAAGGCAGCCGTGTATGGGATGAGGATGGCAACGAATATGTCGATTACCTGATCGGCTCTGGCCCTATGCTGTTGGGGCATGGGCATCCAGAGGTAATGGACGCCGTGCTGGAACAATTGCCCAAGGGCATGACCTTCTTTGCAAACAACGCAAAGGGCATCGCACTCGCCGAAGAAATTGTTCAGGCCGTCCCATGCTGCGAGCAGGTCCGCTTTGTCGCATCCGGCGGTGAGGCCGATATGTATGCGATCCGCTTGGCGCGCGCCTATACGGGCCGCGACAAAATCCTGAAATTTGAAGGCGGCTATCACGGGATGAGCGCAGAAGCACAGATGAGCCTTGCGCCAGACAAGCATGTGAATTTTCCGCAAGCCGTGCCCGACAGTGCTGGCATCCCCCAAAGCGTTGCCGATCAGATGCTGATCGCACCGTTCAATGATCTTGCCGCCGTTGAAGCCCTGCTGACCGAGCATGACGACATAGCCGCCATTATCGCTGAACCGCTGCAACGTATTATCCCGGCCGAGCCGGGCTTCCTACAAGGTTTGCGGGATCTTTGTGACAAATACAGCGTCCTTTTGATATTCGATGAAATCGTCACCGGGTTCCGTCTTGCTTATGGTGGCGCGCAGGAACGCTATGGCGTGACCTCAGACATCTGCACCTTGGGCAAAATCATCGGAGGTGGTTTCCCGCTGGCCGCCTTGGGGGCCTCGGCCGAGATCATGCAACATTTCGACAAGTCAGCCGTGAGTGACGGCCATTGGCTGATGCAGCTTGGTACGCTGTCCGGCAATCCTGTTGCTGCCGCCGCAGGCCTCAAAACAATGGAGGTGTTACGACGCGAAGGAAGCTATGATCGGCTCAGAGATATCGGACGCGAATTGCAACGGATGCAAACGGATGCCCTGACCGCTGCTGGGATATCTCACCAGATTTGTGGCGATGAGACACTCTTTGATATCTTTTTCACGGATAGGGTCTGTCGTAACTATCGCACGGCAAAGCATGACAATCCCAGCCGCAACCTGCGCTACAACGCGACCTTGCGCGCGCATGGCGTCTTTAAATCACCCGGCAAACTGTATCCGTCGCTGGCCGTGACCGAGGCAGACCTTGCATTGACCAAGGATGCCGTGCTGCGCGCGGTGGAATCGATATCCGGATCCCAGGCTTAGGCCGCGTCGATCCCCACAATCTCAATCGCGAAGTTGAGATCCTCGCCCGCGAGCGGGTGGTTGGCATCCAGCGTCACTTCAGTCTCGGTCACCTCAGCCACCATGATTGGCAATACTTGGCCCTGCGGTGTTTGCATTTGCAGCTTTGTGCCCGTTTCTATCGGGATGTCCGCTGGTATCTGCGTGCGCGGCACCGTTTGGCGGGCATCGGGGTTATGTGCACCGTAAGCCTGATCGCATGGTACTGCGATATCCTTTTTGTCACCAACCGCCATACCGGTTATTGCACTATCAAGTCCCTTGATCACTTGACCGGAGCCGACCACAAATTCCAACGGATCGCGCCCCTCGGAGCTGTCGAACATCTTACCGTTGGTCAGCGTTCCAATATAGGTAATGCGTACGGTATCGCCTGCTTTTGCCTGGCTCATAGAAGTGTTGCTTTCTGCTAAGGACTTGGTCGCAGGCAAGCTAGGCGCTGGGAGGGCGGTTTGCAATCGCATTGCCTCTTTTCGACAGGACCTTGCCGTGACACGATGCGCCCAAGTTTGGGAGAAGACGATGCCAATCACGACCGTTGTGTTTGATGCTTATGGGACGTTGTTCGACGTCAATGCCGCCGCAATGCAGGCGGCCAAAGACCCCGCCCATCCGGACTTGGCAGATGTCTGGCCTGCCGTAGCCCGCGATTGGCGGCTTAAACAGTTGCAGTACACTTGGCTGCGCGCGGTGGCTGGGCAACATTGCGATTTCTGGAAGGTAACGAAGGATGGGTTGGATTGGGCGCTGGAGGCAAACGGCGTGACCGCTACCGCGACCCGCGTGCGACTGTTAGAGCTTTACTGGAAACTGGCCGCCTATGCAGAGGTACCCGCCATGCTGCAAGCACTTAAGACGCAGGGCAAGGCAACCGCGATCCTGTCGAACGGCTCACCAGATATGCTGAACGGCGCGGTGTCTTCCGCAGGGATTGGCGATGTTCTTGATGTCGTTTTGAGCGTCGAAGATGTGGGCGTCTTCAAACCGCATGAGCGGGTTTATGATCTGGTTGGTGCGCATTTTGGCTGCACCAAGGACGAGGTGCTTTTCGTCTCATCCAACGGCTGGGACGCGGCGGGTGCCGCCGGTTACGGTTTTCAAACCGCTTGGGTGAACCGCGTAGGTGAACCGGTAGACCGGCTCTATGCCAAACCGCACCACGTCTTGTCCGATCTGACAACAATCCCGGAGTTTACCTGATGCCCAGCTTTACGGCGAACGACGGGCTGCGCCTGCACTACACCGATGAGGGCGTTGGTATCCCCGTCATCGCCCTTGCTGGCCTCACACGCAACGGGGCTGACTTCGACCATGTCGCGCCCCACCTGCCCGTCCGCCTGATCCGTCCCGATTATCGCGGGCGCGGACAATCGGACTGGGCTGATCCTACCACCTATACGATCCCGCAAGAAGCGTCAGATGTGATTGCATTGATGGATCATCTGGAGCTTGAGAAGGCCGCGATCCTTGGCACCTCGCGCGGTGGGTTGATTGCGAAGGTGTTGGCGGCGACGGCCAAGGACCGCCTGATAGGCGTTGCATTGAACGACATTGGCCCGGTTATTGCGGACAAAGGGCTGGACGTGATCAAAGGCTATATCGGGCGCAATCCCGCCCAAAAAACCTACGCCGAGGCGGCAGAAGCGCGCGCGAAACTCTGGACGCACTTCACAGACGTGCCGATGACACGTTGGCTGGCCGAAGTGAAAGCCCACTACAAAGAAACGGACGATGGTTTGGTGATCCGCTACGACCCCAAACTGCGCGATGCGGTCCTTGCTGCAGGCGCGCAGCCTGCGCCTGATCTTTGGCCACTTTTTGATGCATTGGCGGGGCTGCCGCTGGCGCTGATCCGGGGCGCGAATTCGGACCTTTTAGCGATCAAGACCGCTAATGAGATGTCCCGCCGCCGCCCGGATTTGATCCGTGCTGATGTTGCAGGGCGCGGGCACGTGCCTTTCCTTGACGAACCCGAAGCGCTGAACGCGCTGCACCTTTGGTTGGAGAAACTACATTGAACATCGACATGATCCGCGCGGCGGCCGACCGCATCAAAGGGCACGCACGACGGACACCGATCCTGACCTCGCCCTTTCTGGATGAAATCGCGGGCCGCCGCGTGTTCGTCAAAGCCGAATGCCTTCAACACACCGGGTCGTTCAAATTCCGTGGCGGACGCGCTGCCGTGTCTGCTCTGACCGATAATGCGCTCAAAACCGGTGTGATCGCCTTTTCCAGCGGCAACCATGCGCAAGGCGTCGCTCTTGCCGCACGCGACTTTGGCGCGCCTGCCGTCATTGTGATGCCCAGCGACGCACCCGCAATCAAGATTGAGAACACCCGCGCACTCGGTGCCGAGGTGCTGCTTTATGATCGCGGCAGTCAGGACCGGGACGAGATCGGCGCACGCCTGTCAAAGGAACGCGGCCTGACCCTGATCAAGCCGTTTGACGAACCGCAAGTCATTGCCGGTCAAGGCACGACCGGTCTTGAGATTGCCGAAGATATGAACGCGATGGGCGTGACCGATGCTGATGTTATGGTCTGTTGCGGTGGCGGCGGGCTGACCTCGGGGATCGCTTTGGCGCTGGCAGCAGATGCGCCAGGGCTGCGGGTCAGACCGGCAGAACCGGAGGAATTTGACGATGTGACCCGCTCGCTGGCCAGCGGCAAGATCGAAAGCAATGTCCGCCGCGATGGATCGCTTTGCGATGCGATTATCACGCCGCAACCGGGCGACATCACCTTCCCGATCATGAAGGAACACTGCGGGCCGGGTGTTGTGGTCAGCGAAGATGAATGTATGCGCGCCGTCGGTCTGGCCTTTGACAGGTTGCGCATTGTGGTCGAACCAGGTGGTGCTGCCGCACTTGCAGCCGCTCTCTTCCACCCCGATGAATTCACGGGTGACGTGGTGATTGCAGTGGCAACAGGCGGAAATGTCGACCCTGACGTATTCGCAAAAGCCTTGGAGACTTTTAAATGACCCGTTTTACCATCGCTAGCTTCAACGTCAAAAACCTGATCGAGGCCGAGGAGGAGTATTACCGTTTCGAGGAATACACCCCAGAGGAATACGCATGGAAACGCGCCTGGCTGGCTGATCAGTTGCTGACGATGAACGCCGATGTGGTGTGCTTTCAGGAGATTTTTTCAGAAGCGGCCCTGCGCGATGTTGTCATCGAAACGGATGAGTTGGGGCAAAGCGCCAACGACGCGGTCATCCCTGATCGGTCCAAACGTTACGCGCGCAAGGCGATCTTTCGCAAACTGGCCTATGAACCCTATACCGAAGCGGGCCTCGCATTTGCCCCCAACAGCTTTGATGGTGGTCCCGGTCAACGCCGTCCCGGAGTTGCTGTGCTGTCGCGCTTTGGCTTTGTGGGCGCACCCGAGATCATTCAGGACTTGCCCGAACCCCTGACCGTCCCATTCAGCGATCTGGATGGCAGCGATGGTGGGTCTTATCAGGTCAAACGGCTCAGCCGCCCGATCCTGAAAGTGCGTATTCCGTTGGGCAGCGAAACGGTCACCGTCTTCAACTGCCACCTGAAGTCCAAACTAGGTGAACTGCCCCGACCAGAAGGGGCCGTCTTCCCGCCCGCTGCTGACCTGGTGAATTACGATCCCGCAACCCGTGCGATGGGTTCCCTCCGCTCTGCATTGCGGCGCATGGCCGAAGCATGGGTGCTGCGCAGCGCCGTACTGAAAGAGCTGGAGGCAGGCAATCCGGTGATGGTTCTGGGTGACTTCAATGATAGCGAACATGCGGTATCGTCCGAGATCATCAGCGGTGAGGCCCCTTTCAAGAACTACGCATGGATGCGCAGGCATGATGCACAAACGCGACGAGACCGATATTCAGACGCAGAGAACGATATCATTCAGGAAAAGATCAGCAAAGTGCGTCTGTACTCTGCGGAAAAGCTGTTCGTGAAGAAGTCGCTGCGCGATATGGTCTATACCTCGGCTTTCGGGGGCGTCTTCGAAAGCATCGACCAAATCCTGATGTCGCGACATTTCCTGCCCGAATTTGCGGGCAAGATCGGCGAGATGGAGTATTTCAGCGTGCTCAATGACCACCTGACCGATGGGTCGCATCCGGAAGCACCCTATAACAAACTAGCCTCTGATCACGGGCAGATCATGGCGCATATGGTTCTGGGTGACCCTGATGGCTAAGGTGACACGCGATGGTGTGACACTTTATTTTGAGCAACAGGGCCCGGCGGATGGGCCTGCTGTTGTTTTCTCCAATTCGCTGGGCACAACGCTGCATCTGTGGGATGCCATCCTGCCCTATCTGCCCGACGATCTGCGTATCTTGCGATACGACATGCGCGGTCATGGCCAGTCAGATGTGCCAAAGGCACCATATACGATGGGGCAGTTGATCAGCGACGCCGCAGCCATATGTGACACGGCAGAGGTGCATGATGCCGTCTTTGTCGGGCTCTCTGTCGGCGGGATGATCGGGCAAGGTCTGGCCGTGAAACGCCCCGATATTGTGCGTGCGCTGGTTTTGTCGAACACAGCCGCGAAAATCGGCAACCCAAAACTCTGGCAAGATCGTATCGATGCGGTCCGCACGACGGGGCTCGCCGGGATGTCGGACGAAATCATGAAGCGATGGTTTAGCAACGATTTTTACGGCACACCCCAGATGGTTCCCTGGAAAGCCATGGTCGAAGCGACATCTGTTGACGGGTACACAGGTGTCAGTGCCGCGATTGCGGGAACGGACTTTTACACACCTACCGGCGCATTGCGCATTCCGACCTTGGGGATTGCCGGATCAGAGGACGGTTCTACGCCACCCGATCTGGTCCGTGAAACGGTTGACCTGATCCCGGGTTCGCAATTTTCTCTGATGCGGCGGGCCGGACATTTGCCCTGCGTCGAACATCCAAAAACATATGCCAAACATTTGACAGCTTTTCTGCAAAGCATCGGTCATATCTAAAACAAGAGGGTCAATTGCGTCATACATACTCAGTGCTTGCAAACTAAACCAAACGGTTTAATTCTGCGCGGATGAATAAACGCCTTGCCGTCACTTTTATCCTGATCTCGGTCATGCTTGATAGCATGGGGATTGGTTTGATCCTGCCTGTCATGCCCGATTTGATCCAAGAGGTCGAAGGGCAAGGTATCGGTGCCGCCGCCGTCTGGGGAGGCATTCTGGCAACAACCTTTGCGGCGATGCAGTTTCTGTTCGGACCAACATTGGGCAGCCTTTCTGACCGCTACGGGCGCAGGCCCATTCTGATTATTTCGCTCGTCATTATGGCCTTTGACTACGTGCTGATGGCGCTGGCCTATACGATCTGGCTATTGATCATTGCGCGGATCATCGGCGGGATTACTGCCGCAACCCAATCCACATCTGCGGCCTTCATGGCAGATATATCAGAACCCGAAGAAAAGGCCGCCAATTTCGGCCTGATTGGTGCGGCCTTTGGCCTTGGATTCGTGCTTGGTCCGATCATCGGAGGCGTGCTTGCCGACTATGGCACGCGTGCACCGTTCTGGGCTGCGGCCTGCCTTGCCGGGGCAAATGCGGTCCTTGGCTATTTTGTTCTGCCAGAGACTGTCACAGATCGCATCCGCCGCCCTTTCGAATGGCGCCGCGCAAACCCGCTGGGCGCGTTCAAAAACATCGGGGCGCTGCCAAATGTAAAGCGACTTCTTGCGATCAACTTCGTCCGCACCATCGCCTTTTTTGTCTACCCAGGTGTCTGGGCCTATTTCGGGGCCGAGCGGTTTGACTGGGGCCCCGGTATGATCGGTCTGTCGCTTGGCCTTTTCGGGATCGGTATTGCCGTTTTTCAAGGTTTGCTGATCCGCCCCATCCTCAAGCGGATCGGGGAACGCAAAGCGGTGATCCTGGGAATGTCATTTGATGTACTGGCCTTCGTGGCAATCGGATTTGTGACCAACGGATGGGTAGCTTTGGCGCTGACACCACTCACCGCGATGGGGTCGATCGCGGGTCCGGCCCTACAGGGCATTATGTCGCGTACGGCGTCCGACGATCAGCAGGGCGAACTGCAGGGGACCGTCACCTCAATCAATGCCGTCGCCACTATTGTTGCGCCACTCATGGTGACACAAACGTTCTGGTTTTTTACCTCAGTCAATGCGCCTTTCTATTTGCCCGGCGCACCCTTCTTGTTGTCGGCCTTGCTGACCATTGGTTGCATTGTTGCTTTCATGCAAACACCAAGACCCAAGCGTGCCCGCTCGACCTAGGAACGCGACGCGAAACGCCGTTTTCAGACTTGCACCCAAGGCCTGCCCACCGCAGGTTCGCATATGAAATATGAACCAAGGACGCCCCATGCCCCAGATCAAAGCCGCCGTTTGCCGCGAATTCGGCGCACCGCTGACCATTGAGACTGTAACCCTCGCCGCGCCCAACATGGGCGAAGTCGAGGTAACGCTGAAAGCCTGCGCCATATGCCATTCCGATATTTCTTACATGGATGGCGCGTGGGGGGCACATTGCCCGCCGTTTATGGGCATGAGGCCGCTGGGCATGTTAGCGCCATTGGCAATGGTGTGCGCGGTGTAGCCGTTGGCGATCCGGTGGTCGTGACCCTGATCCGCGCCTGCGGCACCTGCCCGTCTTGCGCAGGCGGTAGCCCCGTCGCCTGCGAAAGCGATATGGCCAGCGGACCGATTTCAGATGCAGCGGGCAATGCGTTGGAGCAGGCAATGAATACCGGCGGCTTTGCGGAGCGCGTCGTGGTAGATCAAAGCCAGATCGTGAAACTGTCCGATGGGATCGAGATGGAAGCAGCTTCACTGCTGGCTTGCGGTGTTATCACGGGCGTCGGCGCAGTAGTCAACGCGGCTGGCTTGCGCGCCGGACAGGATGTCGTCGTGATCGGCGCAGGCGGCGTTGGGCTGAACGCGATCCAGGGTGCACGGATTGCGGGGGCGCGGCGTATCATCGCCGTGGATATGTCCGAGGAAAAGCTGGCCATCGCGAAGGAATTTGGTGCGACAGACGGTGTCCTGGCCACCGAAGACAAACCATGGCGGCTGGCCAAAAAGGCAATAGGGCGCGGCGCCGATGCGGTGTTTGTGACCGTTGGCGCCATCCCGGCTTATGATACCGCCCCCCAGTATCTGGCCAACGGCGGCAAAGTGATCATGGTGGGCATGCCCCATTCCGGCGCAAAATCAAGCTATGAACCTGTGATGCTGGCCGCGACGGGACAGGGCATGGTGGGGTCAAAAATGGGTGATGTGGTTATCGCGCGGGATATCCCTTGGATGGTTGACTTGTACGAACAAGGGCGGTTGAAGCTGGATGAGTTGATCTCGGGGCGTTGGTCGCTTGAGCAGATCAACGAGGCGATTGCAGATACCAAGACCGGGTCTGCCAAGCGGAACGTGATCGTCTTTGACTGACCCTAGGCATCCATCGCACCGTCCCAATCATAAACGACAATACCTTTAGTTTCGCGTGCATCCAATGACCGATAAAGCGCGCGGGCAGGCACGTTGTCTTCTTCGGTTGCCAGCCAGATTCCTTCGCACCCGCGTGCACGGGCGATGTCACACAGCTTTGCGCACATCTGTTTGCCAATACCTTGTCGCAGATAGTCATCATGTACCCCGACCTCAGCCACAAAAAATGCGGGTGGTTTATCCGGGTGCAAAAGGATCTGCCCACTTGCCATTCCCACAACGCGGTCGCCATCAAATGCCAAAACCAATTCGTGCAGGGGATCGTTCAAAAACGCCTCGGCCTGATCCGGCCTGATCGCATTATCAAAGAGCCCGTCTTCGACGGCCAACAGTAAATCCAGATGGTCTGGACCCAGCCTGCGAAGCGTGATTGTCTCGCCCATAACACTGCCCTTATCGAAAGATTCCACGCATGAAACTCGCCGATCTTGATGTGATTGTCACGGCCCCGCCCGCCCCCGGATGGGGTGGGCGCTATTGGATCATTCCTAAAGTGACCACGGACACCGGCGTTGTGGGCTATGGCGAATGCTACGCCTCGTCCATCGGACCCGAGGCGATGAAAGCGGTTATCAAGGACGTGTTCGCACGCCACATGGCTGGCGAGAATCCTGAAAACGTCGAACTGATGTTCCGGCGCGTCTATTCTTCGGGCTTCACCCAACGCCCTGATCTGACCGTTATCGGCGCGTGGTCCGGGCTTGAGATGGCCTGCTGGGATATCCTCGGCAAGGACCGTGACCGCCCCGTGCACGCCCTGATTGGCGGGCGCATGAACGACCGTATCCGCGCTTACACCTACCTCTACCCGCGTCCATCGCATCCGCTGCCTGACTTTTGGGCCAGCCCGGATATGGCCGCGGAAGTCGCGCTGGATATGGTCGAAAAGGGCTATACGGCCGTCAAATTCGATCCCGTAAGCCCCTACACCATCCGTGGCGGTCATATGCCGTCGATGCATGACATTTCGTTGTCGGTGGCTTTCTGCAAAGCGATCCGTGATACCGTTGGCGACCGTGCTGATCTGTTGTTCGGAACACACGGCCAATTCAGCACCGGGGGCGCCATCCGTTTGGGCAAGGCGTTAGAGCCTTACAGCCCACTTTGGTACGAAGAACCAATTCCGCCGGACAACATCAACGAAATGGCAAAGGTTGCGCAGGCGGTCAGCATTCCCGTCGCAACAGGCGAACGCCTGACAACCAAAGCAGAGTTCGCGCCCGTGCTACGGTCGGGCGCGGCCACGATCTTGCAGCCCGCGCTTGGTCGCTCTGGCGGGATTTGGGAAACCAAGAAAATCGCGGCGATGGCCGAGGTCTATAACGCGCAGATGGCCCCGCATCTCTATGCTGGTCCGGTGGAATGGGCCGCGAACATCCAACTCGCCGCGTCGATCCCCAACATCCTGATGGCCGAAACCATCGAAACACCGTTCCACAATGACCTGATCAAAGGCAGCATCACGGTCGAAGACGGATATGTCCCCGTGCCAACGGCCCCCGGCCTTGGGATTGATTTTGACGAAGACCTTGCGCGCGCACATCCCTACACCGACGACGGATTGCACCTGCAAATGCAAGAAGACCCAATTGGGTATCACGCGGTGAATAGCTTTGCCGGTGGCGCACCTGTGAAGCAATAATGGTCCGTTGTGTGTGGACCGCAGATGTGAGCTGGCATTCGGATGCAGCCCAAGTTTGAATTTGTATCTTCGATCCCTGGTCGGGCAGCATTCCAGGTCATGATTAGCGAGTATTGGCACCACATGGTCCAGCTATTGGCCGACGCAGGCGCACCAAGCTACGCTGCCGATGATCTAACCGCAGACACGATGGCGCATCTGGATGACATGGCACCCCCTAAGGGCGGCATACTGTTAGCGACATCGGAGGACGGGGCGTTGCTCGGATGCGGGTTCATCCGAAAAATCCGTCCGGATGCGGCGGAGTTCAAGCGTATGTATGTGCGCCCCAAGGCGCGTGGCCTCGGCATCGGGCGGCGGCTTTTCGAACTCAGGGTGAAAGAGGCGCAACGCATGGGGTGCAAAACCTTGTACGCAGATACCGTCAAAGGCAATACGCCAATGCTATCCATGTACGAGAAGTTTGGGTTCACCTACATTCCCCGCTACCCCGAAAACGCCAACAGCCCGGAGCTGGAGCCTTATCTGGTCTACCTCAGGCGTGACATCACCTAGATCAGTCAGCAAACACCCCGAACCGCATCTTTCCCACCTGGGAACCAAACCCCTTTTCAAGTGAACGCCCCTCACCTATCATTGAACTTCGTTCATTGAGGTGAGGATCAGATGGCCACGAAAACCGAACTCCGGCGACAGGAACTGCGCGACAAGCTGATCGTGATTGCCGAACGGACCATTGCCCAAAAAGGTCTGGGCGCATTGCGTGCGCGTGATCTGGCGGGCGAAGCTTAGCTGCGCCGTTGGGGCCATCTACAATGTCTTCGGCGATCTGACTGATCTGGCACTGGCGGTGAACGCACGTACCTTCCATCGCCTTGGCGCTGACGTGGCCGAGGCATTGGCAGACGCCCCAGAAGACCCTGTCGAACAGCTGGTTGTGATGGCGCAGGCCTATCACCGGTTTGCGGCTGAAAATCATCTGAGCTGGCGCGCGCTCTTTGACGTGGAACGCGCGCCCGGTGAAGCCGCACCAGATTGGTACTTGCAGGAAATGGGCCAGCTGTTTGTCTATATCTCTGATCCGTTGGCGGTGATTTTCCCTGATCGGGACGCAGAAGACCTGGCACTTTTGACCCGTGCGCTCTTTTCTTCGGTACATGGCATTGTGCTTTTGGGGCTGGATGAGGCGAGCGCCGGTGTCTCGTCCGAGAATATCGACCGGATGATTGCCCTTGTTTTAAAGCAATTCGCGGGCAATCCAAAATAATTTGAACAATGTTCAAATTTTTTCTTGCAATATGAAATCGCATTCGCTATCTCTAATTAATGAACAATGTTCACGCACTGAAATGAAACGGAGACAACGATGTTCAAGACACTTGCCACACTGATCAACGGTCAGAATGCGCGCGCCGAAGACCGCGTGCGGGATGCCTTTGCAATCGAGTTGATCGACCAGAAAATTCGCGAAAGCGAGAAAAGCCTGCGCGCGGCCAAAGCCACGCTTGCCAGCCTGATCCAGCGTCAGCGGTCCGAGGAAAAGCAACATGCCGCCCTCAAGACCCGCATCAGCGACCTGACGAAACGCGCCAAAGAGGCGCTGGACAATGATCGCGAAGACATGGCCGCCGAGGCCGCCCGCGCCATCGCCAATATGGAAAACGAGCTGACAGTGCGCACCGAGACCCTTGATCGGTTGGACCAAAAGGTCATCCGTCTGCGCACGTCCATCGAAAGCGGTCACCGCCGGATCATCGACCTTAAACAAGGTGCCATTCAGGCCCGTGCCGTGCGCCGTGAACAGAACATTCAGGTGCAAATGGTCAAAACCGGCGTGCAAAACGGCAGTGTCGAAGAGGCCGAGGAACTGATCTCACGCGTGTTGGGCAAAGATGACCCCTTCGAGCGGACCGAAATTCTGGCCGAGATTAACAGCGATCTGGACGGCGACAGCCTGACCGATCGCATGGCCGACGCAGGCTTTGGCAATGCCACACGCGCAACAGCTGATGATGTGCTGGCCCGCCTGCAATCAAACAAAAAGTAACCCAATAGAACCACCAATTCCCGAAAGGAAAATCCAATGTTTAACAATAAATCCGACAACGGCCTGATCATGTTCGTCAACCTGCTGGGTGTGGGTGTCGCCTACGGTATGCTTGGTATCTCGCTCTGGCTGTCCACCGATGTGCCGCTTTCGACCAAAGGGTTCTGGGCCATCTCGGTCATGATGCTGACGCTGTCGCTGGTGAACTTCGTCAAGTACCGCTTCGATGAGCGTATGTCAGAAGACCGCATCCAGCGCCTTGAGGCCGCAAAGAACGAAAAACTGCTTGAGGATTATGTCGGCGAACCCCTCTGATCACCTGACATAATGGCCCCGCCCCCTTGTCCCCGGGGGTGGGGCTTTTTTCTTTTCAAACGCCCCTCCCTTCGCCAAAGTCGGTGCTATGAAATTCTTACGTCAGTTTGCCGCCCGGATCGTTGGGCAATCCATCCGTATCTTTGCCCGCGCCATCACCGCCGTGCGGGCCGACTGGAAAGGGATCGAACCGGTTCCGCGTCAGCGCGTCTACTTCGCCAACCACACCAGCAACGCCGATATGCCAATGATCTGGTCGGTCCTGCCGCCATCAATGCGGCGCACGGTGCGCCCGGTTGCTGCGGCCGATTACTGGCTGAAGAACAAACTGCGCGCCTTCGTCGGCCCAGAAGTCTTCAACTGCGTCCTTGTTGATCGCCGCCCCGAAGTCAAAGACAAGCCAATGGACAAGATCATCGCTGCCCTCGACGAAGGATCCTCGCTAATCATCTTCCCCGAAGGCAACCGCAACATGACAGACGACCCGCTGCTGCCGTTCAAGGCGGGCCTTTACAATATGGGCGTCGCGCGGCCTGATGTTGATCTGGTCCCCACTTGGGTCGCCAACCTGACCGAGATCATGCCCAAGGGCGAAATCATCCCCCTGCCCCTGATTTGTACTGTCACTTTTGGCGAACCGATCCATGTAAAGGAAGGCGAAAGCAAGGATGACTTCCTGAAACGCGCCTCGGACGCCCTGCTGGCCCAGCGCCCCGAGGTGCGGCCATGACCGACACGATGACCGATATCCTGCTGTTGGCCGTCGGCAGTTTCGGGATTCTGATTGCCCTGACCTTCTTGGGTGAAGTCCTGCGTGCACGCGAAGAACCAGGCTTCGTGAACCCGGTTCTCGATACCTATATGACCCGTGTGCAAAGCTGGTGGGGCATGGTCGCCTTCGTAGGCTTTGCTTTATTGATGGGCCGGATCGGGGTGATGGTCCTGTTTGCTTTCGCGTCTTTCGCCGCCTTGCGCGAATTCCTGACGCTGACCGCCAAAGCACAGGCCGATCACCTGGCGCTTGCTCTTGGGTTCTTTGTGGTCCTGCCGTTACAGTATGTCTTTATCGGGCTTGGATGGGACGGGCTTTATGCGATTTTCATCCCGGTCTACGCCTTCCTGCTACTGCCCATCGTCTCGGCCCTGCGTGGCAACCCCGACCGCTTCCTCATGCGGGTGGCCGAAACACAATGGGCACTGATGATCGCAGTATTCTGCGTCAGCCATGTGCTTAAGCCTTGATGAACCTTGATATTGCGGGATACGGCGACCGGTCGCTGCTGCTGGTCGCTTTCCTGGTCATGGTCGTACAATTCGGCGACCTGCTGGAGTATTTCTTTGGCCGACGCATTGGTAAGACCAAAATAGCACCCGGCCTGTCGCCCAAAACATGGGAAGGGATGCTGTGCGGCGTTGGCTCAGCGATGATTATCGGCGCGCTGTTAAACTGGATCACCCCATTCGGAATGATCGGCGCGATGGCGATGGCAGGCACCGCATCCTTAGTTGGCATGTTTGGCAGTCTGGTGGTTGCCTCGATCAAACGCGATCGCGGCGTGAAAGACTGGTCGCACCTGATCCCCGGTCAGGGCGGCTTTGTTGATCAACTCGACAGTGTGATCTTCGCAGCACCAATCTTTTATCACCTGTCCAAGTATTTCTACACCTGACCACGGCCAATAAACTGCGGCAGTTTGGACAGGTTCTTGGCAACCAACGTGCCAACACCCCCGACCCGGTGCCGCCGGATTGCACGATAATCCTCGCGGCTTTTGCGGATCAGATGCGCGAAAGATCGGTTGCTGACACCGCCCATTTTCATGCGCACCATGACCTTTGGGATATAGCCCAGCCGGACCTGTCCCGCAGTCAGAAACCGCAACATCGCCTCATAGTCACCCGCTATGCGATAGCTGGTGTCATACAACCCCGAACGTGCAAAGACCGCGCGCCGCAGATACAGCGTCGGATGCGGCGGCATCCAGCCGCGTTTGAGATGGGCGACAGAGTAGGGGCCAGCTTGCCAGCGACGAATAATCCGGGAAGGATCGTCCCGGGCCACATATTGTAGGTCTCCATAAACACCGTCGATGGCGGTGTCCTGCAACGCCTCTGCTACCCAAGCCAACACATCTGGATCAGCCAGGGTATCATCGGCATGCAGCAGGCCAATCACATCACCCGATGCGCGCTGGATACCTTTATTGATCGCGTCGTAGATCCCGCTGTCGGGGGTGGATTGTAACACCATCTGCGGATGCCCATCTGCGCTCAGATAGTCTTGTGTACCATCGGTCGAGCCACCATCCTGCACCACATGTTCAATGTCACCGTAAGTTTGCGCGGTCAGGCTTTCTATCATGGCAGGCAGTGTCTTGCGGCCATTCATCACCGCTGTCACAACTGAAATCTTCATGCGGCAATCCCCTTTGTCACAGGTTTATGCGGGGTGACATCAATACCCAGTACGTCGCGGATTGCGTCTTCTGGCGCGGCACCGGTCGTCGCCATATGGCGTTTCACTTCTGCCAGTTTCGCATCCACCAGATAGCGGTACCAAAATCCTTGCAGCACATGAAATGCACGTGCCTGTTTGCCATCACGAAAGCCGCCACGCAGAATATACCGGTAAAGAAAATACCCCCCGCGCGCGCACCCGCAGGCAGGCGTGGATAGAGATGCAGCTTGATCCAGCGCTTGATTGCAAGGCCACCCCGCCCCGGCAATGCTTGCCCCAGCGGCAGAAACCGGTATTCGCGGTTCAACATGTCCACGACTTCGCGGCTGGCGTAACCATTGTGCTTGGCCACCCACCAGTCCAGCGGGTTGCGGTTGTCATCGATAATCCGCCCGCTCAGATGCGCGGTCGGCCCATCAACGACAATATGCTCATCCATCCAGCGTGCCTCGCACCGGGCGCGACCGTTCCGAAACAAACGCAGCGTTGGCACAGGAAAGACACCGCCGTAACGCACCAGTTGCCCCATGAATTTGATGCCGCGCCCGACATAACACCCGTCTACATCCGGCAGGCCCGCGGCTATTTCGGCATCGAGCGCGGATGTGACCACCTCATCGGCATCCAGACGCAATACCCAGCCCGGATTGCCATCAATTTGGTCTAACGCCCAATTGAACTGGGTCGCATGGTTGGTCCAGGGGTGGTGCAACACCTCTGCCCCCAAATCGCGCGCGATGGACACAGTAGCATCAGTTGAGCCGCTATCAACGACCAAGACACGGGTTGCAATATCTTGTACCGAGGCAATCGCCCGCGCGATATGCTTGGCCTCGTCCCGGGTCAAAATAATAACGGTCAACTGCGTCATGCGATCACCTCTTGCCGTTTTTGCATGACCAGACCCCGGTAAAGCGCCTCGAACCCATCCACCATCGCGGCCGTAGAAAAGTCACGACGCATCCATGCGCGACCGCGTTGGCCCATATCGACCAGATCACAGGTGGCGAGAGCCGCGATCTGGGCCGCCAGATCAACGTTCGGCAAATCAATACAGCGCCCGCAGCCGTGGCGATCCAAATCTTGCCATGGCGTCGCTTGTGTCGTCAGAACGGGTACCGCATGAGCCAAAGCCTCAGCCACTACGATGCCAAAGTTTTCAGAATGCGAGGGCAGTACAAAAAGGTCCGCCTGTGCAAAGGCTGCGGACTTTGCCGCTCCTTCCACATGCCCATGCATGCGTACACGGCCATTCGACAGCCTTGCGCGCGCCTCCAGCATCCGCACATAGGACGCATCACCCGTCCCGTAAATGTCCAGCGTGAACGTCGCTGGCAAATGGGCCAAGGCGTCGAACAATGCTTCCAATCCCTTCTTGGGGTGCAAGCGGCTAAGATACATCAAACGCCGTTTTGGACCCTGCCTCTCGCGCCTTGGGACATGCGCGGGCACATCAACTGCATTCGGAATAATCGCATGCGCCATGCCGCCAAACCTGCGCAAGCTTTGCCTTGCCTCTTGCGCGGCGGTCACATGCAAAACCGCATTGCGCGGACGCAAGAGGTTTGCCACATGCTCAAACCCGCGCTTGATGGCGAGATTGGGCGCATCGGGCCAATCCTGAGTTGCTTGCAAGGCCCCGCGCGGGGACCAAACAACGGGCTTGCCCAAAGCACGTGCCAGGATAAAAACCGGGAGCGTCGGCATGTTGTAGGTGCCGGTCACATGGACAACATCCGCCCATTGGATTGCGCGTGGCAGGCGCAGCAACAGCTGAGGCGCGATGCAATGGCCCGCCATGCGATGCGCATAATACACAGGATAAGGCAGCTTGGTCGGTGTCACCCGATCATTGATCGCTGGCCCGGCAGCGTCTGATGTGAGCACGCGCAGATCGACATCGTCCAACTTGGCAATTCCGTCGCAAATCGCCTTGGTCGACCAGATCGGGCCACCCCAATACGTGGCCGGGTAAAACGTCGGGACAACATGCAAGACTTTCATGCTGCAACCTCCCTCTTGTCGCGGTGGCCGATCACCCGGGCCGGGTTGCCCGCTACAATGGCACCGGCGGGCACATTGCGGGTGACGACCGCGCCCGCCCCGATCACGGCACCAGCTCCGATATCACGGCAGGACGGCAAGATCACTGCGCGCATCCCGATCCATGCACCAGACCCGATTGTCTTGGGGGCAGGTTTTGGAGGACTGTGCGGATCATGGCCGTGATCATGTGTTGAGATAATCGCAAATTCCGAAATCATCACATCATCACCCAGCATCAAACCACCCACAGTGTCCAGCAGCGCAAAGCGGTTGACCTGCACCCGATCCCCGATTTTGAGCGATGCGTGCTCCCCTTCGGCCGCCGCACCGACACCCTGCCAGAAATAGCAGTTGGCCCCGATTTCGACCCGTTGAGGGCAGTCAAAGCGGACACCGGCCTGAAACCGTGTGCCGGGGCCAACACGGGCAAGGCTCGCCCGGTGCAGACGTGTCGCAATCCACATCCCGGTGCGCCGGTACAAGGCTGCCATGCCGCGTAAACCCCAAAACCAGAGCTTAAACATGCGCGACCTCCCTTTGCCGGAAACGGAACGCCGCTCGGATTTGGTAGCGCGGCACAAAGACGGCAATCATCGCAAAGATCAAAACCGCCTGGGCCGAAGCCCCGACAATGAAGCCACTGAAGGATGAATGCAGGGTCGCTTGCACAAACGGACAAAAGATCAGTGGGTAAAAATAGAACCCTGCATAACGCAGCCCCGCCCGGGCGGACAAAAGCGACACTTCGGCACGGCGATAGACCCAACCCAGCACAAAACCGACCAGCGCGCCTGCCCAGCCGAAGTTCATAAAAGCCTCACCCGGTCCGGTCACGTTAAAGGCACCGCCGGTCGTCACCTGCATCACATCCCGTTTAAGGAACACACCCAGATCGATCGCAGGCTTGTCCACCCAGACAGCCCGCGGCACCCAACCGAATGTCCACCAACCATAGGTTTCACCCAGTAGATACGACTCTGGTTTCACCTGATCCGTGACCATGATGGACGCGTTGATATCCAGAAAATACGTCGAACCAACGACCTGATAGACCAGTCCAGCATCTGTACCGCGCAACGCCGTCATATAGGCACTCAGCAACAAAACCGTAGCAGACGCAGCCAACATGCCTGCCAAGGCGCGCAGTCCGACCTGCCCACCCAACATCAGATAGGTAGCACTCCCAAAGACCAGCAGTTCAAACAGTTCGAACCGGTCACCCGATATCAGAGCCACGCAAACCAGCAGGATCGCTAGAACAAAAGCCTGGGCCAGCAGCCACCAAGCGCGCTGTACCACCCCCTGCGCCAGCAAAAGAACAAAGGCAAACTTGGGGACGACAAACAATGTTTTGATGCCCGCAAGTGTCGCGCCAACACCATCGCTGTTCACGTTGATCTGTTTGTCTTGGTTGAACACCAAAAGTAAATCTGCCGACAACGGTGATATGCCGCGTGCCTGCAAGAGCAGCGCAAAAGTGAGCCCGGCCACGGCAAAAGCACCCGCGAAAAGCCAACCCTGACGTACGAGGCCGCCTGCCACGATCCGCGCCTCTTGGATCGCTGCCCCCCGATCAAATGGGCGCACCGCGCAGCGATAGCCCAGACACATCAATAGAATGAAACCCGCCAGATAAATCGCCCCCGTCTGCATAGCCCCGGGGGTGTCGATGTAGCGGCTGTAGAAGGCGAATTCTGGCTTGGCACCGTAAACTGCGACCTTTACTAGAAAGCCAAAGGCACAGAAGTAGCCCAGCAAATGCATGGGTGACACAAGCCGCAGCATACCGTACCGCCCACCCATCCAGAACGGAATGATGGTACAGACCAACGCCAGCGACACAATCAGGAGGTTTTCCATGTCCGCCTCCGCAAGTTCAATAAGACAAAGGCAGATGTATCCACGCCAAGTTGACGCCAGATAACATGCCACAGGCCGACACCCCCCAGTGTCAGCGCGCCGATATAGCCCAGCGCGTTGGTAGTCACCGTCAGCTCTGGTCCCCACCAGGCAATCCAAAGAAGATAAAGTACGACCATCCCAAAACGCGCAATCATCGCATATCGTGCCGCACCACATAGATTAGCTACGCCAAAGCTGGCGGCAAAGACGACTTGCACCAGCGCACCGCACAACAAAATACCAAAGGTCAGGCCGATGCCTTGGTTTGCGTATTCCGGCAGTGCAAACGTAAGTAGCGGTATCGCCAGCAAGCCAGCCGCAAAGAACAGAACCCCCGGCAGCATGGCAATCTGACTGCTTTGCGCGCTGGCCCGCGCAAGCGCCTTTGCGTCACCGGCACCATGGGCCGCCGATATCGGCAATGCGCTGACCCATGTGGCTACCGTCACCGGCAAGGCCACCAAATTCGCCACCCGGCGCAAGACAGCATAGACGCCCAACTGTTCGGCCGAGATCACCGCGCCGCCGACAATCAGATCGATCTGCGCAACCACCATCCCCAAGACCGAAGAGGCCCAGAGTGATGTGCTCCAATACGGTCGCCAGACGGATGCAAGCACACCCGGAAAATTTTTATGGCGACATACCCAAACAATACCGCATAGCGCAAAAACTGACATTGTCATCGCCGCGCTAGCCGCGATCATATCAGCGGAAGCGCTTTGGCCCAAGATACCTGCCAGCCCCAATGCGATCTGCGGTCCCGCATCACGCAACGCCATCGACCCTTGTACATTGCCCAAGGCACGCATCACACTGGCCAGGCACCCCAACGTGTTGGCCGCAAACCCCGCACCCAGTATCGCACCCCAGGACCATGTGGGCGCAAATGTGTTCGCTACTCCGTAGAATACAAGTGCCAGAAGTCCGGGATACACAAAGGCGATCTTGCATACATCGCGCCCGCGCATACCCTTTCCATCTGTCAACAAACGCAGCAGGATCACCGGACCACCCAGTGACAACACGGTTCCGGCGACAAGTGCCGCACCCCAAAGCGCGGCAAGACGGCCAAAGGTCTCAAAACCCAGCAGCGCTGCTAGCCCCAACATGACGACAAAGTTGACCCCTACAACCCCCGCCCGCAGGCCAAGGGTCCTTATGGCACTTTGTCTTGCCAAAACTGCAAATCTTGATCTGAACATCGCACGACAACCATCCGCGCGTGCCGTTAACCAAAAGGCACGCCAGCTTTAGTCCTCATTCATTGTGATTAATTAAAGGTTAACTCCTTTGTGGTGTCTTAACGGTGACGGATTAGAACAACCAAGGCTCGGTTTGACATGACGCAACGCAACAAAGGGGCTGGGCCGGGCCCGCATGACAGCCTCATTGATGGGGCAGAGTACATCGCCCCGCTTGATATCGGTGCGATGCTGCGCACCTTGTGGCATGGCAAATGGATGATCTTATGGGTGACAGCCCTGATGATCACTTGCGCGGGGTACTATGGGTTTCGCGTCGCATCACCGCAATACACGGCCACCGCGACGCTGCAATTGGACGGGACCGCCGATCCGATGGTTGGCATGCAACAAATGCCCGAAATGGACGATGCCGCGCTGAACACCAAGGTCGCATTGGTGACGTCCAATGCGGTATTGGCAGATGTCATTGCTGAACTGGACCTTCTGTCAGATCCGGAACTGAACCGATATCTGTCGGCGCAGTCACCACTGTCCTTGCGCAGCATACGCACGCAGACACGCCATGTTCTTGCTTAAGCACAAATGCGCACCCGCCAGATGAGGACGCCGTCCAGGAAAAAACAATCCAGAACCTGCGCGGACAACTGACCGTATCGCGAAAGCCAGATACTTACATCGTGCACATCACGGCACGCAGCGGTGATCCCGACAAAGCTGTCTTGCTGGCGAATACAACCGCGGCACGTTTTTTGGCACATATGCAAACCCTGCAAGCCCAGACACAGGTCGAGGCCGGAATCTGGTTACAATCGCGGGTGAGCACATTGCGCAGCCAGCTTGAAACGCAAGAAATGCAAATCGCAGCACTGATTGCAACGGCACAACTCCAACAAAATGGGGGGCTTGATACGCTTAGCGCGCAGGTCCTTGCTACCGATCAAGACTTGACTGCCGCACGCAATGCGCTGGCCGTGCTGGAAATCGCGCCCAACAGCGGTTCGGCCCGCAACAGAGCTGAAATTGCACAGATACGTGAAAAAATCGGTGATATCGCGGCGCTGAAGGAACGGCTTAGTGCCCAGTTGTCAGCGCAGTCCGCTGGATTGGCACAGCTACACCAGTTGCAGTTACAAACCGACGCAACACGCCAACTTTACCAGACGTTTCTGGGGCAGTTGCACGAAAACAAGATGCAACAAGGGCTGGACACGCCGCGGACAGAGCGGATCGCGCACGCAACCGAGGGAGGCTATGTTGGACCGCGCAAAATGTTGATCCTGACAATCGCAGCGATGCTGGGCGGTGCGGTCGGGGTGATGCTCGTAGCCATCCAACACAATACGCGCAAGGGCGTTGTTGATGGCCGTGACCTGCGTGATGCAACCGGGTTGCCCGTGCTGGCACAATTCTCAACCAGCGCGCTCAGGCAATTGCGCAAAGGGCAGCGGGCATTCCCCCTACCGCCAAAATCGGAACTGTCGCATGCCGCCTACGGGCTTTACACAGCCCTGGCACTGATCACACAGACGCGGCCTGCACAGGTCATGCTATGCACATCCAGCATTGAGTCCGAGGGGAAAACAGAAACGGCGCTCCTGCTGGCGCATGCGCTGGCCCGGTCTGGAAAACGCGTTTTGATCATTGGTGCTGACGAACGCGATAAACAGCTGGGCACCACCATCGAGGCCGAGGTCATGGACGCGGCCCTGACAACCTGGCACAGTGGAGAACCGGCTGCGCAAAGCGCAAGGCTGGGTACCGATGTTCTGCGGGTTCCGACTATTGCTGATGGTATAGGACCATCGAACGCGGATAACCTCACCGAATGGCTGAGCACCCTTAAACAACTCTATGATCATATCGTCATAGATGGGCCGCCCGTGTTCCACAGCCCCCTTGCAAGGCTGCTCGCCAGCCACGCAGATACTATTCTTTATGCTGTCCGCTGGTCCAAAACGCCGACAGAGGTTGTACAACGCGGTTTGGAAACGCTGGAAGACATCGGTCACCCGGCAACCGGGCTGATCTTGTCAAAAGTGCATCTGCGCAAGATGCGCAAACTGTCCAGTGATCCTTATGTGGGGATGTTTTCGACGCAAATCGTTTGAAGGGGACGCTATACGCGGCCCCTTCATATCAAGTCACAACAGACAAGACGTGGCGGTTGTAGAAATGTGCCGCATCGCCGCTTTGCAACGTCAACCCGCCTTGCGGACTGACACAGATGTAGGCCTTGGCAGGCCAATCAGTTGAGCCGCTTGCTGTGCGGCCATCAACATTGGGCAGAACAAACGCGTCAAACTGATCCAGCAGGTTTCCGTCCACGGGCAAGGCACCAGCCTCGTGACCGTAGACAAAGTCGACCAGCGGTGTGCGCGCGGTCAACCCAAGCCGTTGTGCCATTGGAAAATCAACCTGATCATCTGCCTGCCCGGTATAATCGGCCAATGTCACGACAGTGCCATCCTCAGAGGTCAGCGTATCGACAACGGTTGATCCGGTCTCACCCTCCCACCGGACAAATGGCAACATACCAACATAAAACCACTCTGCTTCCATCGTGGCCGCAGTCACGTCAACCTGCATACTGTGGTGAATGCTCCCTGGCGTAATGCTGCGGCTGGTCTGACAATTGGCCAGGGGACCACTGCCGCCGGTCTGCCATGTCGTCACCTCTACAATGGAAATCTGAGCACCAACTGTCAGGCCATCGTCGCCCGCTTCGGGCACCCAAGGCACCCCATCCACGGCGATCAATTGTGAAACCAAAGCGTCGTGGCCGTGTGTCTGGCCACCCACTTCAATCACATCGCCACCGACATCAAGTCGGGCCGCATACTCACGTTCGGACGCATAGTCGATAATCGTGAACTCAGGGTATGTCGGGCGGTTGTCTGCGCGCCAATCCATCGCCCCATCCGACCCAATCCCGTTTATATGGCTGGGGCCGTTGGCACCGCTGGTGGCACTGGCCCGTGCGGCATAATACATGCCCTCAAACTGTACCTCATCCCCCATCTGATAGGCCGTGTTAGGCTGCCAAGTTGGCGGCAGGATATACGGATCATCAAGAGACCCACTGATCGTCACGGCCTCGATCATGATCGCACCGCCCCCGGGATTGGCGGCCCCGCCAAGGCGCAAGGTGATCTCATGTTGGCCGGTCAACCCACTGGCCACTTTGATGGTTTGCCTGCGAGTCAGATCCGTCGGCGCATAGCTCGAGAACGCCTTGAACCCCAAAGCGGCAGGGTCGGTGATTTCATTGACCAATGACTGTGCGCCATCAATATCGACGCGGATGTATCCGCCACTGGTGCGGCCCGTATAGTTGATCCACAGATCATAGGGGCGATCGCGGCTGACCTGCACCGTAGCAACGGCACCTGCCGAACCCGTACTGATCGCGCGATTGCCGGTATAGCTGGCCGCGCGACCCGACCCAGAAGTTTGCAATTGCGACCAACTCCCGCTCAAGCTCATCGCACCGACCGGGTACACATTGCGCAATTCGGCCAATTGTGTTTCGCGCCAGGACAAGCGCGTGCCGCTGTCATGTTGATCCAACCGCAGACGAGCGGCATGATGCGGGCCAACTTCGGTCCAGACGGTCAAGCCTCCATTCACGCCAGAGGCGACGGCCACAGACTTGCCGCCGCCATGTTGAAAGAAAGACGCCAGCGGGCGCGGCGTGGGCACAAGACCAGCCCCAACCCCCGGAGAGAGCTCAAAACCGATCATGCTTAATACCACGCAACCAGCTGCGCGGTGGTCCCCGTTGCCATCACGCGGGTCGGCCGGATTGACAATATGCTGCTTAAGCAGCCAGATCATAAGCCACCGCCTCGCCATCATTGTCCTGCAGGACGGCGGTACCAGCGGTATTCACATAGATCGCCCGAGGTCTGACCGGGAGATCCGTAGCATCAGATGGGGCAATGACATAGTGGGCCACAGCGGGGGATGTCAGGTTCACATAGTCGGTGTCAAAGGGATCAGGCATTCTGGGTCTCCAGTTAAGAACGATGCCTCATCCCTAAGTGCCAGACCTTACCAACCGCCTTTGCAACAGTACGTCGGACGATGCAACACCCGAGCTTTATGACGACGCTCACGGGCCTGTCTCTACCTGCCTTTGCGCCCGGCAATCACGCACAGCGTGCGCCACGCTATCCAAAGGTCAAATCGGAAACTAGCATGCACCAAGTAGTAAAGGTCCGCTGCAACCTTGCGTTTAATCCCTTCTTTGCCATCGACGTATCCAACTTCGGTTTGCGCATAACCGCTGATACCGGGCATCATCTGTTGTCTCGCGGCATAGCCGGGCACGGACTCCATATAAATGCGGGCGTGATCATACAAATCCGGACGCGGCCCAATAAGGCTCATCTCGCGGCGCAAGACATTGATAATCTGTGGAAGCTCATCAATGCGTAGTTTTCGCATGACGCGACCCATTCTGGAAATGCGGTCCTCCTCCAACGCGTCGTAAGCGCCACGCCCAGAGGCCGTCGCCGGTATCATCGTGCGAAACTTGAATGCCCGAAAAGGCGCACCACCATGCCCCATACGGCACTGATAGTACATTAGCGGACCGCGATTGAAGAAGGGGTTCAGCACCAGCAGGGCGAGAGCAATACCAACTAAAACAGGGAGCAAGAACGTCGCAATTGCAACATCAAACATGCGCTTTGAAAAAGGGACCAGCACTGCTTTGGAAGATGCGTCATTGCTTCGTAAACTGGCCCTTTCGAGCTGGAAGGTGTTTTCGTCAAAATGTAACAAAGCCAAAAGCGATCCAGAAGCAACGAACCTACCTTAGGTTCGCATCTGTGGCCCACTCTGACGCATATCTATTAATGTCGTATTAATGGCCGCAAAGCGCCGCCATGTCCCCACAGCAGCCAATCGACATTCGGCAAGCCACTCCGCAATGCCGCCGCGCCGGTGCAATCTGATCCACGCCAATGTGATGAACAGATTGCGAAAACGCCCATGGCTGCTTCAGATTGCTTGCAACGTGGTCCTTATACGGTTTTTGGTTCGACCAAACTGGCGTCGCCATCTCCTTTTTCACTCCATCGCTGTCAAAAAGGTGGGCCGCGGGCGGTCGTTGCGCCGTGCAACTTTTTGCCATTGCGATTTATGAAGATAACCCCGCCCATAATCGCCCTGGTTTGCCGTAATGCGAAGCGAGCAAAAAAGAGGGAATCGACAGGTCATGACCCTATCAAATGCAACATAGCTCAAACAGAATGTGTCATTTTTGTATTACATTAATTTATGTCATTTTAAATTGACAATTATCCAAACTTATTCAACCTATCCGTGTGCGATTCTGCACTTAAATCCAGGAGAAGTTAGATGAACGATGTATTTAGTGTGTTTTTGAGGAAGCTGTTGAGCGATGATGAGACATTAAAAAGGTTTCTTGCCGATCCAGTTAAAACCGGTGCTGACGCCGGTCTGAGCAAGGCCCAATGGTCGGTTCTTCGCCGTGTCATGGTGGAAGCCAGTACGGCATCCACAAACGGATACTCCGTTGTACGACCGTTGTCCGGATATCGTCAGGCCGCAAAGATGCTGTTTAACGTGATGCGCCAACAAAGCATCAGCGCGCTTACATCCCCCTCGGCCTGTGCAGGGGCGATCTCAATTGCTGTAAGCTGGGGGCCAGATCCAACACATCCAGGGATGTCACCTTTCAACAACATCGCTGTTTGGCAAAGCGCGCCAATGAGCGCCCCGACTTTGATTTCGGACATTATGGATCAAATTCAAAGCAATCATCAGCTTAGTACATTTTCTTCGCAAGGGCCTGATTTTCAGTTGGTTTTTGCAGATGATCATCAATTTGAGCCAAAACGGATTATTGGATCTTTCGATATTCATGGCACAACATATACGGCACCCCCACAAGAGCTTACATCGCATGCACCGTTCTGGTTCTGGTCGATAAACGGATATCCCAATCCACATGACTCGGGCTCTATTGGAGAAAGCTATGCAACCAAATTGGTTAACCCAGGGGACGTCGTATACTGGGATTGCGTCGCGCCTGGGCCGCAATACGGGTTCCCAACCTGCGCACCAACTGATGGCACGCATACGCTAAAACTGGCGTAAAAAACACGACATAAGAGGACCGCCCTGAGCTGATGTTGAGCGATGCATCTCGTGTTTTGCACCCATGCGGTATCACTCGTCTTTGGCGCGGGCGGTTGCTCAGGCTACATCATATCATCATTGTAGCTGCCAGTGCCTGCTTTCCGAACTTTGGCGCGGCCTTGAGAGTGCGCTCATGGCCGCGCCTGATTTTCGTACTACAGGCACTCAGCCAATGTCGCTGCCATGTTCCGGATCAGTTGCGGATAAAGCGTTGGGCCAGGTTCCAAATCCACACCAAGCGGATCGATGACGCTTGTCTTCGCCGTCGTTCCGTCAAGCACTGTCGCGACCAATCCGGGATTGAACTGCGGCTCTGCCAATACGCAGTCGATACCTTCGTCACGCACGCGCTCCTGAATTTCAGCGATCCGCGCCGGGCTTGGATCAGTCGCATCGCCCAATGAAATCGCGCCGGATGCCGGGAAATCAAAGTCGTTTTCGAAATACTGATACGCATCGTGGAAAACGACAAAGCTTTGACCGCGAACCGGGGCAAGAACCTCTGTCACCTCGGCAGAAAGGGCAGACATTTCGGCCTGCGCCGCAGCCGCGTTGGCAAAGTAAGTGCTTAAGCATTGTCGGGATCTGCGGACGATAGTTCAGCAGCGATCAGGTTCAGCCAAGCTGTTGCATTTGTTGGAGACAGCCAAGCATGTGGGTCATGTTCGCCGTGATCGTGCCCTTCATGGCCATCTGCATGGTCATCATGATCGTCGTGCCCGTGGTCATCATGATCGTCGTGCCCGTGATCATCATGGTCATGATCATCGTGGCCATCGTGTGCCGCGTCTTCTGCCTTTTCTTCGTGATCATGAGCTTCGTGTTCTTCGTGATCATGAGCTTCGTGTTCTTCGTGATCATGTGCTTCGTGGTCATGGTCGTCGTGATCATGCTTGCCTTCCGCATGCGCGTCTTCATCGTGATCGTCATGGTCATCACCATGTCCGTCATGATCATGCGCTTCAAAAAGCGCAGTTTCGCGGAAATCAAGAAGCGTCGTTTCATCCGCCTCTAGCAGCGTCATAACAGCCGCGTCAGCGGCAAGCGTGTCAATTGCACCTTCCATCCAGGGTGCCAGGTCTTCGCCCATCCAGACGACGATATCGGCCTCTTGCAGGGCTGCTGCCTCGGATGGGCGCAGGCTGTATTCATGCGGCGACGCACCAGGTGGTAGGATAAGGCTGGGTTCACCAACACCCTCCATGACACGGGCCACCAATGAGTGCACCGGCGCAATATCGACGGCCACATTGGGCACATCAGCCATGGCAGTCCCACCCATCAAAGTGGCGACTAAGGAGAGTGAAGCGTGCTTTCTGGACATTGTATCTCTCTTGTGATTTTATAACATTACGGGCTCAATAAATGATATGACATAACATGACAAGAGAGGCGCAGCGCATGCCTGGCCAAAAGGTGACACCGCTTGGGTTTGAAGAGCATGATCACAAGGCCTGTGTAGCGCAGACATTGGCAGCAGCGGAGGACCGTTGCGCCGCCGAAGGGCTGCGGTTGACGCCTGTTCGACGCAAAGTGCTTGAGCTTTTGGCACAAGAACATCGCGCCCTTGGTGCCTATGCTATTCTTGACCTTCTGCGCGAGGCAGGTTTTGGCTCGCAGCCCCCTGTGGCCTATCGCGCGCTTGATTTTCTGGCAGAGCACGGGTTCGTACATAAGATCGAGCGCTTGAACGCGTTTGTCGCATGCGCCCACCCCAATCAGAACCATTCGCCCGCCTTCATGATCTGCCGTTTGTGTGACGCTGTAGCCGAAGCGCATTCAACACCGGCAAAAGGTGCGTTAGGTGATGCCGCGCGGGCCGCCGGCTTTCAGATTGAAAAGACCGTGGTCGAGGCAGAAGGGATTTGCCCCGCCTGTTTGGATAAGGCCCAAGCATGAGCCTTATTGACGTGACGGACCTGCAAGTCGCCTATGGCGCAAATACTGTGTTGCGCAACGTCGCGCTGCATGTTGACCCCGGTGAGATCGTGACGATCGTTGGCCCCAATGGCTCTGGGAAAACCAGCCTGCTGCGCGCGATCATTGGCGCCACGACGGCGATACGCGGCGAAATCAACCTGCGGCCCGGTTTGAAGATCGGCTATGTGCCACAGCGGCTGCATATCGATCCCACCCTTCCCATTACTGTTGCGCGTTTCATGCGCTTGAATAGCAAAGTGTCTAGAACGGCCTGCCGCCAAGCCCTCGAGACCGCTGGCGTACCTGATCTGCTTCATCGGCAGATGTCGCAGCTTTCGGGTGGTCAGTTTCAGCGCGTCATGCTTGCACGCGCCCTGATCAACCAGCCCGATGTCCTGCTTTTGGATGAGGCGACGCAGGGCCTTGATCAGCGCGGCTCTGCTGCGTTCTACCAACAGATTGAACAGGTGCGCCAGGATACCGGATGTGCCGTCTTGATGATCAGCCACGAATTGCATGTTGTAATGAGCGCGTCCGATCGTGTGATCTGCCTCAATGGCCATGTCTGTTGCGAAGGCACGCCCGCAGTTGTCGCGTCTGCGCCGGAATACCGCGCACTGTTTGGTACGGGCACTGGCGGCGCATTGGCACTTTACCGCCATGACCACGATCACAGCCACGACCATAGTCACAGTCACGAGGCCGCTGAATAATGCTGGATGATTTCATGACCCGTGCAATGCTTGCGGGGGTTGGCGTTGCTTTTGCTGCAGCCCCACTAGGCTGTTTCGTGGTCTGGCGGCGCATGGCTTACTTCGGGGATGCCACGGCCCATGCGGCAATCCTTGGGATTGCATTTGCGCTTGCGTTTGAACTGTCGATCTTTGTGGGGGCCACGGCTGTGGCGCTGGTGATGGCACTCACTGTGACTTACTTGTCCGGTCGCGGCTATGCGATGGACACGCTTTTGGGTGTGCTGGCTCATTCGGCACTGGCCTTCGGACTTGTTGCCGTTTCATTTCTGTCGGGTGTCCGGATTGATCTGATGGCATATCTGTTTGGTGATATCCTTGCTGTTTCCCGCACGGACCTCGTGGTGATCTGGGGCGGGGCTGCGATGGTCGTTGCATTGATCCTATGGCGATGGTCGGCCCTACTCACCTCAACGCTGAATGAGGAACTGGCCTATGCAAGCGGGCTGAACCCCAAACGCGAACAGCTCATATTGACGGTCGCGTTGGCCATCACCGTGGCTGTCGCGATCAAAGTTGTCGGCGTTCTTTTGATCGCGGCCATGTTGATCATCCCAGCAGCGGCGGCGCGCGGGCTTGCCCGAACACCCGAAGCCATGGCCGGGATTGCGGCCATCATCGGTGCCATCTCTGCCATTGCAGGTCTGCAGGGGGCCTATGTTTTCGACACCCCGGCGGGGCCCTCCATCGTATGCGTCGCGGCAATTCTGTTTACCGGGCTCAACCTCATCGGATGGCGCAACGGCGCGGGTGCATAAAAGGTAAAGGTCTGCGCCCGCCTAGGTCGTCAAGCGGGCTCTGCGCGTTCCAAAGCGTTCTCTGCCGACTGAAGGGACAACGTTGGCCAAACCCATCTAGCCGTGAAGCGCGAGCCGATAGACATTGTTCAGATAGGCTTTGTCATCAATGCAGAAATTGGTTTCACCAACCTGTTCGAAACCCTGCGCAAGATAGAAGGCTATTGCGGGGTCATTCTCGGCGTTTGTCGCAAACCAAACTGATGCGGCACCCATATCAACGCAATGCTCTATCGCCGCGGACAAAAGGCGTTTGCCGATCCCCTTCCCATGGTGCCTTGGCTGAACATAAAATGTAGAAATTTCTACATCAGAGCAACCACTTACGGGGGCTGGGCTTCCAGATGACACACGAATGAAGCCATCAATGCCTTCTTCATTCTGGGAAACCAGAATGAACTGCGCGGGATCATCTATGAGAGTTCTCGTCTTGTGAACCGTGAACTCTTCCAATGCATAATTCGCAAAGAGAGCATTCACGCCCGTTTTGAGGTATGTGCCCACCCATACCTCAATAGATATCGCCGCGATGCTCGGTGCGTCCGAAGGTTTTGCCATGCGAAGCGTCATGTAGGACGGATGGCAGCTTTTGTACGGCAACGAAAGGAATTTCAGAATGCGGTTTAGGATTTTTGAAGCCCTAGCGGCACCCTGCTCGACGGGCTATTTTCAAGATATCATCGTGCAATTGACTGCTTGGCTGCACCGCACTTACCGGTCAATGAACAGCTCCTGCGTGGCATCACCATCTTTGCGGACGGTGATTGAGTAAGCGGCAATATCCAGCACATCCCATGCCCCAAGGGTATCACCTTCGTTCAATTGATATAGCTGGGCGCTGGTTGAAATCCGCACCAGTGCGACCTTTTCATCTTCGATTCCAAGGATACCCACCAGCGTCAACACGGGCTCGGGTGCGGCAACGGGTGCCGCGACCTCGGGTGCGGCAACAGGGCGCCGGGTGGCGTCGAAAAGGGGGCGTTCACTGGTCACCGCGATCAGATCGGCCAAGCGCTCTTGGCTGGCCGCCAAACGGGCGGTGACATCGCGGGCCGGGCTGGACGCGGCCGGTGTTGCGGCGGGTGTTTGCGGCAGCCAGATCCAGATGATCAATGCGCAAAACACCGCTGCAACAGCCAGCCCGAGAATCCGATCTTGTGATTTGCTCATCATCGCTGCGACAACCCATAAAGCTGTATCTGAAACGAAACGCGGCGCTGCGCATTTCGCCGACTTTCGCGAGCACGGCGCAGCGAGATCTGATTGATCACGATGATGGGTTCCAGCACCGAAAGGCCATGCAGAAAGGCCCCAAGCTCTGTTTCAGGTGCGACACCGTTCAGTGTCAGGTTCAATCGGACGAAACCGTCAATCTGATCAATCTGGTCAGCGCGCATCACGTCGATATTGATCCGATGCGCTTGCGCAAGAGATTGCAGGTTAGATTGCAAAACAGCCTGCGCCAGTTGCGGCGTGTCACCTGTATAAAACGCGGTATCAGGCAGGCCCACTGTGCTGGCCGCGCCCAGCGCCTCGGCTCTCGCGATTGTTGCATTGAGATCAGCGATCTGTGCCCTTTGGTTTTGCGCTGCCGCAACCAAACCAAAACCCAAAAGCGTCAGCAACGCGATCAGCCCGCACCCGACCCCCAGCACGATCCGCCGCGGCAATGCAGGCTGGACAAAACGAAAACTGCTCATCCGGCCACACCTGTCAGATCAGCGATGATACGGAACCGTTCAAGCCCCTGACTGTTATCGCGCGTCACCGGCGAGCCGAAACGAATTTCAGTCAGTTGTGGCAGACTGGCCAGAACGGCCGTGATCTCTGCTGCCGATGGGGCAAAGCCGACCAATGTCACCGTATCATCAGAAACAATCATCTGATCCAGCCAGACCCCATCGGGCAAAAGCGCGCTCAGCGTGCCGACCATTGCCAGTTTATCTGTGGCCTGCGCCAATGAGTTATCAAGACGACGTATTTCAGCCATCTCTTGAGCTTGCGTCGCCAGAGCCGCCTGAGCGCCATTCGCATCAGCACGCGATTGTGCAGCTGTCATGGTCAGTGAAACCAGCAAAACAACGGCCGCAACACAGAACGCAGCGGAGCCCAGCAGCCCCATTTTCAATGGCGAAGGGAGATGTCTTGTACCATAGGCCGGTCGATCGCCATCGTCATGCCCCGCCCAGTCAGGTGTTGCGGCATATGGCGCGCCTTTTGCTGCACGCCGCACGATGCCGGGGGATAATCCGTGTTTGCGCAGTTTCTCTATGACGTTGATTACCGGGGCACGTAGCATCACAGCAGCGCGTGCCCGCCAGGCCCCGTCTTTTTGTTCTTCCGCAACCCAGAAAGAAAAACAGGCATCTTCTTGAAACGGCGCCCGGTAGCGAATTTCATTCTCGATGATCCGCCGCATTTCAGGCAAAAGCGCGTCCGGCAGGCTGAATGACAGATCAATGCAACTGTCATCAGCAAAAACCAGATCAAGTGTGAGGTTGCCTGCTGTTTGTGCCAGCCGGGCAAGGGCTGCGTCATCAAAAACCGTCGCTTCGCGTGAGCCACCCTGACGCAGCTGCACATCATCTTCGCTGAAGACGACAAAATGCTCTGACATCGGACGCGCGTTCACGTCAGGTCCAGACAATTCTGCCGTGCCCTGCAATGCAAGGTTGCTTAGTCTATTCAGTCGGCGCCTGCGCGGAACGGATGATTTGTTCGCCGCAGGCGCGTCGTCAGCTTTACTCACGTCTGCGCATACCCTGCCGTCAATATTGGCGATCAGGCCATGCTACGGGTGAACAGCCCAAGATCATCAAAACTATGGCCCGGGAAAACAGTTGATACAAGACCGGGATCCATCAACATATGTCGCACCATGATTTCACCAATGATATCCCGATAGCTGGTGATACGTGGCAGGTAGTTCTCGGTGAATGCACTGTCGTCGATCGTGGCGACATCATCAGCAACAACCTGTCGTGTGGGTCCGCCAAAGGCAAACCAAGCACCGCCGATGCCGTGATCGGTACCGACGCTACCGTTTTGCTTCTTGGTCCGGCCAAATTCACTGCCAACCAGAACAACGACATCACCCCGCAGTTCAGGCCCCAGATCATCCCAGAACATCTTGAGGTCACGGGCTCCTTCGGCCATGCGGGCGTTGTAGCGCTTATTGGGGTCGGTGAACGGGTTCACCGTATTCTCGATATCGATCTGATCGCGGTGCGTGTCCCAACCGATGTTCCAGTCGATAGCCGCCATCTCAAGCGGCAAATCATGTTTAACCAGCTGCGCGCAGAGCTTTAGGCCGCGACCAAGCGAGCTGTTCGAATATGCGGGCGCATTGGGATCCATGCTATAAGCGTCAGCCGCCGCGGCGACATCCTGAATAGACTCCAACAGCACCAGTTGGTTGTCCTTGATGTTGCCTTCCGCCGCAGACAAATCGACATCATGCGATGCAATCTCTTCCATGATTGATGTCATGCGGAAATCGTCACACCCATCACCGCAATCAAAGTTATCAAGATCCCGGTTGGAGATGTCATATGCCCCGCTTTGGACAATTGCGGGGACCTTAATTTCCCCGCGAATTTCGGTGCTGATTGAGGTCTTACCAGCGACCAAACCACGCAAAGGATGCTGCTGCGCGCGCGGCACCTCTTTCATAAAGCGGTTCATATAGCCATCAATGACGTTGTTGCGCGCGCCGGTTCCAATCCAGCGCTGGTTGTCAAAGTGCGAGCGACCACTGCCTTCAAAGGACGTGGAAGGCGCAAGCATCATATTGCCGCTGTCCCAAATGTCCTGCAATGCAGCGAGGTTCGGGTTCATGCCACGGATACCTGTGCTTTGACGATCAGCCGCCGCCGCTGACCCCAGGCTGAGTGCACGATCACCATCCATTGACCCGTCAGGAGGCCTGATCCACAAATCTTGGCGATAAGCTTCATAGGCCGGATCATTGTACAGCGGGAAAAGATGCAAACCATCGGCCCCGCCACGCTGAAAGACCTTGATGAAGGTCTTGGTCCGCCCACTGCCATCCTGCGCGAAGGAAAACTGCGGTGCACCCGCCACCCCGGCAACAGCCGCAGCGGAGGCAAGTGATTTCATAAAGTCTCGACGCGTCGCCATATTGAATGCTCCGTTTGTAGTCTGCGTAGCTGTTACTGAAGTTGGAAACTTGGTGTTGCCATAATTGTGGCCAGCGCCCGTCTGACTGAGCGTGTTTCATCGCCTTCTTGATCCAGTGGATGGAAACCATCGGTGCCATTGAGCACCATAACCACCTTATCAAACTCTTGCTGAGTAAAACGATCGCCAGTCGAAACTGTCAGCAGGTAACCTGCGACCTCTTCTGCGGTTTCAAGGCCCGCATCCAGCGCATCCTGCAACAAGTCAATGCCGTATCTGTCAGGATTTTCAACAATCGTTCTCATGCGGTCATAGGTGGCGACCATCTTAGCAGAACTGACCCAAGCAGAGCCGACTTCGGGCAACCCAGTCGGCGCAGGGAAGAATAGCGGCACATAGCCCGCATCCGCATACATTTCACGGAACCGGCGGTAGAATGTGTTCTCTTCACCAGAAACGGGGCGGGCACCGAAAGCACGGATGAAAGAAGCCGCAAATTCAAACGGGTTCTTCACCTTGGTGCGCTGATACTCGACCGTCGTAATATAGCTGGGGTCCAGCAGGATCGCTTCCAGCATCGGAACAACCTCGCCGCCTGATGTCTCCCAGGCAGCCGCACATGCTGCGACCAGATTGGCGGGCGCCTGATCGGCCACAAGAAGCTGGACAATTTTGCCGCAGACATAGTTGCGGGTGCTTGGGTGCTGCGCCAGCATCCCGATCAATTCCACACCTTCTTGCTCACCATCGGCACCGGCGCGACCGACAATCGTCGTGTTCAGGAAGTTTACCGAAAGTGTCTTATCGCTTGTATCATGACGATCAGGGCGGAACTCAAACTCATAGATGCGTAGATCCTCAGACCCTTCATTGACCCAACGATAGTGCCAACCGGTGAAAATCTTGGCGACTTCAATGATGTCTTCTTCGGTATACCCGCCGCCCACGCCAAGCGTAGAGAGTTCAAGTACTTCGCGGGCATAGTTTTCATTCAGACCATTTACGCGATTGGCATCATTGTCCAGGTATTGCGACATCAGCGGGCTGCGTGCACTGTACATCAGCATATCTTCGAAATTGCCCAACGCATTCGCGCGGAAGAATTCGCGGTCTGTCAGGTTTTGTCGGACAATCGACGTGCCCTTGGTGATCGCATGGAAGTGATTGGCCCAGAACCGGCCCATGACTTCTTGCAACTGACGCTCACTAAACGCAGCATGGGCCAGATCATAGTCCATGAGTGAATTCATAAGATTGTTGGTGCCTGAGAAATCCAGCAACTGGTTGGGCTGTGTAGCGGTGAATGCACTGTCGTTGATTGATCCCGGATCCAACTGTTCGCGCACGAAATTCTCAAAACCTATCGCACTGACCCTTGCATAGAGCTCTGGCGTTGGACCGAAGGTCAGGCGGCTCAACGCCTGCCCCACACCATCCTGAACCGGCACGCCGGTTACAGTGTAGCTGACCGGTTCGCTGGCGACCTCCGCGTTTGAGCTAAGCTGCCCAACCAGGGTCACTGTCACTTCGGATGCGCCGCTGAAATCTTCGGGGAACATACGGATCGCAAATTGCCCGGTCTCTGCGCCTACTGCGACAGTGGTATCGGTCGGGCGCGGTGGATCAAATGTCACAGCTACCTGATCAAAGACAGTATCTGTCATAACGGCACCAAAAAGCGTCGTGCCTGTGTTTGGCACCAAGCCCTCCGCGTCGCCCGCCGCTGTCAGTTGAATAATCTCTGTTGGCTCCACCGCTGGCGGCGTAAGCGGCGTGACCGTTGCTGTCATCGGCGGAGGAGCTGGCGCTACAGGGGTCGGCGTTGGTGCAGTGGGCGTCGGAGGTGTCGGTGTTGTCGGCGTGTTTACCCCGCCGCCGCCACCACTGCCTCCGCCGGGAACAGATGGAACGCTGACGGTCTGACCACCGGATGAAGACCCACCCGATACCGAGCCACCGCCGCTTTGGGTCGTTGTCGAAGCACCATTCATGGATGCAGGTGTCGCCATCGCCATACCAGAAGACTGCATGCCCATCTCGGCCGAAGCCATTTGTACGCTTTCCCCGGCTTCGGCTGCCGCGCTGCGGGCGCCACCGGATGATCCGCCGCCAATCGCAAATGGTGTGAATGGCGCAGAGCTGGAGGCAATCGCAGGCGCAGAACCGGACCCGCCGACAGCCGATGCAGGCAGACCAGCGCGCGCTGTCAATATCTCTGCCGCCTCAAGATCATCAAGTTCGGTTGTCTGCGCAAAGAGCGGTTCTGGTGCCTGCCCTGCCAAGTTCAACGTCACATGCGCAATGTTGATGTTTTCTTCCGAAACACCCGTAATTGTAAGGGCATGGGCCCCTGCCTCAAGCGAGACGAAGGCCGTGATATCCTCACCCACATCATCAATCCGAGATCCGGTCGCATCAATCAGCATGTCACCATTGATGCGCAGTTGCAGGCCGCTGTTGGCAGGCGCACGGAAAGTGTACATGCCGGACGTCTGCAACACGAGTTTGCGCAAAATCTCTTGGGGCTGTTCAGCTTCTGCGATCAGGTCTGTAAAAGATACCGACGAAGGTGTTGTCTCGGCCTGACCCAAGGCAGGCGTGGCAAGTCCGACAGTCATAGCAGCCAGCAATGGCCAGCTGAGATTTTTGAGATTGTTCACAACGTCCCCCGTAGGTTTTTTTGGTAGCAGTGCGTTTGTTTTTGCATTGAGATATTGGCTATTGAGCAATTGTGGCAAAATCTAGATGCTGCACTGCCGAAGTAAGCGAGAATCTGCTTGTTTTTAGGTATTTAAGCATCGGTTAGGCTGAAAACTGTGAAAATCTCTAAACGACAACATGCTTTTGCCTCATTTACAGGCAAAGACTTTATACTGGTTTTCGGACATTGGTTTGATGGCCTCTGTGTTGGTAGAAATTGCGGAATTTCAAGAAAGAAAGTGCTGGGTCCCCAATGGCAAGAGTGATGACTGTCCACCTGGATGACATTGAAATTCCTGCACGTTTTCTCCATGATGGCACATTGAGTCACGCCGATGTGTTGCGCGTCCGGCAAGTCAGCAGCACTACCGGTCAGCCAGTTCGTGTCGTGCTTGATCGGCTGGGGATTGTACCCCAAAGCACCTGGGCAGAAGCCGTTGCTCAGGATCACGACCTGCCATTGCTGTCGCTCGACGATTTTCCGCTGAGATTGCCACAAGATAGCCGCCTTTCGCTCGATTACATGAAACAAAACAGTATTGCACTCCTGACTGTTGATGAAACAGAACCGCCAAAAGTCGCGATTGCGAATCCCATGGCGGCGCAAGTCCGGCGCGCACTCAAGATGACTTTCGGTGCAGAGATTGACTATGCCGTCGCCACTGATCGCGATATCGACGCAGCATTGGCCCGCAGTGCCGCCGCAGCCGACGATGAGCAAAAGACCGCAACAGCAACAGAAACCTTGCTGACTGTCACCGAGGACGGTGACGATACAGACCGGCTGCTTGAGTTAGCCAACAACGCGCCAACTGTGCGATACATCGACGGGTTGCTGGCGAAAGCGGTGGAAAGCAAGGCCACCGATATTCATGTGGAGATGCTTGAAAAAACCCCCCGCGTGCGTTTACGGATCGACGGTATTCTGGTGCCCGCGAACCCCATCGAACGGCATCTTTATGATGGTGTCGTCTCACGTCTGAAAATTCTCGCGGGTATGGACATCAGCGAACGCCGCTTGCCGCAGGACGGGCGCATTCGCCAGCAGACCGCGGGGCGGTCTATTGATATCCGGGTGGCAAGTATGCCGACGGTCCATGGCGAAACGCTGGTACTGCGCTTGCTGGACAACAGCAAAACCCTCGCTGCTCTTGATCGGCTTGCGATGCCGGACCTTGCCTTTGGCCGCATGAAAGATGCGCTTAGCCAACCTAATGGGTTGATCCTTGTAACCGGGCCGACGGGTAGCGGGAAAACCACAACGCTGCATGCGTCGCTGGCGCAGATCAACGACAGCGGGCGCAAGATCATTACTATTGAAAACCCGGTGGAAATTCAGACACCCGGATTGATTCAGATCGACGTGAACCCAGATCTGGGATGGACCTTTGCGAGCGCATTGCGCTCGGTCCTGCGTCATGACCCTGATGTGCTTATGGTTGGTGAAATCCGTGATGCGGAAACAGCAGAACTGGCGGTACGTGCCGCACTGACCGGGCACCTGGTCCTGTCTACACTGCACACCAACCGCGCATCCGAGGCGGTCTTGCGTCTGGGCGATATGGGCGTGCCTGACTATATGTTGCAATCGGTGCTGCGACTTGTGGGCGCACAACGTTTGATCAGAACGCTTTGCAGCAATTGTGCGGAACCTGTCGCGCTGCATGAAAATGATAAATACATGACTTTGGCGCAGAGCTTTTATGATGCCGATCCGACCCTTGGGCCCCCTGACAGTTGGCAGCCGAAAATGGCCGTAGGATGCAGCCTTTGCAACAACACCGGATATGTCGGTCGCAAGGCATTGTTCGAGATGCTGACCCCGGAAGAGGCCATGGCGCCTGCGGATCAATCCAGGGCACAACAACGGACCATGGGGTTAGAAGGCGTTGGGCATTTTGCCCGTGGTGAAACAACACTGAACGAGCTGGTGCGCGTCTTTGGCGCGGGCGCGTTCTGGATCTGATCCGATGGCAGAGCCAGCATTGCGCACCGAACGGTCCTTTGACTACACCGCCCGCACCGCAGGCGGAGACCGCAAAAAAGGGCGTGTGAGCGCGCGCGACAGTGCGCATGCCACCCAAAAGCTGCGCCTTGAGGGGCTCTATCCAATTGACATCAAGGCGGCCCAAAAAACGCCTGCCAACACAGCCAAAGCAGTGACAAACCTGCGTAAACTGACACAGCGCCAACAAGCTGATCTGATCGCCCGGCTTGCAAAGCTGACCGGCAGCCAGATCACGCTGGATCGTGCGTTGTCGATCATCGCTGAAGGTAAGGATGGCGTGCTGCCTGTGGCCGCCTCAAAGTTACGGGTTCATATTCGCGAGGGTGGTGGTCTTGTCGATGGGCTTGTCACCCATCTGGGCATCAAAGATGCAGCAACGCTGGCTTTGGTGCGCGGTGCCGAGGTATCAGGCGACCTGCCTCAGGCGCTCCGTACAGCAGCAGATATTTTGCAACAACGTTTGATGTTGGTCAGGCGCATTGGTGTTGGTCTGCTCTATCCTGGGCTTTTGCTACTGGTGGCGCTGATCTCAATCGGGTTGATCATGATCGCCGTGATCCCCCAATTCCGCCCGCTGGTTGAGGGCCGTATGGAGATGGTGCCGGTGTTGGGGCGGGCGATCTTTGGCATCTCCGCCAGTTTATCGGCAGTATGGCCGGTGATCCTGACCGGGTTGATTGTGGTGACCATTGCATTGTGGTGGCTCCACCGGCAGGGCAAGGCGGTACCGCTGATGGCACGGATCGCAGCGCGCCTGCCGGTCATCAATCAGGTAATCTGGCGCAATCAAGTGATGATCGTCTTGCACAGCCTTGGCGCGCTTTTGCGCAGGGAGGTCACGCTGAGTGACGCATTGCAGGTCATCGTGTCATCCACACCGCAGGGGCGGATCAAAACAGCCCTGGCACAGGTGACCGGCGACATTGAAACGGGGCAGCCTTTGTCACGAGCACTGCGCAGTGCCGATTTCATGTCAGCGGGCGCCATCGAAATGGTCCGCATCGGTGAGGAAACCGGCGATCTGGCCGATATGATCGGCCGCGCCGCCGATGAAATGCGCGATGCCGCCGATCGCGATCTTGAACGTTTTCTTGCACTTTTCCAGCCAGCGTTGATTATCTTCGTAGGTCTTCTAGTAGGGGTCAGCCTTTATGCGCTTTTCTCAGCCATTGTTTCTGTCAACGCGATCGCCTTCTAGGGCGACGGTCCGCAAGCGGCGGTTTTTCATTGATCGAAATGCTGGTCGCCGTGGCCATCATTGGTCTGATCGTGGGCCTGGTAGGGCCAGCAGCGATGCGTCAGTTGCAGTCGTCCCGGGTCAATACGACCGAGGCACAGATTGGACAAATCCGCACCGCAATCGACATCTTTACAATCGACACAGGCCGCATCCCATCAGAAGGTGAAGGGCTGCAAGCGCTGGTTACCAACGCCAACGCAGTCCCCGGTTGGAACGGTCCTTATCTGCGCGACGGCACCTTGCCGATGGACGGGTGGAGCCGCCCTTTCCTGTATGCTGTTGAGAACGGCCAAGTGCGTATCATCTCGCTGGGTGCTGATGGGCAGGCGGGCGGAACGGGCAATGATGCCGATATCGGCCGGTAAACGCCACCACGCCCGCGGGCTGGCTACGGTCGAGGTGCTGGTCGCTGTTGCGATCATCGTGCTGATCGGCAGCATCGCAACGCTGACCTTGGGCAGCACCGACCGCCGCGTCGTCGCGCGCGAGACGGCGGACATCAGCCTGTTTCTGCAACAGGCACGTATGCGGGCACTCGAGCTGGGACGGCCTGTACAGATTGTCGTCTCGGGCAGCGAAGGCCGCATCGATGCCGGCGGGCAACACCATCAGGTGGCACGCGGCGTGACACTTACCCCCGACGACGCACGGCTTGTTTTGCAGCCGATAGGTGCTTCGGATGGCCTGAGCATAACAATCACGAAGGACGATGAGAGCGGCACGGTGACGCTGGATTGGCTGACCGGACGGGTGGATATCAGATGAAGCGCCGCCGGGCCAAAGGCTTTACGCTGATCGAAACGCTGGTGGCACTGGCGATCGCGGCGGTGGTGATCAATGGGTTTTACAGCGCCTTGTCAACCGGGACCCTGCTTGAGCGCCGCGCGGATGATCAGGCACGGATGGTACTCGTGGCAACCACTGTCATGGATCAGGTGGGTGTGGATGTTCCCCTACGCCCAGGCAATCGGAACGGTCAGTCCGACGGGCTCACATGGCAGTTGGTCATATCAAATGTGCAGGCTGCAGATATGCAGCTTGGCATGGTCTATGACAATGAACTGACTTTCGTTTCCGTCTCGGTCATGGACCCGACGGGCGTGTCCGCCCCGGTGGTCCTGCGTGCCATCCGCTATGCTCAGACCCCGCTATGACACGACGCAGAGGTACATCAACCGGCTTTGTGCTTGCCGAAGCTTTGGTCGCCTTGACCGTGGCTGCAATGACCATTGCCTTGCTGACCAGCGCAACCTGGGGCTTGAATGCCGCCGCAGAACGGCGTGCCGCTGCAACGCAAACCAGCGCCGTAGATTGGCTCGCCGCACGACGGGCGCTTGGCAATTGGGCAGCGGCGGTGTGACCGCGCAAGGCCCGGAGGACAGCCTCAATAGCCTGATAGGCACGGCATCGACCGCACGGATGGTTGTCGCACAAACACGCGGTGCTAAGCGCCGCAGGTCCATACGTTGGTGAACTGCGGGTGATGACGCGCGGGACAGATCGCTTTGTTCTGATCGCCGCGCAACACCCTGGACTGCGCGATGCGCGGGTCAGCTCGACCAGTGCATTGGAAACAGAGGTCGTGACAACCAGTTTACCGATGCGCCTGATATACCTCATTCCCAGCGGGCCAGGTGGACGTGGCGTTTGGCGCTACGAAACTGGGGCGGGCGAGGATGGTCTACCGCTTGCGATTGGGATCGAGGTCGGTACTCAGCGGGTGATCACTGCACCGATCCATCCCACCCGCAGTGCATCCTGTCTGGCCCGTTTGGGCCTACCCGGCGTTGATGACGAGACCTGTGATTTGCGATGAGCCTGCGAAGATCAACATACAGCCGGGGCTATATCCTGATCACGGTTTTGTGGATCGGATTGGGGTTGTTGCTGGCCATATCGGCGTTCATGGCCACCACCCGGCAAGAGGCGCTGAGCGTGCGCGCTGAGGTGACAGCCGTTCGCGCGCAGGCGCTGGCGCGCAGCGGGTTGAACATTGCGATGGCCGATCTGGGGCGCGTAAGTCGCGATCAGGTCACGACCCTGCGTGATGGCACCCCGGCAACAGTGCAAATGGCCGAAGGAACTGTAACCTACCGGATTTACGATGAGGCGGGCAAACTGGACGTGCTGCAAATGCCACCGCGTATTCTGGCTCCTGCCCTGATTGCCATCAACGAAGCCGAAGCGCTGGACGCTTTTGATGCAATCAACCTTGCTGACACATTACCGGACCTGCTGCGCGCACCTGGGGGTGAGGTCCGTTCCGTCTATACTGCGCTAACGGATGCGGGGCTCAGCAATCAGACAGCGCTGACCGCCGGGCGCTATCTGACGACACTGAACTTTCGTGCCACTGTGAACCCCCGCACCGCGCCCGGCCCGGTCCTGACCGCAATTCCGGGTATTGGAGCAAGCGACGTGGAAGACATCATAGCGCGGCGCGAAACAGGTCGGCCCATGCCAATCCTTGGCAGTGCGGCTGTCTGGTTGGTGGAACAACCCGGCCCCGTCTATACAATCGAAGCTGAGGCGGAACTGAATACCGGCGGCAGCGCATTGCTGCGCGCGCAGGTCGTGTCACGTGGGCTATCATTTCGCGGCGGTCTGATGCGATACGATATCCTGTCAATGAGCGTCGTTCGGTGATCACTGGTGCGACATTGCTGTCCTTAGCTGCCGTCGCGGTTGTCGGGTTCGCCGTCGTTACGGGCCCTTTGATGCTGGCTGTTCGCGCCGGGTTGCGGCAGCACCTATCGCCTCGGGGCATCAAGCGTTGGCAAAAACCTGTCGCAATTGGTTTGGGATCAGGGGCTGTGGTCGCTACGCTCGTCTGTGCGACGGCGCTTGGGCCAAAAGCGGCGGTTACGGCAGCAGCTCTCATATTGCTCACACTACTGGCGGGCATAGATTTGGCATGGCGGTGGCTGCCCTTTGAATGGACCTTACCGCTTTTGGGTTTGGGGCTCTTGGCGGCAGCAGTTGAGGATCACCTGAGTGTGGCCATTGTCGGACTGGCCGTCGGAGCGGGCACGCTCCTCGCCCTGCAGCTGTATTTTCGGCTGATCCGCGGTGTCGAAGCTTTGGGGACAGGCGACATCTGGCTGACGGCGGGGCTGGGCACATTATCTGGTGTGCCGGTGATTCTCTACATCCTAACCCTAGCGGCAGTTACCGGATTACTAGGGGCCGCAATCGCCAGATTTCGGGGCGGACGGCAACGATACGGCGTTGCATTTGGAGCACACCTTTCGTTGGCTTATTTCATTTTCCTTTTATTTTAGGCCCTTACGCGACGACCTTGTGCTAGCGATACGCAAGAACGCGCATTGGGCGAAGATCTGAGCGCACACTATTGAGGCAAACAAAATGAAAAACTTCATGCTTTGCGTGGCGTCTGCCGCGATCCTATCTGGCTGTGCAGATCTTGCCGACCGTGACCGAAATACCCTCGAAAGCTGGCGCGCCAGTACCATCCTTGGTGGTGGTGACGGACGCACGGCTGCGCGCTCTGAAGGGCGGATTGTCAGCGGACAGGTGGTCGAAGCTGGCAATGGCACGATCTACCCCGGACGCCAGTCGCTCTTCCGTGACAGCGATTTTGTGAATAGCTCAGGCGAGCGTACTGTCTCACTCAATCTTGTTGATGTCTCGATCGCCGAAGCCGCCGCCGCGATCCTTGGCGAGTTGCTACGGGAAAACTACGTACTTGACCCCGCCGTACAGGGCACCGTCAACATCCGCTCAACCCAGCCAATCAGTCGCACCACCGCGATTGAGGTCTTTGAACTGGCACTGAAGCAAAACAATGCAGCCTTGGTGCGCCGTGGCGATACATTTGCCATCGTACCGCTGTCGGGCGAGCTGAGCATCGGTGCTTCCGTTACACGAGACGTTCCAATTGGTTATTCTTTGCGCGTCATCCCACTCCGCCACATCGGTGCGCAGGAAATGGCGACCATTCTGCAACCCTTTGCAGGTGGGAACATCGTAGGTGTGGATGCCCAGCGCAACATCATCGTGCTTGCCGGTACATCTGCTGATCAGCGCGCATGGCAGGAAACTGTTACCAGCTTTGATGTCGACTGGTTGGCCAATCGCTCTGTCGGGGTCTTCCCGATCCGTGGCCGTTCCGCTCAGTCGATTGTGAATGGGCTGGAATTGGTTGTCGAAACGGACTCCAACTTTGAACCCATCGTGGTCTTCGAGGTAATCCCGGAAAACAACTCCATCCTTGCGGTGGCCAAGACCCCAAGCGCCTTGCAAAACGTATCCACATGGATACGACGCCTGACGCAGGAAGGGCAAAATGACGCACAGGTATACTCCTACGACATGAAGTACGCCCGCGCCTCTGATATTGCGCCAACTTTGGCACAAATCCTTGGCGTTCAGGTCGAAACGGCCGATAACGAGAGCGCAGAGCTTGTGAACGCCAGCTTCACCGGTGATCAGAATGCGACCCGCATTGTCGCAAGTGAGGCGACAAATACCCTGCTCATCCATGCCACAAACGATGAATATCAGCGCGTTTTGGGCATGTTGCACAGGTTGGACGTGCCACCCCGTCAGGTGCTGGTCGAGGCCACCATCGTCGAGGTCTCCCTGAATGATGAGCTGCGCTATGGAGTGCAGTATTTCTTCGAGAACGGCGGCGATACGGCGTCTTTGACCCGCTCTACCACTGGTCTTGAGATTGCACCAGACGTGCCAGGCTTCAGCGCTGTCTTTGGCGGGGCCACGCCAGAGGTCATCGTCGACGCGCTTGAGGATGTGACCAACGTCAATGTTGTCTCCTCCCCCAACCTCATGATTCTCAACAACAGATCTGCTCGATTGGTTGTTGGTGATCAGGTTCCGATTTCGGTGCAAACCGCACAGGATGCCAACGAAAACCCTGATGTCTTCGTTTCAACTGTAGAGTTCCGCGACACGGGTGTGATCTTCGAAGTGACCCCGCGTATCAACTCTTCCGGCTCGGTCGTGCTGGACATCCAGCAAGAAGTCAGCACTATCGGTGAAACCGATGGCTCCACAGGGAACCCGATCATCTCGCAGCGGACCATTTCCAGTGCAATTGCAGTCGATAGCGGCGAAACCATTGCATTGGGCGGGCTTTTCGAACAGCGCAGCACAAGAGGCACCGCAGGTTTGCCCGGTCTGGCCCGTCAACCGATCTGGGGTGGCTTGTTCGGGCGTCAATCCCGCACAGACAGCCAGACAGAACTGCTGGTTCTGATTACGCCGCGTATCGTCAACAGCAACGTCGATACGCGCCGGATCACCCGGAACCTGCGGGAACGTATGACGAGCATCCGCATGGATGATGCGACCCTCAGCAATACGATCAACACACCATCGATGCAGACGGCGAACTCTGCCGATATTGCATCGCGCCGGGCTGTGCAGTCGCGTAACGCCACCATCCAAAGCGATGTGCTGGCAGCGGTCCAAACGGCGGTCGCAACGCCGCAGCAGGCCGCAGCGGGCACGCATTTCACCTACTTTGGCGCCTTTGGCACCGAAGAGGCTGCGCGCGCCCATTGGTCTGGCCTTCTGGCCACAAACGGATCTGATCTGTCGGGGTTGCAACCACGCTTTGCCCGCGAGAACGGAACCGTCAGCCTTGCCGTCGGACCGATGGATCGCAGCCGCGCATCACAGCTATGTGTCGTCATCCGCTCGGATTGCTTTAGCAAAGGCGGCTAAACCCCTGCCCTTGGGGCGGCGCGCGTACCGTGCCGCCCTTTTTAACTGCGCGAACGGACTATCTCGATCGCGCCGTGCATGACCAAAGCCGCAGTTGTTATCTTTACGGCACGCGCGGTGCAGCCCCCATCAGGTCAACGTCCAGCCTTTACGGGTCAAACTGATCAATCACATCAACCTGAATGTTGCCTTGCACCGGGCCCGTCCATTGGCTGGTCCGCCAGATGCGTCCGGTGCCCGCGTCCAGATAGTGTATATTGTTCACAGTATCACCTGCATCTGTCTTGCAGGTTTCGATCACTTCCACCACGTTGCGATTGGCGCTGGCCACATCAATCACCAGATTACGGCCGACCTGGTTGCCGCAGGTCATTGTGACCTGCTCAAACGCGGTCCCTCGCCGCGACAGATGATAGGTTCGCGTCACTTCCGCAGGCCAACTGCCTGCCCGCGCTTCTGTCACCAGAGGATCGTTGTCCTGTGCGGTCACCGCTTGCAGATTTGTCCCAAGGCCAAGGGTCGCATAGACCAATCCACCCTCAAGGGTGACGCCACGGTTTTCGTTTGAGCTATAGTTGATCCGCCCCTCTCGCATCTGGATCGCAATGCCAACAGTCGCGACACCCACAGTTGGGCTTAGCATCAGGACGGCGGCAAGATCAGCCTGCTCAATCGCGGCCCGGTTCACCTGCGGGATCGTCATCTCGACCTCTGGGTCGGGGTTCAGGATCGCGTCGCGCATTTGCCCGAGCGTGCCCAGACAACCCGAAAGGGCCATAATCGCGCTGACAGAGAGGATACCTTTGATCAATTCCAAAACTCCCCAAAGCCATCTTCGATGCGTCGTTTGTCCGAGGTGCGCAGCTCGTCGTAGAGCGTGCCCGTTCCGCTGACGCGCGATCCAAAATCACCTGATTGGCCACCGATTGACAGATTGGTTGTCCCAGTGCCACCTTCAGCCGATGTCCACGACAGCGGAATTGAAATCTCCGCCCCGAATTTGAGCGCACTATCGCGTTCTTCGCTCCAACCCGTTGATGCTGCAATCCGCCAGCCATTGCGGTAGTTGCGGCCAACCGTCAGCCCAACGGCAAAATCATCGGCAAGGTGTTGACCTGCATCGACAATCACGAAGTTGCCGTTGGTGCCAACATTGGCATAGACGCTGCCAATGAGGGTTGTTGCGTCCGCATCCTCAAACCCGAACCACCCCTCATAGGCGCGCTTTTGAACGTATGTGGCCTCTAGTCCCAGTGCAAAGTTCTGTTCGGGGTCGCGCCAGATCATTTCACCACTGACGCCGCCATAGGCCCGCTCGAACAATCCCGCTGAGACCCGGCCATAAACCTCTGGTGCGACCCGGAACCGGTGCCGCACGCTCAGTGACTGCAGGAACGCGATGTCGGGTTCATAGGATGTGAAATCCGACCGGATGCCTGGCTCTGCCGGTGGATCTTGCTGATCCCACTGGTTAAGGAAGCGATATCCAACGGTCCCAGCCACAAAGGTTTGCGGCGAAAACGTATAGCGCGCGTTTGCGTTCAGCGTACCTGTCAGCTCTAGCGTGTCAGATGTGATAAAATCAGCCTTGAATGTCGGCGTGAACCCATAGGTGAACCGCGGCTCAAATTCACGCTCGCCCAGTGCAGTAAGCCGAGCCAGCGGGCTGGGTGCGAATGACGTTGCGCCCCATGCCAGCTCTGCCGCGTTGGGTTTGCCAACCGCGCGATCCAAACCTGCCCTGTCCAGAACCACGACGTTGCTGTCAAACGCACCTGTGTTCTGCGTCACACGGAATGTTGTGATGTTTGGTGGGGCGATCGCGGACAAGACACGCGACACCCGTCCAACGATCCGGGCAAAAACCACATCGGTGTTTGACGACGCCGTCACATCAATCGTATCGCCCCGCATGCTAAAGCGCGTGATATCGATATTTTCTTTCTCAAGGCGCTCTGTAAGGATCGCAAATACTTGTGCTTCGTTCGGTTGTGCCTGCCCTGCCCGGAGGGGTCTGTTTTCAACATAAGGATGCGGCCCCCGTCCGATGTTGGTTTGCACGAAGGGTTGTCTTGGATTAGCCGCGAATTCCAGCCGGAGACCCGCATTGCCCTGATTGTTAACCAATCCCGTTACCCGCAGCCCTTCGATCAACTCGTATGACAAGCTTGCTGCCAAAGTATCGTCAGCATCGGGACCCGCCACGCCACTATATTCCGCAGAGGCGATCAGACCATTGATGCCCGTATCCCAAACGATATTTGCGAATGATTCCGTATCGCCTTCAAACAGATGATCCGTGCGAAAGACGCCGCCATCTGCGCCACGGTCCACGACGGTCTGGTCGGCATATCGCCCCCATCCCAAACCACCGGAAACCAGCACCGGACCGATGGATTTGCTCGCCAGAATATACTCACCCGCGCCACGATCATCGCTGCCCAAACCAACAATACCGACAGTAAGGGCCGGAAAATATGCACTTTCGTCCAGAAAACGCAGACCGAAGCTCAGCTCATTGCCACTCGAACTGCCCGTGCCTTCATCATACGTTGGAAAACTGATCCCGATCTCGAAACGGTCGCTGGGCTGGAAACCAAATGACAGCGCACGATAATCCTTGCGATAGTCAAAAATGATGGTCAGGTCGTCTGCCACACCGCTTGTGGCGCGGGGCGTATCAACGGCCTGCGACAAGCCACCAATCCCTTCGGCCGCCAGCCCCGATGCCAGGCTAGATGTCAGCAACGCAGTGTAGGCGATCCCCTGGGCAGTTCTTTTCATGTGGTACTTTCCACCCGTTGGGCAACTGGTCCTTAATTCTTGGCTAACCTATCGAAGGTGTCGGGCCGTTGTCGAGACAATTACGCGGATTTCGGTATGCGGGGAGATTGACGAGACCCGCCTTCTGTTCACTCAAAAAAATCGGCTGTGATTTACCTGAAATTAAGTGGCGCGGTTCATACCACCAGACAGGCCGCATGATGGCGTTTCGTCTGACAATGAGAGTGAGCGAAGAATGAGCGACGACACTGCACGTTTTGAACTACAGCCAATCATGAAAATTGAGGATTGCGAACATCTGCATGCATTCCTTGTGAGTGCGACAAACCAGAATGTAGACATTGGATGCAGCGCGGTCGAACGCCTGAATGGGCTGACGGCCCAGATGCTGGCCGTCGCGCAGCGCAGTTGGCACCGGCATGAGCGGCAGTTCACGTTCTCCGACCCATCTGAAGGTTTTGCGCAAGGTGTCGCGCTTCTGGGCCTTTCCGATTTGATAGGGTCAGATCGGGTGACCGCATGAGCGCTCATATCCTTGCCATAGACGACTCGCGCACCATCAGGACATTGCTGACCGCAACGCTAGAAAGGGCCGGATTTGCAGTAACCACTGCTGTGGATGGGGTGGATGGGCTGGAAAAGTTTCAAGATGCAGCCGCCGATCTCGTCATTACAGATGTCAACATGCCCAACAAAGATGGCTTTGGCGTCATTGACGACATTCGCCAAGGCAATGTGAACCGCGCTGTACCTGTCCTTGTCCTGACAACCGAAAGCGGAACCTCCCTGAAAGAGCGGGCGCGCAAAGCAGGTGCAACGGGCTGGATCGTCAAACCATTCGATGACGAAGCCTTGGTATCGGTTATTCGCCGTCTTACAGGAACCTAATGAATGACGGACACAGCCATTCTTGATGCGTTCTTTGAGGAATGCGAAGATCTGTTAGTCGCGTTGTCTGACGGTTTGGAAGACATGCGCGAAGGTCGCGCAGATAGTGAGACCGTCAATGCCGTGTTCCGCGCTGTGCATTCCATCAAAGGTGCCGCTGGTGCATTCTCGCTCGATGATCTTGTAGGTTTTGCGCATACCTTTGAAACCGTACTGGATGACGTGCGCAGCGACAAATTGGAAACAGATGACGAGCTTTTGCGCGTGCTCCAACGCGCTGGCGATATCCTGGCCAATCTGGTTGATGCAGCTCGCGACAGTAATCCAGCAGACCGGGACCAGGTTGATCCCGTCATTGAGGAGTTGCAATCATTCCTGGGCTCAGAAGCCGCCGTAGAAGAAGAGTTTGTTTTTGAAGCGCTGAGCTTGTCTTTCGATGATACCGGAAATGCTGCGCGTTTTGTCGTGCGCTTCCGCCCCGGACAAGAATTCTACGCAACGGGCAATGATCCTGCACTCCTCATTGCGGCACTTCAGGCACTTGGACCATGCGAAACCAGTGTGACTAGCGCCGATTTGCCCGCGGAATTCGACGCCTTCACCTGGAATGACGGATATCTGACTTGGCAGGTGATTATTGCTGATCAGCAAAACGATCTGGCAATCAGGGATGTCTTTCAATTTGCAGAAGACCTGTGTGACCTTCAAATCTCGGAAGAAGACGTCGAGGGCGCGATACCTGATGAAGAGAGTGCGCTACCTGATGTGGTGCCCCCTGTCACGTTAGAACCCGCTGATGACCCGACACCGGAACTCGGGGTATCGCCAGACACCCCGACAAAAACTGAAAAACCCATCAAAAGGGCCGCCAGCACCTTGCGGGTCGATCCTGAGCGGGTGGACCGGTTGATTAACGCCGTGGGCGAGTTGATTATCAACCAATCCGTGATTTCCCAGCGCATTGATGAAGCTGCACTGCCAAACAGTGCTGAACTTCATGGCGATCTGGACGACTACAAATTGCTGGCGCGCGAAATCCAGGAAGGCGTGATGGCCATCCGCGCGCAACCGGTCAAACCGCTATTCCAACGCATGCTGCGCATCGGTCGCGAGGCAGCGGACGCCACAGGCAAAGATATCAACCTGATCACAGAAGGTGAGGCGACTGAAGTCGACAAAATTGTCGTTGAACGCCTTGCTGATCCACTAACGCATATGATCCGGAATGCTGTAGATCATGGCATTGAAAGCCCCGAAGATCGGGCCGCAACTGACAAACCACCAACCGGAACCCTGCGGCTGACAGCAAGTCAGCGTTCAGGCAGTATTGTGATCGAAATCATTGATGATGGCGCAGGCCTGAACCGTAAGCGCATCAAAGAAATTGCGGTGAGTAAAGGGCTGATCGCTGCCGATGCAACGCTCAGCGAACAAGAGATCGACCACCTGCTCTTTGCGCCTGGTTTTTCGACGGCATCCGTCGTGACCAATCTGTCTGGTCGGGGCGTTGGCATGGACGTTGTCAAAACCGCCATCACCGCCCTTGGGGGTCGCATCGCAATCAGCAGCGTCGCAGGACAAGGCACGACGTTTTCAATCACCCTGCCACTGACTCTGGCTGTTATGGACGGCATGATCATCCATATCGGTGGACAAACCATGGTCGTGCCAATCGCCAGCATTCTGGAGTCGATCCGACCTTCGCCCGCCGATCTGGCCGAGATCGGGCTCAGCAACCACCTGTTGCGCATTCGTGGCGACTATGTCCCGATCATTGATTTGGCCAGCCGTTTGGGCATCGCACCCAGCTCACACACACTGACCGATAGGGTTCTACTACTCTTGCAAACTGAATCGGTGAGCCAATGTGCTTTAGCGGTAGATGATATCGTAGACCAACGCCAGGTTGTCGTAAAAAGCATGCAGGGCAGTTACGGTCAGATTTCAGGCATCTCCGGCGCCACCATCCTAGGGGACGGCAAGATTGCTCTCATAATAGATCCAGATGCAATCGCGGCAGTCCAGAGCACTGAACGGAATGCGCAGATAAAAGCGCGCAAGGAGATGTCGCATGCTGCAACATGATGATCCAAAGGGCGAAAAACAGATGGAATTTGTGACACTCGTCGCGGGCGGACAGAGCTTCTGCATTGAGATCACACAAATTCGCGAGATCCGCCGATGGTCGCCCGTGACCTTGTTGCCCCATTCACCCCCCTATGTGTTGGGGGTGATCAATTTACGCGGTGCCGTCATTCCAATTCTCGATCTCGCAGCCAAGCTGGGCTTTAGTGCCATCGCGCCCACCGAACGTCACGTTATCATTATCACCGCAATTGAAGAACGCATTGTCGGGCTTTTGGTAGAGTCTGTGTCAGAGATTTTGGGCGTCCAAACAGATATGGTCCGTGAAACACCCAAGACAGAGGAAGACGCCGCAACACGCGCGGTGGAAGGCATTATCCCAGTTGGGGACAATATGATCAAGATCATCAACCTTGACGCGCTTTTGCAATCAACAGTGGCCACGGCCGCATGATACAAGAGGCACAGCATGCACCGTCAGATGCGCGAAAAGAGTTCACATTCTCGGAACGCGACTTTCGCATGATTTCGGCGTTGGCAAATGAACGCTATGGGCTTTTTTTGCAGCCCTCAAAGAAAGCGCTCGTCCATTCGCGACTTGCCAAGCGATTGCGCGCCCTCAATCTCGATAGTTTTGAGGCGTATTGTGGCCTTCTCAATCGCGTCGAAGGCGACGCAGAACAGACGCACCTCCTTTCCGCACTTACGACGAATGTGACCCATTTCTTTCGTGAAGTGCATCACTTTACCTATCTCAAAGACACTGTTGCCCCAAAGCTGGCGGCAAAGGCCAGGGGTGGTGCGCCAGTACGATTGTGGTCAGCGGCATGTTCAACCGGACAGGAAGCCTATTCAATCGCAGCTACATTGCTGGAAGCAGCACCCGAGCTGCAGAAACTCGATGTGAAAATCCTCGCCACAGACATTGACCCAAAAGTGGTCGAAACAGCACGGAAAGGGCGGTATCCGGTCGATCAGATCACCGCAATTCCCGAGGTGTGGCGCCGCTGTCTAGCGAGGGGAGCGAGCACCAAAAAAAGAAGTTATCAGGATGGATGACGCGCTGAGATCGATGATTTCATTTGGAGAGCTGAACCTCATTGCCGACTGGCCGATGCAGCGCCGCTTTGACGTTATCTTTTGCCGAAACGCCGCCATTTACTTTGACAAAACAACCCAAGCACGCTTGTGGCAACGATTTGCAAAGGCGCTTGGCGATGGCGCACATTTGATGATTGGTCACTCCGAACGGCTGAGCGGTCCGGCAGAGGCTGCATTCAGAAGTGTCGGCATTACCACATACCAGAAACAAACGCAGAATAAGCACCGCGATAAAGGAGACGAAAATTGAGCTTAAGAGACTCCCTGCGGGTAATGATCGTGGACGACATGGGTGTCAGCCGTGGCCTATTGGTACAGGCCATCGAGGAAATGGGTATCTGGAAAAATCAGGCCGAAAATGATGGGCGCGCAGCCTATTCAAAACTGGTGAACGATCCGGTGCATCTGGTTTTGTCAGACTACAACATGCCGGGCATGGACGGCTTGCAACTGCTCCAAGCCTTACGACAGAACAAGACGACCGCCCGCATTGGCTTCATACTTGTAACAGGGAACCCAACACCTGATCTGGTAAGTAAGGGCAAAGCGTTGGGTCTTAACAACATTATCAAAAAGCCCTTCACGACAGACAGTATGAGGAAGTGTATAGAAAGCGTCGTAGGTCGATTGTGAGTGACACACAAAACGACATCACGCAAAAACAGTTGGGGTTGGCCCGGTCACTGCGCCAAACGGGGCGTTGTGTGACACGGATGGGGCATGCCGTGTTGGACCTTGAGCATCAGTTGCTGGACGGCGCCACTAGCAAGCCTCAGACCAATGAAGCGATGGAAAGCCTTCAGGCGATGGATCTTCTCAAACAGATGGCCGATGATCTGTCTTCACTTTTGGATCGGCTGGCTGACGCATTGCCTGAGAGTATGACTGTCGATCAGGACGGCATTCTTGGCCCGATGAAACTGCAAGAGTTGCGCGACATGATTTGCGGCGTTGGTGATACCGACAGCGCATATCAGCATCGGGTCTCAGACAAGGAAATTGAACTCTTTTGACAGACAGCTGACTTCTGCACTGATCGCGCTTTGGCGTTTAATCCGAACGCCGCGCGGCAGATAAAAAGACCGCATTTCCGTGTGCAAAACGATCTTCAGCTTGTTCAAAACCAAAGTGCAGATGACGTTAGGCCTTTTGCAGGGTTTAAAACATATGCTTGGCGCCATGAAGGCTCTGGCAAAGCGCAGGCAATGGACAATACATGAAGTACCTTATCGCACATCAGTCCTTGCTGCGGTTGGCAAGGATAAAATATCAGGTCATGGCGCTGATCAGTGATGTCGACATCATTGAATCCTCCACACTGACTGATGCCTATAACTTGGCCGAACACGCAGAGCCAAGCTGTGTTGTAATTTCCCAGGAATTGGCCGAACAGGCCGAATTCGAACTTCTGGCATCGTTGTTTGGCATCATGAACATCATCTGCATCGTGCTGACCACGGGTAAACAGACGCCCCGCGCCCATCCGTTGTTTCCGGGCATCCGGATGGTTCCGGAACTTGACCTTGAAGATGCAATCAGACGCACAGCCAGGCTCTCACAACCTGCACAAAATCAAACACACCCTGCGGGTAAATCCCCAACAGTTGCTGAAAACTATGACCACAATCGCTTGATCTTGCTTGGTGCATCTACCGGTGGAATAGATGCGCTTTTGATGGTTACGCAGTGCTTTGACCATCGTTGTCCACCCGTTTTGATCGTGCAGCATACGGGCGGAAGTTTCGCGGCGAGCCTGATCAGGTTGTTGAATGCAGCATCACCCGCCAACGTGATCGCAGCTGCAGATAATATGGCCTTGTCGCCGGGGCACATGTATCTGGCCCCGGATGATCAAGCCCATCTTGTTGTTGCGGCGGGGCGGCAACGCCATCTGGCTTTGCGAAAGAATGCACCCATCTCCGGCCATCGACCTTCGGTGGACGCGTTGTTTAACTCCGCGATCCCGCAGGCACCGAAAGTCAGCGCTGCGCTGCTCACCGGGATGGGAAAAGACGGGGCAGCGGGGCTCACAAAATTGCGGCATGCAGGCGCCCATACCATCGGTCAGGATCGACAGACGAGCGTGGTGTATGGCATGCCGCGCGTCGCGATGGAAATGGGTGGCGTTGGCGCACAACTCCCAATTCAAGAGATAGGCCCAGCCCTGCTCAAGTCCTGCAAGGTGAAACAACGCGTATGAGTAGCAGGGAAACAGTCATCACAATTGTTCAGGGTGACTTTGCGGTTTCCACCAACCCGGATGTGATCATGTCCACCGTTTTGGGCTCTTGCGTGGCAGTCTGCCTTTATGACCCGGACGCTGGTGTTGGGGGAATGAATCATTTCCTTCTGGCCGGGACAGGAGGGCAGCGCGGCCGTGATCTGCGTTACGGGGTCAATGCGATGGAGTTGTTGATCAATCGCCTTCTACGCGCCGGAGCTGAGCGGCACAAACTGCGGGCAAAGCTGTTCGGAGGCGCCCGCATGACAACCCATGCACGCGACATCGGCCCATCAAACGCCAACTTTGCGGAAGAATTCCTCAAACAGGAAGGCATTCCTTGCATCTCGCAAAGCCTTGGTGGCGAGCAAGCCCGCCGGGTCCAATTCACGCCCACAACCGGTGCTGCAAGACAACTTCAGATTTCCGGTGACGGGCCAGAGATCATCCCAACCAAAAAGGTGCCGCCGCCGCCTGACATCACCCTGTTCTAGCTTGTGGATGCGGGATCAACCGATCGCCTGCAAACGCTTGAGCAGTGACGAGGTATCCCAGCGTCCGCCGCCCAATTTCTGCACGTCCTTGTAGAACTGGTCCACCAAGGCCGTCACCGGCAAACTGGCGCCGTTTTCGTCTGCCGTATCAAGGCATATGCCAAGGTCTTTGCGCATCCAATCAACCGCAAACCCATGTTCCCACTGATCTGCCAACATGGTTTGGTAGCGGTTCGACATTTGCCAGCTACCTGCCGCACCTTGGCTGATCACTTCGACCACAGCCTCGCCATCAAGCCCCGCTTTCTGCGCGAAGTGCAATGCCTCCGACAGGCCTTGCACCAGCCCGGCTATGGCAATCTGGTTGCACATCTTGGTCATTTGTCCTGCGCCGCTTTCACCGATCCGGCGGCAGAGTTTCGCATAGGCCGCGATCACGGCCTCTGCTTTGGCATAGCTTTCTGCGGCCCCGCCGCACATGACAGAAAGCGCACCGTTTTCAGCCCCTGCCTGCCCACCGGATACTGGCGCGTCAACGAATGCGATCCCTTTTTCCTCAGCAATATCATGCAGTTCGCGCGTTACCGCTGCCGAAACAGTGGTATGGTCAACAAAGATGGACCCCGCAGGCATCGCCGCAAAGGCCCCATCATCGCCCAAACAAACCGAGCGCAGGTCGTCGTCATTGCCGACGCAGGCCATGACCATTTCTGCACCTTCCGCCGCCAGTCTGGGCGATGAGCCGGACGCACCACCATGCTGACTGACCCATTTTTCGGCCTTTGCTGTCGTCCGATTGTAAACAGTGACGTCATGGCCTGCCCCTTGCAGATGCCCCGCCATCGGATACCCCATGACCCCAAGGCCCAAAAACGCTAGTTTTGTCATCGCAGCTGTCCCTTATTGATTTGCTTGGACTTAGTCTGCCATTTCCCATGGGATAGTGTAAGCGTTCAATGCCTTGCCGATGTCGTCATCAGAGGTATCGCCGGTCTTGCTAATCTGCGCCACCAGCCCGCGCTTTTTGTCTTCACTCACGTCGTGCACTTCGGCTGCGGTATCCGCCAATGCGGCATTGTAGATGCGGGTGATCGCAAGCTTTCGGAGATCGGGTTTGAAGATCTTGCCAACGGCTGTCTTTGGTAGCTCATCCAGTACTTCCAGATGTTTAGGGTGCGCCGCCCGTTCGTGAATATGCTCTTTGGCATAGGCCATCAGGTCTTCATGGGCGACCTCAGCACCGTCCACCAGTTCAACATAGACACAGGGTACTTCGCCAGCGTGTTGATCGGGCTGGCCAATCGCGCCTGCAAAGGCCACCGCCTCATGCCCGGCCAGCGCCTCTTCGATTTCGGCAGGGTCGATGTTGTGGCCACCACGGATAATCAAATCCTTGGCACGCCCCGTGATCCAAAGATAGCCGTCAGGATCAACGCGCCCCAGATCGCCCGTGCGCAGATACTGCTGTTGCGACCGTTCACCGGGATAGAACAGGTCCTTGTTCTTGTCGGCCTCGGTATAAGTCTGACCGTCAAAGACGCCAGGGTTTGATACGCAGATTTCGCCGATTTCATCGGCATCCATGATTTCACCATCGGCCGCATTGACGATTTTGACGTCCGTGTAAGGGAAAGGCAGCCCGATGGATCCGACGCGTTTTTCCCCCAAGGGCGGATTGATAGATACAAGGCAGGTCGCCTCGGTCAGGCCATAGCCTTCGCAGATAGTGACACCTGCGGCCTCTTCGAAGCGTCGATAAAGCTCAAGCGGCAAAGGCGCAGAGCCGCAGAACGCCAAACGCAAGGTCGAGATATCAGCATCCACTTTGCGCTGCATCAGGGCCGACATGGCCGTTGGCACCGTGATCATGAAAGTGACTTTGTGCTTTTCGATCAGCTTCCAGAAATTGTCGAAAACGCCTTCGCCGCGATATCCCTGCGGGGTGGGTAGGACAATTTGCGCGCCCGACCCCAGCGATGCACCCAGCGACACGATGGTCGCAAAAACATGGAACAATGGCAGTGGGCAGATTTGCACGTCTTCTTCGGTAAAGAGCAGCCGGTCCCCCAGCCACGCATTGTACACGATGCCGGAATAGCGGTGTTGCACCACTTTCGGCATCCCTGTGGTGCCGCCGGTATGAAAGTAAGCCGCAACACGGTCCACTTTACTGTCTTCAAAGCTCAGCGCCTTGGGTTGCTTGTTCATCTCAGCGTTGAAATCAAGCACAGTTGCCTTGTGCGCCACCGGGTTCTTGGGCCGGATCAGGGGCACGATCAGACGTTTGAGGCCCGTCAGATAACGGTGCAAGTCGACCTCAAGCACATGGGTGACGTTTGGTGCCAAACGCACGGCCTCGGCCGCCTTTTGGGCAACATCTGTTTTTGGAAAGGCCTTCAGTGTGACCAGAACTTTGGCGTTCGTCTCACGCAGGATCGCGGCGATCTGTTCGGCATCCAGCAGCGGGTTAATGGGGTTCACAATCCCCGCCACCTGTCCACCCAGATATGTCAGAACCGTTTCGGTGGCATTGGGCATCAGATAGGCGACAACGTCCTTTTCGCCAACGCCAAGGGTGCGGAACATATTCGCCGCCTGCCCGGTCTTGTCGCGCAACTCATCCCAACTAAGCGTTTCACATTTGGCATTCGGATCAGAGAGCAGGCTGAAACTGACCGCCTTGCGCGGCCCGTGCTTGGACGCCGTTTGACTGAGCAGTTCGTAGGTCGTGGTTGGCGTATTGCGCTCTGCCCACGGCTTTTCATTTTCGATGGCGTCTCGATCTGCGACACTTGCAAAAGCCATGCCGTCTCCTCCCGTGTTTTTTGTCACCACACAGTCGAGTGTGGCCTCCCTGACATCGCAGGGTGGGCAATAATGGCCACAACCACAAGCCTGACGCTACGAAAAAGCGATGCTATTCCGCTGCGACACCTTCGGTAAACTGCAATCGGGCAAGCCGCGCGTAAAGACCGCCCTGCGCCACAAGGGCGTCATGCGTGCCTTGCGCGGCGATCTGGCCATCCTCCAGAACCACTATCCTATCGGCCTTTTTGACGGTGGCCAGACGGTGCGCAACGATCAGTGTGGTGCGTGTGCGCGCCAGTTCTTCGACCGCACGCTGCACGGCGTACTCGCTTTCGGCATCCAGCGCGCTTGTCGCCTCATCCAGCAGCAGGATCGGTGCATCGCGCAAAATGGCGCGCGCAATTGCGATCCGTTGTTTTTGACCACCGGACAACATCACGCCACGTTCCCCGACATAGCTGTCAAAACCATCGGGTAGTGCGATCAGGAAATCGTATGCCGCGGCGGCCCTTGCCGCTTCTTCAACCTCGGCATCAGTGGCCGTGGGTAAGCCAAAGCGAATATTCTCACGCGCGGTATCTGCAAAGATCACAGGATCTTGGGGGACAAGGGCGATGTGCTTGCGGAAATCAGCGCGGTCCAGGTCGCGCAGGTCTATGCCGTCAATGCGTACCGCGCCATCCTGCGGATCATAAAAGCGCTGTACCAACTGGATAATCGTGCTTTTGCCCGCCCCAGAAGGACCGACAAGAGCGACGGTTTCGCCCGGTGTAATCTCAAGATCAATCCCATCCAACGCCGAAACCTGCGGGCGTGAAGGGTAATGAAACTGCACGTGGTCAAAGCTTAGTGCGCCTTTGACAGGCGTCGGCAATACGTTCGGCTGGGAGGGGTCCTGCACCGTGTCTTCTGCGGTCAGAAGTTCAACCAGACGCTCTGTTGCCCCGGCTGCGCGCTGCAATTCACCCCATACTTCCGACAGTGCGGCAACAGCGCCACCGACCATGATGGTATAAATCATGAATTGCACAAGGCCGCCTTCTGTAATCTCACCCGCGACGACATCCTGTGACCCCATTTGCAAGAACAGGACGATGGCGGCAAACACCATGAAAATCACAATGGCCGTCAATGCCGCCCGCGTCATGATCCGGCGGCGGGCCGAGCGATAGCTTTGCTCGGTCACTTCATCAAACTTTGCGCGGCTCAGTTCTTCATGCGTGAAAGCTTGCACCGTTTGAGCAGATAACAACTGCTCGGACGCGTCCCCGCTGCTTTCCGCGATCAGGTCCTGGTTTTCTTTGGACAGGCTGCGCACACGGCGGCCCAGAAACAGGATCGGGAACAGCACAACCGGGATCGGCCACAGCACCATGATGCTCATCTTAACCGAGGTCAGAAGCATCAAAATGACACCACCAACAAAGATCAGGATGTTGCGCAAAGCAATTGAGACGGAGCTCCCAATCACAGACAGGATCAGCGTTGTATCGGTGGTGATTCGGCTCAAAACTTCGCCGGTCATGATCTTTTCATAGAACGCCGGGCTCATACTGATCATGCGGTTGAACACGGCCTTGCGAATATCGGCCACAACGCGTTCGCCCAGACGGGTCACAAGATAGTATCGCAGCGCCGTCCCAAAGGCGAGCAGCACCGCAATCGCAAGCATCGTGATGAAATGCTGACCAATTTCCCCACCCGCCAAACCAAAGGTATCAACGACCTGCCCGGCCGCAATCGGCAAGCTCAGCGACACCATCGCGGTAAACACCAATGCGAAACTCGCGCCGATCATGTTGAAGCGATAGGGTTTCATAAACGGCCACAACGCCCGTAACGCGGTCACACGTTTGCCAACAGGTCTGTCTTCGGGCTTTGTTTTCTGGATCTCGGCCATCAGTGGTCCTTAGCAACTGTCAGCAGGACATAAAACTGAACTGAGCGTTTCACAAGGCGACCAAACGCATCAGGGGTATTTTGGTTGGATCGAGGGGTGGAGCGGGCGACGGGAATCGAACCCGTATCATCAGCTTGGAAGGCTGAGGTCTTACCATTACACAACGCCCGCGTCTATAATCGCGTAGGTATTGGACCTTTCAATTGAGGTCAAGACACCAACGCGGCTGAGAACCGAAACCATCAGCGACAACGGCGTATCGAGCGATGGCTGACGGTGCGATCCAATGAGCAGTTGCATGAGCATGTCAAGCGCGCGCCATTGCATTGCGCAACAACACAAGATTTCCGCAAGAGATTTCGCTTTAAAGGTGATGATTTCTAACGCAAAATCTGCGCTTGATACTCCGGCCGCAACGCGCTGTTTTAAACCAAGGGACACCTCATCGTGACCAATACTCTTTACGATGCACTCATCGCACCTCATGTCGAAAACGATGATGTCTTCCTGACGCTGGATGACGGCACAAACGTAACCTACGCAAGCTTTGTGTCACGGGTCGCCCAACTGGCGCATGTGCTGGAAGACGCAGGTGTGAAACCGGGTGACAGAGTGGTGGTTCAGGCACCAAAGCTGATGGACGCCGTCGCGCTGTATGGCGCGGCCGTCCAAACGGGAGCGGTCTATCTGCCGCTCAACACGGCCTACACACAAAGCGAGTTGAGCTATTTCATCACCGATGCGGCCCCTATCTTGGTTGTGTGCGATGCACGACATGAGAAAGCGATTGCTGCCATTTGTGGCGAAAACACAAAGGTCATGACCCTTGCCAAGGACGGCACAGGGACACTGTCAACAAGTGCGGACGCTTGCAGCAGATGCTTTCCAACCGCGGCCCGTGGCCCGGATGATTTGGCCGCATTGCTTTACACGTCAGGCACAACAGGCCGCTCCAAAGGCGCGATGATGTCGCATAAGAACCTGCTGTCCAATGCCGAAAGCCTGGTTGATCTATGGCAGATCGCCAAACAAGATCGTCTAATCCACGCCCTTCCGATTTTTCACACCCACGGACTATTTGTCGCTTTGAACACAGCTCTCTTGGCAGGAGCACATGTGCGGTTCATGGCGGCCTTTGATATCGACATGCTTTTCGCAGAGATCCCTTCATCAACATTGCTCATGGGGGTTCCCACTTTCTACACCCGCCTTTTGGACGACCCACGGCTGAACAAGGAACTGGTCAAGACCATGCGGTTGTTCATATCCGGCTCTGCGCCATTGCTGGCCGAAATCCATACAGCTTTCGAGGACCGGACCGGCCACCGCATCCTTGAACGCTATGGGATGACTGAGACGAATATGATCACGTCAAACCCCTATCAGGGCGAACGATTGGCTGGCACCGTTGGCTACGCCCTGCCCGGCACAGAGGTCGTGATTACCGACAACGGCAAACCGGTTGCCCCAGGCGAAATCGGTATGATCGAAGTGCGCGGTGATAACGTCTTCCAAGGGTACTGGAACATGCCCGAAAAGACCGCAGAGGAACTGCGCGACACCGGTTTCTTTATGACCGGGGATTTGGGCGTGATGTCTGACGATGGGCGTGTCTCTATTGTCGGGCGACAAAAGGATCTGATTATCTCAGGCGGTTACAATATCTACCCCAAGGAAATCGAAGACGTGATCAACGAGATCGATGGCGTGCGCGAAAGTGCGGTCTTCGGCGTGGCGCACCCGGATTTCGGAGAAAGTGTCTTGGCGGCCATCGTCTTGGAAGACCGCACGCTTACCATCGATACAATCGCTGCTCTTGTCGCACCGAACCTTGCAAGGTTCAAACACCCAAGACGGTATATCATCACCGACGCCCTGCCCCGCAACACAATGGGCAAGGTGCAAAAGAACGTCCTGCGCGAAGCCTATGGCGAGAATGGATCGACTTAAGTGTGGCGCCCGGGCAAAGCGATTGCATAGTCGCGGATCGCGTTCTGAACCTTCTTGTTTTTCAGGCTATCTGAAGCTACCCGGTCAGCATGAAACGATTTCTGATCTTGCAGTTGCGTCCTGAAACGGTCGCGTCCGATGACGAATACGCATCCATTCTCGACAAGTGCCAGCTGACACCGGATCAAACCCATCGCATACGTGTAGATCAAGAAAACATTCCGTCCGACCTGGATGTAACTGATTACGCCGGGGTGATTGTCGGCGGTGGGCCGGGCTGTGTCAGCGACCCAGCGGATCAGAAAAGCGCGATAGATGCGCGGACCGAAGGCCAGATCTTGGCGCTCATGCCGCAAATCACGTACCGCGATCACCCGTTTATGGGGTGTTGCTATGGATTAGGTATACTGGCGCATCATCTGGGTGGTGAGGTCAGCAAGGCAAAATTTGGCGAACCGGTTGGTCCTTCGGTGTGCAGGCTCATGCCGGATGCAGAGAAAGATCCACTGCTTGAAGGTCTAGCATCTGAGTTTGAGGTGTTTGTTGGTCACAAAGAAGCCGTCCAGAGCCCACCACCAGGCACTGTGCATTTGCTCAGTTCTGCGCCCTGCCCAGTCCAGATGATCCGCCATGGTCAAAATGTCTACGCAACCCAGTTTCACCCGGAAGCAGACGCATCGGATTTTGAACGCCGCATACGTGCCTACCGCAACCACGGATATTTTCCGCCAGAAGATGCTGATCGGCTGATCGCGGTATGCCATGCGGCCAACGTGACAGCACCTGGCGAAATCCTGCGGCGTTTTGCAGCGCGTTACGGGTAAGATACGCCTGTGCTACTGGACGTGTTTTGGCGATCAGCGCCTATTCCTTTAGAAGAGTTGCGCTATGCCAAATCTTAAACTTGAACATCTTAAGACATTCCTGACCGTTGCGCGTTTCAAAAGTGTAAACCGCGCTGCGGAAGCCCTAAGTCTGACACAACCTGCGGTAACCTCGCGCGTCCGGTCGCTGGAGAACAGCATCGGGACCGCGTTGTTTGACAGATCTGGTGCAGGCATGCATCTGACCAAACGCGGCGATATTTTACTGCAATATGCCGAGCAGTTTCAGCATCTGTCCGAGCTTGTTGTGGATGCCAGCGGTGCCAACCGCAACCATCAATTTCACCGGCACATCCCCACAATCCCCGTTGAACAACAATGCACCTTTGGCGATTTGCCGGGCGATGGTGCTTTATGTCGTTCGCACACTGGTCGGCGGTGACACTCCGATGAATGAGGGTTGTATAAGGCCGCTGAACCTGATTGTGCCTGAAGGCTCAATGATCAATCCGACAGCCCCGGCAGCGGTGAAATCAGGCAATACCGAAGTCAGCCAAGCCATCGCGGATACGCTTTATGGCGCGCTGGGTGTGATCGCGGGCAATCAAGGAACGATGAATAACTTTGTCTATGGCAACGATGTTTTCCAGAACTATGAAACGATCTGCGGTGGCCCCGGGGCAGGCCCCGATTTTGACGGGACGAGTGCGGCGCACAGCCATATGACTAACACGCGTATGACCGACCCAGAAGTGCTGGAAACGCGGTTTCCAGTGCGGGTTGAAGAATTCTCGATCAGGCGCGGGTCAGGTGGCAAGGGCAAGCATACAGGCGGCGGAATTGTGCGTCGCTTGCGGTTTCTTGAACCCATGACCGTCACCGTGCTGTCGTCCCACCGCGAATGCCCGCCCCAAGTGTGCGACGGCGGTGCCCCCGGGCAAGGTTGGTGTGAACGCGGTGCATCGCGCGGATGGTGCGACAGGGCTTTTGAAAGGGAATGACCAAACGAGCCTGGCCGCTGGAGACACATTCATCATGAAAACTCCCGGCGGGGGCGGATTTGCGGCACCCTAGGGTCAGGTGACCAAGGGCTATCTTGTATTCAATCGCTCCAGATTGACGATTGTGGATAGCATCAGCCGGTCATGGCTCCAATCCTTGGCTGGCTGCAACGCAACTGTCATAAACAGCGCCAAACCAAGCGAGAATGCAATGATCGCATTGCCAAAACGGTGTCTGTCAACGGTGACGTTGCCATCCAGCAAAGACACGATCCGCTTCTTAAGAAAACCACCCGAGTGGCTGGCACACAGCTTAGCGATCGATCTGGACAAATGGTACGCTGGGTGTGACGATTTGATTGGATCGATCCCCAGTCAGACTTGTGCGGCACACCCTTAAAAGGCATTCGCAATAGTCTTTGACCAAATGCCTGTTTTTGCTCAGGACCTGTTGGTCACAGGTCAGTTCGCGCAACCGCTCGACATCGCGTTTGCAAGATGCAAATGCGGGGTTCCAAAAGAAGAATGGCCGGATCAATTCAAGCGCGATCTCCCATGTCAGATCATGCTGGCGGATGTGCTGCAACTCATGTGTTACGGCGATCCGCACGTCATTTTCCTGTGCCAGCAGACCTGTTGGCAAAACAACGTAATAGCGCCAGAGACCACGGGTTGAAAACGGGACGCGCGTTTGATGGGTGAAGCGAATGTCAACACGACCAACCCGGCGCAGCACATAGCTGCTGCGGATCATTTTCATCAGGTACAACGTATCACGTGCGTTGCGCACTACAATGATGCAGAACCCACAGGTCAACCCGCCCAGAACCGCGTAACCCAGCCAGGTGGACAATGACGCGATCTGATGCGTGACCTCAGTGCGCCACATCAGCAGGCGTTCGAATTCAGTGGGTGCAAGGGCGATGTTTCCGTCCAGATACTGTGAGACCAGAAAATCCGACAGCCTTACGCCACTGTGCGTTGAGAGCAGGCCCCATCGCTGACAGGTCTCTACGCAGACTGCGAGCAGTGGTGAAAACACGATCATCGCGATCAGGCCGTAAAGCAGGTGAAGCTGGACCTGATATGCGCCACGCAACGACGTGTGCGCAAAAAGCTGTTTGGATGCAAACCAGATGATCGTCACCGCGACCAAGATAATGTTGGCATCGATATAGGCGCTGAGTAGGTGTTCAGTTGTCATTGTCGTTCAACCTCCTATCCAAGAGTGCCCGTATCTCTGTCAGTGCTTCCTCAGACATGCCTTGATCATCGACCAAGCGCGCCACCATTGATGCTTAAGCGTGCCATCAAACAGTTTGTCTGACAGATCGCGCAGCGTCTTTGATTGATATGCGTCTTTGGCAAGCAAGGGTCGATAAACGAAGGTTTTCCCACGCTTTTCACTGGTCACAAAGTTCTTTTGTTCCATGATCCGCAGGATTGTCGCGGCCGATGTATAGGCAAGGTTGCGATCTGGCGCGAGGTTGGCCAGCACATCGCGTACGCTTCCCTCACCCAAGGCCCAAAGCTCTGTCATGAACTCAAGCTCAACCTCGGTCAGGAATTCGCTTTTTTTCTTTTGCCGCATACCGCGCCCCATCAACATCTGAACTGCTCCCCCATTGGGGAGTAGATACTAAGACCTTCGTATGTCCAAGAATTTTCGCATCAGACCTTCCAAAAACAGAAAATCCCCCATGCAATGCTGATTGCCAGCGGCCCCCATAGCGGCATCCCGAAAAAGAAGATCCAGGCCAGAAAAATGTAAGCTGTACCCAGCAGCGACAGGAACAGCCGGTCGCCTCGCGTCGTCGTCAGGCCCAGCACACCCTTGCGTTCGGACGTGCCGGGGTAGCGGATTTCGATGAAGGTGATGATGCCCATTGCGGTAAACAATCCGATGAAAAACAGCCCTGTGGGCCATGTCCATGCCATCCAGCCAAACATATCAGACCCTCCCTAGGGCAAAGCCCTTGGCAATGTAGTTGCGCACGAAATAGATCACGATGGCGCCGGGAATGATGGTTAGTGTCCCGGCGGCGGCCAACAGCCCCAGTTCATAACCTGCCGATGAGGCCGTCTTGGTCATCGTCGCCGCGATAGGTTTGGCGTCAACCGCTGTGAGGGTCTTGGCCAGCAGCAATTCGACCCATGAGAACATGAAACAGAAGAACGCCGCGACCCCAACGCCCGCCTTGATCGAGGGCAGAAAGATCGTGGTGAAGAACCGTGGGAAGGAATAGCCGTCGACATAAGCCGTTTCATCCAGTTCCTTGGGCACCCCGCTCATGAAGCCTTCCAAAATCCAGACCGCCAGCGGGATATTGAACAGGCAATGCGCCAAGGCGACGGCGATATGTGTGTCGAACAGCTCAACCGCCGAGTAGAGCTGAAAGAACGGCAGCGCAAAAACGGCCGCTGGCGCCATCCGGTTTGTCAGCAGCCAGAAGAACAGCGTCTTATCACCTAAAAAGCGATAGCGGCTAAAGGCATAAGCGGCAGGCAAGGCAACCGCGAGCGAGATGACCGTATTCAGCGATACATAGATAATCGAGTTGATGTATCCCCAGTACCACGTCGGATCGGTAAAGATCGTGACGTAGTTTTCCAGCGTAAAGCTCTGCGGAAACAGGCTGAACCCTGCCAGGATTTCGTTCGTTGTCTTGAACGACATCGCCACCAGCCAGTAGATCGGCAGCATCAGGAATGCGATGTAGATGATCGGGATGAAGGACCGCTTTTTCATTTCGCGTCGTCTTTCGTCATAAGAGTGTAGAACAGCCAGCTGACCAGCAAAGTGATGGCGAAATAGATCAGTGACATCGCCGCTGCGGGGCCAAGGTCAAACTGCCCAAGGGCGATTTTCACCAAGTCGATGGACAGCAAGGTCGTAGAATTACCAGGGCCACCACCTGTCAGCACGAAGACTTCGGTGTAGATGTTGAAGCTGTCCATGAACCGCAGCAGGATCGCGATAGTCAGCACCTGTTTCATCTTGGGAAGCTGGATGTAACGGAAGACTTTGAAAGGCGATGCCCCATCGATCTTAGCTGCTTGATAATAGGCGTCAGGGATCGAGACGAGCCCGGCATAAGACAACAGTACAACCAGCGATGTCCAGTGCCAGACATCCATCGTAATGATGGTCGCCCATGCGGCTAGCGGGCTTTGCGTCATGTCGTAATCAATGCCGAGCGTCGTGTTCATCAGATAGCCCAAAAGGCCAATGTCAGGCAGGGTAAAGATGTTCCACATCGCCCCCACCACGTTCCATGGGATCAGCATCGGCAGCGCCATCAGGACAAGACAGACCGGAACCCACGGCCCTTTGCGGGGCATGGAAAGCGCGATGATGATCCCAAGCGGCACTTCGATCAGCAGGATCAATCCGGTAAACAGGAACTGTCGGCCCAGCGCTGCATGGAACCTGTCGGAATTCAGCAGCTCTTCAAACCAGCGCAGCCCTTCCCAGAAAAACACGTTATTGCCAAAGGTCTCCTGCACCGAATAGTTGACCACCGTCATCATCGGGATCAGCGCGTTGAACGCGACCAACAGCAAGACCGGCAAGACAAAGAACCACGCCTTATGATTTTGGGTTTTCATGACGCACCCCCTTTGGTCGCGAGCCAGCCATCGCGATAGAGCCGGGTCTGGTCTTGTTGGAATTGCAGGTGGATGGCCGCCCCTTGTTCAGGCACAGCGCCTTCTGTGATCGCCTTGATAGACGTATCACCGACCATCGCCTCAACCACGCTATGCCGCCCGATGTCGGACACTTTGCGCACGCGAGCAGGTAGGCCCTCATCGCCGATGCGCACGAACTCAGGGCGAATGCCAATCTGTGCAGCCCCCTCTTGCGTGGTCACGGCACCTTCGAGCGCCACATGGTGACCGCCCAGAAAAGCGCCGTTGTCACGCATCTCGGCGGCAAGGACATTCATGCCGGGCGAACCAATGAAATGGCCGACGAAGGTGTGGGCCGGGCGTTCGAACAATTCAACCGGCGTGCCGATCTGTACGATTTCGCCGTCCTGCATGACGACCACCTGATCAGCAAAGGTCAGCGCCTCGGTCTGATCATGCGTCACATAGATCATTGTGGCGCGCACCTTCTGGTGCAGCTCTTTCAGCTTGGAACGCAGCTTCCATTTTAGATGCGGGTCAATGACCGTGAGCGGTTCATCAAACATCACGACATTCACGTCATCACGGACCAATCCACGCCCCATTGAGATTTTTTGCTTGTTTTCGGGGGACAGGCCCGCTGCCTTGGTGCCCAACAGGTCAGTCACCTCAAGCATCGTCGCAATCTCGGTCACGCGAGCCGCAACCCGCGGCTCATCCACGCCGCGATTGCGCAGGGGGAAGGCCAGATTGTCAAAAACGGTCATCGTGTCGTAGATGACCGGAAACTGGAAGACCTGCGCGATGTTGCGTCGGTCCGGGGGCAAGCCTGTCACGTCTTTGTCGTCAAACAGGATTTGCCCTTCAGATGGCGTCAAAAGCCCTGAAATGATGTTCAGCAGTGTCGACTTGCCGCAACCGGACGGGCCGAGCAACGCGTAGGCGCCGCCGTCGGACCAATCAAGGTCAATCTCCTTGAGCGCATAATCCGCGGAGGACGTTGGGTTCGGCTTATAGCTATGCCGCAGTTTGGACAGGGTGATCTTGGCCATCAGATGGCGGCTCCTGCAACGGTGGCACCGTCAGGTGCGAAGTAAAAACAAGCGGATGGATCGAGGTAGAACGGGTGGTCCGCGCCCACCTCATACGGATGAACGCCATGCGACAGCGAAACCCAATCCCCGACGGGCAGCCGGAAATGGGCCGAGCTTTCAGAGCCAGACAACTCTGTCACAAGCACGTGGCCGGACAATGATACTGTGTGTGTGTTGCTAGGCGTCGGGGTGACGTGATGGGGGCGCACGGCAACAACATAATCACCGTCAGACAGGGCATTGGCCGGACCTTTGGCGGTCCAGGTGGCATCGCCCATTTTGATTTGGTCACCGACCTTGGTGACTGCGGCCTGATTGATAGGTGGATCTGAAAACACAGCCGCCGCAGTCAACGACCTTGGTGTGCGATACAGGTCTGCGGTACGCCCGAACTGGACGACATTGCCATCATCCATCAGGCCCGTGTAGCCGCCCAACAACAAGGCCTCTTCGGGTTCAGATGTGGCATAGACCACCACGGCCCCGCGTCCGGCGAATAGCTCGGGCAGTTGTTCGCGCAGTTCTTCACGCAGTTTGTAGTCAAGGTTCGCCAACGGTTCATCCAGAAACACCGCGCGACTTTCCTTGGCTATCGCCCGCGCCAGCGCGGTGCGCTGCTGTTGGCCACCCGATAGCTCATGTGGACGGCGGTTCAGCATGGGGCGCAGTTGCAGGATGTCGGCGGCTTCCTCGACCCGGCCCTGAATTTCGGACTTCGCCATCCCGGCCACTTTGAGTGGGGAGGCGATGTTGTCGTAAACGCTCATATGCGGATAGTTGACAAAAAACTGGTGCACCAAAGAGATATTCCGCTTCTGCGTGCTCAGTTTCGTGACGTCCTGTCCATCCATCAGGACCTGCCCATCAGCGATAGGGTCCAATCCCGCCATCATCTTGATCAGCGACGTTTTGCCCGATCCGGTCTGGCCCAGCAGGACGTTAAAGTGGCCGGTCTCCAGCATCAGCGTGGTCGGCTTGATGTGGACCTGGCCAGCAACAACCTTGGTAATGTTCTTAATTTGAAGTGTCATAAGTGCCCTATCGAGGGGTCAGAGTGAGTGACCGAGGCCCATGACAGGCCCCGGTCGGTGTCGGCGCAGTAAAGCGCCAGACAGGGAGGTCTACTCAGATGCCCAGCGGGCAACCAACTCGTCGTAGTTGACGGTCTCACCCTGCGGTTTCTCGTTCTCAAGCGGTGGCTTGGCGCCGCCGTTTGCAAACCAGTATTCGGCCGTCTGTTCCTCGTTCAGACGTGGACCACAACCGCCATAGACGTTGGCGGCCTCATCAGCGGCCTGCATCCGGGACATGGTGATATCCATTTCCTCGGCCAGACGGTCCATCGCCTCTTGCGGGGTAAACGCGCCAGAGTTCACGTCACCAATCTGCTGCCACCAGATCTGGGCCAGCTTTGGATAATCCGGCACGTTGATGCCGGTTGGCGACCAAGCCACGCGGTCAGGCGAGCGGTAGAATTCCACCAAGCCACCCAGTTGCGGTGCGCGCTCGCTGAAGGACTCGTGGTTGACCGTGCTATCGCGGATAAAAGTCAGACCCACATGAGACTTTTTCACGTCGACCGTTTTGGACACGACAAACTGCGAGTAAAGCCATGCGGCCTGTGCGCGATCCAGCGGCGTGGAGTTTAGGATCGTCCATGAGCCCACATCCTGATAGCCAACCTTCTGGCCTTCTTCCCAGTAAGGGCCGTGTGGGGACGGCGCCATGCGCCATAGTGGATTGCCATCGGCATCAACCGTGTTGTTGCTTAAGCAGACTGTGGGGCCACCATGTCGGCGGTAAAGGCTGTGTACCAGAAGATCTGCTGAGCCACGTTGCCTTGTGCCAATGCAGGCAGGGACTGATAGAAGTCATAGCTTGCCGCACCCGGCGGGGCGTAGGCGCGCAACCATTCATCCCACTTGCGGATCGCATAGACCGCAGCCGGGCCGTTGGCAGCACCACCGCGTGTCACGGATGCACCAACTGGGTTGCAAGTGCCCGCTTCCATGCGGATGCCCCATTCGTCGATCGGCACGCCATTCGGTTCACCCACCGAACCGGCACCAGCCATCGACAGCCAGGCGTCCGTCATACGCCACCCAAGGTCAGGCGCGCGTTTGCCGTAGTCCATGTGACCATAAATGCGAACGCCATCGATTTCCTGCACATCGTTGCTGAAGAACTCAGCGATGTCCTCATAAGCGGACCAGTTCACAGGCACGCCCAGTTCATAGCCGTACTTGGCCTCAAACGCGGCTTTGTTCTCTTCATCATCGAACCAGTCCTTGCGGAACCAATAGAGGTTCGCAAACTGCTGATCGGGCAGTTGATAAAGATCGCCATCAGGGCCGGTTGTGAACTGAATGCCCATGAAGTCTTCGAGATCCAGATTGGGGTTCGTCACCGCCGCACCTTCGCTTACCATAAAATCGGTCAGGTTGCGCGCCAACTGCAAACGCGAATGCGTGCCAATCAGGTCGCTGTCGTTGACATAGGCGTCATATAGATTGCGGCCAGTTTGCATCTGGGTTTGCACGGCCTGAACGACCTCACCTTCGCCCAGAATCTGGTGGTTTACCTTGATGCCTGTGATTTCTTCAAAGGCCTTTGTCAGGACTTCGCTTTCGTAAGAATGGGTTGGAATGCCTTCGGAGAGTACGTTGATCTCCATCCCGGCATAAGGTTGTGCGGCTTCAATGAACCACTGCATTTCAGCCATCTGTTCGTCCTTGGACAATGTGGACGGCTGGAATTCTTGATCAATCCAACGCTGTGCGGCAGCTTCATCAGCCAAAGCACTATTGGACCCCGCAACCACGGCTGAAACCGCGACTGCGGAGAGCAGATACTTGCGCATCTTTTCTCCTCCCTTGAGATGTTTTGAGCCGGTTTTTGCCGACACGCCAATGTGAGCGTGGAACGCCCAATCTGTCAAACTAAAATTTTAGTAGAAAAGCTCTATTATAGTTAACTTATTGATATATTTATTTAATATAGAGGAAATGTGACAGCGCTTCATCTATGCCATGGCCCGATACGGAGGTCTTATAGCGCAGTGCCATGTCGAGTCTGGTGATTTCTGATGTAACGGTTCTCAAAAAGCTGAACCACTTTTAAACGAGCGCCAAACGTGCCAGCACCAAATGCAGTTTCGATCCGAGTGCGGGTGAAAACGACCGCCACACACAAAAAAAAGCGCGCCACGGTATCCGCAGCGCGCCATAGAATAAGCTGTCAGTCCTTACTTCATCGTAATGCGGCCATCGGTGTAGGGCTGGTAAGGTGCATTGGCTGCGATGTACTCGGCCGTCACATCTGCAAGATCGGGGCCATAGTCATAAGCATTCATCGCGTCTTCGAACATGGCATAGCCATCGCCGCCGTTGCGGACGTAGTTGTTGGACACAAGGCTATACGTCGCTGCCAGATCAATCGGTGCACCACCGACCATGACGTCAGACACCCGTGAACCCGGGGCAGCGGCTGCATCAACGCTGAATGACATGCCCGCCACCTGCGGGAAGCGACCTGCGCCTTCTTCGATCTGGCCAACACCATTTTCAAGAGCCGCGACAATCGCATCACCGGTCACTTGGAACGTGGACAATGTGTTCTGGAACGGCAGCACTGTCAGGACTTCGCCCATGGTGATTTCACCAGCGTCAATTGACGCCCGCAAACCACCGCCATTTTGGATGGCGATCTGTACGCCTTGATCGGCAACGCGATCCAACATCGCGTCTGCAACAAGGTTGCCCATCGGGCATTCCATCGCGCGGCAGACAGAACGATCGCCTTCGATGGCCTCAGCCGCATCACCAACAACGCGGGTTTTCATCTCTTCAATCGGACCGGCAAGTTCAGCTACACGCGCCACAGCACCTTCGTCTTCGGCGACGCTGGCATCCAGCAGGATCGTATCACCAGTAGCGGACGTCACATTGCCCGCATCATCAAACACCAACGTCAGGTGCCCAATGTACTTGGAATAGGCATAGGCCTGCACCACTGGCACTCCATTCACCACTGTTGGATAGGCCATGGCATCTTCGTCTGTGTTGGAAAACAGTGTATGCGAGTGCCCGCCAACAACTGCGTCAAGGCTTAAGCAACGCTTTCAGCAGCGGCCATATCCTTGGTCACACCCATGTGTGTCAGCGCGATAATCTTGGTCACGCCTTCTGCTTCAAGTGCGGCAACGTCAGCAGCCAGGCTTTCACTCTCTGCCGTAAAGATCACTGCGTCAGAAGGGCTGGAGGTTTCAGGCGTATCTGCGGCCAGCGCCGAAATGATGCCAATACGCTCGCCACCGACTTCAAGCACAACATGGTTCTCGACCTGACCGGCGAGGATGTTTGAACTGGACACGTCGATGTTGCCAGAGATGACCGGAAAGGACACCGCATCCGTCAGCTTGCGCAGGCCTTCGTCGCCGTCATCAAATTCGTGGTTGCCGACAGCCATGACATCATAGCCGATCTGCTCCATGAACTCAGCTTCAACATCGCCCTTATAGGTCGTGTACATCAGGCTACCCTGATACTGGTCGCCTGCATCGAGAAGAACCACGTTCTCACCAGACAATTCTTCGCGCAGTTCGTTGATCTTGGTGATCACCCGCGCAATCCCGCCAAAGCATTCGCCTGCGGCGTTGTCTTCGGCGTTACACGTGGAATCGAAACGGTTGATTGGCTCGATCTGGCTGTGCAGATCGTTGGTGTGGATAATGTGCAAGGTATAGTCCGCCGTTGCCACACTTGCCGTCATGGCCAGCGCACAGGTCGTCGTCATCAAACGTAAAAGCATTGGATTGGGTCCCCCAAGGTTGGAATAGGTCAAGCTTGGCGAGGGGGCATAGGAGAGTCAAACATTATCCCGGGTCAATCTTTCAGCGCACCATATCTGCCCGACGCACCGCCGAAAGCTTGACGAATTTTTGTGCAAGGGTCATGAGGCATACATGCTGATCTACAAAATATTCCGGGCCGATGAATGGGCCACATTGCAGGCCGATGGAACGACGGCAGGCGCACCAATCGATGTCGCCGACGGGTACATCCATTTCTCGACTGCCGAGACGGTTGCCGAAACTGCCGCCAAGTATTTTGCGGATGCCCAAGGTCTGGTCCTTCTGGCTGTGGAAACCGAGGGCCTGGAGCCGTTGAAATGGGAACCCGCCCGCAAAGATGTTCTGTTTCCCCACCTTTACCGCGATATGCGGATGGAAGATGTGGTTTGGGCCAAACCCCTGCCCCTCGTCGCTGGTGTTCATCAGTTTCCTGATCTGACATGAAAGCGCTTGAAAAAATCGGCCTTGCCACCCTGCGGCGGATCGATCCCGAGGTCGCACATGGCCTGGCACTGAAAGCCCTGAACACCGGGCTGGGGCCACGTTCAGGCCCTGTGACTTCAGATCGCTTGAAATCCACCCTTGCCGGTATCGCGTTGCCAAATCCCGTTGGATTGGCCGCTGGATTTGATAAGAACGCAACCGCGTTACACGCTTTGTCCAAAACCGGGTTTGGATTTCTTGAAGTTGGGGCGGCCACCCCCCGTCCGCAGCCCGGAAACCCCAAACCACGCTTGTTTCGGTTGGCGCAGGATCAGGCGGCGATTAACCGGTTTGGTTTCAACAATGACGGGATGGGCGTAATCGCAGAGCGTCTTGCCGGGCGCCCCAACGGTGCTGTGATCGGACTAAACCTTGGCGCCAACAAAGATAGTGCTGACAAGGCCGCCGACTTTGCCACGGTTCTGACACGCTGCGGTCCGGTTGTGGATTTTGCCACGGTAAACGTGTCCTCGCCAAACACCGAAAAATTGCGTGACCTGCAAGGCAAGGCGGCCCTCGCGGCCTTGCTGGCCGGGGTGATGGAGGCACGTGCAGCACTTGCCACCCCAATCCCTGTGTTTTTGAAAATCGCACCAGACCTGACAAGCGATGAAATTAGCGAAGTCGCCGAAGTGGCAAATGAGTCCGGCATCGACGCGATTATCGCAACAAATACCACCTTGGATCGCGATGGTTTGCATGGGCCGCACAAGGCCGAAATGGGCGGGCTGTCTGGACAGCCGTTGTTTGAAAAATCCACACGTGTGTTGGCGCAGCTGTCGGGCCTGACCAGCTTGCCCATCATCGGTGTTGGTGGTGTCGGCAACGCGGATCAAGCCTATCAAAAAATCCGGGCCGGAGCCTCAGCCGTCCAGCTCTATACAGCACTTGTTTACGGCGGCATCTCGCTGGCCGCTGAGATCGCGCAAGGCCTTGATGATTTGCTCGCGCGGGATGGTTTTGCCAATGTGTCGGACGCCGTCGGATCAGGCCGCAGCGATTGGACGTGATGCGGGTTTGTCGGCTTCAGCCTCCAGCGCCGGATATTTCCATCCTAGCGTCACCCCGCGCACAACAAAATTCAGCAACAGGCCGATCCATAGCCCATGGTTCTGGAACATCGCCATCAAGGGGACCACCGTCGCAAAGTAGATCGCCGCTGAGATCAGCATCATGTTGCGCATGTCTTTGGTGCGCGTCGCCCCGATAAAGATGCCGTCCAACATCCATGCTGCGACACCAACAATCGGGGCGGCCACCATATACGGCAGATAGACGCGCGCTGTTTCCCGCACATCGGGGGCGGTGGTCATGATGTCTATGATCGCCCCGCCAAACACAGCAAACGAAACAGCCAAAACCGCACAGACGATCCCGCCCCAAAGGCTGCTCAAAACTGCGCTGCGCCGCAAAGCGGCCCGCGCCCGCGCGCCCAGCGCCTGACCGACCAGCGCCTCGGCTGAAAACGCAAACCCATCCAACGCATAGGCGGTAACCTGCAGGAACTGCATCAGGATCTGATTGGCGGCCAGTTGTACGTCGCCAAAATCAGATCCGAAAAACAGAAAACTGACAAAGATCGCTTGCAACAGGACCGAGCGGATCAGGATATCCGAATTGACCATCGCCATGTGCCTAAGCCGCACAACATCAAAGACGCGCGCCATCGACCGCCACGCAGCGCGGCGAAACACACCCCTTGCAGAACCAGAGCCCCAGCACCAGACCGCCCCATTCGGCCATAAAGGTCGCCCAGGCGACACCTTCGATACCCCATCCAAGCTCAAGCCCCAGATAGAAGCTTAACGCGATGTTGGCACCATTCATGCCGACCTGCAGAACCAGGACAGCCTGCGTGCGTTCCTGCGCAATCAGCCAACCCGTTATACCGTAGAGCGCAATGGTCGCGGGGGCGGACCAAATGCGGATTGTCATGTAGTCACGCGCCAAAGCCTCGACCTCGGCACTGGCGGGCGAAACCCAGAACGCCCCTTGGAAGATCGCCAGTTGGGCTATGATCATAACCAAGCCCGCTGAAATCCCGATCAGCAGGGCGCGCGACAGCAAGGCGTCAACCTCGTCCACGTCCCCGGCCCCGGCTGCCTGCGAGGTCAGACCAGTTGTGCCCATGCGCAGAAAGCCAAAAATCCAATAGACTGATGACAGAATGATTGCGCCGATGCCGACAGCACCAATCGGTGCCGCTTCGCCCAGCTGGCCAACGACGGCCGTGTCGACAACGCCCAAAATCGGCACCGTGGCGTTCGACAAGACAATCGGCAAGGCAATCGCCAGGACCCTGCGATGGGTTAGGGCGTCAGCCATCGCGTTGAGGCATCAGAAAGTGCCCGGTCGCAGAGGCAAAGAGTCTGCTGCGATTATCTTGCCAAGTTTCTACATGCACGGACGCATAACGGCGGCCAGAGCGATTGACCCGCGCGCGCGCATAGGCATCGCGCGGCAGTCCGGACCGCAGGTAGTCGACCGTAAAGTCAATTGTCTTTGGCAAGGGAATACGTGGCGCATCGTCATTGAATTTTCCCGATTCCATATCTTCCCAGATCATCTGCCAACTGAGCTCAAAAATGGCAGTGACCTCCAGAAAAGCCGCTGTGGCACCACCGTGAAGGGCGGGCAGCATCGGGTTGCCAATCAGCTTGTCCGCGTAAGGCAGGATCGCTGTCAGCTCATCACCCCTGCGATCAATCTGGATGCCTAGAAACTGAACAAACGGCACGCCTTCGACCAGCTTTTGTAAGGTTGCGTCGCGTCGTTGTTTGACGATCTGAACGGGTTCGGGACGGCGGCTCATGACTTGGGCCTCTCAATCGTGAAAGCGCCCGTCGCCGTCGCAACGGGCCGCGATGGATCTGCGTCGACTGCTGTCGCGCGGATGAAGGCGACGGTGCGGGTGACATGATAGCATTCAGCTGTAGCCGTGATCCGGTCGCCGGGGGTGGCCGGACGCATGTAATCAATACGCAAATCAAGTGTCGCTGTTGCAACGGCTGCTGCGGGATGCGACATGACCGCCGCACCTGCACAGGTGTCCATCAACGCCGATACAGCGCCGCCATGGATGACCCCGGTTTCCGGGTCACCCACAATACGGGCGTCGTAATCCATAGCAATGACCGCCTTGCCATCTGCAATATCGGTCAGTTCCATCCCAAGCTCTTTTGAATACGGAATCGCCTCAATGAATTGGCGCGCCAGCATATCGCGGCGGTTCTTTTGTTGGTCAGACATGCATTCTCCTGATCAGCGCATCTATTGGGTATCCCCGTTCGACACAATTGGCCACCATTGTTGATCTGTCGGGCCACATCCTGCGGTTGCCCCGTTTGGATGATGTCGCTACGATTGGATCAAGGGAGAAGTAAATGTCGGACACCCGCCTGTCATTCAAAGAGATGTGCGCGAAATTCGACGTAACGCCACGCACGTTACGCTACTACGAATACATCGAGCTACTGCATCCTGAAAAAGAAGGGCGTTCACGCTTCTATGGCAATAGAGAGCTGGCCCGTATGACGTTGATCCTACGTGGCAGGCGTTTTGGGTTCTCGCTTGAGGATATCCGGCAATGGCTCCTGATCTATGAGCACGAAGGCACCGAGGCGCAAATGCGCGAATGGGTAGCATTGGCCGACAGCCAGTTGGTCGAGTTGGCAGAGCAGAAACAACAACTCGAAGAGACGATTGCTGAATTGCAGACACTGCGCGACACCACCGCCGAAACGCTAGGGTAACCCCGGATTTGATGCGCGCCGTTGTGTCACAATACCGTCATTGCGGCCCCGCCTTCCCCAAGAAGCACTGTGCAGATGATGGCTTAGGACACAAAGACTCACCGGTAAATCAGCCCTAAAACCCCATACCAAAGCGCTTTGAGGGGAATAATTGAATTTTTTCCCCGTTTTTTTGTTGCGCCTGACGGGGCGTCATTTTTGCTGACCTTTCGTCAACTCTGCCGTGACGCCACGTTACGTTTACGTGCACGTCAACTTTGCTTGTATAGTCATCTTATCCTTCGCAAGTGCGTGCCATTGAAACACGCATGAAAGGAATGAGAAGATGACGACTGAAACATTGAACATTCGGCAGATGTGTGACGCATTTGATGTGACGCCACGCACGCTTCGCTTTTACGAAGCCAAAGAGCTGCTGTTCCCGATCCGTGAAGGCCAGAAGCGCCTTTTCACAAAGCGCGACCGCGCGCGATTGAAGTTGATTCTCCGCGGTAAACGCTTTGGTTTCAGCCTCGAAGAGATCCGACAGTTGCTTGATCTTTATCACATGGATGACGGCCAAGAGGCGCAGTTGTCGAAAACATATGTCCTCGCTGAAAAGCACCTTGCCGACATGGAGGCCCAGAAGGCCGAGTTGGAAGAAGCGATTGGCGAACTGAAAGAACAGATGGCTTGGGGCGCCGAAAAGCTGGCCCAGTTGTCAAAGAAGAAAACGGTCGCTGCCTAAATACGGCGCCCCCAAAACCACGTAACGGAGAGACACCAGATGCCGATCTACAACGCACCAAACAAAGACATCCAGTTCGTTCTGCACGACCTTTTGAAGGTCAGCGAGCAGGACATCCCAGGGTTCGAAGACCTTGACCGTGACTTTACAAGTGCTGTTGTCGAAGAAGCGGGCAAGGTGGCCACGGAAGTGTTGCACCCGCTAAACGTGGTCGGTGACACCGAGGGCTGCGTGATGGAAAACGGCGTCGTGCGCACGCCAACAGGTTTCAAAGAGGCCTTCGCGCAGATGAAAGACGGCGGCTGGACCGCGATGGATTGCGATCCGGAGTACGGCGGTCAGGGCCTGCCTTACGTGATGCACACAGCAGCACAGGAACCGTTTGTCTCTGCGAACATGGCATTCAACATGTATCAGGGCCTGACCCACGGCGCCTATTCCGCGATCTATGCACACGGGACCGACGAGCAGAAGCAGAAGTATCTGCCCAAGATGGTGTCTTGCGAATGGACCGGCACGATGAACCTGACCGAGCCGCATTGCGGTACTGATCTGGGCCTGATGCGCACCAAGGCTGTGCCAAATGGCGATGGGTCTTACAAAATTTCTGGCCAGAAGATCTTCATCTCCGCCGGTGAACACGACATGGCCGACAATATTATCCACCTCGTGCTGGCGAAGATCCAAGGCGGACCCGAAGGCATCAAAGGTGTGTCACTGTTCATCGTACCTAAGTTCATGGTCAACGATGATGGCTCACTTGGTGCGCGCAATGGCGTGGCTTGCGGTAAGATTGAAGAAAAAATGGGCATCCACGGTAATTCGACTTGCGTGATGAACTATGACGAAGCGACCGGTTTCCTGATTGGCGAAGAGCACAAGGGCATGCGCGCCATGTTCACCATGATGAACGAGGCGCGTCTGGGTGTAGGCCTGCAAGGCTATGCTCAGGCCGAAAGTGCCTATCAGAACGCTGTCGCCTACGCCAATGACCGCCTGCAAGGGCGCGACGTGACAGGTGCGAAGAACCCCGACGGGCCTGCCGATCCGCTGATCGTACACCCTGACATTCGCCGCAACCTGATGGATCAGAAATCCTTCGTCGAAGGCGCACGCGCGTTCACCTATTGGGGCGCGATGCTGATCGACCGGGCCCATAAGAACCACGACAAAGACGCCGACGGTCTGATCTCTCTGATGACGCCTGTCATCAAAGGTTTCCTGACCGACAAAGGCTTTGAATACGCCACGGCAGCGCAGCAGGTCTATGGCGGTCATGGCTATATCGAAGAATGGGGCATGTCCCAATATGCCCGTGATGCCCGCATTGCGATGATTTACGAAGGCGCAAATGGCGTTCAGGCGCTTGACCTCGTAGGCCGCAAGCTGGCGCAGGATGGCGGTAAGCACGTGATGACGTTCTTTGAGATGGTGAAGACTTTCATCAAGGAAAACGAAGGTAATGAGGCGCTGAACACAGAGTTCCTGACACCGCTGAAAGCCGCGTCTAAAGACCTGCAGGCCGCTGGCATGTACTTCATGCAAAACGCGACTAAGCCGAACAACGCGCTCTCTGGCTCTTATGACTTCATGCACATGATGGGCCACGTCTGCCTTGGCCTGATGTGGGCGCGTATGGCAAAAGCGGCGATGGAAGCCCTTGAAAACGGTGCATCTGACACCGAATTTTATGAGACCAAGATCGCAACGGGACGCTACTACATGGCGCGCCAACTGCCCGCGACAGCGATGCACCTTTCACGCATCAACACCGGCGGCGATACAATCATGGCGTTAGAAGCCGCAAACTTCTAAGCTAGACAAAGGCGCGCCAATTTCGGCGCGCCTTTGTTGGCTAGGGATGAAACCCTAGCCTCTGAATGGGTTGGGAGGCCTTCGCGACATGATGAAATTACACTGCTTCGGCGAAAGCGGAAACGCTTACAAGGCAGCCCTCACCCTGACACTGGCAGGTGCCGAGTGGGAGCCCGTTTTCGTAGATTTCTTCAAAGGCGCAAGCCGCAGCCCGGAATTTCGCGCGCTGAACGTCATGGGCGAAGTTCCCGTTTTGGAAGATGACGATCTTGTACTGACCCAGTCTGGTGTCATTCAGGACTACATCAGTTCCAAGACAGGCAAACTGGGCGGCAAATCAGCCGCGGAACGCCGCGAAGTCCTGCGCTGGATGTTCTTTGATAACCACAAAGTGTCTGGCGTTGCGGGCCCACTGCGGTTCAACATGAACTTCCTGCCCGAAGACAAACGCAATGCGGATGTGAACAGCTTCATGGCCATGCGCCTCGCCTCTGCACTCAAAGTGATGGAAACGCACTTGGACGGCCGCAACTGGCTCGCCGCGGATGACATCACCATCGCTGACATCGCCTGTGCTGGTTACCTGTTTTACACCGAAGATTTCACCTTCGACCGTGCCGATTACCCGAACATTGACCGCTGGCTGACGGCCATCGCCGATCAGCCCGGTTGGAAACACCCTTATGACCTGATGCCGCGCGCCCTTGGGTGACGCGACCGAACTGGAGGACCCTATGACCGAAGCCTATATCTATGACGCCATCCGCACCCCGCGAGGCAAAGGCCGCAAAGACGGCAGCCTGCATGAGGTGACATCTGCGCGCCTATCCGCTGGCGTGCTGAATGCGCTGAAAGAGCGTAACAACCTTGAAGGCCACGCCGTTGAGGATGTGATTTGGGGCAACGTGACCCAAGTGGCTGAACAGGGCGGGTGCCTAGCGCGGACAGCCGTGCTGGCCTCTGATCTCGACCAGTCCATCCCCGGTCTTGCAATCAACCGGTTTTGTGCCTCTGGCATGGAAGCGGTGAACCTTGCTGCCAACCAAGTCAAAGGCGGCGCTGGTCAAGCCTACATCGCTGGCGGTGTCGAGATGATGGGCCGCGTGGCCATGGGGTCTGACGGGGCTGCGATTGCCGTTGATCCGTCCATCGCGATGGACACTTACTTTGTACCGCAGGGTATCTCTGCCGACATTATCGCCACCGAATACGGTTTTAGCCGTGATGATGCCGACCAACTGGCCATGGAAAGCCAAAAGCGCGCGAAAGCGGCTTGGGACGACAAGCGTTTCGACAGGTCTATCGTGCCGGTGCGTGATGTGAACGGCCTCGCCATTCTGGATCACGACGAATACATGCGTCCTGGCACTGATATGCAGTCCTTGGGCGGCTTGAACCCTGCCTTCCAGGCGATGGGCGAGGTGATGCCGGGCTTCGACAAAGTCGCGCTGATGAAGTACCCGCATCTGGAAAAAATCAACCACATCCACCACGCCGGGAACTCGTCCGGCATCGTGGACGGTGCGGCAGGCGTGCTGATCGCTTCCAAAGAATGGGGCGAGGCCAATGGCATCAAACCACGGGCGCGGATCAAGGGAACTGCCAAAATCGGCACCGACCCGACCATCATGCTGACCGGCCCCGTGCCCGTGACCGAAAAAATCATGGCCGATAGCGGCATGAGCATCAGCGACATCGACCTCTTTGAAGTCAACGAAGCATTCGCTTCGGTTGTCCTACGCTTCATGCAGGCATTCGACGTAGACGACAGTATGGTCAACGTAAACGGCGGCTCCATCGCGATGGGCCACCCGCTGGGCGCCACCGGCGCGATCATTATCGGCACATTGCTGGATGAATTGGAGCGCACGGGCAAGGGGACAGGCCTTGCAACGCTTTGCATCGCCTCTGGCATGGGGGCAGCCACAATCATCGAACGGGTGTAGTATGGGTCAGGAAGCCCAAATCGCAGCGTCAGATATAGCGCAGGCCCTGTTGGAAGTGACAGGGAATGCGTTGATGACGGGTGATTTTGAGGCATTCAAAAGTGCTTTCCATGTCCCCCAGAAAATGGCGACATTGGCAGGACCCATTCACATGGAAACTGTCGAGGACATGGAACGCGCATTTCGTGAGATGTGTCAGCATTTCAAGGTAATTGGCCTGACGGAAATGATCCGTACTTGCGTCGCAGCCGAGTACAAATCGCCTGCATTGGTTGAATCAACCCATGTAGCAGAGCTGCTGCGCAACGGAAAACGCCTCAACGAACCCTACCCCGTCTTCTCGACGCTTCAAAAAATCGATGGGGTCTGGAAAGTCACCGGCAGTGAATATGCGTTGGACCCCATGAACGGACAGGCTTTGGCGCTCAAGAAAGCAGACGCGTCTCATCGCCCGAATGAAAACTGAAATTGAGTAGGACAGGTGCAGCACCCCGCGCCATCCCCCTGACAAAAGGAATGAAAGACATGACCGATTTTACCATGAGCACAGACGCCGACGGCGTCGCCACAATCGTCTGGGACACGGTTGGCAAATCCATGAACGTGATGAACCAACAGGGGTTCCTCGATCTGGACGCGCTGGTGGATCAGGCGCTGGCCGATGACGCGATCAAAGGTGTGATCATCACCTCCGGCAAAGAAGGTTCTTTTGCTGGCGGTATGGACCTCAACATCATCGCCAAGATGAAGGAAAGCGCAGGTGATGATCCCGCGCGGGGCCTGTTCGAAGGTGTGATGGATATGCACGCGGTACTGCGCAAGATCGAACGCGCAGGCATGGACCCCAAGACCAACAAAGGTGGTAAGCCGATTGCCTGCGCCCTGCCCGGCACAGCGCTTGGCATCGGCCTGGAAATCCCACTGGCCTGTCACCGCATTTTTGCCGCTGACAACCCAAAGGCCAAGATCGGCCTGCCTGAAATCCTGGTCGGCATCTTCCCCGGTGCCGGTGGCACGACACGCCTGTCGCGCAAGCTGGGTGCGATGGGTGCTTCTCCGTTGCTGCTGGAAGGTAAGCTGAACGATCCCAAGAAGGCCAAGGCGGCCGGTGTCGTTGATGAGGTTGTCCCTGCGGATGAACTCCTATCGGCAGCCAAAGCATGGATTCTGTCTGAGCCATCCATCGTCAAGCCATGGGACGAAAAGGGCTACAAAATGCCCGGTGGTGCACCTTATCACCCTGCAGGTTTCATGACCTTTGTCGGGGCCTCAGCCATGGTGAACGGCAAAACGCAAGGTGTCTACCCTGCCGCCAAGGCGTTGCTTTCTGCGGTCTATGAGGGCGCACTCGTGCCTTTCGACACGGCCATCAAGATCGAGGCACGCTGGTTCACCAACGTCCTGATGAACCCGTCCTCCTCTGCGATGATCCGCAGCCTGTTCATCAACAAGGAAGCTTTGGAGAAGGGCGCAAACCGCCCCGAAGCCCCCGACCAGAAGGTCAAGAAGGTTGGCGTCATTGGTGCAGGAATGATGGGCGCCGGTATCTCGCTCGTCTCTGCTCTGGTAAGCATTGAAGTCGTCCTTATCGACAGCACGCAGGAAGCTGCGGACAAAGGCAAATCCTACACCACTGCGCATCTCGACAAAGGCATGGCCCGCAAGAAGGTCACGCAGGAAAAGAAAGACGCCGTGTTGGGCCTGATCAACGCGACCACGGACTATGACGCGCTGAAAGGCTGCGGTCTGATTGTTGAGGCCGTGTTCGAAGATGTGGGCGTTAAAGCCGACGTCACCGCCAAGGTGCAGGCCGTCACCGGCCCGGATTGCATCTTTGCGACCAACACCTCCACCCTGCCCATCACGGAACTGGCAAAAGCGTCAAACGATGCCGAGAAGTTCATCGGTATCCACTTCTTCAGCCCCGTCGACAAGATGCTGCTGGTGGAAATCATCAAAGGCAAAGAGACTGGAGATGTGGCGGTGGCCAAAGCGCTGGATTACGTCCGCCAGATCAAGAAGACACCGATTGTCGTCAACGACGAACGCTTCTTCTACGCCAACCGCTGCATCATCCCTTACATCAACGAAGGCATTCGGATGGTGAAAGAAGGGGTGGAGCCTGCGCTGATCGAAAACGCGGCCAAACTGGTGGGCATGCCACTTGGTCCGCTGCAGTTGGTCGATGAAACCTCGGTTGATCTTGGCGTAAAGATTGCCAAGGCAACCAAAGCCGCGATGGGCGATGCCTACCCTGACGGCGAAGTCGACGAGGTGCTGTTCTGGATGTTCGATCAGGAACGTCTGGGCCGCAAGTCTAACGCGGGCTTCTATAGCTACGATGAAAAGGGCAAGCGCGGTGGCCTGTGGGATGGTCTGGCGGCCCAATACCCGGTCGCTGACGAACAGCCTGACTTGACCACGGTACAGCACCGCCTGCTCTTCGCACAAACGCTCGAAGCTGTCCGCGCGCTGGAAGAGGGCGTGTTGGAAGACATCCGCGAAGGTGACGTCGGCGCGATCTTGGGCTGGGGCTTTGCCCCTTGGTCCGGTGGCCCGTTCAGCTGGCTCGACATCATCGGCGCGCCTTATGCCGCCGAACGGTGTGACCAGTTGACCGAACAGTTTGGCGAACGTTTCAAGACACCAGACCTGCTGCGCGAAATGGCCAACAAGGGTCAGGACTTCTACAAGCGTTTCGGCACCGCCGCAAAAGCAGCCTAAGCCTTAGGGCGCATCCCCACATGGGGGTGCGCCACACTACAGCGTGGTTTGATATCCGAAGCGTTCGATATCAACAGCTGCAATTTCCTGCACAATTTCAAAACTTTCCGCGTCGTAATAAACACGCCAGTCTCGGTTACGTTCTGAACGATTGATCTGCGGAATACTTAGCATAAAGCCTAAGTGTTGCCAAAGCGGCTCCAGATCGTCCGAATGCTCCAACCGGGCAAACAGATCGCATCGCTCACGACCTGCAGCATCTGTGACGTAGGTTGCATAGCCGGTCCGGCGGAGTGCCTTCTGCACAGATCTATCACGCAGGAATTTCGCGAAAGATACGCTCTTCGCCGCGCAAACAGCAGGATGATCAAACTCCTGCTCACCCAGCCAATGATAGTAGCTGACCATTCGGTCCCAAGGATTGCGGACCAACGTAAAAACAAACGCATCATCGGGGTACAGCCCCGCTACATCGCGCAACGTGCTGTGCTTCCAAAGGCGTCCAGGCGCGTTGATGGTCTGTTGCCGTTTGCGCCGCCGCTGCGCTTTGGGTGTATCGCCCACCAAAATGTCGTCCGCCGCCGCGCGCTCTTCCAATGCTGTCGCAAGGCTTGTCCCCCCCGTTTTGGGGATATGCACAAAAACATACCGGCGCTTGAACGAAATAATCATACCTGAAATCAGTACAGGGCCGGATCAAATTGTAAATGTCTGACAATTGAGACTTGTCATGCGACACATTTTTCCGCTCTTATGCCAGAACACTGAAAGGGAGGCTTCGATGGGTTGGATGCGTGATGAAACCGGTCTGGGCAAGCGGGCGGCAAACTATGTACCGCTGACACCGCTGTCGCATTTGCAACGTGCGGCACTGATCTTTGCGGATCGGGAAGCTGTAGTCTATGGCCAGACCCGGTTGACCTATGCCAAATACTACCGCCGCGTCTCGCGGTTGGCCTCTGCCCTGACCAAAGTCGGCGTGAAGCCCGGCGATGTGGTTGCCACCATCCTGCCCAATGTGCCCGCCCAATCAGAAGCCGCATTCGGAGTGCCAGCCTGCGGTGCTGTGTTGAACACGATCAACACACGGCTGGATGTGGACACGGTCGCCTATATCTTTGATCACGGCGAGGCGAAGGTCGCCTTGGTCGATAGTCAGTTTCTACCTATGGCGATGGCCGCCGTTGAACTGATGGATGGCCCCGCCCCGCTGATTATCGAAGTTCCCGATGATGCCGCAGGCGTACACGCAATAGCCGAGCAACAGAACTACGAGGATTTTCTCGCGACTGGAGACCCTGAATTCACCTGGGTTTTGCCGGAAGACGAATGGGAAAGCCTTGCATTGAACTACACCTCTGGCACGACCGGGCGACCGAAAGGCGTGGTGTACCATCATCGGGGTGCGTATCTGATGACCATGGGCACACCGATCAGCTGGGAACTGCCGCTGTTCATGCGTTACCTGCAGATTGTCCCGCTGTTTCACTGCAACGGCTGGAACCACACGTGGATGATGCCGTCTTTGGGCGGCACGGTTGTGTGCTGCCGCGATATCTCGGCCAAGGCGGTCTATGACGCGATTGGAGACGAAGGGGTCACGCATTTTGGCGGCGCACCCATCGTGCTGAACCTAATCGTCAATGCGAAAGAAGACGAGCGGCGCAGCTTTAATCATACCGTCGAAGTCTTTACCGCAGGCGCACCCCCTGCCCCTGCGACATTGGCCGCAATCGGAAAGCTGGGTTTCAATGTCAAACAGGTTTACGGTCTGACTGAAACGTATGGGCACGTCACCGAATGCATCTGGGAGGACGCTTGGGATACGCTGCCAGAGGACGAGCAAGCCGCGATCAAGGCGCGGCAGGGCGTGGCCTTTCCAATGATGGAAGACGTCACGGTAGTCGATGACAACATGGGTCAGGTACCGCGTGACGGGACGACACAAGGCGAGATTGTGATGCGCGGCAATGCTGTGATGAAAGGCTATCTCAAGAATGCTGAGGCCACCGAGAAGGCCTTTGCAGGCGGCTACTTTCATTCCGAAGACCTGGCCATCCAACATCCGGGCGGCTCTATCCAAATCTCGGACCGCGCCAAAGATATCATCATCTCGGGCGGTGAAAACATCAGTTCGGTCGAAGTCGAAGGCGCGCTGATGCATCACGCAGCCATCAACCTCTGCGCGGTGGTGGCCAAACCCGACGACAAATGGGGCGAAGTGCCCTGCGCCTTTGTGGAGTTGAAGGACGGCGCCACCGCAGATGAGGCTGAGATTATCGCCTTCACCCGCGAACGGCTTGCGGGTTTCAAGTGCCCCAAGAAGGTCGTGTTTCAGGAGCTGCCAAAAACATCGACCGGGAAGATTCAGAAGTTTGAACTGAGAAAGCAGGCGAAGGCGTTCTAGGCAAACTGTGGAATGCCTGCAGAGGGTCAGGGCCTTGGACAGGCAATGCCGCGGTCTGGTGGTTTCCGGCATGACAATCTGCGCCGCTCGCGCTACCCTTTTGCCAAAGGGGCAATGAGCAGATGACGGCACTCGACCGATATGTACGTCTAGAGAGTGAGGCGCTATGGCGTGACGAACCGGGTGGGCAACGTCGTGATGTGACCATATCGTTTGGTGATGCGACTTTGGTGATTGCGGATCCCACAGGCCGCCCCTTGGCCCATTGGTCACTGCCTGCTTTGATCCGGCAAAACCCTGATGCTGCACCTGCGATCTATGCCCCCGATGACGACGCCAGCGAAACGCTGGAAATCGTAGATACCACGATGGTTGAGGCAATTGAGGAGGTGCGCAAAGCGCTTGCCAAATCACGTCCACACCCGGGAAAGCTGCGCCATTGGCTGACAGGTGGGCTGATTGCGCTCTCCTTGGCCCTCGCCATCTTTTGGTTGCCCGGCGCGCTGACGCGTCAGACTCTGGCCGTTGTCCCCGCACCCAAACGCGTTGAAATCGGTATGGAAGTCTTGGGCTATGTCCAGAACCAAACGGGCCCTGCCTGCCAGTCACCACGTGCAAGTACAGCGGCGACACGTTTGGGACAGCGTGTTTTTGGACCGGACACATCGGCACACATCATCGTGGTCCCGACATTGCAACAAGGGGCGGTTGCCCTGCCCGGCGGATTGTTCGTTCTTGATTATGGCATGCTGCAAGCAGCGGATGATCCGGCTGTGGCGGCCGGATATCTGCTGGCCGCACATACGGTTGCGATGGATCGCGACCCGCTGGAAACCATCCTGAAAGAGGCCGGTCTGGGGACCACCTTCCGCCTTCTGACCACCGGCGAGGTGCCTGATACCATCTTACAGAACAGCGCGTCCAAAGTCGTAGAGGCCGCGCAGGCAACACCCGATCCCGGGCATCTGACCATGGCATTTGCGTCAGCAACCATTCCACAAGCACCCTATCTCGCAGCCGTCGACGCGCGTACAGGCAGCATGCCGAACCTTGAGACCGACCCTTTGGCCGGTCAGGACATTCCGCTGATCCTGGATGACAGTGACTGGGTCAGCTTGCAGAACATCTGCAATATCTGACTGCTACTTTGTCCCGAACATACGGTCACCCGCGTCACCCAGACCCGGCACGATATAGCCACTCTCGTTCAAATGGCTGTCGATGGCCGCTGTCACAATTGGTACATCTGGGTGTGCCTCGCGCATCCGCTCAATCCCTTCAGGCGCGGCCAGCAAACACAGGAAGCGGATGTTTTTTGCGCCAGCCTCTTTCAGCAAATCAATCGCAGCAACCGAAGAATTCCCTGTCGCCAACATCGGGTCCACAGCAATGACCAAACGGTCTTCCAGCTCGGTCGGCACCTTAAAGTAATACTGGACAGGTTTCAGCGTTTCTTCATCACGATAAAGCCCCACGAAACCGACCCGCGCCGATGGGATCAGTTCCAACACACCATCCAGCAATCCATTGCCCGCCCGCAAGATCGACACCAGCGCCAACTTTTTGCCATCAATGACAGGCGCGTCCATGGGTTCAAGCGGTGTGTCGATCCGCTTGGTCGTCATCGGTAGCCCACGGGTCACCTCATAGGCCAGTAACTGGCTGATCTCGCGTAGCAGCTGCCGGAAAACGGCCGTTGACGTATCGGTCTGGCGCATCAGCGTCAACTTGTGTTGCACCAGCGGATGGGTGACGTGGGTGACGTGATCTGTCATTGCGCAGGCTCCAGTCTTTTGGCCACGCGGGCCTTTGTGTCTTCGTCACAGAAGGCGGCCGCGAGGGCCGTGTCGTTCATCGCTTTGAAATCATCTTCACCCCAGCCGAAGGTCTGGTGCAGCATCTCGTACTCTGCCGTCATCGTGGTATGAAAAAACGGGGGATCGTCGGTTGAAATGGTCACTTTAACCCCGGCATCACGCAGCTTTTCAATCGGATGGTTTGCCCAGCCTTCAACCGCCTTCAGCACAACGTTGGACCCGGGGCACACCTCAAGTACGATATCTTTTTCGATGATTTCGTCCATAAGCGCGGTGTCATCAATCGCACCGATCCCATGCCCGATCCGTTCGACTTTCAAATGCCGGATCGTTTCGGCCACCATCGGCGCACCACCCCATTCACCCGCATGACAGGTCAGCGGCAGCCCCGCCTCGCGCGCCATGTCAAAGCTGTAGGCATAGTCACCGGGTCGCCCCACCATTTCACCCCCGGCCATCCCATAGCCTGTGATGAAATCGCCAAAGGTCTCCACGGCGCACATGGCGGCAGGTTTGCAGGCCTCAGGCCCAAAGTGCCGAATGCCTGTAACGATCCCTTTCAGCGTGATACCCAGCTTGTCCTCGGCTTCTTTCGCAGCATCTTCCATGGCTGCCAGATAGTCTTTCCACGCGGCCAGATCGCCACCGCCACAGAAATCAGGTGACACAAAGGTTTCCATGTAGACGACACCATGCGCCGCCGTCTCTTCCAGCACAGCCATCGTCAGGCGGCGGAAATCCTCGGGACTTTGCAGGGTCGTGCATGCCGCCTCATAAACCTGTAAGAAATGATCAAAATCGCGGAAGGCATAGCCGCCGTCCGCGTTGAATATCCCACCAATGTCGATCTGCTTTTCATGTGCGAGCTGCTTGATAAAGGACGGCGGCGCAGACCCTTCCAGATGTGTATGCAGTTCAACTTTCGGCATCGTCTGAAAGGTCATAAAAAGCTCTTTCCTTGGCCCGCATAGGGCACATTCAAATGGGCAGCGACAGAAGCGGCAACATCAACAAAGTCCAATTGGCCCAGCGCTTTGGGACCCAGTCCATGCACCAGAACCGGCACGCGTTCACGCGTGTGATCTGTGCCCGCCCATGTGGGGTCATTGCCATGATCCGCCGAGACGATCAACAGGTCATCGACACGTAATTTGGGCAACAAATCAGCCAATGCGCCATCGAACCATTCAAGGTGCCTGGCATAGCCCGATGGGTCGCGCCGATGCCCATATTCGCTGTCAAACTCGACCAGATTAGCGAAGACGAAGGACCCATCTTCAGCCTCTTCAGCCAGATCATTGATATGCCCCATAAGCGCCACATCGCGCCCCTTGCGCAGATCATCAATGCCGCGCATCGAAAAGATATCGCCGATTTTGCCTACTGCATAAACCATGCGACCCGCGTCATGCACATAGTCGCAGATCGTCGGCGCTGGTGGCGCGATGGCAAAATCCTTGCGGTTGGCTGTGCGGGTAAAGCTGCCCACCTCCCCCACAAAAGGGCGCGCGATCACACGCCCAACTTTCATCTCGTGCAACGTCGGAGCAAGGTCTTTGCACAACTGCAAAAGCCGCTCCAACCCAAAGGCATCTTCGTGGGCCGCAATCTGAAGCACACTGTCGGCTGATGTGTAACAAATCGGCCAGCCGGATGTCAGATGTGCCTCGCCCTCTTCCGCAATGATTGCCGTGCCTGAGGCATGGCGATTGCCCAAAATCCCCTCAGTTCCGGCCATTTCGCAGATCAACGCGGTCAGATCAGAGGGAAACGCAGGATCAGCATCCGGGAAAGTGTGCCACTCCCACGGCACAGGAACGCCCGCCAGTTCCCAATGACCCGAGGGGGTATCCTTCCCGCGCGACACTTCCGTTGCAGCGCCCCACGCGCCTTTCGGGTCGCCACCAAGAGCAGCCGCCTCGTCTCCGGAAGCCAGCTTCACCGCATCTCCCAAGCCTAGGGCATCCAATGTTGGTACGTTCAAACCAGCTTCGCGGGCAATATGCGCGACCGTATTGGCACCGGTATCCGGCAGGTCGCCATTGAAGAACTGATCGGCATCCGGTGCACCGCCAATCCCGACGCTATCAATCACAATCAAGAACGCACGTGGCATCAGGTGATCCCTTCTATAACCAATGGTCCGGGTGTGACTGGATCACCGATTGTGATCGCCCGTTGCACGGCCAATGCAGCGGCGACCGCTGCGTCTTCATCCGCGGCATGCACGACGCAAAGCGGATCGCCCCGGGTCACCGCAACCCCCAACCCTATCATTTCAGTAAAGCCGACTGCGGGGTTCACACGGTCCGTTTCAACATTGCGTCCACCGCCCAACCCAACAACGGCAAGGCCCAGCGCTTCGCCATCAATCGCGGCGATATGTCCGGTCTCGGGCGCAGTCACCTCACCTACGACGGGTGCTTTGGGCAGGTGCGTGTGCCAATCATGCGCCATGTCGGGTGGGCCTCCCAGGGCTGCAATCATCTGGGCAAAACGTTCCATCGCACCGCCCGAGCCAATCGCCGTCTTGACCTGTGATACCGCTGTGGCCGTATCTTCGCCCTGCATCATCAAAAGTTGCGCGCAAAGCCCCACGGTCAGGTCATAAAGGCGTGGTGCAACCGATGTGTCGCCTGCAAGAATCTCCATGCAGACGGCCACTTCCACCGCATTGCCCAGTGCGGGGGCCAGCGGTTGGTTCATATCACTGATCAAGGCCGCCGTTTTACACCCCGCCCCATTGGCCGCGTCAACCAAAGCCCGCGCCAGCGCGCGCGCCTCATCCGGTGTTTTCATAAAGGCGCCAGAGCCGCATTTGACATCAAGGATCAGGCTTTCCAACCCCGCCGCGAGCTTCTTAGACAGGATTGAGGCGGTGATCAGGTCAACACTCTCAACGGTCGCTGTGACGTCCCGGATCGCATAAAGGCGGCGATCAGCCGGGGCGATTTGGCCTGTCGCGCTGACGATGGCGCAGCCCACCTCACGCGTGATAAGACGCAACTGTTTCTCGGTCACATTGATGTTCAGCCCCGGGATCGCCTCAAGCTTATCCAACGTACCGCCCGTATGCCCCAGCCCGCGCCCCGAGATCATAGGGACATAGGCCCCACAGGCCGCCAGCACCGGCGCAAGGATCAATGACACGCAGTCACCCACGCCGCCGGTCGAATGCTTGTCGATCACCGGCCCGGGCAAATCCCATTTCATCACATCGCCGCTGTCGCGCATCCCTTGGGTCAGGGCAACACGGCCCGCGTCGCTTAACCCATTGAGCACAACGGCCATTGCAAAGGCACCCGCTTGCGCGTCACTGACGGCACCAGAGGCCAAACCGCTGGCGAACCATGTCAGTTCATCCTGACTGGGGGTCTGTTTTCCCCTGACTTTGGCGATGATGGCGCGGGCATCCATGTCAGACACGGCTCATGTAGTCGGCATCAAAACTGCCGGGCAAAAGTGCCGCAACCGTTGTTTCATGCACGACGCCATCGGTCGTTGCGAGCGTCACCTTGACGTCGCCTTTGGCAAATTCGGCGATCTTCTGACGGCACCCACCACAGGGGCTGACAGGCTTTGGACTATCAGCAATGACAGTAATCTCGGCTATCGCGGTCTCACCGCCCGCAACCATCGCCGCGATGGCCCCAGCCTCGGCGCAGGTCCCTTCGGGATAGGCGACATTCTCCACGTTGCAGCCAACATAGACCGTGCCCGACGTGGACTTTAGCGCGGCCCCCACCTTGAACTTTGAATAGGGCGCATGGGCGTTTTCCCGCACGGCGCGTGCGTCGTCGATCAATGACATAGGGCCTCCAAATCTGATCCCGTCAGAGTGTGACGGGACGCAGGCGGATGCAAGGGGTTAGGTCGTGATGAAGACGCCCGGCAAGACGACTTCAAGCAGCTCCAGATCATCTGACGGTTGGGCATAGCGCGTCCGCATTCCCGGTGGGATGACGAAAGCATCACCGGGGGCCAGCGTGTATGGATCTTTGCCCTCACCTTCGAGGGTTATTGTCCCCTCCATCACAAAGGTGAAGTGGATATCGGCATCGTGGCTTGACCATTCAGTGTCACCCTGCCCTTTCCGGATCACATTTACGCCTGCAACGCCCTTCGTATTGGCCGCGATGGTCGTATCGCGTGAGATGAAACCGGGCAAACGCGCAGGCAGCCATGTGGCCTTGGCCCCTTCGTTAAAGACAAATTTCTGCCCCTGCCATTCGCGGTCGGGGCGCAGATGCGGGGTCGGCAGTGCCATATCGTGATCAATCTCTGTGATATGTTCAGCCGGGACGCCAATTTCGATCACCTCGATCCCGTCGGATGCCTCCAGAACGCGATGCCTGATCTCTGGCGGCTGAATGAAACAATCACCCGCGGTCAGGCGGATGGGTGGACCTTGATCTTCGTACACAACATCAACCCAGCCGCGATAACAAAAGATCAGCTGAAATCCGACTTTGTGGAAATGCACCATATCGGGCACCGGTCCACCATCCGGTATACGGATGTGGCTGGCGATGATCGACCCACCCAAACGGCTGGGGATCAGATCGCGGTATTGCATGCCCGCGCGGCCAATCACCCAGGGCGCCTGATCAGCCAAGCGACGGACGACAAAGGCATGATCCGTTTCGGGCAATACCAGCGGCGGGTTGAGCGGGTGCACTTCAACCCGTGTCCCACCCGGTGAGGTCATTTTTGTCTGCCCACTCGCAAACTCTGGATCATCGGTTAAAATCCGCAGGCCGGGGTTTGCCCCGGCAGCCTGATCCAACCGCACCCGCAATCCGTGCCCGGAATAAACCGCTACAGTGGGGTCATCGGCGGGGTAGATCATATCCAGTCGCATGCCCAAGATGCCGCCAAAGAATCCAAGGTCTGCGCGCAAGTCCGTTGTGCTCAGGCAAACCTCGGCCCGTATTTCATGTGTCTTTGTCATGTTTTGCACCCTGTCCCTGCCGCAAATTATTTGCAAGAGTAGGCGCAGTGCGATTGACCTTGCGGGTTGCTTTCCGTAGGGACAAGGAAAATGGTTTAATATTAAACCATATTGGGAGGATGCGATGTCAGATGATGCAAAAGATAGCCTGAGAGAGGCCGCACTTCACTACCATAAGTTCCCCAAACCCGGAAAACTGGAAATCCGCGCAACTAAACCATTGGCCACCGGGCGCGATCTGGCGCGGGCCTATTCCCCCGGTGTGGCCGAGGCCTGTACCGAGATCAAAGCCGACCCCGACACCGCCCGCGATTACACATCGCGCGGCAATCTTGTGGCGGTTGTGACCAACGGCTCGGCTGTTCTGGGCCTTGGCAAGATCGGCGCGCTCGCCTCCAAACCGGTGATGGAGGGCAAGGCGGTTCTGTTCAAGAAGTTCGCCAACATTGATTGCTTTGACATTGAGTTGAACGAACCCGACCCTGAGAAACTGGCCGATATCGTCTGCGCGCTAGAGCCAACCTTTGGTGCCATCAACCTAGAAGATATCAAAGCGCCGGACTGCTTCATCGTGGAGAAGCTGTGCAATGAGCGGATGAACATCCCGGTGTTCCACGACGACCAGCACGGCACGGCCATTGTGGTTGGTGCTGCCGCGACAAATGCGCTGCGTATCGCGAACAAGAAATTCGAAGATATCAAGATTGTCAGTACCGGCGGCGGCGCGGCGGGTATCGCCTGCCTGAACATGCTGCTGAAACTGGGCGTGAAGCGCGAAAACGTCTACCTCTGCGATATTGAGGGCCTCGTCTACGAAGGCCGCGAGAAAGATATGACGCCGCAAAAGGCTGAATATGCCCAAGGCACCAAGGCCGCGACACTGGATGATGTGATTGCTGGCGCGGATCTCTTCCTTGGCCTTTCTGGCCCGAACATCCTGAAACCCGCAATGGTCAAGAAGATGGCCGACCGCCCCATCATATTTGCGCTGGCCAACCCCAATCCGGAAATCAGCCCTGACGATGCGCGCGCCGCCAATCCGGACGCGATCATCGCGACAGGTCGCAGCGATTTTCCCAATCAGGTCAATAACGTCCTCTGCTTCCCATTTATCTTCCGCGGTGCGCTTGACGTGGGCGCAACCGAAATCAACAACGAGATGAAGATCGCTTGCGTCGAGGGCATCGCCGCCCTTGCCCGCGCAACAACCAGCGCAGAGGCCGCTGCCGCCTATAAAGGCGAACAACTGACGTTCGGGGCCGACTATCTGATCCCCAAGCCTTTCGACCCGCGCCTAATGGGCGTTGTGGCCAGCGCTGTTGCAGGGGCTGCGATCAAGACCGGTGTTGCCAAACGCCCTGTCGCAGACATGGCCGCTTATAAGGCCAACCTCGATGGCTCGGTCTTCAAATCCGCGATGATCATGCGCCCGGTCTTCGAAGCCGCGCAAACCGCTACTCGCCGCATCGTCTTTGCCGAAGGCGAGGACGAGCGTGTACTGCGCGCCTCGCAAGCCATCATGGAAGAAACAACAGATACGCCCATCCTGATCGGGCGGCCCGAAGTGATCGAAAGCCGCTGTGAACGTGCGGGTCTGAAAATCCGTCCTGGTGTCGATTTTAGCATCGTAAACCCCGAAAATGACCCGCGGTATCGTGACTATTGGGGCACCTACCACGACCTGATGGCGCGCAAGGGCGTCACCCCTGATCTGGCCAAGGCGATCATGCGCACCAATACAACCGCGATTGCCTCGGTCATGGTGCAACGTGGCGAGGCCGATAGCTTGATTTGTGGTACCTTCGGCCAATACCTCTGGCACCTCAAATACGTCTGCGAGATTCTTGGCACCAAGGAATTCCACCCCATTGCGGGCATGTCATTGATGATCCTTGAAGATGGGCCGCTCTTTGTGGCTGACACGCAGGTCCACCCCGAGCCAACGCCTCGACAAATCTCTGAGACGGTCATTGGCGCGGCACGTCATGTGCGGCGTTTCGGCGTAGAACCCAAGATCGCGCTTTGCTCACACAGCCAGTTTGGCAACCTCGACAGTGACAGTGGGCGGCGTATGCGCGAAGCCATGGACATTCTCGACAGCGTCCCGCGGGATTTTGACTATGAAGGCGAAATGCATGTCGACGCCGCCCTTGATGTTGAGTTGCGCAACCGCGTCTTCCCTGCCGCACATCTGGATGGTGCGGCGAACACGTTGGTCTTTGCGAACACCGATGCCGCCTCTGGGGTGCGCAATATTCTGAAAATGAAGGGGGGCGGGCTGGAGGTTGGGCCAATCCTGATGGGCATGGGCAACCGCTGTCATATCGTGACGCCGTCTATCACGGCGCGTGGTCTGCTGAATATGTCTGCCGTGGCGGGTACGCCGGTGGCGCACTACGGGTAAATGCTGGCGGGGTTGGGACAGAACCCCGCCAGCAGCTTGGACTTAGGGGTTCAGATCTGCGGGATCAGCATCTTTCACTTCGGTCCAAAGGGTCTCGGCGGTTTCGATGTAGCCGGGTATATCCTGTTGCCAGATTTCGGATACAGCTGGTGACAGGTTCAGGTAGAGCCGGTCATCAACAATGCGCCACACATCTGGGTCACCATCGAACTTGAACCCATTGGCCAGACCAAATGCGCAATACCCACCGTACTGGGGTGCATACTTTTCCGGATCAGCCTCAAATTGCGCTTTCGTTTCCTCGGATGTGAAACGATAGACCGCGCCATTGTGCACTGCGGTGATATTCACGTCACCTTGTTGCGGTTCGCCTTGGGTGAAGTACGACACCGGATCAACACCGCGCAAAGCAAGATCCGTGCTCGTGACGTTGACATCAAAGTCGGCGGCGAAGGCCGTCATGGCCAAGGTGGCCACAAGTGCGACCGCTGCGATACCAGTTTTCAGTACATTTTTCATCTTGTATTTCCTTTGTGTTTTCAAGCCGCGCAATACCGGCCGGTGGATCAAATAAATTGGTCATTGAATGCAAAGCCGAAGCTAGGCAGGGGACGGTATCTGCACAAATCACATACTGCTCACTGCAATTTGCGGTGGACGTGATGCTGATTTTTTTGATGTAATAACAATACACTAGACCCATATGGTCCGCTTTGCGTAACTTGCTGTGCATCCCTGCACGTACGGCGCATGCGCGTAAGTAAAAAAGTTTACTTTGGGTCAATCCGATACGTAATCCCGTGTTGCTGAATGGGCTGCAACGGCTTAACAAATTGCCAGATTAGGGAGGGACACATGAAGTATCGCGACGTATACGCCAGCTGGAAAGGCGATCCAGAAGGGTTCTGGATGGATCAGGCCAAGGCTATCGACTGGGTCACACCACCAACCAAGGCGCTCGACGACAGCAATGCCCCACTCTACCGATGGTTCACCGACGCCGAAGTGAACACCTGCTACAACGCCGTCGACCGCCACGTCGAAAATGGGCGCGGCGCACAAACTGCGATCATCTACGACAGCCCGATCACCCATACCAAACGCGAGATCAGCTACGCGGAATTACAGACACGGGTCGCCTCGCTCGCTGGTGCCCTCCGCGCCAAGGGCGTCGAAAAAGGTGACCGCGTTATCATCTATATGCCCATGATCCCCGAAGCGCTTGAGGCGATGCTGGCCTGCGCACGCCTGGGTGCCATCCACTCTGTCGTGTTTGGCGGTTTTGCGGCCAACGAATTGGCCGTACGCATTGACGATGCGACCCCCAAAGCGATCATCGCGGGGTCCTGCGGGATCGAGCCGGGGCGCGTGGTGCACTACAAACCCTTGCTTGACGGTGCCATTGAACTGGCGACGCACAAACCCGATTTCACCGTGATCTTCCAACGTGAACAAGAGGTCGCAGACCTCATCCCCGGTCGCGACTACGATTGGCATGGGTTCCAAGCCGGTGTTGAACCTGCTGAATGTGTGCCTGTCAGAGGCGACCACCCCGCTTATATCCTCTACACTTCAGGCACCACCGGCGCGCCCAAGGGTGTTGTCCGTCCAACTGCAGGTCATCTTGTTGCCCTGAACTGGACCATGAAGGCGATCTACGATGTTAACCCCGGTGAGGTTTTCTGGGCGGCTTCTGATGTTGGTTGGGTCGTGGGACACTCATACATCTGTTACGCCCCACTGATCCACGGCAACACCACCGTAGTCTTCGAAGGTAAGCCTATCGGCACCCCCGATGCGGGGACGTTCTGGCGCGTGATTGAGGAATACGATGTTAAATCATTCTTCACCGCCCCCACCGCCTTCCGCGCGATCAAACGCGAGGACCCGCAAGGCGAGATGATAAAGGACTACGACGTCTCCGGTTTACGGGCGCTTTATCTGGCGGGCGAACGCGCGGACCCCGACACTATCGAATGGGCGCAACGCGTCATGGGCGTGCCAGTCTACGATCACTGGTGGCAGACGGAAACGGGCTACACCATCGCCTAAGCAACCCCGCAGGGATTGAAGCGCTACCGGTGAAAATCGGATCGCCCACCGTGGCGATGCCCGGCTATGACGTACAGATTCTGGACGAGGCGGGCCATGAAATGAAACCGGGTGAACTGGGTGCCATCGCCGTGAAACTGCCCCTACCCCCCGGCACCTTGCCGACGCTTTGGAACGCCGAAGACCGGTTCATCAAATCCTACCTCAATACCTTCCCCGGCTACTACGAGACGGGTGACGCAGGCATGATTGATGAAGACGGCTATCTCTACATCATGGCGCGCACGGATGACGTGATTAACGTCGCCGGGCACCGGCTTTCAACCGGCGCGATGGAAGAAGTTCTGGCCGGGCATCCTGATGTGGGCGAATGTGCCGTCATCGGCGTGACGGATGAGTTGAAAGGCCAACTGCCCATGGGGTTCGTCTGTCTGAACAAAGGGTGTGACCGCCCGCACGACGAAATCGCCAAGGAGGTCGTGACATCGGTACGCCAGACGATTGGGCCGGTGGCCGCCTTCAAACTGGTCGCGGTGGTGGACCGGTTGCCTAAGACACGTTCTGGTAAAATCCTGCGCGGGACCATGGTCAAAATTGCTGACGGGCAGGACTTCAAAATGCCCGCCACGATTGATGATCCGGCGATCCTCGATGAAATCAAGCAAGCCTTGATCCCCATGGGGTATGCGCAAGGCTGACGGGTCTGGCCCACTGATGCGTGGTTTTGGCGCAGCAAAGCGACGCCGCGTCATGATTGATCTGTCCGAGTGATTGTCGTCCTCTGATAAAAAGGAGGCGACAATGATTGCTACTTTACGTGTGCTGTTGGCAATGGGCAGCTTGCAAAGACTGGTCCCGCTTTGGATCGTCGGTATAGCGACTCTATTTTTGGCCTACAGCCATTGGATGATCCTTGCTGTGGCTTACGGTATGGTGCTGCAATTCTTCGTTGAGTACCTGATGCACCGCTTTCTGCTGCATCGTGAACCCCCTCAGGACCAGCCGACGTTCAACGCCCTCTACCGTTCGCATATCGGCCATCATGAGTTTCCAACGAATCCGGAGTTCTTTACCGGCGACGACCATTGGTATCCGGTGCGTTTCGCCGCCATTTCCCTTTGCATTCACACAATCATTCTCTGGCCGTTTATCGGCATTGGGTCTGCGGCAGCCTTTGCGGTTGTGGCGCTTTTTGTCGGCTCGATCACCGCCTTTGCTTTCTACGAATACTGCCACACCCTCGCCCATCTGAAAGTCCCCAAGGGCTGGTTTGGGCAGCGGGTGACCCGCAGCCATCTTGTGCATCATTTTCAGGACCATGACGCCACTTATCACGTCAGCTTTGGCATGGGTTGGATCGACCGGCTTTTCGGCACCCGTTATGACCAAGAGGTCGCCAAGGCGCGCTACGACCGTGAAACGATCATGAGCATCGGGATGGACCCAGAGGACCTGCGCCTTGTGACAGCACGCAAATCCCTTGGCATCACCCGCAAACCAGGTGAGCGCAAGACAGAACCAAAACAGGCCTGATCTACGCGCCCCGTCCGGGTTTCATCGGTACATGGCGAAGTCGATTTTGTCTCTCGCAAGGTCGCCTGACCGCCCTATATCAGCCTTATGCGACTTATCCTGACACTTCTATTGTTAGGGGCTCCTGCTGTGGCCGAAACAATGCTGATCGAGAATTTTGCCGAAGGTTCTGAAACCCGATGGCGCTACGTCAGTGACCGGGTGATGGGTGGTGTATCAGACGGTGGCGCGGCGCTTGGGTCCGAGGATGGTATCACCTACGCACGCCTCAGCGGCACGGTCAGCACCGCCAACAACGGTGGCTTCATTCAGATCCGGCATGATCTGGAAATGCGGCTGCCTGCGGACGCCACAGGGATCACGCTCCGCGTGCGGGGGAATAGGGCGACCTACTATGTCCACCTGCGCCCCGATGCCGCACGGCGACCCTGGCAGTTCTATCAGGCCGCGTTTGAGACGACGGCGGGTTGGCAGGAAGTTGTACTACCTTGGTCAGCGTTTCGAGCACGTGGCAGCTTGGCGCCCGCCTTCGCACCGACCGATCTGCGCAGTATTGGGATTGTGGCTTATGGAATAGACTATGAAGCCCTGTTGGATGTGGATTGGATCGGGGCTGCAACAGACTAGCATTAAGCATCTGTTGGATAGTCAGTGCGAATAACGACACGATCACCCCAGTAGACGATCTTTGGGCTGGCATCGAGCCACAGCTCAAACCATGCATGGTCTTTCAGAATGGGTTCATTGGGCACCGCCATCCCGGAAATCCGGTGATGCTTATCCTTTCTCTCAACAAGCTCGATTGGCCAAATCCACTTATGGAACGCCCATCTTACGACCATTGCATTCGGGTTGCTGGGATCAATCACTACATCGTAGGTCTGCGCAACTAAACTGAATGTGATCGATTGCTTGGCGAAAGATGGCCGCTCATCTTCGTAAATGCGTTGCCAATCATCGGTTGGCATCTCAACTCCACCTCAAGCAAACTGCTCTCTGATCAACCGCTCTTCCAACCCATGCCCCGGATCAAACAGTATCCGGTGCCGGATAGACGGCTCAGAGTGGATTTCCACGCTCACCACATCCCGCACGGATTTGCCATCCGCATCCGCCATCACCGGCCGTTTGGCGGGGTCAATCACGTCGAACCTTACCACCGCCTTTTTTGGCAGCAACGCGCCGCGCCAGCGGCGGGGCCGGAACGCGGACATCGCCGTCAGCGCCAGCACATCCGACCCAATCGGCAAGATCGGCCCGTGTGCAGAGTAGTTGTAAGCCGTTGACCCCGCAGGTGTTGCCAAAAGCGCGCCATCGCAGACCAGCTCATTCATCCGCAGCCGCCCGTCCACGGTGATCCGCAACTTCGCCGCTTGCGGGCCCGCGCGCAGCAAGCTGACCTCGTTAATCGCCAAGGCTTCGTGCATCGCTCCATCCACACAGAGCGCTGTCATGGCCAGCGGGTTGATCACCTCTTCCTCGGCCTCATCCAGCCGGGCCTGCAGATCATTGGCGTGATATTCGTTCATCAAGAAACCAACAGTCCCGCGGTTCATCCCGTAAACCGGCACATCCAGCCCCTGGGTCGCATGCATCGTCTGTAACATGAACCCGTCACCACCCAGTGCCACGATCACATCCGCCTCGGCCTGTGGCACATCGCCATGCGTTGCGGCCAGTTCGCGCAGGGCCGTCTGCGCAATCGGCACAGGGCTGGCAACAAAGGCGATCTTGGGGCGAGGCATAGGCGCAGGTTCCTGAACAGTTCCGACAAGTTGTGCGGTGATCCCACCCGAAACGCAAGCCGCCGATACGAAACGGAATGTGACGGACTCATAAAGGTCTTGGTCGTTTTGATGCTTTTGACAACGGCTTTCCTGCGCTATGAGGGCGCAAGTTTGAATTTCTGCCACCTTTTAAGGGGAATGCACCCATGAACGTCACAGTCCGCGACGACGGCTTTTTCACCGAAACACTCGAAACCCGCGACCCGGCGATCCATGCAGCGATGCAAGCCGAACTCAAACGCCAGCGGAAAGAAATTGAGCTGATCGCGTCCGAGAACATCGTCTCTGCCGCCGTCATGGAAGCCCAAGGCGGCGTGATGACGAACAAATACGCCGAGGGCTATCCGGGCCGCCGCTATTACGGTGGCTGCGAACATGTGGACGTGGCCGAAAACCTTGCCATCGCGCGCGCCAAACAACTGTTCAATTGTGAATTCGCCAACGTGCAGCCAAACTCTGGCTCGCAGGCCAACCAGGGCGTGTTTCAGGCGCTACTTCAGCCCGGCGATACGATCCTTGGCATGTCGCTGGATGCCGGTGGTCACCTGACACACGGCGCTAAGCCGAACCAATCCGGCAAATGGTTCAATGCGGTGCAATACGGCGTGCGCCAACAGGATAGCATGTTGGACTATGACGAAGTGCAGCGCCTTGCCACGGAACACCAGCCCAAGATGATTATTGCCGGCGGCTCTGCCATTCCACGCATCATCGATTTTGCGAAAATGCGCGAAATTGCGGACAGCGTCGGTGCTTACCTCTTGGTGGACATGGCGCATTTTGCCGGTCTGGTCGCCTGTGGCCTCTACCCCTCGCCTTTCCCGCATGCACATGTGGCAACGACTACGACCCACAAAACCCTGCGCGGCCCACGTGGCGGCATGATCGTCACCAATGACGAGGCGATTGCCAAGAAGTGCAACTCCGCCATCTTCCCTGGTATTCAGGGCGGGCCATTGATGCATGTGATCGCTGGCAAGGCTGTGGCTTTTGGCGAAGCGCTGCGCCCCGAATTCAAGACTTATCAGGAGCAGGTCGTGAAGAACGCCCAAGCGCTGGCCGATCAGCTGATGAAAGGTGGTCTCGATATCGTCACCGGCGGCACGGACACCCATGTGATGCTGGTTGATCTGCGCCCCAAAGGCGTCAAGGGCAACGCGACCGAAAAGGCTTTGGGTCGCGCGCATATCACCTGCAATAAGAACGGCATTCCGTTCGATCCCGAAAAGCCGATGGTCACATCCGGCATCCGCCTCGGCTCGCCTGCGGGCACCACGCGTGGCTTTGGCGAACCTGAATTCCGCCAGATCGCCGACTGGATCGTGGAAGTGACCGAAGGTCTGGCGGCCAACGGCGAAGACAACAACGGCGCCGTCGAAGCCAAAGTGCGCGCCGAAGTCGAGGCGCTCTGCGATAGATTTCCAATCTACCCAACGCTCTAGTATGCGAAGGCCCGGCGGGAACGCCGGGCCGCTTTGGCATTCAATAGGCCAAGGGCGACTTTGAGTTCAAAGTCACCGGTTCTGCGCGCTGCCCGAGTGTGAGCTGTGTTGATTTCGGCTTAACCTTGGGTCGTTGGCAGGCGCCCGCCTGAGTTCTCCGCTGACAGCAGAACCATACGAACGCGGTGCTCCACAAGTTCTCGAGATGCCAGCAACAAAGGAGCCGATGCGATGGCCTACGTGACCTTGGGGTTCACGCGCATGTCAACACGACCTCGGGATATGTCCGGGAGCGGAGCAGGCACATTGCCAAAGGAGTGAATTGTGGAACACTTGAGAAGCATTTGACACAACGCTCTCAGCTCGCAAATCCCCTTATTCATATGGCGATCCGACAAGGACTCGAACCCTGAACCTGCTGATTAGAAGTCAGCTGCTCTATCCAGTTGAGCTATCGGACCGCACGGGCGCGTGTATGGCTTGCAAGTGTTAGGTTTGGCAAGGGAAAATAGAACATCTCAGTGTGTCCACGCCCCACGACGGTTTGTGGCAAAATTTTCACCATAGCCGCCGGGCCGGATATTGGCCTTGCGTGACTTGGGTTCGCGCACCACCGCGTCAATTCCATTCTCGCGGGCATACTCAAGCGCCGCTTCCTTTGTATCGAACGCAAGCTTAACCTGTGCCTGGGTATCCGAGGACGATGTCCAACCCATCAAAGGGTCAACCTCGCGCGCGGTCTCAGCCACATGTTCCAGCACCCAATGCTTCGTCTTAGCCGTGCCAGAGGACATGGCGGTTTTGGCGGGCTTATAGATTCTTGCGCGCATGGCTGCATCTCCCTTGGCTGCACTCTATATGTGCAAAATGAGTTGGTTGCGCAAGCATGAGAGGGGGTCACCGGCAAAATCTTCCAAGATTTTGGCCCAGAGTTTTTGAAAACTCTGGCGCCCTCACGCCCATTCACCGCCCCGCATCACAGGCACACGCTCACCCGTTTTTGTGATCCCATCAATATCCACCGCATCAGATCCCATCATCCAATCCACATGGATGATACTCTGATTGCCACCCTTTTGCTTCAACTGTTCAGGCGAGAGCTCAGACCCACCTTCAATCGTATCGGCATAGCATTGCCCCAACGCGATATGGCACGACGCATTCTCATCAAAAAGCGTGTTGTAAAACAGCGTCCCAGACTGGCTGATCGGACTGGAATGCGGCACCAGCGCCACCTCACCAATCCGGCTCGCACCATCATCGGTTTTGAGCAAGGCGTTCAACACATCCTCACCCTTGCTCGCCGTCGCCTCTACGATGCGGCCCGCCTCAAAACGCACCGCTATGTCCTCAATCACATTGCCCTGATGGGCGAGTGGTTTGGTCGCTGCAACAGTCCCATCCACTTTATAGGCATGCGGGCAGGTAAAAACCTCTTCGGTCGGGATATTCGGCTGACACGTCACACCATTCAACGCGGGCGACGCCCCGCCCTTCCAGATATGGCCATCCGCCAAACCCAAATGCAGGTCTGTGCCCGGTCCGGTGTAGTGCAATGCCGCAAAATCCTGCGCGTTCAGCCAGTTCACCCGCTCTTTCAACGTAGCCGTATGGGTTGCCCAATTCGCCACAGGATCATCGCCATCCAAACGGGATGCTGCATAGATGGCATCCATCAACTTGCCCTGCGCCTCGTCCACCGGCAGATCGGGGTACACTTTGGCCGCCCAAGCCGCCCCAGGATAGGCCACGATATTCCAATTAACTTCAAACCCCACAATCGGGTTCATTGCAGGTTTTGCGGCAATCGAGGTCGCCTTACTCAATCGGGCAACCTTTTCAGGGTCTTGCGCAGCCAGGAGCATTGGGTCGTCGCCCGTGATCGCCATCCGCGCCGCACCGCCCTTGAAGGCCGCTGCCATCCCCTCAAACAGCCATTCCGGGGCGCGATCAAAACTTTCATCCGGCGCATGCTCATAGCGCGCCAGCGTGATCGCATCATCATTGAAGAAGGGGGTCACAATGCCCGCGCTAAGCCTTATAGGCATGGACGGCAATCAGGCGCACGAGATCGAGGGCCGCCATCGGTGCCGTAATCACCAAATCTTGCCCCGGTTGCAGGTTTACACCGGTGCGCACAGCCACTTCGGCAAGACGGTCAAGTTTGGCAGGGTCAATATGGTCGGACATGGGGTGTGCCTTTTTTGGGTGATGTCCAATATGACGTGCGGCATCATCGTGCAAAGGTCAACAGGTGGGTAGGGTCAAAACACCCGCTGTTCGGCGCGACGCACTTCAAACCCGCCACCTTCGAGATTGGTGCAGGTGACCCCAGTGCGTTCTGAACGACAGGTGATCCCATCAAGGATGGCGCGTCGTCCATAGGGCAGGACGCGGCGCCCTTCTGGGGCGGCGTTAGTATCCGTCACACAGATTAATCCGCCGACGCCCGTTTGATTCAGGCCGAATGAGGTACCCCAACGCCCCTGACACGTGGCAGGACGACGCGTGTAGGTTTGCTGGTCAACGCCTAGGTCACAACGGACAGCCAGCGGCGCATCGCGCGACATATCGCAACGGATATTGCCGGAAGGGGACTGAAACGAGATATCCGCATCAGCTGCTGCGATGCTGCCAAAAATTGTCAGAACAACTGCGAAAACACATCGATACATGCGAAACTACAAGCCCAACCCGGTCACTCTGGCACACCTAGCACGATCAAACGGCAAGATGAAATTCAATCTCTCGCGATAACAGCCCGTAAGCCGAAAATGACCTGCTATTGTTTCGCCTCGCCCATGTCCGGCGTTCCGGCACCCCTTGTCTTTAGCATGGCGTTCGCAGAAAACGCCCATGTCAGCATGGGAGAGCGCAACGTGCAGCAAGCCAAACAGGACATGATCAACCGGGCTGAAATGGTCGCTGCGCGTTGGCAGCTGACACTGGACGCTTCACCCCTCAAACACACGGCTGACCGGGTGGTATATAAAGTGAACGCCGCTGATGGGCTGGCCGTTCTCAAGCTCAACCGCAAATTTGGGTCAGAGGGCGGGTCAATCCCGTTCTTGCGAGGGCTGCCTGACGGGATTGGCGTCAAGCTTTTGCGCGTCAGCCCATTGCGCCGCGCCATGCTGCTGTCATGGTTAGAGGGGCCGACCCTTGATATGCTGGTTGCACGAGGCAACGAAGCACGGGCTGAAAGACTTCTAGCTCAGGTCGCATCTTCTCTTTCCAAGGCTAAATTCAGACGGATGGCCCTGATTCAGCGCTTGAACTGGCGCGTTCAGAAACGATTTGACGGTTTTGCACCACGCCTCAAGAACACTGCGCAAAGTGCCGATTTCGCGCGGGCCAAGTCCGCGTTTGACGTTTTGGTTGATACGATGCCGCCCGAGGTTGTGATCCATGGAGATTTGCACTTTGGCAACATCATCGACACAGCGCAAGGACCCCGCTTCATCGACCCCAAAGGGTATCGGGCAGACCCGGCGGCCGAGTTCGCGGCAGCTTTCAGCGCCGCACAGCCTGACCCCGCGATAGCTGAATTCAAACAACGGATCACGCGCCGCGCAGCAGTCTACGCCCCAGCAATCGAGGCTGATCCACTGCGGCTGATACGCTGGGGTGCCGTCCTCTATTCGAACAAGATTTCCATCGATCTCTCATGACCAATCAGACAGACCGCACGGACCCATATCTTGGCGCATTTCTTGATCTCGCCGAGGTCTGACCGGACGACACCCTACTGACACATCCTGTCAGCAGTCGCCCTTGAACCCCCATCCAAACGCGTCAAATATAGCAGTACCCCAAAGGATCCTCGCCATGGCTGACGCTGCTACCGACGCTCACCACTATCTGTCCAACCCCGCCCCTGACGTCAAAACCCGCGAAAAGCTGGAGGGTGGCAAGCAGTTCGTGCTGCAAACCGAATTCGCACCGGCAGGGGACCAGCCACAGGCGATCAAAGAGCTCTCCGAAGGCATCATGAACGGCGAACGTGATCAGGTGCTGCTGGGTGCCACCGGCACTGGCAAAACCTTCACGATGGCGAAGATGATCGAGGAAACGCAGCGCCCGGCGATCATTCTTGCCCCGAACAAAACCTTGGCGGCCCAGCTCTATGGCGAGTTCAAAGGGTTCTTCCCCGACAACGCCGTCGAGTACTTTGTCTCTTACTACGACTACTACCAACCCGAAGCCTACGTTGCGCGCTCCGACACTTACATCGAGAAAGAGAGCCAGATCAACGAACAGATCGACCGGATGCGCCACTCGGCCACCCGCGCACTGCTCGAACGCGACGACGTGATCATCGTCGCCTCAGTCTCCTGCATCTACGGCATCGGCTCGGTCGAAACCTACGGCGCCATGACGCAAGACCTTCACATCGGGCGCGAATACGATCAGCGCAAGATCATGGCCGACCTGATCGCCCAGCAATACCGGCGCAACGACCAGGCCTTCCAACGCGGCACATTCCGGGTGCGCGGCGATAGCTTGGAAATCTGGCCCGCTCACCTGGATGATCGCGCATGGAAGCTGTCTTTCTTTGGCGAAGAGCTGGAAAATATCACCGAGTTCGACCCGCTGACAGGCGATAAAACCGACACCTTTGAAAAGGTCCGCATCTACGCCAACAGCCACTACGTCACACCGCGCCCCACGATGCAGCAGGCCATCATTGGCATCAAAAAGGAACTGCGCATCCGCCTCGACCAATTGGTGGGCGAAGGCAAACTGCTGGAAGCGCAGCGCCTCGAACAGCGCTGCAACTTCGACCTCGAAATGCTCGAGGCGACCGGCGTCTGCAACGGCATCGAAAACTACTCGCGCTACCTGACGGGCCGTGCACCCGGCGAACCGCCCCCTACCCTTTTCGAATTCATCCCCGACAATGCCATCGTCTTCGCGGACGAAAGCCACGTCTCCGTCCCCCAAATCGGCGGCATGTACAAAGGCGACTATCGGCGCAAGTTCACATTGGCCGAACACGGGTTCCGCCTGCCGTCCTGCATGGATAACCGACCCCTGAAATTCGAAGAATGGGACGCCATGCGCCCGCAATCGGTCTTCGTCTCGGCCACGCCAGCAGCGTGGGAGCTGGAACAGGCAGGCGGTGTCTTCACCGAACAAATCATCCGCCCCACCGGCCTGATCGACCCCGAGATCGAAATTCGCCCTGTCGATATGCAAGTTGACGACCTGCTGGATGAGGTCCGCAAGGTCGCCGCCGACGGCTATCGCACGCTGGTCACGACCCTGACCAAACGCATGGCCGAAGACCTGACCGAATACATGCACGAACAGGGCATCAAGGTCCGCTACATGCACTCCGACATCGACACGATTGAGCGTATCGAAATCCTGCGTGACCTGCGCTTGGGTGCTTTCGATGTCCTCATAGGGATCAACCTGCTGCGCGAGGGGCTCGACATCCCCGAATGTGGGCTGGTGGCCATCCTCGACGCCGACAAGGAAGGCTTCCTGCGTTCTGAGACGTCGCTGGTGCAAACCGTCGGTCGTGCGGCGCGAAACGCCGAAGGGCGCGTGATCATGTACGCCGACCGCATCACCGGTTCGATGGAGCGGGCAATCAAAGAGACCAACCGCCGCCGAGCCAAGCAGATGGCCTATAACGAAGAACACGGGATCACGCCACAGACGGTCAAAAAGAACGTCGAGGATATCCTCGCTAAGCCTCTACAAAGGCGACGTCGACATGAACCGGGTTACTGCGAAAGTCGACAAACCCATGGCCGGGGCCAACCTACAGGCCGTATTGGACGGGCTACGCACCGACATGCGTAAAGCGGCCGAGAACCTCGAATTCGAAGAGGCCGCAAGACTACGGGACGAGGTGAAACGGCTGGAAACTGTGGAACTGACGGTTGCAGACGACCCGCTGGCGCGACAGCAGGCCGTGGACAGGGTGGTGGATGACGCGCAGAAAGCATCTGGGCGGAGCACCGGCGGGCGTGGGGGCATGCGCGGCGGGAAGTCGCGGTATGGTGGGAAGAAGAGGTGACGCCTGCTGAGAGGTATGAGTGGTGTAACCAGGAAGAAGAACGACTTTTGTTGGGCGGCTACGTAATTTCTGAGTGGGCGACGCTGATGTCCTACGAAGCGCACACTTGCTTCACTTCTGGCGCAGATATTTCGACAATAATTTTGGCAGCGTCGACCTGTGAAACCTATCTACAGTCTGAACTTGGCCACGAAAGAATGACGTTCGCAGATTTGATAGACGCGTCCGGTCTGGAGGATGACCTGCAGTTCCAATTGCACACACTTAGGCGCAAACGTAACGGCTGGGTGCATCCAGACAAAGTAAGAACGTCAAAGGAGCTGGGCTGCTACTCAGAGGCTTACACTCCCGAATTGCTGGATGACGCAAAACATAGCTATTCGACAATGCTTCGCACCCTTTTTAGTTTCCCGCTCGTCTAGGAACCGTAGGGTGGGCGAAACCAACACCCGCACGCATTGGCGGGTTCCACTCACACCACGCCACCCCAAAAACCTTAACGCCACATTCACACATCCACCGCACGCCCCTTTAACCCCCAAAACCGTACACCGCGTACATACAGGTTGTGTACGGCTTGTGTACGCATTGCATACGCCGCTCATCCCAACAAACCCCAGGATTAACGGGCGATTCTGTGGCTGCCCTGCCCGCGCCGCGTTACCACTCCACAGCACGTTGCTTGCCCGCCGCGCCGATCCCCCTACATCCCACTCATGCGCACTGCTCTCGCCTTCCTCATCCTCGCCTCCCCCGCCGCCGCGTGGGAGTTTTCGGCGAGCCCGATCTGCACCCTGACCGACATGTCCGCGACCGGCGATATCACGGTCACCTACGACCCCGCGATCACCGAATACACCATCACAGTCACCCTGCCCGAGGGCCGCTGGCCGGGCGAGCCTGTCTTCGGCATGGCCTTCGCCGATGACCGCCCCATCAGCATCCAGACCGACCGCCATATCATCAGCCCCGATGGCCGCAGCATCACCGTCAAAGACCGCGGGTTTGGCAATGTCCTCAACGGGTTAGAGTTCAACAGCCGCGCCTATGCGATGCTGGGCGAAACAACGCTTGGATTCGATTTGACCGGGATCGGCCCCGCGATAACAGCCTTTCGCAACTGCCCAGCGGACAACCTCGCCTGATGGCCAAACGTGACCCCATCAACCCCACCGATGATGATGCACGCAGGCTGGCGCAAGACCTACTGGCCCAGACACGCTATGGCGCGTTGGCTGTCACCCACCAGGGTGCCCCCTATGTCGCCCGTGTCGCGATGATCTGGCATGAGGGGGTAATGCTCAGCCTTATTTCCACCCTCTCACTGCACACGCAGGCGATCCACGCTGACCCCGCTTGCGCCGCTTTGATCGGCGAACCGGAGGGTAAAGGCGACCCCCTCACCCATCCACGTATGACCTTGATTTGCAAGGCAGAAATGACAGACAAGGCTACGCTGAAAACAGCATGGCTTACCGCCATTCCCAAAGCAAAGCTCTACTACGATTTCGCCGATTTTCAGATGTACCGCCTCAAAACAACCGAAGCCCACCTAAACGGGGGCTTCGGGAAGGCGTATCATTTGTCGCCTGATGATTTGAGGGCGGGCGCTTAGCCCTTGCCCTTCCAAGGCACCAGCCATTTTTCGGCCTGGCGCATCAGCATATCAATGCTGAAACCGATGATGCCAATCAGGACAATCCCCATCAGAACGATATCTGTGCTTTGGAATTTCGAAGCCACCATGATCATCATGCCAGCACCCTTTTCCGCCGCGACAAGTTCGGCGGCAACCACAGTGCCCCAGCATACACCCATCGCAACCCGTGCGCCTGTGAAGATTTCAGGCAACGAGTTGGGAATGATGACATGGCGCATGATCTGCCACTTTGAGGCCCCCAGACTGTAAGCGGCATGCACCTTGGAAATCCGGACGCCAGACACTCCAGAACGGGCAGCAATCGCCATGATCCAAAGAGCTGCGAGGAACAGCAGGATGATCTTGCCCACCTCACCAATACCGGCCCAGATGATCACGAGCGGGATCAGCGCAAGCGGCGGTACAGGACGCATGAATTCCACAATCGGGTCAAACCACCCCCGGAACCAGTTGGACAGGCCCATCGCATAACCCAGCGGAATCCCGACCAACGCCCCCAGAAAGAAGCCCACGATTACGCGGAACAACGAGTAGCCAAGGTGTTCGGCCAATGTCGAGTTACGATAACCCACGGTCGCGATTTCGCTCAGTCGGCTCCATACGGCTTCGGGTGCTGGCAACCAGATCGGCTCCATCTGAATGCCGGTCGATGGGATGATGTTCAGTGTCCCCTTGTCAGACATGGCCACGCGTCCGAATGCGATATCAACAGACCCACCCGGCGCAATCGCCTGGCCATCAACAGCTGTGATAAAGGTCTCTTCATCGCGGCCCATTTCGTCATTGCGGTCCACACGTAGAAGCTCACTACGATAGACAGGAATTGCCACTGCATCATTCTTTGCAATGCCATCGCCGTCAGCTACTTCTGGCGCATCCACCTCTTCGCCGGTGGGGTGCACAACAACCGAAACAGTTGCATTGTCGCTATCGCCCGCTGGCGTCGTGATGGTGTATTCAAAGCTACCATCACCGATGAAGGGGCCCGGCGCGTGCATGAAGCCCGGCAAGAGCTTGGAACCAGTGAACGCGCCCCAAAGAACGAAGATCAAAACAATCGAAACAACCGATGCAGCCGTGTTCGATGTCACCGCGCTTTCATCGCCAAAGGTCACCGTTTTGAGCGATCCATAGTCGTGTTTCGGCGTCAGCAGGCGCTTCACACCACTCCAGATCACCATCATCAACAGGATGATCAGAATGTAACCGATGACATAAGGTGCCGCTGCAAAGAGCGTTACCAAAACGGCCCAGAGCTCGGACCAGAGATTTCCCAAAAGTTCCATTATGCGTCCTCCGCCCGGCCCATGATTTCTTCTTCCATGTCCCAGATCATCCCGAGGATTTCCTCGCGTGTTTCACCGAATTTTGGATGCTTCTTGACTTCGCGCAGATCCTGACCGACGCCCATCTCTGCAAAAGGCAGACGGTATTCTGTATGAATACGACCAGGACGCGGTGCCATAACAATCAAGCGTTCGCCCAAAAGAAGGGCCTCTTCCACTGAGTGCGTGATCAGAATGATCGTCTTGCCTGTCTCTTTCCAAAGCTTCAGGACCAGACCCTGCATTTTTTCGCGGGTCAACGCATCGAGCGCACCCAGCGGTTCGTCCATCAAGATCACATCAGGCTCATTTGCAAGGCAACGGGCCAAGGCAACGCGCTGTTGCATACCGCCCGACAATTCGTATACGGCCTTTTCCTTGAAGTCCTGCAAACCCACGACATCCAGCAAGTGGTCTACAATCTCGACCTTTTCGGCCTTGGGCATGCCCTTCATTGATGGTCCAAAGCCTACGTTTTCCCGTACGCTCATCCACTCAAACAAGGCGCCTTGCTGGAACACCATGCCGCGTTCGGCGTCAGGTCCCGTGACCGTGTGCCCATTGAGAATGATGTTCCCATCGGTTGGGGCCAGAAAGCCCGCAACGATATTCAAAAGCGTTGTCTTCCCGCAGCCCGAGGGCCCCAAGACCGACAGCAGCTCACCTGCCTTAAGATCGAGAGAGACGTCCTTCAACGCTTGCACCGACGACCCATTTGGCAGGTCAAAGCGCATCGATAGCTTATCTATTTGTAACCCTGACATGGCTTATCCCATTGTTTCCCCTGAAAATCCCTAGCGGATCGTCAGGGATTTTCACGATAAAGAATGGAGGACTGGCGCGCAGTTTCCTACGCGCCAGTACTTGCAGTTACATGTCGTTGACGGCCTGCAGTGGGCCAGCGTTCACAGCGCCTTCATAGCTGTCCAGCGATGATGCGATCGAGCCGGATTCGACGAATACGTCGGCTACACCCTTCATGAAGGCCGGTGCAGCACCACCAAGCCATGCTTCGGACAACTGCGTTGGAACATCAGGGAACACGAATGTTGCCATTGTTTCCGCAGTTGCATCTTCATCCATACCAGCGTCGTTTGCGATCACGGGCAGCATCTCTGCAACGCCCGAACCATCGTTCCAAGACGCGTTTGCTGCGGCTGTCACCTCAAGGAACTTCGCAACCAGCTCCGGGTTTTCAGCAACGAAACCTGCAGGTGCGGATGTCACATCAAACACCAGAATGCCCAGCGCTTCTTTCTCAGCGCCCGTCAGAAGCACGTTGCCGTGCTCTTTCATGCGGCGCAGCGCACCACCCCAGCCGCAAGACATATCGACCTGCCCCTGCGCCAAAGCAGCAGCGCCTTCCGCTGGTGCCATATCCACAACGTCAAGCGACGCAAGATCGACACCGAAGTGATCCATCTGGCGCAGGAAGCCATAGTGTGCGGCCGTACCAAGCGGGACAGCGACTTTCTTACCAGCAAGTTCGTCTGCGCTGTCTTTGTCGATCTCAAGGCCTGAGGATACAACGCAGTTGTCGTTCTCAGCGTAAGATACAGCCACGTCTAGGATCTGAAGGTCTTGACCGGCGGATGCGGCGACAACAAAGGGTGGTACACCCTGACTGACGGCAATCTGTACATCGCCGGATGCCATAGCGGCTGACATTGCAGTACCAGAATCAAAGCTGACCCAGTTCACAGTCACACCCATCTCTTCGTCGTATGTGCCATTTACTTTGGCAAACTGGAACGGCATTGGCCATTCGAGGAAGTAGGCAACGGTGATTTCGCCGTGACCATCGGCAACAGCTTGGGTGGTGCCTGTCATCAGTGCAACGCCAGCGGCAGCGCCCATAAGTGCGTTTTTGATATTCATTCTTTTCTCCCATGTTGCGGCCCTTGGTTTAAGGACCACCTGTGTTGACGGTTTGCCCGCCTTGCAATGATAGCTGAGCATGAAATTTCTTGGGCTCCAAGTCCGAACATGCGCAACCGACTATGTGGCGCCTTGAAAGGGCGTCCGATTGGGCTCGCGCTTTTCTGAATGCTCAGACAAGCGGCAAGTCGAGGTCCACCGAAGGAAATCCATGCGCCCACGTCAATCATGGATATTTGGGCCGTCGTCGTTGAAAATGTCGCGTCACACTCTTCTACTCGCATGATTATCTTATTTTTCAGCGCCTTAATAGAGCAGCACCACTGTATTCATTGATTCCAGCGCGCTATCTGGCTATACTTTTGCAAATGAATTGGCCCTATCGAGATCGCCATAGCTGCAGGCAAGTTATGACAGTTCCGGGTGAAAGCAGTTTTTGGATTCGCACACCCTTTCCCGCACAAAAATGGAGCATCGGACATGGATACGCAGACATTCGCAAACGATCCCGAGACTGTCATCGAAGCTGACCGGGCACATGTCTGGCACCACCTGAGCCAGCATAAACCTTATGAAACAGTAGACCCCCGGATTATCGTCGAGGGGAAAGGCCTGCGGGTCTGGGATATCAAAGGTAAAGAACATATCGACGCCGTATCTGGTGGTGTCTGGACGGTAAACGTCGGCTATGGCCGCGAAAGGATCGGCAAAGCCATCTCGGATGCCGTCACCAAGATGTGCTTCTTCGGCGGCACCGCTAAGCGACAATCCCCGGCGCACAATTTGCCGAGATGCTGATCGACAAGATGCCCGGTCTGGACCGAGTCTATTATGCCAACTCTGGCTCAGAGGCGAATGAAAAGGCATTCAAGATGGTCCGCCAGATCAGCCACAAACACTATGGCGGAAAGAAACAAAAAATCCTCTACCGCGAACGTGACTACCACGGCTCCACCATCGCGACAATGTCTGCGGGCGGTCAGGACGAGCGCAACGCGCAGTACGGGCCTTTCACGCCGGGCTTTGTGCGTGTGCCACATTGTATGGAGTATCGTTCACAGGACGGCAGTCTTGGCGAAGAGTACGGCGCGAAGGCCGCTCAGGCGATTGAAGACGTGATTTTGGCAGAAGGTGCCGACACCATCGGCGCGTTGTGCCTTGAGCCGATTACTGCGGGTGGTGGCATCATCGTCCCGCCAAAGGGGTACTGGGAGCGTGTTCAGGAGATTTGCAAGAAGTATGATATTCTACTGCATATCGATGAAGTGGTTTGCGGGATCGGACGGACCGGGACATGGTTTGGTTATCAGCAATTCGGCGTCCAGCCTGACATCGTGACAATGGCGAAAGGCGTGGCCTCAGGCTATGCGGCGATTTCCTGCTGCGTCACAACAAATCGCGTCTTTGACATGTTCAAGGATGAGACGGACCACCTTGGCTACTTCCGCGATATCTCGACCTTCGGTGGGTGCACCGGCGGCCCTGCTGCCGCGATCGAAAACATGAAGATTATCGAGGAAGAAGATCTGCGCGGAAACTCTGTCGCGATGGGCGAGCACCTGCAAGGCAACCTGCACGCGCTGATGGAAAAGCATAAGTGGATCGGCGACGTGCGCGGCATGGGCCTGTTTGCGGGTGCTGAGTTGGTGAAGGACCGCAAGACAAAAGAACCCGTTGATGAAAAACACGTCGGCGCCATCGTGGCGGACTGCATGGCGCAGGGTATCGTCATTGGTGCGACAAACCGGTCATTGCCCGGCTATAACAATACCTTGTTGTTCGCACCCGCGTTGGTGGCGACAGCAGATGACCTCAACCAGGTCACAGCTGCCGTTGACGAAGCGATCACCCGCGTCTTGGGCTAAAAACGGGTTGGCGCAGGGACGACCAGTTCCTGCGCCGACACCTCGCAAGGCGCGTGCAGCGTCTTGGACGTGGCAACAGTTGCGAGGCAAGTAAGACCAAGCCCAGCGATAAAGGCGATCTGCAGCAGTTTCATCATCCGTCTCCGACAAGCTATGCTTATGAAACGGGCTACACCCATGTTTCCGTCGCGGGAATCTGCACGTTGCTGGACATAATTCTTGCCACAAGACAGCATGGCTTGAAGTCACAGAGACTTAGGTCCAGTCTGGCACTCAAAATAGGGCCAGACTATGTCCATCTCAGTTGAAACATTCTTCCTCGATCCCTCTGCCGAAGGTACGCTGCAGGCGCGTATCCAACAGATGGTTGCACAGGGTATTCTTGCGGGGCGGTTCCGTCCGGGCGAACGGCTGCCATCATCGCGCAAGATGGCGTCCCATCTGGGTGTGAGCAGGATCACCGTGACTTTGGCCTATACAGAGCTGGTCGCGGATGACTATCTGACATCGCGCGGCAGATCGGGGTACTTTGTATCGGACAACGCGCCCGAACCCCCCGCCTTTCCCGCGCAGCGCTTTAATGCAGGCACAGTCGACTGGGCGCGGACCATCGGACAACGTTTCACGCCGGGACTAAGCCTTAATAAACCAGCGAATTGGGCCGACCACCGCTATCAGTTTATTTACGGCCAAGCCGACAAGACGCTCTTTGACAGCGCCAACTGGCGGCTATGCGCATTACGTGCTTTAGGGATGCGGGACTTCAGCGCCCTCACATCTGACTATTTTGATGGCGATGATCCGCAATTGGTCGATTTCATTGCTCGTCAGACCTTGCCGCGCCGGGGTATCCTAGCCAACCCCGAGGAGATTCTGATCACAATGGGCGCGCAGAATGCGCTGTGGCTTTCAGCACAGGTTCTTTTGAACAGCCGACGTCGGGCCGCAATCGAGGATCCTTGCTATCCGGCACTCCGTACCATCCTGACACAGTCCCGTTGCCAACTCAGCGTAATACCCGTGGATCATGACGGGCTGCCGCCGCACGATTTGCCGGACCAAACAGATGTCGTCTTCACTACGCCAAGCCACCAATGCCCCACGGCGGCAACAATGCCACTTGAGCGACGCCAGGCCCTTTTAGAGAAAGCTGAAACCGAGGATTTCGTGATTGTGGAAGATGATTATGAATTTGAGATGTCATTTCTGAAATCCCCATCCCCGTCTTTGAAATCGCTCGATAAGAACGGCCGGGTGATTTACGTTGGCTCCTTCTCCAAATCCTTGTTCCCCGGTTTGCGCCTTGGCTATCTGGTCGGACCAGCGCCGTTCATCCGCGAGGCCCGCGCACTGCGCGCGACTGTTCTGCGCCATTCACCTGGCCATATTCAGCGCACGCTCAGCTACTACCTATCCTTGGGACATTACGACGCGCTCGTCCGGCGCATGAGCAAAACATATCATGAGCGGCGGCAGGTCATGGTCAACGCACTGGGCGAACATGGGCTGACCATTGCGGGTCAGGGGACATACGGTGGTTCCTCGGTCTGGCTCAAAGCACCGGATGGTGTTGATACACGGCGTCTTGCTGAACGTTTACAGGGCGATAGCGTCTTGGTCGAACCCGGGGCGCCGTTTTTTGCAGGTGAAGACCCACCAAACAATTATCTCAGACTGGCCTATTCTTCGATCCCGGCTTCGCGCATCTCTGAGGGAATTCGCTTGATTGCGAACGCAATCCAGAATAACTGATTTTTGAGACCATGCGTCTCAAAAAAAATGTCACTGGCAATAAGAACGATGATCAACTGGACCTAACGCCAATGGGTTGCCGAACTTAATGTCAGCGCAGCAAAAGGGGGGATTCTGCGCCCCCGTTTTCTATGGAATTTTAGGGAAGGACCCACCGCCATGAAGATGACTACCGAAGAAGCCTTCGTCAAAACGCTCCAAGCACACGGCATCCGTAACGCATTCGGGATCATCGGCTCTGCCATGATGCCAATCTCTGACATTTTCCCAAAAGCTGGCATCACCTTCTGGGACTGCGCCCACGAAATGACCGCTGGTATGATGGCCGACGGCTACACGCGTGCAACTGGCGAAATGTCGATGATGATCGCGCAAAACGGTCCTGGCATTACGAACTTCGTCACATCTGTGAAGACCGCGTACTGGAACCACACACCTTGTTTGCTGGTCACGCCACAAGCGGCCAACAAGACCATCGGCCAAGGTGGTTTCCAGGAAATGGAACAGATGAACCTGTTCGCTGACTGTGTGGCTTATCAGGAAGAAGTCCGCGACCCGACACGCATTTGCGAAGTGCTGGCACGCGTGATTTCCAAGGCGCACCGGTTGTCCGGCCCGGCCCAGATCAACATCCCTCGCGATTTCTGGACTCAAGTGGTCGATATCGAAATTCCAGCGCCGATCAATTTTGAGGTCTCGCCCGGTGGGACAGACTCCATCACTGCGGCTGCTGAAATGCTCTCCACCGCCAAATTCCCGGTCATCCTGAACGGCGCTGGCGTTGTTTTGGCCGAGGGTGGCATCGAAGCCTCCCGCGTTCTGGCTGAAAAGCTCGATGCACCTGTCTGTGTCGGCTACCAGCACAACGACGCATTCCCCGGCAACCACCCGCTGTTTGCAGGTCCTTTGGGCTACAACGGGTCCAAGGCTGGTATGGAGCTGATCAGCAAAGCTGACGTTGTTCTGGCATTGGGCACACGTTTGAACCCCTTCTCCACATTGCCCGGCTATGGCATTGATTACTGGCCCACAAACGCCAAGATCATTCAAGTCGACATCAACCCTGACCGTATTGGCCTGACCAAGAAGGTCACTGTGGGTATCGTGGGCGATGCGGCAAAGGTTGCCACTGGAATCACCGCACAACTGGCGGATACCGCAGGCGACGCGGGCCGCGCAGAGCGTAAGAACACAATCGCACAAACCAAATCGGCTTGGGCGCAGGAACTGACCTCGCTTGATCACGAACAGGATGATCCGGGCACCACATGGAACGAACGCGCACGCGCCGCCCGCCCTGACTGGATGTCCCCGCGCATGGCATGGCGCGCTATTCAGGCTGCAATGCCTGAGGATGCGATCATCTCCTCCGACATCGGCAACAACTGCGCGATTGGTAACGCTTACCCAAGCTTCCCAACCGGGCGTAAGTACCTTGCACCCGGCCTCTTTGGTCCATGTGGCTATGGTCTGCCAGCGATTATCGGTGCGAAGATCGGTCAGCGCGACGTGCCTGTAATTGGTTTCGCAGGTGACGGCGCATTCGGTATCTCTGTAAACGAGCTGACGGCAATCGGTCGCCGTGAATGGCCCGCCATCACACAGATCGTGTTCCGCAACTACCAGTGGGGTGCTGAAAAGCGGAACTCGACGCTGTGGTTCAACGACAACTTCGTCGGGACAGAGCTGGACACACAGGTGTCCTACGCTGGCATCGCCAATGCATGTGGCCTGAAAGGTGTTGAAGCCCGTTCCATGGACGAGCTGACCGAGGTGCTGAACCAAGCAATCAAGGATCAGATGGAGAACAACAAAACCACGTTGATCGAAGTTATCCTGAACCAAGAACTAGGTGAGCCGTTCCGCCGTGACGCGATGAAGAAACCTGTCGAAGTGGCCGGTATCGACGCATCCGACATGGCAGCTGAATAAGCTTGCTATTCGACCTTGGCCCCGGCACGGCGGCGGCCCTAGCATTTGCTTTGCTTGGGGCCGCCTATGTCCGGGGCTATTCGGGTTTTGGGTTCTCGGCGATCTTCATCGCTTTCGCGGCCCTTGTGACAAACCCACTCCCTCTCATCCCGGTGGTCTTTGCATGCGAAGTGTTGATGACAGTCTTTCAAGCCCGCGGCATTCGCGGTCATGTGGACTGGCGTCGCGTGCTTTGGCTGCTGTTGGGGGCGGCCATCGCGCTGCCGTTCTCGGTCAGTGTGATCCTTTCAGTGGGCGAGGAAACGGCTCGGATCACCATCTCAGCGATCATTCTTGTTCTGTCACTGGTCTTGCTGACCGGTTGGACACTCAAAACCCGCATTGGCCCGCTTGGCCACGGCGGTGTGGGCGTCATTTCTGGGGCTTGCAACAGCGCCGGAATCGGCGGGTTGCCCGTCGCCGCATTCATGTCAGCACAACCGATGGAAGCCGCGGTTTTTCGCGCGACCATGATCGTCTATCTGACCGGGCTCGACCTGATCACACTGCCCTGGCTTTGGGCAGGCGGTTTGGTGACATGGGACACGGTAAAAGCGCTGGCAATGGCCTTTCCGATCCTCGGCTTGGGGATTTGGCTCGGCAGTCGACAATTTCTCTCCGCTTCCCCTTCGACATTCCGACGGTTTGCGGTGATGCTGCTTCTAACCCTCTCTGTTCTGGGCCTGCTTCGCGTCGTTTTAAGGATGTAATATGACCTCACCTTTCCTCTCTCCCCGCACGGCGCAAGCGCCTGCAGATTTGATCGCCCGTGCGCAGACCTATGGCGCGCCACGGGTCGCGATTGCCCGCGCCTACGCGCCCTTGCCCATGGAGGCGGCTGAAGATGCGACGAAAGCAGGCATCATGGTGCCTGTCTTTGTCGGTGAAGCCGATATGATCCGCGCCGAGGCGGCCAAACTGGATTGGGATATCTCAGGCTACGCTCTGCACGATACAACGGGTGAGGAAGAAGCAGGCCAAACAGCAGCGGCCCTTTGCGGCGCTGGCGAAGCTGACGTTCTGATGAAGGGGCAGTTGCACACCGACGTCTTCATGAAATCCGCCGTTAGCCGCGATGCAGGGCTGCGCACCGGCAATCGGTTTGTGCATATCTTCCACATTTCACACCCGGACGGCGGCAAGCCGATCCTGATCTCTGACGCCGCAGTCAATGTCTCCCCTGATCTTGCAACCCGGCAGTCTGCGATCATCGAGGTGGAAAAACTGCTGAACAAATTAGGCAACGCTCGCCCCAAGATTGCGATCCTATCAGCGACTGAAAGCATCATCCCATCCGTGCCAAGCTCTGTTGATGGGCGCGCGCTTGCAGATTGGGCGCGCGAAAATGTGGTAAGCAGCGATGTTTCAGGGCCATTGGCGCTTGATCTGATCATGTCACCCGAGGCTGTCGCCACAAAGAAATTAAGCGACGATCCTGTTGCGGGTCAGGCAGACGCGATCATTGTGCCGGATATCGTATCGGGCAACGCGCTGTTCAAAGCTTTTGTCTACCTGACCGGTGGCTGTGCTGCTGGCGTTGTCACCGGCGCGAAGGTGCCGATCCTGCTCACCTCACGCGCCGACCCACCAGCAGCGCGGATCGCATCAGCGGCCCTTGCCGCCATCAGTTGCGGTTTGCCAAAATGATCCTGGTGCTAAACGCGGGCTCCTCCTCGCTGAAAATCGAGGTTTTTGACGAAGCGCTTGGCTCTGTCATTTCGGGCCGCGTGACGAACCTTGGGACATCCGGGGAACTGAAGCTGGGCGACACGACCTCCCCGGTCGAGACCCGCGACCACGCCCATGCGCTCGAATTGATGTTGGCAGCCTTGGCGGACGCCGGTTTCCCACTGTCGTCTTTCGCCGCCGCTGCACATCGTATCGTACATGGTGGGGCCGTGATGACCCAACCTGCACGGCTGCGTCCGCCCGTGATCGCCACCATCGAAAGCGTGATCCCCCTTGCACCGCTACACAATCCCAACAACCTCGCAGGTGTGTACGCATTAAAGGATATGGCACCAGATCTGCCACAGTATTGCAGCTTTGGGACGGCCTTTCACGCCACCAATCCAGAGGTTGCGACGCGCTACGCCATCCCGCAAACGCATCATGATGCGGGCATCCGCCGGTACGGTTTTCATGGGTTGTCTTACGCCAACATGGTCGCTGATTTCGGCAAGGCGCTGCCGGAACACCTTCTTGCGTTCCACCTTGGCAACGGCGCCAGCCTTTGCGCGATCCACAATGGCAAATCCATCGCGACGTCGATGGGGTATTCGCCGCTGTCAGGTCTGACGATGGGCACGCGTTCCGGTGACATCGACGGTGCCGCTGTGCTGCGCATGTCCAAGTCGCTGGGCGAGGATGAGACGGACCGGATGCTGAACAAGAATTCCGGCCTGCAAGCGCTTGTTTAGGCGACAACAATATGAAGACCTTGTTGGAACGCAACGACGACGACGCCAAATTCGCAGTAGAGCATTTCTGCTACTGGGCCGCGCGTCATGCGGGGTCAGCCGTTGTTGCAATGGGTGGCCTTGATGCCGTCGCCTTTACCGGTGGCATTGGCGAGAATGCGGCCCCGATCCGCGATCGGATCATGGAACTGCTCGCATGTTTTGGCGACGTCCCGGTGCATGTCATCGCCGCCGACGAGGAGAAACAAATCGCCCGCGATGCCCTTGCCTTGATCGCAGAGGGGCGTTGAATGCTGGAAAGCCTGCTCACCGCTGTGGATCTGACCGCCCGAGAATTCTCAATCCTGACTGTGATCGTGATCTTGGCCGGTATTGTCCGGGGTTTTTCAGGCTTTGCACTATCGGCTATCGTCATGGCCAGCGCCGTAATCATCTTGCCGCCTGTGCAACTGATCCCCATTTGCTGGTGGCTTGAGATGTCAGCATCGATACTCATGGCCAGGGGCGGTTGGGCGGAAGCAGACCGTGGGGTTGTCTGGGGCCTTGTTATCGGATCGACGATTGGCGTGCCTTTTGGCCTGATGCTGACAACGGCGGTTTCACCCGACACCAGCAAGCTGCTCGCCTTGGTCCTGATTATCGCACTGGCGATCACGCAACTTGCCAAGATCAGGCTACCATTTCTTGCCACCAAGCTCGGGCTCTATGGGTCGGGCTTTACGGCCGGTGTCGCGACCGGCATCGCCAGTGTGGGCGGGATGGTGATTGCCATTTATGTGCTGTCACAAAACGCTTCAGCGAACAAGATGAGGGCGGCATTGGTCCTGTTTCTGTTTATCAGCTCGCTCACCTCCATGATCACGCTGCTGTACTTCGGCGTGATGAACAGCACCGCAGTGGCACGTGGCCTAGCGTTGGCGATCCCGACCACGATTGGCGTGATGCTGGGCCAACGGTTATTCAATCCCACCTTCGCCCCGTACTACAAACCCGTCTGCCTGACGCTCTTGTGTATCTTGGCCATGGCAAGCATGACACGCACGGTGATGGCATGAACATGGATGCCCTGAAAGATCGCAGTAAAGACCTGTTCCCAGGCGTTGTTGTCGCGGGCATGACCGCGATCACAGCACAATGGCTTGCCGAACACTATGCGACACCTGCCATGCTGCTGGCGTTGCTGCTCGGCATTGCTTTGTCATTCTTAGGCGAAGAGGGCAAAACCGTCCCCGGTATCGGTTTTTCCGCACGGACCTTGCTGCGCCTTGGCATCGCATTGTTGGGCGCACGGATCAGCTTTGAACTGACCGCACAATTGGGCCTGCCAATTGTGTTGCTCATCGTAGGCGCTGTCGTCGCGACGATTGGCTTTGGTCTTTTGATTGGCCGGTTTTTCGGCGCAAAATGGCGGTTTTCACTGCTGACTGCTGGATCGGTCGCTATTTGTGGCGCCTCCGCCGCCTTGGCCATCGCCGCGATCCTGCCCAAGGATGAACGCTCAGAGCAACGTCTGCTTTTCACAGTGATGGGTGTAACCGTTCTGTCCACCATCGCGATGATCGCCTATCCCGTCATCGTCAATTTGCTGGATCTGTCGGACCTCGCCGCCGGTGTCTTCTTGGGCGGGACCATTCATGATGTGGCGCAGGTTGTCGGCGCGGGGTTTTCGATCTCTGAAAGCGTTGGGGATACCGCCACATTGGTCAAGCTCATCCGCGTGTCGATGCTGGCCCCTGTTGTAATCATCGCGGCCCTCGTGATCCGCAGCTTTGCGACACCTGACACCGATGGCGAACGCCCCCCTATCATTCCAAGCTTCGTGGTGGGCTTTCTGGTGCTGGCGACGCTCAACTCCTTTGGCTTCATTCCCACAGTGGTCGCCGATCTGATGTCCACCGCGTCCCGCTGGCTCTTGCTGACGGCGATCGCCGCCGTTGGTATGAAAACCAACCTCAAACAGGTTCTTGCCGTGGGCGGTTCAGCTATCGCGCTGATCATTGTCCAGACCATTTTCATTGCAACCGTCATCCTATCCGGGGTTTACTTCCTCACCTAATAGCCGCCCGAAAGGTAAGCCAAATGTCACTTGATCAGCCACAGCTTGATACGTCGCCCAAGGTCTCGGATGAGGTCCGCAAAACGACCTGTTACATGTGTGCCTGCCGCTGCGGGATCAACGTACATATGAAGGATGGCAAGGTCGCCTATATTGAAGGCAATAAGGATCACCCGGTGAATCAAGGCGTGCTTTGCGCCAAGGGCAGCGCGGGGATCATGCAGCACAACGCACCATCGCGGCTGCGCGCGCCGTTGAAGCGCGTCGGCCCGCGCGGATCGGGCGAGTTTGAAGAGATTTCATGGGACGAAGCGTTGACCATGGCGACGGATCTGCTGAAGCCCATCCGCGAAAAGCACCCCGAAAAGCTGGCGTTCTTTACAGGGCGCGACCAGTCGCAATCCTTTACGGGCTTCTGGGCGCAAGGGTTCGGGACGCCAAACTTTGCGGCCCACGGCGGATTCTGTTCGGTGAATATGGCCGCCGCCGGCATCTACACCATGGGCGGCGCGTTCTGGGAATTTGGTCAGCCCGATTGGGAACGCACCAAACTGTTCATGCTCTTCGGCGTGGCCGAAGACCACGACAGCAACCCCATCAAGATGGGCATTGGCAAGCTGAAGGCGCGCGGCGCGCGCATGATCGGCGTGAATCCGATCCGCACGGGCTATAATGCTGTGGCTGACGATTGGGTTGGGATCACGCCCGGCACAGATGGCCTATTCATCCTAGCAATGGTGCACTGCCTGATGAAAGCCGGGAAGGTCGATCTGGATTATCTGGCGCGATTTACCAACGCCTCCGTTCTCGTTAACGAAGACCCAAAATCAGAGCAGTTCGGCCTGTTCCTGCGCGACGAAGACGGTCAACCACAGGTCATCGACCGGCGCACCGGGCAACTGGCCCCATGGAACGGTCAAGGCGTTGAACCTGATCTGTCGGCCACCTACCGCGCCAAAGGCGTCACTCATCGCCCGGTATTCCATCAGATGGCCGACCGTTACCTCTCAGACGATTATGCGCCCGAGGCCGTGGCCGAACGCTGCGGCATCCCTGCCGATCGTATCCGCGCCATTACTGCCGATCTTGCGCGTGTTGCCTTCGATGAGGCGTTTGAACTGGACCGCCCGTGGACCGACTTCCGCGGCAAGAAACACGACAAAATGGTCGGTCGTCCCGTGTCCTTCCACGCGATGCGCGGCATCTCGGCCCACTCCAACGGCTTCCAGACCTGCCGTGCGCTGCACACGCTGCAAATCATCCTCGGCTCCGTGGAAGTCCCGGGTGGCATGCGGTTCAAACCGCCCTACCCCAAGCCCGCGACAGCCCACCCCAAACCACACGGCAAAGTCACGCCCGGTGCAGCGCTCGACGGCCCGCACCTTGGCTATACGCATGGCCCCGAAGACCTGCTGCTGGACGATGAGGGCAACCCAAAACGGATCGACAAAGCCTATTCTTGGGAAAACCCGATGTCCGCCCATGGGCTGATGCATATGGTGATCTCGAACGCCCATGCAGGCGTGCCCTACAAGATCGACACGCTGTTTATGTATATGGCGAATATGTCATGGAATTCGTCCATGAATGTCGGTGGCGTGCACAAGATGCTGACCGACAAGGACGAGAACGGCGACTATGTGATCCCCAACATTATCTATTCCGATGCCTATTCATCTGAGATGGTGGCCTACGCCGACCTCGTCCTGCCAGACACGACCTATCTGGAGCGGCACGACTGTATCTCACTGCTCGACCGCCCTATCTGCGAAGCGGACGGCGTGGCCGATGCGATCCGCTGGCCGGTGGTGGAGCCTGACCGTGATGTCCGCGGTTTCCAATCAGTGCTTTGTGATCTCGGCGCGCGCCTCGGCATGCCCGGTTTTGTGAACGAGGATGGCAGCCAGAAATACCAAGACTACGCCGACTATATCACCAACCACATCCGCCGCCCCGGCGTCGGCCCTCTGGCTGGTTTCCGCAAAGGCGAGAACGGCCCGCAGGGCGGACGAGGTGACGTGAACCCCAACCAAATCCAAGACTACATCGACAACGGTGGGTTCTGGCTGGAACACGTCCCCGAGAACGCCGCCTATTACAAACCTTTCAGTATGGATTACCAAGAGTGGGCCGTGAAGATGGGTTTTTACGACGCGGTCCAGCCCTATATCTTCCAGCTTTACGTCGAACCACTGCGCAAGTTTCAGGCGGCCGCCGAAGGCATTGGTGAGCGGCAACCACCCGAACACCTGCGCGAACGGCTGAAGCGGACAATGGACCCGCTGCCAATCTGGTATGGCGCCTTGGAGGATGATGGCGTTGATCTGGATGAGTACCCCGTTCATGCGCTGACCCAGCGTCCCATGGCGATGTACCATTCTTGGGGGACGCAGAACGCATGGCTGCGTCAGATTCATGGCCACAACCCGCTCTACGTCCCGACCAAAATCTGGGAGGCGAATGGGTTTGAGGATGGGGACTGGGCCAAGGTCAGCTCGACTCATGGCTCCATCGTTGTGCCAGTCGCGCATCAAGCCTCACTAAACGCCAACACGGTTTGGACATGGAACGCCATCGGCAAACGCAAAGGCGCGTGGGCGCTGGACGAAGGTGCGACTGAGGCGACCAAGGGCTTCCTATTGAACCATCTGATCCATGAGTTGCTGCCACCCAAAGGCGACGGGCTGCGTTGGGCGAACTCCGACCCGGTCACAGGTCAAGCCGCGTGGTTCGACCTGCGCGTGAAGATTGAAAAATCGGATGTGCCGAACGAGGCCCAGCCTGCGATGCCTGCGGTCAAATCGCCCGTCGGCAAAGGGCCGATAGAGCTGGACTGGAAGGTGGGCAAATGAGCATCGAGACATACCTCATCTACCTTGGTACGGTTCTGATCTTCTTCGCGCATCCCCCTGGTCCCAGCCAGTTGCTGTTTATCGGCAGTTCCATGCAGCATGGGCTTAAGAGGGCGATGCCGATCATGGCAGGCGACCTGAGTGCCAATGCCATCCAGATCATCATCGCGGGTTTTGGCCTTGCCAGCATTGTCGCTCTGTCAGCCAACGCGTTTACGGTGATCAAATGGGCCGGTGTCGCCTATCTGATCTGGATGGGTATTCGCATGATCCGCGATGCAACCCGCCCGGCGGGCGCAAAGCCCACGCCATCGGGGCGTGCCTTGTTTCGCCGGGGTTTCATGACGTCCGCGGCCAACCCCTATGCGGTTGTTTTCTTTGCCGCCCTGTTCCCGCAGTTCATTGATCCAACCATCTCGGTTTTGCCGCAAGTCGCGATCCTCGGGGTTACATATCTCATCATCGACGGCGCCATCCTGCTTGCCATGGGCGCCTTTGCATCGCGGCTTGTTGCGGCGCTGGGATCCAAATTCGAGAAATGGCTGAGTATTCTCTCTGGCTTTGGTCTCATCGCCGCCGCTATCGCGATTGCCACACGCAGCGACGCGGAGCCCGCACAATGACCAACCGGCAAGTTCTGATGCTCATCGCAGCCTTTGTCACACTCACACTTGGCAGTTTCATTTGGTTCATCGCCACATGGGATGCCGAGAAAGAAGAACCGATTGGCCAGCTAACGCCAGCATTCATCGAAAGGGCCACAGCATGACCCAACTCCCCCACCCTCCGCCAAGAAACTTGGCCTTGTGATCGACCTTGATACCTGCGTGGGCTGCCATGCCTGCGTGGTATCCTGCAAAGGCTGGAGTACCGAAAACTACGGTGCGCCATTGTCGGACCAACAGGCCTATGGGGCGAACCCATCGGGCACCTTCCTGAACAGAGTCCATTCCTACGAGGTGCAGTAAGCCCAAGGCGAAGCGCAGCTCATCCACTTCCCCAAATCCTGCCTGCATTGCGAAGACGCGCCTTGCGTGATCGTCTGCCCCACCGGAGCCAGCTATAAACGGGCGGAAGACGGCATCGTCCTGGTCAATGAACGCGACTGCATCGGATGCGGCCTTTGCGCTTGGGCTTGCCCTTATGGCGCGCGCGAATTGGACGCTAAAGAAGGTGTGATGAAGAAATGTACCCTCTGTGTGGACCGCATCTACAATGAAAACCTGCCCGAAGAAGACCGCCAACCCGCCTGCGTGCGGACCTGCCCAGCGGGCGCACGGCACTTTGGTGACTTGGGCGATGCAGAAAGCGACGTCTCCAAACTGGTCGCGGAACGCGGCGGGTTTGATCTGATGCCCGAACAAGGCACCAAGCCCGTCAACAAATATCTACCACCACGCCCCAAGGACGAAATGCCTGAATTCGACGTACTGGCCCCTTACCTTGAACCCGTTGCAAGCGACGGCAAAGGCTTTGTTGGCTGGCTCGATAAAGCCCTCTCATCCCTGCCCGGAGGAGCAAAGTAATGCATCCCGCAGCTTCTGTTATTATTTTCAATACGTTTTCCGGCCTCGGTTTCGGCCTGCTGTTCTGGCTGGGCCTTGGGGCGCTGGTACCAACGGGCATGAGCGCGTTCATCTGGTTCACCATCGCTTATCTGCTGGCCGTTGGTGGCTTGATCGCCTCGACCTTCCACCTTGGCCATCCTGAACGTGCGGTCAAAGCCTTCAGCCAATGGAAAACCAGTTGGCTTAGCCGTGAAGGCGTCTGTGCGGTATTCGCGCTGATCGTCATGGCGATCTACGGGGCAGGTCTGGTTTTTGCGGGCACGCGCCTGACACTGGTTGGCATTATCGGCGGTGTCGCCTCCCTTGGTGTCGTCTTCACCACATCAATGATATACACGCAAATGAAGACGGTGCCGCGCTGGCGGCATTGGACGACGCTAAGCCATGTATCTTCTGTTGTCCGTCGGCGGCGGCGCTTTGCTATCGGGGCAGATTGGTATCGCCGCCATTTTGCTGATTGCCGGTGGTATTCTGCAAGTCTTTGCGTGGGGTTCAGGCGACACGCGGTTCCAAGCCTCTGGCACCGACATGGCAAGCGCAACGGGCCTCGGTCACATCGGCAAGGTCCGCGCGTTTGAGCCACCTCATACCGGTACCAATTATCTGATGCGCGAGTTCATCCATCAGGTGGGGCGCAAACACGCCGATCAGTTGCGGATCATTACAATCGGACTGGCCTTTGTGTTGCCTGTCGTGCTGCTATTATTGCCATTTAGTCATACGCTCGCTGTGCTGGCCGTACTCAGCCATATTGCGGGGGTGCTGACGCTGCGCTGGCTGTTCTTTGCGCAAGCTGAACATGTGGTCGGCCTCTACTACGGCAAGCGATGAACAAAGAAAGGCCCGCAATCTCGCGGGCCTTTTCATTTGGAATGCCTGGTTGGCTTTACGTCCGAATGCGCTGCTCGGTTTCGGCGTCAAACAGGTAGATCCGGCTTGCTTCAACCTCAAGCCCGACCTTTGCGCCCTCTTCACTGCGCACATCGCCGCGCTCTTCAACCACGATCCGCTCGCCACTGGCGCTGGTCAGATAAGCGAAAGATACACCACCAAGGCTCTCTGTCATTTCGACCGTATGGGAATCGCCTGCCGGGTCAATGATGATGTGTTCGGGGCGTGCGCCTACGCTGAGCGCTTTGCCCTCGTAGGCTGCGTTGATCATACCGTCATATGTCTTGGCAAGGCCCGGCGCCACGACGGCTCCGCCCTTGACGCTGCCGTTCACAAAATTCATCGCAGGTGATCCGATGAAGCCCGCAACAAACTTGTTATCTGGATCACGGTAGAGGTCCATCGGGGCACCGACCTGTTCAATCACGCCAAGACGCAGCACAACGATTTTGTCGGCCAGCGTCATCGCCTCGACCTGATCGTGAGTTACATAGATCATCGTCGCACCGATCTCCTTGTGCAGACGCGCGATCTCAACCCGCATTTCAACCCGCAATTCTGCGTCAAGGTTGGAAAGGGGTTCGTCGAACAGGAAAACCTCAGGCCCACGCACAATCGCACGCCCAATGGATACACGCTGACGCTGCCCCCAGAAAGCGCAGCTGGCTTGCGATCCAGATACGGCTCAAGCTTCAGAATACGGGTGGCTTCAGCCACTTTCTCATCAATCTCAGACTTGGGGTGGCCATTCATCTTCAGGCCGAACCCCATGTTGTCCTTCACCGTCATGTGCGGATAAAGAGCGTAGGTCTGGAATACCATCGCCACGCCACGTTCGGACGGGTCCATGCGGGTCACATCACGCTCGCCGATATGCATCGATCCTTCGGTCGTTTCTTCGAGACCGGCGACCATGCGCAAGAGCGTGGACTTACCGCAGCCTGATGGACCGACGAAGACGCAAAACTCACCATCGGCGATCTCCAGATCGACGCCATGAATGACTTGCACTTCACCGTAGCGCTTGATGACCTTGTTCAGCGTGACACCTGACATGGCTTAAATCCCCGTTGTTTCTTTTGTGTTGTAGTCGGGGAAGCTCCAGTTCTGGGCGTCCCGCGTAATCTTATCTGCCGTTTCTTTCAGGATCGGCACAAAGGCCTCTAATCCGGCCAGGTTCGTGCGGCTGGTGGTGCTGGTGACCGACAAGGCCCCCAACACGCGGCCAGTGTCCGTTAGGATCGGCATAGCGACACAAATGATGCCTGGCTCATGCTCTTCGCGGTCAAAACCGTAGCCGTTCTGGCGAATGTCTGCCAATTCACCGCGCAGCGCATCGGCACTATCAAGCGTGTGCTCGGTAAAGACATGAAATGACTGCTGTTCGATGACCGTCTTTGCGGTGTCGTCATCAAGAAACGCCAACATCACCTTACCAACGCCCGTGCAATAGGCCGGACCGACCTTACCAGCCTGACTGTACATCTCGACCGGTAAGCCCGCATTGCGTTTGTCAATGTAAAGCACCTGTGCGTGATCCAACTGCGCAAGGTGCACTGTTTCACCCACTGCATTGCTTAGCGTATCAATATGCGGCCGGGCCACCGGAGCCAACGTAGACTGTTCCCACGCAGCATGCGCCAGACGCACAAGACGCACACCGGGGCTATATGTTTGCCGCTCGGGATCATAGGCCAGCATTTGCTGGTTGGTCAGCGTCTGGACAAAGCGATAGAGGGTCGGCTTGGGAAATGAGGACTTAGAGAGCAGTTCACTAAAGCGCACAGGCCGCCCGAAAGCTGCCACCTGATCAAGCACTTCCAGTGCCTTGCCGACTGTGCCGTCTCCGGTCACGCGTCCCATCTGTCCTCCCTTGTCTCAATGGCGCTTTTGACACCGGTCTCCTCCCCGGTGCAGCTTTGAGATGTTGACAAGGCTAGCCGAGTCGCGGTTTAGTATCAACATCCAAAACCAAGTTTCAAATAATGAAACCGGTTTGACCACGGAAGCATACTGGGAGGAAACCATGCATTCCATTTTGAAGACGTCGCTTGCGGCGTTTGTTGCTGCTGGCGTTACTGCGTCGACCGCTACCGCCCAAGACCTATCAGGCGAATTGAACATCATCTCCGACATGTCGAACCCTGCGCCCCGCGCAGTCATGGAAGGCCTTGCCGCCGATTTTGACGAGATGCACCCGAACCTTGAGGTCAACCTGACAATCGTTGACCGCGAAGCGTGGAAGACACAGATCCGCAACGCATTGGGTGCAAACCCACCTGACGTTGTGAACTGGTACGCGGCCAACCGTATGCGTCCCTACGTCGATGCCGGTCTCTTTGCCGACATCTCTGACCTTTGGGCCGAGCCCGCGTTCGAAGCGCTGGCCTCCACCAAAGGCGCGATGACATTGGACGACGCACAGTGGGGCGTGCCTTACACCTACTACCAATGGGGCGTTTACTACCGCAAAGACATCTTCGACCAGTACGGCCTGTCCGAGCCATCCAACTGGGAAGAAGAAGTCGCAAACTGCCAGACCCTGCTGGACAATGGCGTAAAGTGCTACACCATCGGCACCAAGTTCCTTTGGACAGCTGGCGGCTGGTTTGACTACATCAACTCACGCACAAACGGCTATGATTTCCACATCGCTCTGGCCCGTGGCGAAGTTGAGTGGACAGACGATCGCGTCCGTCAGACCTTCGCTAACTGGCGTCAACTGATCGACATGGGTGCCTTCATTGATGACCACCAGACATACAGCTGGCAGGAAGCCCTGCCCTTTATGGTCAACGGCGAAGCTGCATCTTATCTGATGGGTAACTTTGCGGTTGCTGCGATGCGTGATGGTGGCCTGACAGACGACCAATTGGACTTCTATCAGTTCCCCGTCATCAACGCAGATGTCGATTTCGCAGAAGACGCGCCAACGGATACATTCCACATCGCATCCGGCGCGCAGAACATGGACGCAGCGAAAGAATTCTTGCGCTTTGTCACATCTGCTGAAGTCCAGACAGAGATCAACAGCGGTTCTGGTCTTGGTCAGTTGCCAGTGAATGCCAACGCGTCCATCGATGATGACAAGTTCCTGGCACAAGGCTTCGACATGCTGTCAAACAATGCAGGCGGCGGTATCATGCAGTTCTTCGACCGTGACTTCGATGCGGAAATGGCATCTGTCGGCATGGAAGGCCTGCAAGAATTCATGGTGTTCCCGGATAATCTGGACGACATCCTGGCCCGCCTCGAAGAGACACGTCAGCGCATCTACAACTAAAATGTAAGGTGGGTTTCAACCCACCCTACCGCGCCCACCCAGTGATTGGTGGGCGCAACCCACCACTCAGACCATCCGCAAGACCCGTCAGAGGTTTTTCGCATGTGCTGTCCGCAGGGGAGACAAATCCATGGCAACCGCCGCATCAAATCGAGGCTGGTATAAGCGCAACGAGATTGCGATTACGCCATGGCTGTTCCTGCTACCGGCGATGCTCTTTTTCGCGGTCTACGTGATTATCCCCATCGGCCAGTCCTTTTGGATTTCGTTCCACGAATGGGACGGTTTGGGTGAAAAGACATGGGTTGGCACTGCCAACTATGAGCGTCTGTTGGGCTGGGGCGACCAGAACATGGACCGCAAGTTTCAGGTGTCCTTCTGGAACAACCTCAAATGGCTGGTCCTTTACTTACTGGCGATCCCTGCAGGTTTGTTTATCGCGTTGTTCCTCAACCAAACGGTGACGGGCATTCGTTTCTACAAGTCAATGTTCTTTTTCCCCTTCGTCATCAGCCAGGTGGTTGTCGGCCTTGTCTTCAGCTGGTTCTACCTGCCACGCGAGGGGCTGCTGAACGCTGTGCTGGGCATCTTTGGCGCGGGCCCTGTAAACATCCTTGGCGATCCGACACTCGCCACCTACGGGATCATTGCGGCCGGTCTATGGCCGCAGACCGCCTACTGCATGATCCTGTACCTCACCGGTCTGAACGCCGTTGACCCCGAACAGGTCGAAGCCGCCCGCCTGGACGGGGCCAAGGGGCATAAGATGCTGTGGTATGTCATCCTCCCGCAGCTGAAACCCGCAACGTTTATCGCGTTCGTCGTCACTATCATTGGCGCGTTACGCTCGTTTGACCTGATCAGCGTGATGACGAACGGCGGCCCGTTCGGCTCAACCCGTGTTTTGTCGTTCTATATGTTTGAGGAATCGCTGTCTGAGTTTGGGTTCCGCATGGGATTTGGCGCCGCCATTGCTGTTGTCCTGTTCTTTATCATGCTCGGGTTCATCGCCTACTTCCTTTACTCCATGTACCGTGACGAAAAGGGAGCGCACTGATGTTTCCAACCCCTCTCGCAAAAACGTCGCGCCAGTGGCAGATTTCATACCAGGTGCTACTGCCCATCATGTTGATTGTCTGGCTTTTGCCACTGATCGCGGTTGCCAACTTCTCAATCAAGCCTGAGGCCGATTTCGTGAACGGCAACTACTGGGGCATCCCCAGCAGCTTTGAGGCACTCAATAACTACGGCAAGGTCTTCTTTGAATCGAACATGCCGCGGTACTTGTGGAACTCGCTATTTATCACTATTCCGACCGTAATCGGTGCGGTCGCCCTATCCTGCATGGCTGGTTTTGCGCTGGGTGTGTACAAGTTCAAAGGCAATTTGCTGATATTCTTCATCTTCATTGCCGGTAACTTTGTCCCCTTCCAAATTCTCATGGTGCCTGTGCGCGACCTGACCGTCAGCATGAACCTCTATGACACCAAGACCGGGCTTGTCTTGTTCCACGTCGCCTTCCAGACCGGGTTCTGCACACTGTTCATGCGCAACTTCATCCGCGCCCTGCCCTTCCCATTGATCGAAGCAGCGCGGGTTGAAGGCATCGCCGAGTGGAAGATCTTCCTTTATGTCGTCCTGCCATTGATGAAGCCTGCGCTGGCCGCCCTGGCCGTGCTGATCTTTACCTTCATCTGGAACGATTACTTCTGGGCCGTCGTGCTGACCCAGGGACCAGACGCACAACCTGTCACCGCCGGGATTACCGAGTTTAACTCGCAGTTCCGTGCCGCCTATCACCTGATGAGCGCGGGATCGATCGTCGCGGCACTCCCGCCGGTCGCCATGTTCTTTTTGATGCAGAAACACTTTATCGCGGGCCTCACCCTCGGAGCTGTAAAGTAAACAATTATGAATCGAACCTATCGTATCGACGATGGCCGTCAGACACTTGTTCTGGCGGCCCGTAACGACCGCCTGCCCGAAGCCGTCTATTGGGGCGCACGCCTACCTGCCGAGGAAAACCTCGACACGCTGCATGCTGCCCATATGATCGACGTCACCGGCGGGATGCTGGACGAGAATCCGGATCTTTCGATCTGCCCCGAGGCCACCCGTAGCTTTCCGGGCCAGCCCGGTCTGATCGTGAGGGACAGCGATGGCACTCCGCTGTTGCCCAAGTTCTGTTTTGAGAAGGTCGAACAGAACGGCACGCTGGAACTCACCTACGCAGACAAAACCAATGGCCTGACGCTCACCGTCAGCTTCATCAGCGACCCCGATACCCATATCATCACCTGCCAGACTACATTGGACGCCACACGACCGGTCCACCTGCACTGGCTTGCGGCGCCGGTCCTACCCGGGCCGCAACACTCGGACGAGATGATTGATGTCTCAGGCCGCTGGTGTGGCGAGTTTCAGCTGTCGCGGACCGCTTGGGCACCCGGTATGCGCTATCGCGAGAACCGCACCGGGCGCACCGGCCACGAGCATTTCCCCGGACTGATCGTCCCCTGCCGCGGGGCAACGAACACCGAAGGCGAAGCATATGCGTTCCACTACGGCTGGTCTGGCGGCCACAAGATGATCGCCGAGGAACTCCAAGACGGGCGTCGCCAGATTCAATGGGGCCATGCCGCGCGGATGGAGACGGAAGCGGCGACGCAATTCAAAACAGCCCCGCTCTACATCTCATACTCAAATACCGGGCTGAACGGCTGCGCCGTGGCCTTTCAGCGCCACTTGCGCGACCGCGTTGTGACATGGCCCAAGCCTGATGCACCGCGTCCGGTACATTACAACTGCTGGGAAGCCGTTTATTTCGATCACAAGCTGCCCGTCCTGAAAGACATTGCAGATCAAGCTGCGGAACTCGGGGCCGAGCGTTTCGTGCTTGATGACGGCTGGTTCGGCAACCGCGACGACGACACACGTAGCCTGTCAGACTGGACGGTCGACCCCCGCAAGTACCCTGATGGCCTGCACCCGTTGATTGAGCATGTGCATGCGTTAGGCATGACCTTTGGCATCTGGTTCGAGCCAGAGATGATCAATGAAGACAGCGACATTCACCGCGCCAACCCACATTGGGTTTTTGGCGCTGAGGATCAAACGCTCGGACGTCAGCAAAAAGCGTTAAACATGGCCTTGCCGGAAGTCCGCGACTTTCTGTATGAGCGCATGTCAGCGATCCTGCGCGACCATCATATCGACTACATTAAATGGGACCACAACCGCGTGCTGCCGATGCCCGACGCCGCGCAAACGCGCGGCTCTTACGCGTTGATTGACCGTCTGCGTGCCGAGTTTCCTGATGTCGAAATCGAAAGCTGTGCCTCTGGTGGCGGACGTATCGACTTTGGTGTTTTGGAACGCACGCAACGGGTTTGGCTGTCAGACAGCAACGATGCGTTGGAACGCTTGCGCATCCAGCACGACGCAGCGCTTTTCCTGCCGCTTTCGGTCACCGGCAGCCACGTTGGCCCACGCCACTGCCATACCTCAGGGCGCAACCTTGATATTTCATTCCGCGCATGGGTCGCGGCCCAGCGCCATATGGGGTTCGAGATGGACCCGCGCGAGCTGGATGAGACCGAGGCCGCAACGCTGAAAGAGGTCACAAGCTGGTGGAAACACAACCGCGACTGGATGCAGACTGCGGATATCCTGCGTCTTGATAGCGCCGATCCCGCCGTGATCGCCGAACAGCAACTGGCCCGCGACAAAGACCGTTTTGTTGTCTTCGCTGGCAAGGCCACCACCAGCGCACAAATCGCGCCCCGGCCCTTACGTCTGACCGGGCTGGAACCTGACGCGACCTATCGGGTCAATCTGACAAATCGTAACGCGCTGCATCGTTTGTCGCGCGGAACAACGGCATTGAAAGAAGGCGCACTGGAGCTTTCGGGGGCCTATCTTATGCGCCACGGCGTGACCTTGCCGTGGTCTTTCCCGGAAAGGATGTGGGTACTGGAGGGGACAAGGCTGTGAACGCTACCTTCCATGATCTCAAAGAGGCCTCTGTGTTTATCACTGGCGGCGGTAGTGGCATTGGTGCCGCGCTGACGGAAGGGTTTCTGGCGCAGGGTGCAAAGGTTGCTTTCATCGATAGGTCAGACGCCACAGCATTCACCACTGCAATGGAGGCGAAATACACCGACGCCCCGCTCTTTATCCAAGGGGACATCACTGACACCAAGGCCTTGCACGCTGCCATTGACCGAGCCGTTGCATCACATGGCCCGCTCAATGTGCTTGTCAACAACGCGGCCAACGACATGCGCTATGATGCTATGGAGATCACCGAAGACATTTGGGATGCACAACAAGCAATCAACTTCAAAGCGTACTTCTTTGCCTGCCAAAAAGCGGCAGCCGCGATGGCGCCCAAAGGCTCAATAATCAACTACTCTTCAATTACTTACATGATGGGCTCTGCCGGAATGGCACCTTACGTCAGCGCAAATGCCGGTATCATGGGCATAACCCGTGCGCTGGCCCGGGAATGGGGCCCAAAGGGTATCCGCGTCAACGCCATTGCCCCTGGTTGGGTCCTCACCGAAAAGCAGGAGACAATGTGGGCCACGCCCGAGGCGAAAGCCGCCTTCCTGCAAAAACAGTGCCTTCAAGAGTTCATGCAGCCTCAAGATATGGTCGGAGGAACCCTGTTTTTGGCGTCCTCTGCATCCGCTATGATGACAGGGCAAACCATGGCAATCGACGCAGGTGTGGTAGGGACAGGATGACAGACACAGACATCAATGCAGATTGGATTGCGGTGGATTGGGGCACCAGCAACATGCGTGCTTGGGCGATGTCGGCGTCTGGTACTGTGCTGGCCGAAGCCACATCCGATCAGGGCATGGGGAAGTTGACGCGCGATGGTTTTGAACCTGCGCTGCTGGATGTCATCGCGGATTGGATACAAGGCCCAACCACGGTCATCGCATGCGGCATGGTTGGGTCGCGGCAAGGCTGGGTCGAAGCGCCTTACGCAACCGTTCCCTCCGGCACTTTGCCCGAAGGATTGGTGCAGGCTCCGACCACACATCCAGCGCTGACCGTTCACGTCATCCCCGGAATTAAACAGACAAACCCACCAGACGTCATGCGCGGCGAAGAAACCCAGATCAGCGGTTTTCTGGCCCGCAACCCCGGCTGGGATGGCGTGATTTGCCTGCCGGGCACACACACCAAATGGGTGCATATCAGCGCCGATGAGGTCGTCAGCTTCCAGACCTTCATGACGGGCGAACTGTTCGATACAATTGCAAAGCACACGGTCTTGCGCCACTCCATTGCCGCCGATGGCTGGGATGATGCCGCCTTTGCTGAGGGGCTCGATCTGGGGATCGCACGCCCGGAACGCCTTGCCGCACGCCTCTTCGCACTGCGTGCGCAGGGTTTGCTGAACGATATGGTAGGAAACGCAGCCCGCGCGCAGCTGTCAGGTCTTCTGATCGGGGCAGAACTGGCTGCCGCAAAGCCCTACTGGTTAGGCCAGCAAATCGCGGTGATTGGCAACAGCACTCTGTCAAAGCTCTATGTCGATGCGCTTGCGACCCAAGCGGCCCCAGCGACGCAAGTGAATGCTGCAACGATCACACTGGCAGGCCTGACCGCTGCTTGCCGACGCCTGAAAGGATAAACCATGGACCGTCCATTGATCGCCATTCTTCGCGGTGTCACACCCGATGAAGCGGTTCCTATAGCCGCTGCCTTGATCGACGCAGGCATCACGAAGATCGAGGTTCCGCTGAACTCACCCGACCCTTTCGACAGCATTAAGGCCATGGTCGATGCACATCAGAAAGATGCGCTGATTGGTGCCGGAACAGTGCTGTCGACTGATGACGTCGGCCGTGTCGCGCAGGTCGGTGGGCGGCTGATCGTGTCGCCCAATTGCGATCAACGCGTGATTGTCGCAACCAAAGCGGCGGGCATGGAAAGCTGGCCCGGCGTGATGACCCCGACCGAGTGTTTTACCGCCCTAAAAGCTTAGCGCCGATGGGCTCAAGATATTTCCAGCCAATCTGCTGGGTCCAGAAGGGATCAAAGCGATCCGCGCCATTCTACCGTCTGGCACCCAAGTCTATGCCGTTGGTGGTGCAGGGGCAGACAACTTTGCCGAATGGATGGCTGCATCGGCCGATGGGTTTGGCATTGGATCTGCGCTCTATAAACCGGGACTGTCGGTGGCTGACGTGGCGGCACGCGCACGCGATATGGTGGCCGCCTACGACGCAGCCGCATCATGATTTTCGATGAAACACAATGCCAGTTAGGTGAAGGGCCGCTCTGGCATCCTTTGCGCAAGCAGTTGTTCTGGTTTGATATTCTTGGCAAACGTTTGCACACCAAAGGCAAGCAGTGGCAGTTTGACGACTATGTCAGCGCTGCCGGATGGACCTCTGAAACCACGCTGCTGATCGCAACAAGCAATGCCTTGCGCCATTTCGATATCACGACCGGCGACCACAATGTGGTCGTACCGCTTGAGGCCGATGACCTCGTCACACGCTCCAATGACGGTCGCGCTGATCCGCAGGGCGGTTTTTGGATTGGCACGATGGGGATCAACGCCGAGGAGAACGCGGGGGCGATCTATCGTTTCTACAAAGGCGATCTGCGCAAACTCTACACCGACATCACAATTTCGAACGCCATCTGTTTCTCACCGGACGGCAAGACAGCCTATTTCACCGATACACCGACCCAACAAATCATGCGGGTGCCCTTGGACGGCGACGGTTGGCCCATCGATGAACCGACATTGCATATTGATTTGCAAGGCACGACGTTTCGCCCCGATGGCGCCGTTGTTGATGCCGCAGGCAATCTATGGAATGCGCAATGGGGATCTGGACGGATTGCAGGCTATGACCCCAAGGGAGCGTTCATAGAAAGTTTCAGCTTTGCAGCCAGCCAAACCTCTTGCCCGGCATTCGGTGGAGACGATCTGAATACGCTGTTTGCGACCAGTGCTGCGATCGGGCTTGAAGGGCCGGATCAGGGCAAGACATTCAGCGCACAGACACGTTATATAGGCCAAGCAGAACATCGGGTTATTCTCTGATCCACTGCCATTCTCGGCGCACTACTCAACAAAAGGTCCTGCTTATGAAACGCACACTAGGCGTTTGTTACTACCCCGAACACTGGCCAGAGGATCAGTGGGCCGATGATGCCGCCCAGATGGTTGCCACGGGCCTGACTTGGGTACGGATCGGTGAATTCGGCTGGAGCCGGATGGAACCTACACCCGGCACGATGACATGTGACTGGCTGGATCGCGCGATTGCGGTTTTAGGGGCGGCGGGACTGAAAATCATCCTGAGCACGCCTACTGCAACCCCACCGCGCTGGATGGTCGACAAACACCCGGATATGCTGGCGGTCGACGCAGCGGGACGACCCCGCAAGTTCGGCTCTCGCCGTCACTATGATTTCAGCCATCTGGGCTATCGCGACGAATGCCGGCGGATCGCACGGCTGATGGGCGAACGTTATGGTAAGAACCCGCATATCACCGCGTGGCAGATCGACAATGAATATGACTGCCACGAGACAACGCTCAGCTATTCCGATGCCGCCCGCAAGGGCTTCCAGGACTGGCTGGCGCAGCGGTATCAATCCACCGACGCGCTGAACCGTGCTTGGGGCAATGTATTCTGGTCGATGGAATACGACAGCTTCGACCAGATAGACCTGCCAAACCTCACAGTCACAGAACCAAACCACCCCCATCAGCTCGCCTTTCGGCGCTACAGTTCTGATCAGGTTATCGCCTTCAACAAAACGCAGGCCGATGAACTCCGTAAGCACTCGGATGCCCCGCTCATCCACAACTACATGGGCCGGATCACAGCCTTCGATCATTGGAAGGTCGGCGCAGACCTCGATATCGCCTCTTGGGACAGTTACCCTATTGGCTTCCTGTCTGATCGGTTGGAAGGGAGCGCCGACTTCAAACATGCGTTCTTGCGCCAAGGCCACCCTGATATGCAGGCCTTCCACCATGATCTCTACCGTGCGGTCGGCAAGGGCCGCTTGTGGGTGATGGAACAGCAACCCGGCCCGGTCAACTGGGCACCCTACAACCCAGCCCCCTTGCCCGGGATGGCGCGGCTTTGGGCTTGGGAGGCCTTTGCCCATGGGGCAGAAACCGTGTGCTATTTCCGCTGGCGCCAGGCCCCCTTTGCGCAGGAACAAATGCATGCAGGGCTTTTGCGCCCGGACAGTGTGCCAGCGCCTGCATTGGCTGAAGCGCGTCAAGTGGCCGATGAAATCGAACAGCTCGCCGACGTTGGTGCTTCACCTGCTCAAGCCGCACTAATCTTCGATTATGAGAGCGCATGGGCGTGGGACGCGCAGCCGCAAGGCGCAGATTTTGAAATGTTCCGGCTTGCCTTTGCTGCGTACCGTGTGCTGCGGCGGGTCGGTCTGAACATCGACATCTTGCCGCCAGATACGAACGACCTGTCGGCGTATCAATTAGTCATGGCCCCCGGGATCATGGCGCTATCTAATCCATTGCGGCATGCGCTGGCCGCTTTCAAAGGGATCGCCCTGATCGGCCCGCGCACGGACACGAAAACCGATGAGCTCAGCATCCCGACACCGCTTGGCCCAAACCTGCCCAGCGTCGATATCAGCGTCAGCCTAACCGAAAGCATGCCACCCGACGATGCCATTTCATTGCAGGATGGCGGCCAATTTGTGCACTGGTTTGAACATCTTGAAGGCAACGCCGATGTGCTTGCCCGGACGGCCAACGGCCAACCCGCAATTATGGGCGCTAAGCAATCTGCGGTATCTCGCAGGTTGGCCTGATGACCTGACCTTCGACCAGATCATCCGCGGCGTCTGCGCCACCTTGGACATCAAAACGGAGGCTCTTCCCGAAGGCTTGCGCATCCGCGATACGGCGACGCATCGTTTTGTCTTTAACTACGCCAATCATGCGCAGGATTGGCAAGGGATAACCATCCCCGCAGCTGGCATGCACTGGGAGGTGTTGTAGTGGCATACTTTGGAACAACGCAAACCGGCGAGGACGTTGAGAAAGTCACCATCTCGACGGATGATCTGACTGTCAGCATCCTGACCTTTGGCGCAATGGTTCAGGATGTCCGGCTGGCGGGTGTCGCACACGGACTCTCACTCGGGTCGGATGCGTTGCATGACTATGAAACAACGATGGGGTATTTTGGCACCATCGTCGGCCCTATCGCCAATCGGATCAGTAATGCACGGGTGCGGTTGGACGGCATGATGTATGAGCTGGAGCGCAATGAAAACAATGCGGTCCATCTGCATTCCGGTGCGGACGGTGTGCACCGCAAGGTCTGGCAGGTCGCGTCACAAACGCCCGACAGCGTGACGCTCGCACTCACCCTGAACGACGGGATCGCAGGCCTGCCGGGGCAACGTGATATCCGTGTCACCTATCAAGTCAGCGCACCCGCCATGCTGACCAAGACCATTGATGGTACCACGGATACTGCAACCTGCATGAATTTTGCCAGCCACATCTATTGGAACCTCGACGGGACGGAAACATGGGACGGGCATGCGCTCAAAGTCGCGGCAGATCGCTATCTGCCAATTGATGATCGGACATGCCCAACCGGCGAGATTGCCTCTGTCGCCGGAACACAGATGGATTTCCGCGAAACAAGCAAGCCGCAGATCGGCGCGCCTGCCCTTGATCACAATTTCTGCCTATCTGATGGAAAGCAGGCGCTGCGCGATGTTTTGTGGTTGACCGGGCAGTCGGGTGTCACGATGACACTGGCCACGACAGAGGCTGGTCTGCAAATCCATGACGCTGCAACTTCGCGCCGCCCGGGCAAGCCGTGCTACGAGGGGATCGTGATCGAACCACAAGGCTGGCCCGATGCGCCAAACCACCTTGGCTTTGGATCAATCACGGTCACGGCTGATCAACCCTATCACCAGACCACAAGCTGGCGGTTCTCGCGCTGACGTTAGCAACGCGCTTCTCAGCCAATACTGCGCGGTCCTGCCCGATTGGGCATCATTTCAGCCACTGCCCACAAGCGGTCCACAGCCGACGCACCGCGCCTTGCTGTCGCACCCCCATGTTCAATGCTGCAGTGCAGCTATATTAAGGTCAAGGACACAAATGCCCGGAAACTGAGGCTCTTGATGGAACTTGAAACACTACTTCTGTCCCGCATCCAATTTGCGGCTAACATTTCCTTCCACATCCTGTTCCCAACCATCACCATCGCGCTAGGCTGGGTGCTGCTTTTCTTCAAACTGCGCTACAACCGCACCGGCGAAGAACGCTGGATGGAGGCATATCGCTTCTGGGTGAAAATCTTTGCCCTATCTTTTGCGATGGGCGTTGTCTCGGGCATCACGATGTCATTCCAGTTCGGCACCAACTGGCCCGGTTTCATGGAAACCGTGGGCAACATTGCCGGACCCTTGCTAGCATATGAGGTGCTGACCGCCTTCTTCCTTGAGGCCGTTTTCCTCGGCATCATGCTGTTCGGCTTTAGCCGTGTGCCGAACTGGTTGCATACGTTGGCCACTTTTCTGGTGGCATTCGGCACGTTGATGTCGGCCTTCTGGATCATCGTTCTGAACTCTTGGATGCATACGCCGCAAGGGTTTGAGATGATTGATGGTGTCGCCCATGCAACCGACTGGTCCGCGATCATCTTTAACCCATCCATGCCGTACCGTCTTTCCCATATGGTGCTGGCAAGCTTCCTGACCGTCAGCTTCCTGATTGCCGGTGTCAGCGCCTTCCGCTGGCTGATCGGCGGGCGGACCGAGGGCGTGCGCGTGGCGATGAAAACCGCGATCATCGCTGCGGCCCTGCTGATTCCGGTGCAGATTTTCGTGGGCGACATGCACGGGTTGAACACCAAAGAATTCCAACCTGCCAAAGTGGCCGCGATGGAAGGCAATTGGGAAACCGATAGCGGCGTGCCGCTGATCCTGTTTGCGATTCCCGACCAAGAGGCGCGTGAAAACCACTTTGAGATCAGCATTCCAAAGCTTGCGTCCTTCATTCTGACCCACGACTGGAACGGCGAGGTAAAAGGTCTCAACGAGTTTGTGACCGAAGATGGTGAGGTGCTGCATCCTCGCGTTTCCCCGGTCTTCTGGTCTTTCCGCGTCATGGTGGGCACGGGTTTGTTGATGCTGATCATCAGTTGGACGGCGGCCTATATGATCTTAAGACGTAAGCGCGGCATCGAAGGGCTGCCAAGGCCAGTACTCTATGGACTTGTCGCGATGAGTTTCAGCGGATGGCTGGCGACGCTCGCCGGGTGGTACACCACCGAGATCGGGCGGCAGCCATGGCTGGTTCAGGGCGTGATGACCACGAAAGAGGCTGTAGCCGATGTGCCTGCGCCAATGGTTCTGTCCACGCTAATTGCCTACCTCGCGGTCTATGCTGCGCTATTGGCGGCCTACATCTTTGTCATCTTCTATCTGGCACGTAAAACCGCACGCGGCGAAAGCATCGGCACGTCGATCGCACCATCGCCAGCTACGGTCCCCACAACACAGCCTGCGGAGTAGTAAGATGCATTATTTTGGTGATCCCGCTATCTGGCTGCCCTTCGTCTTCGCAGCACTGATGGGTGTGTCCATTCTGATCTATGTTGTGCTGGACGGTTTTGACCTCGGCGTCGGCGTGCTGTTTCCGTTCGCGACCGATGATGAAAAGGACCGTATGATTGCGTCAATCGGGCCATTCTGGGACGCCAACGAAACCTGGTTGGTTTTGGCGGTGGGTCTGTTGCTGGTGGCGTTCCCAGCAGCACATGGGGCCATTCTGACCGCGCTCTATCTGCCGGTCGCGATCATGTTGATCGGGCTGATCCTGCGCGGCGTCGCGTTTGAGTTCCGCGCCAAGGCGCCGGCCCCGCATAAGCGCCTTTGGAACAACGCGTTCTTCACTGGCTCTTTGATGACATCACTCAGCCAAGGTTTCATGCTGGGCATGTACGTCATGGGGCTGGAATGGACTTGGCTTAACGTCGGCTTTGCACTGTTGACGGCTGTCTTTCTGACCGTCGGTTATAGTTTCATCGGCGCAACATGGGTCATCCACAAAACCTCTGACGCCTTGCAAATCAAGGCTGTTGAATGGGCCAAAGGTGGTATCTGGGGCCTTGTTCTGGGGATTGGCGCGATCTCGGTTGCGACACCATTTGTCAGCACGCGTATCTTCGAGAAGTGGTTCAACTGGCCCGACGCGCTTTATCTGGCGCCGCTCCCGATCCTCTCAGCACTGCTTGTCTTTTGGCTGTGGGCGATGTTGCGCAAGATGCCATTTGTAGACGACCGCCGCTCGTGGCTGCCCTTTGTGGCCGCCACAGCGCTGTGGATCATGGCTTTCGGGGGCATGGCCTATAGTTTCTACCCCTATGTGGTGCCCGAACAAATCACGATCTACGATGCAGCCAGCGCGCCGGAAAGCCTGTTTATCATCCTGATCGGGACATGCGTCGTGCTGCCCACAATCATGGGCTACACGGTGCTATCCTATACAATTTTCCGCGGCAAAGCCACCGAGCTGCGGTATGATTAAAGGCGGGTGGGTTTTAACCCGCTGGAATCGCAGAATCGGTTTGACACCCCAGCCCCCATTGCGTAATCGGACGCTCGTGGATTGGCGCGGTAGCTCAGTTGGTTAGAGCGAACGACTCATAATCGTTAGGTCGGGAGTTCAAATCTCCCCCACGCCACCACCACTTTCTAAGACGTAAACACGTTCTTTTCGTCCGTCACTGGACATGCAAAGTTGCATTCCATGACAGATATCTTCACTGCCGCAATCATCAGAACGCCGCGCCTCAGACTGGAGCCCTTCGCGCCAATCCATGCACCATCTCTCAACGCCATCAATAATGAGCCTCAGGTTATGGAGTTTCTGAGTGATGGCGTGACCGAAACGATGGAAAAAACCAACGCAGTTGTGGCGCGCGTCCGTGAACGTTGGCATCGGCTTGGCTATAGTTGGTGGGCCATCTTGGATATCACCACCGATACGGTGATTGGTGCGGCTTGCGCACAAAACGTCGCCAATCAAGTCGGTGCAGAGATCGAGATCGGCTGGCGGCTGACCAAAAGCGCCACTGGCCGCGGCTATGCAACCGAAGCTGGTAAGGCCGCTGCCTCATTTGCCTTTGATGCCATCGGTGTGGATCATGTTGTTGCGGTTGCGGCCCCCAAAAATGTCGCCTCACACAAAGTCATGCAGCGGGTTGGCATGACCTATCGCGGGATAGAGACACACTACAACGAGCCTTGCACGACTTACGTGTTGCACAAGTCAGATCATGCGACTTAACAAAGCTGCATCTTTTCGCTTCTGGACTTTCCGTCTAGCGTAGGGCGAACAATCGCTCGAGGTTATATGACACTTCTCTCAAAACTTGCTGATGCCATCGGACAGCCCAATGTCCTGACTGGCGCAGATGCTGTGGCCTACGGCAAAGATTGGACAGGTGCCTATGTATCGACACCCCTGGCCGTTCTGCGCCCGTCCAATACGGCCGAAGTCGCGGCCATCATGAAGATCGCGCATGAGACGAAAACCCCGGTTGTCCCGGCGTCGGGGCGGACTGGGCTCACCGGGGCAACCTTGGCGGAAGGCGCGCTGATGCTCTCGGTCGAACGATTGAACGAGATCACGGAAATCAACGTCGCCGGTCGCACGGCAACTGTTGGCGCAGGCGTCATCCTGTCCAACCTGCATGATGCAGCGGAAGAGCATGATTTGATCTTTCCCCTCACCCTTGGCGCACGCGGGTCAGCGATGATCGGTGGGCTGCTTTCAACCAATGCGGGCGGTTCCAACGTCGTCCGCTACGGCAGCACACGGGGTCTGTGCCTCGGGCTGGAGGTTGTTATGGCGGATGGCCGGATCATGAACCTGATGAGCGCCCTGCATAAGGACAACTCAGGGCTTGATCTGAGAAACCTGATCATCGGGGCCGAAGGCACGCTGGGGATCATCACCGCAGCGGTTTTGAAACTGCGCCCCAAACCGCAAGCCTATGCGACGGCCATGGTTGCGGTGCCGTCTTTGCCCGATGCGCTCACCTTGTTGCATCAGTTGCAGGACGAAACCGGTGGTGGTGTTGAAGCCTTTGAGTACATGCCGCGCAGCTACATCGACAAACACATGCAGTTGTTTCCCGGCGTGACCAGACCATTTGACGCCAACTATGACGTCAACATCATGATCGAGGTAGCCGCCACGCAAACCAAGGATGCCGTTCCAAATGAAGATGGCAGCCTTCCCGTGGTGCGCATGGTAGAGGATACGCTTGGCGCGATGCTGGAAGACGGCTTGGTGCTGGATGCCGTCATCGCGCAAAGTGACGGCCAACGCCGCGAGATATGGAAGCGGCGAGAGGACGCTGGCGAGGTTGCTTTCTTCGGCGGCGTTTTTGTGAACACCGATGTCGCTGTGCCACTTGATAGGGTTGAGGCCTTCGAAAAGGCACTGACCCCACGCATCAAAGCCATCGATCCAGATGCCGATGAGGTGATCGTCGCCCATCTTGGCGACGGTAACATCCATCACACCACCTATATCAGCCGCAATGATCCTGCCGTGATGGATGCACTGGTCGAAGCGGTTGAAGACGTCGTGCAGGATCTTGGCGGTTCATTCAGCGCAGAGCACGGGATTGGTGTCTCCAAGCTGGAGACGATGAAACGGCGCAAAGACCCGGTTGCGCTGGATGCAATGCGGGCCATCAAGGCGGCATTGGATCCGCATAACATTCTAAACCCCGGCAAAGTGATACCAAGCGCTTAAAGAGCAAAAGAGTGCCGGGTATTCCGGCGCGTTTCAGAAGAAATCTGGCCCCGCCTGTGACAGCAGCTTGGCCGCCATCGCACGGCCCATCTCTGCCCCATCTTCGATCACGCCGTCCATATCATCGGTATAGACCTCGGTGCCATCGGTGCGCAAAATCTCTCCACGCAGGCGAATTGATCCGCCATCAAGGTCTGCCAGGCCACCAATGGGTGTCTCGCATGATCCATCCAGATGCGCCAAAAAGCTACGTTCTGCGGCCAAGCGCTGACCAGTAGGGCCATGGTGTATCGCTTCAAGCATTTCGGCGGCGCGACTGTCGTTACCACGGCGCTCAATCCCAATGGCACCCTGCGCCACGGCTGGCAGCATGTCTTCTGGCGCGAGGGCCGTGCGCGGTACGTCCTGCATATCCAGACGATTGAGGCTTACCATCGCCAGAAACGTCGCCTCTGCCACGCCATCCGACAGCTTCTTCAGGCGGGTCTGCACATTGCCCCGAAACTCGACAATGTTCAGGTCGGGCCGTTTCGCCAGCAGTTGTGACCGACGGCGCAAGGATGATGTGCCAACAGTGGCACCCTCGGCCAGATCATCCAGCCCCTTCGCAGTCAAAGACACAAAAGCGTCGCGCACATCTTCACGCGGCAGATAGGTGTCCAGCAACAATCCACCGGGCTGCTCAACCGGCATGTCTTTCATCGAATGCACCGCGATATCGATAGAGCCATCCAACAGCGCCTCTTCAATCTCGCGGGTGAACAGACCCTTGCCGCCAATCTCTTTCAATGGGCGGTCTTGAATGGCGTCCCCCGTTACCTTGATCACACAAATCGCAAAGGCGTCTTCGGGCAGATCAAACGCCGCCATCAGCCGCGACCGGGTTTCGTGCGCTTGGGCCAGCGCCAAGGGCGAACCACGGGTTCCAATGTTGAAGGGTGAGGCGGCGGTCGGCAAATTTCGTGTCATGTTGGGATTGTTAGACGTGTCAAGCTAGCCTGACAACTGCCTTGACATCATCTTCTGCAATTGGGACCACGGAGGCGACAAAAAAGGACACCTCATGGCGCAGCAAAAGACCATCCTTCGGGCCCTCGCGGGCGAAACTCTTGCCACCCCCCGATTTGGATGATGCGGCAGGCCGGGCGCTATCTGCCAGAGTACAAAGCCACGCGGGCGCAGGCCGGTGACTTCCTTTCGCTATGCTATAATTCAGAACTGGCGGCCGAAGTCACACTACAACCCATCCGCCGCTATGGCTTTGATGCAGCAATCCTTTTTGCCGATATCTTGCTGCTTCCACAAGCGCTGGGTGCTGATCTGTGGTTTGTAACCGGCGAGGGTCCGCGCCTGTCTACAATCACCTCCCCCGATGAGCTGGCAAAGCTGAAACCGACCGAAGCCATACACGAGACGCTGAACCCGGTTTATGAAACCGTGAAAATCCTATCGCGCGAGCTTCCGGACGAGACAACACTAATCGGATCTGCAGGGGCACCCTGGACTGTGGCCACCTATATGATCGCGGGCCAGGGCACGCCTGATCAGGGGCTTAGCCCATGCCCTAAAGGCCGAAAACCGCGTCGTTTTTGATGGCATTATTGACCGCTTGACAGAAGGCACAATCGCCTATCTGTCCAAGCAAATCGCGACCGGTGCCGAATGCGTCAAGCTTTTCGATAGCTGGGCAGGCTCGCTGCAGGGCGAAGATTTCGTGAACTACTCAATCAAGCCGATGCAGCAGATCACGGCTGCGTTGAAAGAAAAGCACCCGGGCATTCCGGTCATTGCGTTCCCGCGCGGTGCAGGCACAAACTATGCAGGTGTGCATGCCGCAACCGGCGCCGATTGCGTGGCTGTGGATGATGGCGTTGATGCCGCTTGGGTCGCAGAGCATGTGCAAAAGGATGGCTGCGTGCAGGGCAATCTGAAGTCATCGCATATGGTCACGGGTGGCGATGCACTGGTGTCCGAGACACGACGCATTTGCGATGCTCTTTCTGGTGGGCCGCATATCTTCAATCTGGGGCATGGGATCACACCGGATGCGGACCCCGAAAATGTGCAGTTGATGATCGACACCGTGCGCAAGTCCTGACCCCACATTTGCCGCAATAGAGCGTTAGGATAAGCTGTACAGATAAGGAATATGGCTTGAAAATACCGCTCACATTGCGATTGGCCTACCATGGTTTCCGTGCTGTCGTGCGTGCGGGCCTGCTTTTCCTATTGGCGTGGATTTTCCTGATCCCGGCCTCAGCAGATGAGGTGACCGCCCTTGGTGCCAGACAGGGCACAACATATCCCGCTGGCTTGCGCGCAATGCGGTCAGCACAGGTGATCGTGGCCGTCGCCCCGCCGCGTGCCTACGAGCTGGTCGCTATTGGGTTGCCACAAGACATCTCGCCTTTAATGATACGCATCGCGATAACACAGATGGCCGCTGGCTACGTCCTTCCTGCATCCACCCGCGTTGATGCCAGATCCGCCCCTCAAGTGACCGGGACATTGAAGGTCCGCGCTTTATCAAAGTCGACTAGATCAGACCCATTTTGCCAATGGCGGCAGGCTCATCAACACAGCATTGGCATCGTGCCCGGTCGCCAGCCCGAACTTCGTCCCGCGGTCATACACGAGGTTATACTCGGCATAGAGACCACGATGGATCAATTGCGTGTCTTTATCGGCATCTGTCCAAGCTGTATCCCGGCGCTTTTCAACAAGCGGAACATAGGCGGGCAGAAATGCTTTGCCGATATCTTGGGTCAGCGTGAAATCAGCCGCCCAATCGCCAGTGCAGTAGTCATCCATAAAGATACCGCCAACACCGCGCGCCCGATTGCGGTGGGGAATGTAGAAATACTCGTCCGCCCAGTCTTTCAGCTTTGGGTAATGCGCTTCGCCATGTGGGTCGAGATGGGCTTTCTGGGTCGCATGAAAATGTGCCGTGTCCTCTTCATACTCAATGCAGGGGTTCAAATCTGAGCCACCGCCAAACCACCACGCATGAGGCGTCCAGAACATGCGCGTGTTCATATGAACCGCCGGGGCATGCGGGTTTTGCATGTGCGCCACCAATGAAATCCCCGACGCCCAAAAGCGCGGATCATCCGCCATGCCCGGCACACCGCGCGCGGCCATCGCCTTTTGCGCCGACGCACCCAATTGGCCATAAACGGTCGAGACATTCACGCCGACCTTTTCAAAGACCCGGCCGCCACGCATCACGGACATCAAACCGCCGCCCGCGTCTGATCCATCATCGGATGTCCGCTTGGTCTCGGTGACTTCAAACCGCCCCGCCGCGCCTTCACCTTGATAGCTGTCTTCCAACCCCTCAAATGCTGCGACAATCTCGTCGCGCAACGTGCGGAACCATGATGATGCTTTACTTTTTTCCGCCTCAAACCCGTCTGACATTCCTGGTCTGTGTCCCCTGATATTGAATAACATACTGCCCTTGCCTTTATACACCATAGACATCGTGCAACGATGATCCAGTTCAAAACCGGAGAGAGCCATGCGCCCTGCTTTAATCGTCCTTCCTCTTGTTCTTGTCGCGGCCTGCGCAACGCCGCGCGAGCAATGCATCAGCAATGTCACCCGCGATACAAAGGTACTGAGCAACCTGATCAACGAGGTCCGGGGCAATCTGGCGCGCGGCTATGCGCTGGACCGGCAACAACAAGTGCGCACGATCCCTAAGACGTGCCGGGGCGAAGATGCGGATGGAAATACTTTCCGGTTCCGCTGCGATGAAACCCGGACCGATACAATCGTCACACCCGTGGCCATTGATCTAAATGCTGAACGCGCAAAGCTGGCGTCGCTCGAAGAGCGGTTTGCACAATCCCAAGCAGCCTCAAATCAAGCGGTCGCACAGTGCATTGCGGTGCACCCTGAGTGATCAGTGGGCCGCAACGGCAGCCGGATCAAGCAAGGTACGCCCGCCATCAACCGTGATGATCTGACCGGTGACAAAGGCCGAGGCATCTGATGCCAGATACTGTACCGCATCTGACACCTCGCCGGGGTTGGCGATGCGCTGCAACGGGGTATTGTTGACGATGGCTTCGCGCAGGTCGTCTTGGTCCTTCAATGATCCCTTCAAACTCGCGCTCATCACGCTGCCAAAGGCCACGGCGTTCACCCGAATACCATGCGGGGCAAGCGCGACGGCCAATGATCGGGTCATCTGATCAGAGGCCGCAGAACTGACCGAATAGGCCAGCAAATCAGGATGGGTCCGGCGGGCTGCGATGGAACTGAGGTTAACGATGGATCCAATCGGCTCACCCGTCGCACCATCGGCCTGCTTGATCATGCGACGCGCCACAGCCTGGCTGACCCGCAAGGCCGTCATAGCGTTTTGCTGCAACAGCTCTTCAACCGAGTTGTCATCGGGATCAAGCGGGTCAGTCGCCATCACCTGGCGTGAGGCGTTGACCAGAATATCCACCCGTTCAAACGCATCAATGGTCGCAGACAGCAAATTCGCAATCGTCAGTTTCTTGCGCAGATCACCCGCAAAAACGCGGATGTTCTCTTCCTTGTCCGCCTCTTCACCGATCTCATGGCACAGGGCCTTTTCGTCCATATCCGCGAAAACCACATTCGCGCCCATCTTCACAAAGTGGCGCCCAACCGCCAGGCCAACGCCATTGGCGGCACCGGTCACAATCGCAGTCTTTCCGGAAATCGAAAACGACATCAGAATTCTCCCTTGGTCCGCTCAGCGGAGCGGCCGGTTGGCATGGAACACTTTGAATGCACCATTGCTGGCGATCATGTCCACATTGCGGAAACATTCAGTCAGTGTTGCCTCATAAGGCAAATGGCGGTTCGCGACCATCCAAAGCTTACCATGTGGGGCCAACAGGCGGGCTGCAGCCTGAATGAAGGCCCGGCCCAGACCAGGATCAGAAGCACGGCTGGTATGAAACGGCGGGTTCATGACAATACCGTCGTAAGCCTCCCCCTCAAACCGGGTGGCATCGGCCCAATGGCATACCGCACGCGCGTCACTGACATTGCGCTTGGCGCATTCAACCGACAAGGCCTCTGCTTCAATCATGTCCAACGCCTTCACGCCATCCCGTGCGAGGATGGGGCCTGCAAGATAGCCCCAGCCAGCACCCAAGTCGGCCATACGCGCTGGCAGTTTGCCGGGCAGTGACTCGGCCAACAAAGCTGACCCCGCATCAACCGCGCCGTCAGAGAATACACCTGCTGTCGTAAAATAGCCGTGCGGACCTTTTTCTGACGCAGGGGCGGCCCATTCCGCAAAAGCATCGGTGGCCGCAAACCAGAATATCCGCCCGTGGCCCTTTGTCACCGACGCCAGATCGCCCAACGCTTTTCGACATGCCTTGAACAGGCTATCAACACCATCTGTTTTTTGCCCGTCGATGATGATGAAGTCTGCTTTGGCGCATGCCTCGGCGACCATCGCACGTGCCAATGCTTTGGCACGTGGAACAACGACGATCGCCACAGCAACCTCTGGCAAAGCTTGATTGACCGCATACCCACCCGATTGCCAAGCCGCCACATCAGGAAAGAACCCATGTACGATCTGCGTTTGCCCGCGCGGCAAAGCCGACACATCATAGGTCGCAGGCGGCCGCATCACCGCAATGTTGCCGGATGGCAACGCAATCAAGCCGTCTGAAAGAGCGGTGCTAAGGCGGGATTGGGACATCTTTAGGCGAACAGCGGCGGCGCGCTATTCCTTCTCCATCGTGCATTGTAATGGATGTTGATGGCGCTGCGCAAAATCCATCACTTGGGCGACTTTCGTCTCAGCGATCTCGTGGCTGAAGACGCCTACGACAGCAACGCCCTTCTTATGGACGGTCAGCATCAGCTCAAAGGCTTGCGCATGGGACAGGCCAAAGAAGCGCTCCAACACATGCACCACGAATTCCATCGGCGTGAAATCATCGTTCAGGATCAAAACCTTATACATCGGCGGGCGTTTTGTTTTTGGCTTGGTCTCAAGCGCGACGCCGACGTCACCGTCGCCATCGCCTTCTTTCTCAGCCATCATGTAAAACTCTGCCAGCATTCGGTACGCCTTGTTGGGTTGGCGTTATATATAAGGCACAGGTGCCACATGAAAACCCCATCAAATCACAATCGGAAAATGAGTACGAAGGGGGTGCAAATCAATCATCTAGCGCACCCGTTAAGCCAGCTCACTAGATATTGACAAAGCGCACGATAAACGCGCCGAAAGTCTTTGAATTTAGGGTATTTTCCGAGAACATGACTTGTGCTAGCGTCACATCATAAGAATAAGGCCACCGGAAAAATTCGGGGTCACTGAGGCAGAAAAAGAGGCAAGCGACGTGACTAGTCGTACGGGACAGTGGGCCCTCCACGGGCTATTTCTTTGTGTATTTTTGGTATCTTTGCTTGTCGCGCCAATGCGGTCGACCGCTGCACCCTATGCGGCGATGGTGATGGATGCGCGCACCGGCGAGGTCTTGCATTCACGCAATGCTGACACGCAGTTGCACCCTGCATCGCTGACCAAAATGATGACACTCTATGTGGCGTTCCAGGCCATCGAGCGTGGTGAGATCACGCTTGATACGCCCGTGCGTATCAGCCGTCTTGCCGCGTCAGAGCCGCCCTCAAAGCTGGGGCTACGCTCTGGCCAGACCATCCGCCTGCGTTTTCTGCTGCGTGCCGCCGCCGTCAAATCGGCCAATGACGCGGCGACTGCCATCGGCGAAGCGATTTCTGGCTCAGAAGAGGCATTTGCCACACGCATGAACCGCACCGCGCGCGCCATGGGCATGCGTAACACCAATTTCCGCAATGCACATGGTCTCACACAATCCGGACACCTGTCCACAGCGCGGGATATGTCCGTACTCGGGCGCCATGTGATCTATGATTTCCCGCAATACTACAATCTCTTCTCCCGTCGTTCTGCTGATGCAGGCATCGCCACCGTGCGTCACACGAACCGCCGCTGGCTGGACAGCTATGCAGGTGGTGACGGCATCAAAACAGGGTATACTCGCGCTGCCGGATTCAACCTCGTCGCCTCTGCCCAGCGTGGGCAGGAACGTGTGATCGCCACCGTCTTTGGCGGCTCATCCACATCTGCCCGCAATGCACGGATCACTGAGCTGATGGATATGGGCTTTAATCGCGCGCCATCGCGCGCCACCATCCGCCGACCAAACCCGCCCGCGGCCATGTTGACAAGTTCGAACAGCCGTGGTCAGGTCAACCCTGGCAAGATCGTCCGGGTCAGCGGCCTGATCAACCGCAGCATACGGCCATCGGCGCGGCCGACGGCTGCGCCAGTTCAAGAAGAGGTGCTTGTTGCAAACGCCGACACCGATGCGATCAACGCAGCAATTGCGGACTCGGTCAATGCAGCGCTCGCCGAAGCTTTGGGCGTCGCAGACCCTGCACCGACACAGGTTGCGACAGCGATCCCACCAACCGTGACACCTGCGCCCCGCCCTGCCACCGAAACATTGGTCGCAGCACTAGCCCCGCAAACGACCGTCGCTGACACCGGACCCGAGGTCGTGACCCGCATTTCAACCTCCGGCGGGCGACACTGGGGCGTGAACGTCGGACGCTACAACACACGTTACGATGCCGAACGCGTCTTGCTGCGCGTCGCACTGAACGAGATGAGCACACTAGACGGTGCCTTGCGCCGTGTCGTGCAGCGCTCTGGCGGGTTTGATGCAAACTTCATGGGCCTGTCCCGTGAAGGCGCAGATCTTGCCTGCCGCAGACTACAGGCACGCGGCACCACCTGCTTCATGATCGGTTCAGACAGCTAAGATAGGGTCGACGCCTTAGGCAACCTTACCTTCAAAGGCAGCCGCCATCAGGGCGCGCGTGTAGTCCGTCTCGGGTGCATCAAAAATGGTGTCGGCGTCGCAAGCTTCAACCACATCACCCTGCTTCATCACCATCACCTTGTGGGACAATGCCCGCACAACCTTGAGATCGTGGCTGATGAACAAATAGGCCAGCCGGTTTTTCTGCTGCAACTCGCGTAGTAACTGCACGATTTGAACCTGTACGGTCATATCAAGAGCCGAGGTCGGTTCATCTAGGATCAGCAACTTGGGCCGCAGGATCATCGCCCGCGCAATCGCGATCCGCTGGCGTTGCCCACCTGAGAACTCATGCGGGTAGCGGTCCATAAGGGATGGATCAAGACCAACCTCTCCCATGATCTCGGCCACCATATCGCGCCGGTCGCGACCCGGCGCGACCCCGTGTACGCCCAGCCCCTCAGCGACGATCTCGGCCACCGTCATACGCGGACTGAGCGAGCCGTAGGGGTCTTGAAACACAATCTGCATATCACTGCGCAAAGGGCGCATCTGGCGCTGGTTCAGGTGGTGAATATCCGCCCCTTGAAAGGCGATCCGCCCCTCGGACCGGATCAGGCGCATGACAGCAAGCGCAAGTGTGGTTTTGCCGGACCCGCTTTCGCCCACAATACCAAGTGTTTCGCCAGCCCGCACCGTTATGGTTGCTTGATTGACCGCTTTGATGTGGCCCACCGTCCGTTTCAGCAAGCCGCGTTGGATCGGGAACCAAATCCGCGCGGCGTCTGTCTCTAACACAACAGGCGCATCGGGCTGCACAGGTAGCGGCACACCGCTTGATTCCGCGGCCAACAGCATCTGTGTGTAAGGATGCTGCGGGTTCTCAAACAACTCAGCGGTCGGGCCAGTTTCGACGATCAGCCCATCTTTCATGACGCAAACCCGATCCGCAATTTTGCGCACGATTGTCAAGTCATGCGTGATGAACAGCATCGACATACCTTCATCGCGTTTCAGGTCGGCCAGCAGATCCAGAATCTGCGCCTGAATGGTGACATCCAACGCTGTTGTTGGCTCATCCGCGATCAGCAACTCCGGCCCATTCGCCAGCGCCATCGCGATCATGACGCGCTGTCGCTGACCGCCAGATAGCTGATGCGGGTAAGATCCAAGGCGGCTCTCGGCATCGCGAATGCCAACACGTTCCAACAGCTCTACAATGCGTACTCGTACGGCGGCACCGCGCAAGCCCTGATGTAGTTCAATACTCTCTGCCAGCTGTTTTTCAATCGTGTGCAGCGGGTTCAGCGAGGTCATCGGCTCTTGAAAGATGAAGCTGATGTCATTGCCGCGTACACGGCGCAGGGATGGTTCGTCCGCACCAACCATTTCTGCGCCATCATATCTGATAGATCCGGCCATCACCGCGCTATCGCCCAATAACTGCACGGTCGATAGGGCCGTTACTGACTTACCTGACCCGCTTTCACCCACGATGGCGACGGTTTCACCTTTATGCACTTGGAAAGATACACCCTTAACCGCATGGGTCGTATCACCGTCCTGCCTGAACGCCACGCGTAGGTTTTGCACATCAAGGACAGCTTTTTTCATCTGGCGTCGGTTCCTGTCGCCTGCGCCTCTGGGGCGGTTTCAAACACGGACTCATCGGTGATGACATTGCCATCAGCGACAAAGGTTTTGCGCGGGTCAAAGGCGTCGCGCACCCCTTCAAAAATAAAGACCAAGAGCGACAGCATAATCGCGAAGGTAAAGAACGCTGTGAAACCCAACCATGGGGCCTGGAGGTTTTGTTTCGCCTGCAACGTCATCTCGCCCAGCGACGGCGCGGACGATGGCAAACCAAAGCCAAGGAAGTCAAGCGACGCCAGACCACCAATCGCGCCGGTCACAAGGAACGGTAGCATCGTCAATGTCGCCACCATCGCGTTGGGCAACATATGCCGAAACATGATGGTTCGATCGCGCACGCCTAGCGCTTTGGCCGCGCGGACGTACTCCAGATTGCGCGCGCGCAGGAACTCGGCCCGAACCACCCCAACAAGGGCGGGCCAGCCAAACAGCACTGTCAGGAATACAAGGAGCCAGTAACTTCGCCCCAATATCGCAAAGACAATGATGATGACGTAAAGCGACGGCATCCCGGTCCAGATTTCAATGAAACGCTGGAAGATCAGATCGGTCCAACCACCAAAATAGCCCTGCACAGCACCAGCCATGATCCCGATGATCGAAGCAGCGATGGTCACCGTCAGCGCAAAGGTCACCGATAATCGAAAGCCATAGATGACGCGTGCGGTCACGTCTCGTTTGGTATCATCCGTGCCTAACCAGTTCTCGGCACTTGGGGGCGCGGGGGCCACGCCCGAGACATCGACAATTGTGTTGTATGAATAGGGAATGATGGGCCAAAGCATCCAGCCCGCCTGAAAATTACCATCCAGCGTTTGGCCATCGGCCACGGCTGCAATCAACTCTTCCGGGTTGTCAAAGCACTCTTCCAAACCGCCCGTGACGATCAGACAATCCACTTCAGGCTCACCATAGCCCGCCTCGGTCGGGAAATCACCGCCAAAGTCGCGCTCGGAATAAAAGCTGAAGATCGGCATCTTGATCTCGCCGCGATAGCTGACTGCGATGGGTTTATCGTTGGCGATAAACTCAGCAAAGATCGACAGGCCAAAGAGGACACTGAAGATGACCAGCGACCAGTATGCACGTCCGTTGCGGCGAAAATTGCGCAGGCGGCGCTGGTTCAGCGGGGACAGGAAAGGACGCTTGGCCATCAGTTTCGCGCCTCAAAATCAATGCGCGGGTCAATCAGCACATAGGTCAAATCCGTGATGATCCCCACAACGAGACCAATCAATGAAAACGCAAAGAGCGTGCCAAAAACCACCGGATAGTCGCGCGCCACTGCCGCCTCAAACCCCAGCTTACCAAGACCATCCAGCGAGAACAGAGTCTCGATGATGAGCGAGCCACCAAAAAACACGCCAATGAACAGCGCAGGAAAGCCCGAAATCACAATCAGCATCCCGTTGCGGAACACATGGCCATAAAGCACGCGTCTTTCAGACAGGCCTTTCGCACGCGCTGTCATCACATATTGCTTCTTGATCTCATCAAGAAAGCTGTTCTTGGTCAGCAATGTCAGCGTTGCAAAAGCCGAGATGGTCGAGGCCAGCACAGGCAACGTGATGTGCCAGAAATAATCAAGCACCTTCCCTATCAGTGACAAGTCTTCAAAATTAGCCGACGTCAGACCACGCAGCGGGAAAATACGGAAGTACGATCCGCCAGCGAAAAGCACAATCAACAAGATCGCAAAAAGAAAGCCTGGGATCGCATAGCCGACGATGATCGCCCCCGATGTCCATGTATCAAAGGGCGTGCCATCTTTGACGGCCTTCTTGATGCCCAGCGGGATCGAAATCAGATAGGCAATCAAGGTCGACCACAGCCCCAGCGTAATCGACACCGGCATCTTTTCCATCACCAGATCAAACACGCTGATCGAACGGAAATAGCTCTCGCCAAAGTCGAACCGCATGTAGTTCCACATCATGTTCAGAAAGCGTTCCAAAGGCGGCTTGTCAAAACCGAACTCGCGTTCAAGGTCTGCGATGAAATCCGCAGGCAAACCACGCCCGCCTATGTAGTCACTGTCGCCGCTCTCAACCAACTCACTGCCGCCGCCAGAGATGCCTTCGAACACATCACCACCGCCCTCAAGCTCGGCGAGAATCTGTTCGATAGGGCCGCCAGGAACGAACTGGGTCAGCGCAAAGTTGATGATCATGATCCCCAAAAGGGTGGGGATCACCAGCAGCAAACGCCTAAGAATGTAAGCTCCCACGTCAGTGCCCTATTGGAACGCACCGGCGGCGCGGAGCGCCTCGGCTGCTTCGGCGTCATACCACCAGTTGTCGAGCGGCGACAAAGCCAGTGGCGGGATTTCTTTGAACCGGTACATGTCATAATAGGCGACCGTGTGAACACCCTTCTGCCATTGCGGGATCCAGAAACGTTCTGCGCGCAAGACACGATCAAGGGCGCGGGTACGGATAGTTAATTCTTCCAGCGATTCAGCAGCCGCTATCTCATCAATCAGCCGATCTGCGGCTGGCAATTTCAAACGCATTGGATTACGCGAGCTATCCTCTGCGGCTTCCGATCCGAAGAACTGTGCCAACTGCTGACCCGGCTCATACCCCTGCCCAAGAGAAGCATTCACGATATCGAAAGCCCCAGCGCGGCGGCGTTCGATGTATTGGGCCGTATCGACACGCTCCAATTCCGCCGCGATGCCAAGGCGCTTCAGGTTTTCAACGATGGGGTTGATAATCCGGTCAAATTGCGGCGAACGCTCAAGGAAGGTCACTTCCAACAATTCGCCATCCTTGCGGCGCATGCCATCATCTCCGGCAATCCAACCTGCTTCATCCAGCAAGGCAGAGGCGGCACGCAATTGTCGGCGGTCAAGTGGGCGTTCCGAGGTGGTAGAGGCCGGTGGGATTGTCGCTTCATCAGTAAGGATGGAAGCAGCCAGCAGGCCCTCATCGACCAACGGTTGCAATATAGCGATCTCTTCGGGGGAGGGCAGGCCAACCGCTTTCAGATCAGAATTGTCCCAGAACGACTCTGGGCGTTCGTAAAGCCCATAGAACAGCGACTCGTTCATCCATTCGAAGTTCACCATCAAGGTAATCGCCTGGCGCACCAAGGGGTCTTGGAACTTTTCTTGATTCAGGTTGAAGACAAATCCCTGACCCGAGCCGATCGACCCATCGGGCAGTTCTTCGACTTTGACCCACCCCCGATCACGCGCCGGAAAATCATAGCCCGTCGCCCACTGGATCGAGCTGTTTTCGCTGCGAAATGCATAGACACCAGATTTAAAGCCTTCAAAAGCCGCACCACTATCGGCAAAATACTCGATGCGGATTGTCTCAAAATTATTGCGGCCCTGATTGATTGGCACGTCGGCGCCCCACCAGTTTGGGTCATAGCGGTAAATAATCTGGCGTCCGATATCAACTTCGTCCAAGCGATAGGCGCCTGTCGCCATAAACGGTTCATCCGATGACTCATCAAGACGGGTACCGGTCTCTTCGAACCAGTCCTTCGAGAAAGCAGATGTGCCACCAACCCAAGTCACAACATCACGGCGCGGGGCACTTTCAGTGAAGTTGAAGCGGATACTGTAGGTGTCCAAGACCTCAACGGACTCGATGAACTGCGAATAGATATTGCGGTATTCCGTGATGCCTTGCTCAAGATATAATTCAAAAGTGAACTTGATATCCTTGGCCGTCATCGTGGAGCCATCCCAGAACTTCACATCATCGCGCAGGTTGAAGATGACCCAATCGCGGCTCTCTGGGTATTCCAGTGTCTCACAAAGGTAGCAGTATGCTCCATACGGGTCATCGGCCGTCGATGTCAGGATCGACTCATAGCCGATCGTAGAAAGGGCCGCTGGCACCCCTTTGCGCGTTGACAGGTTAAAACTATCGAAAGTCCCCTGCGCCCATTGGGAAAACTCTCCGCCCTTTGGCGCGTCGGGATTGACGTAGTCAAGCACAGCATTCGGCCCATACTTCAAGTCACCAAAGTTGGTATAGCCGTGGCTTTCTATGATCACTTCGTGACCATCCGCAAATACCTCCGATGCCAACCACAATGCACCAACGCCAACAATCGAGCCCAGCAGCCATTGTTTGAGCAAGCTTGCTTTTGCGTCGCGCTTGGCTGCAATGGCTAGGGCATTCGGTCGATTTGGCATTCGGGGCTCCGGGTTGAACGTCATGTTATCCTGATTAATGAAGTAAATGGACAGTTTGGCAAACATTCAAGTTGAGTTTGCGTGAACAGGCAGTGATCTCACTGTAACATTCCAACAAAAAAGCCGCCCAATCGGACGGCTTTTTGTCTTTGAACCCGCTGAAAGCTTATCCGCCGATTGTCGCCAGATAGGCGATCAGGTTCGCACGGTCTTCAACATCGCGCATGCCGTTATAGCTCATCGCTGTGCCCGGCGCATATCCGCGCGGGTTTTCAAGGAATGCGTTCAGATTTTCCGGGGTCCATACATCCGCCGCTGCGATCAAAGCGCCGGAATAACCGAAGTCTTCGTAGAACTCTACAGGGCGGTCAACGACGCCGTAGAGCGCAGGTCCTGTGCCATGCTCGCCCGATTCAAGTGCGTGGCAGGACCGGCATCCACGCCACAGGCCTTCACCGTCCTCTGCACTTGCAGAGGCAAACACGACCGAGAAGGGTACTTCTTCGACAGGCTCTTCGTCTTCTACGTCAGTTTCTTCGACTTCAATGACGTAAGCTTGCTCGTGATATTTGCCATGACCGCCCGCGTGGTAAATCTCTTCGGCAAGCCAGGCACCCAGCAAGAAGACAAGGAAAGTGCTGCAAAGACCACCGATCAATTTGGTCATTGTCATTGTGTCGAACATGTCGCGTTCCATTCAGTTCAAGTTTCGTCGCTATCTATCCGCTTCCCACACCCGGTTGCAAGGTGTACTGCCGCGACCAAACGCCCATTTTTTCTGGGTGACAACACGGAGGTCACAGTGATGCCGCAAAAAATCGCATTTCAGGGCGAGTTGGGTGCATATGGGCACGAAGCATGCGTGACCGCACGCCCCGAATACACGCCCCTGCCCTGCGGGACGTTTGAGGATGCCATTGAAGCAGTGCGCAGCGGTTCTGCTGATCTGGGCATGATTGCCGTCGAAAACTCCACCTATGGCCGCGTGGCCGATGTGCACTCTCTTCTGCCCAAAAGTGGTTTACATATCGTGGATGAGACTTTTGTGCGGGTGCACATCAATCTGCTTGGCAAGGTGGACGCAGTACTATCGGACATCAAGCAAGCCCGTGGTCACCCCGTCATTCTGCCACAATGCGGTGAATTCCTGCGTACCCACAAGATCACCCCCCGCAGCAGTTCAGATAATGCCCGCGCCGCGCGCGAAGTCGCGTCTGGCGATGATCCCGGTATCGCAGCACTCGCGTCAGAGCTGGCCGCCGAAATCTATGGTCTCAAGGTGCTGGCGCATAACATCGAAGATAATGCACGCAACACAACGCGTTTTCTGATCATGGCCCGTGAGCCAGACTATGCGCGCCGCGGCCCGCATGGCATGATGACCAGCTTTGTATTCCGGGTGCGCAACATTCCCGCAGCTCTCTACAAAGCGATGGGTGGGTTTGCGACCAATGGCGTGAACATGACCAAGCTGGAAAGCTATATGGTTGGCGGTGAGTTCACAGCCACACAGTTTTATGCCGAGATTGAAGGGCATCCAGACGATCACGCCGTCAAATTGGCAATGGAAGAACTGGGGTACTTTACCGACCTCTTGCATGTGATGGGCACCTACCCGGCTGCGGCCCGGCGGCACGAAAAAGCAGGAAGCGCCACCTGATCACGATTGCAACACCTTTGCCGGATCTAATGTCCGCGCCGATAATCGTCCTCGACGGTTTCACTATACTCCAGAACCCGTGCCTTAAACCGTTTGGTCATCTTGGTTTTTGCAAGTTTGAGCGATTGCAACAGCAAACGCGCAGTCAGTGTCTTGGCGCGCATGTCAAAAGAGACCAAAACACGGGTCCTTGTCGCGGATAATGCAACAAGTTCCACCTGCGTGATTGCGGTCAGACCATCCGATTGGCTTTCAATTTCCACGGCCTGTTCGGGTTCAAGCCGGGTGAGCTCTGCAGCGACCTTGCGCAAACGGCCCCGAAATTCAAAGCTGATGTCCCAAACCGTCCCCATCGCCGCGTCACCTGTTGTGCGGCAACTCACATCGATTCCCTGACGCATGGCCCGGCGTTCGAAGTTCGCGAAATCGGTGACCCGCCCGTAAACATAGCTGATCGGGGCTTCGATATCTTCGCGCGTGCTGAACTTCATGGGTGTTGATTCCTAACCTACCGTCTAGTCAAGCCGATCAGACAGCCAGGCCTCAAGCAAGAAATGCGCAATCGCACCCTTGCGTGCCGGCAAAAGCTTGGGGTGGTTGCCCGCGAAGGCATCCACCATTTCTTCGCGGGTCACCCATATCGCATCCTCAATTTCTTCGGGATCAATCGTCAGATCCGTGTTGATGGCATCACCCGCGCATCCGAACATCAAAGATGCAGGGAAAGGCCACGGCTGGCTGGACAAATAGGATACTGCACCCACCCGCACGCCCGCCTCCTCGAACACCTCGCGGCGCACCGCCGCTTCAATCGTTTCACCGGGCTCTACAAAGCCAGCAAGTAGCGAATACATCCCATCCGGCCATCCCGGCGAACGGCCCACAAGCACGGCGTTGCCATGCGTGATCAACATGATGACTACCGGATCGGTACGCGGGAAGTGATGGCCCCCACAAGCTGGACAGTCACGTTGCCATCCGCCCATAGCCATCACACTTTCCGTCCCACAACGCGCACAAAAGCGATGTGTCCGGTGCCATTCGGTGACCGCCTTAGCTGTCGCTGCCAATTCTGCATCACGCGGCGACAGGCGGGTCATAACGGCGCGCAATTCCGCAAATACAGCATTCGGGACCGCCGGGTGCCGCTGCTCGGACGGGTCGAGAAAGCTATTGAGCGTTTCTGTATCCAGGTCCGCAGGTTCCCATGCAGAAAGATCGGCTGAAAAAACTGGTGTATCGGCTTCACGCCCCAGAAAAATAGTTGACGCCGATGCATCTGCCATCACGGGGTGATCCAATGGCACGCGCATCAAATCATCACCACAAATCATAGGTTTACCACGCCACAATAGCATCGCGCACGCGCCGTTTTGTGTTTTTAACTCATCGGCCATCACGCGCATTTCCGCTGCACGATCAAGGCCAGATCCACCGAATGTCACTGTTTCTGCAATTTTCATCGCGCCCGCATGACATGGACCTTGCGTAAGTGCAATTTTTTCCGTCATCTTGGCATGGTAGATGCGCTAAGCGCTCGTTAAGGTTGCAGAATGCAGACTAAGTCTCCCCCTATGCCTGACTACCCGATTGGGCGACTGCAGGTGCTTGAGACGACCGACTTGCATATGCAGTTGCTTGACTATGACTATTTTGCAGACAAACCCGATCCCAGCATCGGATTGATTGGTTTGGCCGATCAGATAAAGGCTCTGCGTGAAGATAAGGGTGTAACAACGCTTTTGTTTGACAATGGCGACCTGCTGCAAGGCAACCCGCTGGCAGATCACATCGCAGCCCACGCCCAACCGGGCGAAACACATCCGATGATCGCCGCCCTAAATACGCTGCAATATGACGCAATGACGCTCGGCAATCACGAATTTGATTATGGGTTGAAGTTCCTGCGTGATACGCTGGCCAACGCCGCGTTTCCGATTGTCAGCGCAAATATCAGCTGCTTGGATGGTGGCACACTGGCGAACCCTTTTGTTATTATGGAACGTGAAATCCTTTGTGATGATGCGCAGCGACGGGAGATCAAAATCGGAATCACCGGTTTTGCCCCCCTCAGATTTCAGATGGGGACAATGCATTCGGCAACAACGGTGTGAAAGTCGATGACATTGTCGCAACTGCATCTGAAGTCGTTCCTCAGATGCAAGCAGCCGGGGCTGATGTGATTATCGCCCTTTGCCATTCCGGGATCGGTGACGATAAATACTTGCCACAGATGGAGAACGCGGCCCTGCCGCTGGCCAAGGTGAGCGGCATTGATGCCCTTCTGCTGGGGCACACACATGAAGCTTTTCCCGACCCCGCAGGCCGGTCTGCAACCGATGCAGATTATGCGACAGGGCGTCTTTATGGCAAACCGGCCGTGATGGCGACATTCTGCGGCAAATCACTTGGTGTGCTCGAGCTGGACCTGCAATGGGTTGCGGACGGATGGGGGATTGTAGGCCAAAAGGCCTCACTAAGACATACGGCGGGAACGGCTGCAGAAAGCCCTTTGCGTCAGCGATTGCGTGACCTTGTCAGCGTGCCACATCGGGCAACAGTTTCCAAATTACGTGCGCCCATAGCACAAACGCAGATCCCTATCGCAAGCTACTTTGCGACCATCCAACCCGACCTGAGCCAGCAGCTGTTGGCGCGGGCCATGCAAAACAGCGTGGCAACGGCGCTGAAAGACACCGAACAAGCCGCGCTGCCTTTGCTTGCAGCAAAATCATCGTTCCGTTTTGGGGGCCGCAGCGGGCTGGGCCACTACATCGACATCCCACCGGGGCCGATTACACTGCGTGATGCGGCCGCAATTTTTCCCTTCGCCGACGCACTTTGCGCGGTAAGGCGTACGGGAAAGCAACTGCGGCTTTGGCTGGAACGGGCGTCAGCACATTACAATCAGGTGCGCCCCGGTATTCTGGATCAACCGCTTATCAACCCTCACAGCGCAGGTTACAATTGCGATACTATTTACGGACTATCTTATCAGATCGACCTGTCCCAGCCCGCCCGGTTCAATGCCAATGGCGTTGAAATCAATACCGACGCCTGCCGTATTCAAGATATCAGATACCAAGGGAAAACCGTTGCGGATGAGGACGTGTTTCTGGTCGCAGCCAACAGTTTTCGCGCCAAGGGTGGTGGGGGTTTCCCTGCCATCGCGTCTGAGGATGTTCTTTTCACCTCAGCGCATCCTGTCCGCACACATTTGATCGAATACCTCACGCAAACCGGGACGATCGCAACCCCGGTCCACGCGACATGGTCCTTTGCGCCGATACCTCAGACAGCTGCCCGATTCACCAGCGCACCCGCCGCGCGCCAACACATGTTCGGTCCGATCAGCCACATCGGCCCGGGCCCTGATGGGTTTGAGACATACCAGATCAGCTTCTGACGTCTTGCGAAGGCGTGCCAACCGGCTTATATCACGGGTGAGAGGTTGGCGCGGGCGAGCGCCTCGCCAACCTGGTCAGGTCCGGAAGGAAGCAGCCACAACGAGCCCCGCTTGGGTCGATGTCCAGCCTCTCACCTTCGATTTGCACAGCAAATTGAAGACCTCACCGCCGCATCCAGCAAAGGAGGATGTTGATGATTGTCGCAAGAAACACCCTCCCGGTCCGGGTGCGCTGAAGCTATTTCCGCCCCCTCGTCCGGTTCCCGCTGACGCATGGCCGCCAGCGCCACAAATACCTTTGACGAGGACAGATCATTGACAGAACTGACACGCGCCGCCCTTGGCTGGTCGCCCTACTATATGTCCCAACTCGAAATCGAAGAGTTGGAAACCCTTACCCCTGCCCGCATCGCCACCGTCCACCGCGACCGGGTTGTGGGCTTTTCAGAAATCGGCACGTTAGAATTGACGCTTGACGCCTAAGCATCACGACCGCCGCTGTCGGCGTCGGTGATTGGGTGCTTTGTGCGCCGGAACAGCACCGGCTGGTCCGGGTATTGGACCGGCAAACCGAACTGACACGCGGGACCGAATACCACACCGGTGAAAAGCAACTGATTGCCGCCAATCTGGATACGCTTTTTATCACATCATCATGCAACAACGACTTCAACCCAGCGCGTTTGGAGCGCTATCTGGCGCTAGCCCATGACGCAATGATCACACCTGTGATTGTGCTGACAAAGGCGGATCAAACCGACAATCCAGACACCTATGTCGATCAGGCGCGCGTACTCGGACGCGATCTTGAGGTTGTCGTCATGGATGCCAAAACCGATGACATCGCCGCATTGCTATCGCCGTGGTGCGGCAAGGGGCAGACAGTGGCATTGGCCGGGTCTTCCGGTGTCGGCAAAACCACTATCGCCAATGCTTTGACGGGTGGCGATGCGGCAACCCAAGCGATCCGCGAAGATGACGCGCGTGGGCGCCATACCACAACGGGCCGCTCGCTTCACCGAATGAACAGCGGTGGCTGGCTGATCGACACGCCGGGCATGCGTGGGCTTGGGGTTGCCGAAGTTGCATACGGGATTGACGCAACCTTTGCAGAAATCTCGGAGTTGGCAGAACAGTGCAAATTCCGGGACTGTGAGCATGAAACCGAACCCGGTTGTGCTGTTCAGGCAGCCATTGAAGCGGGTGACATTGATCCCGACCGGTTGAAACGGTTCAAAAAACTGAAGCGCGAAAACCAATATGCGACGGAAACAATTGCGCAGGCACGTGACCGCTATCGCAAGTTGGGTAAGGTCTATCGCTCGGCGACCCAGAAAAAGGGCAGATAGCCCGGCGTGTAAGGTGGATCATGATCCACCTTACCCTGCGCACGCCCAGCGCATTTGCGCATCGGTTTCCACAGCACAAGGACGCACGGCCTGCAGCCTTGCCAAAGCCAAATCATGGGTTTCTCCGGTGGCAATCATCAACCGCAGGACCATCATCCCTGACCGGCCGCATCCACCGAAACAATGCACCAGCACGCGGCCACCTTGCCCCAGCACTTCCAGCGCTTGATCCCGCACAATCGGCCAGTCCAAATTGTCGGGTACGCCAAAATCAGGAACCGGCAGGTGCAACCAGCCGATCCCTTCATTTGCCAGATCCGTGCCCAGCGTCCCGGCACCTTTGCGGTCCAGTTCCGCTTGCGAGGTCATGCTCAATACCAGATCAGGACGCCATTCCATCAACCGCAGCCAGTCGGCGTAGTAGTGTCGCGTCCTGCCGGGGATCGGGGTGATCGCAATCTCCCCGCCCCCTAGTTTCAGACTGTGTATCACAAATTCAAGCAACACCGTGTTCCACGAACTGACCCGGATAGCGGGCCGCCCACTCCGCCAGAAACTCCGCGACTTCAGGCTCTCCGGCCAATTCTATCGCGCGCCGGGGCAATGCGACACCTTCTTGCAAGGCAAGTTCGAGACACCCCAGATAGTCGCGCCCAGCACGATTGGGATTGTTCTCTGATCCGTGAATGACGGTCGACAGCAGGGTCCCGCCATAGCCGTTCACATGCCCCAAATCAGGTTTGAGGTGCAGAAAAAAGCGCATCACCTCTGGCAATCCCTCCCACCCGGCGGTTTGCACCGGGGTCACACCCATCTCATCCGGCATATTCCACGGCATGCCTAAAGCGACAAGCGCCTGCACATGGGGCAGTTTACCCGGCAGGTGTAAGATGTCTCTTACGATGTTTGCGTATGGTTTGGGCAGCGCCGATACATCCAACGATACGCCTGAGTCAACATCACCTACGGCGGCCCGCGCCAACTTCTCTTCAATTTCAGTCAAAGGCTCTGAGGCCAACATGCCCGCCAAAGCATCATGACCAAAGACCCGCGCACAGGCATAGGGTGTGACCCCACCGCGAACGATGCTTTGGTCGGCGCCATGCTCCAGCAGAAGTGCGCAGACCTCAGCCGAGCACAGCCTGATCGCCGCATGATGCAAGGCGGTCATCCCGCCATTGTCTTCATTGGGGTCAGCGCCCGCAGCAAGAAGCAGCTTCACCATCTCCGCATCATCAGCATCCATCGCCCGCAAAAGTGCATTCGTTCCCGTCGGATTGGCGCCCGCAGCCAGCAGCATCCTGACGCCCTTGGCATGCCCAAGTTCTGTCGCATGATAGAGGCTTTCATTGTCATTCGGATCAGCCCCCTGATCCAGAAGCCACTGTGCCATAGGCAGGTTCCCCACATGGCCAATCGCTCCGTAGAGTGCAGAGAGCATGTGATCGCTGCCCGGCTCGGCAGACATGCCGTCATTCACGTCCGCGCCATTGGCCACCAAAAGCGCTGCAATGGCGCACATATCATCCTCTTTATCAGGCCAAACGCGCAGCATTGGCGAATAGGTCAGATGTAGGATCGGCGTCTTGCCACCCCAGCTTTGGGTCGCCGCATCAGGGTTCTGGCGCAAAGCAGCTTGCACAGCTGGCAAATCATAGAGGGCAACCTGCAAGCCGAATTCACCATCGGCCAAATCAGAGTTATCCGCAATGATCTGGCGGGCGACTTGCGCCTGCCCATGGGCCAGTGCGATCTTGAGCCGTTGCAACTTGGCAGCGCGGTCCATGCCCCGCAACTCGACAGATGTTTTCAGCGAGGGCCAACTCGCAAAACTATGCTCTCTTGCGATCACATGCAGAAAATCGGCCCGTTTGAGCGCCCCCGTACGTCGTAGCCGCACCAGTTCAATGCGTTCAATCGCCGCGCGCTCTCCGCGTTCGTAAGATTTTTGAAGGGTTTTTGCCTGCCTGCGCAGGTCATCCAAAGGATGTGTCATTGGCTTCCTCACCAGATACGCCCCTTGGTTCGCTTCACGGAGGCAAATGAGAAAGACCACAGATGTGGGTCTTCAAGGTCGCTATTGGGTGCGTCACGCTTTCCGCGAACCAGGATGCTGCCCAACGCAGCGCCTTCAAATTACCCAAGCGGCGCGTCTTACGCAACCGCCTGCCCGCCACCTTTGCTTTCAACATGCGTTGGACGGTTTGATAAGGTAGACCTCTGGCATCACTGCCCCTAGTCTGACGCAACGCCCGAATCCCAATCCAAGGCCCCCATGACTGATCAGCCGCAATACCAAGTACTTGCCCGCAAATACCGGCCCGAAACCTTTGCCGATATGGTGGGCCAGGACGCGATGGTGCGGACGTTGAAGAACGCGTTCGAAGCAGACCGGATCGCGCAGGCTTTTATCATGACCGGCATCCGTGGCACCGGCAAAACAACAACCGCACGCATCATCGCCAAGGGCATGAACTGCATTGGCCCAGATGGCAAAGGTGGGCCTACGACAGAGCCTTGTGGTGAATGCGAACATTGCGTTGCCATCATGGAAGGCCGCCATGTCGATGTGATGGAAATGGACGCCGCCTCTCGGACCGGCGTCGGCGATATTCGCGAGATTATTGACTCTGTGCACTACAGGGCGGCCTCGGCCCGGTTCAAAATCTACATCATCGATGAAGTGCACATGCTGTCAAAGAACGCTTTCAACGCGCTGTTGAAGACGCTGGAAGAGCCACCAGAGCATGTGAAGTTCATCTTTGCGACAACAGAGATTCGGCAAGTACCGGTGACCGTCCTGTCGCGGTGCCAACGCTTTGATTTGCGTCGGATCGAGCCGGAAACCCAGATTGCGCTGCTGCGCAAGATCGCCACGGCAGAGGGCGCTGAGATCACGGATGAGGCGCTTGCTCTGATCACCCGTGCTGCCGAAGGCTCTGCGCGCGATGCCCAATCACTATTGGATCAGGCCATCAGCCATGGCGCAGGAGAGACCACCGCTGATCAGGTCCGCGCCATGCTTGGCCTCGCGGATCGTGGTCGTGTGCTGGACCTCTTTGATATGATCCTGCGGGGCGAAGCTGCTGCTGCTCTGACTGAGCTTTCGGGTCAATATGCTGATGGGGCCGACCCCATGGCGGTGCTGCGTGATCTGGCAGAGGTGTGCCACTGGATCAGCGTGATCAAGATCACACCAGAGGCCGCTGAAGATCCCACCATCAGCCCCGATGAACGCACGCGCGGTCAGGCGATGGCCGCTGATCTGCAAATGCGCGTACTATCGCGGATGTGGCAGATGCTGCTGAAAGCGCTGGACGAAGTTGCCATGGCCCCCAACGCGATGATGGCCGCCGAAATGGCCGTGATCCGGCTGACCCATGTCGCCGACCTGCCAAGCCCCGAAGAACTGGTGCGCAAACTGCAAGATGCCACGCCACCACCCGGCGGGCCATCCGGCGGCAGACCTGCGCCGCAAGCAGGCAGCACAACCGCGATGAGCAACACCCCTGCCCCGACGCATTCTGGCCCGACCGGACCCTCCGCATCAGGCGCACAAACTGCGGTGGCCCTGCAAACCGATGCATTGCAACACTATGCCCGCTTCGAAGATGTGGTCGAACTGATCCGCACCCATCGCGATGTGAAACTGCTGGTCGAGGTCGAAACCGGGCTGCGCCTTGTCAGCTATCAACCTGGCCGCATCGAAGTGAACCCGACCCCGGACGCGGCCCGCGATCTGGTTGGTCGGCTCGGGGCGCGGCTGCAAGCTTGGACAGGCAATCGTTGGGCAATCAGCGTCGCCGAAGGCGGCGGGCCTACAATTGCCGAAACACGGGACGCTGCTGAAAACGCACTGCTGCAAGAGGCGCAGGAACATCCACTGGTCAAAGCCGTGATTGCCACCTTCCCAAAGGCAAAGATCACCGAAATCAGAACAGAGGCCGAGAAAGAACAGCACGCATTGGCAGATGCGCTGCCCGAAGTGGATGATGAATGGGACCCGTTCGACGAAGACTAATCTGGGCAGCGCTCCTTGTTACCCCTGCACCGGCATGGGCCGAGGTCTGTGACAAGGAACGTCCCAACTGGTCCGGCGATCCGGTCACTGCTTTTGGTGAACTGATCTACCTGTTGCAAACGCCAGTCGTTCTGCTCCTTATTGTTGCAACGGCTTTGGCGGTGCGGTTCCGCAGTGAATGGGGCGGATTGGCCGTCGTGGTTGGCTGGAGCCTATCCACATTTCTTGCGACCGGCTGGGGTGACTTTGGCGACATCAGAGCAGCAGCTATGGCCGAGGGATGCGTCGGAAATTCCGCACTCTTCATCGTCTTTGCCGCACTGGTGTGTGTCGGCGTCGTGCTTTACACTGCGCCATTGAAACGGGACAATAAATAAGGAGATCAGTAACATGCTCAAAGGACTTGGCGGCCTTGGTGATATGGCCAAGATGATGAAGCAAGCACAGGAAATGCAGGGCAAGATGGCCCAGATGCAGGAAGACCTTGAAAACATCATGGTCGAAGGTGTGAGTGGCGCTGGTCTGGTCAAGGCGACGGCGACCGCTAAGGGCGAGCTCAAAGGCCTCGATATTGATCCATCCATCTTCAACGGTGACGACAAAGAAGTGGTCGAAGACCTGATTTTGGCAGCGATCAAGGATGCGCAGAGCAAAGCGACCGAACGCGCGCAGGAAGAGATGAGCAAGATGACCGAAGGGCTTGGCCTACCTCCGGGTATGAACTTGCCCTTCTAAGCAGCAAAGAATGACAAACGGCACCGAAGACCTCGATAATCTGATCACGCTGATGGCCAAACTGCCGGGGCTGGGGCCGCGTTCGGCACGACGCGCCGTGCTGCACCTGATCAAGAAACGGTCTCTGGTTCTGCTGCCGCTGGCTGATGCAATGCAGCGTGTCGGTGCAACAGTCCGCGAATGCCTGAACTGTGGCAATGTCTGTACGACCGATATCTGTGATATCTGCAGTGCGGAAAAGCGCGCCACGGGCCAGATCGCCGTGGTTGAAGATGTGGCCGATCTTTGGGCAATGGAACGCGCGCAGGTCTTTCAGGGACGCTATCATGTGCTTGGCGGCACACTGTCGGCGCTTGACGCGATCGGCCCGGATGAGCTGCGCATCCCCAAGCTGATTGATCGCATTAAGATTGAGAATGTCACCGAGGTGATCCTTGCGCTGGGTGCTACAATTGACGGCCAAACCACAGCCCACTACATCGCAGACCAACTGCCTGGCATCAGCGTGACATCGCTTGCACAAGGCGTGCCCATCGGGGGCGAGTTGGACTACCTTGATGATGGCACCATTACTGCCGCTCTCAATGCGCGCAAAGCGCTTTGACACACAGGTCCGTTATCAAGATGTTGCCATATCTTCGCACAGGGCTTGCCCCAATCAGCCAATACGCGGACACTGTAACGAGGGGTCTTACCTGAAATGACAAATGATCGACGCCAAGAAGACTTTGCACAACGGCTGAGCCGTATCTCAAAAGAGCGCGGCGGAGGGGCAGAGCCGGACCCAGCCGGGCGCGATGTTTCAGACTTTGACTACAACGTCCCGCGCGAAGCGCACCCTGTGCGCAACGGTATCATCTGGGTTGTTGCTCTCGCAGCCCTTGGCGCAGGCGGCTTTTACGGCTGGCAAGCGCTGCCACCAGATCTCAAGGCGTTGATATCGGGCGACGGAGTGGATGATGCGACGCTCCCCCCTGAAGAGATCATTGCGACGGACACCATGTCCGATGAGGGGCCAGTATTCGCGTCTCCCGCTATTGCGCATAGTGGGGCCGACCCGCTCGTCTTGAGCGATATTGTAACGCAGGTCAGCCTGCCGACCGAAAACACGGCCACCGGCGATATTGTACCCATCAGCCGCAACGACCAATGTAATCTACGCGACCCGGCCGCTGGTGAGAAGGTCATGGGCGTGCGCATTGAAAACGCCCTGTTACCTGCACCGCTGCACGCCTTTTCCGATGAACAGCTGGTGGATCAGTTACTCGAAAATGTCACAGCTGTGACCCAGCAGGGCGCCGATCCCATTGCCGACATGACCCTTAGCGGCGAAAAGACCGTACTTGATGTGTTTGTCACAGATACATCCGCCCCGATTTACCTTGTGCTGCAAAATATAGGGCCGGGCATCGTTTGGAACCTAAACGCTGGCCCTGGGGTCGAGATCGCACATGTGGCCCTTATCGGGTCAGATTTTTCCGGCGTGGCCAATCTGCCCGGCACTGCGACAACCGAAGCGCTGCTGGTCAGCGATTTCCTGCCTCCCCATCAATATGGGGCGGATGACATCCCGCGTGACTGCATGATCCGCCCCTGGCGCAGGCCACAACCCGAATGGATCGGGTCACGAAAATCCGAAGCTGGCAGTCTGCGATATCAGAACCTGATGTATTCTTACACCAAAGGATACGAAGCCTATGACCGCTGGTACACACAAACGCTTGGCGTCAACGCAAGCGCCAACACCATCACAGCACGCGATGCCGCACATGTGTTGCTCGGGCCCAAACCCGATGCGCCCTTTGACTATAGCCCTTTGGCTGGGCAAGACATTCGCATGGCAGAAACAGATCATTTGATGACGGGTGATTTCACGACTCGCACGGCCGCAGTCACCCAATTGCAACAAACGCTATTGCGTGCGGCCGCTGGCGGTGATCTCACGGCCCTCGACCCACCCGCAATGGAAAGGAATAGCCGATGAAACGGGGGTATCTTTCCTTTGTTGTCTTTCTGGTGATCCTAATCGGGCCAGTGATCGCTCTGAACTTTGGCGGAACCAATACTCTTGGGTGGTTGGGCGAGCGCACCGCAGCTTTCACCCCGCAACCGCCAACTAGTGCGCAGGAAATCGCAGCCGAACCAACGCCGGAAGATCCTTTTCAATGGCTTAGCGACAGGCCCGCTGTGCGGGAGGTTTTCATCCCGGATGAATTGACGGCAGCGCGCTACATCGGTGTCGAAAAGATCATCCGCCACGAGGAACTGCTGGTGTTCGGAGAGGCGCAGCCCGCCGACAATTTGCGCGAACTCTATGCCGCGGCCCGTGCGCCCGCACAATTGATTGAGTATTGCGCGGATATCCTGGCAACAATTGGCACCTCATGCGATGTGATCCGTACTGAGGCACGCGAGAACCGTGAAGGGAAATGGGTACTGGACGGCCATCTTGCCTACATCCCCATTGCGGACCTTGGCACCCCGGAAACTGTTGCGAACGGACAGTTGATCAGCACGAAGGCCATGCTTCCGTTTGAGGGTGACCTGCGCCCGCCGAATGATGCGCAAACACGCACTGACATGTTGCAACGCGCGCAATCGGTTTGTGACAGGCTGCGTGCGCAATTGGGAAACTGTGTGCTGACCCTTGTGGCATTTGACTTACAAGAGTTGTGGATCACCGACCTTGAGGCACTGCCCGCCGGGACAAACCCTCAACGCCTCACCGCTACAGCAGAGTTTACAGTATATGCGGATCCGGCACAGTTAGATGACACCGCCTTTGCCGATCTGGTCGCGTCACTTATGAACGCCACTTAAATTCTTAAGGCCGATGGCCCCGCATGAGGAGGATATGATGGCTGACCCATCGTTCTGGGACAAAGCCGCAAAGAAATATGCGGCTTCGCCCATCAAGGATATGGCAGCATATGAAGAGACGCTGGGTCGGACGCGGCATTACCTTGAGCGCACTGACCATTTGCTTGAGGTCGGATGCGGCACTGGCACGACAGCGCTGACGCTAGCAGGTGCGGTAAGGCAGGTTACAGCGACCGATTTGTCGGGCAAAATGCTTGAAATTGCGAAGGGCAAGCTTGCAGACAGGGGTGTAGCAAACGTCCGCTTTCAGCAATGCAAGATCACCGAACCCCTCAACAATGCACCTTTTGACGCAATCTGCGCCTTCAGTATTTTGCATTTGGTCGATGATCTGCCAGCAACGCTGTCTCATCTCTACAGCCAGTTGAAACCTGGCGGCTACGTCATCTCAAAAACAGCCTGCCTACACGACATGAATATGTTCATTCCGCCCATGATCAAACTCATGAAGGTCTTTGGCAAAGCGCCGCATGTTCTGTTGTTTGATGCGGCAACACTTGAAAATGCGTTCCGCGATGCCGGGCTTGAGGTCGTCGAAACCGGATACTTTGGAAAGAACAGATCAGCACGTTTTATCGTTGCGCAGCGCCCCGGGTAAACGAAAGAGGGCGCCCTCAGTGGACGCCCTATTCACAGCGTAGTGACTGACCTAGTCCTTGCTCTCATCATCGTCGGGCAGATTGAAAAAGCTGTCCGCATCGGCAACGTCACGATCATCGGTTTCTTCTTCGCCTTCTTCATCACGCGGATCGTTCAAACTGAACGTCTCAAGCCCGGCCATTGCACTTGGCATTTTGGGTTCAGCCGGCATGCCCAGTGACTGTTCGGTGCTGACCAGTTTGCGACGCTCGTCATCTGACATGACGGCGCCTTCTTTTTCTTTCTTGGCGTTGGCTTTTTGCACAGCGGCGTCGAGTTCAGACTGCTTACACAGGCCCAAAGCCACCGGATCAATCGGTTCGATGTTGTTGATGTTCCAGTGTGTCCGCTCGCGGATCGCCTGAATGGTCGGTTTGGTTGTACCGACCAGTTTGGAAATCTGACCATCTGACAGCTCCGGATGGAACTTGACCAACCAATAGATCGAAGCGGGCCGATCCTGACGCTTGGACAGGGGCGTATACCGCGGACCACGGCGCTTTTCTTCGTAAGCAGCAGCAGCATAGAATTTCAGCTTCAGCTTGTGCAGCGGGTTGGCCTCGGCCTTGTCGATCTCTTCCTGGGTCAACTGGTTGTTGGCGATAGGATCAAACCCCTTCACGCCCGTCGCAACGTCCCCATCGGCAATGCCCTGTACTTCCAGCTCGTGAAAGCCGCAGAAATCGGCAATCTGCTTAAAGGTCAAAGTGGTGTTATCGCAAAGCCAGACCGCGGTGGCTTTGGCCATAATCGGTTTATCGGACATCTTTCATCTCCATCATATCAACAGACAAGCCTCTCCTGCGCCCTTGAACTGGGCAGACTGCGGTGGCAGCCGGGTTCGCATTGTCGAGGAACTTGGGGCGTATATAGTGACGCATATGAAATTTGGAAAGATCAAAATGCATCGTGTGTTTGCACTGTTGGGCCTAATGGCATCACCGCTTTCGGCGCAGGATCGCGCAGGCGACTTTGACTACTACGTCATGTCACTGTCGTGGTCGGCCAACTGGTGTGCTTTGGAAGGCGACGCGCGCAATTCACCCCAATGCGACCCCTCAGCGGAATTCGGCTGGATATTGCATGGGCTCTGGCCGCAATACGAACGTGGTTACCCCGCCAACTGTACAACAAGCAAACGACCACCCAGCCGCAGCGATACCAGTGCTATGGCAGACATCATGGGTACATCAGGGCTGGCATGGCACCAATGGCGCAAGCATGGGGTGTGCTCGGGGCTATCTTCTGACGATTACTACGCCCTGTCGCGCGCAGCCTATGGCCGGATTACGCGGCCCGCCGTGTTGCGCTCATTGACGACAGAGGTGACGCTTCCAGCGTCCTTGATCGAAGAGGCATTTCTGGAAGACAACCCAAGCCTAGAGGCCGATCAGATCACGATCACCTGCAAATCCGGTTATATTCAAGAGGCGCGTATCTGCCTGACCCGCGATCTGGAATTCCGTGATTGTGGGCAAGATGTGATCCGCGATTGCACAATGACGAACGCGCAATTCGATCCAATGCGATGATTCTGGAAACGACAAAGGCATCAGCAAACCAATGCCTTTTCAGATCGTCAGGTACTGAGGTCTGGACCGTTAAGAATTTGTCGGCTCCACCTCCGCGGGAACGCGACTACCATCCTTAAGAGTGATTTCACCACGGCTGTCCTGACACTTTGGCGTGCCGTCGCGGTTCAGGCGTGGGGTCATAAAGCCCTCGAGTCCGTCATCAATGTACCAATGCTGACACCCATCCGGGTCAACCCAAACATTCGCCACACCATCGCGCAGAAAACCACCATCGACACCGCCATCGGTGACATCGTTGTTATCGCCGGTTCGTTCGCAAGCAACCAGCGCGCCAGCGGCCAGAACAATCATGGCACTTCGTGCAATACCCATCTTAGATACCATCCACTTATGCGCGATTCGCGCGTTTTACCCAGTCTGAACACCATATGTTGAGATTGGGTTGAGGTCTACCACCAACCCACGCACCAACTAGGCCAATACGGTGCTTGTCAGCGCACTATCCGGTTCTGCCAGTTCCTCGATCACGTCAAAGTGGTGCTTGTTCGCCGCCACAACCTTTTGACATTGCCATGCTGTCTCCAGTGCACTGGCTTGTTGCAAGAATGCAGGACGCTCATCCGATCCCACCCAAACTGTCACAGGCACTTTTGGCTGAGGTTGATGTATGGGGCTTTCCGCTGCAACTTCTGCGGCCTCTAAATTCAGATCAGCGTTCATCGACGTTCGCAAAAGCGGCGCAAGATCAGCAACCGGTGATATCGCGACAGTCTGTACAAGCCGGTCCTGCCAACGCGCACCCGTGGTTGGAACACTGGCTCTTGCGACCAGATGCCCCCCAGCCGAATGGCCCGCTAGACGGATCGGCCCAGGGACGCGCTGTGAAACCGACACAATAGCAGCCACAATCTGACGCCTGATATCTGCGATACGCACATCCGGGCAGAGATCATACGACGGCATAGCAACAGTCCAGCCGTGGGCCAGTGGCCCGGCAGCCAGATGCGACCAAAAAGATTTGTCAAAGCGTAGCCAATATCCGCCATGTACAAAGACAACCAATCCCTTGGACAAACGTGGTGGGTGGAACAAGTCAAAGCGCTGACGTGGACTTTCACCATAGGCCAGGTCCAGTTCGCAGAGCGTTTGCGCGCGAAACGTCGCCGCCGCCTGCGCCCATTTTTCTGGATATGCATCTGCGCCCGGAATATAGGCCGCATTTGCATAGGCATCATCCAATTCCATCATGTCCCCCCTTTACGCCACCGCCCTGCATGGGTCAGATAGCGCCGAAACCTTAGGGAGGCCACTATGCTTGACGAAACCACAAATCTCAAATCCATGCTGTCGCGTCCTGATCTGGTTTGCGAAGATACACTTTTGGCCGGGCATTGGGTGCAAGCGGCCAGTGGCAAAACATTCGATGTCACAAACCCGGCACGCGGTGATGTGATTGCAAAGGTGCCTGACCTGTCGGTTGATGAGGTTGCAAAAGCCATCACCGCCGCTGACGCGGCTCGCAAGCCCTGGGCGGCCCGTGCCGCAAAAGAGCGCGCAAACATTCTGCGCAAGTGGTTTGAACTGATGATGGCCAATCAGGAAGACCTCGCTATCATCATGACGGCTGAGCAAGGCAAACCACTGGCCGAAGCGCGCGGCGAGATCGCCTATGGCGCGTCATTTGTGGAATGGTTCGCCGAAGAGGCAAAGCGCATCTACGGCGAAACCATCCCGGGGCATATGGCAGACAAGCGGATCACCGTGATCAAACAGCCTATCGGTGTGGCCGTAGGTATCACGCCGTGGAATTTCCCCAACGCGATGATCGCACGCAAAGTCGCCCCGGCCCTTGCCGCTGGCTGTGCGTTTGTCATCAAACCGTCGGAGCTGACACCGCTCTCCGCCCTTGCGATGGCAAAGCTGGCACAAGAGGCCGGGGTACCTGATGGCCTGTTTTCCGTTGTTACATCGTCAGATGCTCCTGCGGTCGGTAAGGCGTTCTGCGAAAACCCAGCCGTCCGTAAGCTAACGTTTACAGGGTCAACCCAAGTGGGCCGCATCCTGCTGGCGCAAGCTGCTGATCAGGTGATCAAATGCTCGATGGAACTGGGCGGCAACGCGCCCTTTATCGTCTTCGACGACGCCGATCTTGATGCCGCAGTCGAAGGCGCCATCGCCTGCAAGTTCCGCAACAACGGGCAAACCTGTGTCTGTGCGAACCGGATCTACGTGCAGGCTGGGGTCTACGATGCCTTTGCCGCCAAGTTCAAAACGGCCGTTGAGGCACTGCGCGTGGGCGACGGCATGGCTGAGGGCACCACTTTGGGCCCACTGATTGAGCCCAAGGCTGTGACCAAAGTGCAGTCCCACTTGGACGACGCTCTCTGGAAAGGCGCTGAAATCCTCACCGGCGGTAAGCCCCACGACCTTGGTGGTCAGTTTTTTGAACCGACAATCGTCGCCAATGCCACGAAAGAAATGCTGGTCAGCACCGACGAAACCTTTGGCCCCTTCGCCCCGCTCTTCAAATTTGAGGACGCAGACGATGTGATCGCACAGGCCAACGACACGATCTTCGGTCTGGCCTGCTATTTTTATGCCAACGACCTGAGCCGTGTGACCAAAGTCGCCGAAGCGCTGGAATACGGGATCGTCGGTGTGAACACCGGGATCATCTCGACGGAGGTCGCACCCTTTGGCGGCGTCAAACAGTCGGGGCTTGGCCGCGAGGGATCCAGCCACGGGATCGAGGACTATCTGGAAATGAAATACATCTGCACAAGCGTCTAAAAGAGGTTTTCAAGCCAATGTGAAGGCAGCTAAGCCCAAGCGTTGTGTATGTATAGTCGCAATGCAAAGCCCAAGGTGCAGTCCATGAAGAAGTCCAAAAACAAACCGCGCCCCACAAAATCCAAGCGCAAGCAACCGACCGCAGCACAACCAGTCAAGAAAAGCCGCAGGTCGTTTCTGTCTCTGGCGGGAACCGTTGCGGGGGCAGCTTTGGTTTTGGGCGGCGTCGGTTTTTGGGGCGTGCGCACGGTGCAAGCGGCGGTCACCGAAAGGGACCTTAGCGTTGTTGGCCAAGGGTCACCCACAATCGTGCAGGTCCACGACACCCAATGTCAGACCTGCATCGCCCTGCAACGCGAGGTACGCGCGGCGCTGGCGGAGGTCGATGAGAGTTTGGAGTATCGGGTCGCAGACATCAAGACCGCCAATGGCATCGCCTTCGCATCGCGATTTGGCGCGACCCACAGCACCTTGCTGTTTTTTGATTCAGCCGGGAACCTGACAGACAGGATGGTTGGACTGAACAATCGCGACAGGCTTGCCGTGGCATTTCAAAGCCATCTAGCGCGCTGAACAGATACATCTGAAAAAAGTTCGGAATAATTCCAAGGATTGACCTTGCGCCTACGTCAAACCACCGTGATGCGCATGATGACAAGCGATGAAGACCTTGCAACAGCAGCGGCTGCCGGTGATGGCGCTGCTTTCGCAAGCCTGCTTGATCGGCACTATGACAGGCTCTTTGCCTTTTGCTTTCGGATCACCGGCTTGCGTAGCGAAGCCGAAGACTTGACACAGGATATTTGCGCGGCGCTGCTTACGAAACTCGCCAGCTATCATCGGCGTGCCAAGGTCACGACATGGCTTTACCGCGTCGCTGTGAACGCCGCCCACGACCGCCGCCGAAAAAGGGCGACCTATGCCAAGGCAACCAATGGCTGGGGCGATTGGGAAGTGAACCGCAAAGCAGCCAACGCAGACACGCTGGAAAAGCTGGATTGGCTGACGGCTGCGATGAACCAACTGCCGGAAGACCTGCGCGACACACTCGCCCTTGTGTTGGACGACATGACACATGCGCAGGCCGCTGAGGTGATGGGCGTATCGGAGGGCACCATCAGCTGGCGCGTCTCAGAAGCGAAAAAGGCGCTCCGCGCGATGAAGGAACAGGAGGACATGGTATGACTGACGACCTGAATGACCTCAAAGCCATGATGGATAGGGCAACGCCGCGTCCAGATGCCGCACGACGCGCGGAAAATATCGCGCTGGCACAGAAAAACTTTGCCGATCTCCAAGGATCGCGCGATGCTGCGCGTCCCACTGCTGTAACCGGGCCAAAGGGCCTTTGGACAGGAGTGAAGACAATGCTGAACACAATAACATCAAAAGCTGGGCTGACCACGACAACCGCACTGGTCGCCTGCGGATTTCTGTTTCTGACCCCACAAGGACAAGACATTCTGCGCCCTCCATCCGCGCCACAAATCACAATGACAGAGTTTGATGGAACCATTACGCAGCCACAAATCGAAAGCGGCCCACTGACTACCGAGGAACTGGCTGAAAACGCGATCATTCAGGATGCACCGGCAAGTGCCGAAGGAGAGTTGTTGTTGGGCCCTCTGGAGGCACCAACGCAAGACCTCGACTTCGCAGATCGGTCGCGTCCCGCAACAAAAGAGTTGCCACAAATCGCAGACGACGCGATGGCCCCGCAAATGCAAGAGGCCGAGATTGCGCAGAGCATGCCAGAACCTCAGGCCACGACCGTTGAGCGCCGTCAGGCGCTGAACGCGGCCCCGCTCAAGCCCCACCGAACCCAGCTTCGGGCGGCCTAACGGCAGAGCGCCTTATCGTTGCGCCGCCACCAAGCGCTGATGATGTCGTGATTGCCCCGGCCCCGGACACGGAAAGCTTCGCCAATGACGTGGTGAACCCACTCAGGATCACCACAGACGACCCCGTTTCAACCTTCTCAATCGACGTTGACACTGCGTCCTACGCAGTCGTCCGCTCATCGCTGTCGCGTGGCCAACTGCCCCCGGCACAGGCCGTGCGGATCGAAGAGATGGTCAACTATTTCCCTTACGACTACCCAACACCCGATGCGGGCGCGGCCCCCTTCCGCCCAACCGTCACGACATTCCAGACACCATGGAATACGGATACCCAACTGGTGCACATCGCCTTGCAAGGGCAGATGCCTGAGATTGCCGAACGGCCGCCACTGAACCTTGTCTTTCTGATCGATACTTCGGGTTCGATGGATGATCCCACCAAGCTGCCTTTGCTCAAGCAATCGTTCCGACTGATGTTGGACCAGTTACGCCCGCAAGATCAGGTGGCCATCGTAGAATACGCTGGCAGCGCAGGCCAAGTGCTGGCACCGACCAATGCGTCCGAGCGGACAACAATCCTGCAAGCGATCCAGTCACTTGGCGCAGGTGGATCGACAAATGGCCAAGGCGGGCTGGAACAAGCCTATAGCGTTGCTGAAACCATGCGTGAAAATGGTGAGGTCAACCGCGTGATCCTTGCGACGGACGGTGACTTCAATGTGGGTCTCAGCGATCCAAATGCGCTCAAGGACTTCATCGCGGACAAACGTGACACAGGCACTTATCTTAGCGTGCTTGGCTTTGGGCGCGGCAATCTTGATGATGCCACGATGCAAGCGCTGGCCCAGAACGGAAACGGGACGGCGGCCTACATCGATACGCTGTCCGAGGCGCAGAAAGTTCTGGTTGATCAGCTATCAGGCGCGCTCTTCCCAATTGCGGGCGATGTCAAAGTACAGGTCGAGTTCAACCCCGCTCAGATCGCCGAGTATCGGCTGATCGGGTATGAAACACGCGCGCTGAATCGCGAAGATTTTAACAATGACGCGGTGGATGCAGGCGAGTTGGGCGCAGGCCATGCGGTCACGGCCATCTACGAAGTGACGCCCGTTGGTAGCCCCGCGCAATTGAGTGATCCGCTGCGCTATGTGCCCAATACTGTGGCCGAAACCTCCGACGAATTGGGGTTCCTGAAACTGCGCTACAAAGAGGCGGGCGCGGATGTAAGCCAATTGATCGAGACCCCGATCATTGGCAGCAGCATCCCCGGAAGCGAAGCCAGTTTTGCCGCCGCAATCGCCGGATTTGGCCAGTTGCTGCGCAACCCACAGTATTTGGGGGATTGGGGCTATGACGACGCGATTGCGCTCGCCAATGCAAGCCGTGGTGAGGATGCATTTGGGTATCGCACCGAAGCGGTGCAACTGATGCGCCTGGCGCAAAGTCTGTCGCAGTAAGAGGTGGCGCGTAAGGTGGATCTTGATCCACCTTACCTGATCAACTGATCTGCGACTTTGCGAGGGGCAGAACCTGCTGCTCGATCAGTCTTTGCAAGTCCCCAAAGTATCCACCACTGCGTGCTGGCAGTGTAGGGTCGGACGTAATTGCCAGGGTCAACTCAATCTCCGGCGCGACACAAATAATCTGTCCACCATAACCCCGCGCCAAGGCGTATCTGACACCACCGCCCCGCCCTAGGAACCAACCATAACCATAGTCCAATCCCGAGAAAAACGACTGCGTGCGCCGCTCAAAAGACCGCGCAACCCAATCTGCACTTAACACTTGAGTGCCACCAAACTGACCGCGCAAGCGATACATTTCGCCAAAGCGCACCATCGCATCCAATGTCAGCGCCATTTCGTTGCCGCCCATATAGCGGCCTTGCGGATCACGGGTCCAAGCGGGGATCTCTATGCCCAAAGGATCACCCAATCGCGCGCGCACCAGTGACAACAATGACTGCCCGGTCACTTCGCTCAACACGGCACCCAGGATATGAAACGACCCCGTCGAATATAGCATCCGCACGCCCGGCTCTGCCACGAAAGGGCGACTTAACGCATTTGCGACCCAATTGTCGCTACTCACCCAACCACCATAATTGGCACCCGACGTTCGCTCGAGTCCGGCCTGCATTGTCACCAGATTTTCGATCGCGGATCTGTGCCACTTGCCGGTCTGCACTGGCCGGGATCAACCGCGGCGCCACCTCGCCCAATGTGGCTGTCAAAGAGGGCAGTTCCCCGCGATCCAGTGACGCCCCCGTCAAAGCGGCAACAATCGTCTTTGAAACCGATTTGATCGGTACCGCACGACTTAGCCGCGGCCCACGATACCGCTCGGTCAGTACGGTCTGCCCAGATTGCCGGATCATCAGCGCGTGACATTGATCAAACCCACGCGCCCGGTCCGAAACATTTGCCCAAATGTCCGTCTGCCCCAACATCGGGGTTGCAAGAGTAGCCGCTCCTGCGGCAAGAAATCCACGCCGTTTCATTGACCTATCCAGCTCACAAAAACATCACGCAGAGGATAAATCAAACGGAGAAGCACACCACAAAAAACTGCGTGAGATCAGTGGCGATAGGCAGCAGTCTCATAAAACTCGCGCAAAGTCTGGCCCTTTATGGGGCGATAGCGGTCCAGTTCACGCAAATCTGATACCCGGTCCAGCCGGAACATCCGAAACCCTTCCCGCAGCTCGCACCAGCACACGGCCGTCCAGACCTTGCCCCAGAACCAAACCCCCAAGGGGCGCACAACGCGCGATGTCTGGTTCCCAGATTCGTCAGCATAGTTCATTTCCAAACGGATATGCGCCTCGGACGCGGATTCAAACCGGTCCAGATAGTCGCGCCAATGGCCCCGCTGTTCCGCCCCTTCCATCACATGCACATTCACCTGACCGGCTTGCCTGCGCGCGTCATCAGGTAGAACCGCATCAATCTTGACCAATGCCTCTTGGGCGGCAGCGGCCATCTTCGTCCCACCCCATGTCTGCAAAATTCGCGCGCCCGACACCAAGGCGACGATTTCATCATGGGTGAACATCAGCGGCGGCAGATCGTAGCCATCCCGCATCAGATACCCCACGCCTGCTTCGCCTTCGATGGGTACACCAGACCCAATCAAATGGGCCACGTCGCGGTAAATCGTCCGCGGCGTGACTTCGAGTTTTTCGGCCAGTTGTGCCGCTGTGGTCAGCCGACCGCCCCGCAGAAACTGCAAGATCTGAAACAGGCGGTCAGCGCGGCGCATCTAGGCTGTCGCCTCAAACAGACCGATGGAGTTGCCGTCAAGGTCCTTGGCATAAGCAAAACGCCCTGCGGGGATATCAATTGGCGGGCTCAGCACCTGCCCGCCTGCTTTCCAGCAGCGGTCGATCCCGGCTTCAAGGCGATCGGTCAGCCCAAGATGAATGGTATTGCCGCTGTCAGGGGCAGGTTTGCCAGGATAGAGGTGGGCCCCAGCGGTGTTTTCCAAGCTACCCAAAACAGCCATCGGGTTGGGGCCAGAATTGTCGATCTTCATATCATAGCCGAAGACTGCGTTGTAGAATGCAACGGATTTATCCATGTCAGTGACCGGGATTTCGCCCCAGACCATAATTGCACGATCAGTCATGTCTCATCTCCTTGTTTGAGGTTGATGGACATCTTTAAGCATACCCCTACTGACAGCATTGTGTCAGCATGTTTTCAGGAGTTGTCAGTTTTGTAAGTCGGCGTCAAAAACCACTTCGACCTATATCAGGTTCATACCTTCAGGCCGCGTAGCAGACCCACCCTTTGAATGTGAAACCTGCATAGAACTGCTGAACATCCTTGAATCCGGCTTCGATCAAAAGCGCTTCATCCTCTTTGGGCGAAAGGACCGGCAGATGCTCCTTCATGGCCGCGATGCCTTTCTCCGCCTTCGCGGCCTCAAGTCCCCATGAAACAAGCAGATTATCATTGCGTTGCAGCCATAGATCGCGCTCAGGCGCGTTTTGCGCAAAACTATGGTGGGCAACAACGAATGGCGCGCAGCGTCGCAGCCTGCTATGCAACGCGCGCAATGTACGCAGGCGCGCTGCCCGCTCAAGAAAATGCAAGGTCAACAGACAGGCGGCACCATCAAATGGGCCATCTGGGGCATCATCAATATAGCTCTCGTAAAAAGTGACCCTTTGCACCCGGTCGCCAAGCGTGACACGCGCCTGTTCAATCATGCTGGCCGATGGGTCAACGCCATCAAAACGCCATGTTGGATGCAGGCGCGCAAAGGTGTCCAGTTCAAGCCCCCCGCCTGCGCCAAGCACCAAAACCCGGCCATCTTCGGGCACGTGTTCGGCCAGTAAGAGCCCCGCCATATGATGCATATCACGCAGCCCCGGCACCTGCCGTTCCACGCGATCAGCGTATGTTGCGGCGTCACCTGAGGTATCGGAAAGCTTCATGATCTGATCAAACCTCTCTACACAGATGGCGCGACGTACACCCGATGCGGGCCGCCAAACAGACATCCACGGCGGCTAACACGTCAACCCGCAATCCACCCCAATCCATCAGCTGTCGCGGCCCGGGGTTTGTATTCCCCGGCGACCCATCCCTGATACCCCTGTGCATCCAGGCTTTCAAAGAACGCCGGATAGTCGACCTCACCCTGATCAGGTTCACCCCGGTCAGGGATCTGCGCGACCTGTATGTGGGCGGTCACATCGCGCATCGCTTCCCATGTGCCCAAGACATCCCCGGTGATCTTCGCTGCGTGGAAGGTATCAAACTGGAGTTTGAGATTTGGCGCATCAACGGCCGTGACAATGTCGCGACCAAGATCGAAACTATTCAGAAAGTAGCCGGGCATGGTTTCGTTGTTGATTGGTTCGATTGTCAGACTTTGGTCGGGCGCCTCAATGGACGCCCAGCGCAAGTTGGTCACGAATGCCTCTTTGGCAGCCGCGCCCTCTGCCACGCCGGACATAATGTGCAGGTGTTGGGCACCCAGCGTTTTTGCATATCGCAGCGCACGCAGAAAGTCCTTTCGAAATCGCTGTTCCAAGCCCGGCACGGCGGCGAATCCCTGCTCGCCACCCGTGTAATTCGGCGGTGGACAGTTGATCAAAACCATCTGCAACTCATGTTTACTCAGTTCATTGACAATGTCCTGCGCATTCACGTCGTAAGGAAACAGCACCTCGACCGCATCAAAGCCCGCCTCTTTCGCCGCCGCGAACCTTTCCAGGAAAGGCAGTTCGGTAAAAAGCCACGTCAGGTTAGCGCAGAATTTTGGCATGAGGGGTCCTTGAAAGCGGGTTGTGTGTTTGCTTGCACAAGACTGAAAACCATCAGTTTTTGCAAGTTAAGGCCAGAATGCCTATCTCATCAGCGGGGCCGGAACGATGGGGAGACCAAAATGAGACGCCTGATTGCCTTTGTTGTCACGCTGATAATGCCACTTATTCTGATCGGTGGCGGTGGGACGGTTGCCGGATGGGGGCTCACAAACGACTGGGATATCATGGTCTGGATCGGCCTGGGGATGATCGCCGCTGGCGTCTTATGGGGGCTGTTCCTGTTTTTCTGGGCGAGCGACGGTGCCCTCTAAGCTATTCCAGTTCCGCCGAGGGAATAATCGGAAAAAACACACCCTCTGACCGCACTCCAAACCACTGTGAGCCCTCATGCGAGGCGTGTTCGCCGATCTCGACCAACCGATAAAATGATTTGCGGTCAATCAAGGCCTCCAGATTGGCACGGACCAGTACGTATGGCGATGGCTCACCCGTCTTAGGGTCACGTTCAACGCGAATAGGGTGATCGGGGCCAGCGATCATCCGGTCGCCAATATTGGTCTCAAATTTCAACCCATCACCGCGGCGGTTAAAATCCACGGCGACAAATGGCGCATCGTCGACAGTGATCCCCACCTTCTCGACAGGGGTCACAAGCACGTAGTCGTCGCCATCTTTGCGGAGAATCGTTGAAAAGAGCTTGACCAGTTCCGCCCGTCCAATCGGCGTGCCCATGTAAAACCATGTCCCATCCCGGGCAATCCGCATGTCGATATGCCCGCAATGCGGCGGATTCCATAGATGGACCGGTGGTAAACCGCCCTTTTGGGCCGCACGGGCGCTGCTGGCGATGCTTTCGGCGCTTGGTGTCACAATCTTTTGTGTGGTCATTGTTTTTGCCATTGGGTGTGATGGGATTATCTGTTGTGATGCAGAATATAGTTCAACCGGAGGAAAGTCATGGCCCACAATGCCGATCTCGTCGTTCAGATTGAAAATCTGGGCGCAAAGCTGGCAGAGGCGCGGACCAGTATCTCGGCCCGTTTCATTGGCCAGCCACGCGTTGTGGACCTGACATTGACCGCGCTGATTTGTGGCGGCCACGCTGTGCTGATCGGTTTGCCGGGTCTGGGCAAGACGCGGCTTGTTGATACGCTGTCCACGGTGATGGGTCTCAAGGGCAACCGCATTCAGTTCACGCCGGACTTGATGCCCGCCGATATTCTTGGCTCCGAAGTGCTTGAAACAACCAATGATGGCTCACGCAGCTTCCGGTTCATCGAAGGCCCGGTGTTCTGCCAACTTCTGATGGCCGATGAGATTAACCGCGCCTCGCCGCGCACGCAGTCGGCTCTCTTGCAGGCCATGCAGGAAAAGGAAGTGACCATCGCAGGCGAACACCGGCCCCTTGGTGTCCCATTCCACGTCCTTGCAACGCAAAACCCGATTGAACAGGAAGGCACCTACCCGCTGCCCGAAGCGCAGCTTGACCGTTTCCTTGTGCAAATTGATGTCCCCTACCCGGATCGCGATACCGAGAAAGACATTCTGATCGCGACAACCGGTGTCGAAGAAGCCGAGTCCAAGGCCGTGTTCAGCGCGCAAGACCTATTGGACGCGCAAACCCTGTTGCGCCGCATGCCAGTTGGCGACAACATCGTGGAAATGATCCTTGATTTGGTGCGGGCCTGTCGCCCCGATGACGAGAACGCCCCAGACATCATCCGCCAGAACGTCAGCTGGGGGCCCGGCCCGCGTGCCGCGCAGGCGTTGATGTTGACGGTCCGCGCTCAAGCACTGCTTGAAGGCCGCTTGGCACCTTCTGCCGAAGATGTCCGCGCGATGGCCGTTCCCGTCCTTGAACACCGCATGGCGCTGTCTTTCGCGGCGCGTGCACGCGGCGAAAGCATCCATCATGTCATCAACACCGTCGCCGATCAGATCACGACTGTGGCCAGCGCTGCATGACCAACCCCCTCGCCCTGAGATCCGACGCCGAGGCGCTTGCCGCCCGCTGCCGCCGCTTCTGGCGGAAGCAGAGCATTTGGCGACGGCGGTTCTCTTGGGCGATCATGGGCGCAGACGGGCGGGCACAGGTGACACGTTCTGGCAGTACCGGCCCGCACAGCCACATGATGAGGCGCGCAGTATTGACTGGCGGCGGTCTGCCCGATCGGATGCGAACTTCGTGCAAGACAAAGAATGGCAGATCGCCCAATCGATCATTCTCTGGGTGGATCGGGCGGCGTCGATGTCCTTTGGCTCAGACGACAACTTGCCCACCAAAGCCCAGCGGGCACGCACGCTTGGCCTTGCCTGCGCCATTCTGCTCATCCGCGGCGGTGAAAGGGTTGGGTTGACCGGTCTGCGCTTGCCCCCCGCCGTGGCGAAGCGCAGCTCATGCAAATGGCACAGCTTTTGTCGCAGCAAGACGACTCTGATTATGGGGCGCCAGAGGCGCAAGGGATGCTGCCGCATTCCCGCGCATTGTTCATCAGCGACTTTCTGGGCGATATCAAACCCATTGAAGAGGCCCTGCTACGCGCCGCGGATCGCGGTGTCGGTGGGGCGCTTTTGCAAGTGCTCGATCCGCAAGAAGAGGCGTTCCCTTTTGACGGGCGGACCATTTTTGAGAGCATGTTAGGTGCGCTGCGACACGAAACACTAAAAGCCGGCGACCTGAAATCCCGCTACCTTGATCGTCTCGCAGAACGCAAAGACCGCTTGCAACGCCTTGCACGTATCACAGGTTGGCAATTCCAGACCCACCATACCGGAGAAAGCGCAACAAATGCGCTGCTCTGGCTCTATGGCGCTTTGGAGCATCAACGCTGATGTGGACCATCGGCCCCATAGGTTTCGCGGCCCCTTGGCTTTTGCTGGGTCTGATCGCCTTGCCGATCCTGTGGATCTTGCTACGCGCTGTCCCGCTTAAGCACCGATCCGGCGCCGTTTTCCGGGTGTCGCCCTGTTGTTGGGATTGACCGACGACGAAAACCAAACCGACCGCACGCCCTGGTGGCTGCTACTGCTGCGCATTCTTGCCGTCGCCGCTGTCATCATCGGATTTGCTGGCCCTGTGCTGAACCGCCAAAATGCGCGTGAAGGCTCAGGTGATCTTGTGATCCTGATGGATGGATCATGGGCCGGTGCGTCCAGCTGGCAAGCACGCATCGATCGTGTCGACACGTTGTTGTCCGAGGCCGCACTTGCAGATCGACGCACAGCCGTTATCAACCTCAATGAACTGCCGGTCGGGGACATTCCGTTTGCGGCCCCAGCCGAATGGCAAAACCGTTTGCCGGGCATACAGCCACAACCTTGGCAACCGATAGATCCCGCCGGATGGTTTGCAGAGACCGCTGAGACTTTCGAAACCTATTGGATCTCCGACGGATTGGAATGGGCCGGACGCGAAGAGCTGTTGGCCGCGCTGGAAAACCGCGGCAATGTGACCGTCTTCCAGACCCCGCGTCAGACCATTGGCATGCGACCCGCGCGTTTTGAGAACGGCGAAGTTCTGGTGTCTGCCACCCGTTCACCTATCGGCAATCCACTCGAAACCACGGTCACTGCGGTGGGCCTCGACCCGGCCGGGGCGGAACGTCAGTTGGCTTCGGTGCCTCTCAGCTTTGCCCCCGGCGACCCCATCGCAGAAACCGCGATGGTGCTGCCTCCGGAGCTACGCAATCGGATCACCCGGTTTGAGATCACTGGCAACCGGTCCGCCGGTGCGGTCAGCCTGACTGATGACGCGCTAAGACGGCGCGAGGTTGCGCTAATTGCCGGACGCGATGATCGCGAGGGGCTCGAACTGCTGTCACCGCTGTTTTATCTTCGCGAAGCGTTAGAACCGACCGCGGATATCATCGATGGCACGCTTGATGATTTATTGCTGGCCAACCCGGATGTGCTGATCCTTGCTGATGTCGCCAATCTTGCGGGCAGCGAAGCAGAGACGGTGTTGGCATGGGTGGAAAACGGCGGCATGCTGCTGCGCTTTGCTGGTCCTCGGCTTGCCGCATCAGATCAAGGGCGCAATGAGGTTGATCCGCTTTTGCCCGTCCGCCTGCGGTCCGGCGGGCGTTCTGTTGGTGGCGCGATGAGCTGGGGTGAACCCAAAACGCTGGCGCCATTTGCCGAAGACAGCCCCTTCTTTGGATTGCCCGTTCCCGATGACGTCACCGTCACCAGCCAGGTCATGGCCCAGCCCGACCCGACATTGGCCGACCGCGTGATTGCGCAACTCACCGATGGCACTCCGCTTGTCACCCGCAACATCACTGGCGAAGGCCAGATCGTTCTGGTGCATGTCACTGCCAACGCTGAATGGTCGAGCCTGCCACTGTCGGGTCTTTTCGTGCAAATGCTGGAACGACTTGCCGTTTCAACCCGCCCCGCAAACCCGGATGAAGCGGAACTAGCCGGTACAACGTGGCTACCCAACAAGGTACTCGATGCGTATGGGCGGCTTGAAGACGGAAGCGCACTGCCCGGCGTCGCAGGCGAGGTTCTGGTCGATGGTGTCCCCGGGCCCGACCTTCTGCCCGGACTTTACGTCGGCGACGACCGCCAACTCGCCATCAATGTCATCGGCGCAGACACCGTGTTGAACGTGGCTCAATGGCCCGCCCGTATCGCGATCGAGGGGATGGATGTGGTGCGTGAAACTGCGTTGAAAGGCTGGCTGCTCAGTGCCGCCGTACTTTTGCTGCTTATTGACGTCATTGCGTCGCTGGCCGTCGGCGGCAGGCTGAAAGGGCCCCGCGCTGATGTGGCCGCGGCCTTGGCAGTATTATTTTTGTGGGCGTCGGAGGCACAGGCTCAACCGACCGAAGACTTTGCATTGCGCGCCACGACCGAGGTTGTTCTGGCCCACGTCCTGACCGGCGATACCGAGATCGACGAGACTGCCGAAGCAGGATTGCTTGGCCTGTCGCAAACGCTGTTCCGGCGGACGTCCATCGAACCTGCGGCCCCCATTGGTGTGAACATCGAAACGGATGAACTGGCTTTCTTTCCTATCCTGTATTGGCCCGTCACCGCCGATCAACAACTGCCCAGCCGTGAGGCCTATACCAAGCTGAACCGCTATCTCCGCTCTGGTGGGATGATTATGTTTGACACCCGCGACGCGGACACCGCCCGCTTTGGGTCTGGCTCGCCAGAAGGGCAACGCCTGCAAGCCATTGCCCGGTCCCTTGATATTCCCGCGATCGAACCTATCCCGCCTGATCATGTGCTGACCCGCACGTTCTATCTGCTCCAAGACTTCCCGGGTCGCTATGCCAGCCGTGATGTGTGGGTTGAAGCAGCCCCAATCAACGCCCAGCAGGTCGAAGGCATGCCCTTCCGCAACCTCAACGATGGAGTCACGCCGGTGATCATCGGCGGCAACGACTGGGCGCGGGCCTGGGCTGTTGATGGCAACGGGCGACGCATGTTCCCCGTAGGGCGCGGCATGTCTGGTGAGCGGCAACGCGAAATCGCGCTACGTTTTGGCGTGAATGTGATCATGCATGTGCTGACGGGCAACTATAAGTCCGATCAGGTCCATGTGCCGGACCTGTTGGATCGGTTGGGGCAGTGACATGACAGGAACGCTTATCCTTGATCCACTGATCCCTCTCGTACTGCTCTACGGCGTCGCGACCTTGGCTTTGTTCGCCTTGATCCTGGCGGTCTGGCGACGTTTGCCGGGGTGGTGGCTGCGTGGTCTGGCAGGGCTTGCTTTGCTGGCCGCCATTGCAAACCCCAGTATCCAGCAGGAAAACCGCGAACCGCTCAGCGACATTGTGATGATGGTCGTAGATGAAAGCGCCAGCCAGCGCATCGGCGATCGCCCTGCACAGAATGCAGCAGCCATCGCGAACATCGAGGCCGAAGTCGCGCGTCAGTCAAACACGGAATTACGCACTGTTACGCTGGGCGACGGCGAGGGCGACCTTGGGACGACCTTGATGACCGCCCTTTCTGCGGCGCTGGCCGAAGAGCCGCAAGCACGGATAGCGGGTATCATCCTTGTGACGGACGGGCGGCTGCACGACATTGAACGCACTCCGGGCCTGCCCGCACCTGTACACACGTTGCTCACAGGGCAACCTGATGACTGGGATCGCCGCCTTGTCGTCGAAAACGCACCGGCCTTTGCGATTTTGGGCGAAGAGGTAAACCTGACACTGCGGATCGAAGATCAAGGGGCCGCGCCCGAAGCGGCCTCGGTGCCGCTGTCGATTTCCATTGATGGCGACGCGCCATTGACCGTGCCGGTCCCCGTGAGTGAGGATGTCCAGCTGCCCATCACCCTGCCGCATGGGGGGATGAACGTCCTGCAATTCACGATCCCAGAGGCCGAGGGCGAACTGACCAATCGCAACAATGCCGCCGTCGTGCAGATCAACGGCGTGCGGGACCGTTTGCGGGTTCTGCTTGTGTCAGGTGAACCACACCCCGGAGAGCGCACGTGGCGCAACCTGCTGAAATCCGATTCTTCGGTTGATCTGGTGCACTTCACCATTCTGCGCCCGCCTGAAAAGCAAGATGGCGTGCCCGTCAACGAGCTATCTCTGATCGCCTTTCCAACGCGCGAGCTGTTTTTGGAAAAGATCCATGATTTCGACCTGATCATCTTTGACCGCTACCGCCGTCGCGGCATCCTGCCCACTGTCTATCTCGACAACATCCGCAGCTATGTTGAACAGGGTGGTGCTGTCCTGATTTCATCGGGACCAGAGTACGGCTCAGCCGAAAGCATCTATCGCTCTCCTCTTGGTCAAATCTTGCCCGGCGCGCCGACAGCGCGGGTTTTTGAAGAGGGCTTTGTGCCACAGATCACCGACCTTGGCGCACGTCATCCCGTCACAGAGGGGCTTGACGCACTATCCCCAAACCCTGAGGGCGAAGGTGCCGGTTGGGGCCGTTGGTTCCGGTTGGTCGATGTCCTTGTACCGCAAGATGCAATGACCGTGATGTCCGGCCTCGATAATCGCCCGCTTCTAACGCTGAACCGCGTTGGTGAAGGGCGCGTGGCTTTGATTGCATCGGATCATTCATGGCTTTGGGATCGGGGCTATGAGGGTGGCGGGCCACAGCTTGAATTGCTGCGCCGCCTTGCACATTGGATGATGAAAGAACCCGAGCTTGAGGAAGAGGCGCTTTGGGTTGAACCCGCCGGGCAGACGATGCGTATTATTCGGCGCACGCTCTCTTTGGAAACAGGCGATGTCATTGTGACCCATCCCGACGGGACCGAAACAACACTGCGATTGGAAGAAGTGTCGCCCGGGCGGTTTGAAACACTCTGGGAAGCGCCGGAGATTGGCCTTTACCGATTGGACGATGGCGAAGAGACCGCCGTCATTGCTTTGGGCCCTGCCGCACCGCGGGAGTTCGAACAAACCATCGCGGATGGTGGGCTATTGGCGCCCGTCGTGGAAAGCACGCGCGGCGCGATCCTGCCGATCTCAGCAGGCGATATCAACATACGGACCGTGCGCGAAGGCCGCCCTGCCGCCGGACGCGGCTGGATCGGGATCACCCCACGCAACGCATTCCGCACCGCCGAGATCAGTATCAATCCACTTCTGCCTGCATGGGCGTTTCTTTTGCTTGCGTCGCTTCTGATGGTCGGCGCATGGCTTCGTGAAGGGCGGCGATAGCCCAATGATCGTTACGATCCTGAAAGTGCTGGGCGTCATCACTTTTGCTCTGCTCACATTGGTCGGGTGCCAAACCATCCGCAATTCGGGCAATATCCCACTAGCTGCGCCGTCACCCGAAACGTTACGCATTGCGACCTACAATGTGCACTACATCATCCTTGAGCGCGATACCGGCGCTTGGTCTGTGGGTGATTGGGAACGACGCAAGACGCCACTCGATCTTGCCTTTAAAGCAGTGGGCGCCGATGTCATCGGGTTTCAAGAGATGGAGAGCTTTGGGCGTGGCAGTGGGGGTCGCATCAATCTGACGCTTGACTGGCTGCTGGAAAACAACCCCGACTATGCGGCCGCCGCAGTCGGGGATCCTTCTGCTTTCCCATCGACCCAGCCAATACTCTATCGCCCTGCGCGGCTGACCTTGCTTGATCAGGGTTGGTTCTTTTTCTCGGACACCCCGGATGTGATTTACTCACGTACCTTCAACGGTTCATTTCCGGCTTTCACGTCTTGGGCGCAGTTCAGGGATGACCGCAGCGGCGAAGTCTTTCGCGTGGTCAATCTGCATACGGACTTCGGCAGCCGTTCCAATCGTATTCAATCGATTGAATTGGTGGCAGACCGCATCAAACCTTGGATGAATGAAAACGAAACGCTCTTTGTTATCGGAGATTTCAACGGACGTATTGGTGATACCGTTGTCGATATTCTGGCTGACATGGGCCTGGATTTTGCCCCCGTGCAGGGATCAACGTTCCATTTCAATAGCGGCATCAACCTGTTTGGCGCAATTGACCACATTGCAACCACCGGAACCGCTCAACTGGTTAATGAACCTGTCGTTTTGCGTCAAAAGTTTGATGGCGAATGGCCGACCGACCACTATCCGGTTGTTGCCGACTACCTGCTTGGCGCGGACCGCTAGTTATCAAGCACAACTTCGAACAGATCGTCGGACCAGCCATCCACATTGCAGCGCGCGCGGACATAAACGACCGTCGCGCCCTCTGGCACCACAACACCTGACAATGATCGCGTAAACGGCTGTTCGGTCACATGCGGATGCAACAGTTCGCGGATACCAAGGCTATTGCCATCTGCATCCAGCACCTCCCACCCATCGGCGTAGTGGTCCCAGCCGGTATCAGGATGGGACAGCGTCACACTAAAGCGGTCCCCGTCAACCGTCACGTTTTCGATAACAGGGCCATCCGCAAAAGCGGGCACGGCAAGAAGGGCAAAAGCAAATGCAAGTCTCATGCTTTCTCCTGTAACAGAATACTGCGTGGCAGCGATGCAAATTCCCGTGACCAGACGACCCAGACCACCAAAACGGTCGATATCATCAAGGCAATCGGCCCTAAAAGCCACGCGAGTGCTGCCAAGGCAAAGTACATCGCACGCAGACCGCGGTTAAAGTTAATCGCAGCACGTATATTCAACTCTGCCGCTTGTGCAGCACGCGGGTAGGCGATTGGGTCCCGTGGGTCATTAGGCACAGCAGCCATCATCACAGCACAATATCCAAAGACCCTGTTGGCCCAGACGAATTTCAAAAAAGCATTGGTCAGAAAAATTGCGACGAAAGCGAGCTTTAGTTGAAAGATCACAACCGGTACCGCCATCTCTGTTACCTCCGCTGCCACACCACGCAGCGGTTCGGTATTGCTTACCAGGGCCAAGACCCCACCGACAGCTAACAAACAGGTCGAGGCAAAAAACGATGTCCCCTGCCGCAGGCTGGCCAAAATCTGACTGTCAAAGATGCGCGGATCACGGGTCACAAAAACCTTCATCCAGTCGCGCCGCCGCTCTGACATCAGGACGGTGACAGAAGGCCGTTTTGCGCCCGCATGCTCGATCATCCAACTGATGACGAACCAAGCGATCAGAATTGCGCCTGCCGCAGCTAAATCGAGCGGGCCTAAAAGTGCCATATGATCAAGTATTTGCATAAACGCTTGTTTAACCCCAACAGTTGAGACTTGCTATATCTCAAAATTGGTAATATATTTTTACCAATCAGCCATTCAGGGGAATCGTCAGATGGAAATGCCAGCACCAAATGCCAGCGTTCTTTCGCGCAAAGCGCAGATCGTAGCGCGCTTGTACGAAGTCCTGCCGCGCGACGCGGTGATTTCGGATGAACACGAAACACGGGCCTATGAATGCGACGCGCTGACAGCTTACAAATGTCCACCCCTTTGCGCGGTTTTGCCTGCGAATACACAGGAAGTGTCGGATGTTTTGCGCATCTGTCACGAAATGGGCGTGCCCGTTGTGCCACGCGGTTCTGGTACGTCCCTCGCTGGTGGCGCGCTTCCTACTGCCGATTGCGTGATACTTGGCGTGGCGAAAATGAACGACGTCATCGAAACGAATTATGATGACCGTTATGTGCGGGTGCAGACCGGACGCACAAACCTTTCCGTCACTGGCGCCGTCGAAACAAACGGCTTCTTTTATGCCCCGGACCCATCCAGCCAATTGGCCTGCGCCATTGCAGGTAATATCGCCATGAACTCTGGCGGGGCACACTGCCTGAAGTACGGTGTGACAACCAACAACCTCATGGGTGTGACCATGGTCCTTATGGATGGCACCGTGGTCGAGATTGGCGGCGCGCATCTGGATGCTGGCGGTTTGGACATCCTAGGCGTGATTTGCGGCTCCGAAGGCCAGCTTGGCGTTGTGACCGAAGCAACGCTACGCATCCTGCACAAGCCAGAAGGCGCCCGCCCGGTCCTGATGGGCTATGACAGTTCCGAAGTGGCCGGACAGGTTGTGACCGATATCATCAAGGCTGGCATCTTGCCCGTTGCAATCGAATTCATGGACCGTCCCTGTATTGAGGCGACTGAAGCCTTCGCTAAAGCCGGGTATCCAATGTGCGAGGCCTTGTTGATCGTCGAAGTCGAAGGCTCTGACGCTGAAATTGACGCGCAACTAAAGCTGATCATGGAGATCGCGGCCAGCCATAACCCGGTCGAGCTGCGCGAAGCGAAAGACGCTGATGAGGCTGGTCGCATCTGGCTGGGCCGCAAATCAGCCTTCGGCGCGATGGGGCAAATCAACGACTATATGTGCCTTGATGGCACGATCCCTGTGTCCTCTCTGCCCTTCGTGCTGAAACGGATTGGCGAGATGTCAAAGGAATTCGGCCTTGATGTGGGCAACGTGTTCCACGCCGGTGATGGCAACATGCACCCGCTGATCCTGTTTGATGCCAATAAGCCCGGCGATCTGGAGCTTTGCGAAGACTTTGGCGCTGAAATCCTGAAACTCTGCGTGGAGGTCGGAGGTTGCCTGACCGGCGAGCATGGTGTCGGCATTGAAAAGCGCGACCTGATGAATGTGCAGTACGATCCTGCTGATCTGGAAGCGCAGATGGCGATCAAGGATATCTTTGATCCCGCCTGGCTGTTGAACGCAGCCAAGGTGTTTCCCCTTGAGACATCTCAGGCCAGACGCGCCGCCTAGTCAGGGGCTTTGCCCCAGCCCCGAATTCCGGGGCTCCCCCAAGGTATTATTTTTGAACGTAAGAAGATCAGTCATGACGCCCAAAACCGAAGAAGAGCTTGCCCAGATGATCGCCGGGGCCAATGGTCCCTTGCGGATTAAAGGCGGTGGCACCCGGCCCATCGGGCGTTGCGACGGTGATGCATTGAGCACCTCTGCGATGAGTGGGATCAGTCTCTATGAACCCGGTGCACTGACGATTGTTGCGGGCGCTGGCACCCCGATTGCAGAGGTCGAAAAAGTGCTGGCGGCGGAGAACCAGCGCCTGGCCTTTGAACCGATGGATCACCGGGCATTGCTTGGCACAACGGGAGAGCCGACGTTAGGCGGTATGGCGGCCGCAAACGTCTCTGGCCCCCGTCGGATTTCCGTCGGGGCCTGCCGCGACTTTATGCTGGGTGTGCGGTTCGTTGATGGGCAGGGCAACATCATCAAAAACGGTGGCCGCGTGATGAAAAATGTCACGGGCTATGATCTGGTCAAACTAATGACGGGGTCGTATGGCACTTTGGGTGTCCTAACCGAAGTATCGCTGAAGGTGCTGCCGAATGTGGAAACCATTGGCACTGTGATGCTGCACGGCCTAACTGACGCGAAAGCCATTGAAGCGATGTCAGCCGCCCTCGGATCGCCCTTCGAGGCAACTGGTGTTGCACATTTCCCAAAGAGCAAGTTCGGCGATCCATTGACGATGATCCGCGTCGAAGGGTTTGAGTCCTCGGTAACCTACCGTGCAGAAAAACTGCGCGATCTGCTGAAATCCTACGGTGATGCAGAGATTCAAGTCGGTGCCACGGAAGGTCCGGGCTCTGCCGAGGGGTGGGCATGGGTACGTGATGCCACGGCTTTCGCCGACCAAACCGGTGATGTCTGGCGCATCTCTGCCAAACCGTCTGATGCGGCTGAACTGGCCGCGAGAATGGACGCCAAAGCCGTGCAATACGATTGGGGCGGCGGCCTGATCTGGGCATTGACCGATGAAGGCCGCGATCTGCGCACTGCGCTGGGTGACTTCGATGGTCACGCAACACTGATCCGGGGCAAGGCTGATGTGCCAACCTTCCAACCCGAGGTTCCTGCTCTGGCTGCCATCACCGCTGGCCTGCGCACCAAATTCGATCCACGCGGCATTCTTAACTCTGGGATCATGAGCTGATGCAAACGACCTTTACCCCTGAACAACTCACCGATCCTGCAACTCAGCGCTCTAACGACATTCTGCGCTCTTGTGTGCATTGCGGCTTTTGCACCGCGACTTGCCCCACCTATCAGGTGCTGGGCGACGAGCTCGACAGCCCCCGCGGGCGTATCTACCTGATTAAGGATATGCTTGAGAACGACCGTAAACCGGACGAAAAGACCGTCAAACATATCGACCGCTGCCTGTCTTGTTTGGCCTGTATGACCACCTGCCCATCGGGTGTGCACTACATGCACCTCGTCGACCATGCGCGCGCCTACATCGAAGAAAACTACGACAGGCCGTTCTCTGATCGTGCGCTGCGCTGGATTTTGGCGCGTATCCTGCCTTATCCTATGCGGTTCCGCGTAGCCTTGCTCGCCGCAAAAATCGGCCGTCCCTTTGCGCGTCTGATGCCGGATGCACGCCTGCGCGCGATGTTGGAAATGGCGCCAAAGACGATCCCGCCGGTCAGCCGCAACGACGACCCGCAGACCTTCCCTGCGAAAGAAAAGAAAATGCGTGTCGCCCTGATGACAGGCTGCGCACAAAAGGCGCTGAACACGGATATCAATGATGCGACCATCCGCTTGCTCACCCGTCTGGGTGCCGAGGTTGTTGTCGCCGAAGGGGTAGAAGCTGCTGTGGCGCGCTTACGCACCATATGGGCAAAGAGAAGGAAAGCCACGCGACAGCGGCGAAAAGCATCCGCGCCTGGGCCAAGGAGATGGACGGCGAAGGCCTCGATGCCATCGTCATCAACACATCGGGCTGCGGCACGACCGTCAAAGACTACGGGCACATGTTCCGCAGCGACGCGCTGGCCGACGATGCGGCACGCGTGTCGGCCATCGCGATGGATGTCTCTGAGCTTCTGATGAAGCTGGACATGCCGGAAGGCGAAGAAAAGGACACCAAAGTCGCCTATCATGCAGCCTGTTCGTTGCAGCATGGCCAGCAGATCAAGACCTTCCCAAAGGACTTGCTCAAAAAAGCAGGCTTCACTGTGCTGGAGCCCGCCGACAGCCATCTGTGCTGTGGCTCTGCAGGCACCTACAACCTGATGCAGCCCGAGATTTCAAAGCAACTCAAGGACCGCAAGGTGCAAACACTTGAGGCACTGACGCCTGACATCATCTCGGCTAAGCAACATCGGCTGCATGATGCAGATCGGCGGTGGCACCGATGTTCCTATCGTGCACACGGTCGAGTTGCTGGATTGGGCGACCGGCGGTCCGCAGCCACCGGCACTGACCGCACCGGGAAAACGTGAGCCGCAAATCCCGATTTTGCGCTAACGTCATAATCCTGCCCCAACTGTCAGCGAACCTAGCATGATGAAGCGGACACAGATGATACGGCAACTGGCACGTTCGGCGGTTTTGGTGATCGCAACTACCTTAGGTGCGCAGGCGCAAGACAGCGGATTAGTGACGCTTGAAACCCGTCAGGAAAGCCAGGGTTGGGAAGCCGTCGGGCGTTTAGATATTCGTGGCAAGGGGTTCTGCACGGCCGCTTTGATCCGCGACCGCCTGATCTTGACGGCAGCCCACTGCCTTTATGACATTGATGGCACTTTGATCGACCCCAGTCGGTTTTCTTTTCAGGCAGGGCTGCGCGACGGGCTGGCACAAACGACACGATCAGTTATCCGCGGGATCGCGCACCCTGATTATACCCACAGCGGTGAGGCCACGAACGCCCGCGCAGTCGCCATTGACATCGCCGTGCTGGAACTTGACAGGCCTATTCGCAACACCCGCATGCGGCCCTACCGCATTGCTGAACGCCCCATCACAGGTGATCAGGTTGGCGTTGTGTCATACGGACGCGGGCGCGAGGATGCAGCAAGCCTGCAACAAGTCTGCAACGTTCTGGGGCGGCAGACGGGTGTGATCGTCATGACCTGCGATGTTGAATATGGTTCCAGCGGATCACCGGTTTTCATGATGAATGATGGCGAAACACGCATTGCATCGGTCGTATCGGCAATGGCACATGTGAATGGACAGAAGGTATCGCTCGGCACGTCGCTGGAGGGGCCATTGAATGCCCTGCTCAGCCACTTCGCCACACTGGGCCCCGCGCGCCCCGGTGGCACGCAGCGGCTGATCAACGCGGATGAACGCAACGACACAGGCGCAAAGTTCATCCGCCCCTAAACCTCTTGAAAGCGCGGAACGACGTTCCCAAATAGAAAGCACGGGGATGCCAATGATGGGTCCCTGCAAACCGGCCTGTCCCAGCTGGAAAGGCTATCATATTGTTATCGCTTAAGAAAAGGATGACCCAAATGCGTGCGTTTGACCTGACACCCCTCTACCGTGCCACCGTTGGTTTTGACCAAGTTGCTGATCTGATGGATCGCGCCCTTGCCAATGATGTCGGCCAAAACAGCTACCCCCCATACAACATTGAAAAAACCGATGATGACGCATGGCGCATTTCGATCGCCGTGGCCGGTTTTTCCGAAAATGACCTCGCGATTGAGGTCAAGGACCGCTCGCTACACATCACCGGCCGTAAAGCTGCAGACGAGACAGAGCGTAACTACCTTCACCGCGGCATCGCGACACGCGCCTTCGAGCGCCGCTTCCACCTCGCCGATCATGTACGTGTGACAGGTGCGGCCCACGAAAATGGCATGCTGCATATCGACCTGATGCGCGAAGTGCCAGAAGCGCTGAAACCGCGCCGGATTGAGATTTCGTCGTCTGCAAAGACTGATGCAAACCTTGTTGAGGCGAAATCGGTGAACTAAGTAACAGCATCCTAGAAAACGAATGCGCCACCCACTTGGGTGGCGCTTTTGTTAGTGCATTTGAAGATGGCGCCCGAATAATGTCTTTGAGACGATTTCGTAGGAGAGGCCCTTGAAACGCTTCCTGCTTGGGTCCCATCACCGCCAATTCTCCCGCTCAACAAGAGAATTGAATCAGCAGTTCGTGCCTTGATCAAGAAAGAGTTTTTGACGAAATCAGCCTATGCTCTGCACCAAAGCACGATCGGCTCGAACGCACTTTGGCGGGTGGTTTCTGTACCAACGATCTGACCTAGTCTCTCAATGTTGCACCTTCCTGCGTCCGTCCCAACGGGGCCGGACAGAATGGCGTTCGGAAACATTGAACTGGGACCGGACAGTGCCGTAGCCAAGAAGAAAGGGGCGTGCGCCGCCGTTAGATCATCGAAGCAGAAAGACGTGACACAAAGCCATGCCGATCCCGATGTCGCGCGCTATGAGCGCGCCTCGCAACCTACACAGATGCAAGTCAGCCACTACGATCAAACCCGACAAGGATAAATCCCTATGTATATCTCGACTCTGGCCTTGCTTTCGCCCGTCCTATGCCTGTTCTGCGACGTCTTTGCCGATGAACAGGTCGACGGCCCCAGCATCATCTTCACACAAAACGGACAGCCTGTCGCGGCGGAGTTGATTGACGACATCAACGAGGTGAGCCTGCAAGCAGCCCCATTCACCATGACCTTTGATCCAGAGTTGTTCCACTTTGACTTGCCCGAGGGTGTGCAGTTGACCGTTCTACGCGAAGAACTCGCGGCATCTCTGCTTATTCCCTGCGACATTGCCATCCTGGGTCCTTTCTTCGGCGCATTGTCGCGCTACCCCGATCAAGTAGGGCTGGACAGGCATTTGGTCCGCAGTGAACCAGCCGACGAAACAGGCAATGTGTGGTGGTATGCCGCCGATTCCTACAACGTATTGGATCCGTCCAACCCACAAATTCGCATCACTGGGATTACCGACGAGGTGACGGGCGAAAACCTGATTGCTCCAGAGGAAGATGTGTTTGTCATCGCCTATGACGCGCCTCGCAACCTGCACAGATGCACGCCGCCAGAAGGCACGCCAGACATCGAACCCCTTATCGATGGGCGCCTCATGTCATTCTGGCGCCTGAAATTCTAATAGCCCGCTACCAGAAGCCACAACACGAGAGAGCTATGCCAACATTCACCATTTCATCACTTACGCCGGTCCTTTGCCTGCTGTGCGGTATTCTTTCAGGCGATGACCCAAGCGGCCCGGACCTGCGTTTTGTACAGGACGGCAAGCCTGCGGCCGTTGAGCAAGCGGGGACAATCGCCGAGGTCTCGCTGAATGCCGCACCTTTCACCATCGAATTTGACGCAGAACAATTTGCTCGCAATGGCATTCAACTGACTGCCGGTCGGGAAAATGTCCTTCTGCCACTGGTCGAGCCCTGCCAGGTTAGAATAGAGGGGCCATTCTTCACCGGTGGCGGGGGCCGCTACGCCTTGGGAGAGGGGCCAGCTACTCTGCTCTTTTTGGATGCACCTTCTTCGTCCTCGGGCAGTGTCGGCTTTGTGGGTTTGCAGGACGATAACGTAGCTGATCCGGACGATCCGCAAATCACCGTTCAGGGCATCATCGACCTCTCGAATGACCGCAAAGAAGCGCTAGTGCCCGGTGAAGACGTCCTGATCATTGCATATAGTATGCCGTCGGGCGGGGACAGTTGCAGCGCGCCGGATGATACCCCTTGGGGCGAAGCACTTGTCGATCAGCGCGCCATGTCGTTCTGGCGACTGAAGTTCGAATAGATCGGACAGCAAACGCAACAAATCAATTAAGAAAATGGCTTTTGGCGGATATCTTTGATCGCAGTCGGTAACGACAGAAGCGCCGGTTGCGGCTATCCTGCTTTGTACAGCGTTCTGAGGTGTTCGAGTGTACCACAAATCGAAGGACCCCCGTTAACAAACGGCAGTTTCAACCGGCAAAGCCGCCACTAGCAGTACTCCGCTCCGTTCCCTAGTGCGCTTCCGCCCAGTTCGCACCCTGCCCTGCGTCCACCGCCAGTTTCACATCCAACTTCACCGCTGGCTCACTGGCGTTCTCCATCACGCCGCGCGCCGTCGCAATCAAATCATCAACCGCGCCTTCATTGATCTCAAAGATCAACTCATCATGGACCTGTAGCAGCATCTTCGCAGGCATCCCCTCTATCGCCGCTCGGCATCCGAATCATCGCGCGCCGGATTACATCTGCCGCGGTGCCTTGAATAGGTGCATTGATCGCGGCGCGCTTGGCAAAGCCGGCGTGAGGGCCCTTCGCATTGATCTCGGGCGTATTGATCTTGCGCCCAAAGAGGGTCTGCACATAGTTGTGCTCTTTCGCAAAGGCGACGGTATCATCCATGTATTTGCGAATACCGGGGAAGCGCTCAAAGTAGCGGTCAATAAACCCCTGTGCCTCGCCCCGTGGGATGCGCAGATTACGGGCCAAACCAAAGCCGGAGATGCCATAGATCACACCAAAGTTGATGGCCTTGGCCTGTCGGCGCACGTCCGGCGTCATTTCATCCAGGGGCACATCAAACATCTCGGACGCCGTCATCGCGTGAATATCGATGCCATCAAGGAATGCCTGTTTCAGCGCATCAATCCCGGCGATATGCGCCAGAATCCGCAACTCGATCTGGGAATAATCGAGGCTGACAATCACCTTGCCCTCTTCGGCGACAAATGCTTCGCGAATACGACGCCCTTCTTCTGAACGCACTGGAATATTCTGCAAGTTCGGATCGGTCGAGGCCAAGCGCCCGGTGTTCGCACCCGCAATGGAATAAGATGTATGCACACGCCCCGTGTCTGCATTGATGTGCTCTTGCAAAGCATCGGTGTACGTCGATTTCAGTTTCGAGAGTTGCCGCCAATCCAGCACTCGGCCGGGTAATTCATGCTCTGTCGCGAGGTCTTCCAAAACATCGGCACCCGTCGCATAGGCTCCGGTCTTGCCCTTTTTGCCGCCCGGCAAACCCATCTCATCAAACAGAATTTCGCCCAGTTGCTTGGGCGAACCGACATTGAAAGGCCGCCCGGCCATTTCTTGAATATCTGCTTCCAGTCCCGCCATCTTCTGCGCAAAGGCATTCGACATCCGGCTGAGTGTATCGCGATCCACCTTGATCCCATGCCGCTCCATCTGCGCCAGCACCGGCACCAGCGGACGTTCCATTGTTTCGTAAACCGTCGTGACCCGGTTCACATGCAGTTGCGGCTTGAATTGCTGCCATAAGCGCAGGGTGATATCGGCGTCCTCAGCGGCGTATTTCACCGCCTCATCCACAGGCACGCGATCAAAGGTGATCGCGGATTTTCCACTGCCTAACAGCGGCTTAATCGGAATAGGCGTATGCCCCAAATACCGCTCTGACAGCGTATCCATCCCATGATTATGCTTGCCCGCATTCATCGCATAGGACATCAGCATCGTGTCATCAATTGGTGCGACAGTGATATCCAAGCGGGCGAATATTTTGGTGTCATACTTCATGTTCTGGCCGATTTTGATGACCGCAGGGTCCTCCAAAACCGGTTTGAGCATGGCCAGGCATTCATCAAGGTCCATCTGCCCTTCGGCCATCTCATCCGAGCCAAACAAATCATCGGAGGCCGCCGATTTATGGGTCAACGGGATGTAGCACGCCTGCCCCGCCTCGACGCAGAGCGAGATGCCAACCAGTTCGGCAATCATTTCGTTCAACCCTGTCGTCTCGGTATCGACGGCCACGTAACCGCGTTCACGAATGCGGTCGATCCAGACCTGCAAGGCAGCCGCGTCGCGCACACATTCATAGGCCTCGGGGTCAAAGCCAACAGCCTCCGGCGTCGCTACTTCGGTTGCCGCTGGCGCCGCGGCCTCAATCACTGGCGCTTCAACACCCAGTTTTTCGGCAATCCGTTTGGTGACCGTGCGGAACTCCATCTCGGCCAGGAACCCCATCAGCACCTCAGGGTCAGGGTCCTTCACTTCCAGATCGTCCAGCCCAAACGCTAACGTCATGTCACAGTCCAGTTGCACCAGTTTCTTGGACAGCTCGATCTGCGCGCGGTGCGCAATCAGCGTTTCACGACGCTTGGGTTGTTTAATTTCCCCTGCCCGGTCCAAGAGGCTTTCCAGATCACCGTATTCGTTGATCAACAAAGCGGCTGTCTTGATCCCGATCCCCGGCGCACCCGGCACATTATCTACGCTGTCCCCAGCGAGGGCCTGCACATCAACAACCCGCTCTGGACCGACACCAAATTTCTCGACCACGCCGTCGCTGTCGATGCGCTTGTTCTTCATCGGGTCCAGCATCTCGACACCGTCCCCAACCAGCTGCATCAGGTCCTTATCAGACGACACAATCGTGACACGGCCCCCGGCATCGCGGGCCTGATGCGACAAAGTTGCGATGATGTCGTCCGCTTCAAACCCTTCCATTTCTTCACAGGCAATATTGAACGCCTTGGTGGCCACACGGGTCAGCGGGATCTGCGGGCGCAGGTCCTCGGGCATCGCCTCGCGGTTCGCTTTGTATTGATCATACATGTCGTTGCGAAACGTATGGCTGCCTTTGTCAAAGATCACCGCCACGTGGGTCGCGGCATCGGCGCCATTGTTGGCCTCAACATAGCGTTGGAGCATGTTTACAAACCCGCTGACCGCGCCCACCGGCAGGCCATCGGACTTGCGCGTCAGTGGCGGAAGCGCGTGATAGGCGCGGAAGATAAACGCCGATCCATCAATCAGATGCAGATGACAGCCTTTTCCAAACGACATAGCGGACCCCCTCAGATGCGTTTTCAACACCTATCTTGCGGGGCGCGCATGGTCTAGTGGGCGGCCTGAATGAAGGTCCCGTTTTGGAGGTCTTTCATGGCCTGATGCAGTTCCGCTTGCGTGTTCATCACAATCGGACCGTGCCATGCCACAGGTTCCTCTATAGGGCGCCCCGCAACCAACAAGAAGCGGACACCTTCCGGGCCAGCTTGCACGGTGACATCATCGCCATTGCCGAAGCGAACCAGCGTCCGATTGCCGGTCAGATCGCGGATGTTCAACTCTTGCCCGGCGACCTCTTTCTCAACGCGCACACCGACCGGATCAGCCGCGTCGACAAAGCGGCCCGTGCCTGCAAAAACATAGGCGAAAGCATTCGCGCGCGTATCCACCGGCAGGCTCTTGCGGGTATTGGGCGGGATTGAGACATCCAGATAAAGCGGGTCGGCGGCGATCCCATCCACAGGGCCAGCCTTGCCCCAAAACTTGCCCGTGATGATTTTCACCCGCGTGCCATCATCATCAATAATCTCGGGCACATCATCACCCGCGATATCCTGATAACGCGGGGCCGTCATCTTGAGCGAAGAAGGCAAGTTCGCCCACAGTTGAAACCCATGCATCTGGCCCTTGGCGTTTCCCTTTGGCATCTCCTGGTGCAGAATACCGGAACCAGAGGTCATCCACTGCACAGACCCGGCACCCAAAACACCGTGATTGCCCAGCGAGTCGCCATGCTCCACCTCACCCTCCAGCACATAAGTGATCGTCTCGATCCCGCGGTGCGGATGCCAGGGAAAACCGCGCTCAAAATGCGCAGGATCGTCATTGCGAAAATCATCAAGCAGCAGAAACGGATCGCTCTCGGCCGGATCACCAAAACCGAAAACGCGGTGTAGGTGCACACCTGCCCCTTCCATCGCGGGCTGGGCATGAGTTGTCTGGGTCACAGGGCGGAATGTCATGGCATGCTCCTCAATTGCTTAAGAAGACAGATAGCCCCCACAAACCATCACGCAAACGCAGAACGGCGAACAGGCTTTGTGCGGCGCTGCGCGAACCCGTCAGACTTTGCCTTCAAAATCTTTGTGCACCAGTTTGGCGTCGCAATAAGGACACTCGATCCAACCATGTTCTTGCGGGATTTGCAGCCAGACGCGGGGATGCCCCAACGCGCCTTCGCCACCGTCACAGGCCACACGCCAATCATGTACAATCTTTGTCTCAGGTGCCGGTGTGGACATGATCACTCTCATCTGGTTGCCGCGGGGTGCAGCCCGCCTTAAGTCTGCACACAGACATACCGCAGACGCGGACGAGGGGAAAGACGGCATGACCGACAATGCGATAGAAATTCATGGTCTGAAAAAGACCTATGCCGCCACCGGTCGCAGCCCCGCGAAAGAGGCGTTGAAAGGGATCGATCTGACAATCCCGCGCGGGTCGATCTTCGGCCTTTTGGGCCCAAATGGTGCCGGGAAATCCACGCTGATCAACATCCTCGCGGGTTTAGTTGTGAAATCCGCAGGCACGGTGAAAATCTGGGGATTTGATCAGGACAAGAACCCACGTCAATCGCGGGCTGCAATCGGGATTATGCCGCAAGAACCGCATCTTGACCCGTTTTTCACACCCGCTGGCTCACTCGATGTGCAGGCAGGCCTCTATGGCGTCCCCAAAGGCCAGCGCAAGACGGCGGAAATCCTTGAGCTGATTGGACTGACGGATAAGGCAGACGCTTACGCGCGGTCTCTTTCAGGCGGGATGCGGCGCAGGCTGCTTTTGGGTAAGGCGCTGGTGCATTCACCACAAATCCTCGTCTTGGATGAGCCCACCGCAGGCGTCGACATCGAGTTACGCAACATGCTGTGGCAAAACGTGCGCAAGCTGAATGCACAGGGCATGACGATCATTCTCACGACCCACTACCTCGAAGAGGCGGAAGAGATGTGCGACGACATTGCCATTATCAATCATGGTGAAGTGATCATCAAAGACAGTACGGCCAATCTACTCGGGCGGCTGGACAGTAAAACGCTGGTGATCACGCCCGAAACCGATGCTGATTTGCTTAGCCCTGCCCGACAACATCACGGGCCACAAGCAAGCCAATGGCACGCTGACCTTCACCTATCAAAGCGGCACAACGCCCGCCGATCAAATCCTATCGCTGGTCCGCGATGCCGGGATCACGATCAAAGACGTTAAAACCGAAGAAGCTGACCTCGAAGACGTGTTTCTCTCACTGACATCAGCACGCTAGCCCCCGTTTTCGTCGTCCAGTCAGATTCGTCGAAAGCGTCAAAATTTTAGAATTTGGATCACCCTTGCAGCATGCGCCCCAACGGACGCCCGCCCAGAATATGCATATGATAATGTGGCACATCCTGCACGCCATGGGCGCGCGTATTCGCGATGCTGCGGAACCCTTCTTTCACATCTGTTGTCCGACAGACCTCGGCGACGGCCTGCATAAAGCCCACTTGCTCTTCCGGTGACGCATCGCGCGCAAAGTGATCAAGGCTGACGTAGGCCCCTTTCGGAATGATCAGCACATGTACTGGCGCTTGGGGGGCAATGTCCTCAAACGCCAAAGCATAGTCATTCTCGTACACCGTCTTATTAGGGATTTCCCCCCGCAGAATTTTGGCAAAGATGTTCTGGTCGTCGTAGGTGTATTGCATAGGGTCCTCAATCAACAAAGAGATGGGGGGTGTCGGCAAGTGTGCGGGCCACTTCTGGCGACGCGTTCAGGAATTGCGCAATCGCATGAGCGTTTTCATCCGACGTGGCGGTTTCCTTAATGCGGCTGGTATGCGCGAATTTTGCATCCCGTATCGCATCACGCTCGTAGATCATATCATGCCGGATTGTTGGCAAGAGCCGTTCTAATGTTGCATCGCTGGTCTGTGGTCCGGCAAGGCCAACGCGCATGGCATGACCAACCAGATAGTCGTCATCGAAACTGCACTCGATCTCAAGCAGACGCACTGTCGCGCGATCGGCAAAGAAATCAGCCATCAGATCGAGGCTTGATGTATCAAGACAGATCACGAGCCGATCGCTGTCATAATGATCAAACAGCATGCGCATCAATGCGCGCCGGTGGCGGCCACGCTTTTGCAGCGAACTCTCAATCCCGCCAAGGTCCGGTAAATCTGTATCATCTTCGTTAAACAAATACTCAATGGCAGGGACATTCGTATGATGCTGGATCGCGGCAACCAGACGTTTGGCCACATGCCATTTCTTACAGGCAATGATCATCAACTCACGGCTGCGGCCCAAAGTCGTCTCGTTTTCCCAGAAACGTGGCGCAAAACGGCGACCGATCCGGCCTCGCCCAGTGAGAAACTGAAACAGGTTGCGCCCCTCATCCGAGATCACAAAATCCATCTGATCGCTGGCATAAAGCGCGCCCAGGCGCTCGCGCAAATCTGCCGCCTCTGCGCTGATCTTGCGGGCAAAAAGTGATCCTTGCCCCAAAAGCAGATCATAGTGGTCGTTGTAGAACGTCACTGGCATCCCGTAGTCAGTGAACATCAGGAACGTCAGCGTCCGGTTCTCGATTTCACGGGCTAAGCACAAGGTGGCGCACAAGTGTTTGAAAGAATGTCTCGTCCGGAATCCACGTGGTGCGGAAAAACCGCATCACATCGCGGCGGGCGTAAGCAAATTCCAACACCGCCTCAACAGTCTGTCGGCGCAGGCACCACCATTGGCTGCCGATCATGATCTGCAAGTCTTCGGGAATCTTACGAGTCATTTTGAAACGTTTTTGCAGCTCTAGCGCGGTGTAAAAGCGTCGTTTCTGCGTGCGCTCGTTGAAGAAATGACGATAGATCAGGCGTTCTTCGCGAAAACCGGTCTTGATCCAGTTGCTGTCAAAGAAATCGTGGCTTTCGATATAGTCCACGTCATTCTCATCCAGCAGCCGATGGGCAAAACCAGCGGATTTGATGGGCATGCAATCGCCGGAAATCATGTAGAAATGGGTCGCACGGGAGAATGCAGCAACCGCGGCCTCGACCGCATGCAATGTGGCTTGCACCAGGCTCCATTCGCCCCAACCACATTTGACCCTGCGTTTGGCGAAGGCGACGTTGGTGTTGTCACCTAGGGCCTCTTGAATGGTCTGATAATCCTGCGCCGACGCAGAAGCGTCGAAATGGATCGCGATGTAATCACCCGCCGCCGTCAACTGTTCGGCCTGCTGGATGATTACAGCCGGGTTTTTGTGACAAAGCAGGATAAAGGCGACACGTGCCATGTGTTTTTAAGCGACCTCAGTTGCGTTCGACGTTGTCATAGCGCGAACAGACATTGAAGTGACAGGGTTTCTTTGCTTTGAAAGGAACTGAAAACAAGCAGGAGAGTACGTGTGGCGAATTTTCCCGGAACATGGATGACCCAAAGCGAAAGTGTGGTCTATCGTGTCGTGCCGAAATGCGCCTGTTCTTCTATTGGTCAGATCATGTATTTCTCCGACCATGGTGCGTTCTTCGACGGGGATATCCATGATGCCAAGACGGGGATTCATAAATGGGCGCTTGATGACAGCAAGGCGCTGATCGAGGCCAACGTCAAAGCACACCAAAGCCATGCCTTCACTTGCGTGCGCAATCCTTACACCCGTATTCTGTCATCGTTCTTCGATAAAATCTGCGGTGTGCAGCGCAATGGGAAGTACTATAGGGGAAACCTCGTTCCTCTATTGATACAGAAATATGGAATCGAAGTTGGCGATCCTGAGAGTGGTTTTGAGTTCGACCAGATCAAAAGCTTCCGTCGCTTCCTGCTGTTTGCCCGCGACACAATTCGTTGGCGCCGCCCGATGGAGCCGGACATCCATTGGTCGGCCATGTCCGGCCATATTTCGACTTTCATTGTGAATGGTGGGCGGTATGACAACATCTTTTGGACGGAAAGGTTCAATGATGGCATGCAGCGTGTGCTGGACGGTATTGAAACCGCGCATCCCGTTGATCTGGCCCAGATACCCCGGTTCAACGAAAGCGAGGGGCACGGACCCAAGCGCGTGCATCCGGTTGAAGACTACTTCGACGACCTGTCGATGCACATTGTCTACGAAATCTACAAACGCGATTTCCGCATCTTCAAGTATGATTTTGAGAACCCGGCCAACAAAATGCCCATTGGCGAGATCGACCTTGATGAGGTGCACGCGAAACTCGGCTAGGCGTTGCGCCTTCGGCACCATGAGAAGTTGGTGGTCGACACGGGTATGGATCACCCTAAGTATCTGATCGTAAAGACCAAGGAGCTGTCGGTTTGTCTGTCGTTCTTATACTTGGCAGTGGCCCAAATGTTGTCCGGTGCCGCGACTGGACGCGCGATCCGTTTGATCGGATCGTGGCGATCAACAACGCGTGGGCGGTGCGTCCTGACTGGGATGATCTGATCCATCCCGATGATTTCCCCGTCGAGCGGATGCCGGTGGATATTGCTGCGCATCAGCGCATCATTCGGGCGGCAGACTATGTACCGCGCCAAAACACATTGGGGGGCTTTGTCTATGCTGGCGGCACGATGGCGTTCACCGCATCCTATTGGGCATTGGCCGCGCTGAAGCCCAGTGTGATTGCGGTTTTGGGGTGCGATATGGTCTATGCGGGTGCCAGCAAAACGCATTTCTACGGCGCAGGAACCGCCGATCCCCTACGGGAGGATGTCACGTTACGCTCACTTGAGGCGAAATCGGCGCGCCTGTTGGCCATCGCGGCACGCCAAAACTGCGCGATGGTGAACTTGTCTGCCGATGAAAGCCGTCTTGTCTTTCCACGTGCCGAACGCGCCACCGTCGGGCAAACACAACCTGTTGCTCTGAATCAGGACGCTGTTGACGCCGCATTGGCTGAAGAGGCCCGGCTCGACTACTTCGTACCTTCCGGCAAGTACTGGAAGGAAGAGGCAAGCTTTGATCCAGCCGCCATTGATGCGCTGGATGCGCTTTGGCTTAAATCAGCCCTTCCGCCGCAAAAAGGGTCTTAAGGTCAGCCTTCGGGCGCGGCCCGATATGGCCAATGACCTCGGCCGCGGCCACAACACCCATACGCCCGCAGGTTTCAAGCGATTGCCCGGTGGTGAAGCCGTAAAGGAAACCAGCCGCGAACTGATCATAAGCCCCGGTGGCATCGACAGGTACGACCTTGTGCACCGGGACTTCCACTTTTGTGTCGCCCTGAAGCAGGATCACCGGATCACCGGAACACGTGCAAACGACTGTTTCACACACAGAGCGGGCCTGCGCCAAAGCCGCTGACAGGTCAGTCGTTTCATAAAGCGTCGTCCATTCGGCAGCATTGCCAAGAACAAAATCCATGTCTTCTGCGATCAGGCGCTGAAAGTCGGCGCGATGCCGGTCCGCACAAAACGGGTCAGACAAGGTGATACCAGACCGTCCTCCGGCGGCGCGCATAGACTGCGCAGCAGCCGCAAAAGCGGTTTTGCCATCGTCTTTGTCAAAGAGATATCCTTCGAGAAACAGGACCTTACCGCCTTGGAAAAGCGCCTCTTCCACGTCGCTTTGTCCCAAATCAGCGCCAGCGCCCAGATAGGTGTTCATCGACCGCTCACCATCTGGCGAGACAAAGATCATCGACCGGGACGTCGGGGCCTCAGCCACAGGGGATGGTGGGTTTGGAAAGGCGGTCCCTGCCTCTTGCATCCCTTTGGCATAGAACCGGCCCAGCGCGTCATCCTTGACCTTGCCGATGAAAGCGGTCGACAGACCCAAGCTGCCCAAACCCGCAACAGTATTCGCCACCGACCCCCCGGCGTTTCCGTCCGGTCCGTCATCGCGCCATAAAGCAGCTCGGCCCGGTCCCGTTCGACCAGTTGCATGATGCCCTTTTCGATCCCCATGTGATCCAGAAATGTATCGGCGGCATGGCCGATCACATCGACAATCGCGTTGCCGATGCCAATAACGTCATAATTACTCATAGGTTCTTGTCCTCAAACATACATAAGTCACGGATCAAACAGGCCGCGCATTTGGGTTTTCGTGCCACGCAGGTGTAGCGACCATGCAGGATCATCCAGTGATGGGCATGGAGTTGGAAATCTGCCGGGATATGGTCCTCTATGGCGCGTTCAACCGCATCGACATCCTTGCCGGGGGCAACGCCACTGCGATTGCCAAACCGAAAGATATGGGTATCGACGGCCTGCGCTGGCTGGCCCCACCACATGTTCAGCACCACATTGGCCGTCTTGCGACCGACACCGGGCAATGATTGCAGCGCCGCACGGGAATTGGGGACCTCACCACCGTAATCATCGACCAAGATCTGGCTCATTTTAATGACGTTCTTTGCCTTTTGACGAAACAGGCCGATTGTCTTGATATGCTCGGTCAGCCCTTCAATCCCGAGATCGAGCATCTTCTGGGGTGTATCGGCAATCTTGAACAATGCGCGCGTTGCTTTGTTGACGCCCGCATCTGTCGCCTGCGCCGACAAGGCGACCGCCACGACCAATGTATAGACGTTCACGTGCTCTAGCTCGCCCTTCGGTTCTGCCTCGGCGGTCTGAAAGCGCGTGAAAATCTCGCGTATGGTATGATAGTCGAGCTGTTTTGCCATGCGATCCCGTATGCCGCGAAGCCCCCGCGGGGCAAGCGTCAGATGCGCAATTTCCGGGTCGCATCGTTGCGGCATTGTCCTTAATTTGAATGGTATGGAACAGACACAAACATACCACTACCAAGTCATGCGTCGGGCGATTGAAGCAATAGACGCCGCAGGTGACACCCCCAAACCCTGGCCGATCTGGCTGCAGAGATGAACATGAGCTCTGCACATTTCCAGCGGCTGTTTTCCTCTTGGGTTGGGGTGTCGCCCAAGCGGTATCAGCAATATCTGACGCTGGCACATGCCAAAACGCTCTTACGTGACCGGTTCACTACCTTAGAGACCGCACATGCCGTCGGGCTGTCCGGCAGTGGACGGTTGCATGACCTCTTTGTGCGTTGGGAAGCGATGAGCCCCGGCGACTTTGCGCGCGATGGTGCTGACCTCACGATCTATTGGGGCTGGTTTGAAAGCCACTTTGGCCCTGCGTTGGTCATGGGCACGGATCGCGGGATTTGCGGTCTGGCCTTCGCAGCAGAAGCAGGACCAGAACCCGCGATGGCCGACCTCAAATCGCGCTGGCCCAAGGCGGACTTTGTCGAAGACCCCAGCTTCCTACGCCCTTGGGCCGAAGCCGCACTGGGGATGAATGGCGAGACCAGGCTGCATATGATCGGCGCGCCCTTTCAGCTAAAGGTCTGGGAAGCGTTGCTAACGATCCCTTCGGGCCACGTCACGACATACTCGGAGATTGCGCAATCTATCGGCAACCCCAAGGCCGTGCGCGCTGTGGGTACGGCGGTTGGACGCAACCCTGTTAGTTGGTTGATCCCCTGTCACCGTGCTTTGCGCAAATCCGGTGGATTGGGCGGATACCATTGGGGTTTGCCGGTCAAACGGGCCATGCTGGCATGGGAGTCCGCAAGGGCAGACGTGCGACCTGAGCAAGTATAAAGTAGGCAAAACCCTGCTGGTCGCGGGGGCGTTATTGGATATCATGGCGGAAATAGGCATAAGCTGACCCATCAAACAGGCGCAATTCAGGCGCTCATACAAAATGGAACCATGACCATGACACTTACGAAATTCCCCCTCGTGCTTGCAGCTGCGTCTCTGACATTTGTCGCCGCATGCGAACCTGGAGGCCCGAACGACTTCCAAAACACCCAACAAGGCGCGTTGCTCGGCGCAGGTGCAGGTGCATTGGTTGGCGCGCTTGCAAATAACGACGGCTCCGTCCGCGAACGCAACCAAGCTGCACTGATCGGTGCCGCACTCGGTGCAGGCGTCGGTGCAGGCATTGGCAACTCACTTGATCGTCAGGCTGAAGATCTGCGCCGTCAGTTGCGTAACGATGTTGGCGTATCCAACAACGGTCGCGATCTGCGCGTTGTGCTCAGCGAAGACCTGCTTTTCGCAACCAATAGCACAAGTCTTTCTGGCACAGCACAACGGGAACTGCGGATCGTGGCAAGCTCTTTGCAACAGTACCCTGACACAACCGTCAATGTGATCGGACACACCGATAACGTCGGTGATGCATCTTTCAACCAAGGCCTGTCAGAGCGCCGTGCATCCGCTGTATCTTCTGTCTTGATCGGCGGTGGCGTATCACCACGCCGGATCCGCTCGATCGGCGCAGGCGAGAACAATCCGATTGCCTCAAACCTGAACGCCTCTGGCCGCCAGATGAACCGCCGGGTCGAGATTGTAATCACGCCAAACTAAGGCGCTCGAACGATCGCATGAAGGGGGCGCAGCGGTGCGGCCCCTTTTTTATTGTGAACCATCTGGTTTGGTCATATCATTTGACCAATATAAAGCGATTTACCTCATGCCATTCGAACCCGTCCAGCAAGAAAAACTGTCCCAAAGCGTCATCCGCCAGATCGAAGGCTTGATCCTACGCGGCATCCTGCGCCCTGGTGAACGGCTCCCTTCTGAGCGGGAGCTTAGCGAACGCATGAGCGTTTCGCGGCCCTCTTTACGCGAAGCGCTGGCTGACCTGCAGGGGCGCGGCCTTCTGACCTCAAAGGCGGGCGCCGGGGTCTATGTCGCTGACGTGCTCGGCTCTGCCTTTGCCCCGGCACTTGTGACCCTCTTTGCCACGCATGATGAGGCCGTCTTTGATTACATCAGCTTTCGGCGCGATATGGAGGGGCTGGCGGCGGAGCGCGCCGCGCGCCTGGCAAGTGATACGGACCTGAAAGTCATCGACGCGATCTATGAAAAGATGGAACTGGCCCATCAAAAGCGAAACCCAGCGGATGAAGCGCATCTGGACGCTGATTTCCACCTGTCCATTATCGAGGCCAGCCACAATGTGATCATGCTGCATATGATGCGGTCCATGTATGAACTGCTGCGCGAAGGGGTGTTCTACAACCGTACCGTTATGTTCAAACAACGTATGACACGCGACACGTTGCTCGACCAACATCGCGTCATAAACGATGCGCTACAAAACCGCGATCCGGTCGGCGCACGTCAGGCCGTCGAGACGCACTTGAATTTCGTCGAAGGTGCGTTGTCTGATCAACAAAAGGCGGATCGGAATGAAGCCTTTGCGCAAAAGCGGCTAGAACACGAAGTAGGGCGCTAAACCGCTAGCGGCCTACGCGCAGTTCGGCCCCAAGCCAAGTCGACACCGCAGCCTGAATGGCGATGCCTGCCTATGCAGGCAGGTGTAGAACATCGGCGGTTTGTCCACGGATCACCGCGATGTTCCAAAACCAATGCCAGATGATCAACGACCACCGATTGCCAAGACGGCGTGCACCCATTGTTTTGGCCGCCGACGCTACGCGGCCAAAGACCGCTCGGTCCCCGCAATAAAAAAGCCCGGTCACGCTGAACGTAACCGGGCTTTCAATTCTGGTCCAAAGGAAGGCTTAGTGCAACTTCTCAGCAACCGTTGCGATGGAGTCGTCGATCAACGCACCAGCAGACTTCGCGTCCATCTGCTTGGCAATCACGTCCTTTGCCGCACCTACGGCAACTGCAATCGCCTGATCGCGCACCTCTTTGACCGCGGACGCTTCAGCGCTGACGATCTGCTCTTCAGCGGCGGCCAGACGGCGGGTGATGGACTTGGCAATATCGTCCTTTGCAGCAGTCGCGGCATTGGTTGCCTCTTCCTTGGCAGCAGCAACGATCCGTGCGGATTGCTCCTGCACTTCCTTTTGCTTGCGCTCATAGGTGGCCAGCAATGACTGTGCCTCTTCGCGCAGCGCCTTGGCTTCGTCCAACTCAGCTTTGATGCTGTTGGCACGCTTATCCAGCATGCCGCCGACAAGGCCGGGGACCTTGAAGTAAACCAAGATGCCGATGAAGATCAGGAAAGCGATCGTGACAACAAAGTCGGTGTTGGCGAGCGAGAAGAACGGCTTGTCACCTGCAGCCAGCGCAGGGCTGGCGGCAATAGCAAATAGGGATGTGAGCAATGCGCGCATGATCTTATCCCTTCATCCGTGCGGTCACCGCAGCGGTGATTGTCTTTGCATCAGCAGAGCCACCCATGGCCGCAACCAATTCCTTGGCGGTATCCTTGGCGACGGCTGTCACGCTCTTTACAGCACCCGCGCGAATTTCGGCAATCGCTGCTTCGCTTTCGGCTGTCTTGGCAGCAATCTGCGCGTCAGCTTTCTGTAGCTCGACATCCAGTTCTGCCTGAATTTCTGCTTTCGCTTCGGCCACAATTTTGTGGGCTTCGGCGCGGGCATCCAGAAGGGCTTGGTCATAAGCAGCTTCAGCTTCCGCCGCTTTGTTCTTCAGCTCTTCGGCTGCAGCAATATCGTTTGTAATCGTGCCAGAGCGTTCCGCCAGAACCGCGCTGATGCGTGGCAAGGCGATGCGTGACATCACAAAGTAAAGTGCGATCAGCGTGACCAGCAGCCAGAAAATCTGGTTGGGCATCCAATCGGCGCAAAGCTGCGGCATGCCAAGGGCAGAACCCCCTGCATCAACGCATACTCCTGCGGCGTCTGTTGTTTCTGTTGCCATGATGGCCCCCGAATACCTTGATGTTTTACCGACTGACGCGATGTTACGCGTCAGTCAGCCGTAAGGATATGGGTCGTGTTCTTAAACAGCGAACATCAGCAGAAGCGATACGAGGAATGCAAAGATCCCCAGGGCTTCGGCGAATGCCAGACCGATGAACAGTGTTGCTGTTTGACCAGCAGCAGCAGATGGGTTGCGCAGTGCGCCTGCCAGATAGTTACCAGCAACGGTACCAACACCGATTGCGGCAGCGCCGGAACCGATTGCAGCCAGACCAGCGCCGATGTGTGCGAGTTCGCCTTCCATGTGAATTCTCCTTACGATTGGAAGTTGAGTAGTATGACGGGCGATCCCGCCGTTGTTAGTGTGCCGGGTGAAGCGCGTCCTTGAGATAAACGCACGTCAGAATTGTGAAAACATAAGCCTGAATGCCACAAACCAGCACCTCAAGACCGTAGATCGCGACGATGCCGAAGATGGCAACCGGGCTGACCAGTGTGAGCGCCGCAAAGCCAGCAAACACTTTCAGAACCGCGTGACCCGCCATGATGTTACCGGCCAGACGAATAGAGTGGCTGACCGGGCGAACGAAGTAAGAAATAACTTCAATCACCGCAATGATCGGGCGTAGGATCGCTGGGGCATCTGACATCCAGAACAGGCCAAGGAATGCCGGGCCGTTCTTGACAAAGCCGAGGATCGTGACCGCGAAGAACACACCAAACCCGAGGATCGCAGTGACCGCAATCATGGATGTTGGCGAGTAAGACATCGGGATCAGCGCAAGGTAGTTCGAGAACAGAATGAACAAAAATAGCGTCATGATGTAAGGGAAGTACTTCACACCATCCTTGCCGCAGACACCCTCAACCATCTTATAGATAAAGCCGTAGATCAGCTCGCCGATAGACTGCAAACGCGTCGGCACAACAGCACGACCGCGGCTGCCAAGAACAAAGACGGCAACGATTGCCAACAGCGCAATCGCCATCCAAAGTGTCAGGTTCGTTGGCGTGTACCAGTGCACAGGGCCGTCACCAAACAATGGTTTGACGATAAACTGATCCAGCGGGTGAAAAACCAAACCACCTTCTTTTTCTTCAGCCACGTGCGTCGCCCTCTTCTTTCGCAGCCTCTTGCTGCTTTTTTGCACCTCTTTGGCGGATCGCATCATGGTCAGAACACCGGCTGCGAGGCCAAAGAATATGAACAGCACCAGGAAAATCGGGGTTGTGCCCAACAGGGTGTCGATCCCGTATCCGATGCCAAAGCCAATCCCTAGACCGGCCACAAGCTCTATCACCATCCGCCAAGCCAATTGCGCCTGAGAGTAGTGTTCTTCTGAGTGGTGCTTGACCTCCATGCAGCTCTTTGAGCGCCGCGATTTTCGCTTCAAGTGCCCTCAGGCGATCAGCGTCATCCGGATCGGACATTGGTTTGCACCCTTCACAAGGTTGCGTTGGGTCTATGATCTGACCCTCTTAGAGTCAAGTACGGCATGGAGCATAATTTATGGAATAAAAACAATATGTTATATATTCCCAATCGTGCAAAATTAGGGATCGGCAGTGCGCAAAACGCGCAAAGCAATGTTCAACCAAATGGTTGACTAACGATTGACGGATCGCAGCCCCGCACTTTGATCCAGCAACCAGTCTCGAAACAGGCGCACCGCACTGCGGCGCATCACACCTTCGGCAGACACAAGATGATAGCTTCCCATACGGAAGCCGATATCAGAACACTGGATCAACCGGCCCGCAGCCGCGTCAATTTCGGCAATCTCACTTGAGATCAGCAAGACGCCATGACCGGCCAACGCCGTCTCATAAGCCAACCGCGCACGCATTCGCCAATCGGATGGGGCACTGGCAGGAGGTGGGCACCCCGCCAGCCCGGCCCACTTCCGCCAGGTATCTTCGTGACGATCGCGCAGCAGCGGCAGTGACAATATCTGCTCTGGCGGTATACACCCCGACACAAGGCTGGGCGCAGCGAAGGGAAAAAGCGGCGCGTCACTTAAGAGCGGCGCATCGTGACCTTCGGGCCCGGCCTTTGAGAACCGCAATGCAAGGTCTGCTTCATATCGGTCCAAATCTGCAATCGTGCTACTCGCCTGCAGCCGCAACTCGATATTCGGGTAGCGCTGATAAAAGTCACCCAGTTTGGGGATTAGCCATTTCATTGCAAAAAGCGGTTCGGCATCGACAGTTACTTGGCCCGCAGGCCGCTGGTCAAACACTTCCGAGGCCTCAGCAATCCGGTCAAATGATGGGCTGAGCGCTGCCAAATACCGCGCACCCGCCTGGGTCAGCGCCACACCGCGCGGTAGATCACGAAACAGCCGTGCACCCAATCGGTCTTCCAACCCGCGCACATGTCGGCTGATGGCGGAATGACTGACCCCAAGCTCTTCCGCAGCACCAGAGAAGCTTTGATGGCGACCGGCGGCTTCAAAGGCACGCAGGGCATTGAGTGGAGGTAAAGCGCGCGGCATGTATAAAGCGTGCCTTTTTTGCACACACCATGTCAAGGAATTGACTTTGATATTGCGCAGGGCCTGCTGCATCATCCTACGCAACACTTCAGGTATAAGTAAGGAAAAGCCATGAAAATAATGACTGCTCTGGCAGGCATATGGTTACGCTTTGCCAAATGGGTTCAGCGCGACCCCACGAAACTGCCAAAACCAATCAGTGACCATGTGGCACAGGATATTGGCATGACAAAGGCGGAGTTGGAGCGGCATCGCTTTGTCTGGCCTTCGGAATCAAAGGACCGCCCGTTGTTATGAAACGCTGGCCTGATGTTGCATTGGTTGCTAGAAGTTGCGGCCATGACCCGACACCTCGACACGATTTTTGCGGCGCTGGCCGACCCGACCCGCCGTGCGATCCTGTCGATGCTGCTTGAGGATGATATGGCCGTCACGGATGTGGCCGAACCGTTTAAGATGTCACTGGCCGCCATATCCAAGCATCTGACAGTTTTGACGGCTGCCGGATTGATTTCGCAAGAGAAGCGGGGGCGCGTCAAATGGTGCAAGCTGGAGCCAGACGCATTGCGTGAGGCATCGGTCTGGATGCAGGCCTTTGGTCAGATGGATGCGATTGATCTGGACGCGTTTGAGAGTTTTCTGGCGCAAGAGTTGAACACGTAAGGCGGTTTATGGTCCGTCCTGTGTCACTCCTCGCGAAGCAATAAAACCAGGGCCGCAATCGTCAGCAGCAACCCTAGCAGAACCAAGGCTGGCGGCGGCACACCACCCAAAGCCAGCTCCCACACAATCACCCATGACGGGGTGAGGTAGGTGTACGCCATGACCTTCGAACTTGGCAGGCGCAAGGCCGCAAACTGCAACAGTACAAATGTTGCCGCACTTGCAAAGACCGCCGTGTAAAGGATCGTAATCCAGACAATCGCGGGCAAAGCCGCCCAATCGGTGCTCACAAGATCATTCCAACCCCAAGCGGTCAGCAAAAGTGACCCGGCCAGCAGCACGCCAAAGGAAAACACCACCGCCGTTTCGCCCCGGTTCAACTTGCGCACCAACGGCGTATAAACCGCATGGGCCATGCAACCCCAAAAATAGATGATCTCACCACGCCCGACTTCAAACCGTAGGATCGCCGCCACATCCGCCCGGAAAATCACCCAGATCGCACCCACCGCTCCGATCAACAATGCAAGCGCCATGCGCGACGTCAGCATCTGGCGCAGCAAGAGCCATCCAAAACCCGCCGTCAGGATTGGCGTCAAGGTAAAGACGGCCGCGGCACTGACCGGAGGGGCCGTTTTCAACCCCTCAAACATCAAGACAAAGTAGGTCGTGAAGAACAAGGCAAGCAATGCATATCGCCACGGCGCGCGCATAGCGCTGCGCGAGACACCGGTTGTCGCCAAGGCCACACCGCCAATGATCAAGGTGGCTATCCAGAACCGCATGGCATTCAGGGCACTGGGCGACATTTCATTGGCGGCCAGCGATCCCAAAGCAAAGGAGCCCGCCACAAGCATCGAGAACACCAGCATCGCAAGATGCCCGGCGTAAGAGGCGGACATTAGCACTCCAACGTTTTGATACGATCTTTGAGGAACCGCAGAAAGGATTGCACCTTGGTCGTGCGGTGCAAATCAACATGGGTCACAATCCAAAGCGGTGCTGACCATTCCTCGCGCCGCGGGATCACCTCGGTCAGTTCGGGATGCGCCCGCAATTCCTGTGCCAGCACAAAGCCAATGCCAGCGCCCGCGACAATCGCATCCTGCATATTCCGGTTCTCAGTTGCGCGGTAAATGAAACGATCATCGCTGACCATATCACGCAGCCAGCGGGTAAAGGGCGCGCGGCTCTTATCGCTATCATGCGTGACAAAGTAGTGGTTCTTCAGATCGTCTTCATCTTTTGGCATCCCATGGCGCGCCGCATAAGCATCTGACGCCACCAAAGCCATATGCTGCTGCAAAAACGGCTGTACCACATTGTCCGGCTCTTCCGGCATGGTCCCGGCCCGGATGGCAACATGCGCCTCGCCATACTCCAATCGAAACACCCGGTCGCCGGTGCGGTAGCGGACCCGGACCTCTGGATGCTCCGCCTGAAAATCAACCAAAATTGGCGTCAGCATCCGCGATGCCATGCCCAGCGATGTGACGACCAGATCACCGGATACCCCTTCGCCCTGCCCTTTGATCCGGCCAGCCAATTGCGTGAACTGATCGTCAGTCGCTTGGGCGACCTGCAGCAAATCTTGCCCCGCCTCGGTCGCCGTATATCCCCGCGCATGGCGCTGGAATAGCTTGACGCCCAACCGCTGCTCTAATGCATCAATGTGCCGGATGACGGTCGCATGGTGCACGCCCAACTCATCGGCGGCGCCGCTGACGGTGCCTTTGCGGGCGACCTGAAAAGCGGTCCTGATTTCATCCCAGTTATCCATTGGCAATCCTGTGCGCTGACAAACATATCATGTTGAAATTCGACTATATCGTTCGCCAATGCAAGGGCATAGTTTCATCCCGACGCCAATTCAGGAGCACACATATGACCACTGTTCTTCACATCAACGCCTCGGGCACCAAGGAAGGTTCGGTAAGCCGCGCCGCTACCGATACCCTGTTGCAGGAGTTATCGCCAACCCAAGTCATCACCCGCGATCTGGCCGAGGCACCCTTGCCGCAGATTGACGAGACCTGGATCACCACGCGCCTGATCCCACAGGATGAATTAACGCAAGCAGACCGTGACGTTCTGGCGCTCTCTGATACTCTGATTGAAGAGATCAAGGCGGCTGATATCATCCTGATCGGGATGCCGATGTATAACTTCGGGATGCCCGCCGCCCTCAAAGCATGGATTGACCTGATTGCCCGACCCAAGGTGACATTTAGCTATACCGAGAATGGACCCGTTGGCCTGCTCACCAACAAGAAAGCCATTGTTGCCGTAGCTTCAGGTGGTGTTCCTGTCGGCGCACCTATGGATTTCGCCACACCGCACATGGAACAGGTGCTGCGCTTTGTCGGCATTGAAGACATCACTGTGCTAACGGCCAAAGACATCGTTGCCAAAGCCGCCGCATGAACTGGACTTCATACCCGGCGCGCTATGTCGCTGGGTATGACAAAGATATCTCCATTCATGACGGTTTTACGGGCAGCACTCACACTGGCCTTTCTCTATTTCGGTTTGCGCAAACTGGGCAGTTTCAGCACAGATGTTGCGATCTACGAAGCTATCGGGTTCGGACAGTTTCCGCGCTATATTACTGGCTCCATTGAGGTGATCGGCGCGGGCCTGCTGTGGGTGCGGGGCTGGGAAGGGCGTGCGGGGCTATTGCTGCTGGGTACCATGATCGTCGGGCTCAGCGCGCTGCTGATATGGGTTGGCCCACCCTACTGGCACATGCTGCTGCTGATCGTCGGCACCGGGACTGTGACATGGGGATATCGCGACCAGATCACGCGCTTGATCCCGTAGGCCTGCCCGCCTACACCCAAAAACATGAAAATTGTCCGAAACACGCCAGAACAATTGGTGCTGCGATCTGTCCCGTGGTTCATCGCAATCACGCTCAGCGCGGCTTTTCTCGCCGTCATCGCATTTGGCCTGAACGCCCTGTTCGAAGGCAACATGACAGACACATTCTGGGGTCTTATTGCCATCCCGCTGTTCCTTGCACTCTTTCTGGCGGTCTTTGTACGTCGTGACGATCTGCTCCTTGATCGCAGCCGCAACCTGCTCGAACTGCGTCATTCGACCTTTCGAGGGCGTACGCGCATACAACACAAGTTGGAACATCTCGAACGAGCAATGGTTCAGAGCAGCCGAACCAGCAAAGGCGGCACGACCTATCGGATAGCGCTTGTGTTGAATGGCGGCATGGATGCAGGCACACATCCCGTCACACCAGTCTACACCGGCGGCAACGGTGCCAAACGTGGGGTTAAGACGATCAATGATTGGCTTGCTCAAGGTATCAATCTAGTCAGTTGAAGCGGGTGTTCCCGCATTCTATCTTCGCTGGATGCAAACTATTTCAATCACACCCGAACGTTTGATCGCTCGCGCAACACCATGGCCCATAGTTTTCAGCGTCTGCATTGTCCTCTTTGCAATGGTGTTCACCATATCCTTTGGCTTTTCGGTCGGCGAAATGCGACTGAATGTATCGTTTGCGTTTCTTCTTTTATGTTCTTGGCTATTCGTTTTGGTGAATTGGCGGCTTAATTTCGTTACCGTTATCTTTGATCGGCGCCAAGATAGTATTGTGATCCGTTATTCGGACCCATTCAGTAGTCAAGAAAACACCTATACCTTGTCCGACCTAATCGAGGCCAACGTCTGGGATGATCTTTCTCCAAGTGCGCTTCTTTACGCAGCAGTTAACCGTGCGGGTCGATCACCATCACGCCTAGTACTGATCTTTTCCGATGAAGACTCACCCCGCATCGAAAAAATTCCTGGCTGGCTCAAAAGCGACACCGCAACCATTGAGACAGCGAATGCCATCAACGCTTGGCTGTCGAGAACCGTTGACTCAGAAAACATCTCGGCGTAGACGCCCACTAACACCCGGATAGCGTCAGCTTTCCGGTCCCCATTTTTAGGGGATCGCCCTCCGTCAGCGCGTTGCGCCCACGGGGGCGTTACTGCTTTTCGCCGCGCGTCCCTATATACGTCAGGCAACCGAAACGAGACGAGGGCCTTGGCCAATGTTTGAAAATCTATCCGAACGCCTATCAGGTGTCTTTGACAAGCTGACCAAGCAAGGTGCGCTGACGGATGATGACGTCAAAACAGCGCTCCGCGAAGTACGTGTGGCACTGCTTGAGGCTGATGTCTCGCTGCCCGTCGCACGCGATTTCATCAAGGCCGTGCAGGAAAAGGCAACAGGTCAGGCCGTGACCAAATCGATCACGCCCGGCCAGCAAGTCGTAAAAATCGTCCATGACGAGCTGCAACATGTGCTGACCGGCGATGAAGACCCCGGCGCGCTGAAAATCGACAACCCACCTGCCCCGATCCTGATGGTCGGTTTGCAAGGTTCCGGTAAGACCACGACAACAGCGAAACTCGCCAAACGCCTGAAAGAAAAAGAAGGCAAGCGGGTTCTGATGGCCTCGCTGGACACCAACCGCCCAGCGGCGATGGAACAGCTGGCGATTTTGGGCGGGCAGATTGGCGTCGATACTTTGCCCATCGTGAAGGGCGAAGACCCCGTGTCGATTGCAAAGCGCGCCAAGACCCAAGCGAGCCTCGGCGGCTATGACGTCTATATGCTCGATACCGCAGGCCGCCTGCACATCGATCAGGAGTTGATTGCGCAGGCCGCGGCCGTCCGCGACGTGGCGAACCCACGCGAGACGTTGCTGGTCGTTGACGGCCTGACCGGTCAGGACGCAGTGAACGTCGCCCAGGAATTCGACGACAAAATCGGCGTCTCTGGCGTGGTCCTGACCCGGATGGACGGTGACGGGCGCGGTGGTGCCGCCCTTTCCATGCGAGCCATCACCGGTAAGCCAATCCGCTTTGTCGGTCTTGGCGAAAAGATGGACGCGATTGAGACGTTCGAACCAGAGCGGATCGCAGGCCGTATCCTTGGCATGGGCGACATTGTCGCGCTGGTCGAGAAAGCGCAGGAAACGATCGAGGCGGAACAAGCCGAACGCATGATGAAGCGCTTCCAGAAGGGCCGCTTCAACATGAACGACCTGAAGATGCAGCTTGAGCAGATGATGAAGATGGGCGGTATGGAGGGCATGATGGGCATGATGCCCGGCGCCGCGAAAATGGGAAAACAGATGGCTGCGGCGGGCATGGATGACAGTATCCTGAAACGTCAGATCGCGCTGATCAATTCAATGACCAAGAAAGAGCGCGCCAACCCGGACTTGCTGGCGGCATCCCGCAAAAAACGGATTGCCAAGGGTGCAGGCATGGAAGTGTCTGAACTGAACAAACTGGTCAAACAGCACCGCCAGATGGCGGATATGATGAAGAAGATGGGCAAAGGCGGCATGCTGAAACAGGCCATGAAAGGCATGTTCGGCAAGGGTGGCCCCGAAGGCGGCATGCCCGACATGAACGACCCCAAGGCGATGGCGGAAGCCGCCAAAGCCCTGCAAGGCAAAATGCCCCCCGGTGGCCTGCCCGGTCTGGGCGGCGGCGGCATGCAACTGCCACCCGGCCTCTCTGGCTTTGGGAAGAAGAAGTAACCCATGACCCCCGCCCCTACCCTGACAACAGCGCGGCTTATCCTGCGCGGCCCAGAGAAACGGGACCTTGCGGCTTTCACCGCTTGGGTCACCGGATCTGAGCGCATGGATGCTGTGGGCGGATCGGGGTCGGAACGCGAAGCCTGGTACGGCTTCATCTCTGGTGTCGGGCATTGGCACTGGCACGGCTACGGCTTTTTTACTGTTACAGAACGCGAGACTGGCGTTGCGACGGGTCGCGTCGGTATCATTAACCATGCCGGTTGGCCGCAGCCCGAATTGGCGTGGCATATGTTTGATGGCTATGAGGGGCGATCTTTTGCGTTCGAGGCAGCGTGCGCCGTCCGTGACTGGGCCGGTCGCACGCTCGGGCTGGAACCCCTAATATCTCTCATCGCACCGCAGAACCTCCGCTCTATCGCGCTGGCCACCCGGCTGGGCGCTGTCGAGGAGCGCCGCGATATCATTGATGGCGAGAAATGCATCATCTTCCGGCACCTCAACTATGACGACAGCCGTGCCGTCACGCAGGCTGCGGGGGCCATCGCATGATCCCGACGTTGCACACTGATCGACTAACTCTCCGTCCGCCACGTTGGGACGACTTTGAAGCTTACGCTGCATTTCGGGCCTCGCCGCGCACGGCAACAGTTGGCGGACCTTTTGATCGCCGTGAAGCATTCACGCAGCTATGCGCCATTCTAGGTCACTGGGCCTTACGTGGCTATGGTCGTTGGATGGTCGCGGATCGTGAGACAGACGCGCCAGTTGGCATCGTGGGGCTGTATTATCCGGAGGGTTGGCCCGAGCCGGAACTCGCATGGTCTGTATTTGATGCCGCAGAGGGTCACGGCTATGCATATGAAGCAGCGCTCGACGCCCGTGCTTATGCGTACGACACGTTGGCTTGGTCCACATTGATCAGCGCAGTAGATCCCAACAATACTCGCTCAGTCGCGCTGGCCAAACGCCTCGACTGTGCGCAGGAAGCCCCGTTTCAACACGAGGTTCATGGCACCCTTCATATTTGGCGGCACCCGACATCAGTGGAGGGGCTCGGATGATCGCGCGCCATACACGCATTCCCTCCGCACAAGGACATGTCCAATGACCGACACAACAACCCGTGCCGCCGAGATCCTGAAAGGACATCGCGAAAGCATCGACCGGCTTGATGCCATCCTTGTCTATACCTTAGGCGAGCGGTTCAAGCACACACAGGCCGTGGGTAAGCTGAAAGCCGAACACGATCTGCCCCCATCTGACCCCGCGCGTGAAGAGACCCAGATCGCACGGCTCACCGACCTTGCAACCCGGGCCGATCTTGACCCGGAATTTGCCAAGAAATTCCTCAACTTCATTATTGAGGAAGTCATCCAACACCACAAACAACACCAATCCTGAGGGCAATAGCCCTCACACCCATCTTTAAGGAGAAACTCTGATGGCTATGAAAATCCGTTTGGCCCGTGGCGGCTCAAAGAAACGTCCATTCTACGCAATTGTGGCCGCTGACAGCCGCATGCCCCGCGATGGCCGCTTCATTGAAAAGCTGGGCACATATAACCCCATGCTGCCAAAAGACAGCGAAGAGCGCGTGAAAATGAACATGGAACGCGTGAAGTATTGGTTGGGCGAAGGCGCACAGCCGACTGACCGTATCTCGCGCATGTTGGAAGCCGCAGGCGAGCTGCCAAAGAAAGACCGCAGCAACCCCAAGAAGGGCACACCGGGCAAGGCTGCTCAGGCGCGCGCTGAAGAAAAAGCTGCTAAGGTTGCCGCTGCTGAAGAAGCCGCAAACGCCCCTGTGGAAGAAGCGCCAGTTGAAGAAGCTGCTGCTGCGGAAGAGTAAGACCTCTGAGCGTTGCCCCGGTTTGCGCCGGGGCAACACCCTTACCCTTTGGGACGCCCCATATGTTCCGCTTGCTGCGCACGATCATCTTGGTGATGTTTGCCTTTGTGGCGGGCATGTTGTTTGAACGTCAGGGCAACCAGAGCATCTGCGAAGAGGGTGGCGGGCTATGGATCGAGAATATCTGCGTTGGACCGGAGTTTGATTGATGAGCGATCGTGTCATTGTGGGGGCCATTGGCGGCGCATTTGGCGTTCAGGGCGAAGTGCGCCTGAAGTCCTATTGTGCCGATCCCCAAGCGATTGCTGACTACACCCCGCTTTATGCCGAGGATGGGCGCGCTTTTGCGCAGGTCGTTTTGACCGGGCAACTCAAGAATGGTTTCACAGCCCGTATGGATGGGGTTGTCACCAAGGAAGACGCCGACGCGCTGCGCAATGTGAACCTCTATGCCGCGCGCGATGTGATGCCGTCATTGCCGGACGACGAATACTATTATGCCGACCTGATTGGCCTGACCGTTGTCGATACCGGTGGTATCACCTTGGGAACGGTCAAGACTGTCATGGATCACGGGGCTGGGGATCTGCTTGAGATCATCGTGCCCGGCGCATCTGACACGGTGCTCTTGCCATTTACGCGGGCCGCCGTGCCAACGGTTGATCTGACGGCGAAACGGATCATCGCCGATCCACCGGACGGGTTGTTCGTCTCCGATGGCTGAAAAGACGCCAAAATCCGCTGGGCGCATTGCCGTCCGACCCACGCTGAAACCGCGTGAACTGTTGACAGATACGCCCGATATCGCCGGGTCCTGGACCGCGCAGATCATTACGCTGTTTCCACAGGCCTTTCCGGGGGTGCTGGGCGAGAGCCTTACTGGCAAAGCCCTGCAAGACGGTCTCTGGCAGCTGCAGACCTATGATCTCCGCGACTATGGCATCGGCAAACATCGCAATGTCGACGACACCCCTGCAGGCGGTGGTGCGGGCATGGTGCTACGTGCCGACGTGCTGGAAAAGGCGATCATGGATGCACGCCAAGGCACCAAGGGGTTGCTCCGCTGGTCTATCTGTCCCCGCGTGGGCGCCGCTTTGATCAGGCGATGGCGCGCGATTGGGCGCGGATGGATGGCGTTACGATGCTCTGTGGCCGATTTGAGGGTGTCGACGAGCGGGTGCTGCACCACTTTGGCATTCAGGAAGTCAGCCTGGGTGATTTCGTCATGACCGGGGGCGAGATTGCCGCGCAAGCCATGATAGATGCGACTGTCCGTCTATTGCCAGGGGTGTTGGGCAATGCAGAAAGCGCGGTTGAAGAGAGCTTTTCATCAGGCCTATTGGAACATCCGCAGTTCACCAAGCCAGCGTCATGGCAGGGCCATCCCATCCCCGAGATCTTGTTGTCGGGCAACCATGCCAAGATCGCGGAATGGCGCCGCGAGATGGCCGAAAAGATCACACGGGATCGACGTCCTGATCTTTGGGAAAAATTGGCCAAGAAATAAGAGCCCCAACGCCCTTATGCGACCAAAAACCCTTGATCCGCTAGGGGCATCCGCTTATACGGCAGCATTCCCGGCCAGCCTCGCTGATTCCGGGTGTTGGTTTATGGAACCGTCTGGATATTGAGCGTACCTTCGTTGGTGCACCCCTCACCAGTCAGGCCGGGTAACCACAACAAAGAAATGATGACGCATCTCTGGCGGGCAGGACACTGGACCCGGTAACGACACAGAGCTCTGGGCCACGCAAATGAACATTGCGGACAACCGCAAGTATGAAAAGGAGCGTTTCAGATGGACCTGATCGCAGAACTCGAAGCGGAACAAGTCGCCGCACTTGGGGCGAAAATCCCCGACTTTAAAGCGGGTGACACCATCCGCATCGGTTACAAAGTGACCGAAGGCACACGCAGCCGTGTGCAGAACTACGAAGGCGTGTGCATCGCCCGCAAGAACGGCAAAGGCATTGCCGGGTCTTTCACAGTGCGCAAGATTTCCTTTGGCGAAGGTGTGGAGCGTGTTTTCCCGCTGCACTCCACTAACATCGACAGCATCACCGTGGTTCGCCGTGGTCGCGTGCGTCGCGCCAAACTGTACTATCTCCGGTCACGTCGTGGTAAGTCCGCACGTATCGCAGAGGTCACCAACTACAAAGCGCCCAAGGGCGCTGAAGCGTAAGGATCACACCGATGAAAAAAGATACGCATCCAGACTACCACATCATCGACGTCAAAATGACCGATGGCACCGTGGTGCAGATGAAATCCACATGGGGCAAGGAAGGCGACACAATGGCGCTGGATATTGACCCCTCTGTGCACCCTGCATGGAACGGTGGCTCCACCCGTCTGATGGACGCTGGCGGCCGTGTGTCCAAGTTTAAGAACAAATATGCGGGTCTTGGTTTCTAAGATACCTCGCACTGATGAAAATCAAAACGCCGCTCCGACTTCGGGGCGGCGTTTTGTTTTGACTTTGATGGACGTAAGGTGGATCAAGATTCACCTTACAGGATAGAGCGATGCACCATCCACTCAGCGGCTTGATCGACCAAATCGTCCAGAATGCTGAAAAGCGCGGGGAGTTTAACGACCTTCCAGGCGCGGGCAAACCATTGGCACATCTGGATGATCCACAGAATGCAGTGCTGAACCGGATGATGCAGGCAGCGGATGCGAAATCACCCGTTGTCGTCCTGCGCCGTCAGATCATCGAGGCGCAGGACAGGTTGAAAACACTGACAGATGAAGCCGACCGTAAGGCCGAGCAGTTGCGCCTGTCTGAGCTGCACACAAAGCTTGCCATTGAGATGGACGCGTTTCGCAAATACGGCTAGGCCCAAAATCTTGCAAGATTTTGGCCAAGAGTTTTTAAAACTCTTAGTGTCCTAAGCTGCGGATTTTCCGCGTGATCGGCTTCCACCACCGCGCCGCCGCCCACCGGGTTTACCCTGACCGCCGGGCTTGCCGCCTGCGCGTGGCCCACCACTGCGATTGCCACCACCGCCGCGACGCCCGCCACCGCCATTGGGCCGCTTCTTCTGACCCGGCTGGATGTCCCACCGACGCCCGGATGCGACGGGGATGGTTTCCTTCATCGCTTTTTCGATGTCCTGCAGTTCGATCATCTCATCGGGTGCCACCAATGCCACGGCGCTTCCGTCGGCCCCGGCACGCGCGGTCCGGCCGATGCGGTGCACATAGTTTTCAGCCACATTCGGCAGGTCATAGTTGTAAACAAAGCGCACATCTGGAATGTCGAGACCGCGGGCGGCCACATCCGTGGCCACCAAGACACGGGTCTTACCGGCCTTGAACGCTTCCAACGCCCGCTGCCGTTGACCTTGCGATTTATTGCCGTGGATCGACGCCGCAGCAAAGCCCTTTTTCTCAAGCACCTTATACAGCTTCTCACAGCCGTGTTTGGTCCGCCCAAAGACAATCGCCAACTCGTCGCGGTGCTTGTCCAGAAGTTCGATCAGCAGGTCTGTCTTGGCCGCTTGTGCCACGAAATGCACCGACTGGTTGATCTTCTTAACCGCCTGTCCGGGCGGGTTCACCTGAACCCGAACCGCGTCTGTAAGATAAGTGTTCGCCAATTCCCCCATCAGCTTCGGCATTGTCGCCGAGAACATCATGGTTTGGCGGTCTTTGGCCAGAAGCGGCGCGATACGGCGCAAGGCGTGGATAAAACCCATGTCGAGCATCTGGTCAGCCTCGTCGAGGACCAGATAGATCGTCTCATCCAGACGCACCGCGCGACGATCCAGCAAATCGATCAAACGACCCGGCGTAGCAACCAAAAGATCAACACCGCCAGCAAGGCGTTTGGTTTGGGCGACGATCCCCGCCCCGCCCACAACGAGCGCCACTTTCAGGTGGCTGCCCTTGGTATAGGCGGTCAGGTTGTCAGCGATCTGTTTGGCCAACTCACGTGTAGGTGCAAGGATCAAGCCGCGTGCTGTTTTGGGGTTCGGCTTTACGCCCGCCTTCATTAGCGCGTGGATCATCGGCAGACCGAAGGCGGCGGTCTTACCACTGCCTGTCTGGGCAAGGCCCATGACATCACGGCCGTTCATGGCATGCGGGATGGCTTGGGTTTGGATCGGGGTGGGATCGGTGATCCCCTGTTCTTTGAGTACGTTAATCAATCGGGGCGCGAGGCCCAGCATGTCAAAATCCATGAATGGATATCCTAATTTCTCGCGGGCAGTTATCCCGCACATATCATTTGGCCCACCGCCTTATACGATGAACCGATGCAAGGTTGCGCCAATATGCTGACAGCCAAGACCGCATTGTCCGGGCGCCGATGTGGCGCGGGACCCCCTGCGTGATGTGGGAACCTGAAGTTTAAGCGACGCCTTGCGGATAGACCGTTCAGGTCTCGCTCTGCTCACGCGGCAGCTTGCGTCGGTTGGGTGGCAGATGCGCCTTTGCACTGCATCTGTCAAGGGCTGCTGAAAATGTCGCTAGGGGTGTTGCATGTGCTTCCCCTCATATCAGCCACATCATATAGAGGTGCAAAGCATGAAAAGACGGGGAATCGGTCAGTGGCGCATATCATCGTGGTCGGCAACGAAAAGGGCGGTGCGGGCAAATCGACGGTCTCAATGCATGTGGCGACAGCGCTCGCCCGCATGGGGCACAAAGTAGGCACACTTGATCTGGATCTGCGGCAAAAAACGCTGGGACGTTACATCCTCAACCGACAGGACTTCCTGAAAAAGAAGGGCCTGGATCTCGCGACGCCATCCTATCACGAACTGCCGGACATCGACCAAGAACTGCTGAAACCCGGCGAGAATGCCTTTGATCACAGACTATCTATGGCCGTCGCTCGGATGGAGGCTGATGCTGATTTCATCCTGATCGATTGCCCCGGCTCGCATACACGGTTGAGCCAGGTCGCTCATTCGCTGGCCGATACGCTGATCACGCCCTTAAATGATAGCTTTATCGACTTCGATCTGCTGGCCCATGTGGACAGCGACGGCGAGGATATCACAGGCCCCTCGGTCTACTCCGAGATGGTATGGAATGCCCGCCAGCTGCGCAGCCAAGCGGGGCTCAAGCCGATCGATTGGATTGTGGTCCGCAATCGGTTGGGCTCACAGGCTATGCTGAACAAGCTCAAGATGGAACGCGCGATTGCAAAACTCGCGTCGCGGATCGGGTTTCGGACGGCGCCCGGGTTTCACGAACGGGTCATATTCCGAGAGCTTTTTCCGCGCGGCCTGACGTTGCTGGATCTGCGTGATATTGGGGTGAAGGGGATGAATATTTCGAATGTCGCCGCCCGACAAGAGTTGCGCGAATTGATCAAAGCTTTGGACTTGCCCGGTGTCACGGCAGATTTCTAACCCAGTCGTTTTCGTTTTGTGATGAAAACTTCATCACATCAGTCTTTCGTTAACGACATCAGCGGCCTAGTGTACTTTCCAAAAGGGAGGGCATGTTGTGCGTGAACTGATCTCGTTGCAACGTTATGCAACGTTTGCGTTAGTGGCTGTCTTGGCCGTCGTTTGTTTTATCGCGGGCTTTTGGGCGACTTGGGTCTTTGTTCCCTTCGTTATCTTCGCAGCACTTACAGCGTTGGGTATTCATGACGTCAGACAAACCCGCCATGCCGTTGTGCGCAACTATCCCGTATTGGGCCATATCCGGTTTCTATTTGAAAAGATCCGACCAGAAATTCGCCAGTACCTGATTGAGGGTGATCAGGAAGAACAACCCTTTAGCCGCGAACAACGCTCGCTCGTTTATCAGCGTTCCAAAGGTGCTGAAGACAAACGCCCCTTCGGCAGCCACGAACGGGTATACGAGGCTGGGTATTCATGGCTGACACATTCGGTGCAACCGACGCATTTCGACAACACCGATTTTCGCGTCAAAGTTGGCGGCGATAACTGCAAACAGCCTTATGATGCATCCCTTTACAACATCTCAGCGATGAGTTTTGGCTCTTTGTCCGCGAATGCGATCTCGGCCCTCAACAAAGGGGCCAAGATGGGCGGGTTTGCCCATGATACTGGCGAAGGTGGTATCAGCCGCTATCATCGCGACGGTGGAGGTGACCTGATCTATGAAGTTGGGTCCGGCTATTTTGGCTGCCGCAACGATGACGGCACATTCAATCCTGAAAAATTCGCCAAACAGGCTGCAAAAGATCAGGTCAAGATGATCGAAATCAAGCTCAGCCAGGGGGCCAAGCCGGGCCACGGCGGCATGCTGCCCGCCGCCAAGATTACGCCGGAGATTGCAGAAGCGCGTGATATCCCTATGGGCGTTGATTGCGTTTCACCCGCAGGTCACAGCGCGTTTGAAGGCCCGATGGAGCTGATGCAGTTTATCGGTCAACTGCGCGAACTATCGGATGGCAAACCAATCGGGTTCAAGCTTTGCATCGGTCACCGGCGTGAATTTATGTGCATGGTGAAAGCGATGTTGGAAACCGGGATTATTCCTGATTTCATTGTGGTCGACGGCACCGAAGGTGGAACAGGTGCGGCACCTTTGGAGTTTGCCAACCACGTCGGCATGCCAATGGTTGAAGGGCTGACTTTTGTACACAACACGTTGCGTGGTGCGGGCATTCGCGATCAGGTCAAGATTGGTGCCGCGGGCAAGGTTGTCAGCGCGTTCGACATTGCGAAGGCCCTGTCTATCGGTGCTGATTGGTGTAACTCTGCACGAGGCTACATGTTCGCGATCGGTTGTATTCAGGCGCAGGCCTGTCACACCAACCACTGCCCGGTAGGTGTGACGACGCAGGATCCGCTGCGTCAAGCTGCGTTAGACGTGGACAATAAAAGCAAGCGCGTCGCGCGCTTCCATGCCAATACGCTGAAAGCTCTGGGCGAAATGGCGGGTGCCGCAGGTCTGGAAGATCCTTGCGGGTTCCTGCCCTACCACTTTATGACGCGCAAAGGCGACGGGCAGATGACTGAGGCTGCGGATGTCTACACCTATATGCGCGAAGGTTTCCTGCTTGATGATGGCGATGACTATCCCATCTACCGCGAACGGTGGAAGCGGGCCAATCCGCATAGTTTTGCCCCGCCCGAGGCCGCGACCTAAGGGTCGTCAGGGCGAGGCGGGGTCTTGCCCGCCGTGCGCATAAAGAGCGAAACACGCGGCGTGGTGCCAGTTTCCGAACGCGATCTTGTGCGCAGAACCGGCGTGTTCTCGGAATTGCCGCTCTTGCTTTCGCGCAGCACGATGTAAAGTCCACTGGCGATGATGATACCCGCCCCAATGGCCGTGGCCTGATCAATGGTTTCCTGAAAAAAGAGGTAGCCAAAAAGACTGGCCCAGATGATCTGGCTGTATTGCATGGGTGCGATGATGGCGGCCTCGCCCGCCTGATAGGCGGCAATGACAAGGCGGCTGGCGATCCATGCAAATGTCGCAATAACTGCGAGCAAGCCCAGATGCTCAATTGGCATGGGCTGGTATACGAAGGGCAAAGCGCAGGCCATGACGACAAAGTTTACCATCATCGGATAAAGCAGCATGACAACGGGCCGTTCCTCTGATCCGATCTTGCGCACAATAATCGAGGCAAGTGAACCGCCGACGGTTGCCGCAAGCGCCGCAAGATGACCCAGTGACAGATCAGTCTGACCGGGGCGCAACACGACCATTACGCCGCCGAGGCCCACCAGCACCGCAATCCAGCGACGCAAGCGCACACGTTCACCCAAAACCGGAATGGCCAGAATCGTAATCAACAAAGGGGCCGCGAAAAGGATGGCGTAGGTTTGTGCCAATGGCAGGACAGAGAACGCATAGAAGGCCGAAACGCCCGTAACCACGGCCGCCACTGTCCGCAAGGCCAGCCACCATGGATGCACCGGCACCAACGTACCGGGTGTCGCATCCCGCATCAACATTACCATGGCCAAGGGGAAACTCAGCAAAACACTGAAAAACACGATCTGGATCGGCGAATAAAGCCCGCCCAGAATTTTCACCACCACGTCATGCGTCGAGAAGATGCCAAAAGCCAGTAACGCGATGAGAGCACCTTTGGCATTCGGGGACATGGGTTTTTCCTTATTGAACCTAACCGGCCTGCGGACAACTGTAGGGGCTTTCTGACATCACCGGCGCGGTCAGCACTCCGTACTGCGCAATCTCATCTGGCTGCATCCAGTAAATATCATCGGCCGGTGCTGCATAAATCGTAAACCAATAAAAGGAATCGTCGGCAAGCATGTCTTCGATATAGGTGCGGTTCGCATCATGCTCGGGCGCATCACGCGGAAAATCTTTTGCCTCGTTGGTGCCATCGGACCATGAATGCACGCCCAGTTGCGCACCATCTTCCATGGTTCTTGTGACCCCCGACAAAAACAGATCAACACCCCCGATGCAATGACGCTGGTTGATGTCAGATGCGTGTTCAGACCCAACTCACGGATCTGATAAGACAATGCAATCATCGTATCATCGTCGATCGACCCCGGCACATCGCATTCAACAATTGTCTCGATCTGCGGATTTGCCGCAATCACCGCTGCGAACTGTGCAGCCGTTTTGCTGTTGATCTCACCACTCATATAGAGCGCCTCGCCCGCGACGGTGAACTCGGTCGTCTCGATAAGGTTCATTGCCCCAATCTTTACGATGTCCCAACCGCCAAGGAGGGCAAACGCCCCTACCCCGGCTCCCGCACAGATAATGGCGATCAGCTTTTTCATGTCGACGCATCCAGTGCGGCTAGTATCACGTCACCCATTTCAGTAGTGCTCAGCGATGTGCCGCCTTCTGGCCCCATCAGGTCGCACGTGCGTGCACCATCGGCCAGCACTTTCTCAATGGCGGCTTCCAGACGGTCCGCTTCTGCGCCTTCATCGAAAGAGTAACGCAACGCCATCGCAAAGGACAAAATACACGCGATCGGGTTCGCCTTGCCCTGCCCTGTGATGTCCGGGGCAGAGCCGTGAACCGGCTCGTACATTGCCTTGGGACGACCATTTGCCATGGGCAACCCAAGAGACGCTGACGGCAACATGCCGAGCGAACCTGTGAGCATCGCCGCACAATCCGACAGGATATCGCCAAAGAGATTGTCGGTCAGGATCACATCAAACTGTTTGGGCGCACGCACCAACTGCATCGCACCGTTGTCGGCGTACATATGGCTGAGCTCGACATCGGCATAATCCGCCTGATGCACTTCGGTGACCACATCGCGCCATAGGATGCCGCTTTCCATGACATTCGCTTTTTCCATGGAACAAACCTTGTTATTCCGCTTCTTGGCCAAATCAAAGGCCGCACGGGCGGCGCGCTCAATCTCGGCTTCGGTATAGCGCTGTGTGTTCACGCCGACACGCATGTTGTCTTCGATGTGAATGCCGCGCGGTTCGCCAAAGTAAACCCCGGATGTCAGTTCGCGCACGATCATGATATCGAGGCCCGCAACCACGTCTTTCTTCAGCGATGAGAAATCGGCCAGCGCATCAAAACACTGTGCGGGGCGCAGGTTGGCGAATAGGTCCATCTCCTTGCGCAAGCGCAGCAACCCGCGCTCTGGCTTGACGCTGAAATCTAGGTCGTCGTACTTCGGGCCGCCAACTGCGCCCAGCAGAACCGCATCCACCTCTTGCGCCTTTGCCATGGTGTCGTCGTGCAAAGGGACGCCATGTGCATCATAGGCGGCACCACCGACAAGGTCCTCGGACACATCAAATGTCAGATCGCGTTTGTCGCCAAACCATCCGATAATCCGCTTCACTTCGTCCATAACTTCGGGGCCGATGCCGTCACCGGCGAGGATCAAAAGGGAAGGGTTTGCCATAGGTCAGGTCCTTGCTTGAAGAGGTTGCAAAGGCCCTAGCGCGAAGGACGTCCGGGTTCAAGATACCAAGGGCTTCAGACCTTCCGCCAATAGCTCCCACACCCTGCGAATACGGGGGGTCTGGCGCATGGCCTCATGGGCCGTCAGCCAGATAGGAAGTGTGGGCAAAGAGATACCAAGGTCGATTTCTGCAACGGCGGGATCGTTGTCACCAACATTCGACTGCGCGAAACCTATACCACAGCCAGCGCGCACTAACTCCCAGTAAGCGATGTTGTCATCACAGCGGGTCTTGAAATAATCACGATCCACCTTGATCCCTGTTTCGGCAAACCCTTCGATGATGGACGTGTTGCTGTCGTAGCCGACAAAGTCATGCTCTTGTAGATCACCCAAGGATTTGGGCGTACCCCGGTCTGCAAGATAGGAATGCGCGGCATACACACCCAAGGGAATCTCGCCAATGTGCTGTGTGATCAGATCAAGTTGGGTGGGACGATACATACGGACCGCGATATCCGCCTCTCGGTAGTACAAGTTCCGAGTATCGTCGCTCGGAACCAGTTCAATCGCAATCTGGGGTTCAAGCCTGCGGATGTTTGCGATGATGGGCGGCAGGTGCATCGCTGATGTCGCAACGCTGGCGGTGACCCGCACCGTTCCTTCCAATCGCGCCTGTTGTCCCGCCGCCGTAAGGGTGATCTGCTGGACGGCATCACGCATAGCCTTTGCCGGACCGATCAAATCTGCACCGGTTTGCGTTAGTGCAAAGCCGCGTGGTTGCCGCCGAAACAATTCGGCGCCCAGTTGTGCTTCGATTGCTTTGATCTGACGCCCCAAGGTGGGCTGACTGGTGCTCAGGTGACGTGCAGCGGCCGAAAGACTGCCCGTTTCCGCGACAGCCAGGAACGCCTGAACGAGCGACCAATCGAGAGAATTGAGCGATTTATCCATTCACTATTGAATACATGACCTGCGAATTCAGGCAATTCATTTCATCGTTTGAATGGCGCAACCTGCCATCAGCATTAACGTGGGAGACACGAGATGAAACAGACGGTCCTTATTCTGGGTGGTTCCGGCAAGATCGGAAGCCGCTCGGCTGACGCATTCTGGGACGCTGGTTGGGAGGTCCGCCACTATGACCGCAAGACAGGTGATATGGTGGCGGCTGCTGATGGTGTCGATGTGATTGTCAACGGGTTGAACCCACCTGCCTATCATCAGTGGGAGCGGACCATTCCCGAAATCACAACGCAGGTGATCGCAGCGGCCAAAGCCAGCGGCGCGACGGTGATCGTTCCAGGCAATGTCTATATCTATGGTGATCAGCCCGGGGTTTTGGACGAAAATACGCCGCAGAACGCGCATACCAAGAAGGGCCGTGTGCGTATAGAGATGGAAGACAGCTATCGCGCTTCTGGTGTGCAGACGATTGTGTTGCGGGCAGGCAACTTCATTGATCCTGCCGGCAATGGCGACATCATGAGCATGCTGATCATGCGCGATATCAAGAAAGGCAAGATCACCGCGGCAGCTGACCCAGATACGCTGCAGTCCTATGCCTACGTCCCTGATTGGGGGCGGGCGGCCGTCAGACTGGCCGAGAAGCGGGCGGAATTGGCAATGTTCGAGGATGTACCATTTCCCGGGCACGCCTTTACAACGACAGACCTGCAACGTTGTGTGGAAAACCATACGAAACGGAGCATCAAGATCAACCGCTTTCCGTGGTGGATGATGACCATCCTTAGCCCGTTTTGGGAGCTGGCCCGAGAGATGCGTGAGATGCGCTATCTCTATGCGATGCCGCACCGGATCGGATCGGCAAAATTTGACCGGCTGGTGCCAGAGTTTGAACCAACTGATCTGGAACAGGTGATGCTGGCCGGGCTATCGGCTGATATCGACCCAGACAAGGCGATGCGGCCCGGCGGTAAGGCCGTCGTCGCCAATTAGCGCTCGTTCAGGGTCATCCGAGGCGGGCCAAAAAACGCCCGCATCGGTCACCCTCCAGTCAACAGAAGGTAAGACATAGCTGACACGCAGATCGCCAGGACCGTCCTCTGGCCAATCTACGGTGTCTTGGCCGGGCAGCGGGTCTTGCAAGCGGGGGTGTTGCAGGAAACTGGCCATCGCGCCAGAAATGCCGTCGCCATCCCTTGGATCCAGATTGGCGTTTCCGGTGATCGCAAAGCTATCCGGCACGGCCCCGTACGCGCCATCAAGTACGACCTCCCACAACCGTAACTCATCACGATTGCGCAAACCGTTCATATCCTCTGGACCGTCAAACACAGGCGGTGTTGCCGAAAAGGCCATCACAGACAGCGGCTTGCCATCCGGCAATGCGATGGGGACAATCCAATGCCCCGTTGACGAAAGGCGTAAGATATCCTGCGCATTGTCACTCAGAAACGGCGCACCATCTTTCTGCGGTAATGTGGCACCCGGTAAATCACGCCAAAGCGTCATCGACAGATCACTGACTTGGTCGTCAACCACAGGAAAGCGCGACAGGATCGCCATGCCGCCATCACCAGCGAAACGACCATAACCCTGCGCATCGCGCGCATCGCCTAGGCGGCCATTGCCATCAAGATCAAGCCCGGTCGCGATGCCAGCGTTCGGGTGCAGTGCAAAGTAATGCGGGTAGCTCGCGCCAAAACCATCGGCAAACTGGTCCAGCGCAATGCTGTCCCGATCAAAATCAAAATCAGTCAGAACAAGGACATCAGGACTGATATGCGCAATCACGCCCGTGATCGCGGCGATCTGTGGGTCCTCCCCACGCTGTAAATCGCGCAGCAATAAGCCCGGACCATCCCGGCTAAGTGGCGCAGCGAAGGTGGCAATGCGATATGTGTCTGCATGCGCCGCGCCAGCCAGACAAAAGGTGGCTAGTAGGTAGCACTGTGCGTCGGCCCAGTACGGTCGTAAGCTTTGCGCCGTTGCACCTCGATCATCTGCGCCACCCGGCTGAGGGCGACTCCGCGCATTAGGATACTGGCTGGCAGGAATGCCCATGCAGAGACCGTCCAAATCAACGTTTGCGGGTTATCTAGGTTAATCGGCGTGCCCAAAGCCGCCACCAATTTGACAACCGCTGGAACCAAGAAGGGCAGTAAGAACCCTAATATAATGTTAACGCGCCCATCCCGTTGCAGGCGTTTAACGACATCACCACCGGCCGTGGGGTCGAACGTGGGCAGGTTGATCCAGACATTGAAGGCCCCCGCGCGACGCGGCCAGCGGTAAAGGCGCAACAGGACGACAAACCAGATGACCGAGAAAACTGAGACGAGATAGCTCAGGCCCGCTGCATCGCGCAAACGCTGGATCACGACGGGATCCGTGCCATCGGGCATCATGATGACCATCAGGCGGACCGGCGAATAGGGAAAATCAATCGTCTTACCGATGACGCTTCCGCTGTTTTGAAAGTACTCGGAAATGGCCGACGGCGAATCGACGCCCTTAAAAATCATCGACAGGCAGAAAACCGTCGCAAACAGCGCCGAGAACCGAACCCGATTGAACGGGGGGCATCACGAAACTCCACTAGACTGGGGCTGCTGGAGCTATATTCAACGATGGTGAAGAGCGCACCAAAGATCGCCACCAAAACAATGATCTGTGCATTGTCCGTCGCCGAATTGGGCAGCAGCGCATATGGCATGATGATCAATATCACGACCATCACGGCTCTGACCAATGCTGATGGCAATCGAGCGAGCACTGCACTTTTCCTCTACTGGGCTACCACATGCCTTGCACGATTGGTTCTGGTCGCCCGCACTATACAACAGGTTATTTTATTATTGAGATAATTCTGAACAAATCCAGCCCCTTGCATCAACCAATGCAGGCAGGAAAGAGGATAAATGCATAACATTGGGGACTAAGTGATGCGTGAATGCCACCGAATCGCAACAAATTGGCAACACCTCACGGCACGGGGACTGCTCCTTTTGAAAGCAGCCCCAACAACAACAATTGTTTGTTGCACTAAACCCAGGGACGCGCCGCGCTTGCTTCAGCTTCAAAGGTATCGATCGACGCGGCCTTTTCCATAGTCAGGCCGATGTCATCAAGCCCGTTCATCAGGCAGTGCTTTTTGAAAGGGTCAACCTCAAAGCTGAATGTTTCACCATCAGATGTCGTGACCGTCTGCGCTTCCAGATCCACTTCTATGCGCGCGTTTGACCCCTTCTCGGCGTCCTTCATCAGCACATCGACCTGTTCTTGCGGCAAAGCAATCGGCAAGATGCCGTTCTTGAAGCAGTTGTTGTAAAAGATGTCCGCATAAGACGGCGCAATGACACAAGTGATCCCAAAATCCGCAATGGCCCAGGGGGCATGTTCGCGCGAGGAACCACAACCAAAGTTATCGCCAGCGACGATGATCTGCGCCTCACGGTACTGGGGTTTGTTCAGGACGAAATCAGGAATTTCCAGACCGTCGCTGTCATAGCGCATCTCATCAAAGAGATTCACACCGAGACCGGAACGCTTGATCGTTTTCAGGAACTGTTTGGGGATGATCATATCGGTGTCGATATTGACCAGCGGCAAGGGCGCGGCGATGCCGCTGAGCTTTGTGAATTTCTGCATCTTTTATCCTTTCGGGCTGCTCATCAGCCCCTTTGGGCCTTCTTCGCGAAGAAAGCCCCGCAAGGGCTTGATGAGCGCGCCGCTTACATCATCTCGCGTACGTCAGTCAGTTTGCCAGTAATCGCCGCCGCCGCCGCCATCTGAGGCGACATCAGGTGGGTGCGTCCACCCCGCCCTTGTCGCCCTTCGAAATTCCGGTTGGATGTGGCCGCGCAACGTTCACCCGGTGCCAATTGGTCAGGATTCATTGCCAGACACATGGAACAACCCGCAAGGCGCCACTCAAAACCAGCGTCGATGAAAATCTGTGCCAACCCTTCTTCTTCGGCTTGTGCACGCACAAGACCGGACCCCGGCACGACCATCGCGCGCAGCCCGTCCTTCTTTTTCTTGCCCTTCAAGATGGCCGCCGCTGCCCGCAAGTCTTCAATACGTCCGTTGGTACAAGACCCTATGAACACGGTATCAATCGCAATATCAGACAATGGTGTGCCCGGCGTAAGATCCATGTAGTCAAGCGAGCGCTGCGCCGCACCCACTTTACCGCCATCGAAATCATCAGCCGCAGGCACGGTTGCTGTAATCGGTAGGACATCTTCAGGTGATGTCCCCCATGTTACAACAGGTGCGATATCTTCGCCTTTCAGCGTGATCACCTTATCGAAGTGCGCGCCTTCATCGGTGAAAAGTGTTCTCCAATAGGTCTCGGCCGCCTCCCAAGCCGCCCCTTTCGGCGCATGCGGGCGGCCCTTGCAGTATTCATAGGTCTTCTCATCAGGGGCGATCAGACCTGCGCGTGCGCCGCCCTCAATGGCCATGTTACAGACCGTCATGCGGCCTTCCATCGACAAATCACGGATCGCTTCACCACAATACTCGATCACATAGCCCGTGCCGCCTGCCGTGCCTGTGGCCCCGATGACAGACAGCGTGATGTCCTTTGCCGTCACGCCCGGGCGCAGTTTGCCTGTGATCTCGACTTTCATGTTTTTGGATTTCTTCTGGATCAGCGTTTGTGTCGCCAGAACATGCTCCACCTCAGATGTCCCGATACCATGCGCCAGGGCGCCAAAGGCACCGTGGGTCGCCGTGTGGCTGTCACCGCAGACAACGGTCATACCCGGCAAGGTCCAGCCCTGCTCCGGTCCAACAATATGCACAATGCCCTGACGCACATCCGACACAGGATAGTAGTGAATGCCAAACTCCTTGGCATTGCTGTCGAGTGCCGCCACCTGAATGGCGCTGTCCTCGGTCATGTTCTTGGGGTCATCACGGCCCGGCGTCGTGGGGACGTTGTGATCCGGCACGGCGATCGTTTTTTCCGGTGCACGCACTTTGCGGCCCGCCATGCGCAGCCCTTCAAAGGCTTGCGGGCTGGTCACCTCGTGCACCAAGTGGCGGTCAATATACAGCAGGCAAGTGCCGTCTTCAGCTTCATGGGCTACATGCGCGTCCCAGATTTTATCATAGAGCGTTTTGGGGGACATTGTCCTCTCCCATCATAAATTGTCAGTGGTCGTCAGGCGTGCGGAAACGTCGCTGGATTATCCGCGGGCTAGGATCGTGCCGCGCGCACCAAAGAACCGCCAAGGCAGCCGCGCGCGATCGTCCATGTCGAAAACCTTTTTCATGGACTGACAGATACACGCGCAACGCACAGCTCGCAAGAGCGCTGCACAAAGCCAAGAACGGCCTTGCAACACGTGTTGCTTGATCTGTCGCCAAGTAACTTAAGTGCCAGGTATCGCCGGGTTCGCGGGGATGACATCTTTGATTGCTGCGACTGTATCTTGCGGAGTAAAGTAATCATTGGTCGCCGCGTCCGTGTAAACAACTTCAATGTCGTAGTTATTTTCAACGAAAGTTTGCAGGTCGTCGCTTGTCGGGTTGGCTTCTCCACGGAAGAAAGCAGATGATTCCTCGAATTCGACACCTGGAAAATCCTCTGGATTCAGTAATTTTGCCGTTATCAAAAAGCCGTTAACGGTATCTCCGTCTTCATCTATCGTACTCTCGGTCGCCTCAAACCCAACCTGCGGTGTGACCGCCGAACCATCCAGATCAATATCAACGGTCAGGATCATCCGATGCTCTGATTCATCGAATTCGACGATGGTTGCAAAGGTTTCTTCGGCATCCTCGATGTTCGCCAGAGCATAAAAATCAGTTGTGCCCTGCCCATCTTCAAGGCGGGCTTCGCCAGTTACCAGAATGAGCTCATCTTTCTCATCAACGCTGGGAATACCGGGGTCATCACGGTTGATGCCGCCAAAGGCCTGACCGTCACCGCCCCAGATATAGATCGTGTCTTCACCGCCTTGGCCACGCAAGGTGTCGGTCCGGTCTGCCGCGTTGACCAACTCGCCATCAGGGCCGATCGCGCGCGCGGCTGGTCCACCAAAGATGACGTCGTTACCCTCGCCGCCTTCAACCTTATCGTTGCCATAGCCGCCATTGATGGTGTCATTCCCCGCGCCACCTCTGATGATGTCGCCGCCTTCATCACCATTCAGAGTGTCATCGCCCGCGCGGCCTTCGATCTCGTCCCGACCGTCGCCACCATTCACAGTGTCGTTGCCAAGGCCCGCATTGACAAAATCAAGCCCACCACCAGCATTGATGATATCGTTGCCGTCAAATCCGAGGATGCGATCGTTCCCTTCTGTGCCCCGAAGGTCCTCATCATCACCAAGGGTGCCACGGATCTCATCCTCATCATCGCCATCTTCGCCGCCACCGATAAGTGGAAGCAACAGTGCGCCTGACGCTAACAGCAAGAGTAGGGTAATATCCATATTCGAAGCTTTCCGTTAACAATTTGTTGAGACCGTAACGGTTCGATCCGAAGCTCACAAGGATACAAACTGTTCGCGCAAATCGTCTGTGTATTTGCCCACACATAAGCCTTGCTTGCTTGCGTGGCATCTGCGTGCCACCTTGTCAGGCAACATGACTTGATCAGGAAGGCCATGGCCGCACACGACGGAACAACCGACCCCACACCGGCCGATGCGCCGCTTGAGGAGGTGATTGAGATTGGCAGCGATCTGTTGATGCAGGGACAGCTGTTTGTCGAGAACATGTTTCGCACGTGGAACCTGTATCAACTCTTTATTGCCATTGGCATCTTTGCCGCAGCGCATGTGCTGCGCGCAGTTATGGGCCCGCGCATTCGCGCCTGGATGGGGTCGCGCGAAAACTGGCCTAAATGGCGGATGCGTATCCTTGTGGTCGTTCACCAACGTCTGCGTGCCATATTCTTTGTGGTGCTGATGTGGACCGTCATCTTCGTGATGCGCGAAACAACCTGGCCAAGCCGCAGCTACCTGCTCAGTGTGATCGGCACGCTGGCCTTGGCATGGCTGTTGATTGCTTTCGCCACACGCCTGATCAAAAGCCCGACGCTGCGCAAATTTGTCAGGTATGGCGCATGGACATGGGCGACCTTGCAAATCCTCGGGCTCTTGGACGTGGCCGAACGCCTGCTGGACAGCATTGGGTTCAGCATCGGTGAAATCAGGTTCTCCATGCTCCTGCTCATACAGGGTCTGGTTATTCTGGGGGTCCTGATCGCGCTGGCCCGTTTCTTTACAACGACAACCGCAAGCCGGATCAAGTCAAACGAAGACATCAGCCCTTCAATGCAGGTGTTGATTGTCAAAGGCGTGCAGATTGCGTTTTACGGGGCCGCATTTTTCGTCGGCGTGCGCGCGCTGGGGATTGATCTAACCGGGCTTGCGGTGCTGTCCGGTGCCATCGGTGTGGGCCTTGGCTTTGGTTTGCAAAAGGTGGTGTCCAACCTTGTGTCTGGCGTCATCATCCTGCTGGATAAGTCAATCAAACCCGGCGATGTGATCAGCCTTGGCGATACCTTTGGCTGGATCAATTCGCTGGGTGCGCGCTATGTCTCGGTCGTTACCCGCGATGGGCGCGAATACCTGATCCCGAATGAAGACCTGATCACCGGACAAGTGGTGAACTGGTCGCATTCAAACGATTTCGTGCGCCTCGATATCAACTTTGGCACAGCCTATCACGACAACCCGCATGAGGTGCGGCGCATCGCGATTGAGGCGGCCCAAAGCGTTGATCGTGTACTCGGTGACCGCAACACGGTATGCCATATCGTAGGGTTTGGCGACAGTTCCGTGGACTATCTGCTGCGGTTCTGGATCCGTGATCCGACAGGTGGTCTGACCAACATTCGCGGCAACGTCTATCTGGCGCTTTGGGACGCGTTCAAAGAACACGGCATCAGCATTCCATTCCCGCAAAGGGAAGTGAAAATGCTGGACAGTGACTCGGCCGACATGCCCACAGATCATACTCAGAAAGCTTAGAAACCATCGCCGCATTAAATCAATTGCTAAATCTGGCCATTGAGAACATAGTGCGAACATTGATTGTAATGAAAGGCGAGCCATGCAAGATATTGCTCTCTACCTTCCGGGTATTCTCCTCGCGTATTCCGCGTTTCTTTTGGGTATCGCCAGCCCAGGACCGAATGTACTGGCCGTGATGGGCACATCGATGAGCGTGGGCCGCGCCTCGGGTATTGCATTGGCCATGGGGGTCGCGATTGGGTCCTTCACCTGGGCCGTTTTGACGGCTTTTGGATTGTCCGCGCTATTGGCAACCTACGCGTCGGCGCTGTTGATCATCAAAGTGTTTGGCGGGGCTTACCTGCTTTGGCTTGCGTATAAAGCTTTCAAGTCCGCAGCTTCACCACATGATATCGAAGCAAAAGAGCTCAGGGGCGGCCAGCGCAGCCAGTTCGGATATCTGCGACGTGGCTACATCATCCAGATGACCAACCCCAAGGCCGCTTTGTCATGGATCGCGATCATCTCACTCGGTCTACAGGATGGTGCGCCACTCTGGGTCGCAGCGGCAATTGTTGGAGGGACGTTCATTTTGTCTATTATTTGCCACCTGCTCTATGCGCTTGCATTTTCGACGCCCTTCATGGTGCGGATGTACGGCAAGGCACGGCGGGTCATTCAAGGCATCCTTGGCACGTTCTTTGCCTTTGCCGGGTTGAAATTGCTGACCAGCCGCAGCTGACCCGTTCGGTCAGACATGAAAATGGCCGCGCAGAACGCTGCGCGGCCATTTTGACTTAGCCGATTTTCAGGCTCTATTCATCCGGTTTTCGATCAGATCGTCAACGACCGACGGATCGGCCAGCGTGGATGTATCGCCGAGCGCACCAAAATCATCCTCGGCAATCTTGCGCAGGATACGGCGCATGATCTTGCCCGACCGGGTTTTCGGCAAGCCCGGTGCCCATTGCAGCAAGTCAGGCTTGGCAATCGGGCCAATCTCGGCGCGCACCCATACTTCCAGCTCTTTGCGCAGCTCATCGGACGGCTCTTCCCCATTCATCAGCGTGACGTAAGCGTAGATGCCCTGACCCTTGATGTCATGCGGGTAGCCGACCACCGCGGCCTCCGCGACTTTGGCATGGGCGACCAAGGCGCTTTCGACCTCAGCGGTGCCCATCCGGTGACCAGAGACGTTGATCACATCGTCAACGCGACCGGTGATCCAGTAATAGCCGTCTTCGTCACGCTTACAGCCGTCGCCGGTGAAGTAATAGTTCTTGTAGTCGCTGAAATAGGTTTTCTCGAACCGTTCATGATTGCCCCACACCGTGCGCATCTGTGCAGGCCAGCTGTCTTTGATGCACAGGACACCTTCGGCGGTTGTATCATGTATCTCTTCGCCAGAGGTGGGCTCTAGAATAACAGGTTGAATGCCAAAGAACGGCAAGGTTGCCGAACCTGGTTTGGTCGCGGTCGCACCGGGAAGTGGCGTCAGCAGGTGACCACCCGTCTCGGTCTGCCACCATGTATCGACGATGGGGGCTTTGCCCTTGCCGACCACATCATTGTACCAATTCCACGCTTCGGGGTTGATCGGCTCGCCCACGGTACCCAGCACCTTGATGTCGGAAAGATCGTACTTCTCAACAAACGTATTGCCCTGCGCCATCAGGGCCCGAATGGCTGTCGGCGCGGTGTAGAACTGATTGACCTTGTGCTTTTCGCAAACGGCCCAGAAACGGCCTGCGTCAGGATATGTGGGCACACCTTCAAACATGATTGTCGTGGCCCCATTCGCAAGCGGCCCGTAGACGATATAGCTGTGGCCGGTGACCCAGCCAACGTCTGCGGTACACCAGAAAATATCACCATCGTGATAGTCGAACGTGTACTGCTGCGTCATCGCCGCATAGACCAGATAACCGCCCGTGGAATGCACAACGCCCTTCGGCTGACCAGTGGAACCAGAGGTATAGAGGATAAATAGAGGGTCTTCGGCGTTCATCTCTTCGGGCGGACAGTCAGCATCGACCTTTTCTTCCATTTCGTGCAGCCAGTAATCCAGCCCATCGCGCCATGCGATTTGTTGGCCAGTACGTTTGACGACAAGGCATTTCACTTCATCAAAATCATTCAGCAGCGCTTGGTTCACACTGTCTTTGAGGTTGGTCACGCGGCCACCGCGCGGTGCCCCATCTGATGTAATGACAACCTTTGCATCACATGCATTCACCCGCGCACCCAATGCCTCGGCAGAGAATCCTGCAAAAACGATGGAGTGGATCGCACCAATCCGCGCGCAGGCCAGCATCGCATAGGCGGCTTCCGGGATCATGGGGAGGTAGAGGACAACCCGGTCACCTTTTCCCACACCCATTTCTTTCAGCACATTGGCCATCAGCGACGTCTTTTCGTGCAACATCGCGTAGGTGATATGCAGCGCGTCATCATCAGGGCTGTCCGGTTCCCAGATAATGGCGGTTTGGTCGCCACGGGTTGCCAGATGGCGGTCGATACAGTTGGCGCTGACGTTCAGCGTGCCGTCTTCGAACCATTTGATATCGACATTCCCCGGGGCAAAGCTGGTGTTCTTGACCCGCGTGTAGGGTTTGATCCAATCCAGCCGCTTACCATGCTCGCCCCAGAACGCCTCTGGATCATTGATGGATGCGGCATACATTTCCTCGTACTTGGCTTTGTCCGCATGTGCGTTTGAGGCCATGTCGGCTGATGGCGCATAGGTCCCGGCTGGTTGGTCGCTCACGGTGGTTCCCCCCTGATCTTTTATCGTCAGGCCGCATCATGGCGAAAACACAGCCGAATCCAAGCCTTCAACGGCACGAACCCTAGAATTAATAGAGCCGCCGTTGTTTCGTGCTTTGACATTGGTCAAGGGAAGGGTGCGATAGGGCCGCAACGTGGCGTTGCGGCCTATCTGAAGACTAGCCGTCGTGACGGAATGTCATGCTGATGACCTCCGCCCGAGTCGTGCCACGAGCCTTCAGTTCTTCATCGGAAATCATAGCCAATTCGCGCAAGGCTTGGGCACGCGCTGTGTTTGACGCGATAGTTTGGAGTGCCGATCCCAACGCACGGAAAGGCACTGACAGCAATTCAAGCAGCATTTCACGGTTGGAAATCAATGTATTGTCGGGACGGAGTGACATCTTAAGCCTCGCAGATATAAATGTTCGTCCTCCCACCGGACACGTAATTCAGCGCAAGCTCCGCAACAATACACACAATTGCAAACCCACCATGCATATAGTGCATGATGGGCTCAGTTTCGCGTCACGGCGGCACATTTTTCAGACAATCAGGACGGCGCTTTGCCGTCCCAAGGCGCATCGGCAACCGTGATCGTTTTGCCGCGCTTAGGCGCATTGGAGGCAGCGGCATTCACCGTCTTGGCCTCTGCTTGTGGCTTTGGCCCTGAAGCCACCTTCGCTTTGGCTACAGGTTTGGCTTTTGAAACCGCCTTCTTGGCCGGTGCGGCTTTCGGCGTGGTTTTTTTCGCCTTTGCAGGTGCCTTTGCCGCAGCGGGCGTCACTTTGGGGGCAGGTACGGCTTTGGCTTTCGCAGCGGGTTTTGCCTTTGCCAATGGTGCGGCGTCAGCCACTTTCGCGGCCTTCGCAGTATCTAAGGCTGGCTTTGGTCTGGTGGCCTTGGCAGTAGGCTTTTCTGCCGTCACGGTTTCAGTTTTAGGCGTGGGTTTTGGAGCGACCGTTTTTTTAGCGACCGCTGGTCTTGCTTCAGCGACAACCGGCGCCTTCGGTGCCGGTTTAGGTGTCGCCACGACAGCAATTTTTGGCGGCTCTGCCTTTGGTTTGGCTTTTGCAACCACTGCTTTCTTGACCGGCGCTTTCTTTGCAACAGGTGCGACCTTCGCCTTGGTCTTGGGCGCGCCATAGTAAGGGGACACAAGAGCGCGCTGCGCGACAGATGTCTGATCAATCAGTGCATCAGCAAACCGCATTTGCTGGCCTATGACCGCGCTGGCAACCTGCAAACTTTGCGCAGTGAGTGATAAAGTAAATGCGGGCGTCATGCTGTTCCCCTGAAATAGAATTGAAATCTGGTATGATTATAGAGGATTTATTTTGCCGATGCAGCATTTTTCTGCATTGCAGCATAAGCCCTTGGACTCGTTGCAAAAGGCAGGCCTACAAATGCAAAAGGCACCCTTTGAAGGGTGCCTTCTTATTCTCACACACAATAGCGGCTAGTCTGTTCGGTCCATCCTGACCACATAGCGGACCTGCCCTTTGACCGGCTGGCTCCAGTTCAGGTTTACGTTGCGCAGTGCGGCGCCCTGCCCGCCCTCTGACCACGGTAGGTCATGCACAGTGGTTCCACCTGTATTGGTCACCGCACCAGTCGGCATAATACTCTCAACACTCAGCGCGTGACCGCCAAATGGCAGCACAGCACCTGTCTGCATCACCCATGTTGTCGCTTCTGTCGCCTGCACATGTGTCAGTGATGCAGGGTTGGACACCGGGTCGTTCACGTTGTGGAAGGTGTTCGCAGTACACTCGAAATCGCGGGTCCGGCTAAAATCAAGATCCGCAAATGTTGTATCCACGCTTTCAACCCGGTCAATACGACCATTGAGCGAACGGAACACATTCCCGGTCACCGAGAAACCATTGATAAAATGGTTGGGGCCAAACGGTTTGATCACAATGAAATTGAATGCATCGGTCACATCATTGACCGTAAACATGTTGCCCGTAATGGTCAGGCCACCAAATGAAAACTGCGCACCCAGAGCTGGGGTGGCATCATGCTCATTCGTCCATTCAATAAAGTTATTGTCGACATAGTTGCCGGTAAAGATGCTCTTGGGATTGGGAAGGGTCATGACCACACCACCCAAACGCAACCCATTGGTTTGATCGTCGCCGTGAAACCAGTGATTGCCGGTGATCAGATTGCCCGATCCCGCCAACACACAAAAATGCTTGAACCGGCTGACACGGTTGTCTCTGATCTTGACGTCATTGGCGTTGGCATTGAACCCGATGCTTACGCGATTTTGGGCAGGTATGCTTTGTTCATCTGAAATCAGTTGGCACCGGTCCAGCATCATCCCTTGGCAACCCAATCCGGGGAGGTGATGCCGCGATCTTTGGGATTGTTCACAAAGCAATCACGCACGTGGAACGTAAACCCGTCAGGGGCCATCATGATGCCGCTCGCAATCCCGCGGCCCTGAAACTCAATATCATCCAGAATGAACTGGCTCAGCTTGTCGTAGCCCGAGAAATCAAGCATGTACTGGAAGCGCGAGAAGGTGAAGATTTGCGTGCCTTCCGCATCATACAGCGGGCGGCTGATCTCGAGCGTTTGTGCACTTTCGTTGACCGCAGTGACATAGATCTCCCGGCCCACACCATTGCCCTGAACCAATGATCCCACGGCGATGTTTGCCGCATTTGCCACATTGGTCAGCCGGTTGTCGTCATTGGCCGCATAGGTCGCCTGTGATGTCACCTCGACCGTGTCCCACGCGGCACCATCTGCGGGTTGAAACTGACCATTACGAATGACGCGGCGGGTTTCAAACCTTGTGCGGCTGGGGTCTGCGGCCTGCATATCAACAGGTTCGGTCAGCAGAACACGACGCCCGCAAAGATCCAAACTGTCGTGATCAGCAAAATTAATAAGCGCCTGATAGGCCTTTTTAAACGCGAGCTCTTCGTCGTGAAACGCAGCCAGATAGCTGTCGTAGTCATAGTCCTGTTGCAGAATGAAGCGAAACGCAGGCTCCTGCAAAATGCGCCCGACAAAACGGACCGGATTGTCCATCGTCACATTGCTTTCCAGCAGGTAGTCGCCCTCTGGCACCATCACCGTCCGGCCGTTCGCCGCCGCATCTGCCGCGTTGAAGGCGGCACTGTCGTCGGTCGCACCGTCACCCTTCGCGCCATAGTCGCGCACATCAACCAGCCCTGTCAGATCACCTTGAAAGGCAGAGGACACATCCGTGATCGTGATATCATCCAGACGCACAACACCGCCCGTCGGCCCGGTCAGATCAATGCCAAAGTGGCCGTATGCGGCCCCGGTCCACACCAGATCAACACCGCTGCGATCAGCTGTCGCCACGATGGCCGTGACCTCGACTACCTCGCCATAGGTTGTCAGCTGTGCCGACGGCCCCACTTCGGTCACGCCCGTCAGCTGAACACCGCCACCCAACCCGGCATAACCGGCGATGCGCACCGCAGGCAATGCACCTGCAACGGCCTTGACCCGCGCTGTGATTTGCAAATAGCACCCCGGCAATATGGGCGTCTCACCCTTATAGCGAACGCGCTGGGTCGCCTCGTTCTTTAACAACTCAAGACAACCCGCAAAATCCTGATCAGCGGCCACAAAGACACCTGATCCGCTGCCCGCATAGGTGTTCGTTCCCGGCGTGCCATCCTCGCTCGACCACAGCGAAAGACCAGCGGAAAAAGGCAATGGGTCAAAAACGATCCCGTCGGTGATAGCTTTGTTCATGAAAGAGCCCCTGAAGCTTGAGAAATGCAAAAGGCCCAACGCGCAGCTGGGCCACCTGTGTCAGAGGTATCTTCTCAATCTAAAGAGGGGCTGACGGCACCGTGACGGTCACCGACGCAACGGCTCTAGGCACCCACATCAGGCGCGGGCAGCAGTTGCACGCCGTTGATCTGCCAACCATCAGCGGTTTCGATCATCTGGTAGTCAAGGATATGCAAACCACCTTGGGCATCGCGCACCATCACCTTTTGCCAAAGATTGCCACGGATGTCGCGTAGCTCCAGAAACCGCACATCGGCGTTGTCCCACACCATCGGATAGCCCTGCTGCACCATCATGCCGAAGTTGCCGGGATTGCCAAACAAGCGCTTGATATTTGGACTGGCATACTGCCAAGCCCCTGAAACGTCGCGGTTATTGAAGGCATCCAACTGGTTGCCGATCACATCTTCAATTGCATCCGCATCCTGAGCGAACACCGAAGTCGCTGTTATCCAGATCCCCAGTATCAGTCCAATCAAACGCATCTGTTACCCTCCACCTGTCTAAGGTCATAGTAGATACGCACCAAAACGGCGGTCAGTTCTTTTTCTTTGTGGGTTTGGATTTCAGGCCGTTGGCGAAGGCGACAGACTTCGCAAACCAAACAGTAAGCGTTGCATAATTATGCAGCAGGTCTTTTGGGACAGCGACATAGCCGTCCATCACGCTGTTGTGCCGGATCACCGGGTCGTTGGCATAGTCTTTGCCAAAAGCAACAATTTCGTCCTTTGGCAATCTGATACACATTTCACCATCGGGGCCAACAAAGCTGAACATATTGCCATTTACGGCCGTGTATGCGGTTGCCTTGCCTTTCCGGGCAAGGCCATCGTGTTTGGCGATCAGACGATCATAGATCTCAAGAACAGCGTCACGGTCCATGCCGCAACCTAACACAAAAGCCGTTACCCGGCCAATTGCTGCTCGATCAGCGCAATTGTCTCCTCAACACCGTAAAGTGCGATGAAGCCACCAAAGCGCGGGCCCTGTGATGCGCCCAAAAGCACTTCGTAAAGTGCGGTGAACCAGGCCCGCAGCGGATCAAAGCCATGCTCTTTGCCGACGGCAAAGACCATCGTTTGCAATTCTTCCGCGTCCAAACCACCATCCCAGGCTTTCAAGCGGTCAGCCAGGTCGGTCAACGCAGCACGCTCCCGATCAGTTGGTGCACGATAAACCTTCGTGGGCTTCACAAAATCATTGTAGTAACGCACTGCAAAGCCAGCAGCCTGATCCATCTGCGGGTTCTTTTCGGCAGACGCCTCTGGCGCGTAGCGCTGGATGAAGCCCCACAGCGTGTCCTTGTCCTCGGCCCCAGAGACCGACGCGAGATTCAGCAACATCGCGAATGGCACGACCATATCCGACGCTGGTACATTGTGTCCGTGAATGTGGAACACCGGGTTGTTAGCCCGGCCCGCATCATCCTGATCAGCGTAAGCGCGCAATTGCTGGTGATACTCATCCACGGCCTTGGGGATCACGTCAAAATGCATCCGTTTGGCCGTTTTCGGCTTGAGGTACATAAAGTAGCTCAAGCTCTCGGTCGACGCATAGGTCAGCCATTCATCGATGGAGATACCGTTACCGGACGACTTGGAAATCTTCTGCCCGTTCTCATCGAGGAACAACTCATAAGAGAAATGGTTTGGTTTCTTGCCACCCAAAATCTCGCAAATCCGGTCGTAGATCGCCGTGTTGGTGGCGTGCTCCTTGCCGTACATCTCAAAATCAACTTCCAGCGCCGCCCAGCGCGCACCAAAGTCCGGCTTCCATTGCAGTTTCACATTGCCGCCAGTGACCGGCAGCGTCCATTCGCGACCGTCCGGGTCATCAAAGGTGATCTCGCCTTTCTCACCATCAACATGCTTCATTGGCACATAAAGGACACGGCCCGTTTCGGGATGGATCGGCAAGAAGATCGAATAGGTTCCTTGGCGTTCCTCACGCAAAGATTTCAGCATCACGGCCATGATATCGTCATAGCGGGCAGCAGCGCGCAACAAGATCTCGTCAAACTGGCCCGTCTGATAGAATTCGCGCGCCGAATAGAATTCATACTCAAACCCGAACGTATCGAGGAAGCGCCGCAACATCGCATTGTTATGATGACCAAAGCTCTCATGCGTCCCAAACGGATCAGGCACAGACGTCAGCGGCTTATGCATGTGCTCCGCCAGCATATCTTGCTGCGGCACATTGCCCGGGACCTTCCGCATCCCGTCCAAATCGTCAGAAAAGCAGATCAGCTTGGTCGGGATGTCAGAAATCACCTCAAACGCGCGACGGATCATTGTCGTGCGCAACACCTCTCCAAACGTCCCGATATGCGGCAGGCCTGACGGACCATAGCCGGTCTCAAACAAAACATACCCTTTCTCGGGCGCCTTGTTTTCATACCGTTTGAGCAATGCGCGCGCCTCAACAAAGGGCCAGGCCTTCGACGTCATCGCAGCTTCACGCATCGTGCTCATGGTTCTCTCGCTTCAATTGAGGGCGTCATTGTGACCGCCACAACGCGCACTCCCTATTGCGAGACAGGCAAGGCGTCAATAAATGTGAGGCAGAACAAAGGAAATGATGATGCTCGAAGATGCCCCAATGACCGCGCAAGATGCGCTTGCCGCCCTGATGATCGCTGTCTCTGCATCAGATGAGAACATCCGCACGGCGGAGCTGGTGAAAATAAGCAATGCAATCAACAACCTGCCGGTTTTTGATGCCTACGATGCCGAACGTCTGCCACGTATGTCCAAAATGGTGTTCGATCTCTTCGAGCAGGAAGATGGCTTGGAGGCGTTGTTCGGCTTGATCCGCGATGCCTTGCCAGAACACCTGTATGAGACAGCATATGCGCTCTCATGCGATGTCGCGGCGGCTGATGGCCGCGTTGTTGGCCCCGAAGTGCGGATGCTGGAAGAGATTCGCTATGAACTCGACCTTGACCGATTGCACGCAGCAGCGATCGAGCGCGGGTCTCGTGCGCGTCACATGACCCTCTGATCAGGTCAGCCTGAACGCCAGATGCTTGAGGATATCCTGCTGTAACCGCCGCGCCCGTCTGTTCCAGCCGCGCGCACCTGGTGGGCTTTCAGCTCCGGTCAACTTGCCAGCTTCGCGCGCCTCCAGATCGGACGCAAAGAAGGCAAACGCCAGATCACGACCGTTTTTGGTGCGCACGTAACCAGCAAGTGATGACACAAAGTTTAATGTTCCCGTCTTGGCTTTCACCGAAACGTTCGGATCATTGATCACCTGCTCATCGTTCCCGACCAGACGAATATCGCGCATAATCGGTTGCAGGGTCGGCATCACATTGGGCGCAACCAATAACCGCACCATATCGGCAGGTGACACCCGCGACTGATCGCCCAGACCCGAGTGATCGACAAAGGAAGGCGCAATACCACCGGCGCGGGCATCGGCCCAGCGCGACATTCCCAAAGCAGAGGTACGCAAACCCCGGGGCATGCCAGCGCGCGCTGCTGTCGCAGCCATGCCGGCAGCTTCTGCCGTCAGGTTCGTTGAAAACCGTAGCATACCCCGCATGATGTCCCGCAACGACGCGCTTTGAAAACGCGCTATGGGCGTACCATTCGGCACCGCTTGCGTTTCTTTGGGAGCTTTGAGCACAATGCCATGGCTACGCGCAAACGTCGCAAACACCTCACCAGCATAAAGCGCGGGATGCCGCACCGGCAACCACCGTGACCCTTCCTTGTTTAAGGCCGATCCGGCCACTGTCCATTGGTCGACGTCGCCTACATCGCTGTAGGTGAAGACAGGTGATGCGCGGTCAATCACCCTGATGCGCGCCGTCGTTACCGCTGGGCGGTAGTTCTCACTGCGGGCATCCATGGTTGTGACGTAGTCCTCGCCGTCCAGCTTCCATTCGAAGTGCACGCGATTGTAGTTGAGGTTCAGCCCGGTGATTGTTGGATTATAGCCAAGGTAGTCAAACTGGCTCTCATCAATCTCATCCTGGTTGATCAACGCATTGTCCCAGACAAGAAAGTCACCTTTGACTTCGCGCAGACCGGTGTCCTTCAATCGCTGCGCCAATTCTGCGATCTGGTCAGTAACCAGATTGGGATCGCCGCCCCCTGCCAGAATCAAATTTCCGTTTAAAACACCGTCTTCTATGTCGCCATCGGCATAAATGCGGGTCTCAAATGTATGTCCCTCGCCCAATGCCTCGATCGCATAGAGTGCAGTGAAAGCCTTGGTAACGCTCGCAGGCGGCTGCGCATTTTCGCCCCCGATATCTTCGAGTATTTCGCCAGTTTGCAGGTCAGCGACCACAACGCCAAAATCACCAGAAAACCCTTTTTCGGCGACCATTCTGGCAATTGCATCCTTGACAGGCGCGCGTGCCCGTGGACGAGGCGACGTCAGCGGAGCATCCGCGAACGCAGTTGCAGCCAACGTGGAAGCAGCCCCTGCCAACATGGCTCTTCGGGATAGACGCATTACCACTCCCCCCGCTTGCGGATGGCAGTCGATGATTGATCCGACATAGGCAAATTGATAAATGTCCAGGCGGGCGTATCCGCCTGCCCGAGGATATGGGCTGCCCGCCCAGAAAGCCGCGCTCGCGCATACAGCCTGGCCGCTTTTGACATCCGGGCCGGTATCCGGTCACCGGGTCGCGCCAGCACGCCAATAGGCACTGTTTCGATAATCCAGCGCCAGTCCTGCCAACGATGAAACTGTGCCAGATTGTCCGCGCCCATGATCCAGACAAACCGGACCCCTCGATAGCGCCGCCGCAGTGCGACCAACGTCTGCGCGGTATAACGGGTGCCAATCCGGGCTTCGATATCCGTGACGGTTACGCGCGGGTGTTGCATCATGGCGCGCGCGGCCTGCATACGGTCCGCTAAACGGGCCGGACCACTCTCTTTCAAAGGGTTTCCGGGCGACACAAGCCACCATAACCGATCCAGACCAAAACGCTTCAAGGCGACCTTCGAGATATGCACATGCCCGGCGTGCGGCGGATCAAAGGACCCGCCCAGCAAGCCAATCACCTGACCGGGCTTCCCCACAGGACATCCGCCATTCATAACAGGCGCGCCTTACGGCATCTAAGAGGAAAAGACAGCATTCTTATGTTGTGGTCGCGGGTTGATTTCACTTGCGCCGTAGTAGCCATTCCATTGCCAAGACTGTCAATGCATCAGCCACTATTTGGCACGCATGCGATACCGTGTCGTCGTCAGCTGATCCGAAACAGCGCTGGTTTTACTATCAATAAACCCTAGGCCCCGCATATGCCTGCGGATCATTGAGTCATTCACCATAGCCGTCTTACCTTTGCGATGGATCATCCAAATATGCTTGTCAGGGTGGGCCATGGCCATGTCCGAAGCAGCCTGCAAATCTGCTTCCTCCACGAGAATCGCAAGCAGAATGGCCGCATCCCGCGCCTCGGTTACAGTCGCGCCGCATAAGGCGTCCTTCAGCGGTGCATCATCGAAGGTGCCGAGGATGAAGGCGGGTGTATCCGCAGATACACCCAGCTTTTCCGCCAAAGTCGGAGGTTTTTTCAACAATGCCTTTTGCCAGCGTGCTGCTTCACTCGCGCCAAATTCCATGGTCAGTTCCGGGCCATCGGTGATAACCCGCACACCGGCATCCACAAGCACAACATCCCTGATATGCGCACGTGGAATGTCAGCCCGCATCTCTCCGCGCAGTTGCAAATATGCGGAATCCAGATGCAGTTTTGCTTCGGCGGTTTCCCCGTTCCAATGACACACAGCTACGGCTTCGCGACCCATTTAACGCAACTCTTGTAAGGATATCTTTTCATCATATCACAGGCATGCCAAAGTCGAAAAATGATAGATTTGACAACGCGCAGCGGTGCACCGCTTTCCAAGCTCACCTTCGGCACAATGCAGTTTGGCGGCAAAGCCGACCAAGCCGAAAGCAACGCCATGTTTGAGGCCGCACGAGAAAGCGGCATCAACCACTTTGATACGGCCTATATCTATACAGAAGGTGCATCCGAGACGATCCTTGGCCCGCTGATCAAACCCGCGCGCGAGCATATCTATCTGGCCACCAAGGCCGGATATACCGCTGGCGCCTCGCGCGCCCAAATCCTTGAGCACTTTGACATTTCACGCAAACGCTTGAACGAAGATGCGGTCGATCTGCTTTACATGCATCGCTTTGACGACCGCACACCGCTGGAAGAAACGTTCAGCACCCTGGCAGAGTTGCAATCGAAGGGCCTGATCCGCCATATCGGTGTTTCCAACTATGCCGCATGGCAGGTGATGAAGGCGCAGGCCGTGGCAAAATCACTGAACACAAAGATTGATGTTGTTCAGCCGATGTACAGCCTTGTGAAGCGCCAAAGCGAGGTCGAAATCTTTCCGATGGCGGCAGATCAAGATATCGTGGTTGTTCCCTATTCGCCTTTGGGCGGGGGCCTTTTGACGGGCAAGTATGCGCAAGGCGCAACCGGCCGCCTGACCGAAGATGACCGCTACAAGGCCCGTTATGATCAGGATTGGATGCATAATGCCGCTCGGAAACTGTCAGAGCTTGGTGCCAACATGGGCGTGCCCGCCGCCACTCTGGCGGTAGCATGGGCCGCAGAGCATCGCGTCGCACCAAGGCCCATTGTTTCGGCCAGATCTGCCGCACAGTTGCAACCGTCACTTGATGCCATGTCATTCAAGATGAGTGCTGCGCTATATGATCAGATCACCGCACTTAGCATCACACCGCCGTAAGCAACCGACCGGCTTGAAGAAGGATGATCGATTTTCTGGTTATCGGTGGCGGCATTGCTTAAGCGTTTCCGCCGCGGCGCGCTTGTCGGAATTGGGCACCGTCACCCTGCTGGAAGGCGAAGATGCGCTGGCGTATCACACCTCTGGCCGGTCCGCCGCGCTGTTTGAACAGAACTACGGTAAGCCCTCGACGGTCGCGCTGAACAAGGCAAGCCGTGCCTTTCACGATGCTGCCGGTGTGCTTAGCCCACGCGGGCTACTGTTGGTTGGAAGTGCAAGCACGGCTGATCATTTCGCTGCAGATGTAGGGCAGATGAAACTTGACCGGATCAGCATGCAACAGGCCAAGGATATGGTACCTATCCTGAATGAGGATGTGTTGGATCGCGCCGCCTATCACGCGGCAGCATGGGACATTGATACCGACAAGCTGATCCAGACCTTCGCACGCACGGCCCGCGACAATGGCGCGACCGTCAGTACAAAGGTGCAGGTCGACGATATCAAACACACTGGCACCGGTTGGGTTGTCAGCGCAGGCCCGCTGAGTTTTGAGGCGCGTCATCTGGTGAATGCAGCGGGGGCCTGGGCAGATCATGTTGCGGGTTTGGCAGGTGTCGCCACATTGGGTTTCACACCACTGCGCCGCTCTATGGCCCGTATTCCCGCGCCCGGAGGTCATGACGTCAGTACATGGCCTATGCTGTTTGGCCCCGGGGAAGATTGGTATGCTAAGGCCGACGCAGGTGCGCTGATCGTCTCGCCCGCAGAAGAAGACCCGACAACGCCCCATGACGCCTATGCTGATGACATGGTTTTGGCGGAAGGGCTGGCGCGGTATGAGGCCAACGTGACCGAGCCGGTTACACGACTGCTCAGCTCTTGGGCGGGGCTGCGCACATTTGCACCGGATCGGAACCTTGTTCTGGGGCCAGATCCACAAGAACCCAGCTTTATCTGGTGCGCAGGACAGGGTGGATACGGCATGCAATCAGCACCCGCAGCCAGCCAGTTGCTGGCTGATTTGCTCAGCGGGGCGGCATCGGACCTGCCAGTGGACGCTGTCACAGCACTCTCTCCCCAGAGGTTTGCATGACCGCACGTTTGAATGCCCAAGGGCAACCCATCGGCGACTTGGTGCCAAACTGGACCGGATGCGCGACAATCCCGCACACGGCGATGCAGGGGCGCACCTGCGAAGTGGTCCCTCTAACGACCCAGCACAGCGCTGATTTGCATACAGCCTTTGCGCAAGATACCACCGGAACGCTTTGGACCTATATGCCCAATGGCCCCTTCTCATCAGAGGCGGACTACGCCGATTGGGTGGCCCAAGCCGTGCACAGCAAAGACCCTCTCTTTTTTGCAGTCATCGACATGTCCACTGGTAAGCCAGTTGGCGTTGCCAGCTTTCTGCGTATCCAGCCCGAGAATGGCGTGGTCGAGGTGGGATACATCACCTTTGCCCCCGCCCTGCAACGCAGGGTCATGGCGACAGAGGCCATGTATCTGATGATGAAGCGCGCACTGGGCGAATTGGGCTACCGCCGGTACGAATGGAAATGTGATGCACTGAATGCGCCATCGCGGGTCGCTGCCGCAAGGCTGGGATTTCAATATGACGGGCTGTTCAAACAAGCGCTGGTATACAAGGGGCGCAACAGGGATACAGCGTGGTTTTCGGTACTTGATCGCGATTGGCCACAGCTGGAGGCAGAGTTCGCAAGATGGCTGGACCCCAATAATTTTGATGCTAGTGGCAAACAAAAAACTACACTACGCATGAAGATGACCGATTAATACAAGAGGCAGGTTTTCCAGACTGGTAAGCCTTCGTAAATGCCTCAAACTAACGGCACCTGCAGTCACAAAAGAAAGCATACCGATGACCCGTTTGACCCTCGCCACAGCGATCTGTCTTTTGCCCATCACTGTCAGCGCCGAAACCCAGCTTGAGCGTTTTGAGGCATTGTCAGATAAAATGAATGTCGTGATGATCGACATGATGGCCAATGAAATCGAACAACAAGGCGGTGATGCGACAGCCCTGCGCGCGCTTGATGGCATGGTGCCGCCATGGACCGATGAAATTCGCGCAGCCGCAGGGTGCATTCTTGACACTTATATTGACGAAACCAGCGCAAGCGATGTCGACGACATGCTGACTGAAATGGACGCTATGCTGCCAACATTGTCATCGATGACAATGACTGAGGCGACCGATAACGGTGTATTTGACGCAATGACACCGGACGGTATCACCGACGAACGCATGTTAGAGATCAACGGCGCATGCGGCATGATGGAATTGCAAATCGAAGCCAGCAAGAATTCTGGCTTTATGGAAGCGATGATGGCCGCAGGATCGACGGTCCCCGACAACAACTAGATCTGATGAAAGCGTAAGGGTTTGCTATCTTCACGGACGACAACGCCTTTTGCCTCTAGATCCAGTTGAACGCATTTTTGCCACCAGCCCGAAGTAGCACCGCCAGGGAACAGATCCTCAGGCAGAAGCGGCTTGGCCGCCTCTTTGGCTTCATTGGCTGTCATGCCTGGGGCTGATTTAGGCAGAGTGGCCAGCATCGCCTGTTTCATGGCCACATATTTGGCCTTGTCGACATTGGTGGTGCGACCGGGCGTGTTGATGTTCTCAACGGCAATCTTCTCTGACATGTGCGGACCTTTCTAAAGTGTAAGGTGGGTTCAAACCCACCTTACAAGGCTACGCCTGTCAACCATCCACACGGATTGTCGTGTTTTTGGGGTCGTAGGGACTGTCTTCAACGATCTCGGCATCCCACAACTGATCAAGCATCTTGACCTTTAGCTTTGTACCCACGTCTGCCAGTTCCGGCTTTACGTATCCCATGCCAATCGACTTCTCAAAGGCGACTGAATATCCTCCCGAGGTCAAACGACCAACGCGCGTGCCATCCATTGCATAAAGCGCCTCGCGTCCCCAAGGATCAGCATCTTCTGGGCCGTCAATCAGCAGCGTGACGCATTTGGCACGAATACCCTTCTCTTCCATCGCGGCCTTGCCGTTGAAGTCCTTCGACAAGTCCACAAAGCGCGGCAGATCGGCCTCCAATGGCGTCGCATCGCGGCCCAACTCTGTGCCAAACGCACGGTAGGATTTCTCTTGCCGCAACCAGTTTTGCGCGCGTGCACCCACCAGTTTCATCCCATGCGGTTCGCCTGCTTTTTCCAACAGATCAAACAGGTAATTCTGCATCTCAATTGGGTGATGCAGTTCCCAACCCAACTCGCCCGTGTAAGCGACACGGATCGCATTGACGGGACACATCCCCAGCTCGATCTGCTTGGCAGACAGCCATGGGAAACGTTTGTTGGTCAGCGCCGTTGCAGGATCAGCGTCTTTGATCACAGCGTTCAGGACATCGCGCGACTTTGGTCCGGCAATCGCGAAGACACCCCATTGGGTCGTGACGTTCTGTACGTCAATGCGCCCAAACTCCGCCTCTTTGTCCTCGACTGCTTTACGTAAGAAATCCGCGTCATAGTCCGTCCATGCGCCAGCCGAGACAAGATAATACTCGTCATCCTTCAACCGTACGATGGTATATTCGGTCCGGGTCGTACCGTGATCGGTCAGCGCATAAGTCAGGTTAATCCGACCAACACGCGGCAGCTTGTTCGTGGTGAACCAGTCAAGGAACGCCGTTGCGCCGGGGCCTTTGACGATATGTTTGGTGAACGCGGTGGCATCAATCAAGCCCACACCATCACGAATCGCTTTGGCTTCATCCACAGCATATTGCCACCAGCCACCGCGACGGAATGACCGGCTATCATGGTCATTGAACCCTTCAGGCGCGAAATAGTTCGGGCGCTCCCATCCATTCACGAAGCCAAACTGCGCGCCACGCGCTGCCTGCCGATCATAGGCCGGTGACGTGCGCAGCGGGCGGCAGGCCGGGCGTTCTTCATCAGGGTGATGAAGAATGTAGACGTGATCATAGCATTCTTCGTTCTTGCGTGCCGCGAATTCGGTCGTCATCCAATCGCCGTAGCGCTTGGGGTCGAGCGAGGCCATATCAATCTCGGCCTCGCCATCAACCATCATCTGCGCAAGGTAGTACCCGGTGCCACCCGCGGCCGTGATCCCGAAAGAAAACCCTTCGGCCAGCCACATATTGCGCAAACCCGGTGCCGGACCGACCAGCGGGTTGCCATCAGGCGTATAGCAAATCGGGCCGTTGAAATCGTCTTTCAGACCGCTTTCCTCGCAAGATGGGACGCGATGGATCATGGCCATATACTGCTCTTCGATCCGCTCCAGATCGAGCGGGAAAAGATCAGCGCGGAAACTATCCGGCACGCCATATTCAAAGACCGCTGGCGCGCCTTTTTCATAGACACCCAAAATCCAGCCGCCGCGCTCCTCACGCACGTATGATTGCGCATCGGCATCGCGAATAACCGGGTGCTCGACATTGCCCTCGGCACGGAACGCTTCAAGCGCGGGGTCCTTGTCCATGACGATGAACTGGTGCTCGACCGGGATTGCGGGGATCTTGATGCCCAGTTTCTTGGCCGTCGTCTGTGCGTGGTTGCCCGAAGCCGTGACAACATGTTCGGCCGTGATCACGATTTGCTCGTCAGAGGGCACAAGGTTGCCGCCCTTCTCGACCATCTTGGTGCAGGTGATCTCCCATGCGTCACCGTTCCATGCAAACGCATCGGCCTGCCACTTGCGTTCAATCATCACGCCACGCTGGCGTGCGCCCTTGGCCATCGCCTGCGTCACATCGGCGGGGTTAATATAGCCGTCCGTGTGATGATACAGCGCGCCTTTCAGATCCTCTGTGCGGATCAACGGCCACTTCGCCTTGATTTCATCAGGCGTCATCCAAACGTAAGGCACATCACAGGTTTCGGCGGTTGACGCATAGAGCATATACTCATCCATCCGCTCTTGTGTCTGCGCCATGCGCAGGTTGCCCACGACTGCGAAACCAGCGTTCAGACCGGTTTCTTCTTCCAACGACTTGTAGAAGTCGACTGAGTATTTGTGGATATGGGTCGTGGCGAAGGACATGTTGAACAAAGGCAAGAGACCCGCTGCGTGCCAAGTGGAGCCGGACGTCAGCTCATCGCGCTCCAAAAGCATCACATCGTCCCAGCCTGCTTTGGCCAGGTGATACGCGATTGACGTACCAACTGCACCGCCACCGACAACCAATGCTTTGACTTGCGTTTTCATGATGACGACTCCTTGGCATCTTTGGCGGTAACTTGCGCGAAACCTGGCAGCGGCGATAGAACCAGCCGACCGGATACGGCGCAAAACCGACAAGGATCAGGGTTTCCCGACTAGGCAGAACGCGCCAAACATGTTCCCTTACGTCAATTTAGGGGTAAGACGATGACGATTTACAGATTGAAAGATGCCGCAACCTTGGCCGACGCCAGTTACAAAGCGGGCCGTATTGTCAGCCCGCGTGTGATCAAGTCTTTGGATCATGACGATGTGCAAGCTCATCTTTTGGATGGGAATATCTTGCTGCTGCCGGGGTCAAACTCGGTCAGGGATTACGTCAAGTTCAACTTGCGCCCCTTGCGATTGGGCAACCAGCGTTTGGTGCTCAAGCACGCGACCAACAGCGAAAAAGGGGCGTCAGGTACCAGATGGCATCAGGGGTTCTTGCGGTATTCCATCGAAATCTTCGAATGGCTGAAACGTGAAGGTGCGACACCCAACTACATCATCGGTCATTCGCTGGGCGCGGCTGCGGCGCAAATCCTGTCCAAGACATACAACACACCAGCCCTCGGATTTGCCGCCCCACGCCCGAAGTGGAGCAAACACGGGGTCGTCCAAGACGGGCGTTGCCTGCTGGTGAACCGGACCGATGATCCTGTTCCGAAGGTGCCATCCGCCTATCATCACATGGGCAAGGCCACGCTGTTCGAGTCAGTCAAACACAAAAGTTTCCTCGCCCACTCAATGCGGCACTACATCAACATCATCGCAGAAGACGACAAGTTCAAAGTCTTGCCCGAGACGTGGGGCGGCTAGAGCATCGCTGGCACGACCAGATCAGGCGGCCTGTGCCCATCGGCAAAGGTCTTGATGTTCACGATGACCTTTTCACCCATCTCGATCCGCCCTTCGAGGGTCGCTGACCCCATATGCGGCAGCAGGATCGCATTCGGCAGCGCTTGCAAACGTGGGTTGATCTCGTGCCCGCGCTCAAACACATCCAGACCCGCACCCGCAATCTCGCCCGCACGCAACATCCGTGTCAGGGCGTTTTCGTCAATCACCTCTCCACGTGACGTATTCACGATCACCGCATCAGGTTTCATCAACTTTAGCCGCCGCGCGTTCATCAGGTGAAAGGTCGATGGTGTGTGCGGGCAGTTGATTGACAGGATATCAACGCGGGCCACCATCTGATCAAGGCTCTCCCAATAGGTCGCGTCCAGTTCTTCTTCAATCTCGGGCCGCAACCGCTTGCGATTATGATAATGGACCTGCATCCCGAACGCTGCCGCACGCCGCGCCACCGCCTGACCAATCCGCCCCATGCCCAGAATACCCAGACGGCGCCCTTTGATCCGTCCGCCAAGCATTGCCGTTGGCGCCCATCCACCCCAGTTATCTGACTGAGCCACGCGAAATCCTTCGGCCATGCGGCGGGTCACCCCCAGAATTAGGGCCATGACCATATCGGCGGTGTCTTCGGTAACAACACCGGGTGTATTCGAGACATGGATGCCCCGCTGGCGGGCCGTTGCCACATCAATGTGGTCTACGCCTGAACCATAGTTCGCAATGAGTTTCAACTTTTCACCTGCACGTCCCAACAGCTTTGCGTCAATCTGATCCGTGATTGTGCAGACCAGAACATCAGCACGACCCATCGCATCCGCCAGTTCTTCTTGAGTCATCGGCGTGTCATCTTCGCGCAACTCGACGTCGAACAGCTCTTTCAGTCGGGTTTCTACCACCTCAGGCAACCGTCGCGTCACAACAACACTTAGATGCTTACCTGGCATGCAATGCCCTCCCACGGGTTTTCAAATCGGCCTTGTCATGGCAGGTTGCGCCAAAGGGACGCGCAGCACAAGAACCGCGCGCCGCAAAAGTGAGCAGTAAGGGTAAACAATGGGTGCAATCGCGCATTGGGTCCGCGTGTTTCAGGTCGCAGCCTTTGCGATCTTTCTTGGCACGAGTACCGGTCACGCACAGCAGAGTGACACTGGTCCGGCCATCGGCCCTGAAACAAATCTGCCCCTTCCCCGTTACGTGTCGCTGCGCGCCAGCGAGGCCAACGTGCGCCGTGGTCCGTCACTTTCACACCGGATCGACTGGGTCTTTCAACGACAGAGTATGCCACTGCAAGTCATTGCCGAATACGGCCATTGGCGACGTGTCATTGACCGCGATGGTCAGGGCGGCTGGGTCCATTATAGGATGTTGTCAGGCGCACGCACCGTGGTGATTGAAGTATCTGAAACCGCGCTTCGGACGCGGCCGGAACCAGATGCACTTGAGAATGCAATGCTGGAACCCGGCGTTGTTGCCCGATTGGGCGACTGCAATCCCGAATGGTGTCAACTGACCGCCGGTGGCTATCGGGGATGGGCGCCCAAAGCGGCGCTTTGGGGCGTGGCCGACGCCGAAATCCGCGACTAGGCCGCCTTGTCGAGACCCCGCCCTTTCAGCAGCGCCTCAACCCCGGGCAAACGCCCCCTGAACGCCTTGTAAAGCTCGGCCGCATCGACTGAACCGCCTGAAGACAAAATTGTCTTCTCCAATCGTTTTGCCGTCTCCTTGTCAAAGGGGCCGCCATTTTCCTCAAATGCAGCAAAAGCATCTGCATCCATCACCTCGGACCACATGTAGCTGTAGTATCCACTGGAATAGCCATCGCCCGCAAAGACATGGGCAAAATGCGGCGTCGCGTGGCGCATCCGAATGGCATGTGGCATTCCGATATCTTCCAGGATTTCCGCCTGACGCTGCATTGGGTCCGCCGGAGCCGGGCCATTGTGAAAGCCCAAATCAACAAGCGCCGAAGCCACATACTCCACGGTCTGGAAACCCATGTCATAGGTGGCTGCACCTAGCATCCGATTCAACAGATCCTCTGGCATCGGATCACCGGTCTCAGCATGGGTCGCGAACTCAGCAAGCACTTCCGGCACTTCCAGCCAGTGTTCATAAAGCTGACTTGGCAGTTCGACAAAATCACGTGCAACTGATGTGCCCGAAATGCTTTCGTAGGTCACATCAGACAGCATCTGATGCAGCGCATGACCGAACTCATGAAACAGCGTGCGCGCATCATCGTATGACAACAACGCAGGCTTACCTTCTTCCGGCTTGGCGAAGTTACATACATTGACAACATGAGGGCGAATGTCGCCGCTCAGCCGCTGCTGAGACCGCATCGCCGAACACCACGCACCGGAACGCTTCGACCCACGGGCAAAATAGTCACCGATAAATACCGCAACATGTTCACCATCGCGGGTGACGTCCCACATCCGCACATCCGGGTGATAGATAGGTCCCTCAATTGCCGCAAACTCCAGACCAAACAGGCGATTGGCGCAGGCAAATGCAGCTTCAATCATGCGATCGAGTTGCAAATAGGGCTTGAGTTCGGCTTCATCGAGGTCGTGCAACTCCTTGCGGCGTTTTTCAGAATAGAAACGCCAGTCCCAAGGTTCCAGCGGCCCGTCAAACCCATCTGCATGCAGCATACGTTCCAAGACGGTAGCATCAGCTTCCGCCGCTGCCTTTGCTTAGGCGTCCAGACTTTCATCAAAAGATCACGCACCGCGCTGGGCGTGCTTAGCCATTTCCGTCTCTAGCTTGAAGTCAGCGAAGGTATCATAGCCCAGCAGGTTGGCACGCTCTTCACGCAACTTCAGCGTCTCAGCGGCGATGCCACGGTTATCTGTCTTGCCGCCATTGGCACCACGCGCGCCCCACGCTTCATAGGCTTTCTTGCGCAAATCGCGTCGTTCAGAGAATTGAAGGAAGGGCACGATCAGCGAGCGGGACAGAGTGACAACAGGTCCGCCTGCCTCTTTCTCTTCGCCAGCCGCCTTTGCGGTCGCAACCACAAAATCCGGCAAACCAATCAGATCGTCTTTGCTCAGCGTCATGAACCATTCACGCTCATCGGCCAGCAGGTTCTGCGTGAACTCCGTTCCCAGCACCGACAGACGGGATTTCACGGCGCGCAAGCCCTCAGCCGCTTTGCCCTCCAGCTTTGAGCCTGAGCGCACAAAGCCACGGCGGGTCAGCATCAACACCCGCTGTTGTTCATCCGTCAGGTCCAATGCGGCACGTTGTTCCCAAACCGCCTCAACACGGGCAAAGAGCGCCTTATTCTCGGATACCTCGGACCCATAAGCGCTCAAGAGCGGTGCGAAATCGCGCTGCAATGCTTCGCGCTTGGGGTTACTATCCGCGCCAGCAACGTTGTAGAACGCGCCCAAAACGCGGCTCAGCATTTCATCTGCCCGTTCCAACGCCTCGACCGTATTCGCAAAATCTGGCGCGTCCGCATTGTCGGCTATGGCCGCGACATTGGCGCGCGATTCTGCCAAAGCGGCATCAACGGCAGGAGCGAAATCGTCATCGGTGATCAGATCAAAGGGCGGCAATCCAAAGGGTGTGGTCCAGTCTTGCAACAGCGGATTCGTCATGGGGGTTCTCCTTTGAGGAACAGATAGTGTCGCGGTGACAGAACACCATAGCCAAACTAAGTGAACGCGAGCCCCTTACCACCGCAAACCTTACAATCCGCATGCGGTTTCACGGCAATGGTGCGCGTTTGGGCATAGAGCGCATCATAAATCAGCAAACGACCACCAAGACCCTCGCCCGCACCGGTGATCAGTTTCACGGTCTCAACGGCCATCATCGCGCCCATCACGCCCGGCAATGGTCCGATCACCCCAGCCTCCGCGCAGGAAGGGACCAAGGAAGGGTCTGGCGCGTCGGGGAACACACAAGCGTAGCACGGTGTCCCTTTTGCTGGATCGTAGACGCTGATTTGCCCTTCCCATTGGGTAAGGGCTGCAGCGACCAAAGGCCTCTCCGTCGCGACGGCTGTTTTATTGACTAGATAGCGGGTTTCAAAATTGTCGGTTCCGTCGAGGATCAAATCATAATCCGCAAAAAGCTCAGCCGCGATACTTGCATCCAGCCTGCGGTGGTAGGGCCGCACGGTCACAAAGGGATTCTGCGCCGTCATCGCCTCGGCCGCGGAGTGCACCTTGGGCATGCCGATGTTGCGATCAAGGTGGATGACTTGTCGCTGCAAATTGGCGTTTTCGACAACATCATCATCGATCACACCAATCGTTCCCACACCTGCCGCCGCCAAATACTCCAGCGCGGGCGCGCCCAGACCGCTTCGGCCCCAACGACCAAGACCTTGGCATCGCGCAACGCCTTCTGGCCCGGCCCACCGACCTCGCGCAGGATGATATGGCGGGCATACCGATCCAACTCAGTCGGTGAAAAGCTATCGGACTGCGGCACAGGTGCCTGTTGCTGTTTGACGCGCGCACGTAACGCACCCAGAAACTTGCGGTACCCCCAAATCAACACGCCAAAACCAAAGAATATCGCCCAAAGCCGGGCATCACCGCCCGTCGCCATCCGCAGCGGGTGACCATCGGGCAGGATCACATGGATCGTCATAACGCCGACCAAAAGGATCGCCATCATATTCCAGCGCACCGCGTAGGGCACCTTCATCGCCCATCCAATCACCCAAAGGGTGATGGCCATGGTGCCGACCATAATCATTGGCCAGTGGACCCAAATCCGCCTGTACCGCGGGCTGTTTCGCCGAGCAATGTGACCGCCTCGAAGTGCGCCTGCACGACGGGTGCAACAATCATTTGCGCAATCCGCATGCCATGCGCGATCTCAAAATCGTCATTTCCCAGATTCACTAGGATCACCCCAAGCGGCCCGCGATAGTCGCTGTCAATCGTACCCGGCGTATTCAGCAGCGTGACACCATGCTTTAAAGCCAGCCCCGAACGCGGCCTGACCTGAACCTCGAAGCCCTCGGGAATCGCCAAGCGCAAACCCGTCGGCACAAGCGTCCGAGCGCCTGGTAGCAGAACGACACTCTGCCGATCAGGCAAATTCGCCCGCAGATCAGCGCCAGCCGCGCCTGTGGTCTCGTAGGCGGGCAGGCCAACGCTCTGATCCGCCCCCTCTTCCCACTGAAACTGGATCGTCACACTCACGCGAGTGCCTCGGCAATACGCGCAGCCAATGTCGCCGCGACCGCGTCTTTTGTCATGCGGGGCCAACTGTCCGCGCCTTGCGCTGAAATCAACGTCACCGCATTCTCGGACCCCCCATAATGCCGGTTTCCGGGGACACATCATTCGCGACGATCCAGTCGCACTGTTTGCGCAGGCGCTTGGCGGTCGCATTCGCGATCACATCATCCGTTTCAGCCGCAAAACCAACGACGAGCTTTGGCCGCCCCGTGGTCATCTGTGACACGGTGGCAAGGATATCCGGGTTCTCTGCAAAATCGAGTTGCGGCAGGCCCAACCCGTCTTTCTTGATTTTGCTGTCGCCCGCATTGACCACATGCCAATCTGCAACGGCTGCAGCAAAAACAGCGGCATCCGCCATCCCTGCTGCCTGCACCGCATCCAGCATCTCCTGCGCTGTCTGCACTTTCACAACAGATACATCCATCGGCGGCGGCACATCTGCCGGACCGGTCACAAAAGTCACATCAGCGCCCAGCGCGGCCAAAGCTTTCGCTATGGCCGTGCCCTGCGCACCGGATGAGCGGTTTGCGATATACCGCACCGGATCAATCGGTTCATGGGTTGGACCAGAGGTTACCACAACATGACGCCCTTTTAGCGGCCCATCGGCCAAAGCCGCATCTACGGCGGCAATGATCTCGGGCACCTCTGCCATCCGCCCCGGCCCATACTCGCCGCACGCCATATCACCTTCATTGGGTCCGACAACCAAGATGCCGTCACCCAGCAACGCCGCCAGATTGCGCTGAGTCGCCGGATGATCCCACATGCGCACATTCATCGAGGGCGCAATCAGCACACGTTTGTCGGTGGCCAAGAGTAACGTTGATGCCAGATCGTTTGCATGCCCATTTGCCATCTTCGCCATCAAGTCCGCTGTTGCTGGGGCGACAACAATCAGATCAGCCGCGCGGGACAATTCGATATGTCCCATCTCAGCTTCATCAGTGAGATTGAACAGATCCTGATAGATTTTGGACGCGGATAGGGCCGCCAAACTGAGCGGGGTCACAAACTCTGATCCGGCTTTGGTCAGCACCGGCGTGACCTGCGCGCCCTGCTCGCGCAAACGACGCACGAGGTCTAACGATTTGAAGGCGGCAATGCCGCCTCCTACGATTAAGAGAATATGCTTATTGGCCAGCATCTGAGGTCTCCGGTCGGGGGTTGCCCGACACTAGGTCAGATCAGACCGGAAAGACAATGTCCGGGTTCAGGCAAAGAATGCATGAACCTCAGAGCTTTGCGACTCAAGACTTTTGCGCATCTTGCCAAAGGCAGCCGCCTCAAGCTGGCGTACGCGCTCTTTCGACAAACCCAGTTCGGTCCCAAGGCTCTCTAAGGTGCGTGGGTCATCGCGCAGCTTGCGCTCTCGTACGATGAACTGCTCACGATCATTGAGGTTGGACAGAGCCGTCAAAAGCCACTGGCGCAGAGTATCGTTGTCATGGGTATGCTCGACGGTTTCAGCGGCTTGTGGACCATCATCTTCCAGCGCATCAATCCACTCGCGGCCTTCATCCTCGACAGATTGGGTGGCATTCAGCGAAAAGTCGGACCCAGATAGACGCCCTTCCATCATCTCCACATCATGCAGTGGAACGCCAACTTCGATAGCAATCAACTCACGCATCTCCTGCTTATCCATCACACGACCTTCGGCAGCCGCTTCGCGCTCCAACCGGGCCTGAACACGGCGCATATTGAAGAACAGTGATTTTTGGGACGAGGTGGAACCGGTCCGCACCATCGACCAGTTGCGCATCACGTAATCCTGAATGGACGCCTTGATCCACCACACGGCATAAGTTGAAAAACGAACGCCCCGATCCGGGTCGAACTTATCTGCCGCTTTCATCAGGCCAACAGACGCTTCCTGAATAAGGTCATTCATCGGCGCGCCATAGCGCTTGAATTTGGACGCCATGGAAATGGCCAGTCGCATGTAGGCAGTAATCAAACGGTGCAAAGCTTTTTCATCACGGTGGTCGCGCCAGGCATATGCAAGCGCCAGCTCGGTCTCGGCATCCAGCAGTTCTGCCTTCATCGCCGTCCGAGACAAAGTTTGATCAGAAAAACCGGTGACACCCATTGTATTTCTCCCAAGTAGCATCGTGATGCATTAACTTTGTTGTATAAAATGGTTACGCAGGATTGAACGAGATGGATCACTAAAAGTTGCTGCTATGGTATTGCCCAAACTCACTCTCATCCTAGGCGGTGCCGCCTCGGGCAAATCATCTTTTGCGGAAAGCCTTGTTTTAAAGGGTGGGGACGGTGATCCAATCTACATCGCGACAGCACAGGTTTTTGACAATGAGATGGCTGAAAAAGTCGCAAAACACCGCGCAATGCGCGGCACCGGATGGCGCACGATAGAAGAACCGCTCTATCTGGCTGATGCCCTCGCCAAGGTAGATGCAAACCAGCCGGTCCTGATTGACTGCGCGACACTCTGGCTGACCAATGTGATCTTGGGTGAGCATGGCACTGAGGCGCAAAGCGTCGCACTGATGGCCGCGCTCGAACGATGCAAGGGTCCAGTTGTGATCGTCTCAAACGAAGTTGGCCAAGGCATTGTTCCTGAAAACAAGCTGTCTCGGACATTCCGAAACGCGCAAGGACGTTTGAACCAAGAAATCGCGACTAAATCTGATCTGGTTGTGGCCGTCATGGCGGGTCTTCCTCTCGCACTCAAAGGTCAGTTGCCGTGACAAAACTATGGATGGTACGCCACGGCCCCACGCATGCGAAATCGATGGTTGGCTGGTCGGACATCCCGGCTGATCTGTCCGATACCGCAGCTATCGCGCGTCTACGGGACTTCTTGCCTGATGCGCCGGTCGTGTCATCTGATCTGATCCGGGCCACCGCCACCGCGGATGCCCTCAGACCCGAGCACCGATTGCCGAATGACCAGAGCCTACGCGAAATCAACTTCGGCGATTGGGAACTGCGGACATTCGGGGATGTTGAGGCGGAAGACCCTGACCGTATACGTGCATATTGGGAAACGCCTGGTCATATTGCCCCACCCAAGGGTGAGAGCTGGAACGCTGTACGGAAACGCGTTGATGACGCAATCGACGTGCATCTACTTGGTGATTACAAACACTTGATTGTCGTCGCCCACTTCGGCGTCATTCTGACACAAGTCCAGCGCGCACTTGGCATCGGCGCCTATGAGGCCTTCAGCCACCGCATCAACAATCTGTCTGTGACCGTCATTGATACAAGCGATGATAACTGGACGGCAGAACAGATTAATCACAACCCGTGATGGGGCGCGTCACAGATGATCGTTGGCCCGAGGAGGTTTTCCTCGGCTAGGGTTAATCCATGGCTTATGAACTCTATATTGGTGATCGCACTTTCAGCAGTTGGTCTTTGCGAGGCTGGCTGATGCTGGAAAAATTTGGACTACCCTATCAGACGCATATGGTCGGGCTTTATGCGGGTACCATGAAGGCTGATTTGGCTCATCTTAGACCGGCCCGCACAGTTCCGGTCATGCAGACAAGCGATGGTCATGTCCTGACCGACAGTCTTGCGATGGCCGAAACGCTGGTGGAAAACCACCCTCAGGCTTAGCCTTTACCCAGCAGGGCCCGGCGCTCGTGCGCTTGCCAGATCCATGACCGCAGAGATGCACAGCGGTTTTCAAGCCTTGCGCGAAGCCTGCCCCATGATGCTTAGCTTTTGTTGGGAAGGCTTCGAAGCTTCGCAGGCTGTGCAAGACGACTTGCTGAGAATAGAAGACCTCTGGTCGCTCGCCCGGGCACGCCACGGGGCAAATGGGCCTTGGCTCTTTGGTGAATACTCACTTGCGGATGTATTCTACGCACCTGTTGCGATGCGCATCACGGCTTACAAACTGTCTGTCAGTGATGAATCGCAGGCTTATGTTTCCGCGCATCTCAGCGATCCTGCATTTTTGGCCTGGCGCAAAGCTGCAATGGAAGATGTGTATGAACCATTCCCATACGAACTGCCGCTCGCACGCAGCTCATGGCCCGGTGATACAAATTAACCTTTCTTAAAGACCCACCGCCTACGCGTTAACCAAGAAAACGGGGAACGCGATGGTTGCGCTGGCCTATACGGTGGCATTTGAAGGGATTGAAGCGCGCTTGGTCGAGGTCCAATGCGCGGTCACACCGGGCATTCCAGCATTCTCGATCGTCGGGCTGCCAGATAAGGCGGTGTCCGAGGCGCGCGAACGGGTACGGGCCGCCCTCACGGCGATGGCCATTGCATTGCCGTCCAAGCGAATCACGGTAAACTTATCGCCCGCCGATCTGCCCAAAGAAGGGTCACATTTCGACCTTCCCATCGCGCTGGCGCTTCTGGCCGCACTTGAGATCATACCACAAGACGACGCCGCGCAGACCGTCGCCTTGGGCGAGTTGTCATTGGATGGCACGCTGGTGCCTGTCGTTGGTGCCTTGCCTGCGGCAATGGCCGCTGCACAAGAAGACCGCACGCTGCTATGCCCGCAGGCCTGCGGGGCCGAGGCCGCATGGGTCGGTGCGGCCAACGTCATCGCACCTCGGACATTGGCCGACATGGTCCGACACTTTACCGGACAATCGGTCTTGCAACCCGCGGAACCGGGTGAGGTCCTGAGGCAAACCGGGGCGCGCGACCTATCAGAGGTGAAAGGGCAGGAACGGGCCAAAAGGGCCCTGGAAATCGCTGCCGCTGGGCGCCACCACTTGTTCTTGGTCGGCTCGCCCGGGTCAGGCAAATCCATGCTGGCCGCGCGCATTCCGGGTATCCTGCCACAGTTAACACCGGCAGAGGCGCTGGAGACATCCATGATCCACTCGCTATCAGGGTTGTTGGACGAAGGGGGCATCAACCGCGAACGCCCGTTCCGTGAACCACACCATACCGCATCAATGGCCGCAATTGTCGGCGGTGGGCGCAACGCCAAGCCGGGTGAAATCAGCCTCGCGCACAATGGTGTGCTTTTTATGGATGAGTTCCCCGAGTTTCCGCGTACGGTCCTTGAGACGCTCAGGCAACCTATTGAGACCGGCGAAGTTGTGGTGGCCCGCGCCAACGCACACGTCCGTTACCCATGCCGATTCATGCTCGTTGCAGCGGCAAACCCATGCAAATGTGGCTACCTTGCCGATCCTGCGCGCGCTTGCGCCCGCGTCCCAATCTGTGGCGAGGATTACTTGGGCAAGATCTCTGGCCCGTTAATGGACCGTTTCGATTTGCGTGTCGAAGTGCCCCCCGTTGCCTTCACGGACCTTGACTTGCCGGAAACCGGTGAAAGCTCGGCCGAGGTTGCCGCGCGCGTTCATCATGCCCGCAAAGCACAAACCAAGCGCTTTGCCGATCACCCTGAAGTCCGCGTGAATGCGGACATGGAAGGCCACCTGCTGGAAGAAATCGCGACGCCCGATACAGAGGGGCGCGCGCTACTGGTGAAAGTGGCCGAACGGTTCGGGCTGTCGGCGCGCGGCTACCACCGGGTGTTGCGCGTCGCGCGCACAATCGCAGACCTTGAGGGGGCAGCAGAGGTGCGCCAACCGCATGTTGCGGAAGCCGTCAGTTATCGGCTCGCCATGGCGAAAGAGGTCTAGCGCTTGACCTCAATCGCGTGCCAGATTTTTTCAGCGATGTTTACGCCATCAAATCGTTCAAGCTCCTGAATGCCGGTGGGCGACGTCACATTAATCTCGGTCAGCCAATCACCGATCACATCAATCCCGACAAATATCTGACCCTTTTCACGTAGAAGCGGACCGATCCGCGCACATATCTCACGGTCGCGGTCCGTCAGATCAACCTTCTCGGGGCGGCCACCTACATGCATGTTCGAGCGGGTTTCACCGGCGGCTGGAATGCGATTGATTGCACCTACTGGTTCGCCATCCACAAGGATCACGCGCTTGTCGCCTTTCGCGACATCCGGCAGGAATTGCTGCATAATCAATGGCTCGCGATTGATGCCTGTAAAGAGCTCATGCAGTGAGGCGAGATTGCTGTCACCTTCCCTCAGCTTGAAAACACCCGCACCGCCATTGCCATAGAGCGGCTTGAGGATCACGTCACCGTGCTGCGCGCGGAAGGTCTTGAGCGTATCCAGATCGCGCGCAATCATTGTTGGAGGTGTCAGATCAGGAAAGTTCAGCACCAAGAGTTTTTCAGGATAGTTGCGCACCCAAAACGGGTCATTCACGACCAGTGTATCCGGATGGACCATGTCCAAAACATGGGTCGTTGTAATGTAGCCCATATCGAATGGTGGATCCTGACGCAGCCACAGGACATCAAAGTCCGCCAAATCAACAGTTTGTTCTTCACCAAGGCGAAAATGATCGCCCTTCACCCGTTGCACTGTCAAAGGCCACCCTTTGGCGATCACCCGGCCCTGGTCATAGGCAAGCATGTCAGGTGTGTAGTAAAACAGGGAGTGCTCGCGCGACTGTGCCTCTTCGGCAATACGGAACGTGCTATCGGCGTCAATGTCGATTGGCCCGATCGGGTCCATCTGGAAAGCGATTTTGAGCGACATGGTGGGCCCCCTGCATGCAATAACTCGCCACTAAATGACGCAGCATGAAATCATGTGCAATGGGCAGTCATACTTCCATGAAGGCGTTTTCAATCACATTCAGGCCACCAACCCCATCTACAATCGCCAGATCAAAGCGCACATCTGTCAACTGACCGCGCGGTTCATCCGCCAAAAACTCTGCCGCGCTCGCGACGATCCGCTCCATCTGCCTGCGTCCAAGACGCGCCGCAGCATTTGCGAAACTGCGGCTCTTTTTGACTTCGACAAAGACAACGGTTTCACCGTCACGTGCAATCAGATCAATCTCACCGCTCTGTCCACGCCACCGACGTGCGGCGACAACATGGTCGCGTTTAGCGTAATCATTTGCCACAATATCTTCGGCTGCCAATCCTGCGTGGTATCCAACTGTGCCACTCATTCGTCATCTCTCATATGCAATGCCATCTGGTAGACCTGCCGTCGGGGCAGACCCAATGCACCCGCAACAACCGTGGCCGCGTCTTTTACGCGCATCGTTTTCATCGCTTCGCGCAAGGCTGCGCCGACGTCATCATCAGCCACATCAACGGCACCCGCGCGCCCGACAAGAACAACGATTTCGCCCTTCACAGATCGTCCTTGAAAATTAGTGGCCAGTTCCTGCAATGACCCGCGCGTCACCTCTTCAAACTTCTTTGTTAGTTCACGACAAACCACGGCTTGCCGCTCATCCCCCAAGACATCGCGTAAATTACCTAACATTTCACCAATACGTTTCGGGCTTTCATAAAATACCAGCGTGAACGGCACATCGCGCAATGCTGCAATCTCGGATCTGCGCTGGGCCTTTGCCGCTGGCAGGAACCCCACAAAGGCGAAACGGTCCGTCGGTAAGCCTGATACCGTCAGTGCGGCCAACACAGCCGATGCGCCCGGGGCAGAGGTTACCGCGATCTCTTCCTTGATCGCCGCGCACCCCAACTCATAGCCCGGGTCCGCGACCAGCGGCGTCCCGGCCTCCGATACGTAAGCCACTGACTTGCCAGACTTCATTGCTGAAATCAGGCGAGCGACGGCCCCCTCGCCGCTATGATCATGAAACGCAACCACGCTGCGCCCATTCAGCGGCACGCCATGAATTTCCATCAGTTTGCGCGCTGTTCGCGTATCCTCTGCCGCAATCAGATCGGCTGACGCAAGGATATCCAGACCGCGCAGCGTCATATCCCGTGCCGATCCAATTGGTGTCGCCACAAAATAAAGACCGGCAGAGAGTGGCTTGGTTACAAAATTCATCTCTGGACCCGCCAGCCCCCTGCTTTATGATAGCCCCCAACATCGCGGATGATGTCTGACCAACGTCTTCCATCACTGCCGCGAAACAGGAAGGATACCGCGCATGTTTGCTCGTTTCAGCAACGCCCGCAAGCCGATGGCTCGCTTTTTTGCTTTCACCGCTCTGCTTTGGCTTGCTGCATGCGACGTCACGCTTGCGCCCGACGCCAATGTGGGCCGTCAGATTGATACCGGCGACCCCATTGAAGTCGCTTTGCTGGTTCCGGGTGGTTCTGCGCAGTCAACGGACAATCAGTTGGCTCAGAACTTCGAGAACGCAGCCCGCCTTGCAATTGCTGATCTCGACGGTGCAACCGTTGACTTGCGCGTCTACAACACCGCAGGCGGAAATCCTGAACAGGCAGCGATAGCGGCAACACAGGCCGTCAACGAAGGCGCAAAAATCATCATTGGTCCGCTTTACGGTGAGGCCGCAAATGCCGCTGGCGTGGCCATTGCAGGCCGAGATGTGAATGTGCTGGCATTCTCAAACAATCGCGCATTTGCAGGCGGGAATATCTTTATCCTTGGCTCGACTTTTGACAATACGGCCGCACGCCTTGTGCAATTTGGCACGCGCCAGGGCGTGAGCCGCTACATGGTTGTGCATGGTGACGATCTGCCCGGGCGTGTTGGGCGTGATGCTATTACAACGGCTGTACAGGGTAATGGCGGTGAGGTTGTAGGCGTCGAAAGCTATCCGCTGTCGCAGCAAGGCATCTTCACATCCACCCGCCGGATTGTATCGAATGTGCGCCGTTCGGGGGCACAGGCCGTTTTCACGACGGCGGGGGCAAATGCGGATTTGCCGATCATCGCAACAGCCCTGCCCGATGCCGGTATGGACACCGACCGCAGCCGTTTCATCGGGCTGACCCGTTGGGATACGCTACCGCAACTGGCCGCCCTGCCTGGGCTTGAAGGTGGGCTCTTTGCCCTTCCTGATCCGGGGACAGCCGCCCTTTTCGCCAATCGCTATGCTGCGACATATGGGGATACACCGCATCCTCTGGCAGGACTGGCCTATGATGGCATTGCGGCAATCGGCGCGTTGGCTGCCGCAGGCAACACCGAAGCACTGACCAAATCCGCACTCACCCAACCGCAGGGGTTTCGTGGTACATCGGGCGTGTTTCGCCTGCTGCCAAATGGCCTCAACCAACGCGGGTTGGCTGTTGCCACCATTCAAAACAATCAGGTTGTGATCCTTGAACAAGCCCCAAGAAGCTTTGGTGGCCCCGGCCTCTGACCCGACTTCACCGCTAGACGACGGTGCGCCGGACGGTTTGATCTGTCCGGCGTCTGCTATTTTTGATGCCGACGTGGTGATCGCACAGATCGATACCGCCGTTGTAGAGGCAACGTCCGAAAAGGCCATTCGCGCGGCAACCGTGGGTGCGCTCGCTGCCGCACGTTCCGCGGGCATGCTGCAGATCGCCACGGCTTTCCGCGCGCAACCATTTGCGTCACGCCCCACAACACGTGCGTATAGCTGGCTGACCGATCAAATCGTCAAAACGGTTCTGAAAGTTGCGACCGACCGCTTGCACCCGCTACCAAACCCCACTGAAAGTGAGCGGCTTTCGCTGATTGCGGTGGGCGGCTACGGGCGCGGAGAAATGGCCCCGCAATCAGACGTCGATTTGTTGTTCCTGACGCCCTACAAGATCACGCCCTGGGCTGAGAGTGTGATCGAGTCGATGCTCTACATGCTGTGGGACCTCAAGCTAAAGGTTGGCCACGCCAGCCGTACCGTCAAAGACTGCCTTCGGCTGGCCAGGGAAGATTATACGATCCGCACCTCGCTGGTAGAGTATCGGCATTTAGCGGGAGATGCCGCGCTCGCGACAGAACTGGGTGACCGGCTTTGGTCAGAGCTGTTCAAATCTACCGCGAGCGATTTCATCGAAGCAAAACTGGAAGAACGCGCGACCCGCCACCGCAAACAGGGCGGGCAGCGTTATGTGGTTGAACCCAACGTCAAAGAGGGCAAAGGCGGGTTGCGCGACCTGCAATCGCTTTTCTGGATCAGCAAATACGTCAATGGCGTCAAAGATGCGGCTGAACTGGTCAACCTCGGGGTCTTTGCGTCGGAAGAATTCGAAACCTTTGTCACAGCCGAGGATTTCCTTTGGGCGGTGCGCTGTCACTTGCATCTTATTGCTGGTTAGCCGACCGACCAGTTGACGTTCGATATGCAGGTCGAAGTGGCGTCGGCGATGGGGTATCTTGATCACGGCGGCAGGCGCGGGGTCGAGCATTTCATGCAGGCCTATTTCCGGCAGGCGACTCACGTCGGAGAGTTGACACGTATTTTTCTGACGGCACTGGAAGCAAGCCACACCAAACAAGAACCTATGCTGGCGCGGTTGCTGAAGCGGCGCAAGAAGGCCAAACCGCCCTACGCCATCAAACAGAACCGGCTCACCGTCGCAAACGAAAAGGCGTTTCTGGCTGACAAACTGAATATCCTTCGCCTGTTTGAAGAGGCGCTGCGCACTGGCACGCTGTTACACCCCGACGCGATGCGCCTGATCTCGGCAAATCTCGACCAGATTGATGCCGATATGCGCGACGACAAGGAGGCACGCCGCATCTTCCTTGATCTGCTGCTCAAGCACGGCAATCCCGAACGGGCTTTGCGGCGGATGAATGAACTGGGCGTCTTAGCCGCGTTCATTCCTGAATTCGCACCGATTGTCGCGATGATGCAATTCAATATGTACCACCACTTCACAGTGGACGAACATACGATTCAATGCATCAGCACGCTTGCCCAGATCGAGCGCAATGAGTTGATTGAGGAACTGCCAGTCGTGTCTGGCATTCTGGAGCGTGGCGTGAATCGCAAGGTCCTTTATGTGGCGCTACTGCTGCATGACATTGGCAAAGGGCGCGACGAAGATCACTCTGTCCTTGGTGCACAGATCGCGCGCAAGGTTGCGCCACGACTGGGGCTGAACAAGAAGGAGTGCGAGACGGTAGAATGGCTGATCCGCTATCATCTGCTACTCTCCGATGTGGCCCAGAAGCGCGATATCTCTGAACCCCGCACCGTGCGCGGTTTTGCCAAGGCCGTGAAATCTGTCGAACGGTTGGATTTGCTGACCGCGCTGACCGTCTGCGATATTCGCGGGGTTGGGCCAGGGACATGGAACAACTGGAAGGCGGTCCTAATCCGCAACCTCTACAAGGCCACAAAATCCGCGTTGGAGACCGGTCTGGAAGACCTCAACCGTGAAACCCGCGAGGCCGAGGCCAAGCGTGCCTTACGTACGGCACTATCCGATTGGGACAACAAGACGCTGAAAGCCGAAATCGGGCGACACTATGGGCCTTATTGGCAAGGCCTTCCACTGGCGGCGCAGACGGTCTTTGCAACACTTCTGCGCGATATTGCTGATGACGAGATCAAAATCGACCTGATGTTGGACGAAGACCGCGATGCGACGCGGGCCTGCTTCGCCATGGTCGATCATCCGGGGCTTTTCAGTCGTATGACGGGCGCACTGGCATTGGTGGGGGCAAACGTGGTGGATGCGCGCACTTATACGTCTAACGACGGTTATGCTACCGCCGTATTCTGGGTTCAGGACAATGACGGCAACCCATATGAAGCTGCGCGCCTACCGCGCCTGCGCCAAATGATTGAGCGGACCTTGCGGGGCGAAGTCGTTGCGAAAGATGCACTCAAAGACAAAGACAAGATCAAGAAACGCGAACGCGCCTTCAAGGTTCCAACAAATATCAGCTTCGACAATGAAGGGTCAGAAATCTATACGATTATCGAGGTCGATACCCGCGACCGTCCCGGACTTCTCTACGATTTGACACGAACACTTGCACATAATCACGTCTACATCGCCTCAGCCGTCATTGCGACTTATGGGGAACAGGTCGTCGATACATTCTATGTAAAAGACATTGTCGGATTGAAGTATCACTCCGAGGCCAAACGTGCCGGGCTAGAACGCAAACTGCGCGCAGCGATTGCACAGGGTGCAGAACGCGCGGTGTCAGGATGAAGGTCCGCAATTTTTAAAAAAATTGGGCCAGAGTTTTCCAAAACTCTGGGGTGCAACGCATGAAACCCATCCGATTGATGGCAGGCTTCTTCACGGTCGGCATCTGGACACTGCTAAGCCGCATAATGGGCTTTGTGCGCGATATCATGATTGCAGCGTTTCTTGGCACCGGACCCGTGGCCGAAGCCTTTCTGATCGCCTTTTCCCTGCCGAACCTGTTTCGACGGTTCTTTGCCGAAGGCGCATTCAACATGGCTTTCGTGCCTATGTTTTCCAAGAAAGTCGAAGGCGGCGATAACCCACACCGTTTTGCGCAAGATGCCTTCGTCGGCCTTGGCGGCATCCTGACCGTTTTCACCGTGCTTGGCATCATCTTCATGCTAGGCCCTCGTAACGCTGATGGCCAGCGGTTTTCTCGGAACCGAGCGTTTTGATCTGGCTGTATATTATGGGCGCATCGCTTTCCCCTATATCTTGTTCATTTCGCTAACCGCACTGTTGTCTGGCGTGTTAAATGCCACCGGCCGCTTTACGGCAGCAGCAGCAGCGCCGATCCTTTTGAACGTCGTCTTTGTTGCTACGCTGGCGATTTTTGGCGTGACCTGTGACTGCACCGGGTCGGAAGGACAGAACATCATCGGTCAATCGCTGGCATTTGCTGTACCGCTGGCAGGTATCGCTCAATTGGCTGTTGTCTGGTTCGCGGCAAATAGGGCCGGATATGCTTTGCGCGTCGGCATGCCGAAGATGACACCTGAGTTGAAACGGCTCGCCATTATCGCAGCCCCCGCAGCCCTTGCAGGTGGCGTGGTACAGATCAACTTGTTGGTGGGCAGGCAGGTCGCCAGTTTCTTTGATGGCGCTGTCGCTTGGTTAAGCTATGCGGACAGGCTTTATCAATTGCCTTTGGGTGTTGTGGGTATTGCGATTGGTGTCGTGCTCTTGCCTGACCTGTCGCGACGTTTACGCGCGGGCGATGACGCTGGCGGGAGGGACGCGTTCAATCGCGCTTCCGAGATCAGCCTTGCGCTGACCGTCCCGGCCTCGGTCGCCCTGCTTACAATCCCGCTGCCACTGGTCAGCGTGCTGTTCGAACGGGGTGCCTTTACCAGCGACGATACAGCAGCTACGGCGTTGGCTGTTGCTATCTATGGGTTGGGCCTACCTGCATTTGTGCTGCAAAAGACGCTCCAGCCGCTGTTCTTTGCCCGTGAGGACACAAAACGCCCCTTTTACTACGCACTGATTGCGATGGTGTTGAACGCCGCTCTGGCGATTGGTCTAGCCCCTGTCATTGGCTTTGCAGCGGCGGCAATCGGAACTTCGCTAACAGGCTGGGCAATGGTGCTACTTTTGATACGTGGGACACGCACCATGGGCGATGCGGGCAAGTTCGATGGCCGGTTCAAGCGCCGTCTGGGCCGGATTGTTCTCGCCTCGGGCAGTATGGGGTGCATCCTAGTGCTGACCTCAACAACGATGACGCCGTTCTTTGGTCCTGGCATTCAGCGCTATCTGGCATTGCTCGTATTGATCGCGATTGGCATCGTCAGCTATTTTGGGATCGGCCATTTGATCGGCGCTTTTAAACTCTCCGAATTTCGGCGCAACTTGCGTGGTTAGGATCGCTGCCTCATCCGCGCAACAAGTCCACTCCATCCGCCAGGTGCCAGGATCACGGCCAGCAGGAAACCAGTAAGGAATCCCGTTAGCTCCGATATCCACTGGTTATTGCCGCCGAAAATCAGTCCGAAAATCAGCTGCAACATCAACAAAAACCCGATCAGTCGAAACGCCATAATCTGGTTGTCACCCGCCTCACCCAATCGCAGCCATAACGCATAGGTATAGGCACCAATTAGTCCGTAAACCGGCGTGAACGCACCTATCAGAGGGTAACGGCTGTCGATCAGCAGGCCAAAAACAACAGCACCAGCAACGCTGGTTGCGACGTAAAGAAACACCACTTTAAGTGATCCGTAGTACTCTGCAGTGAATTTGCCCAGTGCCAGAACCAGCGCTGCGCAAAAGGCAACCTGCGTCAGCTGGCCATTGATGAAGGTGTAGGTCACAAAGCGCTTGAGCATATCAAATGAATAGTCCGCGTTGACCAGCACACGATCCAGAACAACTGGTGAGTAGCCATATTGCTCGATTGCGGCGATGCGCCATCCAACTCCGCGCGGCCCGCCAATGATCCCGTAGTTTGCCAATTGGAAGACGGCTTCGATCCCAACGATCAAAAGCGCCAACATAATCACCACCGGGGGCAAAGCATTGAACGGGCTTTCAGGCTTCATCTGGGTCTCGCTGGGCAGTTGACGTTGACGGGTCGCTCGGACATGGGTATGCGACCCCTGCCCCGAAATCCACCCCGGACATTGCACCATGACCCAGACATCTTTTACTCCGCGCGTTTTCTCCGGGATCAAACCCTCGGGTGGGCTGACGCTTGGGAACTATCTGGGCGCGATCAAGCGCTTTGTCGGCATGCAGGGTCAGATGGAGACGGTCTATTGCGTCGTTGATATGCACGCGATCACCGTGTGGCAGGACCCAAAAGAGCTGGCCAATATGACGCGCGAGGTCGCCGCCGGATATCTGGCTGCGGGTTTGGATCCAACGCAGTCGATCTTGTTCAATCAAAGTCAGGTCGCGGCACATGCCGAGCTTGGGTGGATCTTCAACTGTGTCGCGCGTGTCGGCTGGATGAACCGGATGACGCAGTTCAAAGACAAAGCAGGTAGCAACGCCGAGAAAGTGTCGCTGGGCCTTTACGCTTACCCTGCACTGATGGCCGCTGATATTTTGTTGTACCACGCAACGCACGTCCCTGTGGGCGACGACCAGAAACAGCATGTAGAACTGACGCGCGATATTGCGGCAAAGTTCAATCATGACTTCAAGACCGATTTCTTCCCGCTGACTGAACCAGTCATCGAAGGCCCTGCGATGCGCATCATGAACCTGCGTGACGGCACAAAGAAGATGTCCAAGTCCGGCGAAAGTGACATGGAGCGCATCAACATGACCGATGATGCCGACAAGATCGCCAAGAAGTTCAAAAAGGCCAAGACTGACCCAGAACCGCTGCCCGAAACCATCGACGGCCTTTCGGGCCGCCCCGAGGCGCGCAATCTTGTCGATATCTACGCCGCTTTGGCAGATTTGACGCCCGAGGCAGTAGTCGCAGAGTACCCCGGCGCGCAGTGGGGGAAATTCAAACCGGCCTTGGCTGATCTGGCTGTTGCCAAGCTTGCACCTATCTCGGATGAGATGGCGCGTTTCATGGCGGACCCGGCAGAGATTGACCGCATCTTGGGTCAGGGTGCTGAAAAAGCGCGAGCGATTGCGAACCCTATCCTACGCGACACTTACGATATCGTAGGCATGCTCCGCTCCTGAGCTTTATGTGAACTATTGCACACAGCCCATGCGCTGATCTGTGTTGTGTGCGCCTTTTTGATTTGCCACCTTCAGGGCACAATCGTGAAAGGCTAGATCATGTCCGCAACACCATCCCCACGCGTTGGCCATGTCCATTTGCGCGTGTCCGATCTTGACCAGTCTATCGCATTCTATGCGGACATTCTGGGGTTCGTGGTCACACAACGCTATGGCACCAGCGCGGCCTTTCTGGCTGCTGGTGACTACCATCACCACATCGGACTGAACACATGGGAAAGCCTTGGTGCTACACCGCCACCCGCCGGTCACACGGGGCTTTATCATTCCGCATTTCTTTATCCCGACAGGCAGTCCTTGGCGAAAGCCATGGCACGCGTCGTTGCCGCCGGTATCCCGTTCGATGGTGCTGCTGACCATGGTGTGAGCGAAGCTGTTTATCTACGCGATCCGGATGAAAACGGGGTTGAGCTTTACGTCGACAAACCAATGACCGCTTGGCCACGCAGTGAAGATGGTAAGCTGCAAATGGTCAATGACCGCCTTGATATTGCGGCCCTGCTTGCCCTCGCCCAGGAACCGTCACAAATCTGAATCCCGCAAATGGAATCATTGTTGCGCGCGGCATAGATTCGCTCTGCCTGCCCGCCTAGGTGGTCCACGTCCCACTCGTCACCTTGGCATACTTCGGCGCCCGATGTTCCCCGGCATCGGGCGCCACTCCTGCTTTACCTTGCCGATTGTCGCGCCTAGTGTCAGCCCGAAAGGGAGGGCGTATTATGGCCACCGGCACAAACATCCGCACATATTTTGAAGGCACTTGGCACCAAGGCGATGTGCCCGTTATGCGCGCGGCTGACCACGGCTCATGGTTGGGAACCACCGTGTTTGATGGTGCGCGGTTTGTGAACGGGCTGATGCCGGATCTTGACCTGCACTGCGCCCGCGTTAACCGATCTGCCGAGGCGCTGATGATCACACCCACCGTCAGCACCGAAGACATGATAGCGATCACCAAAGACGGTCTGGCGAAGTACAGCCAAGGTGCCGCCGTCTATATTCGCCCGATGTACTGGGCTATTCATGGTGACCCCACCGCAATTGTGCCCAGCGTAGAAGAGACTGGCTTTGCCATCTGCCTTGAAGAAATTCCCTTTGCACCGGAAACCGCGTCGACGACCTTGGCTCTGACAAAGTTCCGCCGCCCTGTGATTGATGACGCCGTCGTAAACGCCAAGGCAGGGTGCCTGTATCCCAACAACGCCCGGATGCTCGCGGAAGTCCGCGGCCGCGGGTTTGGAAACGCATTGGTCGCCGACGCGATGGGAAACGTGGCCGAAACTGCCACTGCCAACGTGTTTATGGTCAAAGACGGCGAGGTATTCACCCCAATTCCAAACGGCACATTCCTGTCGGGTATCACCCGTGCGCGTCATATCACCAACCTCCGGTCGGAGGGCGTCACCGTCCATGAAACAGTTCTGACGTTCGATGATTTCCGCAACGCAGATGAAGTGTTCCTTTCGGGCAATATGTCCAAAGTCACGCCGGTGACAGCCTTTGAAGATCGCCAGTATCAGGTCGGCCCCGTCACAAGACAGACGCGCGAGTTGTATTGGGATTGGGCCGCAAGCAACGCCTGACCACTGGACCCAACAAACGCGACAATCTGTCGTTGCCACTGTTCCGATGATACGCCACACTTAACCCAAATTGGGGAGACCGATATGCGTAAATTCATGGTCGTTTTGGATGATAGCCGCGAATGCCTGAATGCCATGCGCTTTGCTGCGATGCGGGCATCGCATACAGGTGGCGGCGTTGCTGTTCTTTCCATTATTCCGCCGGATGAGTTTAACCACTGGATCGGCGTAGGTGAAATCATGCGCGCCGAGGCGCGCGAGCGGATCGAAGTGCATTATGAGGTTTTCGCCAAGTGGATGCGCGACAAGCAAAACGTCGATCCAGAGCTAATCATTCGTGAAGGCGAACCCCTGAATGAGATTATCGCCCATGTGAATGAAGACCCTGAAATTGGTGTGCTGGTGTTAGGCGCTGGCGATGACAGCAAAGGACCGGGCCCGTTGGTCACACAACTCAGCAAGCAATCGGGCAGCCTGCCGATTCCGATCACCATTGTACCGGGCGATTTGTCCAAAGAACGGCTCGAAGCGATCACCTAATGGATCGCACTGCAGCGATGGCGATTGCAGCCGCAGTTCCCGTTCTTGCCGCAGCGTTTTACCTTCTCACAAGACTGTTGCCACCATTCTGGGGGTACGGTGCTGCGCTGGCGTTTTACTGGGTCTGTGTCCTGATCCCGCTCATCTTGTGGCGCGGCACATGGCGGCATATGAAATTGCGGCCTGTTCTGCCAAGATCATGGCTCACGTTTCTAAACATTGGCATGATTGCTTAGGCGTCGCAATCACCGCCCTCTTTGCGTTACTGGCGCACCCAATTCCGCTTTGGGTCGGTGGGGTCATTGCGCTGGGCGCATTGATGAATGGCACCCTGGAAGAGGTGTTCTGGCGCGGCACCGTCCTACTTGATGACGCCACACCAGCCCAACAAATCGGCCAACTTGGGCTCTTTACCGGTTGGCATGTTGCCTTGCTCTTCGCGACTGGTGTGGTGGTGACGGGTGGGGCCGCAGGTGTCTTGGGTGGTGCGGCAATTGGCGGCGCACTCTGGACATTGGCACGCGTGCAAACTGGCAGCATCGGTTTCGGCGCGATATGTCATGTTGCACTTAATCTAGTTGCCTTCACTGAATTGGCGACACACAACCTGTGATAGCTGCTACCGACTAGTTTAGAATCATTCCAAACCCTTGACTCTCGCCTATCCAGACCGCATATTTAAAGCCTGACAAAAAAGGTTTGCCCCATGTTCATCCAGACTGAATCAACACCAAACCCTGCAACGCTCAAGTTTCTGCCCGGTCAGAACGTTCTGGAGGTTGGTACGGCAGATTTCCCAAACGTGGAAGCGGCTGAAGTTTCGCCTCTTGCAACGCGCATCTTTGGTGCAGGCGGCGTGACCGGCGTGTTCTTCGGTATCGACTTTGTCACGGTAACAAAGGCCGATGATGTCGAATGGGACCACATCAAGCCAGGTATCCTTGGCGCGATCATGGAGCATTATCAATCCGGTCAATCTGTGATGGCAGAGGACCATAAACCGGCCAGTGGTCACGCAGAACACACTGGCGAAGACGGCGAGATCGTGGGCCAGATCAAAGAACTGCTTGATACACGTGTTCGCCCGGCCGTAGCCCAGGACGGTGGCGACATCACGTTCCACGGGTTCGAGCGTGGTATCGTTTATCTACACATGCAGGGTGCCTGTGCCGGGTGCCCATCTTCGACCCTGACCTTGAAAATGGGGATCGAGAACCTGTTGCGCCACTACATCCCAGAGGTGGTCGAGGTACGGCCCGTTGCAGCCTAGCCCAATCGTCTTGGCATTTGATACGTCGGCGGCGCATTGCGCCGCCGCTTTGCTATTGGGCGACAGGGTTGTGACCCGGGTAGATGAAATGGCCAAAGGCCAAGCCGAACACTTGATGCCAATGCTGGAAGCGATGCTGGCAAACGAAACCCTGACATGGGCCGACCTTGACGGCATTGGCGTTGGCGTCGGCCCAGGCAATTTCACCGGCATTCGGATTTCTTTGTCAGCGGCGCGTGGCTTGGCCCTTGGACTGGACAAGCCCGCGATCGGTGTAAACGGGTTTGAGGTGCGCGCTTTTGGTGAGGCGCTGCCATTTACGGCGACAATTCCCGCGCCGCGTGATCAGTCCTACATTCAAGAGTTTCGCGCAGACGGCATATCCGATCCGACGCAACGGCCTGAACCCGCCGGGCAGCAAAAGCCAGCAACCGATTTGATTGTGGCGGTTGCGCGCATCGCTGCATCTCGCCTTGGTGATGATGTACCGCGCCCTGCCCCGCTTTACATCCGCAGTGCCGACGCAGCCCCCCCGCGTGACCCGGCACCTGTTCTGCTATCATGACCCCCGAGGCATTGGCGGAGCTGCATGGCGCTGCCTTTAGTGCAACGCGCGCCTGGTCAGCAGCAGAGTTTGCTGATCTGTTGTCGCACGGGCAAACGACGGCTGTCGGCAACGCGGATTGCTTTGTCCTTGTTCGCACAGTTCTGGATGAAGCCGAGATTCTAACCGTCGCGACCCGCCCTGCGAAGCGACGGCAGGGTCTTGCACGCAAGAGACTGGATGATGCGGAAGCTCTGGCAAAGTCGCAAGGTGCGGAAGCCGTTTTCCTTGAAGTGGCAGAGGACAATATGGCGGCAATTCGCCTTTACAGCACATCAGGATATGGCCAAATCGGCAGGCGGCCGGGTTACTATCTGCCCAAAGATGGGGCGCCTATCGCCGCATTGGTCCTGCGCAAGCCACTGACCACAACCTAACCCGGCGTTCGCCTGTGGATAACACTGTGTTTTGGATCAAATCCGGCTATTTATACCCAAAAAGCAGTTGATCTTCCCCGCGAGGCAAGGCCTTATCAATTGATGACCGGCATCAGATCGGCTCAGCCTTTAACTGAGGGGGTGCGTCGCGCCCGTAAAAGACCTCGCGTAACGACCTGGGAGAAATAAAATGACACCTATGCACAAATTCCTCGGCGCATCTGCTGCGCTGGCTTTGACCGCCGGTACTGCTGTTGCAGATCCCGCCATCCTGTTCGACCTTGGCGGCAAGTTCGACAAGTCTTTCAACGAAAGCGCCTACAACGGGGCCGAGCGTTGGGCCTCTGAGACTGGCGGCTCTTACGCCGAAGTTGAGATCCAGTCCGACGCACAGCGCGAGCAAGCGATCCGTCGCTTCGCTGAATCCGGCGCGAACCCGATTGTCATGGCTGGTTTCTCCTGGGCGACACCATTGGCCGAAGTAGCGGCTGACTACCCGGGCACCAAATTCGCTATCATCGACATGGTTGTCGAAGCGCCAAATGTCCGCTCAGTTGTCTTCAACGAGCATGAGGGATCCTACCTCGTCGGCATGATGGCCGCGATGGCATCTGAGAGCGACACCGTATCCTTCGTTGGCGGTATGGATATCCCATTGATCCGCAAGTTCGCCTGTGGCTATGCGCAGGGCGTTAAGGCCGTGAGCCCCGATGCGACTGTCATCGCTAACATGACAGGCACAACACCTGCTGCTTGGAACGACCCGGTAAAGGGCTCTGAGCTGACACTGGCACAGATCAGCCAGGGTTCTGACGTGGTCTTTGCTGCGGCTGGCGGCACAGGCGTTGGTGTTCTGCAAACAGCAGCAGACGAAGATATCCTGTCCATCGGCGTGGACGCCAACCAGAACTACCTGCACCCCGGCGAGGTTCTGACCTCCATGATGAAGCGCGTGGACAACGCGGTGTATGAGGCGATGTCACAGGGCGAAGATCTTGAAGTTGGTTTCAACGTCATGGGCGTTGCAAACGAAGGCGTGGGCTACGCGCTTGACGAATTCAACGCAGAGCTTGTGTCGGACGAAATGAAAGCATCGGTCGACGCAGCGGCCGCTGAAATGGCCGCAGGCAGCTTGGTGGTCCACGACTACACATCTGACGAAACCTGCCCAGCGCTCGACTTCTAAGGCGACGCTTAGGCCAACTGATAGAGGGCCGCGCTGAGAAATCCGCGCGGCCTTTTGTATGCAAAGGAACAGGTGCCCCAATGCCCGACACAGCCCCCGCCATTGAGTTGAAAGGAATATCCAAAGCCTTTGGCCCTGTTCAAGCGAACAAAGATATTTCCATTCGCGTCATGCCCGGCACAATCCACGGGGTCATTGGCGAGAACGGTGTAAGCAAATCGACACTGATGTCTATTTTGTACGGGTTTTATAAGGCTGACGCGGGTGAAATCTTCATCTCGGGTCAGAAAACGGTCATTCCAGATAGCCAGGCCGCCATTGCGGCAGGCATCGGCATGGTGTTTCAGCACTTCAAGCTGGTCGAGAACTTCACGGTGCTCGAAAACGTCGTTCTTGGCGCAGAAGACAGCGGTCTATTGCGCCCTTCTTTGGCACGTGCGCGCCGCGAGCTGAAAAGCCTTGCAGAGGAATACGAGCTGAACGTGGATCCTGATGCGGTGATCCAGGATGTTGGTGTGGGGATGCAGCAGCGTGTCGAAATCCTCAAAGCGCTTTACCGCAAAGCCGATATCCTGATTCTGGACGAACCCACCGGCGTTTTGACACCTGCCGAGGCTGACCACTTGTTCCGCATTCTTGAGAACCTCAAGCGCGAGGGTAAAACCATTATCCTGATCACGCATAAACTGCGCGAGATCATGGAAATCACCGATACGGTCAGCGTCATGCGCCGCGGCGAGATGACTGCGACGGTGAAAACATCAGACACCAGTCCAGCCGAGCTGGCCGAGCTTATGGTAGGGCGTAAGGTTCTATTGCGTGTCGATAAGGCCCCCGCCCAGATCGGCAAGAAAATTCTCGAAGTCAAAGACTTAAACGTCACCGACAGTAAGGGCGTGCATCGCCTGAAAGGCGTCAGTTTTGACGTCCACGCTGGCGAAATTCTTGGCATTGCCGGGGTGGCGGGCAATGGCCAATCAGAGTTGTTGGAAGTCTTGGGCGGCTATGAAAAGGCCACCGGCTCGGTCAAACTGAATGGCGAAGAGATCGACCTGACGGGTGCAAAGTCAGATGGCCAAAGCCGCCGTGCACGCGGGATCAGCCATGTACCAGAGGACAGGCAGCGCGAAGGTTTGATCATGGATTTCCAAGCGTGGGAAAACACCGCCTTCGGCTATCATCATGACAACCGCTACCAGCGCTCAAAGCTGCTGATGAACAACGCGGCGATCCGCCAGGACACGGCTGAAAAGATGGAGCGCTTTGACGTCCGCCCCCCTGATCCAAGCCTTGCCGCCAAGAGCTTTTCCGGCGGCAACCAGCAGAAGATCGTGCTGGCGCGCGAGATCGAACGCAACCCTGATTTGCTGCTGGTTGGTCAACCGACACGCGGCGTTGATATCGGTGCGATCGAGTTTATTCACCAGCAAATTGTTGCACTTAGGGATCAGGGCAAGGCAATTTTGCTTGTTTCTGTCGAGTTGGAAGAGATTTTATCGCTCTCGGACCGCATCGCCGTTATGTTTGACGGAAAAATGATGGGCGAGCGGATGCCTGATAAAACAGATGAAAAAGAACTCGGACTGCTAATGGCGGGCATGAGCGGGGAGGCAGCGTAATGGATGTGATGCCAAAGTGGGCGGATGTCATCCTGATCCCTCTGATCTCGATCCTGCTGGCCGCAATCCTGTCTGCCTTGGTGATCCTTGCCATCGGTGAAAACCCTTGGGAAGCCCTCAAACTGATGGTCAGTGGCGCTTTGGGGTCCACTTATGGCTGGGGCTATACGCTCTATTACGCAACGAACTTCATCTTCACCGGTCTCGCTGTTTCCATCGCGTTTCATGCACGGTTGTTCAACATCGGTGGCGAAGGCCAGGCGCTGATCGGTGGCCTTGGCGTTGCAATCATCTGCCTCTTCATTCCTTGGCCGCATTGGTCATTGGCCTTGTTGGGTGCAGCCATTGGTGCCGCAATTTTTGGTGCGGCATGGGCCGCGATCCCTGCATTCCTGCAAGCCAAGCGCGGCAGCCACATCGTGATCACCACGATTATGTTCAACTTCATCGCAGCGGCAGTCCTCAACTACTTCCTGATCGGCGCGTTGAAGGCGCCCGGTATGGAGCCTGCGACCGCGAAGTTCCCCGAAGCGACACACCTGCCGTCCTTTCAGGATATGTTCAATTTCGGCGAAACCACATTCTTTCGTGGTGCGCCCGCCAACATCACATTTTTCGTCGCGCTCGCAGCTTGCGTGTTCCTCTGGGCCCTGATCTGGAAAACACGTCTTGGCTATGAAATCCGGTCCTTCGGGCATTCGGAATCGGCTGCAAAATACGCGGGCATCAGCCCGACAAAAATTATCATGGTTGCCATGCTTATCTCAGGCGCTCTTGCTTAAGCATGATGGCCATCAACAACGTACAGGGCGAGGCCGAACGGCTGGTCCTGAACGCAGTGGAGGGGGCGGGCTTTATCGGCATCGCCGTCGCACTGATGGGGCGCAGCCACCCTTTCGGAGTGTTGCTGGCCGCCCTTCTTTTCGGCTTTCTATATCAAGGCGGCGCAGAACTCGCCCTATGGACGTCGATCCCCCGTGAGCTGATTATCGTAATACAGGCATTGGTAATCCTCTTCACGGGCGCACTGGACAATATGGTGCGCATGCCGCTCGAGCGGCTATTCCTATCAATGAGGAGAGCAAAAAATGGCAGGACCGTTTAAAGTGGGTGTCGAAGATGACACCGGCGCAGATCTGGGCTTTGTGCTCAGCTGTCTCGCACTAGGCATGATCACGATGGAAGAACTGCACCAATGGGTGCACCATGTGATCGACCATACCCCCACAGCCGAAGTACCGCCGCATCTTGTGGCGCTTTTGGCGCTGCAAAAACCAACGAGCGTGCTGATGCCCGCCGAAAACGTGATGTCCCGGGTCCCCCATGACCCATTCATCACGGATGAGCGGTTTGACGCGATGCTGGGCTTGCAGTTCTTCTTGCGCAATGATCGCACGCAGGCTGTGGATATCACCCAGGAAGAGGCCGAAGCGGCCCTTAATGCCAATCCAGAGGTTGCGGATCGCTTCTTTGCACTCTTCCCATTCCTGATGGAGAAAGCCGCCTAAATGGACTTCGCGACCCTCTTGCAGATGCTGGACGCAACACTGCGTCTGGCGACCCCGCTTCTTCTGGCTTGTCTGGCAGGCCTGTATTCCGAGCGGGCCGGTATCTTTGATATCGGGCTAGAGGGCAAGATGTTGGCAGCCGCCTTCCTTTCCGCAGCCGTCGCCGCCGTTTCCGGCAACGTTTGGCTCGGGCTTTTCGCGGGTATTGGCGCGTCGATGATGCTGTCAGCAGTGCATGGGCTGGCGTCAATCACTTTCCGGGGTAACCAGCTGATCTCGGGTGTGGCAATCAACTTTTTGGCGGCAGGTTTGACCGTTGTCATCGCGCAAAGCTGGTTCGCCCAAGGCGGGCGGACACCGCAATTGACAGGTGACGCCCGTTTCAACCCGATTGATCTGCCCTTCGCTGAGGCGCTGCAAAATGTGCCCATCCTTGGACCAATCTACTACGAACTCATTTCCGGGCACACGATCCTTGTCTATGTCGCCCTTTTGATGGTGCCCCTGACATGGTGGATCCTGTTCCGCACCCGCTTTGGCCTGCGCCTGCGCGCGGTCGGTGAAAACCCGGCTGCCGTTGATACGGCGGGCGTGTCGGTCATTTGGCTGCGCTTTGCCGCCGTGGGCATTTGCGGCATCCTTTGCGGCATCGCCGGGGCCTACCTCGCGACAGCCCTGCAAGCTGGTTTCGTCAAGGACATGAGCGCAGGACGCGGCTTTATCGCCCTCGCCGCCCTGATATTCGCCAAATGGCGGCCATGGTACGCGCTTTATGCCTGCCTGCTCTTTGGCTTTCTGCAGGCAATGTCACTGCGTCCAGATGTGATTGAAGGTGTCGTTGGCTTCCAGGTGAATGGTCAGTTCCTTGACGTACTGCCCTATATCCTGACAGTCGTTATTCTGGCTGGTTTCGTCGGCAAGGCGATCCCGCCACGCGCCGGGGGCGAGCCTTATGTCAAAGAACGCTAAAGAGCTCGCCGCGCAGATTGAGGCGATAGCGGGCGAAGCACCTGTTCAAATCGGTCTAATCCTTGGATCAGGCCTTGGGCACATCGCCAAAGAGGTTGATGGTGTGGCAATCCCATACAGTGATCTGCCCGGTTTTCCGCACGCGGGTGTATCGGGACATAACCCCAATCTCGTCATTGGTGATCTCGAAGGCGTGCGTGTTGCCGTCTTTGGTGGCCGCGCGCACTACTATGAAAGCGGGCGTGGCGACGCGATGCGCCTCCCCCTCGAAGTACTCAAAGAACTCGGCGCAGATACAATGATCGCAACCAACGCGGCCGGGTCCATGCGGACCGATATGCCAACCGGGTCGATCATGTGTCTGTCAGATCATATTAACTTCTCAGGCCTGAACCCTCTGATTGGTGAGCCGACAGATGCGCGTTTTGTGCCGATGAAAGACGCATACGACCCGGAGGTCCGCGCCGGGCTTCGCGCAGCCGCAGATGCTGCCAAGGTTGAAATGGCAGACGGCGTCTACGCTTGGTACTCCGGTCCGTCGTTTGAAACCCCGGCGGAGATCAAAGCTATCGCGATGCTGGGCGCGGATGCCGTCGGCATGTCCACGGTCCCCGAAGTCATCGTCGCCCGTTTCCTCGGCCTCAAGACTGCCGCAATCTCGACCATCACCAACATGGCGGCGGGCATGAGCGTTGAATCAATCAGCCATGAACACACCAAAGCCATGGCGCCCATCGGGGCCGCCAAACTTGAGAAAGTATTGCGCGGATATCTGCGCGGGATTTATTAAGTCCAAATTGCGCGCACCGATAAGTCCACGTGGCGGAATTGCTGCGTTTGCATTATAATTTTCATCACATCATTTGACATGAAGGCCGGATAGGTTTTTGGTGCACGACACGGCACAAGCGCCCGGATTTAGTTCATGCAGATTTACCTTCCCATCGCCGAAGTCTCGGTGAACATCTTCCTTTTGTTGGGATTAGGCGGAATCGTGGGCGTTTTGTCGGGGATGTTCGGCGTTGGTGGCGGCTTTCTGATGACACCGCTTTTGTTCTTTATTGGCATTCCCCCGGCAGTCGCGGTTGCAACGGAAGCAAACCAGATCGTGGCGTCGTCCTTCTCTGGCGTTCTGGCGCATCTGAAGCGAAAGACCGTGGACCTGAGGATGGGCACCGTCCTTTTGATCGGTGGTCTGATCGGCTCGGGCCTTGGTATCCTGCTCTTTAACTATCTCAAATCACTGGGACAGGTCGAACTGCTGGTTCAGCTTTGTTATGTGGTTTTCCTTGGTATGATCGGCTCTTTGATGTTCGTCGAGAGCCTCAAGGCGATCCGTAACGCCTCTAAAACCGGCGGCGCGGTGCCCGAACGACGCAAGCACAACTGGGTGCATAACCTACCCTTCAAGATGAAGTTCCGGGTCTCTGGTCTTTATATCTCGGTCATCCCGCCAGTGATGGTCGGCATTCTTGTTGGCGTTCTGGCGGCAATCATGGGTGTCGGCGGCGGTTTCATCATGGTGCCTGCAATGATCTATCTGTTGGGCATGCCAACGAAAGTTGTTGTTGGCACGTCGCTTTTCCAGATCATCTTCGTGACCGCCTTCACCACCATGTTGCACGCGACCACCAACTTCACGGTTGATGTGGTTCTCGCGGTCCTGCTGCTTGTGGGCGGCGTCATCGGGGCACAGATCGGCACACGTATCGGGGTAAGAATGAAAGCCGAAGAACTGCGCATCTGGCTGGCCATCATGGTGCTTGCCGTCTGCGGAAAGCTGGCCTTCGACTTGCTGGTCATGCCGACAGAGCTCTACTCGCTCGGCGCGGGAGGCCACTCATGATCCGCCTCATTGCGCTCTTCGTGTTGCTGGCGATGCCTGCCAAAGCGGAGGAAATCGTCCTTGGTCTGAGCCGTGATCAAGTCTCGATTACAGCAACCTTTGAAGGGTCCGAAATCTTGATCTTTGGCGCGATCAAACGCGAGGGCCCGGTGCAAGCCGAAGGCGACCTAGGCGTAATCGTCACGGTTGCCGGACCGGACCGCCCCGTCACAGTGCGTAAGAAGGACCGCCGTCTTGGGATCTGGGTGAACACCGAATCCGTAGATGTAGATGTCGCCCCCACCTTCTACGCCGTCGCGACAAACCGTCCGCTGGAAGAGATCCTGACATTCACCGAAGACCTCAATACCCGCATCAGCACGCAACGGGCGATCCGTTCGGTTGGAGCAACGGTCGATAGCGCCCAAAGCTTTACCGATGCGCTGATCCGCATTCGCGAGGGTCAGGGGCTTTATCAGACCTTGCCAACCGGGGTGTCCGTGGAAGAGGAGACATTGTTCCGCACATTGATCCCGCTGCCTGCAAACCTGACAGAGGGCGACTACAAGGCAGAGATTTACCTGACCCGAGGGCGTGAGATCGTTGATTTCTATGTCACAGATATTCCTGTTCAAAAGGTCGGACTCGAGCGCTGGCTCTACAACCTCGCGCACGACAACCCATTTCTGTACGGCCTGATGTCACTTTCGATCGCCATTGCCGCCGGTTGGGGCGCATCCGCAGCGTTCAGCCTGCTCCGCCGTTAGCCGCGGCCGATATGCGGCATCTTTGTGGCCATCACCATCATCGACTGGACATTCGCCTCTGGCGGCAAGGTGGCCATGTGAAACACTGATCGCGCGACATCCTCAACTGCCATGCTGGGCAACGGGTTCAGCCCTTGTGCCGCGCGGGTTTTTTCAAGGTTAATCACAAGGTCCGTGCGCGCATTGCCGATATCAATCTGACCGCAGGCAATATCAAACGCCCTGCCATCCAGAGATAGCGTTTTGGTCAACCCGCTGACGCCATGTTTGGTTGTCGTATAACAAACGGAACCTTCCCTCGGCGTGAAGGCTGAAATGGATCCGTTGTTAATGATCCGACCCCCTTGTGGTGTCTGCGCGCGCATTTGGCGAAAGGCCGCGCGGGCACACAGAAACATGCCCGTCAGATTCACCTCAACGACTTGCGTCCAGTCATCCAGAGCGACTTCATCAATTGTCGTCTGCGGGCCGAACATGCCCGCGTTATTGAAGAGCACATCCAGATGCCCAAATTCAGCAAATGCCACGTCGACCGCACCTTCACTGGTCACATCACAAGGCATTGATACCGCATTCTCATGGGTCACCTCCGCCAGCGTATCGGCACGCCGCGCAATCAACCCAACGCGCCATCCCTGACCAAGAAAATGCTCTGCCGTCACCCGGCCAATTCCGCTACTGGCCCCTGTAATAATGATTGATTTCATATCTCTTCGCTCTTCAATTCCAGCGGGGCCGCAGGGACCTCCAGATCATCAACGCGTAACGCGCCTTGGGGACGCGCCAACCGGTTTCTAACAACCCAGCGCAGCTGCGTTTCCGCTCGCGTAATCGCGACATAGGCCAAGCGCTTCCAAAGCGGTTGACCCGCTTCAACCCGCCCCATGCGCGACGCGGCATAGATATCAGGCGCAAAGACCTGCACCGTGTCCCATTGTGACCCTTGCGCCTTATGGATCGTCACGGCAGCGCCGTGCAGAAAGGTCGCCCCCATCCGCGCAGCAAAGGGTATGAACGGCTCTTCATCGCCTTCCTGCTCAATCTTCACGATACTCGCGGCACTGACCTGTGGGTCCTCTGCCCCCATCACGTGCAAGCGCGAAAACCCCGGCTTGCGCCCCGGCCCAAGGTAGATGACCTGCGCGCCTTTGATGAGGCCACGCGCTTCGAGGTCGAGACGCTTCTTGCGGTGCTTGAGCGGCAGTTCGATCCCGTCACAAATCAGCGGCTCGCCCGCCAGTAACTCATCCCCCGGCGCGCCAAAGGCGGCGCGGAAAGCATGGATAAGACGAATACGTGTCGCGTTACGCCAGACCAAACACGGTGAGCGGGCCATCAGATCGGCCTCGACACGCTGGGCCATCACAACACGCTCATCGTCTTTTGCGGCCTCTTCGACCATCCGCTCAAATCCGTGGAAATCCAGTTGCGGATCAGCCAGCGCATGAGCCAAATCAAGGATCGGGTTGTCTGCGTCTTGCCGGTGAATGCGGTTGAGCGTCAAGACCCGTGGCGCAGGCAAGGTTTCGAACACCATGCCGCCACTGGACTGCACAGGCGGCAACTGCGCCGGGTCTCCAAAAAGCAAAAGTGTCGGGAAAATCTCTTTCAGATCCTCAAACTGCTTTTCATCCAACATCGAGCTTTCGTCGACAAAGCCAATATCCAGCGGTTCTTCGCGACGTTTCCATCCGGTGATGAAATCGCTGCCGCGCAATCCTGCTGCCGCCAACGCCGCGGGAACCGATTTATTCGCCTGATAAGAGGCAAAGGCGCGGTCCAGAGCAATCTCTGTCAGCCCGTCAATCTCTGGCTTTTCGCCCTGCCCGGCCAGCCATTCAGCGACCTTTTCATATTCAGGGTCATAAACAGGCGTGTAAAGAATCCGGTGGATTGTCGTCGCAGGGACACCATGGTTGCGCAGCACACTTGCGGCTTTGTTGGTTGGCGCCAGGATCGCCAAGGTCCGCCGGTCCTTGCGTTTGCGCCCCTCCCAGTCACCGGAAATGACATCGACACCCGCCTCATCAAGTGCGTGATAGAGCTTGGCCAGCAGCATTGTCTTGCCTGATCCGGCCTTGCCGATTACAGCCATCACCGATGTGGTGTCAGACCGCGGCGGTTGCAGCAGGCTATCATCAAGATCAATACCGGACTGGCGCAAAGCAACCGTGACATTGTCCCAGGCTTCGGCCTGATCGTCAGAGAATGTGATGGAAGGCGCGTTCATGTCTGCGACTGTATCTGGACAGTTCAGGTGCTGCTAGCGCATTCGCAAGGTGGCTTCGCCTTAGGTCCGTCTGGCCAATCCAACCTTGGCCGATATCCCTGGAGCGACATCAACCTCGCTATGTTTTTTCGGACAAGACTTATCAGGTTTTGACGCGATCTCGACTTGGGCAACAAGCCCAGCCTCTTCCAACTGTGCAGATAGAAGGGGCATATCATTGTCGCGCGCAAAGCTGCGCAGATCGGCCAACACATCAATGATCCAATCTCGTCCCATGCGCCACCGTCCCCACAATTCGTTAAAGATGTATTAACAACCTATACGTGTATCCAATGAATGAGAAAATATAGCAATAAAAAAGGGCGCAGTTACGATCACTGCGCCCAGCTTGGGAATGAGGTTGAGGTTGCTCTTAGCGGTCTCGGGATGCCTCCAGAGTATCTTCAAACGTGCGCAAGCCCATTTTTGGTGCTTGCACCAGCACGGACATATTGCCGGGCTTGTGTTCGTTCTTACGCATTTTGGTATGGGCTGCGGGAATAGCACCCCACTCAAAACACTCTGACATACACGGATCAAGGCGCTGCTCCAGCATTAGCTTGTTGGCAGCACTCGCTTGGGCGAGGTGCGCAAAGTGACTGCCTTGCAGGCGCTTTTGGTGCATCCACATGTAGCGCACGTCAAAGGTACAATTGAAACCAGTCGTGCCTGCACAAATCACCACCATACCGCCTTTTTTGCAAACCAATGAGGACACCGGGAAGGTTGCTTCACCAGGGTGTTCAAACACCATGTCGACGTTCACGCCTTTGCCAGTGATTTCCCAGATCGCCTTGCCGAACTTGCGGGCCTCTTTCAGCCATGTGTTGTATTCGGGCGTATTCACCGTGGGCAACTGGCCCCAACAGTTAAGGTCATTGCGGTTGATCACGCCCTTCGCACCCAACGACATGACAAACTCACGCTTGCTTTCGTCACTGATCACGCCAATGGCGTTTGCACCTGCCGTATTGATCAACTGGATCGCATAAGAGCCCAGGCCACCAGACGCGCCCCAAACCAAAACGTTCTGGCCCGGCTTCAAGTCATGCGGTTCATGGCCGAACAGCATGCGATATGCAGTGGCGAGCGTCAGCGTGTAACATGCGCTTTCTTCCCATGTCAGGTGCTGTGGGCGATGCATCAACTGCTGGGACTGCACGCAGGTGAACTGGGCGAAAGACCCATCTGGCGTCTCATACCCCCAAATGCGCTGGCTTTCGGAATACATCGGATCGCCGCCATTGCAGTGCTCATCATCGCCGTCATCCTGATTGCAGTGAATGACGACTTCATCACCCACTTTCCAGCGCTTAACCTTGTCGCCTACGGCCCAGACGATGCCTGCCGCATCAGACCCGGCAATATGGAATTCGGCCTTGTGCACATCAAACGGGCTGATCGGTATACCCAGTCCTGCCCAGACACCGTTGTAGTTCACGCGGCCGCCATCACGAGGACCAGAACCTCATTGCTGTCAGGCTTGGGTACATCTACGACCTCAAGCTGGAACGCCTTATCAGGCTCGCCGTGACGTCCGCGACGGATGGTCCAGGCATGCATCTGTGCGGGCACATGGCCCATCGGTGGCATCTCGCCCACTTCATAGAGGTCTTTTTCTGGTGCCGTGTATCCAGCTTGGTCGAGGGCCATCTCAGTCTCCATTACTCAGGTTCCAGTGTTGCCGCACCGCAGAATCGGTCGCGTTGGAACCTAAATAAGCGACAGTAAAGTAACTTTGCAACCATTATAAGGATAATTTTGTAATTTAATTACTCTGCAAGCGCAGAAACCGTGCCTGAATTTGCTGCACCTGCATCAAAATGATGCGCGATCGAGTTCGCATAGAAGCTCAGGATGTCTTGCCCCAGCTCAGTCACAGCTATCCCTGCCTCAGATTCAACAATAAGCTTGCGGGCAAGAAGGCGGCTTAGCGCATCATCGACAACGTCTTGCACCGACCGATTGGGGGCAGGCAGCTTGTGTTCCTTCAAAAATATCAGCGACTGCGAGACGGATGCCTCAAGATCAGACCGCATCATCGGAGATGCCTGTAGAAGATGGCGCGATACCAGTGGCACGCCGACAACGGGCATGACCTCTGCAATCCGCTTCATCAGCTCGTTGGCAATCTGCTCAGTGAGATCATGAACGCCGTCGGCATGGAACTTTGACAGTTCAAGTGGTTCGCCAAAACTCACTGAGGCCACGCCAAACCCTCGGAATCGCCGCGTGATCCGCAAACCGACGTGCCGCATGACACGCCGAAAGACATTCGTAAAAGGCGGTTTGAACTTGCGTGTACCCGACCTGTCGGCGGCGATCAGGATCGTGTCCTCCAAAACACGGTCGTAGTTCACCGCGACAGGCACAAAGATCACCTCGCGGGCGTCAGCATCAAAGTCTTCGACAACATAGTTCAGCAAACCCATCCGTGGCTTAGCCAGCAGCCCGTCAAGGCTCAACCCACCCTCCGGAAACACGGCCTGACTAACGCCACCGCGTGTGGCCATCTGCACATAGCGGGCAAGAACCTTGCGATACAGGGCCCCTCGGGACTTACGCCGAATAAAGTAAGCCCCCATTGCCCGAATAATCGCTGATAACGGCCACACCCGGGCCCATTCACCAACAGCATAGGACAATGCGCCCGCATTTGCCGCGAGATACGTCACTAAAACATAGTCCATGTTGCTGCGGTGGTTGATGACAAAGATAACAGCCGCATCAGGATCAATCTCTTCCAGACGCTTCCGATCAAACGTACCGAGCTTGATCCGATAGAGAGATTTGGATAGCCAACGCGCCAACCTGATGCCAATGCTGAAGTAAGCCGTCGCAGAAAACCCCGGCACGATTTCGCGCGCATAACGGCGTGCCTTCTCAAAAGCCACATTCTCTGGGATCTGCTCTTTGCGCGCGTGTTCGACAATGGCCTGCGTTACCTCCGGATCGTAGATCAGGCGCTGGATCATGTCATAGCGACGCGCAAGCTTGAACGGCTCGATGGGGCGTTGGAGCCGCTCGTTCAATTGGGCAATGACCCGTTCAGCCCGTTTGCGAAAAAACCACCGCACAGACGGGAACAAGAAATGCGACGCAAAGGTCACGGCAGCGAACAGGACCACAAGAACGAAGGCCCAGAGTGGCAAAGAAACGGTTTGCGTCATAGTTTGAGGGTGACAGGGAACGCCGGATAGGTAAATCCCATCATGCCGCAACGCAGCGAATTGACAGCGCCATAAAATGTCCGATAAACAGCAACTCGTGTAATTAAATTGCGCATACTGATTCAGGAGAGCCGCAAATGTCGCAGTCGCAGAAAGATCGCCCCTGGTTGTTCCGGACCTATGCCGGTCACTCGACCGCGGCGGCGTCGAACGCGCTCTACCGTGGTAACCTTGCCAAGGGGCAAACCGGTCTTTCCGTCGCTTTTGATCTGCCAACGCAGACGGGTTACGACAGCGATCACATCTTGGCGAAAGGTGAGGTTGGCAAGGTGGGCGTCCCCGTCAGCCACTTGGGTGACATGCGCGCCCTGTTCAATAACATCCCGCTTGATCAGATGAACACCTCGATGACGATCAACGCGACCGCCCCATGGCTCCTGTCGCTCTACATCGCGGTTGCAGAAGAACAGGGTGCAGATATCCGCGCCCTGCAAGGCACCGTTCAAAACGATATCATCAAGGAATACCTGTCGCGCGGCACCTACATCTGCCCGCCCGAGCCATCCCTCCGCATGATCACCGACGTAGCGGCATACACCCGCGAACATCTGCCCAAATGGAATCCGATGAACGTGTGCTCCTATCACCTGCAAGAAGCGGGGGCCACGCCAGAAGAAGAACTCGCCTTTGCGTTGGCGACAGCGACAGCGGTATTGGATAACCTGAAAGGCAAAGTTGCCGCCAAAGACTTTCCAGCGATGGTGGGGCGCATTTCATTCTTTGTGAACAGCCGGCATTCGTTTTGTCACAGAGCTTTGCAAAATGCGGGCCTTCGTTGAATTGTGGGACGAAATTTGCGCCAATCGCTACGGCGTTGAAGATGCCAAATACCGCCGTTTCCGCTATGGCGTTCAGGTCAATTCGCTTGGGCTGACCGAGCAGCAACCCGAAAACAACGTTTACCGCATTCTTCTGGAAACACTCGCCGTCACGTTGTCCAAGAACTCGCGGGCCCGTGCTGTCCAATTGCCCGCATGGAATGAAGCGCTCGGCCTGCCCCGCCCTTGGGACCAGCAATGGTCCCTGCGCATGCAGCAGATTTTGGCCTATGAAACGGATTTGCTGGAATTCGATGACCTTTTTGACGGCAATCCCGCAATTGATCGCAAAGTAAATGAACTCAAAGACGGTGCACGCGCTGAATTGGCGCAAATCGACGGGATGGGTGGCGCGGTCGGCGCGATTGCGTATATGAAATCGCGATTGGTTGAAAGCAATGCCGCCCGGATCGGTGGCATTGAAAAGGGCGACACAACCGTCGTTGGCGTCAACAAATGGCAGACCGGGGAACCTTCGCCACTGACCGCAGGCGATGATGCCATCATGGTTTCTGATCCCGAGGCAGAGGCTGATCAATTGCACCGCCTGAATGCATGGAAATCCGACCGCGACAGTGCAGCTGTCAACGAAGCGCTCGCGGCGCTACGTGCGGCAGCAAAAGATGGCAGCAATATCATGCCGCCGTCTATCGCCTGTGCCCGTGCGGGTGTGACAACGGGTGAATGGTCGGACGTGATCCGAAACGTCTTTGGCCAGTATCGCGCACCCACGGGCGTCAGCAGCAATCCGTCCAACCGGACTGAGGGGCTTGAAGACCTGCGCGAGCAGGTCGATCTGGTCAGCACGGCACTTGGCCGCCGATTGAAATTCCTGGTCGGCAAGCCGGGGCTGGACGGTCATTCAAATGGGGCCGAACAGATCGCGGCGCGGGCGCGCGACTGTGGCATGGATATCGATTACGAAGGTATTCGTTTGACGCCAGAAGAAATCGTCACGGCTGCCCAAAATGGTGATTGCCACGTCATTGGCCTGTCCATTCTGTCAGGATCACACATCCCATTGGTCCGGGATGTAATGAACAGACTGCGCGCCGCGGGTATTGCCCATATTCCCGTAATTGCCGGTGGCATTATTCCCGATGATGACGCAAATGAATTGCGCGCCATGGGTGTCGCGCAGGTTTACACGCCGAAAGATTTTGAGTTGAATAAAATCATGAGTGATATCGTGACACTGGTCGACCCGCGGTCAGTCGCAGCCGAATAGGCGGCAAAAACCTGCGCTTTTGTATAGTTGCACTTGAATAGGGCGTGAACTCCTATTTGCCAGGGTATACTGACCATTGAAATGAATAGGAGTGGTCAATATGAAACCCGATCTGAAATCAATGACGCGTAAAGAGCTTGAAAAGCTTCAGGTGAATATCGAAAAGGCGCTGGTGAAACTCGCTGAGAAAGATAAGAAAGCAGCACTTGCTGCCGCGCAAAAAGCAGCTGCATCGCATGGGTTTTCTTTGGCTGAACTGACAGATGGCGCAGTTACCAAACCAACCCGCAAGCGCAAAGCAGGCCTCAAGACCGCTTCAGCACCAAAATACAAAAACCCTGCTGATGCCAACCAAACCTGGACAGGTAAAGGGCGTCAGCCTGAATGGTTCAAGGCGGCCATCAAGGCAGGAACATCGCCCGACGCAATGGAAATCTAGCTTTCCCCTTTGCGCGACTGCGCTTAGGCTGGGCCAAAACACAGAAAGGCCCAGCCATGACAATCCATATCGGCGCTGAAAAAGGCGACGTTGCACCAACCGTCCTGATGCCGGGCGATCCCTACCGCGCGAAATGGGCGGCAGAAACATTTTTGACCGACGCGCGTTGCATCAACGAAGTTCGGGGTATGCTGGGCTTTACCGGTATGTGGAATGGGCATCCGGTGACGATACAAGGGTCAGGCATGGGCATGCCGTCATTGTCGATCTATGCCAACGAGCTAATCAAAGATTATGATGTCCAAACACTAATCCGTATTGGTTCCTGCGGTGGTATGCAGAATGATGTCGGGATTCGGGATGTGATCTTGGCGATGACGGCATCGACATTGTCGACACCATCACGCGGCATCTTCAAAGAACTCAACTTCGCCCCCTGCGCCGACTACGGGTTGCTATCATCAGCAGAGGCAGCAGCAAAAGCGAAAGGCGTACCAACTCATGTCGGAGGCATCTATTCTTCGGATGTGTTCTATGATGAACGCCCGGACCTGACCGAACAAATGATCCGCCACGGCATTCTCGGTGTCGAAATGGAAGCGGCTGAACTCTACAATCTCGCAGCGCGCCACAAACGACGTGCCTTGGCGGTCCTGACAGTTAGTGATCACCTGATCACACATGAAGCACTGCCAGCGAAAGACCGCGAGAGGTCCTTTGGGGATATGGTCGAGATCGCACTGACGGCTGCATTTTCATAGATGTCATGCGGGGCTTTTCCCTACCCTGTGCCGGGTCGGCCCTTACAACAAACCTCTTTCGTTTGATGTTTTCAGCATTGGGGCGGTCGTAATGTTCGCTAAATTCTTAGGCATCTGTGTCAGACAATCAATATCGGCAAGCCCTGTTCCTGTGCCCACAAACCCATTTAGCATCAATTGGAATACTGCCGTCCATCGATAGTACGCTGTCTGATGAAGCCAAGACGAGCTGTCGGAAGCCTACAATCCCACCCGCTTATGGCGTTCAATTCGACATAGACCATGCCCGCCATTTCAGCTTGTCCCGCGTTGCGTGAAGAGCCCGAAAACGGATGTCTTACAGCGGCTCTTGTCTTTGGAAACCGGAGGTCGCGGGTCATACGCGACATTCTCTGGACACTTTCTTCAAGGGGAAGTGGGCTGTCCAGCAAACGATTTGATAACTGCTCAAGCATCTCACTAAGACGAGTTCAACAGTGGGTTGCAATATCCGTTTTGCGCAGCAGACCACTCCTTGTTACTGTTCTGCACAAGCTTGCCGATCAGACTAAATGATTTGCGTGAGATCACAGTTATAGGGCGCCTTCCTCTATCAGGTGCCGGTTTGCTTTATCACTTCATGCATGCTTAAAATCGTGGCTACTGCGCGCTTTGTACGCTTTTGGATGTCGACATACGGTACCTTTATGACGCCCAATTGAACACGCACCATGCCTAAGCCTTCAAGCAAGCCCATCAGGTCTTCGGCGATGTCCATTGGATGAGTTGCATCCGACAAAGCGCCGTTCGTTTGTGCCAACTGGAACATCAGGGCAAAATCCCTTTGAGTCTGACCGTAGGCTGCGTCAAAGAACGTTTGCCCAATATGCGGATTGCCACGCGCTTCTTCATGCATCAAACGCGCGAATTCCATCGTGTCGGCAGCGTTCAGAAACGTCAGAAGCTTAGTGCCATAGTGGACCAAAGCCTCGCGCAGTTCCGGAATCGTTTCGGTCTTGGGCGGCGTCAGTTCACGGAACTTCGCAGCCTCGGCTTCGGTCACACATCGCAGGATATCTGCCATATTATCAAAATGCCGGTAGATTGACGCTTTGGAGACCGCAGCTTCGCGTGCGAGCAAATCAGTCGACACTTTTTCAAACCCGCGTTCAAAAAACAGTAGGCGTGCCGTGTATAGAATGCGGTCATATGATGGTCGTTTGCTCATAAAACGTACCTAACCAGTAAAATGGCAAATGGAAAGTACTGGATCGTACTCTTTTGCCTTGCCGTCTCCCGGGCACACTCTAGGTACGGTACAGTACCCAACAGAAAGCCGACAGATGAAGCCCACGATCTTAACAGTAGCCACTCTTGCTTTGGCCTTTCCATTGCATGCCCAAGACACACGGGTTTTGACACCGTCGGGCGATCCCGCGCCAATACGGGCAGTCAAATTGATCCAGGCTGGGGGCGGAGCAGCACAGCTGGAACGGGTCTTTTTCGGTCAGGTCGTGGCGCGCGAAACGGTTGACCTGTCGTTTGAAGTTGGTGGGCGATTGATCATGTTTGATGCCCAAGAAGGCCAGTTTCTGGACGAAGGCACCCAAATTGCCGCGATGGATTTGGCACCATTTGAACGAGCGGTAGAGCGTGCAACGCTGCAGCTTGCGAAAGCCAATCGTGACCTGACACGCGCACAAACACTGGCACAATCAAATGTCGCATCGGCCACACAGGCAGAAAACGCCGAGACGGCCCGTGATCTTGCCGTTGTGTCTTGGCGTGAAGCGACAGATGCCCTTGAAGATGCCACACTTCATGCGCCTTTTCGCGCACTCGTGGCATCCCGCCTAACGCCAAACTTTGCCAACGTAACGCCGGGTCAACCCATCGTGCGCCTGCACGACATGTCCGAGGTCTGTGTTGAAATCGACGTGCAAGAGCGCCTATTCCAGAGCCTAACCGATGTCGCCAGCCTTAGTTTTGTTGGCACATCTCCTTTATTTGATGGTGAAGTACCTCTGGCCTTGCGTGAATTCAACGCAGAAACTCAAAACATCGGCCAAAGCTACCGCGTTACCCTTGCCTTGCCTTCCAACCAAGTCCCCAAAGCCATTATTCCTGGTGCGTCAATGACCGTGACCGCGCGGCTACGCAACACCGACACTACCGCGATCACTCTACCCCCGTCAGCGGTTCAGGTTACCAGTGATGGCGCACAGGTCATGGTTTACGTTCCCAATGCCGACAATGAAGACGGGACGGTTGCTCTGGTGCCTGTAAGTGTAACCTCTGCCAATGGCACAACGCTTACTGTGACCGGGCTTGGCCCGGATCAATGGATCGTCGGCGCAGGTGTTCAAATGCTGCGCGATGGCGAAACCGTACTTCCATTCACAGGCATGAGCGTGGAGTAAGCCATGAAAATTGCGCGTTTCTCGATTGAATATCCAATCTACACATGGCTCTTCATGGCATTCGCACTGGTCGGTGGCGTAGTTGGCTATGTGTCAGTCGGGAAACTAGAAGATCCAACGTTTACGCTAAAATCCGCGCTCGTCATTACGCCGTATCCCGGTGCGACAGCGAAAGAGGTCGCGACGGAGATTTCGGAAGTACTGGAAGCTGAGATCCAGCAGATGGACGAAATCAAGACGGTCACATCGCGCAACACCCAGGGCAGTTCGGTGATCGAGGTTGAAGTCAAAGACCAGTTTGGCGGCGATGAATTGCCCCAAATCTGGGACGACCTGCGTGACCGGGTCGCGGATGCGCGCGCGGCTTTACCTTCTGATGCACTGCCTACCATCGTCAACGATGACTTTGGCGATGTGTTTGGCATTCTTTACGCCGTGTCGGCCCCTGGGTTTTCAGATGCCGAAATCTGGGATATCGCCACCTTCATGCGCCGGGATTTGCTGACCGTCGAAGGCGTCGCAAACGTCGAAATTCAGGGGCTCCCGGAGGAGGCGATTTTTATCGAACCATCCTCTCAGATCGTGTCATCTCTTGGCATTGATCCAGGGCTGATTTTTGGCGTGATCAATGCGTCAACGGCAATAAACCCAACAGGCTTTGTCAGCAACGGAAGCGCAAATCTGCGGATTCAAGGCCCCTCGGCAGAGGACAGTGTAAGCGAGATAAGCGGCCTCACATTCGGGTTTCAGGGTGAGGTTCTGAACCTGCTCGATATCGCTCAAGTCAGCCGGGGTCGTGTCGATGATCCAGAACACATTGTGCGTCACAACGAGCAAGAGGTGTTTACTCTTGGCGTATCTGGATTGCTATCTGAGAACATCGTGGCCGTCGGTCAGCGCGTTGAGGCTGAACTAAATATCCTTGAAGACCTGTTGCCAGTGGGCGTTACGGTCACACCCATCTACGAACAACATCGCGTGGTGGACGATGCCAACGGCAGCTTCCTTGTTTCGCTAGCGATGTCAGTGAGTGTCGTGATCGGGGTTTTGGCACTGTTCATGGGACGGCGCGCCGCAGTTGTAGTTGGTGTATCGCTGTTGCTGACAGTCACATCCACCTTCTTTTTTATGTATCTGCTTGATGTCAAAGTCGAACGTATCAGTCTTGGTGCACTGATCATTGCAATGGGCATGTTAGTCGACAACGGTATCGTGATCGCCGAAAGCATGCAGCAAGAAATGCGCAAAGGGCGCACATCCCGCGAGGCTGCAGATACTGCGTCAAAGAAAACCCAAGTTCCACTGCTGGGGGCGACGATCATCGGCATCATGGCCTTTGCGGGTATCGGCCTATCACCTGACGCGACGGGCGAATTCATGTTCTCTCTATTTGCCGTGATTGCGATTTCTCTGCTGCTGTCATGGTTTGTCGCAGTGACTGTCACCCCGCTTCTGGGTCACTACCTGTTCAGAACTGGTGATCTCATAGGGGATGACACTGGCTACAACGGTGCCGTTTTTCGCGCCTACGGCGGTCTGGTGCGACAGGCTTTGAAATTTCGCTGGCTCGTAATTTTTGGGCTGATCGGGACGACTGTCGCCTGCGTCATTGCATTTGCACAGGTCAGGCAACAGTTCTTCCCGCCTGCCAACACCCCTTTGTTTTATCTCGAGTATAAAGCTGCCCAAGGCACCGCAATTGACGAAGTGTCCAATGACTTGGCGGTAATCGAGGAGTGGCTATTGGCGCGCGACGATGTCGAAGCCGTCACAGCCACCATCGGGCAAGGTCTGACTCGCTTCATACTCACCTATAACCCGGCCCGTCGCGACAGCTCATACGGTCAATTGGTGATCCACGCGACGGCCTCAGAAGCGATCCCAGAACTGCGGGCAGAACTGGATCAATTCGGAATCAAAGCGCTGCCCTGGGCAGAACTTCAAACCAAGCGGATCATCTATGGCCCGCCTGTCGGTTCCGACATCGAGGTGCGCTTTTCGGGCCCCGACCCCGAGGTTTTGCGCGAACTTGCCGGACAAGCGACCGATATCCTGCGTGACGCGACGCCACTTCTGCATAGTGAACACAGCGACTGGCGTGAACAGGAGATCATAACCCGCCCTATCTATGCCGAGGACCGCGCGCAAGCAGCCGGTATCGCCCGTGGCGACATTGCAAATGCCATCGCTTTGGCCACCAACGGCATTCCAGCTGGCACCTACCGAGAGCGTGATCGTTTAATTGACATCATTGTACGCACGCCGCGTGAAGAGACCGCACGTGACGGTCAACTCTTGGATCAGATCGTATACTCCAACGCCATTGGCGGATACCTTCCCCTTAGCCAAGTCATCGACGGGTTTGCTGTAGTGGCTCAGAATCCCGTCATCGAGCGCCGGAACCGTGTTCCGACAATCACAGTGCAGGCAAATGTCATTGAAGGGCTAACACCACCAACTGTCTTTGCGGATATCCGCCCTCTGGTCGAAGCGATTGACCTGCCAACAGGCTACCGTTTGGAATGGGGTGGTGAGTTTGAAAGTGCGGGCGAGGCACAAGCCTCGCTGGGTCGCCAAATGCCGCTGGCCTTTGGCACCATGCTGCTGATCACCCTGCTGCTATTTGGTAAACTCCGACAAACGGCGGTGATCTGGACAATCGTGCCGATGGCAATCAATGGTGTCGCCGTTGGGCTGCTTTATGCGAACTTGGCGTTCAGTTTTACAGCGATGCTGGGACTTTTGTCGCTATCGGGTATGTTGATCAAAAACGCGATTGTACTCGTTGACGAGATTGACGCCCAAAAGGCTGAAGGGCTGCCACAGGATAGATCAATTGTGGTGGCTAGCGTTAGCCGCCTGCGTCCGGTGGTCTTGGCTGCGCGCACCACAATCCTCGGGATGCTCCCGTTGCTGGCGGACGGTTTCTTCGCCGCAATGGCGGTTACGATTATGGGCGGTTTGGGCTTTGCATCAATCCTGACACTGATCGGCGTTCCGGTTTTATATCATACTTATCTCCGCAAAGAGCGCCGCATCGACAAACGCGCTGCTCTCGCGATGGCGGTAGCGTAGTGGCCCGTATCCCCACGGAGCGCTTTGAAAAAGTGCACGTGAGTTCAGTTGCGGAACTGCGCTGTTGGCTAATCACTCATCACACCCAAGCTGAGAACATCTGGCTGGTGACATTCAAGAGATGCGTACCTGACAAATTCATATCAACCCAGGACATCTTGGATGAGATCATCTCATTTGGGTGGATCGACGGTATTCGGCGTAAGTTGGACCACGACCGGACAATGCAAGTTATCGGACCACGCTACACGCAAGCTTGGGCCAAAAGCTACAAAGACCGGGCAGCGCGGCTGATTGCGGACGGACGGATGACCAACGCAGGGTTGCGATCAATTGCCGCGTCAAAAGAACATGGGCTGTGGGACTATTGGGCCGATGTTGATGCACTGATCGTGCCCGACGATTTGCGCACAGCACTTGATAGCTTGTCGATTGCTGCGCAGAATTTCGATCAAAGCGCGCCGTCTTACAGGCGTAACTTGTTACGTTGGTTGAAACTGGCCAAAACACAATCAACGCGGCTCAAGCGGATTGCTCAAATCGTTGACTACACAGCGCGGGGAGAAAAAATGCCGCACATGTAGCGGCGTCTACAGAAATTCGGATATCCGCCGCGCGCTTCCCCGACGATCATACGAGAAACCGACCCTCTTCATCTTCTCAGATATAAAAATATATGGTGATGCGATACGCATAACCTCCGGGGGAGCGTCAGCAGCGGACGACAGCCCTCCTTTCGACGGAATCCAGCAATGCGGTAGGTGCCTTAAACCACCCGTTCGACCATCATGCCTTTGATATGCGCAATCGCCTTTGCCGGGTTCAGACCCTTCGGGCAAGTTTTGGCACAGTTCATGATCGTATGGCAGCGGTAGAGCTTGAATGGATCTTCAAGGTCGTCCAGACGCTCGCCGGTCGCTTCGTCACGACTGTCAATAATCCACCGATACGCATGAAGTAGTGCCGCTGGCCCCAGATACCGATCACCGTTCCACCAATATGATGGACAGGAGGTCGAACAACATGCGCACATCACGCATTCATACAGGCCATCAAGCTTTTTGCGGTCATCGATTGATTGCTTCCACTCTTTGGCTGGACGATTGGTCTTGGTCTCAAGCCACGGCATGACAGACGCGTGCTGCGCATAGAAATGGGTCAGGTCCGGGATCAAATCTTTGATCACTGGCATATGAGGTAGTGGATAGATTTTCACATCACCCTTCACCTCGTCCATCCCATAGATACAGGCCAGCGTATTGATCCCGTCAATATTCATCGCGCAAGACCCGCAAATCCCCTCACGGCAGGACCGGCGGAAAGTCAGCGTCGGGTCTATCTCGTTTTTGATCTTGATCAGCGCATCCAGAACCATCGGGCCGCAGGTGTCCATATCCACAAAATACGTATCCAACTGCGGATTTTTCCCGTCATCAGGGTTCCAGCGATAAATCTGGACCTTGCGCAAATTCGTGGCACCGTCCGGCTTGGGCCAGGTCTTACCCACTTTCATGCGGGAGTTCTTGGGAAGTGTCAGTTGTACCATCTTGTCATTCCTTCCGTCTGAGGCGCGGGCCTCAACCTTTATATCGCGCGTAAGCGGGCTTCGGCCTGATAGGCGGCTCGCCGGTCAAATTCAAAACGCAGCTTTCATAGACTGCAATCGGGTCAAGCCCACGGATCGCATCCAGACTGACGCTGATACCGGCGCTTGCAAATGGGCCAGAGTTGCTATTGGCGCCAACCGTCACGCCCACTTCGGGCCCCTGCGCGGCGCGTGCCCGTTCCTCGCAGCGGTCTGCGGCCCGCTCTGGTGTCATCGGTGTGCATGCGGCGGCAAGCACGAAACTCAAAGCGATCGCAATGCGCATCATAGGGTCAGCCCGTTCAATCCAAGAGAATTGTTCACCGTACATCTGATTGTATCGGGGCGTTCCGCAATCCTGACAATCAGGTCTGTTGTCGCAGCATTGGCACCGACGATGGCACCTTCAGCAATCTGGATAATCTCAGCAGAAGATGCGTTGTCGATGATGCAGTCTGTCAAAGGCCGCGCATCGACACCTGGGAACCGCGCCTGCACCGCTGTGTTGACCACACCTTTTGCCGCGTCGCGTGCCAGCACATCACCCGCAGGGCCAAGGTCTTGCATGCAACCCGCCAGCATCATTGAAGCAGCACCAAGGGCGGCCATCAAGCGCATCAGAACGTCCGCTCTTTCGGCGCAATCTTGGCTTCGGAAATGCCGCCTTCCGCTTCCGTGGTCAGCCCTGCGGTGATGACAGGGCGATAGCTCAGCTTTACCTTCGCGTCCTCAATATGGCTGATGGTGTGGACCCGCCATTTTTCATCATCCCGCGTCGCGTAATCCTCATGCGCATGCGCGCCACGGCTTTCTTTCCGCGCCTCAGCCCCCACAATGGTGGCCAGCGCGTTTGGCATCAGGTTTGTCAGTTCCAGCGTTTCCATCAGGTCGCTGTTCCAGACAAGACTGCGGTCGGTGACAGTCAGATCATCCATCTTTTCCGCAATTGCTGTCATCTTCTTGACGCCTTCGCCAAGCGTCTTGTCAGTGCGGAAAACCGCCGCATCCGCCTGCATCGCCCTTTGCATTTCAAGACGCAGTTCGGCGGTCCTGACAGTGCCTTTCGCATGGCGCAACCCATCGAAGCGATCAAAGCACTGATCCACTGACGCTTGGTTCAGCGTCGGATTTGGCGCTTCCCGGTCGACAACTTCACCGGCACGGATCGCAGCCGCGCGGCCAAACACCACAAGGTCGATCAAGCTGTTTGAACCAAGACGGTTCGCACCATGCACAGAGGCACAACCCGCTTCACCCACTGCCATCAGGCCGGGCACAACGCGGTTAGGATCTTTCTTGGTAGGGCTCAGCACCTCACCATAATAATTCGTGGGGATCCCGCCCATATTGTAGTGCACCGTCGGCAGCACTGGGATCGCCTCTTTCGTCACGTCCACACCCGCAAAGATACGCGCGCTTTCTGAAATACCGGGCAGACGTTCGGCCAAAGCCTCTTTCGGCAGGTGGTTCAGGTTCAGGCTAATATGATCGCCATTGGCACCAACCCCGCGCCCTTCGCGGATTTCCATCGTCATACAACGGCTGACATAATCACGTGGTGCGAGGTCTTTATAATTGGGCGCGTAGCGTTCCATGAACCGCTCGCCTTCGGAATTGGTCAGATAACCACCCTCGCCACGTGCGCCTTCGGTGATCAAGCACCCAGCGCCATAGATGCCGGTTGGGTGGAATTGCACAAACTCCATATCCTGCAAAGGCAGACTCTGACGGGCGACCATACCGCCGCCATCACCCGTGCAGGTGTGGGCGGATGTGGCAGAGAAATACGCGCGGCCATAGCCACCTGTCGCCAGAACAACAGTCTTGGCGTTGAAGACGTGCATAGTGCCATCGTCCAGCTTCCACGCGATCACACCCTGACAGATGCCATCATCCGACATGATCAGATCAAGGGCGAAGTATTCGATATAGAATTCGGCCTGCTGCTTCAGCGACTGGCCATAAAGGGTGTGCAAAATCGCGTGGCCAGTTCGGTCAGCAGCCGCACAGGTGCGTTGTACCGGAGGGCCTTCTCCAAACTCGGTCGTGTGACCACCAAACGGACGCTGGTAAATCTTGCCCGCTTCGGTGCGGGAAAACGGCACACCATAATGCTCCAGCTCATAAACCGCTTTGGGTGCCTCACGCGCCAGATACTCCATCGCGTCGGTATCACCCAACCAGTCAGAGCCCTTCACCGTGTCATACATATGCCACTGCCAGCTATCCGGGCCCATGTTGCCCAGCGATGCGGCAATCCCGCCCTGAGCCGCCACAGTGTGCGAGCGGGTCGGGAAGACCTTAGTGATACAGGCGGTGCGCAACCCCTGCTCGGCCAGACCCAAAGTGGCCCGTAGCCCAGCGCCACCGGCCCCTACAACAATCGCGTCATAGGTATGTGTTTCGTATTCGTAGGCTGCCATCTTGAGGTTGCTCCGAAAGAATTAAAAGGCGATGCGGATGATTGCGAAAATCGCAAAAGCCGCCGCTGCATAAGACACACAGATCATGCCGATGATGGCCGCTTTGCGGGCGAAACCGTGGACATAATCTTCGATCAGGGTTTGCACGCCCAACCGGTAGTGAAAAAAGCCAACCAGCAAGGTCAGGATCGCAACCACCGCCGGGAACGGACGTTGGTAATAGGCGATCACCTCTTCATAGGAAGAGCCGAGGATGGACCCAAAGGTGAAGACAAACAGTGGCGTCAGGATCAACAGCGCGACCGAGGTCACCATCATCTGCCAATGATGTTCGGTCCCGGTTTTTGCAGAACCCATGCCAGAAGCGCGCTTGCGGTCAGTCAAAAATGCCATGATGCGCCCCCTTATACGACGATGATCGTGAAAATGGTCAGCAGCATCGACAGCACCATCATCATCTGCGCCGCCATCTCAGACTTGTCGACGTCCAGCATACGGCCACTGTCCCAGACCAAATGGCGTAAACCACCTAGCAAGTGATACCAGAGCCCCAACACAGACAGCGTCATGACCAGATCGCCAAACCAGCTGGTGACAAACCCGTTCGCTGTCGCAAATGCATCTGGTCCGGCCGCTGCAGCCACGAACCACCAGACAATCATCAATGCGGCAACGATCAGTGCATTCCCGGTGATCCGCACCAGAATTGAGGACATGGACGTCCATTGCGGACGGTAGATCGTCAAATGCGGTGACAGCGGGCGATTGCCCCGGTTCACGTCAGCCATAACAGTTCCCTTCGTTGGCTTGTGCCGCCCGGCAAGACGACGCCTTTGATTTCTTTTTGCACCATTCTTTCCGCAGAGTCACGCACGGCAAGCCTGCAATCGTGCGAAAAATGGTCACGAGACGTTGAGTTTTTGGAGCTTGTGATCACACTTTTGAAAAGCGTGATCACAAATTTTGAAAACTTAAGGATCAAGCGCCGCCAATGGCTTGGTGAGTTCGCGCAACAACTTGCGCCTGATTTCCGCTGGATAGTCCTCAAAGGTATTCGCAGTCACTGCAAACGCGGCGGGCCCTGTGATCACGTCACTTTCGAAATACCTCGTCAGCCCCGGCACACTTGCCTCGATCACCAACGCGTTCACCGTCACACCAGCCGCCCTAAGCTCTGGCCAGACCGCGTTGGGAACTCGTCCTTCATTGCTCGGCCCATCGCCCGAGATGTCGACGACATAACGTTCACACTCTGGGACCTGCGCAAAGTAGGGCAGTGACAACACTAAGGCCTCGCCAATCGCGGTCGAGAAATTGCGCCAGATGCGGGGCGTCACAACCACCTGATTGGCGAAGGCCAAGACATCTGTATCGTCATGCATGGTGGACCAACCGATCACAACCTCTTGGCGGCTGGTCCCAGTCCATTGCATGAGCGCCAGTTTCGATTGTCCACCAACCAGCGCCGCAGAAACCGAACTATCAAGCAGTCCCGCTGCCAGCCCGTCCATCTGGATGCGGTATTCGTCCGGGTCGACCGACCCCGAAACATCCACCGCCAACATCAAAGCAACCTCGCAGGCAGGCGCCGGCGTGGCAAAATTCATCAGGCTGGCGCAAAGGATCGCACGCATAGGGTCACCCTAGCGGCGGTTGAGCTGCGCGCAAATCACAACTGATCGGCTAGATCGGCATTAGTGCCCAATAATCCAGATCAAGCAGTACATCGGGGTTGTACTTGCCATCATCGCCGCGCAAGACATCCGCATCGCCTTTGGTCGCAACAAGCCGCAGTCGGATTGCGCCTACACCCGGGGCATCAGTTTCAGCCATATCCAAAACCTCTGACCAAGCGCGTACGGTATCCCCCGCAAAACAGGGGTTCGCATGCGCACCGCCGTTCAGCGCAACAATCATCTGTGCATTGGCCAACCCGTTAAAGGACAGGGCCCGCGCCAGCGAGATCACATGACCACCGTAGATCAGCCGTTTCCCATCGGACCGGTTGGTCGCATCAAAATGCACCTTCGCAGTGTTCTGCCATAAGCGGGTGGCCAACATATGTTCAGCCTCTTCGATGGTGACGCCATCGACATGGTCGATCACTTCACCCACTGCACAATCACTCATGCGATGCGGCTCACCCGCCAGCGTGAAGTCATAGTCAGCAAAGGTCAGCCCCTCCGGCACAACAATATCCGCTGCCGCAACCGCATCTGTTAGTTTTGGAATAACTGTCTCAGGCGCATCGCCATCCCCGCGCTTACGTACCATCACCCAGCGCACATAGCTCAGGACCTCTTCGTCGTGCTGATTACGCCCGGTGGTGCGGACCCAGACAACGCCGGATTTGCCATTCGAGTTCTGCTTCACCCCAATCACTTCAGACTGCGAGGTCAGCGTATCGCCCGGATAAACCGGGCGCACCCAACGCCCCTCCGCATAGCCCAGGTTCGCAACTGCATTGATCGACACGTCCGGTACTGTCTTGCCAAACACCATATGAAAGGTGACCAGATCATCCACTGGCGACGCAGGCAGGCCGCAGGCACGGGCGAACTCATCCGACGAATAAAGCGCCCCGCGCGCCGGATAAAGCGCATGGTACATCGCCCGCTCTCCACCCGAAATCGTACGCGGCACGGCATGGGTGATCACATCGCCGACGGTATAGTCTTCAAAAAACCGGCCTGCATTTGTCTTGCTCATTGTTGCCCCAGTTTCATGTCTTTGGAATACGGTGTGTCGACATCCTTGGTCACCGCCTGCCCACAGCGCATCACGCCATTGGCATGGTCATAGGCATAAGTCGGATCGCCATAAAGTTCCCAACCCTTGGACAGCGCTTCAGACACTTTGTGACAGAAGTCCGAGGTATCGTCCTCGGTCAGCAATCTGTAAATCTTCATTCGCTTATCCCCAAGGTGTCACGCCCAGCGCATAGTGAATGGCCATCACAATGATCATCACAACGACCGTCACAACAATCGCCACAACCTCTTTCTTCGCCGGGGCACGGTCAGGCCGCTGCCAAGGTCCGTCCTGCGCATTGATCAACAAGATTTCAACGACCGCCCAAGCCAGAAGACCGCCAAACAGAACGAATGACGGTGTGTCACCATTCACGAGCAAATGCGAAATCGCCCAGATCGAAAAACCCGTGAGTTGCGGGTGACGTACTTTCGTCCCCAGCCAGATTTTCGCACCCTGCGCCGCGCTGGCCGCATAGAAATAGAAGGCCAAGATCATCAGGAGGTTATTGATCCCAACCCACATCGGATCACGACCCCAGTACACCGCACCATCAGCGGCGCGATACCCCAGCACCATCAGCACGATGCTGACCACAATCAGAATGGCGACCAGGCCTTTACCGGGCTCACCCAGCTTGGCCCTTGGCCCCGGTGCAAGTCGTTTGAACAAATGCGCCGCCCACCAAAGGGCAACGCCTGCAACAAGAAGTGTCATGAAGTCTCCAACGTGGCGATAGCTGCGGATTTCGCCAACGTCGCCCGCGCAGTGACAATATGCAAGTTCTCAACGATGCGACCATCGACCACAGCAACCCCCTGCCCTTCCGCTTCGGCGGCCTCGAAGGCTTCAATCTGGCGGCGGGCCAGATCAATCTCGTCTTCGGTCGGGCCAAAGGCGGCATTCGCAATCGCGACCTGCGCCGGGTGGATCAGTGTTTTACCGTCAAAGCCCATGTTCCGACCCTCGGCGCATTCAGCCCGCAACCCATCTTCATCTTTGAACGCATTATAGACGCCATCAAGCGCCACAATCCCCGCAGCCTTCGCGGCCAACATGCAAAGCTGCAAGGATGTCATCAGCGCGGCGCGGGTCCGCGAATTCAAATCCTTCGCCAGATCATTCGTCCCCAGCACAAACCCCGCAATCCGTGGATGCGCCGCGATGCTTTGCGCGTTCAAAATCCCTTGCGGCGTTTCCATCATTGCCCACATCGGCAGATCAGGGACCAAGGCCGCCAGCGCGTCCACATCTGCGGGGCCATTTACCTTCGGCAGCAATATCGCATCGCATTCCATCGCCGCAACGGCGGCGGCATCAGCGGCACCCCATTCAGTATCAAGCCCGTTGATCCGCACAACCTTCAACCGTTGACCATACTCGCCATCCGCCAAGGCGGCATACAGCGTATCGCGTGCCGCAACTTTGGCATCGGGCGCGACCGCATCCTCCAGATCAAAGAGGATCACATCAACCGGCAGCCCGCGCGCTTTGTCCAACGCCCGATCCTTGGACCCGGGGATGTAAAGTGCGGAACGGTAAGGGCGGTTATGCATCGAATCTTCCTCGCAATAAAGTTGCGCTGAGAACGCCAGATTTGAGCGGATCATTCAAGGCAAAAATGCCGCAACGCAGCGACGGGATGCATCGTTACGGTGTGTTAACCAATTTAGCGCATGTTGCCCGGACAATTTGATCCACTTGCAAGGTCGCGGCACTTCGCTGTGACCGACTTCGCAAAAGGGAAACCAAATGAGACGCACACTCTTTCTGATGTCCTTCGGGATTGGCGCGATGATTATCGCAGCACAACAGACACAGGCGCAAACCGGCAATTGTGCAGACCACGCGACGGTGGTCGAACGGCTGGGCGAACGCTATGGTGAAAGCAAGCAATCCATCGGTTTGGGCAGCGACAATGCGGTGGTTGAGGTCTTTGCCTCGATGGACACCGGATCGTGGACGATCACTGTGACGCGCCCGGGCGGGCCAACCTGTCTGGTCGCCGCCGGGCAAGCCTATCAATATGTGAACGAACCTTTGGCGAACTTTGACAGCCAAAGCTGACGTCGGCGGTCCGGCTTACGCCAATGCGATCCAGATAAGCCGGACACCGGTTAGCACCAACAACACGTAGGTCAGACCAAAGAACAGACGCTCGGGGACAAGGTGATGGGCCTTTACGCCGATCCATGCCCCAAGCAGTGCGAAGGGCGCCAAGACCAAGCTGCCCATGATTGTGTCCCAACTGAAGATGCCCAGAAACACATAGGGGACCGCCTTCATCCAATTGATCGCCCAAAAGACGACAACGGTGGTCGCCTGATATGCCGTCTTACTAAGACCCTGTGAGAGCAGAAACACCGCCGAGGGCGGCCCGCCCGCATGGCTGACAAAGCTGGTAAATCCGCTCACCATACCTGCAAACCAAGCCAGAGGTGTCGAAAACGGCATCTGTTTGACGGTCAGCAAACCCAATGCGCGCGACCATTGAAAGGCGACAAAGGCCAGGCAAATCAGCCCGATCAACACCCGGAATACATCTGCATCCACCGACGCATACAACCACGCGGCAATGATGCATCCTGGTATCGCGCCAATCATTAGCCCCTTGGCAGATGGCCAGTGCCATTTGCCCCAATAGGGTTTCAGCGTCGCCGCATCGACCAGCATAAACAGTGGCAAAACGATGCCCAAAGCGACGCCCGGCGGCACAACAAGCGCTAGAATCGCGCCAGCGACAAATGCCGCACCTGACCCAAAACCACCCTTCGAAATCCCGCCGAATATGATAGCTGGGATGCCGACCACAAAAAATTCCCATCCGAAGTCAATCACTTGAGCACACCGATTTGTCCTTCATTCACGTCTCGTTAGCGGTTTGACGTCAGCTTGGCCACCAGGCATTGGCCGATGCCGCGATGCGGCACTCTTGCGCGCAGGGCCGCAAACCCTTACCCCAATTGCCGAAACCAAATCACCAAAGGACCTGTTTCAATGGCCAGACCCAAGATAGCCCTTATCGGCGCCGGACAAATCGGCGGCACGCTTGCACACCTCGCAGCTGTCAAAGAACTCGGCGATGTTGTCCTCTTCGATATCGCAGAAGGCATCCCACAAGGTAAGGCGCTTGATATCGCCGAAAGCGGCCCGGCTGCCAAATTCGACGGCAGCTTCAAAGGTGCCAACAGCTATGAAGACATCGCTGGCGCAGACGTTTGCATCGTCACAGCTGGCGTGGCCCGTAAGCCGGGCATGTCCCGCGATGATCTGCTGGGCATCAACCTGAAAGTCATGAAATCCGTTGGCGAAGGCATCGCAGCCCACGCGCCGAACGCCTTCGTTATCTGCATCACGAACCCGCTGGACGCGATGGTTTGGGCGCTGCGCGAATTCTCTGGCCTGCCCCACCATATGGTTTGCGGCATGGCCGGTGTTCTGGATAGCGCACGCTTCCGTCACTTCCTTGCCGAAGAATTCGATGTCTCCATGCGCGACGTCACAGCCTTCGTTCTGGGCGGCCACGGGGACACGATGGTCCCGCTGACACGCTATTCCACAGTGGCGGGCATCCCGTTGCCAGATCTGGTGGACATGGGCTGGACGACACAGGAAAAGCTCGACGCGATTGTGCAGCGTACACGCGATGGCGGTGCCGAAATTGTTGGCTTGCTGAAAACTGGCTCCGCTTTCTACGCCCCTGCCACATCCGGCATCGAAATGGCCGAAGCCTACCTCAAAGATCAAAAGCGCCTGCTGCCTTGTGCAGCTCATGTTGATGGCGCTTACGGCCTTGATGGGTTTTACGTTGGCGTGCCCACCGTCATCGGTGCCGGTGGCATCGAACGCGTGGTCGAGATCAAGATGAACAAAGAAGAACAAGCGATGTTCGATAAATCCGTCGACGCCGTGAAGGGTTTGGTTGAGGCCTGCAAAGGCATCGACGACAGCCTGTCTTAAAACAGATCGAAGAAGGGTGCTACGCTAGCACTCTTCTTTTTGCATCTTGACTGAACAATGTTCATGAATTATGTTCAAATAGCTAGAAGGAGTAATCACATGCGTTTCCCAACTGCCATCGCTTTGGCCAGTATCACCATTGCCACGACCGCCAATGCCGAAACGGACTATTCTGCGATGATCGCACAAAACGGTCTCGCCGCGACCGAGGCCAACCTGTCCGCAATCACCAACCAAACCGCGTCTGACCAGTTTGCACTCGGCGGCGTCCGCTTCTTAGGCGCCATTGAAGGCGCGTTGCAAACGCTTTACGCCACGCAAATCAACCGCGACATGGCTGAGATGAGCGACCTGCCCTTTCTGCGCTTGCCCCTGCCACCAAACCCGGATGCCGTCCCCTTCAAGCCGGAAGCTATCGCCGATACATTCGCAACCGCCCTTGACGATCTTGCGGGCAGCCTCGCCGCGCTCGACACGATCACCGATGCCGACGATGTTGGCGTGACAATCAACACCGCTGATCTATGGTTCGATATCAACGCCAATGGGACGCGCGAAGCTGGCGAAGGTATGTTGGAAGTGGCCGCCTCACAGCTCAATCGCGGGCTGGATGGCACAGCCACGCCACCCATCGTGCGCTTTGACACCTCGGACGCCGCATGGCTGTCAGCCTATGCGCACCTGCTGTCCGGGGTCAGCGAAACGGTTCTGGCCCTTGATCCCACCACCGCTATTCAACGCGTCACCGACAGTGCCGCGGCCATGGAAGCCCTTAACGATGGTAGCCGTCAAATGATCTTCATGCCGGATGAAGACAATTGGGTCGACGTCGTGGCGATGTTCATCCACGCCATTGAAGGCCAGCCCGATGTGGAACGGTCACGCAACGCGCATGCCCACTTCCTTGCCATGATCGCCGACAACCAGACCTTCTGGTCGCGCGTCGCAACCGAAACCGACGACAAGCTGGAATGGATCCCGAACCCTAACCAGACCAGTGTCCTGCCGCTCGAGTTTCCCGCTGACGTGGGCAGCCAATGGCGCATGGTCCTGGCAGAGGCCGAGGCCGTCCTGAAAGGTGACCTGCTGATCCCGCACTGGCGATTGGGCAGCGGTGCAGGCATCAATCTTGCCAAAGCTATGCAGAATCCACCCGAGATCGACATCATCGCAATCATCCAAGGCGAAGGTGTTCTGCCCTATCTGGAAGAAGGGACACGCATGTCGGGTCAAAGCCTCAACCAGTTCAGCCGGATGCTCGGTGGCGACGCGGGGCTCTACATGATCGTTTTCAACTAGATCACCTTGCTCCTGCTATCAGTCGCTGTGCAGAAACGACAAAACCCGCGCCTTTTTGCGTCGCAGCCATGCATCAATGGCCTGCGGCGTCAGATCGACGGCTTGATCCGGGAAGTAGTGTTGAATGGCTGCGGTGGGATCGAATGGAGGATCAGCCCAAAGATCAAATCGCTTCAACAGCGCAACGGTCGCATCATCTGGGCATTTCAAGCGCTGATACAGCCCCAACCTGTCATTTGGGTCCGCGATCAACGCATCTGCCTGACGGCGTCGGTGTTTTGACGGCGGCATGCCATCCATCTCGGCCAAGGCATGCACCATGCGAGACAGTTTAAAGGTCCATTGTACCGGGGTCAGACCTTCGAAATGCAACAGCTCAAGCGCGTTCACATCAGCACGTGCTACCACCACCTCCCCATCAATCTGCAATGGGCGTGGACGATGGATCGACATCTGCAAAGATCGGCCACAGCGCACAAAACCCTTGCCCTGCGAATGGCCTGTCAGGCCACGATAGGTCAGGTCATAGTCGGGACCAAATAGCTGACGCCCCGTCTTGGTCGGTTCGCGAAAGGGACGCCGAAATGCACCGTCAAAGATGCTCTCGTCCGGTACTCCAAGGCGCTCTGCCACCGGAACGGCCAGACATTCAACCTCTTCTGAAACGTCTCCAAGCGCCGATGAGGCAGAACGACCGGCCCAGATAAACTCATCCGCATCGCAGTGCAAAATCCAATCCGCCTTGGTGCGCGCATAGGCGTCGCGCGCATTGCGGACCTGCCGTACTTCATGCCGACGCGGACGGCTCCTGCCGACCCTGAGCCAATGCGCCTCATCACAAGGGACCACCGTGACCGCGGTCAGATGCGCCAGCATATCCCGCACAGGATCGTCGGGGCGGTCGCAATAGATGAACACTTGCGCGGCACCCAAAGACAGATGCCACGCCACAAACGCCTGCACCAATGCGGGCGGCTCATCCACCGTCGCGACAACGGCCCAAGTTGTGTCGTCTTTCGCCATAGCATCTTTGCTACCATCAACACGAATCTTTAAAAACTGAATAAAGCCAATAAAAACCAAGCGACATGCTAATTTGTGATCACAGCAATTTTTAGTGTGATCACAAATGTGCGAATTTCGGATGATTTGGCATTTTTCGCTTATAACCGCGCATTTTTCCATGTTTAGCTGCGACCAACTGTAGCCAAATTGGAATTGTCCCCATGAACATTCACGAATACCAGGCCAAAGCTCTTTTGCGCAGCTATGGCGCGCCCGTGTCGGATGGTCGCCCTGTGACCCGCGCAGAGGATGCCAAAACCGCCGCTGGCGAACTCGACGGACCGCTTTGGGTCGTGAAGGCGCAAATCCACGCAGGTGGCCGGGGCAAGGGTAAGTTTAAAGAGGCTGACGCAGGGGAAGCCGGTGGCGTGCGTCTGGCCAAATCGGTCGAGGAAGCCGCGCAGGAAGCCAAAAAGATGCTGGGCCGCACATTGGTCACGCACCAGACCGGCCCCGCAGGCAAGCAGGTCAACCGTATCTACATCGAAGACGGCTCCGGCATTGAAACAGAAATGTATCTCGCCCTGCTTGTGGACCGCGCGACCAGCCGCATCGGCTTTGTGTGTTCCACCGAAGGCGGGATGGATATTGAAGAGGTCGCGGCCTCAACCCCTGAAAAAATCCTTAACTTCACCGTTGATCCCGCCACGGGCTACCAGCCGTTCCACGGCCGCCGCGTGGCCTTCGCACTCGGCCTGTCGGGCAATCAGGTCAAGCAATGCGTGAAACTGATGGGCCAGCTCTACACAGCCTTTGTCGAGAAAGACATGGAGATGCTGGAGATCAACCCGCTGATCGTGACCGACGGTGGTGACCTGAAAGTGCTCGACGCCAAAGTCGCCTTCGACGGCAACGCGGTCTACCGCCACGCCGATGTGGCCGCGTTGCGGGACGAGACAGAAGAAGACCCGAAAGAACTCGCTGCGTCCAAATTTGATCTCAACTACATCGCACTCGACGGCGAAATCGGCTGCATGGTGAACGGTGCAGGCCTGGCCATGGCGACAATGGACATCATCAAACTCTACGGTGCCGAACCTGCCAACTTCCTCGACGTCGGCGGCGGTGCGACCAAAGAGAAAGTAACCGAGGCGTTCAAGATCATCACCTCTGACCCCAACGTCAAAGGCATCCTCGTGAACATCTTCGGCGGCATCATGCGCTGCGACGTGATCGCCGAGGGCGTGGTGGCAGCGGTGAAAGAGGTCGGCCTGCAAGTGCCGCTAGTCGTCCGCCTCGAAGGGACGAACGTGCAGCAGGGCAAGGACATCATCAACAACTCCGACGTCGACGTGATCGCGGCGGACGACCTGAAAGACGGCGCACAGAAGATCGTGAAGGCGGTGAAGGGGTAGATCGTTGAAATTCCTCTTTGCAACTGCTCTGATGGTTGGGTTGTCAGGTTCCTCTGTGTTGGCACTTAGCCCAGAGGAAGCAGCGGAATTATTCGAAAAAGTGCGATCTCAAATGCCTTGCCTAGAGAACGCAGAGACCAGTGCGGCAGCGTACAACCTTTTGCCAACTGGACAGGGTGAGGTGGGAGAAGGGTACACATCATTCGAATACGGCGATCGAAGCGGTTCCTCGTATCTGGTCGGTTCGTACGAGATTGGAAACGGAAGAATGCAGTCGGCTCTCTCGGTCAGCGTCTATGGCGCCGGAGATAAGTTTGGACCAGACCTAACTAACGCCTTTGCCGATCTTTGGGATTTGCCAGCACCCACACCGCTGCGGCGGAACAGTGATGCCGTACAATTCGAATGGCAGATAGCGTTCCCTAACGCTGATATGCAAGTAATTGTGATGCACGTGCTAGCCAACGACCTGACACAGATTTACGGCCGCACACTCAATTCGTCCGAAGCGCAATTGAGGGCCTGCAAAAGCCCCTGACCTAAATCCAGCCCCAGTAACGGCGGCATAAGAAAGCAAATTCAAGGACCAAACAACATGGCCATTCTCGTAAACGAAAACACCAAAGTCATCTGCCAGGGCCTCACCGGTTCGCAGGGGACATTCCACTCTGAGCAGGCGATTGCTTACGGCACCAAAATGGTCGGCGGCGTGACCCCCGGCAAAGGTGGGCAGACCCACCTCGACCTGCCGATCTTCAACTCGGTGCATGAGGCGAAAGCCGTGACCGAGGCCAATGCCTCTGTCATCTACGTGCCCCCGCCCTTTGCAGCAGACTCAATCCTTGAGGCCATCGATGCCGAAATGGAACTGATCATCTGCATCACTGAAGGCATCCCTGTTTTGGACATGATGCGTGTGAAGAAGGCGCTGGAAGGCTCCACCTCGCGCCTGATCGGCCCCAACTGCCCCGGCATCATCACACCCGACGCTTGCAAAATCGGCATCATGCCCGGCCACATCCACAAACGCGGATCGGTTGGCGTTGTGTCACGTTCCGGCACGCTGACCTATGAAGCAGTGAAACAGACCTCTGACAGCGGCTTGGGCCAGTCCACTGCCGTTGGCATCGGCGGCGACCCGATCAAAGGGACCGAACATATCGACGTGCTGGATATGTTCTTGGATGACGACGAGACGCATTCGATGATCATGATCGGCGAAATCGGCGGATCGGCCGAAGAAGAAGCCGCCGAATTCCTGACCGCCCAAAAGAAAAAGGGGCGCTGGAAGCCGGTTGCCGGTTTCATCGCCGGGCGCACAGCCCCTCCCGGCCGCCGCATGGGCCACGCCGGGGCGATTGTTGCTGGCGGCAAGGGCGACGCGGAAAGCAAGATCGAAGCGATGAAGTCCGCGGGGATCGTGGTGGCCGACAGCCCGGCGACACTGGGCGAGGCTGTGCTGGAAGCGATTGGGTAGGTCAGGGCCTGCCCCACACAAACAACGGCGGGGGAGCCCCCGCCCTACGGAGAAACACATGGGACCCGCGACAGCCATCAAGACCGGTTTTGCGACGTCGTTTCAGTTATCAAACTGTGACGTCACACGTTTGCTCGGTGGGCTTTTGACGACTTGCAAAGTTGGCGTTCTCGCGCTGTGCCTGTCGCCCATTCCGAAGCCATCGAGCGCAAACCAGCAAGAGCAGGTAATTTCCGACCTACTTGATGCTTGCGTGGGTGCAACGAACACGCGTCTCACTCTTGAGGCACTTGACGCACAAGGTTCTTTTGAGCGGATAGAAGCGCCTGTCTCCAATGCGACGGCAGTTCTATTCTCGGCGGCTGCAACTGTCATGTTTCTTAGTCCAGGCAATGTGATGACCAATTATGCCCAACTGCCTGACCGAGGTTCCTACGCCGAACGCTATCGGCTTTACCGAACTGAAATTGTTGCGACAACTGAGGAAGTTGGCGGCAATTTCAAAAGGCAGTTTGTTGGTGGCCACATTACTGTAATGAAAGACTTCAGTATTGAAGCGCTAGGCGTAGGCTGTAGCGCGGCTATCAGAGAGGAATCGCCGACTGAACTGGTCAAAACTTTTGAGCAGCGGTTTGGAGAACACCCAGCAAGATCAACCTACGGTCCTGATTGGCCTTTGTTGTCATGGCACGTTTGCGATGGCGAAAAACCCACTTTCGTTGAACTGGTCTTGCCAGACGCATCCTCGCAAGAAGAACTGCTTGACCCGGCAGAACCACATCTACTCCCCAATGCTTACTTTGCCATCAGTAACCCTGAGTACCCATCAACCGACTTTCCTTGCAATGAGGTCCCCTCATGAACGATCATTCCCCCAACGACGTCTTCCACGCCTCCTCTTTCCTGCAAGGCCATAACGCGGAGTATGTGGAGCAACTTTACGCCCGCTACGCCGATAACCCCGGTGCAGTCGATGAAAGCTGGCAGGCGTTCTTCCGGTCCTTGGGCGATGCGCCAGCGGATGCGAAATCCGAGGCCGCTGGCCCCTCTTGGGCCCGCGCCGATTGGCCCCCTACCCCTGCCGATGATCTGACCGCCGCCCTCGATGGTCAGTGGCCCGCCGAGCCGGAAGCAGCTGGCAAAAAGATCAAGGAGAAAGCCGCCGAGAAAGGCGTCGCACTCAGCGAAGCGCAGGTCCGCGCCGCCGTGCTCGATAGTATCCGCGCGCTGATGATTATCCGTGCCTACCGGATCAGGGGCCATCTGATTGCCAATCTCGACCCTCTGGGCATGCGCGCAAACACACCGCACCCTGAGCTGGACCCGGCGTCCTACGGCTTCGCTGCTGCAGACATGGACCGCCCGATCTTTATCGACAACGTCCTTGGCCTCGAAATGGCAACGATGAACGAAATTATCGCCATCGTGCAGCGCACCTATTGCGGCACCTTCGCCCTGCAATACATGCACATCTCCAACCCCGAAGAGGCCGGTTGGCTGAAAGAGCGGATTGAGGGCTACGGCAAGGAAATCGCCTTCACCAAGGAAGGGCGCAAGGCGATTCTGAACTCCTTGGTCGAGGCCGAAGGTTTCGAGAAATTCCTGCACGTCAAATATATGGGCACCAAGCGTTTCGGCCTTGATGGCGGCGAAAGCCTGATCCCGGCGATGGAGCAGATCATCAAACGCGGCGGCCAGCTGGGCCTTGATGAGATCATTATCGGCATGCCGCACCGGGGTCGTTTGTCGGTACTGGCAAACGTGATGGAAAAGCCTTACCGCGCGATATTTAACGAATTCCAGGGCGGGTCGTTCAAGCCTGAGGATGTTGATGGGTCGGGTGACGTGAAATACCACCTTGGTGCGTCCTCAGACCGCAGCTTTGATGACAATACCGTGCACCTTTCACTGACCGCGAACCCCTCGCACCTTGAGGCCGTGAACCCCGTCGTTCTTGGCAAGGTCCGCGCCAAGCAAGACCAAAAGAAAGATACGGACCGCACCCGCGTCATGGGCATCCTACTGCACGGAGACGCGGCCTTTGCAGGTCAGGGCGTTGTGGCCGAAGGTTTTGGTCTCTCCGGCCTGAAAGGTCACAAGACCGGCGGCACCATGCATATCGTCGTGAATAACCAGATCGGTTTTACGACGGCACCGCACTTCAGCCGCTCCAGCCCCTACCCCACCGACATCGCGCTGATGGTGGAAGCGCCGATCTTCCACGTGAATGGTGACGATCCAGAGGCGGTGGTGCACGCAGCCCGTGTCGCCACAGAATTCCGTCAAAAGTTCCACAAAGACGTGGTGCTGGACATCATCTGCTACCGCCGCTTTGGTCACAACGAAGGCGACGAGCCGATGTTCACCAACCCGGTGATGTACAAGAAGATCAAAAAGCAAAAGACTACGCTGACGCTTTACACCGAACGGCTGGTCAGCGATGGGCTGATCCCCGAAGGCGAAATCGAAGACATGAAGGCCGCGTTCCAGGCGCACCTGAATGAAGAATTCGAAAGCTTAAGCAAGAACTTCAAACCCAACAAGGCCGATTGGCTGGACGGCAAGTGGTCTCACTTGGATCGCAAGGACGAAGACTACCAGCGCGGCGTGACCGCAATTGAGGACGCGACCTTCAATGCCATCGGTGAGGCGCTGTCGAAAGCGCCCGAGAATTTCCCCTTGCATAAGACCGTTGGCCGCCTGTTGGACAGCAAAGCGAAGATGTTCGAAACCGGCGAAGGGATCGACTGGGCAACAGGCGAAGCGCTTGCGTTCGGCTCTCTCCTGACGGAAGGCTACCCTGTCAGGCTGTCCGGCCAAGACTGTACACGCGGCACGTTCAGCCACCGGCACTCCGGCCTGATCAATCAGGAAAACGAAGATCGGTACTATCCGCTGAACCACGTCCGCGACGGGCAGGCACAGTACGAAGTCATTGACTCGATGCTGTCCGAATACGCGGTCCTTGGTTTCGAATACGGCTATTCATTGGCAGAACCCAACGCGCTGACCTTGTGGGAAGCCCAGTTCGGCGATTTCGCCAATGGCGCGCAGATCATGTTCGACCAGTTCATCAGCTCGGGCGAAAGCAAATGGCTGCGCATGTCTGGCCTCGTCTGTCTGCTGCCACATGGCTACGAAGGACAAGGGCCCGAACACTCCAGCGCCCGTCTGGAGCGGTTCCTGACCATGTGCGGCGGCGACAACTGGATCGTGGCGAACTGTACGACGCCAGCGAACTACTTCCACCTGCTGCGCCGTCAGCTACACCGGACCTTCCGCAAACCGCTGATCCTGATGACGCCCAAGTCACTGCTGCGGCACAAGCTGGCAGTGTCCAAGCGGGAAGAATTCACCGTTGGGTCCTCCTTCCACCGTGTTCTCTGGGATGATGCGCAGCAAGGCAACTCGGACACCAAACTGGTCGCTGATGACAAAATCAAACGGGTCGTCATGTGTTCGGGCAAGGTCTACTACGACCTGCTGGAAGAACGCGACGCGCGCGGCATCAAAGACGTCTACATCATGCGGTTCGAACAGTTCTATCCGTTCCCCGCACAATCGGCCGTCAACGAGCTGCAAAGGTTCAAGAACGCCGAAATGGTCTGGTGTCAGGAGGAACCCAAGAATCAGGGCCCATGGTCCTTCATGGAGCCCAACATTGAATGGGTCCTCACCCGGATCAAAGCCAAACACACACGGCCCGTCTATGCAGGGCGCGCGGCAGCCGCCTCGCCCGCCACAGGTCTGGCCAGCCAGCATAAAGCCCAACAAACAGCCCTCGTCGATGATGCGCTGACTATCAAAGGAACAAAGTAATGAGCACCGAAGTCCGCGTCCCAACCCTTGGCGAATCCGTGACAGAGGCCACTGTCGCCACATGGTTCAAACAACCCGGCGATGCCGTGGCCGTTGATGAAATGCTCTGCGAGCTGGAAACCGACAAGGTGACGGTTGAAGTACCAAGCCCGGTTGCCGGGACCTTGTCCGAGATTGTGGCCGCCGAGGGCGAAACCGTCGGCGTTGACGCGTTGTTGGCCCAAATCGCCGAAGGCGATGCAGCGCCAGCACCCGCAGCCAAGAAAGAAGAGCCCAAGGCAGAAGCAGCACCTGCACCCGCGGTAGCCGCGAAAGACGTTGAAGACGCCCCATCAGCCAAAAAACTGATGGCCGAAAACAACCTATCCAACGTCAAAGGCACGGGCAAAGATGGCCGCGTGATGAAAGAGGATGTGCTGAACGCACTGGCCTCCCCTGCCCCTGCGCCTGCTGCCGCCCCACGCGCACCGGTCGCTGCGTCACAGGCGGAGCGCGAAGAACGCGTGAAAATGACCCGCCTCCGCCAGACCATCGCCAAGCGTCTGAAAGACAGTCAGAACACCGCCGCGATGCTCACCACCTACAACGAGGTCGACATGACCGAGGTGATGGCGCTGCGGAACGAATACAAAGACCTGTTCCTTAAGAAGCACGGCGTCAAACTCGGCTTCATGTCCTTCTTTACGAAGGCCTGCGTGCACGCCCTGAACGAGGTGCCAGAGGTGAATGCCGAAATCGACGGCACCGACGTGGTTTACAAAAACTACGTCAACATGGGGATCGCCGCAGGCACACCCACGGGTCTTGTGGTGCCGGTGATCAATGATGCTGATCAGATGTCCTTTGCCGCGATTGAAAAAACGATTGCCGAAAAAGGCGCCAAAGCGCGTGATGGCAAGCTGAGCATGGCCGAAATGCAGGGCGGCACCTTCACCATCTCCAACGGTGGGGTCTATGGCTCGCTCATGTCCTCGCCCATCCTGAACCCGCCACAGTCGGGCATCCTTGGGATGCACAAAATCCAGGACCGTCCGATGGCGATTGGCGGTCAAATCGTGATCCGACCGATGATGTATCTCGCACTCTCCTATGACCACCGGATCGTGGACGGCAAAGGGGCGGTGACCTTCCTTGTGCGCGTGAAAGAAGCGCTTGAGGACCCACGGCGGTTGTTGATGGACCTCTAATGCAACATAGGGCAGCGCCCGGACCTCGGGGCGGGCGCTGCCCGGCAAGCCGGGCGGGGTTCATAATTCATGAGTACATCAAAAGAAATCGTATTCGAGATGTGGCGAGCCAATGAGCGACGTTGCTACTTTTTGATGAGTTCTGCAGGCGCTGGAATTGGATACGCCCTTGCGACCATTGATCCAAACATCACCACTTTGGACACTCGTTTGTTGCTCATTTCATTACTCTTTTGGTCAGTCAGTTTTTTACTAGGGTTGAAGTTTCTTGATGGCGTTGGCACCGCGATGGTTATGAGCAAGACAATTGCAGAGGACGCATCTAAGGTTGCTCAAACTCGGCCCGAGTTTCAGGCAGAATTCAAGACGATGTTAGAGAACGAGAAGAGCAAACTTGGCTTGAAACAAAATAGATATGAGAAGGGTCAACTGTTTTTATTGATATTAGCAGCAATCTTTCTTGTTTTCTCAAAAGTAGAGATTCTTGCGGCAATTGGTATTGCGCAATGAAAAGTCAAAGCGTGCAAACCCCATGACCCCCGAACTCACCGTCTTAGGCCTAGCCGCCCTCCTCCAAGGCGTCCAGTTCTGCCTCATGGCCGTCCCAGCTAACATCGAACTTGGCCCCGGCAAGACCCTCTCACCCCGCGACACCAGCCGCATGGGTAAACCCATGGTCGAACAGGTCAGCGACAAGACCGGCCGCCTGATCCGCGCAATGAACAACCATTTCGAGGCACTGATCCTTTTCACCATCGCCGTCGTCGTCATCACACTTGGTGACAAGGGCACCGGGTTTAGTGCCGCTTGTGCTTGGGTCTATCTCGGTGCCCGCATCCTCTACATCCCCGCCTATTATCTCGGCCTCGCCCCCTGGCGTTCGCTGATCTGGTTTGTGGGGTTTCTCTCAACCATGCTGATGATACTGTCAGCAATAATATGACAAACATATGCACTGGCTGTGCCACCCAAGGAGACCTTCATGTCCAGCTATGACGTTATCGTAATCGGTGCTAAGCCCCGGCGGCTATGTCTGCGCGATCCGCTGCGCCCAACTGGGTATGAAAGTGGCTTGCGTCGAAGGGCGGGAAACGCTTGGCGGCACCTGCCTGAACGTGGGCTGCATCCCGTCCAAGGCGATGCTGCACGCGACGCATATGCTGCATGAAGCAGAACACAACTTCGCAACCATGGGTCTGAAGGGCAAAGCACCGTCCGTCGACTGGAAGCAGATGCTGACCTACAAGGAAGAGACAATTGCCCAGAACACCGGTGGCATCGAATTCCTGTTCAAAAAGAACAAAGTAGATTGGCTGAAAGGTTGGGGCTCCATCCCCGAAGCCAAGCAAGGTCAAGGTCGGAGACGAGGTGCATGACGCCAAGCATATCGTCATCGCCTCCGGCTCAGAAGCGTCTTCCCTGCCGGGCGTCGAAGTCGACGAAAAGACAGTCGTCACATCCACCGGCGCGCTGGAACTGGGCAAGGTGCCCAAGAAGATGGTGGTGATCGGCGCAGGCGTGATCGGGCTAGAACTGGGTTCTGTCTATGCCCGCCTTGGCGCAGAGGTTGAGGTGATCGAATTCCTCGACGCCATCACCCCCGGTATGGATGCCGAGATTGCCAAGGTTTTCCAAAGAACATTGAAAAAACAGGGGCTTAAGTTCACGCTTGGTGCCGCTGTCCAAGGCGTATCCGTGAAGAACAACAAGGCCACCGTCTCTTACAAGTTGCGCAAAGATGACAGCGAACACACCATGCAAGCTGATACCGTGTTGGTCGCCACGGGCCGGAAACCTTACACCGACGGCCTTGGCCTCGACGCGCTGGGCATTGAGATGTCAGCGCGTGGCCAGATCAAGACGGATGCCAAATACGCAACCAATGTTGCGGGTATCTACGCCATCGGTGACACCATCGATGGGCCTATGCTGGCGCATAAAGCCGAAGACGAAGGCATGGCCGTTGCCGAAGGCATCGCTGGCCAACATCCGCATGTGAATTACGGCGTGATCCCCGGTGTGATCTACACGCACCCCGAGGTCGCCAATGTCGGCGAGACCGAAGAAAGCCTGAAAGAACAAGGCCGTGCCTATAAGGTCGGCAAATTTCCCTTCATGGGCAACGCACGCGCCAAGGCGAATTTCGCTGGCGACGGCTTCGTCAAAATCCTCGTCGATGCCACGACCGACCGTGTGCTGGGTGCGCATATCATTGGCCCCATGGTAAGCGACCTGATCCATGAGATTTGCGTCGCGATGGAATTCGGGGCGGCAGCCGAAGACCTTGCACGCACATGCCACGCACACCCCACCTATTCCGAGGCCGTGCGTGAAGCCGCACTCGCCTGTGGCGATGGGGCTATTCATGCATAACCACGGCTCGGCTCGTGTTCGGCACAGCCTGTCACATGTGACGGGCTGACTGCTGTTTTTGCGGCACCGAAGGAACACTCGTAGCAAAAACAACACATTGCCTTGTCTAAAGCTTGCTTTTTTCACGATCAGACGCGGATAAAACCATAGTTGCGCCACGATTATGCGTTTTTTTGGCTGCACCGTTGATTAACCAAGTTCGAGAAACCCGCATGAAGCGTTTCATTGTTGCCCTATTGATGAGTGTTCTGATCTCTGGCCCGGCCCAAGCCTTTACGGCCAATTCAGGTATGTTCACCAGCCTCGAATATGTCGCGGATACCGAGATCACAGCCCCCAGTGGTGCACCATTATCCCTATGCCATCAAACAAGCGATCTGCGCATTCTGGGATACACCATGTCGAGCAGCATTGTTGGTTATGTGCTTGCTATCGATCAATGCGCCGGAGAAGCTGAGCGGCCTTTCAGCCCCCAACAAATGGAAACGGCACAATCGCTGAACCTGATTGATGCAAGCCTGCCATCAGAGGCGCGTAATAGTATGCAGCGCACCATCCAGAACTATGGCATCTGGGTCGCGCTGGGCCTTGCCCTGTTTGCTGTCATTCTGCGTCGGTTAAAATCGCTGATGGGTCTGGACCCGTCATCACCGATGCGCAAAAAGGCGACACAACGCATTTTGACGGCCATGTGCTACATGGCGAAATGTGACGGTATCGTTGCCTCGAATGAGATTACGCTGATCACAAAAGCAGCCAGTCGCCTAACCCGCCAGAACATCCAATCGACCGAAGTCGTACGCATATCAGATCATATCGATATGGATCTGACACCGCAGGATTTTCTTGATTTTGGCAAAGGCCTGCGAGACGCAGAGAAAGATACGATGATGCGCGGTGCATTCTTTGTGGGGCTGGCCAGCGGCCGGATCATCCCGCCAGAGTACGACTTTCTGACAAATCTAGCGCATGGCATTGGCATGCCAGGTGAAGATTTCCGGCGTGTGATGAGCCTTTCCCTCGAAGACCTTGATATCTATCAACCTACCCTTTGAGCATCCGCAGGCCTTGCGTGGCATCTGCCCGTACAGCAAGGCGCAACCCGGGCTCATCCCCGGCCTTAAGCGCCGATAGGATCAGTTTGTGGTGATAAGGTGGCTCTGTCCTATTCAGGCGCCCATACAGCGCCCGCATTGTCGGCCCCAATTGCAGCCAAACAGTTTCAGCCATCGCCAGCATCGCCGGTGCCTGCGCGCGCAGATAAAGCGTGCGGTGGAACTCCAGGTTCATGCGAATGTATCCCGTTGCGTCATGCCGTGTGATAACTTGATTGACGCCTTGGTTGATCGCTTCCAATCGATCAATCAGCGCAAAGTGCGCACGTGGCAGGGCGCGTGATGCCAACTCTGGTTCAAGTAGCGCGCGTAGTGTAGCCAACTCCTCAATTCGCTCATTCGACAATGCAGGGGTCGAGACCCGGCCAGATGACGACAGAAAAAGCGCACCTTCCGCCACCAAACGGCGCACGGCTTCGCGGGCCGGGGTCATTGACACGTCGTAGGTTTTGCCGATGCCACGCAGTGTCAGCGCCTCTCCGGGTGCGATTTCTCCGTGCATGATCTGCGTGCGCAGTGCACGGTAAACGCGCTCATGTGCAGCGGTAGTACTATCTTGTGGGCGCGGCTGGATCATCATAGGCTATTTGTGATCACAAATTTCAGGTTGGTCAATCATCGAAGATAACGCGGTGCAGAATATCTCCTTCAGCACGCAACCAACGCCGGTGGATTTCAAAATCCGGGCAAAGCCGCGCCACGATATCCCAGAATGCAGGCTGATGGTTCATTTCAACCAGATGCGCGACCTCATGTGCGGCCACGTAATCCAACACCGCAGGCGGGGCCATGATCAGGCGCCAAGAATACATCAAGACACCCTCGCTTGAACAAGATCCCCAGCGCGATCTGGTGTCGCGGATCGACAGGCGCCGATAGGTTCTGTCCAGCTGACCGGCATATCTGTCAGAGGCAGCCGCCAGTGCATCGCGCGCCGCGTGGCGCATCAGCGCCTTGACCTGCGGTGCAACGGGCGAAAACGCGGATACGGCGATATGATCGGTGTTGATCCGCGCACTCCTGCCCTGCCCTAAAACGACGGGTGTCAGGACGCCGCGCACCGGAATTGACTGTCCTACAGCAACTGGGACCGCGGGCTTCATCTCCTGCAAATGACCGCGCAGCCACGCCTCTTTTGCGCGCAAAAAGGCGATTCCCTCGCGTTTCGCTGCGCTATGCGGCATCGTCAGGGTCACACGACCATCGAGCCGCGAGATTCGCAGCGACAACCGCTTGGCCCGTGCGGAATGGCGCATAATCACATCGATCGGGGGGTTGCCTTCAAGCGTATGACGGCCCATATCCAACTTCTTATCATTCCTGTGCCAAAGGCTTTGACACGCCCCCTGCTTATGGCAGTTGGCACCGATCACCCGCAAGGGAAGACGACATTTTTGAAGGGATAGCCTATGCCTAAGGAAGAGTGGGGCACAAAGCGCCTTTGCCCCGAAACCGGCAAACGCTTTTACGACCTGAACGCCACGCCAATCATCAGCCCCTACACGGGCAATGAGGTGACTGTGGATACGTCCAAGACCCGCACAATGGTCGCGGATGCCGAAGACGCACAGACAGCGAAAGCAAAAGAAGCCTCTGATGAAGAGGATCTGGTACTCGACGATGACGACGACAGCGATGACGTTGATCTGGGCGATGATGTGCTGGAAGATGACGACGATGACACGGTGTCGTTGGATGAACTGGCAGACGTCGCGACAAACGACGACGAATAAACAAACCGCGCGGGCGCGATTTGCACTTGATCTCGCCCGGTGCGCTGCATAGACAACCGTTGCACAGCGAAACGTTGTCAGGATGGGGCCTTAGCTCAGTTGGGAGAGCGCTTGCATGGCATGCAAGAGGTCAGGGGTTCGACTCCCCTAGGCTCCACCATTCATCATATTACAGAGTGAGTACAGTAAGTTTATGAAATCATGGGGCATTTTTGTGGGTTGTTACACTGAGGTGTTACAGTGAGGACCCTCGAGAAGATGCCCGGACATATCGTGGTCCATCCAAGTTGCGGGATAACGACCGGCGCGGGGGACCACCCGCTCGACCACTTTCTACCACGTCATGACTTCGCCCCTCACCTGCCCCGTTTCCCATCTGTGAGCGTCGTGAAAGCGGACACTTGTGCTCAGCACAGCACTTGTCACTCTGGGCTCAAAGCAGACTTGCGGCGCTGCGGCGATCCGGTTTTGGGCCTAGATGATGGCTATCCCAAGCCGCGCTCACACGGTTGCCAGTCGTGTCATCCACGTAGGTAACAATCAGCCCCGCCGTTTCACCTGCAGCTGCTGCTGCGTTGAGCACCGCAGCCGTTCCTTCGGGGAAGTATTCTGAGGAGAGCGTCACCGCCTGCTCAGCCGTTGCTCCGATCAGTTGCGATGCGATGTCCTCACCCCGGCCAACTGCAATGAGCCCATCGACCGGGTTTCCTTCGCCTTCGTAGGTCAAATACGTGGCGAGAATAATGACCGGGATCCAGAACGCATTGTTCTCGGCTGCATTGACTGCCGTTCCGGCACCGACATCTGCGCTTCCGCCAGCTGCTGCGGTAAGGAGTCCCCCGAAAGCTCAGCGATCAAGATGCCACGGCTTTCCCAATCCGCGATGCTGTCGCCAACCAGTTCCGGATTGTTCAAAGCGGCGTCAGTGTAGAGGAGTGCCGATAGCTCACCCGCAAAGGCACCAATTGCCCCTGATGAGCAATCGCCAGACCCTATTTCCCCTGTGGCGCACCCAAGTGCAGTATGTGCAATCAGCTGCGTTGCACGATCAAGGTCGCCGAGTGCAGCTGCGTTCCCAATCACAGAAACCAAACAACGATCTGATCGCCTCAACAAAGGCCTTCGTGGCTTATTTGACCGGATGACGGGTGCGCGTCGCAAGATGATCCAATCGAACGAACGCGAAGCGCTTTCATGCGCGCATCGCGATCAAGAACAGCGCGACGAATTGATCTTGGCGCAGATGGAAGAGCGAGGGATGCTGCTGGAACGTGCGCATGTTATCCGCAATAGGCATAAGCAGGAATGCAAGCAGATGGCGAAGACCATACGGCTTTACATGTTACAATCCGAAGTAAATCGGGCAGAAAACAAGCGACGCAAAGCAAAGAATATTGGTTTTGATCGGTAGCGAATAGAAGCAATCAGATTGCAGTTGGATCAGTTCGATTTATGAACAACAGACTTCATTGGTGGTATTAGTTATAGTCAATCTCGTTCTGTAGAATGCAAGAGCTAACGTGGCTAGTCATAGTCTATTTCAGGAAAGAGTCTCCCGGTGTCAGCGTAGATTACTATGGAGTTTTCTTCACCGATAGCGCTTCTCAGCAACCTTGTTACTGTGTCGAAGTCATCAAATTGTTTGGTGGTGTCTGTTACAAGTAGGCTGCTTACACTGTGGAATCCAAAGTCATCCATTACGATTTCCTTGGTAAGATCTCCAGTCGGCGCCACGTCAGAACACCAGAATCGTTGTCCAAACCTAACTTTTAGTTTCACAAGTGTGTCTGATAACTTCACCGTGACATTTTCGGGAGAAAGCTTGGAGTGTATCTGAATATCCATTTTCATTTTTTAGCCTTAGTCGAAAGTCAATGGTGTCAGAACCACGCCGTTCCTGTCAATTATGATCACGTTCTGTAATCCGGGGATCGGGTAGTCAGTCAATTGCTGTATTACCTGAGCAGGGGTCACACTCGTGTCGGCCAAGTTCACGACAACGTTCTGCGTCTGTCCTGATGTGACCTTACCCACACCATCTTCAATAGGTTCTTAATGCATTGCAATTTTTATAGTTTAAGGTGGGAGCCGAACTTTATGATACCAACCCGACCTTGCGGCAGTTGATGGTTCCCACTGGACACTACTTGGCGATCAGGAATTCGAAGACTCTTTCAAACTCAAGTCTTGATCGCGGGTTTTTTTCTGAAGCTGCAATAGCCTCAGACTCAGAAGGGATATTGAGCGCCTGCTCCGGTTGTAGCAAGTTAGCAAGCCTACGTTCGTAACCTATTGCATAAAGCGCCGTGACCTCGCTGTCATTGAGGTCGTGGTTAGGTATAAACCCAAAGATACCCAGTCGCTTGTCTTCCTTCCAAAGCCCTGACGCTACATCTAGACTTGGAATTTCAAAGAAGTACTCAGGTAAATCATCAACATCATTTTCCAGAATGATTTTTTCTGACCATTCCTTGAATTCATGCCAAGTGATAGCTTTGCCCAAGCAGGTTAATGCGAGAGCAATATCAAAACTATCCGCTTTGCTTAGCCTAAGCCCTTTCATCGTCCGTCCCACATAGCATCTCCCCCAATATGCCGTATTTCTCCGTGAATGTCAGCAGCAACAAGCTGCATCCGTCCAGTATCCTCATGGTGATGCCAAGTAAGACCGGGTATGCGCGCATTGCCTGCTCGAATGGCGGACAGCTGTTCAGAAGTAAAGCGATTGGATAGCCCTTGATCGAGAACGATCTGGGCGTTTAAGCTCTGTGTAGCGGCCCTCATTTGGGCTGTTGAAGAAAGAGTTCGATAATCCGCCGCCGTAAACCTGGTATCAAACAATGCCACATCATCAAAAACTGGGAACCCTCTGGAATTGAATGTGATATTTACTCCAGCACTGGTTTCAACAGCCGAGTTGGCCAATCTAACATTCGGTTTATTGAGTGGAGGGATTGTCGTCGACAAGACGTTGTCGGTGCCATAGCTCTCTTCGAGAGCATTGCGTATCACGCGAGCATCGTAAGGAACATCGATACTACGGGCAAAAGCACCGGTTGCTTCATCAATAAACCCGACAACATCATCACCCACCACGATAGCTGTTTTTCCAGCGACCGCGACGACAGGCATCAGAGTCGATGCCGCAAGCGCATCGCCAGCTGCAGCCTCACCAATTGCAACAGACAACTCAGTTCGACAAATTGGATTAGCTGCGCATTGCGCGATAGCAGCACCACCAAAATATGCGGTTGCAAGAAGAGCACCGCCCGCCGCGCCTCCACCCAACGCGTTTAGGTTTCTTTGCGTAAAATCGACGCCCTTTTGTACGCCATTGATCATTGCTTGCCGATCAACCGCTAAACCAGATTGGAACTCCACCTGTACGTCGTCAAATACATCGCCAAACGCACTGAGATAACCTTCATTTCCAAGAGTTGAATTCGCCTCCATGAAGGTGGCTTGCGCTTCAATATAACGACTACGTGCGGCAAGACACTGGAGTTGTCCCATGCCACCGCACGCAGTCAAGTATTCAGTATCTCTCGCCTGGTCGAGCAGATCCATCAGAGCAATGGTTCCTTGCAATTCGAGAAAAACTTCGTCGGTGCAAGAAATCGTCTCTGCTTGACACTCTTCGAGCTGACGTTTCGCACGCGCCCTAAGCACAGTTTCCTCATGGTTCAAATAATTGTTCTCATGAGCCGAAGCGGCGATTCCAGCCGCGATTCCTGCGCCTTCTGCATCCCCGTCGTTTGCCAACAAGATTGCGGTAGTCCCGAGCAGACGTTGGAGTTCAATTTGCCGATCGCTGCTAAGACCGCTGCCACCCACTACGGGTCCTAGCGCTTCTGCCAATGCGGCAGCCATCGCGCCGTCAGCAAATGAACCGCCTGCAGCTTCTGCAGCCAAACCTCCTGCGACAGCATGTGCGAGCATCTTTGGCAGACTACCTTCGGGCAGGCCATTTGCTTCACCAAAATCGCCGATGCTATGCTGCACCCCAGCAAGGCCAGCCATCGCCATGGCATTGGTCCAGCCAGCGGTAAGGTTGTCGCCGATATCACCACCATTGATAGCGGTCGAAACCGTTGCGTTTACTGATGCACTGATGAGACCGGTTTGCGCCCTGTAGACTGTGTTCTCCATTGCAGTCGCAGTCTTGGGGTCAAAGTCACCGAGACCTGCGGCGTTGGTAAGCTGTGCTGTGAATCCAGCAGAGACCATAGCGGTCGCCAGACTCCGCAGACCATCGCTTGATCCCAATTGCTCCAGCGTAGCGGCCAGATCACCTTGGTTGTTTACAAGCGCCACCGAAGACTGCGTGACAAGATTACTGATGCCTGCTTTGATTGCGGCATTCATCGCAACATTTGTTGCAGCTACGTTGAGGCCAGATGCAACTTGTGTTGCGAGCGTATCGACCAGCCCACCCGCACCGCCGGTTGCGTAGGTTACAATTGCTGTGACAAGCAGCGCACCGGCTTCAGTGAGACCCTGCTGCTCATAGTCCCATTCTTCGACTGTCGCTTGGACAGCGTTCCAATCCACATCCGGATTGGTGCGCATGTCCCCCATCCATTCCAGTCCAGGCTGGGATGAGATTGTGGTCAAAGCTTCATCTAGATTGGCGTGCGCTTCGTATTCGATGATGATGCCTGCACCTGCATCGATGGTGAAGCCGCCGTCAGCATGGATCTCCACCATCTCAATAGTCTCGATGCTTTCGCCCTCATCGCCCTCATTCCACCAGAACAGGTCTTCCTCACGCAAGAAGTCTTGCGAGAACGTGCTGTCGGTTTCCGTGAGAAGCCGGGCTTCACCACCAGCAGTCAGGCGTGTTTCATCGCCACTTTCGAGTGTGGAAGCAGCTATGGTGAGATCACCGGTGTTCGCGGTAATGGTCAGGCCGCCACCAGATGAGATCACTGTGCGCTGCGTCTCGACCTCAGCCTCCTGCTGCCGGATGTTTGTTTCCACCCCAAAGAGACCACCACTGTCGATATTCAGTTTGAGATCGCGCTGATCGACATCTTGCACGGATGTAACATTGACGGCTCCGTCGGCAACGAGCGTGGCATCCCCACCGGCGTTGAGATTGCCGCCTTCGATTGTCAGATCGCCGCCCGTCGCGATGTTCAGGTCACCCCCGGCAGCAATGTTGGCCAGCGTATTTGTGCGGCTATAGGCGTTGTCATATCCGCCGTTGATGGTGTCTTCGCGATTGGTTTCGAGCACAAGTGCGCCAATCTCGATCCCGTCACCCGCGGTGACCGTCAGATTGTCACCCGATGCAAAGTCGCCACCGATTGCGCCAACAACACCAGAGGCGTTGATTTGCAGATTTCCGCCAGCTTCAATACGTGCTGTTTGCTGCGCTCTATCCGTAAAGCCGGAAGGCATATCATCACGAGAGATCAGCGTGTTGTTGAGAACATTCTCTGCGTCAATGGCGACATTGCCACCACCAACAACCTGACCTGACTGATTTGCAAAAAGACTACCTACATCAATTGTGATGTCTGCATTGGCAAACAGGCTACCACCCTCGTTGGAGAAGGCAGTCGTCGTCGTCAAGTCCAGATTTGTTGCGCTCGAGATAATCCCTGAGTTCGCAATTGCGCCAGCCAATATTGTGGTTTGGCCGCCAACAATGCGCGCACTGTTGAGGTCCACATTGGCGAGCGTTGCCTGAGACAGATAGAGACGCGGCACGAGGACTTCTTGCCCCTGTACAATTTGTGTCTCGAGCCAAGCAATGTCAGATGTGAGTGCCGCAATTTGGCTAGGTGTCAGCGCCACACCAACCGTCAGGTTCAATGCTTGCTGCGCATCAATCGCATTATCGTAGAGGGCCTGCATCTGAGTAAGGTCATCAAGCGAGCCCGCGAGGTAGCGACCGCCCGTCAGCGCAAAGATTTGCTCCCGGATAAGCCGGGTTTCGACATAAGCATCGCCAAACCGGCGCATTGTTTCATCGGGGTTAAATCCACCAACCTGAGACAGAAAGTAGTCGGATCCAAGATACTGACTGGCGTCGATGAACTCTGCGCGCGTTTCGACAAGATACGGCGCATTCGGATCGGATGCGGGATCGAAGAGTGCACCACGATCCAGGACAGTATCAATGCTCAACGTCAGATCAGAAAGTGTATCGCCGCCCAATGCCGTGACATCTGCTGCCGCTAAAGCACGGTCACCTGACGTCAGTCCGATTTGATCGGCACCATCACGTACGGCGTCGTTATCAAGATAGCCGCTGATCAGCGCCGTCAACGCGCCGCCTGCTTCAATCGTGGCAAACTCAGCATCAACTGTTGCGGTTGTTTGGCTGGTTTGCGTCGTGTTCCACCGACGTGTATCCCAGTCGATGCAGAAACCGAAGATACGCGTGTCGCAATACCGCTGCTCATAATATGTTGTCGCCCGAACATCGGTCGTTTCAATCAGATCCCGGCCAGTATTTGTGACCGTCCCAGCAAGAATTGTGACGTTTCTGTTTGCGGCGATTTGACTGTAATCGTTCGTGACGGTCGTCGCATCAAGCGTGATTGATGATCCTGCCAGCATTTGCGCAGGCGCGCTACTGTGGACCGCTTCTTCAACCGTCGTCGTTGTGGTTGTTTGCGTCGCGGAGGTCGTGTCACCCCGGCCTGGGTTCGGAGGATTATTTGAGCCGGTTACAACTGATGTGGAAGATGTTGTGATTGTCGGAGCGGGTCTTTCGTTTGTGATATCCGCAGCAGTGATCGTGAGATTGCCTGCGACAGATTCGATTGTGCCCGATACATTGTTCACACTTCCGGCGCGTGGCCCCGTCAGGCCTACGATTGCAATGTCAGCCTCTGCGAGAACATCTGCGTTGGTGTTCGTGAAGTTGCCGTCCAAACGATAGTTCGAAGACGTGCCAGAGTAGAGCAATCCAGTGTTTGTGATGTCTCCTGTCACATCAACAGAGAGAGCGCCTGATGCGGCACCAATGGCACCGCCATTGTTGAGTGAAGCACCATTTAAGTTGACGACACTGCCACCATTGATCAAACCATCCGCTTGGTTCGTGATTGCACCAGACGCACCATTATTCAGACCGGTGATTGTGATAGCACCCTGCGCCACCATGTCGCCAGAATTGATCACCGGGCCGCCCACAGTCAGATCTAATGCAGAAACACCAACAAGCGTTCCTGTGTTTGTCACAGATTGATCAGAAGCAATCGAGAGTGCACCTGTTTGCGATGCAGCCAAACCAGCATTGTCGACCGCATTTGCATTGAGTTGGGATGCCGCGCTGACGACTTGACCCGTTGCCGCATTTGTTATCGTCATACCCGCTGTGAGGGACGCCACCGTCTGAGATAGAACATCACCGGCGTTGGTGATGCTTGTTTCTGCCGTGAGATTAGCACCCGCATCACCGGCCACGCGTCCCTCATTGACGACCGACCCGACAGTTGCGCGGAGATTGGCGGTACCTTGCGTGTTCAGGGTGGCATTTGCTGAGATGCTGTCTGCCGTCACATCAAGGCCACTGACTGACGCAAAATCACCCCCTGAGATTGCTACATCGCCAGAATTGGAAATGGTCAACACATCACCAGCACGGATTTGCCCATTTGTCGCCGTGAGCGTACCGGTTGTGATGTCCACATCACCTAGAGATCGAACGGTGTCTGCGGTTGCTGCATTCTCACGAGAAAGGTCAACCGTTGCGGCTTCAAGCGCAATTCTCGCGCCTGCAACCAAAGTACCTTCTCCGGCGTCAATTGCTGTCCCCGAAAGCGTAAGAGAACCGGACGTCGTTTGCGCGCCGGAAGATGTCACACCAGCAGCAACGATTGCGCCAGTCTCAAGGCTAATATTACTTCCAACGAGCGCGACATCAGATTGCGAGGCGACAAGGGTATTTTCGGCAATCTCGACTGCCGTCAGGCCTTGAAGCGTGATAGCTTCGTCAGAAAAAATCGTTCGCTCTGCGCGGACGGTTGAAGACTGAGATGTCGCGCGTAGAGGCCCGCGTGCCTGAACCTGACCCATCACCAATCGGCCATCAGCCGTGAGGGTCATCTCACCTGCATTCGCGGCCATTTGACCTTGCATGTTCACACCAGAACCAGCTTCCGTCGCCAGAATGCTGATCCGGCCCGCATACATCCCGCCAAGCAAAGAACTGTCGATGGCAATCCCGGGTGCATTGCCATCGCTGCCGCGTGACGTCGCTGACCGGCTGCCATAGTCAAAGTCGTTCTGACCCGCGATGAGGCTCAAGTCGCCCCCGGCTGCGACTGGGCCTTGCAGAGAGATGCGACGGGAGACGATATCGAAGATCGTTGTCGCACGCGCATCAGCTCCGTTGGTGCCGATCAAGACATCGCCGCCTGTGACCGCAAATCCGGACAACGCCCCTGTCGCACCAATCTCGGCCAAACCAGTCGTGAGCGTCACGCGCGGCGTATTGATGAACCCGCACCCATCACAGGTAATGCCGTTTGGATTGGCCACGATGACATCTGCGGACGCACCGTGAACTTCCAATGCACCTTCCAAGACAGAACGTGTCGTACCGCTGACCTCATTGAGGATCACTGTGGCATGACCACTTGTCGCAAGATTGCCGTTTCCTTGCAGCAACCCCCCAGCTGCGATTGTGCCAGGGACTGGTCTGAGTTGTTGAGGATCGCCCCACCAGGACCAACATTGAATTGCTCATAGGTGTTTTGTGACAATCCAGCGGCGTTGGGTGTAGCGATATCGACAGTCGTCACACCATTGCCTGCTTCGTAAACGACTGTGCCACCACTATCGGCGACGATATTCGCTGTTTGGGCCATGATCGGCTGCGCGGCCACCAGCAAACTCATGAATGCGCTCATGGTATTGCGCGCCAATTTTGTCAGCCCTGTGGGCTGGCTGTACGAACCGTATGTGTAAGTCTTGGAACGCTTTGTCATGATTTCAGTCTCCACGGGGTTCGGCGGGTCATTCTTAAAATGTGATGGTCAGCGATGCCGCAAAGACACCGGTTTCGGGGCCATTTTCTGGCAGGTCAGTCGGTTGGCTCAGGATGTCGGCATAGCTAATGTCAAAGGCGAGGCGGCCACCCTGTGAGCGCAGACCAAAGGCAGCGCCGCTCAAAGTTCCGCCAGCAATGTCAAATGACGGTTGTGGCGCAATCCGCCCCAGATCGAATGCAAAATAAGGGACGAGCTGGCCAAATGTGCGGGCGTAAGCGGGATCAGAAAATGCATTGAGTGGTGCGGCAAACTCATTGCGCAACATCACGCCGCGATTGCCAAACATAAGCGATGACTCTGATCCACGCACGCTGCTGTCTCCACCTAGTGAGATCTGCTCAGAGCCAAACAGCAAATCATCAGACCATTGCGCGGTCAAACGTGCATCATAGTTGACCGGTTGCGTCGCTGCCATGAAGTCACGTGAATACCCCACAGACAAATCGTACTTCGTGAACTGCGCGCGGGGTGAGCCATCGGCTGCCTCACCGTCATCAAGAGCGCCCCAAATGTCCAATCCACGAGATACACTGATTGAACCAGAGCCCTGGCCGCCCCAGACTTGTCGGCTATGGGAGATATCAAAGTCAAAGATGGACAATCGACGGCTCGAGACATCGACCCGGCTGCCCAAGATAAAGCTTTCAGTTTCTTTGGCGGTCAGTGTTCCGGTCAGGGTGGTTTTCGATATTTGGTCGCGATGCAACACGCGTGATGCCGTCAGGCCAGCGGTGCTTGAGTTCCCCGATGTTTCAATTGGCCCAAGTGCACCTTCAATCTCGGACCGGTAAGCGTTGCGATCTCCATCAATTGCAAAAGTCCAATAACCATAAGGAACCTCAAATTTTGCCGTCCACGTGTCACCGTTTGGCCGATCATTGGAAAATGCCAGCGGATGATCGTCCATAGATCTTTGATAGCTGAACGCAATCGTATCATTGAGCCCTAGCAGATCATCAAAACCTAAGCTCAAACGCGTCTGAAATTCGCCGGTAGAGGCGCTGCCCAGATCATTGAAACTGAGTGAGCCATGCCAGGGGCGGCCTGCCTCACGGCTCACCGCCAAAATGGACCCACCTTGTTCAGCGCCAGCCGCGATTTGCATTGTCGCATCAACCGAACGCAATCGGCTTAGCTGATCCAATCCCTGCTCAATATCCCGAAGGTTGACTGGCTCCCCAATCATCGCTGGGAAGGCGGTGGCGCGCTGCCCGCGAAGGCTTTGTTCATCGCGGTTCATGACAATCGCTTCGAGCTTACCTTCGACGACCACAACCTTGAGCGTTCCATCAGACAGGTCTTGCTCGGGCAGGAAAGCGCGTGCAGCTACGTAGCCTGTTTCGACGTAGGCAAATGTGACAGCTTCAAGTACTGAGTTGATTTCTGCCAAACCCAGACATTGGGCCTCAAAAGGAGCGACCAGCTCTTCAATCCGGTTCAACGGGATAAGCGTCACGTCGCGGACATCTACCGTATCAACATCTATGCACGTCTGCCCATCAAGGGTGCGTGCTGGCACAGGCGGTTGGGGACGTACACCCGAGGGCGCTCGCAGCGGGCTCTCAACCTGTTGTTGTGATCTCTCTCGCTCAATTGCCGCTGCCTGAGCAGCAGCATCATCGATTGCTGTTTGTGCGATCACGGATGAACCACAAACCACAAACGTCGCGGCTAGCCCCGTTGCCCTCATTCGCTGACACCTCTTTGGTCAACTGGCAACTCTGCTTGTGACATCGCATCGAAGCCGCGCGTAAAACCGCGTAGCGAAAATACGATCCGTACAACTTGGCCATCCAGCAAACGGAGATATGCGGTGCCCTCAACTTGTCGCTTCATGGTGTCGATAAGCGAAGCATTCCCAGGCACAATGACCCAACAGCCAACTTCGTTACAGTTGCGGTAACGTATGAGCTGCGGCTCTGCGCTACCAAATGAAAGGCCAAAATCCGATGGCAGATGCACATCTTTTGGTGTGAGAATGACAAGCGCCCAGTCAACATCGCTTGCTTGATCAACAGCACGCGACAACGCAATATTCAATACTTCGACCTGCCGACCATCCTGCTCGACCAGTACAGACTGTGACAACTCACAGCCAATGGGTTCACCTAACTCTTGCGTCAGGATGCACCGATACTGCCAATCCTCGAAAGCCTCTGAGAGCACAGTTGGTGCGTTAGTGCTTAAGCAGTATCAGCATCAACTGCGCCTTGAGCTGAAGCGAACGTTGTGAAAAGAAGTCCAGCGGCGATCAGCGCCAACCATCTCACTATCATAAACCGAATCCATACCACCTATGCGTGAGTTCGGTATTAGCCGATTATGGCTAAAATTTGAAATATCTTACAAAGATCAATTGTTCCCTGTTTTTGTGAGATAAGGTTGGGTTTGCGCAGTCTGATAGCGATTTTTCTCTCAAGGCTTTGAAGCGGACGCCAGCGGCCAATAGGAGGCTCTATCTGAATGCGCTCGGGATTATCACCGTACTGTGGCTTGGCATGCGCTCAAAGGCTGATGTTGCATGCTGTGCTGTCGGATCTGTAGCCAACGCCGCTTCTTGCCGCGAGGCAAGAAGCAATATCACTACCCCAATAATCGCAGAAAATTGTGAATAAATCGTTAACGGGGCTGATTTCTTGTCGCACATACGCAAACGTCTTAACGCGGGGGATGCCTTGGTCGTTTGGGACTTGGACCGTGCGTGGCGTTCTGCCAAAGATGCACTGATCGAATTGGACCGGCTTCAAGCCAGTGACGCCGTCTCAACGCTCAAGGAACAAATCCGGTCTGCCGACAAACAGGTCGAAGCACTCCTAACCCGCATCATCGACGCCGCGAATCCAACCTCCATTCAAGCCTATGAAAACAAAATCGCAGCCCTACAACGCAACAAACTCTCCTTGCAAGAACAACTCACACATCGAACCGCTCCTAGCCGCCAACGCGTTCGCCTTCGATCCATGCTTGGGGCGTCGTCTTAACGTCGTGCTCGGCCTTAAAAGCGTTAACTTCAGCACGGGTTCGAAAAAGCCGGTCATCGACATCATATCCCTGACGTTCCAGCAGCCAGCGCGCCTTTTGACCGGATGGGCACAGATGATCTGGTAGAGCCATCCGGTACAGCACAGCTATCTTGCCCACCGCCACTTCGGCCGGGTTTGTATCAATGTCTGCAACGTCGCGTGTGTCTTTGGGCATTGGCTTCTCCGACGATCTACTTGCGTGGGCATTTCTCAATTCTATATACCCCCATAGGGTATATGATCAGGAGTGTGAGCTTTGGTTCCGCACGCACTCGACTTTTTGTCTGCTACCATGCGAAAAGAGAGCCATGCACGAAAACCGCGAAGCTACTTTGAAACGTCTAAAACGCTTGGAAGGACAGGTCCGTGGGATCGCCCGGATGGTCGAAGAGGACCGCTATTGCGTTGACGTCCTAACGCAGATTGCGGCGGTGCGCGCTGCGCTGAAAGGCGTCGAAAAGCTCGTGATCGATGATCATGCGTCGCATTGTATCGAGGATGCACTTGCCTCGGGTGATCGTGAGGACCAGCGGGCGAAGTTCACCGAACTCCTAGAACTGCTCGACAAGGCGCGCGGCTAAGTCGTCAAAGATTTACGGGTGGTGTCGTTACACTTGTGATCGTTGCCGTTGCCAACAGGATCATCACGACGGCCAGCATTTCCATTGAAATACAACGCCGCAGGGCATGGGTTGCGCCGGGCTTCTCAGCACGCAAGGCAGGGACCAGCCTCACCTTATTCCAAGCCGCAAAGCCCAGGAGGACTGCGACAATAGCGACTTTGACCAAAAGGGCCGAGCCGTAGGCCGTTCCAAATAGCGCAGTCACAGAGCCTGAAAGGAGGAAGGCCAGCGTTGTGCCTACAATGATCAGGACGGCCACTCCGATAGCGGCGAGGTTTCCAAAGTGGTGCAACAGATCAGCACCATCAGGGACAAGTGCCGCCCGACGCAATGGCACAAGCGCACCAACCCAGAAAGCAGCGGCTAGAAGATGTAGCACCAGCAGGACTGCGAGTCCTGCTTTGGGCTCCCCAAGAGCGTGGCCTACCTGAGCAAAGGATATCGCCACGGCAACGGTCCCTACCAAAGCGATCCAGTGGCCTATACGGGGGACTAAGATCGCCAGTAACGCAAGTTCGCCTATCCCGCGCCAAATCGCGGCGGTCCCAAGTGGACTTTCCCAAACAAAGCCGAGCATCATTGGGTCGGTCGCGCCCTCAAGGCCCATGCCGGATATCCGTGCCGCACGAATGCCGAAGCGGACGGCTAGGACGACGAGACCGACAAGGGCCGCACCAACAGCGAGCTTCCGTGCCAGCTGGAGGACGGACCCGTCGGCACGCTTTGCGAAGACAAAGGAAAACAGAACGCCCCCCATCGCGACGAGTGCCGCGCCATAGCCAGTTGCTTTGGCCAAGATGGCCAAAACGGCAAGGCTATCGATGGGGGCCAGTCCGGTCACTCAGTGACCGTGAAGGAGAAGCTGCCCTGCATCGGATGACCGTCCGACGCCATACCGCGCCAATCGAAGCGATAGCTTCCGGGCGGAAGCTCTTCCGATGGCAAAGCCCGGAACTCTGTAGCGGGGTCCATACCTGTCTCGCGTTCGATTTCGACATCTCCGTCTGGAGAGGTAAGCGTGACTGATATGATGCGCATCGGATCATCGAACCGCATTGAAAGCTCCGGCACTTCTGTGACTGTCGCACCGTCGGCGGGTGTTGTTGCCTCAGACTTCGAATGGGCAAAGGCAAGACCGGGAGCAACTACAACGGCCAAGCCGAGAAGAGTTTGTTTGATCATCTGAGTATTCCTCTATTCGGACTGGGCGTTCAGTTCGTAGTGGTACTGACGAAGGTCGTCGGGCCAAGTTGACTTGATGAAGGAGAGCACTGCAATGATTTCGTCATCGCTGAGCATGCCACCATAGACAGGCATGCCGGACGGTGGCGCGTTCTCCATCAGACCTGCAAGCCCGTACTTGGTCAGGGTGAAAAGCGTTTCGTCATCATGGTGCCATGTGTGCCCAGTGGCATCATGCGGCGGGGCTGGCAGCAATCCATCCTCGCCACGTATCCGCCAGTTTGGCTGCCCCTCCAAACGCGCACCATGGCAAGCGGCACATTGGTCTGTGTAGATGCTTTGGCCCACGGCGATCACTTCGGCGTCGTCAGGCTTCAAAATACCAACCGCTTGGGAGGGTTGCGCCAGAACAAATGCGGCGGCCAAACCGGCGAGCGCGAGCCCGCCGGTTAGCAAAGCGGCTTTCCGACTTACCATCAGGTGTCGAACGGCTGCGCGGTGCCAGCGCGGTAGTACACCGTGCCGGTGTCAGCCTCTCCACCAAATGCGATGACATCGTAGCGGGCGGACGGGTCGTCGCCCATGCCAGGAGAGCCCATCGGCATGCCCGGAACAGCAAGCCCAGTAATGTCCGGACGGTCCTGCAAAACGGCTTCCAGTGCTTCGAATGGCACATGCCCTTCGAAGACATATCCATCCGCTTCAATGGTGTGACAGGAGGCGAGCTCAAGCGGAATGCCACGCTCTGACTTCTGCGCATCGGGGTCGGTCAGTTCCTCGACGATGACGGCGTAGCCGCGTGCGCGAGCTAGGTCAGCCCAGGCGTGACAGCACCCGCAGCCAGGCGAAGCGAGAACGCGCATAGGTGTGCCAGCAGAAGACTATGAACGGGACGACTTGCCCGATGGCTTTGAGACAGCAAGTAACAGAACTGGTCAACTTCAAGCTCACCAAGTTCCAAACGTAGTCGATCTATTTGGGTACGTGATTGATTAGCAATGCAATTGAGCAGCCGGATAATGGGGCTTGATAGACTAGACGCCTTTGCTCGCAGCAACCCAGGATAACCTAGCGGTCAGTCTTGTAGCAGAAAAAGCTTCGCAACCTTCAGTATGAAGGGATCACTAAGTGCAGTCACATTTGTAGAGTCTTTACCCCATTGCCGAGTGCACCGACACACCATGGATCAAAGTTTCTCCGGCACCCTTTTCAAAGAAGATGTACCTGCCTTGACGGCAAGGGATTACCGGGGTCGCTACATCATAGTAGTCTATGCCTTCCGGAACTCTCAGTACACTAGGAAAGTCGTCTTGCACTAGGTCGGTATAGTCAATTGACTTGCAGATTCTGATTTCTGAACCATGCACCAAAGAGCTTACTGTCAGCGCGACGGTGTAGTTTTCACCTGGTAAACTAAGTCCAAACTCAAACTGCTCATGGTAGAGCGATAGTCCAGTGCCAACAGAACCTATTGTCGCCGTACGGAGTGAATACTCACCTGTGACAAAGAGTTGAGTATCTGTTCGTCCGATGGCTACAGATTTCCCCAAATCAATGTTGTGGCCATACTGTGCGAAGTTGATCGTTCGCGGCACTCCTAACGGAAGTAGTCCGATCTTAAACATCCACGGTGCCCTCGACTACTTCCGCAAAGAACTCAACTACATCAAATTGCGTGGCCACCCTTGGACCATCTTCTTTACCTTGCAAACCGTTTCTTCCAGGTCTCCGAACAGCGCCGTTTTCTGCTGGTGTCTTAGGTACGAAACCGTCTTCTCCAGGATCATTGGTTTTACCTTGCCGTCTACCTGGAACAGTGTTTGAACCGGGATATCCCGGCCCCCCTCCTTTTCCGGCCTTTCCATGGTTTCCGCGGCGCCCATATCCAAAGGGATTGTTGCCGCCTATTCCTGGCTCGCTGATCGCGTCTCCAATCCAAGGCAAACCGGCTGAGCTCTCAACTAAAATAGAAACGTCGCCACCGTCTCCACCGTTGCCGTTTCGACCTGTGGAGCCACCATGACCACCTCGTCCAGCATCACCCCCATCTCCGCCGCGACCCGCGTTACCCGCTCTGTGAAATAGATTGCCTTTCCCTCCATCTCCACCGCGACCACCATTCCGCCCATTTCCGCCATTTCCACCGTGTTGGCCATTGCCGCCGTTCCCACCGTCCGCGCCACTAGACTCGACAACCGCGCTTGACCCAAACGTGAATGATCCAGCAAAGATAGAGATTGAACGACCACTTTCTCCATTCGTCGCGTTGCCACCCGACTTTCCATTTTGACCTGGCAAACCGTCTTTTCCGTCGTCCGCGTCCCCACCATCTGAACCAGTCTTGTCGGACCCATGCAGACCATTTGCTCCATCGTTCTCCCCATGTGGACCGTCAGCCGCTCTACCCTCACGGTCCCTACCATGGTCGCCAGCCTTTGCGCCAAAAGACTTGACCAAGAGCTCTCCAATAACTCTTTGCGCCCGAATTCTCAGATTGATATTTGTTTCCAGTACTGCGCCGCGCTCAAAGGTAAGGTCGTTGTCGACGATCAAGGTAAGCGTACTTTCGCGCAAACTATCACTGAATTGAATCTTTGTTTCTCCAGAGATGGTCAAGTTTTCGAAGCGCTGAACCAATTCATCGGTTCTCAGCGATGACTTTTCAGAAAGGCCCAAGGCCGCAGCACTTGGAGCACTGATATTTTTAAGGCATATTTCAACTAGCTTGCTGGTGCTAATTTCATCTGAAATAAACCTAAAAGGCCCAATCTCAATCATATTCTTTGCTCCAAATTCACCGCAGCGTAGCGCACCACACTATTTGCTAGCTTCATTGTTCAGGCATTTTAGTCAACCCATTCTCTAGCTGCGCAAGTGTTGTGGTCGCGCCAGCGTTTGGAAATCGAGCAGTGAGCAAACCTATTGGTGAACACGGCGTCGGCCGCAATCTCAAATTGCTGCAGTGCAAGTCATCCATGCATGTTTAATTAGCGCGAAACCGGCAATCGCACATTTGCTGGTCTACTTTGAGGCTCATTTTCTCGCAACATGCGCGAGAACCGATGAACACGAGAAGGAGGCGTTGCATGTTCGAGAAGGCCCGACGGCTTGTTCTAAGTGACAGGACTGCGGCGCGAAAGGCGCTCGCCGACGAGATCAGGAAGAACGAACGGGACGAGATCGACGCCGAACTCGACGCCCTGGAGGCCGACGAGCGCGAGCGTCAGGCGGCCGAGGAGGCGGAGGCCCTACGCGCGCAGCGCGCGGCGCAGACGCGCGAGGAACTGAACGCAATCAAGACCAAGCAGTACACGGCGGCACTTTCCTACGACGCCGCACTGGCGGCAGCAAACGACGCCTTCCAGCAACTCGAACTTCTGTCCAGCGAGACCGCACGACTGGAACGTGAGTTGGGCGTCGGCGACGGTCGGCGCCCCGTCATCGCCGGACACGCCAGGTCGGGCGCTCTCGTGGCCGCGGCCTGGCACTCCGCCCGGCCGCTGGCCAAGCGTCTGGGCTTAAGGGCGGTACCCGGCACAGCACGCAACATCCGTCCGCTGGCGACGATTTACCCCGGACCAGAGAGAGATGACGCATGAACACCACTGAATTCGACAAGGCATTGAAGCTGGCAGCGCATCTGATGAACATGCGCGACAATGATCACGTCGAGGTGCATGAGTTGCGCGGGTTTACGGCAGATGATCTGCACGGTGCATTTCAGGAAGCGGATGCCATCGCCAAAGGCACCAAATGCCAAAAGTATCTATTCTCTTTGAGTCTCAGTCCGCCGGAAACAGAGAAGGTCTCTGCCGCAGATTTCGAGAAAGCCATTGCGCAAGCCGAAGATCGGCTCGGCCTGACGGGGCAATCGCGCGCTATTGTCTTTCATGAGAAAGAAGGTCGCCGTCATGCTCATGTAGTTTGGTCACGGATCGACATTGATCAGATGAAAGCCATCAACCTGCCGTTCTATAAGACCCGATTGAACGAGGTCTCAAAAGACTTGTTTCTCGAACATGGTTGGCGATTGCCTGACGGGTATCGTGATCGGGAACAACGTGATCCGCGCAACTTCACACTTGCTGAGTGGCAACAAGCCAAGCGGCAGGGCAAAGATGCGAGAGAGATCAAGCGCACATTCCGAGAAGCATGGGCTGTCTCCGACACCAAGGAGGCCTTTGCCAATGCGCTTGAAGAAAAAGGCTATGTGCTGGCGCGCGGTGATCGACGCGGCTTTGTCGCTGTAGATGTTCACGGCGAAGTTTATGCAATACCGAAATGGATAGGGTTGAAGACAAAACAGGTTAAAGAAAAGCTTGGCGATCCAAAGGTGTTGCGCTCGGTTGAAGAAGCCAAAGACCACATCTCTCAGAAAATGCAGCATGCTTTATCTCGCTGGCAAAAGGACCTGGCTGAGAGAAAACGTGCGCTCAAGGTCAAGCAGGAACAGCAAAGAAATCAGCTTGTCGAAAAACAGCGACAGGCGCATAGCCAGCTGGAAAAGAAACTAGAACAGCGCCGCATCTTCGAAGCCAAACAGCGGCAAGAGCGGTTCCGCACAGGTCTCAAAGGTCTGTGGGATCGTGTTCGCGGCGAGCATCGGCAGATCAGAGAACAAAATGAGAGAGAAGCATGGCAAGCCCATCTGCGCGATCAGAAGATCAAAGATGAGACGATATTCCGTGATCTTGAAGAACGCCGCCATCTCAAACGTGCTCAGTCGGTCGAACGGTCAACCCTCAACGATCAAGCCAGAGATTTGGCGCAGGATCGAGAACGTTTCAACGAACTGCGCCATGACAAAAGTACCCGCCCCCGCGATGGGCCAGGTTTTGTGCGCTGATTAGCTTGCGCTTGCCGCTTTAAGATCAATCTTCCGGGGATGCTTCACTAAGAGCGATAGAAATCGCACACAAAAATTTGCCGTAAGGCTATATTTTCATTATATTATTTTAAAATTTCTAAAGAAAGTAGTGTTATGAGTACAGTAAGTTCAGAGTTCAGAAAATTGATTGATGACGTCGACAACTCCAGAGACCTTGAGCATGGTGAAGCCGAGTCCATGGTACGAGAAACCCTTATGGCCGCTAAGGGCGGTGACTTAAGCAACTTCGTTGGTCCAGAAGGTATTTCCGGCGTGACTATCGAAGATATTTCATCCGCACGTGAGGCCCTTGAAGCACAATTGTAGTTGTCGCTTGCCAGTAGGTGTCGTCAGCTGTGAGAATATTGTTTTGAATCGGTTGACTGCTTCCAACGTTACGGTACGCTCCCCTGAAATGGGAGGAGCATATTGTTTTCAGATTTTCAGCGAGCCAGCAATTCACATTTCAAGCTAGTAACCAGGGATGAACGTTTTTTAAGCATACCAGCCGCATCGGCAACTCCATCTCCAACCTATATTGAACGACTTATCGAAGATTTTCCCGATAGGCGCCCAATCTTCAACTCAATTCTTAAGCAACAGCAAAAGCTTCGATTTGGAACCAAGAACCGCGAGTGGTTCGACTATTACATCTGGCCTACATTTGAGGATATTCGCGCTTCTTACGCCGACATTGTAAACGACCCATATAATGGCAAATTGGAAAAGGAACAGGAAGCCGCATCTCGGTTCCTAAACTTCCCTGTTCTGGAAAACGGAAGGCCAAGCGGGCCAAAATCCATTGATAGATCAGCCAAGCTGGTCAGAAATGCTGTCAATGAAAGCGACGCACTTAATCAGCGGTTGGTGATGTCTGTAGTAGGAAAGGTAGGTAGCGGAAAATCCTGTTTCAGCCGTTTCTTATTTTCTTGTAGAAGGTCATATTTCCTTAAATCGAACATTATTTGCTCAAGAATTGCATTTTCAGAGATTGACAATGAAATTTCCTCCCAGGGTTCTCTACGATATGCATACGGGCGAGTGGTCACTTGTTTGACGCGTGATGTTGCCTTGTCCTACATTGTGGACCAGTCCTTCAGAAAGACCATAGATGCCCTCGCGTTTGAAGATGAAGCTAAGGCAGGTGCCCTTCACGAGTTACGAGCCGTTGCTCACGACCATGCCAGAGCATTCGCAGATGCTTCGCAGGATCTGGTGCTCTGCAATAAAAACTTGTCATTTGACATTGGTAATTTAAGCGAACCAGTAAAGCTGGAAATTCTGTCTGTGGTTCACTCGATCGGTTTTCGGTTCTTGGTCTCACTCGATGGATTTGACCTCATAAATTGCATTGATTTCTATCAGCCATCCAAGCAAAAGGAGCTCTTCGATATCATTGCAGCAATAATTTACAGACGTTCTGGCATTGTCCGGAGCGCGTCAGGTAGTGCTGCTCTAAATACGTTAAATGGTATCCAATTGCATTTTGTCCTGTTTCTTCGGGATACGACCAGCGCTTATTTTGCGCAATTCAATCAAAGTGGCTTCGATCAAATTAATCCACGGTTGCAACTTCTCGCGCCACCAAGCTTTAATTTTCTAGCTGGTGGTGTCCTTGACCGGTTCTTGAAGTCAACCAAGGCCTTCAACAAGGATGAGCGCCGAGGGTTTCAGAAAAACTTTCAGCGGTACAGTGACGAATTAAGTACGGAACTTGAATTCGGAGAAAGCGCAAGCATTCTCAGCACATTTAACTTTAACGCCCGTAAGGCAAAAAGGTTTTTTGGGATTCTGCTTTGCGTAGCACTAGAGGAACGTCTCAGAGCATTTGGTGGCGAAGGCCTCAATACTAAAAACCTGATCAAGCAAGCCTTCTCTGATCGGACTTGGAAATCGATTATTCGTAGGCCGTATAAAATTTGGTAAGCACTAATACGCGAAGGCGAATCCCGAAGAAAATACCTCCAAATATATCAAAGATATTGCTGACAAGTATCGAAACGGAAGTGGGCTTGATGAAGTTCGCCATCTAACGAAAATAGAGAATTTTCTTAGTAGGTTTGACAATATTTTCAACTACTATTTGGATGACCCCTTCAATCCAAAGTACCCATTTGCGAATGCCGTAGACGGAGACAAGTTGAGCTGTCTGCTTATCCCTTTGAGAGTGACGCAGTTTCTAAAGATCAAGGGGATTCCTCCGGGGCAGAAATTACGGATTTCCTCAACAACCTTGGCTATAAAATTACCGATGAAGATATCATATTAATAATGGCCGTCTTAACGAGAGCTCGATATGTAAAAATCAATCGAATAGGTGCCCCGGACTTTTCAACATCATCATTCAGGATCGAGCGCCATGGGCGCTACTTATTGGATAAAGTTTTGTTCAATAGCGTCTATTTGGAGACCGTTGCGGTAAAAAGCCTTTGCCCAGGATTTGTAAACAAGCACCTGAGAATTACCGGGAATGTATCAAATAAGAGGGACATAGCAGCAAATGCGATTATCAATATGGCCGCATTCTTGAAATATATTAGACTTCACGAATCCGAAGAGCGCAAAAACTATCAAACAGCCATAAAAGATAAGCACCTAACCCCGATCAAGTATGATAAGATTTTCTTGTTTTCTGATATTGTGAGTAGCCTCAAAGAGCCGATAGATGCGATGATTGATGATATCGCATCCCAGCAAATTGGCTCTCAGAAACGTTTAGATTTCATTCGTTCTTCTCTAGCTAACATTCAAGGGTAGTCACATGTTACCCAATTTGATTGAAGTTGTTTATGCGGTTGGTGGGTTTTGCCTAGGCGCAGCTAGTCGGTTAGGAATTGTATATCTACGCGAATACTGGTCTAGAAGGAATTCAGATCGATCCAAGCTCATTAAATTGCTCGATAAATACCCAGGATCACAGATAGACCTGACTCTTCAGAAATCATGGGCAGAAAGCCTCCGCATTTGTATTAGAGAATTGGATATTTCGTCCACAAAGAAAAAGTTGCTGTCCGCGAAGCTCCTATACGATGAGTCGAAGATTTCTTTTGTGGAACTGCACAAATATGTTGAAGATAGACTTTGATTTGTAGCTTAGATCGATATTAGTAACCCGGTAAAGTTAACCGCTGCGTTGAAAATCAGCGCCCTCGGTCGTCCTGGTCTCTTTTGACGGTTTTGAGAATGCGGCGTTGCCCGTAAAACCTGACCTGTTCAAAGGCACGTTTTGTGAGTTGCTGTGGTAGCATACCAAATGACCAATGCCCTTTGCGCGCCTCTGTCACGCCGAACGGGATGTGGTCTTTCTCCCAAATCAGCGTGTTGACCTCATGGGTTTTAATCCAGCATTTATCTGGATCAAGGCCAAGATGAGCAGCGACCTTTGCGGGCATCTCAACGGCGTGTTTCTCTTTTGAGGGCGGCGTATGGGTGATTGGGCATAGGATGACTTCGCGGCTGCCATCCTTGTTTTCAGCAGTCGCAAGGATGATGGCACAAGGGCGATCTTTTCGCCCGTGCTCCTGTCCTTGGTCTGCTTCGTCTTTCCAGAGAAAATCGTATCTGATAACCAGCCCTGCCTTAGGAGTAAGTGCCAAGCGTTACTCCATCAAGTGGTCAAGGTCTGGTGTTGCTTCGCCTTGAAAGCCTTTTTCGAGTTCCGCCTTTAGATGCTCGGGCAACTCGTCGGGGTAGTAAGCGCGGCGTGTGTCAAAGGACTTAAGCCGTTCATATTCATCAACATCTACCAGAACGCGCAGCGGGCGATTATGTTTGGTGATGAAGACAGGGGCTTTGCCCGCTTCATCAATGTACTGCCCTGCACGGGTCTGAAACTCTGTCGAGCTGACTGTAACGTCTGACATGGCATATCTCCTTTCTCACTATAATAGCTAAAACAGCCAGAATAGTCAAGAATATGGACGTTAACATGTCTCAAAACAAGCAAAGCTGACGGCTGTCCTCGATGTACTTTTTCCACGACTTTGATCTGGCTTCTTCATCCAGCCACGCCGTGACCTGATCGACCAACGTGCCTTCATTGGCCTCGACCGTTCCCACAGGGTGAAAATGGGAACGATAGCCCGACTCTGTGATCGGTAGCGGCGCGCGCTCTGGATTGATGCTTTTGATCTCAAGATGGGCGATATGACCGCCAAAGTCCTCTGGCTTATAGGTCAGTTCAATCTCAATGCCCTGCCATGTCAGTCTGTGTGTTTCTTCCCTCATATCAATGGCTCCAGAACACGTGGACTTTGTGGGAGCATGTATCGATGGTGAAGACATCATTGATTTCGATATCCCGCGCCATCGCTTCATAGTCGATGTAGTAGCGCAAGTTTTCAGGAATTTCGGTGCTTTGCTCGGTCAGCTCTTCAGCAAACTCAGCCAAAGATTTGTATTCCCCTGCATAGGCATCCTCGATGGCTTTCTTGGCCTCATCTAAACTGCCCAGATGGTTGATAAGCTGCCCACCAATCTCACCATGTTCCGAGATGAACGCCGCCAGTTCTGAAACCGCGGCAAAGCCCTCACACTCGGACAGTTGCACACCCTCAAAGCCCTCATAATCATGGATCGCCCATTCTTCGGCGTCTTCCATTGGTGAGGCCGCAAGCATGGCTTTCACATCGTCATAGATGACATCGGCATCCTGTTCCGCATCAATCCAGCATCCATGCAGGATGCCGTTGTTGTATGCCGCCAGACAGGCAACATAGACTCTGATATCTCCTTCAAACTGTTTCATTTTCTTCCCCTTTCTCTTGGGTATGGGTTGCTCATGCAACCTTGCCCTTCGGCGAGAATGGGGGTGCAAACGGAAGGTAAAATCGGCGAAAGATTATCGTCGTTGTTGGGGGAGACCTTCAGGGGGAGCCGACAACGATCATAATCTGTTCGATCTGTTTTGCCTGAAGTGCGCCGGGGCGAAGCCCCAAGGAATAGTGGCTCGTCAAAGCAAGACTGCCACGTCAAACAAGCTCTCTAGTTCTCATTGTGACGGATTGACAAAGCCGTCGACACAGCATCGGAAAAGTTTTCAGCAGGAAGAAAGTGGCCTGAGACCCAATTAGTAATGAATGCTCTCAGATTTCTGGTCGCATTGATGTAAATAACGGCCAAAATATCTTGCCAGTCTTCTTTCCTAAACCGGATCAAATTGCGCAATACAATACTGCAAGTGCTTTTCTTCTCCGGAAGTGAAAGCGATCTTTCCGCCCAAATCAAACCGATGCAGTCGCTTGCAACGCTAAAATGAGAAAAGACATCCGCGTCCTTTGTTCCTAAGAAATTGGCTATGGCGGAAAAATCAGCTAGCTCAAAATCTGCTCGGTTGATCGCGATTTGCGCAAGTACAGCCCCTTGCACAGACAAGTGACTGTGATTGCGATAGGCTAGGCCAACTGTGAATTTACAGTAATCGTTTGCATTCAACATGCCGTGAGCGGCAGCATACATAAAAACAGATTGGAGCCAAACGCCTTCGCAGTTGATCTCCTGCTTGGCCAACAAGCGATATGCCAGATCTTCAGTCAGTAGCAACTTATCATCAGATGCACAGAATGCGGCGTCTAGCAAGTCTGGGGAAAAGCTCTCTATCAGTTCTCTTGATACTTCTGGAATTTCATCGGGCGCTTCCCCTGGAAGAATCTCACAATTCTCGTTTACCTGCTCATGTACGTCCCGAATGAAGCATGCCTGACCCAAGGCTTCCTCGGCAGTGCGCTCCTCTTTATAGAAATTCCCATCCTTCCAGTGGACTCCAAAGCTGTCATCTTGATTGTTTTCCGCTTCAACGAGCATCTTTGTAATTTCATCAAAACAACTTTGCGCAATATGTACTTGCCCAAAGACACTCTTCACGACTTCGAAAGCTTTCAATGTGGCTATCGTCCATGCCGTATAGGCATCTATCACAACTCCATGCATGCGTTTTTCATCAATGAGTTGCATTGCATTCTGTCGTTCGGCATTGTTTCCATTGCAAGTTTTGATCGGGTGACCGTCGTTGCGGACGCCATGTGCAAACTCGATAGCGGTATTGTTTAGCATTGATGCTACAACGGAAATTGGAAATCCTTGATTCACGTAGAAATCTGCTTGCGACTGAATTCTCTCCGAACGTTCCCTTATGAAATCTAAAATGGGCTGTACATTCTCGCCGACAGACTGAAGGCTGCCCATGATGGTTGAGCCTGGGAAACGCCTTGAAAATTCATCCATAATCGTCCGACACGCGCGGCCGTACTTATGTTGCACCTCGACAATTTCCCAAGAAATATCTGGGCCTCCAAACGCGTTGGCCCCTTTAAACGTATGGCCGCAACCTTGCTCAAGACACGCATTTGTAAATAGGTGATCGTGTGGAAATATTTTTGAAAACAGGTGTTTAGCTTCTTGATCAGGACTATCACTGACGAGAAATTCAAGGTGATCGCCGCTATCACTTCTTAGCATTACCCAAACATCAGAACCAACTTTGGTGGCACTCGGAACAACGAGTTCGTTTTTACCGGTTCTAGTGTTCATCAGCACAAGTGTACAAAATGCTGCATGAACTTCTGGTGACCCGGCGTTTTCTGATAGCGCTTCGTAGGCAAGCCTCATGGCTCGTTCTGGATGTCCATGAGACATCAATGCATGCGCGAATGTTGCCTTGTCTTGAGCTTCACCCCGCAATTCAAGATTGAGCATTTCGTCGATTGTCTCTTCGATCTTCTTATGTTTCTGCGCACGCAATAAGACTGATAGAAGGGGTAGATAGTAACCTAATTCTGGCGTTTCCGACCGATTAATAGCGTTTCTGTAGCATCGCTCTGCCTGAGCCAAAGCACCCCTATTGAAATGAAAGACCGCCTCTCGTTCGACGTAATAGTTAGTCTCAGAAATGTCATCTGGAAGACGCTTAAAGAATGCGACGGCGGAACGAGTTGCTGGCGAGGCATTAACAAATGCGGTCGCTAGAAGGCGCAGTTCGTCGTTGTCTCGTTCTTGATCGATGTGACCACTGAGCATCTGAATTATGGTATGCCAGTCGCGTTTTTTATAGGCGAAGTGGGCGAACATAGCTCGTGCAGCACCTTCTTCTGATGCTGCTATCCGTTCTCTGGCCTTCAAAAATATGAGCTCAGCCTCTTCAAAAAATCCCTTCTCATCCATTGAATTGAGGAGCAGGATGAAGGAACGAGCATCATCTTTGATGTTGTTGCTGAGTGTTACAAATTTTGAAACCGAAATCTCACCTTTGAATGACATAACTTCGGCAATTTCGGCTGCGAATGAAAATAATTCCCTCTCGTGATCCTCTGCCAAGTCATTGATTTTGGGCTTTAGTTCTAGGATTTGCTCCCAATCTTTCTTTTGGAGCGCGTTGTAGAAGGTGAAATGAAATTTGGGCCTCTCCGACTGGACGGAAGCGAGGGAGCGCCCAAAGAGGTCGTGCTCCCCAAGATTGAAAGCCATTTGGGCAACTCGTATAGCGAAAGCATCGTCAAGAAGAAGAGCAGCGTGTTTGCCTTCAACCAAATTCTTGACGGTTTCAACATCGCTCAACAGATCGCAGCACAGCACTAAGTTTGTGGCCAACCCAAAATACTCGGACTTCAACTCCCGTTGACTTTCGTCAAATTTTCTCCACAGCCGCAAAAGAGCAGATTTTGCAGCATTCAACTCATCAATTTCAGATGCAGGTACGCCGTGGCGGCTGACAACCTTTTCATCAATTAGTATGCGATCTAATGTTGCTTCCGCGGAAGCTTGAACGACAAACTCATCATCTGGGTAGAGTTCAGCCAGTTCATGCGCAAATGTCCACCAATTCGGCCTAACTTCTCGCTGCCTCAGAAAAAATAGGTAACCGATCTGTACAGGCTTCGTCGACCGAATGGCCTCTGGAACGGCGTCAAGAGGGCTATGTTCGGTTTCTCTAAATCTTAGAGCCTGGACTAAGTAACCCGCCAGTTCCTCGTTGCTGGGATCGGACTCTAACCCATTTTGGCCGATTTCAACTGTCCGTTCCCACTCGCCATTCATCAAATAAGCCATTGCAAGATTTGCTTGAGCTTTTGGTTCGCTCGGAGCATGCGCACATGCTTCGAACAGCAAGGCTATTCCCTCTTTGTCTCTGGAAAGAGCAAACAAGCAGGCGGAAATATTGGCCTTAACACGGAAAAGCAATCTACCTGACACATTCTGGGGCAATCTATCTTTCAACGACGACAGTAAATCCATTGCATCGATAGGTTTGCCCGTGTTTGCAATTTCGCGGTAGTTATCAATTTCTTGATCAATATGTTGCTCAAGAGGGCTAGCGCATTCGGTCGAGATCCAGAACATTTGGAACACCGCGAGATTCTGCACTTAGCGCAAACTCAATACGCTCAAAGCCGTCGGATACTTGTTCCGCCAGAGCCTGCTGACCCAATGAGATATCACCAACACCCCTTTGGATCGCCTCTGAATGTGGCGTGAAGTCAGGGTAAAAAATCTTAGTTACATCAGGGTACTTTTGGATTTCACGCTGAAGCGTGTCCCAACCCCAAACTTGAACCGAGACGAGGCGCGAATGCTCTTTCTTAATTTCCAGCTCAAGCTCACGCGCATATTGTTGAATTTCAGCGCTATCTGCCGCAGTCGTGATAACAAAATACTCTTTGAGTGATGGCTTGAACGCCAGCGCTTCCTTGACTTCATCGCGCAAGATCCGCTTTGTTAGCTTTTTGTCTTCCTTCTTTAGCTTGCATTGAATTCCGACATAGTGGTCAGGGTCGCCATTGCGTTTGCCGACAATATCAACGCCTTGCTGTGCATTCCCGCGAGTCCCATAGGTGTTGGCATTGGGATCGTTGAGGATTTTTCTGAACAGCTCGACGGGCCCGCGCTCAAGCACTTGCTCATCTGTTGGTCTGGGAATCTGAATCGACGAGTACATATACAATTTATACGACAGATCAGTGACCTGTGCACAACATATATGATCATCCTCTAGAGGCTTGAAGCGGCTAGGGCGTGAACGGTCAACCAAATATTTCTAGAGATACCAAGCCGGGTTGGTCGATGGGATGGTTTCAAGGAAGGGCAGCTAAGAAGTGCTCCCGTCTTTGGTCTCGATGAAATCGTCTCCATGAAATGGTCAGGGGTCTTGGGGGCAGGAACGCCCTCAAGTCGATGGGGTGCAGGGGAGAGCCGCTGTTCTGTGACGTGTCTGCGGCACCGAAGCCCTAGCCGATCTGAACAATCCCAAGACTGTTGAATTAAACGCCGGAGGCCGTTTCCGGCGACGGAGGAGCTATGTCCTGCCCGTTTGGCAATGATGCCCTTGCATTTGACAATGCCGTCAATCCCTTTGGCTCGGCAAGCCTTGCCAGCGAAGCGGAGATGGAAACGGCGGGCCTGTTCGAGTGGACGGAGGGCTCGATCTATTGCGGCAAAGCATACGGTCGCAGAATCTGGGCAGATTTCGCGGGCGGCTATGTCCTGACGGCGGGCGCTAGAACAGGGAAACTGCGCGATATCCTGATGCAGAATATCTGCTCCGGCGTTCTGCCAAACGAAACCCTGCTGATCTTTGATATCAAGGGCGAGCTGGCGGTCACATCGCAGAACCAGACGCCTGACGAAAAATTCTGCATCTTTCTCAATCCCCACGCCCTGCACGGCATGCCGCAGCATAAGTTTAACCCGGTTCCTCACATCCGCTGGTCAAGTGAGACCCTGATCTCCGATATCAAGGTGATGCTGGAAGGGTTGCTACCGCAATCCGGCACGTCGCAAGCCAAATATTTTGAACTGAATGCCGCGCGGATTGCGGAAGCTCTGTGCGTAATCCTCACTAAGCTCAACGGCACTCTTACGATGCCTGATCTCTATGACGCCCTGCTGTTGCTCAAAAGCGGAGGTGAGGCGTGGCTGGACTTTGCCTACCAGATGTATCGCTCCGGCATCCCGGAATGTGTCAGCGTTGAAGCTGAAATCAATGAGGCACGCAGCGATACCAGCGGCGGCTTTCGAGGTATCATCGGGGAACTGGATGCGGCGCTCGGATGCCTCTCCGATGACCGACTGCGGGAGGCACTGTCCGGGCCGTTTGATGCGTCGCCGGAAGACTTCTGTCGGGGAGATCAAGCCTACCAGGTCTACCTGATGGTGCCGGAAGACATGATTGAGCCCTGGGCTCCGATGGTGAAGGTCATCCTTGCCAGCGCGAAGACACTCAAGCGCCGCTCTCCTGATGCGCCGCGCCAGACATGGTTCATTGATGAGGCCGGACGGCTGTTTGGCTATAGCCAGATCGTGCGCTTATTTACCGATGGCGCTGGCATAGGGGTGAGGCCCTTTATTGTTCTGCAGGATTTTTTGCAGGCAGATCAATTAATGAAAGGCGGTGCGCAACTGATTTCCTCCAGCGCCGCCGTCAAAATCTTCTTTGGCGTGCGGGATGATGTCACTGCGAAGATGGTCTCCAATCTGCTCGGCTATCAGACTCTGCGCTATGACGATCCGCTGGTCCAGCACCGGGCGGAGCGGGAGGTGCTGGAGAGTGTTCGCTCTATCTTCTCAGGCGCTGATCCGTTTGAAGCGGCTGGCAGGATGGCGCAGGCTTCCTATGAGAGCACACATCAGCATCTGGTGCGCCGCCCTATTCGCACGCCAGATGAGGTGCGATACGGCCCTGAGAATGAGCTTTTTCTGTTTGCCGACGGACTTTCAGGCGGTGTGATCGGTACCCGCACGCCCTACTGGGAACAGCGCTTCATGGCGGGCAGGTTTCACCCGAACCCCTATCACAAGCCCTATGACAAGGTCCGTGTACAGACCCGCTGGGGACAGCGCTGGCGCAAAGTTATCACCGAACCGGTGCCGGAGGTGTTCGCCCACTACCCGCAATATGCCTCAGGACAGTGGTCCTATATCGAAGGGAGCTAAACCATGCCCGACAACAGTGCCTCCTTTGGCCCGTTCCGTGTCAGCTATGCCTACCACGCGCGCTATGAGCTGCCGGGAGATACGCGGTATGGTCGAATGTGCAGGATGTCATGTCCCGCTGCGCTCCTCCTATTCCAAGGGACGTCATAAGAGCTACGCCTACTATCTTTGCCAGACCAAAGGCTGCGAGCATTACGGGAAGTCCATCGCAAGAGACAAAATCGAAAGCGAGATTGGTGACTTAGTCAGAGACCTCCTACCAACACCTGGTCTGATTAAACTGGCAACGGAGATGTTCCGCAAAGCATGGGCTATAAGAAAGGACCAGGCACAGCAGATTACTGTTCGTTCAAAACGCAAGCTCAAAGACATCGAGAAGCAAAAGCAAGCGCTCATCAACCGGCTTCTAGATGCAAGTGATCCCGCTGTGATTGATGCCTACGAGTCGAAGCTCTCTGATATCGAAAAACAGCGTGCGGTACTGAATGAGAAAATCGCAAATCAGGTCGAACCATCGGGCACGTTCGAGGAAAAACTAGAACCGGCCCTGACATTCCTCTCAAACCCATGGAAAATATGGGAAAAAGGCCAGATTGAAGCGCGGCGACTCGTACTTAAGCTCTGCTTTACCGAGCGCATCGCATACTGCAGAAATGAGGGAGCTAGAACCGCAGAAAAGGCGTTTATATTCAGTGAGATAGGTGGATTTTTAGACCCTAAGGTCAGTTATGGTGCGGGCGGTGGGACTCGAACCCACACGGGCATACGCCCCTCAGATTTTAAGTCTGGTATGTCTACCATTCCATCACGCCCGCATCCGGCGCTGTCTTCAATTTTCGCCATCGGGCCTATTTTGGGCCTGAAAGCAGTCTCTTCGTCACAACGCCTTGTTCCGTATGCACAACTTGGCGCAGACACAAGGATTTTAAGTCTGGTATGTCTACCATTCCATCACGCCCGCATCCGGCGCCGTCTTCAATTTTCACCATCGGGCCTATTTTTTGAACCTGAAAGCAGTCTCATCGCCATAACGCCTTGTTACGTATGGAGAATGCCAAGTAGACGCAAGCGTATAAGTATCAAGTGTCTACCAATCCACCAAGTGTAAACGTGTCATTCCTATGCGGCCCGGGGCGGGTGGGCAAGCGATGATCAGAGGTCAGTGCCAATCGGTTCGATCAAAAGTGCGCGTTCTTGCAGCCAGGGGTTCATCCTCACTGCTTCGCGTAAAACCAACTGCGCTTCATCGTTGCGACCCAGCCCCATGAGGGTCAGCGCCTTGCCCGATAAAGCTGCGATGTGGTTCGGCACAATCTCAAGCGTGCGTTCAAGGTCAACCAGAGCCGCCTCGAAATTCTGGCTCAGGTAGTTGGCGAAGGCGCGCTGATTATACCCTTCCGCATACTCCGGGCAGTACGCGATCAGGCGATCCAGCACATCGCGTGCGCCCAAAAAGTCAAAGCTCGCTCGTCGCGACATGCCTTCATCCAGCATGGCTTGCGCGATTTCGTCCGGCGCATCGGTCCACATTTCCCACAATTCCTGCGTGAGCACGCGTGCATCGCCTTCTCCACGCGCAGCGCCAAGAGCAACAACGATTTCGGCAATACGCTGGCTATTGTCAGTGACCGGCGGGCAGGTTTGGCCAAAGGCCGGGGCTGCACAAAGGCAAAGAGGTAAAATCCATTTCATTGACGAATATTTGCGGCGTAAACCCCATGGGTCAAGTCAACTCGCCGTACCCGGCGCGACCGGAGAGACTCCTTCTTCCTTAACGGCCTGCATCGCCACATAGGTCGATGTGTTCGCCACATGCGGCAACGTGGAAATTTTCTCTGCCAAAACAGCACGATATCCCGGCATGCCTGCCGTGCGTACCTTCAGTAGATAGTCAAACGCGCTTAGGCGATCAGATGACACTGCTCAATTTCGGGAACCCGCAAGACCGCATCATTGAATGCCGCCAAAGCGCTTTCGCGCGTGTCTGTCAGTTTGACTTCAACAAATGCGACATGATCCCGCCCTAGTCGGATCGGATCATAAAGCGCGCGGTAGCCGCGTATGACACCGTGATCCTCGAGCCGTTTCAAACGCGCCTGTGTGGGCGACTTTGACAGTCCGATCCGGCGGGCAAGTTCCGTCACACTCACCCGCCCTTCTACCGTAAGGATATCAAGAATCTTTCGGTCAAATGCATCAAGTTCAGAAATCGTTTCGACCACCTACAAACACCAATTTAAGTCCATTTGACTTCTAAACTAGCAAACTGCAGTAAAATTGCCTACTTCAATTCAGCTATGATAGGCTGAGTTATTGGAGTACCGCGCCATGCCCCGTGATCATAGCCCAGATTTACGTCATCAGATTGATCAGTTCATGTACATGGACGAAGCCGATGCGGTAGATGCCCTCGTCGTTTCAACCAAGCTGACAGAGGCGGACCGGGCTCGCATCTTGCACAGCGCGGCCAGCCTTGTCACGCAGATCCGCAACAGCTCAGATCCTGGCCTGATGGAGGTTTTTCTAGCTGAATACGGCTTGTCTACAGATGAAGGCATTGCGCTGATGTGTCTGGCAGAGGCGCTCTTGCGTGTGCCAGATGCCGAGACAATGGATGAATTGATCGAAGATAAGATCGCACCATCTGATTGGGGCAAGCATCTGGGACATTCTGCATCGTCATTGGTGAATGCCTCGACATGGGCATTGATGCTGACTGGTCGCGTATTGGATGACGATCAACAAGGTCTGACAGGCCATTTGCGCAGCGCAGTGAAACGGCTTGGTGAGCCGGTAATCCGCACCGCCGTGGCCCGCGCGATGCGTGAAATGGGCCGTCAGTTTGTATTGGGAGAAGATATCGGCAAGGCCATGAAGCGCGCCGAAGGAATGCAGGCCAAGGGTTTCACCTACAGCTACGACATGCTGGGTGAGGCGGCACGCACGGATGCTGACGCCAAAGGGTATCACCTCGCCTACTCTCGGGCGATCAGCGCGATTGCTGAACACTGCACCCATGATAGCGTGGCCGAAAACCCCGGTATATCTGTCAAACTATCCGCACTGCATCCCCGCTATGAGGTCGCACAAGAGGCCCGGGTGATGCAGGAACTGGTGCCGCGTGTTCGCGCGCTCGCAATGCTCGCCAAATCGGCAAGCATGGGGTTCAACATCGATGCAGAAGAGGCTGATCGCCTCTCGCTTTCTCTTGATGTCATCGGCGCGGTGCTATCCGAACCCGCCCTTGCCGGATGGGACGGCTTTGGCGTGGTTGTACAGGCCTATGGCCAGCGCGCACCACTGGTCATTGATTGCTTGCACGACATGGCCACCCGCCTGGATCGCAAGATCATGATCCGCCTTGTGAAAGGCGCTTATTGGGATGCCGAAATCAAGCGCGCGCAAGTTGAAGGCATTGACGGTTTCCCGGTGTTCACCGCAAAGCAACACACCGATATCAGCTATATCAGTAATGCACGCAAACTGCTTGGGATGACTGATCGTATTTATCCACAATTTGCCACCCACAACGCACATACCGTTGCTGCGGTTCTCGACATTGCTGATCAGATGGGTCGTGGCGCAGATGACTACGAATTTCAGCGTCTGCATGGGATGGGCGAGACGTTGCATACCATCGTGTTGCAAGCGCAGAACACACGCTGCCGGATTTACGCCCCCGTCGGCGCGCATGAAGACCTGCTCGCTTATCTGGTACGCAGGTTGTTGGAAAACGGCGCGAACTCCAGCTTCGTCAATCAGATTGTGGACGAGGATGTGCCACCCACCGTCGTGGCCGCCTGCCCATTCGAAGCCATCGGCCAAGGCCCAGATCTGCAAACTGGCCCGAACCTGTTCCTGCCAGAGCGCGTGAACTCGCGTGGATGGGACCTGACGCATGCGCCAACATTGGCGGCAATCAACAAGGGGCGCACGCCGTACTTGCAGGCGTCGTTTGTCGGGCACCCGCTCACATCCGCAGATCACGTCTATCCGCGCGAACCGTTGCAAGACGCGCTGCCGGTAACCAACCCGGCAACACCTGACGACACGGTTGGGATGGTCCAAAATGCATCTGAACAGGACATAGCCACTGCACTCGATACTGCCACCCACTGGGCAGCTGATGTCAAAACCCGAAGTACAGTCCTCAATGCCGCTGCCGACGCCTATGAGGCCCACGCAGCTGAGCTGTTTGCGATTTTGACCCGCGAAGCAGGCAAGGGTCTGCCCGATGCCGTTGCTGAGCTGCGTGAAGCTGTGGATTTTCTACGTTACTATGCATCGCAGGCAGATCCTGGCACGCAAGCACGCGGCATCTGGACATGCATCAGCCCTTGGAATTTCCCCCTAGCTATTTTTACGGGCCAGATCGCCGCTGCACTGGCTGCGGGCAATGCGGTCCTTGCCAAGCCAGCAGAACAGACGCCTTTGATCGCGACACGCGCGGTCGCACTCTTGCACGCTGCAGGCGTTCCGACTAACGCGTTGCAATTACTGCCAGGTAGCGGCGATGTTGGTGCCTCACTGACGGCAGATCCTCGGATCAATGGGGTGGCCTTTACCGGGTCCACCGCAACGGCCCTCAAAATCCGCAGTAACATGGCCCCCCATTGCGCACCCGGCACACCATTGATCGCCGAAACCGGTGGCTTGAACGCAATGATCGTCGACAGTACTGCCCTGCCTGAACACGCCGTGCGGGATATCGTCAACGGTGCGTTCCGGTCCGCAGGACAACGATGCTCAGCCCTGCGCTGCCTCTATGTGCAAGAAGACATCGCAGACGGCCTGTTGACCATGCTCAAAGGAGCGATGGATGAGATGCATGTGGGTGATCCTTGGCATCTGTCTACGGACGTCGGACCAGTCATTGATGCCGCGGCGCATCAAGGCATCGCAGATCACATTGAAACCGCGCGGGCAGAAGGCCGGATCATCCATCAGATTGCCGCGCCATCCTCCGGTAATTTCATTGCGCCCACGGCCATTTGGGTTTCCGGCATTGCCGAAATGACAAAAGAGATCTTCGGCCCGGTTCTACATGTCGTGACATTCAAAGCCTCCGATCTTGACGATGTGATCGACACCATCAACGCAACCGGATATGGCCTGACATTCGGGCTACACACCCGCATTGATGACCGCGTCCAGACGATTATCGAAAAGGTGCAGGTAGGCAATATCTACGTCAACCGCGACCAGATTGGCGCGGTCGTTGGCAGCCAGCCCTTTGGCGGCGAAGGTCTGTCAGGGACCGGGCCTAAGGCTGGTGGCCCACATTACCTGCCCCGCTTTGCCGCCCGGCCCGCACCGCAGGCGGATGGGTTTTGGGCAGGAGCGGCAGATTTCAAATCGCTTAAAACCCAACTGGCCGAAGCCACAGAACCGACCATCACAACGCCCAACGACCTGCCCGGTCCGACCGGAGAGTCAAACCGCCATAGCACCCACCCGCGCGGTCCAATCTTGTGTATGGGTCCCGGCGCGAAAGCGGCACAAGATCAGATGACGGCGGTGACAGCGCTGGGGGGTATTGCGGTCAGCACCGCCGGAGACCTTGACCCTGATAAATTGATCGAAATGGGGCCGCTTGGGGGTGTGTTCTGGTGGGGCGATGTCGACAGCGGGCGCGCGATTGAACTTGCGCTTAGCCAACGTGCTGGCCCAATCACCGCATTGATCACCGGCATGCCTGATACCGCCAATGTCCTGCATGAACGCCATGTCTGCATTGACACAACGGCAGCAGGTGGCAACGCAGCATTGCTGGCAGAGGTTGCAGGTCCAGCTTTGACTTGACCGCCAGCGCAGGTTCAGGGACGGTCGCGGCATGTTTCCAATCCGCGACCACAACCCGTCTGAACGCGTCCCTTATGTGACAATCGCCTTGATCGCCATCAATGTGGCGGTCTTTCTAACAGGGCTGGTGCTGTTTCAGGACCAACGCTCTTTGTCACAACTCTACTACGACTACGCGCTTTTACCGGTCCGCCTGTCGAATGGCGAAAATTACGCATCACTTGTGACATCGATATTTCTGCATGGCGGATTTATGCATCTGGCAGGCAATATGCTGTTTTTGTGGATTTTCGGCGACAATCTGGAAGACGAGATGGGGCATATCCCCTTCCTGATTTTCTATCTTGCCTGCGGGATCGGCGCGTCATTGGCGCAATTCGTGGTCGATCCGTTGTCCAACATCCCAACCGTGGGGGCCTCTGGCGCAATTGCCGGTGTCATGGGGGGCTATCTGTTGCTTTTTCCCAAAGCGCGGGTTGATATCTTCATCTTCTTCATCGTGTTCTTTCGTATTTTTCCGATCCCTGCATGGGTCATGTTGGGCCTGTGGTTCGCATTGCAGCTTTTCAACGGAGTCAGCATTGATACCTCGGGCGGCGGCGTGGCCTATTGGGCGCACGCAGGTGGGTTTGTGATCGGATTGATCCTGACCTTACCGCTTTGGTTCAAACTGGGTGGTGGATTATTCTGGCGACAAACACACGGACACCCCCCGCACCCAGAGGCGACTTACGGGCGCAGCAACATTCCCACCGTGCGGCGTTAGGATTGGCGAATGACCTTGGCGAAGGTCTCAAAGATCGGTTCGTTCGCGCAAATCAAATGACCATCGGCAAGGATGTCACCGTCAGGGTGCAGTGGCTCCATAATACCGCCCGCTTCGCGGACGATCACGATACCGGCTGCGATATCCCATGCATGCAGATTGCGTTCCCAAAAGCCATCGTAGCGGCCTGCGGCCACATAGGCGAGGTCAAGCGCGGCAGCGCCATAACGGCGCACACCGGCGCAAGTTGGCATCAAGCGGGCAAGATCCTGAAGCGATTCCGGTAGATCAGCTCGCCCACCAAAAGGCATCCCCGTCGCGAAAATGCTTTCAATCATGCGGTGGCGGCCGGAGACACGCATGCGGCTTTCGTTCATCCAGGCGCCAGCGCCTTTTTCAGCGTAGAACATCTCATCCTTGACCGGATCATAGATCACGCCGGCGACGATCTGACCCTTATGTTCCAGCGCGATTGAAACGGCCCAATGGGGTAGCCCGTGCAAAAAATTCGTCGTCCCATCCAGCGGGTCAACGATCCAGCGGCGCGTTGGATCGTCGCCTTCAATCTCTTTTCCTTCTTCACCAAGAAACCCATAGGTCGGGCGCGCATGCATCAGTTCTTCTTTGATCAACGCCTCGGCGGTTTTGTCGGCGCGGCTGACAAAGTCACCGGGGCCCTTGGCGCTGACTTGCAGGTTTTCAACCTCGCCAAAATCTTTCAGCAAACCACGCCCCGCCTTGCGGGCGGTTTTCATCATTACGTTCAGGTTTGCACTGCCAGCCATCTGCTTGGTCCTTGGTTGGGGATTAAGCGCGGCGTATAGGCCCAAGTTGTACGCGTCACAAGGGGCAAGACAGCGCTTCACGGCAGACAGAAACATATAGGTGTGCCTTACACGGCGCGTCGCAGCTTTACCGCCTCCTGCCGGGCCAGACGGATGAGATGCGCCATGTAAGGGCGACTAGTGTCTTCTTGGCGGGTGGCCGCAAAGAGCCTGCGGGTAATCCCTGCTTTCGTCAGCGGCCGTGTCACGTAATCAGAATTGTAACGCACTTGTCGGACCACCCAGTCAGGCAGTACGGCAACACCACGATTTGAGGCCACCAAAAGCAAGATCACAGCCGTCAATTCCACCTGCCGTACCGTGGCCGGTTCCACCTTTGCAGGTGTCAGCAGTTGCGAAAAGATATCAAGGCGCGCACGGTCCACGGGATAGGTGATCAATGTTTCTCCGCGAAAATCCTCTGCTTCGATGACCGCCTTTTGCGCCAATGGATGGGTCGCTGCAGCAACAAAGACGGGTTCATAGTCGAATAGCGGCGTGAAATCTGTCTCTGGCAGTTCTTCCGGATCAGACGATATGACCAAATCGACCTCTTCCTTGCGCAATGCCGGTAGCGCATCGAAAGCCAACCCGGGGCGGATATCGACATCCACCTCTGGCCATGCCTTGCGGAACTGCTCCAACACCGGGAAAAGCCATTCGAAACAGGCATGGCATTCGATCGCGATGTGCAAACGTCCGGCGCTTCCGGCAACCAATCCTGAAAACTCCGCCTCAAGCGCCGCAACCTGCGGCAAAATCCGCTCTGCCGCTGCCAGCATCTTCATCCCCGCCGCCGACAATTTCAACGGTTTTGAGCGCCGAACAAACAGTTCCACCCCAGCTTGATCTTCGATGCCCTTGATCTGGTGGGACAGGGCCGATTGCGTGATGTGCAACTGGTCAGCGGCACGGGCCAGCCCGCCGGTGTCGTGGATCGCCTTGATCGTGCGCAGATGTCGAAACTCAATATGCATATGTGAGCGCGCTTCATTACCATAGTGAAGTTTATGAATTTGCCTCAACTTCATAGCCGTGTGAAAAGGACGGCGCAAGCAAGAGGTACACTGATGACCATTCCGACCGTCTCATTCGAGTTCTTTCCGCCCAAGTCGTTGGAGGGCTCATTTCGGCTGTGGGATTGTGTCAACACACTGGCCCCGCTGGATCCGAATTTTGTATCCGTCACCTATGGCGCGGGCGGCACAACACGGCAATTGACCCATGAGGCCGTGACAACCCTTCACAAGGCCACAGGATTGAATGTCGCGGCACACCTGACTTGCGTGAACGCAACCAAAGCCGAGACATTAGAGATCGCACAAAGCTACATCGACGCTGGCGTAAGCGAAGTGGTCGCGCTGCGTGGCGATGCACCCAAAGGGTCCCACGCATTTGTCGCACATCCCCAAGGCTTCGATAGTTCAGTGGCCTTGATCGAAGCGTTGGCCAGCCTTGATGCGTTCAACATTCGCGTAGGTGCCTACCCCGAAAAGCACCCCGAAGCGACAGATCAGGCCGCCGATATCGCCTATCTCAAGCGCAAGATTGACGCTGGGGCCACATCTGCCATCACACAGTTCTTTTTTGAGGCTGAAACATTCTTCCGCTTCCGCGATGCCTGTATAAAAGAGGGCATTGATGCGCCCATTATTCCCGGCATTTTGCCGATTGAGAACTGGGGCGGCACGCAGCGCTTTGCGCAGCAATGTGGCACACACATTCCGCAGGTGGTGCAGGATGCCTTCGAAAACGCAATGCGTGACGGCACAACCGAACTGCTTGCCACCGCGATCGCAACCGAGCTTTGCGATGATCTGCTGCAAGGCGGGGTCGAGCAGTTGCATTTCTATACACTTAACCGCCCCGAACTGACACGCGATGTCTGTCACGCCCTTGGCGTCACACCGAAAGTCCGGTTGCAAAACGTGGCATAAGAGGCCAGCTTTGGCCTCATGTTCACAGCCACCTCCCCCGACCAAATGCCTGACCTTGAAACCACGCTTTCGATGTCGGGTCTGGAGTTCATGCAAGCGATGCGCGACGGGACAATCTCGCGCCCTCCAATATCGGCCCTGATGAACTACAGTGTTGAGAAGGTGGAGGCAGGAGAAGTCGTCTTTCGCGGCACACCAGAATTTCAGCACACCAATCCGGCTGGTGGCGTGCATGGCGGCTGGTACGGCACTTTGCTGGATTCCTGTATGTCCTGCGCCGTTATGACCGTTACGCCCAAAGGGTCAGTTTATACGACGCTTGAATACAAGGTGAACATGGTTGGCGCGATCCCGCTGGGGTGTGAAATTCGCGCCATCGGCACGATCAATCATGCAGGCCGCACCACCGGCGTGGCACAGGGCGAGATACGTGATGTGGTGACCAACAAGCTTTATGCCACTGGGTCAGCCACTTGTCTGATTATGAAGCTGCGGGGCGACTGAGGTTTCGGGCACCTCACCGCCGATGCTTTCGTGCAGGCTTTCCGAGCGGCACTTACCCACAACGCGCTTACGGCGAGACAGAAAGATTTTCGCCCAGCCCCGCCAGTTCCCAATCGAGGGTGCGGTGACATCCTGCGGAAAACGGCTGCGCCAATCATCGGGCAAGGGCACGCCGCAGGCAGAAAGGCGGTCCAGCATCCAGACCAAGGGTATATTTGCCAAAGGCCGCGCCTCGGGGTGCTGCCAAACCTGCCCGCCGACATCCCCGTGATTGCCACGAAACCACACCTGTTCCATATTCCCTTTCCACCCGACCGGGCATTGCCACATGACAGGGGCATAGGCCGCGCGCCGTTCATCAATTGCAACCGCATGAAAGCCATTGCGGATGTGGCTACCCAAAGCGTGGTTGTGAAAGTCATGTTGCGCTTGCGCCCAGCGCCAGATGATCGGCAGGCGCAGCCCCAATGCCTTGACGGTATCCCAGACGGCAACGGCCTCGACCTCTACACCGGGGTGACAATAGTGATCGCGAAACGCCTGCGCCGTCGGACTGCGCGCACCAGCCCTGTAATGGCGATAGGCCTGACGGATCATCCTGACGGTCGCGCAGTCGGATTTCACCAATCCAACCATATCAATGACACCGGCCAAAGACCGCACCGCATAGGCCCCGCGCGAATAGCCGATCAGAATGATCTGATCCCCAACCCGATACCGCGTTGCCACCACACCATAGGCCCGCTCAATCTGCCTATTGATACCTTTCCCGGTCATAACATCCCATGTGCCTGACCAATCCCGCCATTGAATTCCCGCTTCATAGTGCACCGTCAGATTGGCCGAGTTGCTTACTTCATTGAGAAGTTTGAACGTCAAACCTGCATTGGTTTCGCATCCCGGCGCCAACGACGACATTGTTCCGTCAAGAATGACCACATGTGTCGCAGGTCCGCGCCCACGCACCCCACTTTCTTCGGTCCGGGCGCGCCGTCCAAAAAGGCCAAAGAACCAGTCACGCAGCGGCATTCAATCCACCTCGCCCGGTGACAGATTGTAAGCTAACGCATATCATCATCTTGTCTCTCGCTCGCATGGCCTTCAGCCTAACCGCGTCAGTCCCCCAGTCTACCCAGATCAAGTTAACGTGCAATTTCGACACGTGACACATTCCAAAACCTCTGTAACGTTGCGGAACGGCGGACGACAAACAGGAGCGCAGCCATGGATCAGGTCAAATTCACCGCAATGAAAGACGGCGACAAAGAGGACTATGATTTCCTGACCAAGCACGAAGTCGCATATACCAAAGGCACCGCCAAACGCCTTTTGGATGCGATGGTCAGCCTTGATGAAGGGCTTTCAGGCTATCAGGTCACGCGGCTTGGTCACTCTTTGCAATCGGCCACCCGCGCTGAACGTGATGGGGCCGATACCGATTGGATCGTTGGCGCGCTGCTTCATGATATCGGTGACATCTATGCCCCTTATAATCATGACGAATACGCCGCCACGATCCTGCGTCCCTTCGTGCGCGAGCAGGTCACATGGGTTGTGGAAAAGCACGGTGATTTCCAACTGGTCTATTACGGCGAACACGTCGGCGCAGACCCGCTTAAACGCGACGCCTATAAGGGGCACCCCTATTTTGACGATTGTGCAGCATTTTGCGAACGGTGGGATCAGAGTTCCTTCGACCCTGACTATGATACCCTGCCCTTGCCCCATTTTGCGGGCCGCGTGGAAGAGGTATTTGCCCGCAAACCCTATGATCCTGACGTGATCAGGCCCGGCGTCCGGTGCCCCCTTTTCCCAATGATACGGGACACCTTCAATCCGGGCCTTTGACAGTTGTACATCCCGGCCCTGCGATACAGGGCCGGAGCGTTTACTAGTAAGCGACAATCGTTGGCGCGTCAGGGTAGCTTGCGCATTGCCCGTTGGTGCCGCTCTGCTGACAGTTTGCCAGCAGAATACCCCAGATAAAATCGATCTGAGTCGCGTTCACCGATGAGTTGCCAAAGTTGTAGAACCAGTCTGCATCCGGGCTGCCCATCGCTACCTGACCATAGCCTTGCAGGTTCGGCCGCCATGTCGCACCCACACCCTGAATGCCCGAATTGCCGTATTGGTCAACCGATGCTTGCGCATGACACGTTGTGCAGGAGGCGGAGTTCACAAACCCACCCTCTGTCACAGTAGCACCCATCCCGCTTGGCACACCAGTTGCATGGGTAAATGTCGTCTGCGTCCCTTTCAGGCGGTAGTTCCGCCAGGCGGGATCATCCACAGTGATCTGGTTTGGATCGGGGTCGCTGGCCGCAGTGCCGACACCCATCGCATCCAGCATGGCCGCCAGGGCCGGTGTGATCGTCTCGCCCGTGTCAGCCGGGTCATAGACCAACCCGTTGTTAAACAGCGGATCGTTGCCCGATGTCTTGTCATCGTTCAGCACAATGTGCGGCGGAATGAACGTGCTGCCAAAATCAGCACCCGGCTGGGCAGAGCCATTGACCGCGTAGCCAAAGCTGTCGTTGCACCCGATGTAGTCACACCGGCCCAGGTTGGCGACATGCTCCATCGCGTACCAATGCCAGATCGGAATATCTTTGGAGGCATTGGTCATCGCCACCATGTAATACATGCCCGGCACGGTACCTTGGCTGCCGTCACCATCCAGATTGACGGTCAGATAAGGGTACTCCGGGTTGTTGGGTGGACTATCCGGGATCAGCTCAATGAGCCCCTGATCCAGCATGATATCCTGATGAATGAAATCGGCTTTCACCATGACCGCATCAACCGGAAAGCGCACCGTCCAGCGTTGCGCCGCACCGATATCGCCCGCCGAAATTGCTGCGTTCTGCGCACGGTTGCGGGCGCCTAAGCCCTCTTTGGAGTAGAGATCATTGTGATAGATGTAGTCAAACATGGGCCGGTTGCGAAACACCAGTTCAAGTTCCAGATCACGCAACAGTCGGCCAGGATCGGACTGGTCAGCAGGCAAAATGCCACGGTGATTGACGACGGCACCTGATGGTGCGCCGTTGGGCACGGCAGGCAATGCGGGAATTGGGTCGTAGTCGGCACGGAAAATCGGACACTGGGTTGACGGGTTCGCCGGGTCGGGCGCGGCATTGAGATCACAGCAATCACTGGTCACGGTCGCTGAACACAAAGGCAGGGGCGACCCCCGCCAGACCGTTGTATCAATCGCCCAGTCCCAGAACTCACCCTGAATGGCCGTACCAAATTGCATCCATGCGAAAGCATCCGGACAGCTTGATGCGCCGGAAGTGCTCAGACCGCCCGCAATTGAGGCAACACCGTCCGTCACATCAACGGCACAGGCCGGATCATCCTGCACCATGCTGCGGAACAGCATCATCTTTTGCAAACTATTGGGGTCTGACTGCGCCATGGCTGCGGTTGTGCTAACCAGCGAAACCGCAGCGGCAATAAACATCTGCATACGCATAATATGATCTCCTGAAAATTCACGCCACGGTAGAATACGACGCTCCGCCAACAACCATCTGTGTCCTACCGCACAATCAGTGCTTTTCCTTTACCAGCCGCTTTGCTAGGCGGTTGCCCACAGGAACCTTCAGCCAGACGGACCAAAGGCCATGGAAAAGACATTCAACGCCGCCGAAGCAGAACCACGCATCTATGAGATGTGGGAACAGGCCGGTGCGTTCAAAGCCGGGGCCAATGCCTCGCGTGATGAAACCTTTTGCATTATGTTGCCGCCCCCCAATGTGACAGGGCACCTGCACGTCGGCCACGCCTTTAACCACACCATCATGGACATGCTGACCCGCTGGAAACGGATGCAGGGCTATGACACGCTCTGGCAACCGGGGCTGGACCATGCGGGGATTGCCACCCAACTGATGGTCGAAAAGGACTTGGCCGAAACCCAGCAGCCCAAGCGCACCGAAATGGGACGCGAGACGTTTCTGGGGAAGGTCTGGGAATGGAAAGCCGCCAAAGGCGGCACCATCGAACAGCAAGCCCGTCGTCTGGGCGACAGCATGGATTGGTCCCGCTCGGCCTTTACGATGTCGGGTGCCGAAAGTGCGCCTGCGACCGAAAAGCCCGGCAACTTCCACGATGCTGTGCTGAAAGTTTTTGTTGAGATGTACAACAAGGGCCTGATCTATCGCGGCAAGCGCTTGGTCAACTGGGACCCGCACTTTGAAACCGCCATTTCTGACCTCGAAGTCGAGAATATCGAAGTCGACGGCCACATGTGGCACTTCAAATACCCGCTGGCTGGTGGCGAAACCTATGAATACGTCGAAAAAGATGAAGACGGCAACGTCACCCTGCGCGAGACGCGGGATTACATTTCTATCGCGACGACCCGCCCCGAAACCATGCTCGGTGACGGCGCGGTTGCCGTCCACAAGGATGATCCGCGCTATGCCCCCATCGTTGGCAAGCTCTGCGAAATCCCTGTCGGCCCCAACGAGCACCGCCGCCTGATCCCGATCATCACGGACCCCTACCCCGACCCTGATTTCGGCTCCGGTGCTGTGAAGATCACCGGCGCGCATGACTTCAACGACTATGAAGTCGCCAAGCGCGGCAACATCCCGATGTACAACCTGATGGACACCAAAGGCGCGATGCGGGCCGACGGGAAACCTTACGCGGAGGAGGCCGCGGTCGCCCAGACCATCGCCAATGGCGAACAGGATTTTGACGAGGCGATGATCGCGGCAATGAACCTCGTGCCGGATGCATACCGCGGGCTGGACCGGTTCGAGGCACGCAAGCGTGTCGTTGCCGACATCACGGCGGAGGGCAACGCGGTGATGACCACGCAGATGGTCAAGAACGATGAAGGCGAAGAGGTTGAAACAACCGTCCCGTACGTCGAAGCGAAAAAGATCATGCAGCCCTTCGGCGACCGCTCCAAAGTCGTTATCGAACCGATGCTGACCGACCAATGGTTCGTAGACACCGCCAAAATCGTCGGCCCTGCGCTGGATGCGGTCAAGGAAGGCCGCACCAAGATCATGCCGGAAAGCGGCGAGAAGGTGTATTACCACTGGCTGGAGAACATCGAGCCTTGGTGCATCTCGCGCCAGCTGTGGTGGGGGCATCAGATTCCGGTTTGGTATGGGCCGAGCCTGAACGAGAAAGGGTTTCCAACAGACTTTGACAAGCCAAAGGCATTTTGCGGATCTTCGCTCGCCGGAATCGAACGGCAGATCAGCGAATACTACGGTCCAAAGAAAATCTATGAAGTTGCCGATGCACAAACGGCCTTAGATGACTTGATCGAAACGGCTGCCCTTGGGGGAGTTGGAATCTACGTTTGGCGCGACCCCGACGTCCTCGACACATGGTTCTCCTCCGGCCTCTGGCCGTTCGGCACCCTCGGCTGGCCCGCAGAGGATGAGGCGATGAAGTACTTCCCCGGCGACGTCCTCGTCACCGGGCAGGACATCCTGTTCTTCTGGGTCGCCCGCATGATGATGATGTCAGAGGCGATCTTGGGCCAGGAACCCTTCCATACCGTATACCTGCACCAACTTGTCCGCGACGCGAAGGGCGAGAAGATGTCCAAGACCAAGGGCAATGTGATCGATCCGCTGGATATGATCGACGCCTATGGCGCCGACGCACTGCGCTTTTCAAATGCGCAGATGGCGGCTTTGGGCGGTGTGCTGAAAATCAGCGAAGACCGGATCAAGGGCTATCGCAACTTCGGCACCAAGCTCTGGAACGCCTTCAGCTTTGCCGACCACTACCAAATCGCCTACCCCGGTGATGCAGCGCGACCGGAGGCAACCCAGACGCTGAACAAATGGATCATCGGCGAGACCGGCAAGGTCCGTGAAACGGTGGATGCGGCGATGGAAGCCTACCGTTTCAATGATGCCGCCGACGCGCTCTATGCCTTCACATGGGGCAAGGTCTGCGACTGGTACCTGGAGTTCTCCAAACCCATCCTGCAGGGCGATGATGCGGACGCGAAGGCCGAGACGGTACAGACGCTGCGCTGGGTCTTGGACCAATGCCTGATCCTGCTACACCCGATCATGCCATTCATAACAGAAGAACTGTGGCAGCAGGCGGACAGCCGCGAAAAGATGCTCGTCCACGCCGATTGGCCGACCTACACGGCGGCTGAGCTGGTGGATGCCGATGCGGATCGCGAAATGAACTGGGTCATCGATCTGATCGACAACGTCCGTTCCGCCCGCGCGCAGGTGCATGTACCAGCGGGTGCGAAAGTACCGCTGCTGGTCACGGGGCTGGACACGAAAGGGCAATCCGCTTGGGACAACAACCATGTACTGATCCAACGGTTGGCTCGGATCGAGAGCCTGTCACATATCGATGATTTCCCAAAGGGCTGCGTCACGATCCCAATGGTAGGCGGCACCTTTGGCATCCCATTGGCCGATCTAATCAACGTGGGTGAAGAAATCGCACGGCTTGAAAAGACGATGCAAAAACTGGGCAAGGAGCTTGGTGGTTTGCGCGGACGTCTAAACAACCCCAAATTCGTGGCCTCCGCCCCGGATGAAGTCGTGGCGGAAGCCAAAGCCAATCTCGCGCTGCGCGAAAACGAAGAGGCCCAACTCAAGGCCGCCATCGCGCGCTTGGCTGAGATCGGCTAACCACCTAAGGGATGGCGGGTGGGGCGTCGTCGCAGACGCGCGTCACCCGTCAGGGCACGACACGCTCAACAGCGCGCATCATCCCTAGCGCTTTGTCATAGACCAAGGTCAAAATCCGCCGCCCGCCGGTTTTGCCCGCCACCTGCGGCACGGATCGCACCGCAAGGGCGGCCCCTGTACTCACCAAAAATCCGCGTCGACTGATCTTCATCGGGGCCGCTCCTTTTTGCGAAAGATTCTCATATATGAACGGTTGCGCCGAATTCAAGCACCCGGTTATCTGGCGCCATGACAAAACCAGCCCTGACCGCCCTCGCCCAATCGCTGTCCGCCTCCGTTCCCTTCGTCGGACCAGAGACACAAGAACGCCAGATGGGCCGTCCCTTTGCGGCGCGCCTTGGCGCAAACGAAAGCGCCTTTGGCCCCTCGCCCAAAGCCATCGCGGCCATGCAGCGGGCCGCATCAGAGGTCTGGATGTACGCCGATCCCGAAAGCCACGACCTGCGTCAGGCACTTGCGGCACACCACAGTGTTGCGCCCGAAAACGTCATGGTGGGTGAAGGTATCGATACGTTGCTCGGTCTCCTGGTGCGCCTCTACGTGGACAAGGGAGATACGGTTGTCACCTCAGCCGGGGCCTACCCGACCTTCAACTACCATGTGGCAGGATTTGGCAGCATCCTGCACACCGTTCCCTATAAGGATGACCATGAAGATCCGGACGCACTGATTGTGAAAGCCGCCGAAGTTGGTGCCAAGCTGATCTACATCGCCAACCCCGACAACCCGATGGGCAGTTCGCACAGCGCTAACGTCATACAGGACATGATTGATCGGCTGCCCACAGGTTGCATGCTGGTCCTTGACGAGGCTTACATCGATCTGGCCCCGGACGGCACCGCACCCAAGATCGATCCCGAAACCCCCAACGTAATCCGCATGCGCACGTTCTCGAAGGCGTATGGGATGGCAGGCGCGCGTGTAGGATATGCGCTTGGTTCGGCCGAGGTGATCAGCGGTTTCAATAAGATCCGCAACCACTTCGGCATGTGCCGAATTAGTCAAGCCGGTGCGCTTGCAGCCTTGCGGGACACCGCATGGCTGAAGCACATCCAAAGTGAAGTGGACAAAGCCCGTCAGCGCATTGGCATGATCGCAACGCAGAACGGGCTCACGCCGCTGCCGTCTGCCACAAACTTTGTCGCGATTGACTGTGGCCAGGGCGGCGATTTTGCGCGTGCTGTGTTGTCGGCGCTTGTTGCGGACGGCATATTTGTGCGGATGCCTTTTGTGACGCCGCAGGATCGTTGCATCCGGGTCAGTTGCGGGACGGAACAGCAAATTGACGCCTTCGCACAGGCGCTTCCCGGCGCGCTCACGCAGGCGCACGAAAAATTAGGGTGATTTTTGTTCTTGTCTGGCTAGTCTTCTACCCAAGCAAAGGATTCATGATGTCGCACCACCGCCCGATTCAAGCCGTCGAAGACTACACAGATGCCTTTTTGGGGACACTCTGGGTTTTCCTCTTCATGGGCTTTTGGGTCATCGCCGCTGCCTTTGGCTATCTATGGGTCGTCGTCACCGCATACAGCCTGAACCATGTTTTCAAATGGATCGGTCAACGTCGGAACGCCTAGGTACGCGCCGCAAGAGCCGCGGCCGCGGCGGCAAGTGCGCCCTCACCATGCGGGATACCCAAAGCCTTCAGGCTAGGCATCAATCGTACCCAGAACGCCCATGATCATATGCGCATTCACATGCCCCATATGGCCAATCCGGAAATAGGCATCCGCAGGATCACGCCCCAATCCAATACCAAGTGTCAAACCGCATTCTGTCTCGCACCATTTGCGCAAGGCATCCCCGTTAGGTGAGCCAATGCCAACGGATGTCACCGCATGTGACCGATGCGCAGGATCAGCAATGTTCAGATGCATCGGCCCTTGCTTTGACCACTGGTCGAAGGCCGCCCAGATGATCTGAGCCAGGTTTTCGTGGCGGGCAAACACGTTGTCCAACCCTTCCGCCTTGATCAGATCAACGGCGGTACGCAAGCCATACAGGTGGTGGGTCGGCGCGGTTCCATCGAAATACTTGAAATAGTAGTCAGGGTTCACACGCGGGCGCCAATCCCAATATGCCGTCACGCGGTCACCGCGCGCTGCATCTGCCTTTGCGTTAAACCACACAAAGCTGATGCCCGCTGGCGTCATCAGCCCCTTTTGACAGGCCGAGACCATCACATCGACACCCCAGGGGTCCATCTCAAACCGGTCACACCCCAAGGAGGCAATGCAATCGGCCATGAGCAATGCCGGGTGTCCCACACGGTCTATCACGGCGCGGACACCGGCGATATCGTTCTTTACGCTGGTAGAGGTGTCGACGTGCACAACCAAGACAGCTTTTATGCGCCCTTCCTTGTCGCCCGCCAGCACCTCTTCGACGCGCGCTAGGTCAATTGGAGCGGCGTCACCATAATCAATGGTTTCAACCTTCGCCCCCAACCCTTCGGCCATTTCGCCCCAACCGACACAAAACCGTCCCGTCGCCAGAACCAGAACCGTATCACCAGCCGACAGGGTGTTTGCCAGCGCCGCCTCCCATGCGGCGTGCCCATTGCCGATGTAAATCGCGACATTGCTATCTGTCATCGCGATGTCTTTGAGATCAGGGATAAGCCCGTCGGTCAGATCGTGCAGCTCACCCTCATAAATATTCGGTGACGCACGGTGCATTGCTTGCAAAACAGCGTCAGGCATAACGGACGGACCAGGAATGGCCAGATAGGGGCGACCTTGCGAGAGTGACATGAACGGGGGCTTTCAAATGTGTGTCTTGAAGCGGACATTAATGCCGGGCTTTTTGACGTCAACCTTGCTCAACTTGCTCTGCCACCCCATTTACGCGTAGACGAAGCAGAGCACAGATTGCAAAAGGCCATTGATGCCCCCTCCGATCCCCAAACCCGGCTCTGAAAAAGACCAATCAGCGTTCAAGCTGTTCGCATGGCTGTGGCGCGACTACTTACATCAATACAAGTGGCTGTTGGTAGCAGCGACGCTTTTGATGATGATCGAAGGGTCCATGCTCGCGCTGATCAGCCGTATGATCCAGCCGATGTTTGATGACGTCTTTGCGGCGGGGGACCGTAACGCCCTTTATTTTGTTGGCTTTGCTATCATGGGGATTTTCTTTGTACGGGCGCTCACATCGTCTGGGCAGCGCATCCTGATGGCCTTAATCAAACAGCTTGCCGCTGCCGATATGCGTAAGCACATGTTGCGGCACTTGATGTCCCTCGACAGTGGTTTTTTCAAATCCATCCGCCAGGGCAGTTGATTGAACGCGTACAGGGCGATGTGAACGTGATCAATGGCGTCTGGAGTAGCCTGCTGACGGCTGTTGCCCGCGATATGGTGTCCCTGATTGGTCTGCTGGCCGTTGCCCTTTGGATCGACTGGCAGTGGACGCTTATTGCCATTATCGGCATTCCCTTGTTGATCATGCCGTCATTGCTTGTGCAGGCGTATATCCGTCGCCGTTCGCGCAGTGCACGTGAGATCGCAGGGAGCGTCTCAACCCGCCTTGATGAAGTGTTTCACGGCATCAACCCCATCAAGCTCAACGCACTTGAGGCCTATCAGACCCAGCGCTACGACAAGTTGATCAAACAAGGCGTCAAAGCCAGCATGCGGACCTCTTATGGCCAAGCCGCCGTCCCAGCCCTGATCGACATTATGACAGGTATCGGATTCCTTGGTGTTATGATCTATGGCGGGTCCGAGATTATTTCAGGCGAAAAGACCAATGGCGAGTTTATGGCCTTCTTTACAGCGATGTCACTGGCCTTCGATCCGCTGCGCCGTCTCGGCCTGATGAGCGGGCAATGGCAGATGGCAGCGGCAAGTGTAGAGCGCCTGCAATATGTTCTAAACCTGCACCCCACCATTCTATCACCAGCGCAGGCCAAAGCCTTGCCCGAAGGATCACCAACTGTCGTGCTTGAGAACGCGCACCTCAACTATGGTGAGCTGCCTGTTTTGCGGGGGGCCTCTTTTGTGGCGGAGGCGGGCAAGACAACGGCGCTTGTCGGCGCATCTGGCGCAGGCAAAAGCACAGTCTTCAATGTTCTGACCCGGTTGATTGAGCCAAATGAGGGCAGCGTGCGGATCAACGACACTGCGATCACTGATTTTGACCTCACTGATCTGCGCAGTTTGTTCTCTGTGGTCACACAAGACGCGGCCCTGTTTGACGAAACGTTGCGTGACAATATCCTGCTGGGGCGTGACGACATTGATGAAGCCCATCTGAAGGCGGTGTTGGATGCGGCCCATGTGACCGACTTTTTATCCTCGCTGCCGGATGGGCTGGACAGCCCCGCTGGGCCGCGCGGATCGAACCTATCGGGTGGTCAGCGTCAGCGTGTGGCAATTGCGCGCGCGCTGCTGCGGGACACACCCATTTTATTGCTCGACGAAGCGACCAGCGCACTTGATACCAAATCCGAGGCGATTGTGCAGTCAGCGCTAGAGAAGCTGTCGACTGGGCGCACGACCCTTGTAATCGCACACCGCCTGTCAACGATACGCAATGCAGATTCAATCGTGGTGATGGATCAGGGACGCGTTGTCGATCAGGGGGATCATGATACATTAATCGCACGTGGTGGGATCTATGCTGATCTTCACCGCCTCCAGTTTTCACAATCAGAAAGCCAGAGTGATGCATGAACGGACCGTTCTTTCGATCAGCGGCAATGACCGTATCGCCTTTCTGCAAGGGCTTGTAACCAATGATGTGGCCAAGGCCGATGGGGCGATCGTCTATACCGCTTTGCTGACGCCACAAGGCAAGTTCATCGCGGATTTCTTCGTCATTGGCGAAGAGGAACGTTTGTTGGTTGACGTTGCTTCTTCACACGCACAAACGCTGGGTCAACGCCTGATGATGTACCGGCTAAGGGCCGCAGTCGAAATCGCGCAGACTGACCTTATTGTGTCGCGTGGGACTGGACCCAAACCAGATGGCGCATTTGACGATCCGCGGCATGATGCGATGGGATGGCGCGCATATGGTGAAACAGATATCAGCGACGGTACTGATTGGGATGCCCTGCGCGTTGCACACCTGATCCCACAAACCGGGGTTGAGTTGACCGGGGATACCTATGTTCTTGAAGCCGGGTTCGAGGCGCTGAACGGGGTGGATTTCAAGAAAGGCTGCTTTGTCGGGCAAGAGATCGTGGCCAGAATGAAACACAAGACAAAGCTGAAGAAGGGACTGGCGCAAGTGGCGGTCAATGGCGACGCCGCAGTCGGCGACGCAATCACGACAGATGGCAAGCCCGCTTAAGCACACTTTACACCGTGTCCGGCGACAAGGCCCTTGCCTTCCTGCGCTTTGATCGCGCGTCCAGCGAAATGCAGGCAGGCAATGCAACCCTCAAACGACTGAAATAGCCTTAGGCCCGTTCGGCGTATTCAAACGTTTCTGTGTTCACGACGATATCTTCGTCCTGCCCCACAAACGGCGGGATCATGACGCGTACTCCGTTATCCAGCATCGCCGGCTTAAAGCTATTCGCCGCCGTCTGACCCTTCACCACCGGTTCTGTCTCGACCACTTTACAAGTGACCTTTTGCGGCAAACTGACGTTCAATGCTTCTTCGCCGTAGTATTCAATCTGGACGATCATACCGTCCTGCAAAAAAGGACGGCGATCGCCCAAAATATCGGCAGGCAGGGCAATTTGTTCGTAAGTTTCACTGTCCATAAAGGTCAACATGTCACCGTCTTCAAACAGGAATTGTTGATCTTTCTGATCCAACCGAACGCGTTCAACCTTGTCGGCAGAACGAAAACGCTCGTTCAACTTACGGCCGTCGCGGAGGTTCTTCAACTCGACCTGCGCAAAGGCGCCTCCCTTGCCGGGCTTCACATGGTCAACTTTTACAGCGGCCCAGAGGCCGCCCTCATGCTCCAACGTATTACCGGGGCGGATTTCGTTACCGTTTATTTTGGGCATGTGTCACTGCGCCTCATATGCTTAACAAAGGTTGAATGGTTTCAACCGCCGCCTATATCTGTGCGGTGGGAGTCTGGCAAGTTTAACAAAATGACGTCTTTTTTGGTGCGCTAGGTATGCATTTTTTGCATGGCTGCCATTCCAAAAGAGAACCCCCGAATCGGATAAGAACAGGCATAAAGGCCCTCACGCGGGAACTACAAGAGCAAAAAAGGGAAGTATGATGAGAGATTTCGTCGACGGTACTGCATTCAACAATGAACAAGGTAACCGTGCCCGCAAACTCTTTGCAGCGGTCGTATTGGCTGCACTTGATGATGCAATTGCGGATGACAAGAAATACGGCAACGGCCCTGAGCAGATTGCCCGTTGGGCCCGCTCACGCGATGGCCGTGAAGTGTTGTCTTGCGCTGGTATCGACCCGAACGAGCGGGTTGTCGGTGGACTGATGGAGTTCGTCGGCAAAGGTGTGCGTACATCTGTTGCTTTGTCACGCGAAGAAAGCGAACGCCGGAACGCGGCCGAGCAGGAAGCGCGCGCTGCGTAAGACAACAAAGAGCTTTGCGCTAAAAAACGCGGCCCCACCGAGGGCCGCGTTTTTTCTTTACCCACCCGAGAACATGATCGCGAATATGACGAAGGGGGCAAACTCAGCCAGACCCAGCGATACAATCAGAACGCGCATCCCGGTACCATTAAACCGGCGGATCAGGACCCCGCAACACAGCAAGGACAACGCGACCTCAATCGCCCCCACAACATTGCCATAGTGATCGGGATCCCAATAACTAACGGGGCTTTGGAATATCCAATTGCTATAGGGCCAGAAATGCGCGCGCCCGTCATCGTTATGCAGCAGGAAATCCAGTCCCAGGTGTAATAGGGCGGCACCACAAAGTGCAATCAACACGGGTGAACGCAGCATCGCGCCCAGCGCAAACAAGATCCCCCAAAGGATGATAGAGTTGTCGATCCGAAAGATGCTTTGCCAGGCATCGGAAAAATAAAGCTGACCAAAGACAACATCGGGCGACGTCCCCAGCACCTGCAAATGCCAGCCTGCCATCAGATACAACGACGCATCCGGGATCATAGCACCGACAAGGGCCGCCATCGTCACTGCAGGCCGCCCGGCTTTGCCAAATGCGGTCAACCCGAAAATCAGATGCGCTGGCGTATTCATACTCTTTCCCCGCGCCCTTTGCGCCCCTATGAAGTTAACGAAGGGGACAGCAATGACCAGAGCAATCATGATCCAGGGTGCAGGCTCGAATGTGGGCAAGTCGATGCTGGTCGCCGGGATCGCGCGCGCCTGTGTCCGGCGCGGCATTTCCGTCGCGCCGTTCAAACCGCAAAATATGTCCAACAATGCTGCAGTGACTGCGGATGGTGGCGAGATCGGGCGCGCGCAGGCATTGCAGGCGCTGGCCTGCGGGTTGGAGCCTTTGGTTGATATGAACCCCGTACTTTTAAAGCCCGAATCTGAGATTGGCGCCCAGGTCATCGTGCAAGGCAAACGCTTTGCCACGATGAAAGCCCGCGACTATGGAAAACAGAAATCCAAGCTGATGCCACCGGTGTTAGAGAGCTTTCGCCGTATTGGTGAAGGCCATGATATGGTGATCGTCGAAGGGGCGGGCAGCCCGGCAGAGGTGAACCTGCGCGCCGGTGACATTGCGAACATGGGCTTTGCCGCAGCGGCCAACGTTCCTGTCGTGCTGATCGGCGATATCGACCGCGGCGGTGTCATCGCTCAGATGGTGGGAACCCATGCCGTTCTACCACCAGAAGATGGGGCCCTGATCAAAGGTTTCGCCATCAACAAATTTCGGGGCGATCCCACGCTCTTTGCTGAAGGGATGGATATCATCGCGGATCGTACGGATTGGGCACCGCTGGGCATCATCCCCTGGTTTGCGGATGCATGGAAACTGCCCGCAGAAGACGTGATGGATATTGCCAACCGCAAGGGGGGTGCGATCAAGATTGCGGTGCCCCGCCTGAACCGCATCGCCAACTTCGATGATCTTGACCCCCTCACTGCGACCCCCGATGTGACCGTTGAAATCATCGAGGCCGGTCGCCCACTGCCCGGCGATGCAGATCTCGTGATCATTCCCGGGTCGAAATCGACCATCGCTGATCTGGCGCATTTTAAAGCGCAGGGCTGGGATCTCGACCTGAGCGCGCACATCCGGCGCGGCGGGCATGTATTGGGCGTCTGCGGTGGTTATCAGATGCTGGGCACCGAGATTATCGATGAGGACGGGATCGAAGGCGCACCGTCGCGCGTACCCGGTCTTGGCCTGCTGAATGTTCGCACAGTAATGGTGCCGCAAAAGCGATTGGCATTATCGAACGCCACCTATCTTGCGACAGGCGACACAGTCAGCGGCTATGAAATCCATATCGGCGTTACCGAGGGCCCCGATTGCGACCGCGCTTGGTTGTCCCTTGATGGACGTAACGAAGGCGCTGCATCGGTCGATGGCCGGATCATGGGCTGCTATCTGCACGGGCTGTTTGCGGCAGATTCGTTCCGCGCGGCATTTCTGGCAAGCATCGGTAAAAAAGTCACCGCTTATGACTACGCCCAAAGCGTGGAAGACACGCTGGACACGCTCGCCGATCACCTTGAAACACATATGGATATCGACCAGCTACTCACGCTGGTAAGCTAGCCTTCGCCCATCTCGCGGCTGGTCAGGACACGGTTGATTTCGCGCCGGACCATTTTGCGTACGTTGCGGGTGATCCGTTCGCCCAGTTCGCCGCCTAGCTCGTCATGTACAATTTCCACGACAAGACTGCGCAAAGCCTTGTCGTCAAAACCGGACATGACGGATGCCGCCAGCGCGCGCTCATCAGGGCCGGATAGATTATTGGTTGCTGAAGCAACCGCAGGTTCAGCGGTTTTTTGCGCACCAGGTAACTGTGGCGTATCTGCATCATCCGACGCTGACAAATCGGCTGATGACTGGGGCGTTTGCGCAGTCTGCACCGAATCGTTCGCCGAAACGGGGAAAGCGCTTGCGGCCCACGCGCCTTTACCAAAGCTTTCACCTTCATCGGCCTCCCAGTCGTCGAACTGCGCGGTGACAGCCGCTTCCAACTCGGCAATGGTGGCCTCCAGTCCGGCTTTGTCGAACCTCTTTACAGCTGGCATCGTTGCTGCGGGCGTCGCTGGCATCAAATTCGCAGACGCAGCATTTATTGGTGTTTTGGCGATTTCGGCATCATGCACGCGCTGTTCAGGCGTCAGGATAAGCCGATCCAAAAGAATACGAGATCGCGTGCGCGGCGGTTCCTTGTGAGAAACGAAATCGCGCACTGACGAGACAAGTTCATCAATGTCATCGGTCGACGCCATCTTCGACATCCTGTTCATCCCAGATTTCCACCAAGTCTCAAGACTTTAGCGGAGAGGATGAAACCGAACAACAGCGTCGTTATTCTTTTCCAATCGCTTCCAAAACACGATCAAGCGCTGCGCCCTGCGAAGACAATACAGAGGGCGCATCTTTCACAAGGTTGTAGTACTCCGCCGGATCATATTGCTGCACTGGCAAGTTAAGGTGATCAGCCGTCAAAAGCCCCATCGCCGCAAGCAGGGAATAGGAGGCGATAACCTCAGAGGATTGCGCGGCAATGCGGTTTGTCTCGGCGTCCAGTAACTCTTGTTCGGCATTCAGCACATCAAGCGTGGTCCGCGACCCCAATGTGGCCTCTTCGCGCACCCCTTCAAAGGCGACGCGCGCGGCACGAATTTGCTGCTCTGATGCCTGACGCGATGCCTGCGCAACCTGAAGCGAGGCAAATGCATTCCCCACCTGCTGTTCAATCGCAATCGTTGTAAGATGCAAGGCAGAGCGCGCTGAATCGCGATTGGCCTGAACTTGACGGAACTGGCTGAGGATCAGTCCACCCTGATAGATGGGACCACCGATGCTCACGCCGATTTGTGCGGATTCATTCGAGTCGTTGTCAGTGCTCACAAAACCGTTCAAAGACACTCGGGGTCGTGTGGCCGCTTCGGCGCGCATGATGTTGATCTCGGCTGCGGATACACTGTGCTGCGCCTCCAGAATGGCGGGATGGTTACGAACAGCAAATGCTTTGGCGTCGTCAATACTGCGCGACACAGGTGCCGGGCTCACAGCGCGCGGCCCGCCAGGCGCGCGACCAACCGCTACAAGGTATTCTTCGATTGCCTGCGCAAGATCGCCCTGCGCGCCTGCCAATTCACTGCGCGCGCCCGCAAGCCGCGCTTCGGCAAGGGCAACATCGGTGCGGGTCACCTCACCCACTTCGAAACGGTCCTGCGCTGCGCGGAATTCTTGTATAATCAGTCGGACATTGTTTTGGCGCAGTTGTACAAATTCACCTGCGCTGCGAACGTTCATATAGGCCTGCACCGCCCGCAAGAGGACATCCTGCTCGACCCCGCGCAAGGCTTGGCGGGTACCAAGCACCACTTCCTTCTGCGCGTCGATCCCCAATCGGTTTACGCCGAAATCATAAAGCGTCAAATCACCGGTGACCCGCGCCAGTGCAGAGTCCGTCGTCGTCATAGCGCCCGTCACTGGCGACGCAGCGCGCGTTCTGTCTGCCGAAATCGACCAGTTGATCACCGGCAGCGTTGCGGCCACCGATTGTGCCACACCTTCGTCCGCAGCCCGCAACAGCGCGCGGTTCTGCTCGAGCAAACCAGAATTATTGTAAGCGGCAGACAAAGCATCGGCGAGTGTGTCTGCTTTCAGTGCGGGTGCGGCCATGATAGACAACACAATAGCAACTGCGGCCAATCCCTTACGTTTCATCATGTGATACCCTTGCATATTCTGTTGTTGATACGCGAAAGCCCGCGCAAACGATCATTCACTAAAGCGCAAAAGCTGCGTTTTTCTCAAAACCTTCAAGAACTGGCGCACTGGCGTTAAACGAAAACCGCCAATTTACGGCCCCATCAATCTTGTGTCCGATACGTACGACACCAAGCGTACCTTCCGAAAAGACAGCCGCGATACGGCCACCTTCACGAAGCTGATCAAGCAGGGCATCAGGTACTTGCTCGACCCCGCCTTGCAAAATGATAATGTCATACGGACCAGACTTTGCCGCGCCTTCTGACAAGGCACCGGTCATTACGGCTGCATTGTCAGCACCCTGTTGCGAAAGAATGGATTGCGCTTCTTGGGCGCGCGCTTCGTCATCTTCGACAGCGACAACAAAATCGCTCATACGCGTCAGCACCGCCGTTGAATAACCAAGCCCACAGGCAATATCCAACACGACATGATCCGGCGCGATTTCAAGCGCATCAATCATCTTGGCCAATGTCCGCGGCTCAAGCATTATCCGACCGCCACCGATATCCAGGTTCTCACCGACGTAAGCGGCTTCTCGCTTTGCATCCGGCACAAAGTCCTCACGTGGCACAGCCAGCATAGCGTCAATAATCGGAAACTTGGTCACATCGGACGGACGCACTTGCGTATCTACCATCATTGTGCGGCGGGAGGTAAATTCTGTCACGATCTAAACTCTTTCGTTCAGTATGTTTACTTCGTGATGCCATAGATGACCGAAGGCGGCAACATTGAACATCCATACAGATCAACACTTGATGGGGCCTTTTGGGGCAAAACACGCGTCCAATCAGCGATGCCATCGAAGCTGTATGCCACGCCGCATAGCAAACACAGCCCAGTTGCACAGACTTTCACCTAAAGCAGCAATTGTAAGCTACTTGGGCAACGGTGACGCATGACGTAAGACCGCCGTGCGCGGCATTGATGACCCGCGCTTTTTCATTCCTAACCGCCCCGGTCATGATGACGCTGGACGGGATCGGCAAATCGCAGATGGCCTGACACAGAACCGTCATGTGCATTTGCAAAAGAGGGTAAACGATTGGGGACATCATGACGTATTCTCGCTATGCGATCTACTATGTTGCGCCGGACGGTGCATTGGCCGACTTTGGTGCCCGTTGGCTGGGATGGGATGTTGTGCGGGGATGCGCGACTAACCAGCCTAACGTACCTGGCCTTGGCGGCATAACGACAAAGCCACGCAAATACGGGTTCCACGGTACACTCAAAGCGCCGTTCCGGCTGGCCCAGGGCAAAACACCCCAAGACCTCGAGAAGGCGGTAACAGCGATGGCGGCCAGCCAGGGCGTGACGCAATGCGCCGGTTTGACGCTGACAACGCTTGGCCAGTTTCTGGCTTTGACACCCGTTGGAGATACCGCCGGTTTGCGCAAGCTAGCCGAAACCTGCGTGATCACGCTTGATGCATTTCGCGCATCACCCAGCAGCGCCGAGCGCGAAAAGCGCAGTGTTGGTCTGACTCCTCGGCAACTTGCTATGCTCACAACCTGGGGATACCCATATGTGATGGATGAGTTCCGTTTTCATCTGACGTTAAGTGGGGCGCTGGACGCGGCAGACATCGACCACTGGAAAGAGATTGTACAACAGCACCTTCCCTCCCTGCCCGCACCGTTTATCATTGATGCAATTGCCCTGTGTGGCGAGCGACAAGACGGCCAGTTTGAGTTGATCCGGCGCTACGACCTGACAGGCTGATCACTATCATTCACCAGCACCGCCAGAAGATGAGCTGCGGGTTCTTTCCATTCAAAAAACAGATCGTGTCATCAAACTCCGGGATCAAACAATGCACAAATGGTACGTTCCCCAAAATGACGCGCAGCCAGCAGTCAGCAGCTGGCCGTTACAAAAACTTCACTTTGCATCATGCATTAATTCACATATTCATGAATTATGGAAATATTGATTCCAAACCGCCTCTCGACACTTGGCCATCCACAACGGCTGGCCCTGTTTCGGCTCCTTATGCGCCGCTATCCGGATCGCATTCCCGCGACCGAATTGGCGCAGGCGCTTGGGCTTAAGCCGAACACACTTTCCACCTATGTCAACGCGCTCATGCAGGCCGGGTTGGTCAGCCAGGAACGTGTCGGGACGTCTTTACGCTATGCCATTGACATGGATGCGACCCGTCAGACTGTCGATTACCTCCTGATCGACTGCTGCAGAGGTCGCCCCGAAATCTGCACCCCAAACACCTATACCGCACCAGCCGGAGACAGCCCAATGACCGACCGAAAGTACAATGTTCTATTCATCTGCACCGGAAACTCTGCCCGTTCGATCTTTGCAGAGTCCATTCTGCGTGACCTCGCCGGGGATCGCTTTGTGGCCTATTCCGCGGGCACAAAACCGCAGTCAGAGTTGAACCCGTTTGCGCTCGAGGTTTTGAAGCAGAAAGGACATGATATTGCAGTCCTGCGTTCCAAACACATCTCGGAATTCCAAAGCGCCGATGCCCCGGACTTTGATTTTGTTTTCACGGTCTGCAATCAGGCCGCCAACGAAGAGTGCCCCGCCTGGACTGGACAGACGATATCGGCACATTGGGGAATGCCGGATCCGGTAAAGGTTGAGGGATCAGACGCTGAAAAGAGCCTCGCCTTTCAACAGACCTATGGTGCGCTGCGCAACCGTATGACTGGTTTTACCAATCTGCCCATTGCCTCTCTGGACCGGATATCCCTGCAAAATGCGGTCGATCAGATCGGCCAATCCAAAGAAGAAGGAATAGTTGAATGACCGTCTATGCGCTCAATGGCCTTGGCCGTATTGGCAAGCTTGCCCTTAAGCCGCTATTGGCGCGCGGCGCAAAAATCGCATGGATCAACGACGCCGTCGGCGATCCAGAGATGCACGCGCATTTGTTCGAGTTTGATACAGTTCACGGTCGCTGGGATGCGCAGTTTTCCCATGATGCAGATAGTGTCACAATCGATGGCGTACGCCTGCCCTTCATTGGCGCACGCGACATTAAGGATTTGCCCTTAGACGGTGTCGATGTGGTCATCGACTGCACGGGTGTTTTCAAGACGGAGGCCAAGCTCGCGCCTTATTTTGAGGCTGGCGTAAAAAAAGTGGTCGTGTCTGCGCCTGTCAAGGATGGGGACGCGGCCAACATCGTCTATGGCGTTAACAATGACATCTACGCGCCTGATCGACATAACATCGTCACTGCAGCCAGTTGCACGACTAACTGCCTTGCCCCTGTCGTAAAAGTGATCCACGAAAACCTGAAAATCAAACATGGTTCAATCACTACCATCCATGATGTGACGAACACCCAGACCATTGTGGATCGTCCGGCCAAGGATCTGCGGCGCGCCCGGTCCGCCCTGAACTCACTGATCCCGACAACAACAGGCAGTGCCACCGCCATCACGCTGATTTATCCCGAACTGACCGGTCGCCTGAATGGCCACGCGGTACGGGTTCCGCTGCTGAACGCGTCCCTGACGGACTGTGTCTTCGAAGTAGAGCGTGAAACGACCGCGCAAGAGGTCAATTCACTGTTCAAGGCAGCGGCACAAGGCCCGCTGAAAGGCATCTTGGGCTATGAGGAACGCCCACTGGTTTCGACCGATTACACCAACGATGAACGTTCCAGCATCGTGGACGCCCTGTCCACAATGGTCATCAACGGCACGCAGGTGAAAATCTATGCCTGGTATGACAATGAAATGGGCTACGCCCACCGGTTGGTTGATGTGGCTTTTATGGTCGGAGATGGTCTGTGACCAACACCGACGCGCGGCCTGAGGGCCTGTCGGCCTACATCGCCGTCACAGGGGCCTATTGGGCCTTTATGCTGACCGATGGCGCGTTGCGCATGCTGGTGCTGCTGCATTTCCACACGCTTGGGTTCTCGCCGGTGCAACTGGCCTATTTGTTTGTGCTCTATGAAATTGCCGGTGTCGTGACAAATCTCTGCGCGGGCTGGATCGCCGCGCGGTTCGGATTAACGTCGACACTCTATGCCGGTTTGGGGCTACAAGTGCTGGCGCTGCTGGCTTTGGCGCAACTTGATCCTGCATGGGCGGTCGGCGCGTCGGTTGTCTATGTCATGCTGGTACAAGGTGCGAGCGGCGTGGCCAAAGACCTAGCCAAGATGTCGTCCAAATCCGCCGTCAAGTTGCTTGCGCCGTCGGGCGACGGAGGGCTGTTCCGCTGGGTCGCGCTTCTGACCGGTTCCAAAAACATGGTGAAGGGCCTGGGCTTTCTTCTGGGCGCAGCACTACTGGGCACGTTAGGCTTTGTCTGGGCCGTACTGGGTATGGCCGCTATTCTTGGCGCGATCCTACTTGCCGTATTGGTCGCCATGCCCGCTTAAGCCTGCCAAAGGGTCGCAAGGGCGCCAAGTTTTCTGAGGTGTTCTCAAAATCGGCCAATGTGAACTGGTTGAGTGCTGCAAGGGTATTTTTGTTCGGTGCACGGGATGTCTGGTTTGTTGTCGGCATTCCCATCTACTTTTATGCGGTCCTGTCGAACGGCACGACCGAAGGCAATCGAACCGCTTTTTTTTGATCGGTACATTCATGGCGGGCTGGGTGATCCTTTACGGTTTGGTGCAAGCCAATGCCCCACATATATTGCGCGCAAAAACGCGGCCGGAACATGAGTTGATCGCCGCGGCGCGCGGTTGGGCTTGGGCTCTGGCCATCGTACCGGCTATTTTGACAGCCATTGCTGTCGTAGCAGGTGAGCCGCACGTGTGGTTGACGATTGCACTGGTGGTCGGGCTGCTGGCATTCGGTGCTGTTTTCGCCGTGAACTCATCGCTTCATTCCTACTTGATTTTAGCCTTCACCAAGGCAGAGCGCGTTACAATGGATGTAGGCTTTTACTACATGGCGAATGCTGCCGGACGGTTGGCCGGAACACTCCTGTCTGGCCTCACCTATCAGGTTGGCGGGCTGGCAATGATGCTCGGTGTCGCCGCGATCATGGTCGCGCTTTCGGCGATCATGGTTGGGTTCTTGGAGCCGGAAAATAGTGCCTATTGAACAGTGGTGTTATTGCTTCCCATGTTACGGTGGGATGGCTTTGCAGAACTGTCACGTTTAAGTTTCCAAACCGCAGCATTGCCAGCCCACGGTTTTGCGGCTCTCTGCATATCGTAATTTCAGTGTTTTCGGTGCCCTTGGTCGCTTTCTTAGCGTTAAATGGAACGGGTCTTGCCGTCATGCAACCATCCCAGAGCCTTATGGAACCAGTCAGATTCGCCTTTCAGCCGCTTGTTAAATGTCATGAACACAGGTCGGCTGAAAGTGGGTGCTTTCGGCAACTTGAAGAGTTTCCCTTCTTTGACGGCGTCCTCCACGGTCCGCCACGGCAAATAGGCGCTGCCGCCCTGTCCTAAAATGTGATCCAACGCGGTGGTCGCGTTGCCAAAGCTGATCCGCGCTGTGTCCGCATCGGCATAAAAAACTGCATGATCGCGGCCAAATGCCTGACCTGCATCAACGTAGACATACCCGGGATCGAAGCGCATCGGGCTTTTCTGATCCGTCGAAACCAAAACCAATTCATCATCTGGCAAAGCTATTTGCGCATGTTCTGATGGGTAGGCTGAGCGGTAGGTGAAGGCGACATCTGATTTTCCTTCCGATAGCCATTTCGCCACATCCATCTGGCTACCAAGCCAGATGGAAACACCCAAGTCGGGAAATTGCTCCATCAGATCACGCGCGAATCTGTCGCCCAGTCCGGGCCAGAGGTCGAATTCACAGGCCAGATTGCAAATGCCGGACATTCCATCAGGCAAGGCTGTGTGCTGCCGTGCCTGCTGCCACAGGTTCACAATCGTATCGGCGTAGCGTTGCAGGTTTACCCCCGCCGCAGTCAGTGTCGCACCTGACTTGTTGCGGATCAGCAGGGTCTGCCCAAGATCATCTTCCAACGCCTTCAAACGGGCGGTGACTGTCGATTGGGTGACGTTCAGTACTTCAGAAGCCCGCACAAGGCTGCCGGTGTCAATAATCACAAGAAAAGTACGAAGGGCATGAAGATTCATAAATAAATTTAACATATTCGAATTGAAAGTGCAATATTATTCAATATCTTGCTTTCAACTTTCACGCTAGTCTTTTGCCGAGGAGGATTTGTCGATGAGTGTTGAGCGCTATCAGATGCTGATCAATGGAGCATGGGTCGATGCATCCGATGGGGAGCGGTTTGACAGCTTCAACCCAGCAACCGGTGATGTCTGGGCGACAATACCCGAGGCCACACCACAAGACGTAGACCAAGCGGTGCGTGCGGCAGAGCAGGCCTTGTCTGGCCCATGGGGTCAGATGACCCCTACCGCGCGCGGCAAATGCCTTGCAAAACTGGCGGATCTTCTGGCGGCTAATTCTGAAGCAATTGGGCGGATTGAAACAACCGACACTGGAAAGATGTTCAAGGAAACCGCCTGGCAAGCCACCTACATTGCCGAGTATCTGCACTTCTACGCGGGTGCCGCCGACAAAATCCAAGGCGAAACGCTCCCAATCGACAAGCCCGACATGTTTGTCTTTACCGACCGCGAACCCATTGGTGTTGTCGCCGCAGTCATCCCATGGAACAGCCAGATGTTTTTGAGTGCGGTCAAGATTGGCCCCGCCTTGGCGGCTGGCAATACGATTGTCCTGAAAGCATCTGAACATGCCTCTGCCCCGCTTCTTGCCTTTGGAAGGCTGGTTGCAGAGGCCGGTATTCCCGATGGAGTTATCAATATCGTCACAGGTGGGCCGACCTGCGGAACGGCACTGACGACACATCCACTTGTCGCAAAAATAGCATTCACGGGCGGCCCATCTGCGGCGCGCTACATCGTACGCAATTCGGCCGAAAACTTTGCTGAAGTCTCACTTGAGCTTGGCGGAAAATCACCCTTTATCGTCTTTGACGACGCCGATTTGGAAAGTGCCGTCAACGGCTCCGTCGCCGGTATTTTTGCGGCCACAGGACAAAGCTGTGTGGCGGGCTCGCGTTTATATCTACACGAAGATATCGCCGATGCGTTCCTTGCAAAGATGATCGCCATCGCAAGGAATATCCGCATCGGTGATCCACAGGCAGATGAAACCGAGATGGGCCCGTTGTGCACCCAAGGCCAGATGGATCACATCGAAGCGCAAGTGGCGTTGGCCGTCCAGGAAGGCGGAACGGTACTGACAGGTGGCCAGCGGTCTGAGGCGGGCGACCTGTTCTTTGAGCCCACCATCATTGATTGTCCGCGCCACGATATGACGATTGTAGATACCGAACTCTTTGGACCCGTTCTTGCCGTTCATCGGTTCCGGACCGAGGATGAGGTTGTGGCGCTTGCCAACGACACCAAACATGGTCTGGCAGCGGGTATTTTCACCCGCGATTCCGCCAGATCATTGCGCATGTCCAAACGCATCAAAGCCGGGATCATTTGGGTCAACACGTACCGCGCGATCAGCCCTATCGCGGCTTTTGGCGGCATGAAATCCAGCGGCTATGGCCGCGAGGCGGGTCTGCAGGCGGTGTACAATTACACGCGCCCCAAGACGGTCTGGATGAACCTGAGCGATGATCCCATCGCGAACCCCTTTAAACCACGCTAATTCTCGGAGGTTATCATGAGATTTCACGTCGCAATCAATCTTGAGCGGATGTCCGACGCCACAGATATGAAAGCTGTGCGGGACCACACCATCGAGATGATCAAGATGGCTGATCAGGCTGGTTTTGAGGTGGCTTGGGCCGCAGAGCATCATGCACTTGAGATGACAATCGCCCCGAACCCGTTCCAAATCCTGACATGGTGGGCCGACCATACCAAGAATATCCGCCTTGGCTGCGGCGTGGCGAATGCAACCTACTGGCACCCGATCAATTTGGCCGGTGAGGCTGCAATGGTTGATCTGATCTCGGGCGGCAGACTTGAGTTGGGCATGGGGTCAGGTGCTTACCAGCGCGAGTTTGACCGCATGGCACCCGGCGTGAGCCAGAAAGAAGGCCACGAATACATGCAAGAAGCGCTTCCACTGGTGCGTGCTCTTTGGCAAGGCGACGTCGAGCACAATGGAACGAAATGGCAGTTTCCCAAAGCCACGTCATGTCCCAAACCAATACAAGACAAAGTGCCGATGTGGGTCGCGGCGCGGTCTCCGGGCACGTTTGATTACGCGGTAGAAAACGACTGCAACGTGATGACCTGGCCTTTGACCATGGGCATGGAAGAAGCCGAGAAATACGCGGCTCTTCTGGCAGAAGCCAAAGCAAAGGCAGGCGGCACATGGGCGGGCAATTTCGCGATGATGCGTCACACAAGCGTTTACGACAACGAAGATGATCGCAATGCCACTATGGATGCTGTCCGCAATGTGTTGGGCCAATTTGGCAACCTGATGATGAAAAAAGGCGATGTCGTGAATGGCTTTCCTGATCCGGTGCCACTCGAAGAACTCGAAGGCAATGTGCGGGTTGACCCAAAGATGCTTGAGCAGAACCTGATGTTCGGCTCACCTGCCGAGGTGGTAAAAAAGCTGAAAGCATATGAAGCATTGGGTGTCGACAGCTTCATTTACTATGCCTCAATGGGTCTCGATATGGCTGTGCAAAAACGCTCCATGGACCTGTTTATCAACAAAGTCATGCCGGAGTTTGCCTGATGACAATCGAAATTCGTCGTACATTGACGACCGTCCAACACACATTTGTCGAAGGCGGCCGGTCTGTGGAAACACCGACCCTGCTTGTTGCGGCAATGGCGATCATCCGCAACCCCTGGGCCGGACGTGGCTATGTTGAAAACCTGCGGCCGGAGATCCGTGAGCATGGACCCGTCCTTGGAAAGAAGCTGACCGAGATGATCCTCAAGGAAACCGGTGGCGATGTTGAAGGTTATGGAAAAGCCTCTGTCGTTGGTATGGGCGGCGAGACCGAGCATGCGCAGGCGCTGACCCATACCCTGTGGTTCGGCAATGAATTCCGCAACGCGGTTGATGCCAAGACTTACCTCGTTTTTGCCAATACACGTGGTGCTGCGGGCACATCACTGATGATCCCATTGATGCATAAACATGATGGCGGGTTGCGGAGCCACTACCAAACCATCCACACCTCTGTTCCGGATGCCCCGGCCGAGGACGAGATCATCGTGGCACTTGGCGCATCAATCGGCGGTCACCCAAACCACCGCATTGGCAACCGCTATGAAGACCTTAAGGAAATGGGGCATGACGTGGATAACCCCGCAGGTGTCTGAAAAGAATGCCCAAGGCACAGCCTTTTCGCTAACTGGCCCAGCAGATGCACCTGTGGTCGCGTTCATTCATGGCTTGGGCCTTTGTCAGCATGTGTTTGATGCGATGCTTCCTGCGTTCTGTGAATACCGTATTCTGCGCTACGACCTGTTCGGCCATGGCCAATCCGACGCTATTGACGGCACAGCAACTCTTAAGGTTTTTGCCGATCAACTCGTCGATATCTGCGATGATCTGGAGCTATCGGAGATCCATATCGTGGGGTTTTCAATCGGTGGGATGATCAACCGGCGGTTTGCGCTGGATCATGGCAGTTATGTCAAGTCGCTAGTGATCCTTAACTCTCCGCATGATCGCGGTCCTGCGGCACAGGAAGCAGTAGAACTACGTGCGCAATCAGTGCGTGATCAGGGTGCATTTTCGACCTTTGATGCCGCTCTTCAGCGTTGGTTCACACCGTCCTACCTTCAAACAGGCAAAGGTCCCGCACTTGTGCGGTCCTGGCGCGAACAGGTCGATGCCGAAAGCTATGCGCAAACGGCTTGGGTGCTGGCCAATGGTGTGCGCGAGCTGACCGGGCGCGACGGAGACATCACCGCACCCACCCTTGTCGTCACCTGCGAAAACGACAGCGGCTCAACCCCACAAATGTCACACGACATTGCGTCTGAAATCGCTAAGCGCGGAAACAGTCATTGTCCCGCATCTGCAACATCTGGGGCTGATGGAAGATCCTGACGCCTTTACCACCGCCATTTTGAATTTTCTGGAAAAGCACACGAAATGACTATGCAAATGAGCGGCGGACAAGCCGCAATCGAAGCTCTGAAAGTCGAAAAAACCAGCCATGTTTTTGGTCTAATCGGCTCGGCCACAATGGAGATGTTTGACGCCCTCTACGATGCCCAAAGCATCAATTTCATTGGCGTTCACGACGAACGCACAGGGACCCATATGGCAGACGGTTTTGCGCGCGCGTCTGGCAAAGCCGGTGTCGTCCTAGCGGGTCAGAACGGGCCGGGCGCCACCAATCTTGTAACAGGTCTAAGCCAGGCAAAAGCCGCCTTTTCGCCCGTCGTCTCCATCGCGGGCATGCTGGCCCAAGGACACATCTATCGTGATGCTTTCCAAGAGGTTGACCAACAATCGCTCTTTACACCAGTAACCAAGAAAACCTGGACGGCGCCCTCTGCTGATCGCGTGCCCGAACTGTTTCGTGAGGCTTTCCGCACCGCCCTTTCGCCACGCCAAGGACCCGTACAACTGAACCTACCGCGCGATGTGCTATCGGCGCAGGCAGATTTCCCCCCATGCAGGACCCGCAAAAATACCGCAACATGTCGGTGCCTGCTGGCCATCCTGATCATGTTGCCAAAGCTGCAAAAATGCTTGCCGGGGCCGTCCAGCCCGTGATCATCGCAGGCGGTGGTATCAAAAACACGCGCGGACATGATGCAGCACTTGCGTTGGCCGAGGCATTGAACTGCCCTATCGTCACCTCACCCGGGCACGGCGACGCAATACCCTTTGGCCATCATCTGAATGCCGGTCAAATGGGACCACGCGGCAATGCCGTTGCATCGCGCCTTGTAAAAGAAGCTGATGTGATCTTGGCGCTCGGAACACGTCTTGGGTTCAACGCCACCTTCTACACTTACGACAACATCAATCGCGATGCAGCGATCATCCAGGTCGAATTGGAGCCTACCGCCATCGGACGGTTTTTCCCCGTAGAACTGGGGATATGGGCCGATGCACCAACAACCGCACAGCAACTGACCGACGCGCTAAAGGGGATCGGTGACCGTGCTTTGGCAAAACAATGGACCGAAGGTTTCATGGCAGAACGAAAGGCCTTTTTAGCCCAGCGCGATGCAGACTCCATAGAGACATCCCCGACCCAACCATCGGGCCTTTTCAAAGCACTACGTGGTGTGCTGCCAAAGGATGCTGCAATTACAATGGACGCGGGTACACTGTGCCTGCAGGCCACGGATGCATTGAACTATTGGACACCGGGAAGTTTGTTTACGCCCCTTGATTTTGGCCTCGTCGGGTTCTCGATGGCCTGCGGGATGGGCGTAAAATGCGCGCAACCAGACCGTCCCGTAGTCAGCCTTATGGGCGATGGCGGCTTTGGCATGACCGTAAGCGAGCTGTCGACGGCAGTAGACCATAACATCAACACCGTGACAGTTGTCATGAACAACCAATGTTGGGGGGCCGAGAAGGCTTATCAGCGCGACTTTTTCAACGGACGCTACATTGGGGCTGACGTCTCAAGCCCGCGTTTTGATGAACTGGCAGCACTCTACAGAGCGCAGGGGTATCGCGCTGATACGCTCGCAGATGTGGCACCGGCGATCGAGGCGGCTTTGGCCTGCGGAAAACCGGCAGTTGTCGATGTCGCGGTCGATCCCAATGCCCTGTATTCGTTCCGGCGTGACAGTTTCAAACACAGAGGTGGCTAAGATGATAACGCGCTATGCGATATTTGGCGGCAAAGTCAAAGACGGCAAAGAGGACGAAATGCGAGAGTGGGTGACGGAACACCTCACCCCGCTTTGGCGCAAGTTTGCCTGCGCCGAAGAAGTACGTGTGCTCTATGGCATCGACCAGGACCCTGATGGACCAAACATCCCGTTAATTCTGGCAATCACCTATGCCGACAAAGCCGCTATGGAAATCGGTGTGAACAGCCCTGCCCGGCATGAAGCCAAGGCTTTGCTTCCCGAACTATATGAACGGTTCTACGACAAGGTTGAGCTTTGGCACTACCTGATGGATCGTGAGCAATACTTCGACTAGGCAGGCAATTATCGGTAGCTATCTGATGTTCATGAAGCGCCCAGTGCTGGATAATGGGGGCGCTCATTGGTCTTCCCTTGATTTGCAATCGAGAAGTATCGCGCCGTGTCGGCCACCTGATTCAACCGCTTCATGCGCAGACGCAGCACCTTGAAGCGGATAGATTTGCGCGACAGGGCATGTCAGCGCCCCTGCAACCAGCGCACGATGAAGCTGATCAATACGCGCGTCCCGCTGCGCTTTGGGCAGCAGATAGATCAGAATGATGTCGATCGTCACCGCCTTAAATAACAAAGGCATAAAGGGGAGCGTCGGCGTCATGTCCAAGGCCGACCCATATACGGCCAAAGTTCCGTTGGGCGCAATGACCTGCGCATCCACCTCAATATTTTTACCAAGCTCAACTTCGATCACCCGCGACACCTGCAAACCGTCGTTTGCAGCGATGACCTGCGCCGCCAAATCAGGTGCGCGGTAGTCAAGAGCGGTCTCTGCGCCCGCTGCCTTGACCCGCGCCATGTCCTTTGGGCTGCATGTGGCAATCACGCGCGCTCCACCCCATTTGGCCAGTTGCACCGCCAGAAAACCAACCGTGCCCGCGCCACCTTGGATCAGGATTGTCTGGCCATCGATATCGCCACCGCCGAATACCGCTTCGGCAGCTGTCAGCCCCGGGATGCCGAGAATTGCGCCAGTCTCAAAACTGACATCGGCAGGCAGGGGCACCGCCATCGCAGCAGGCAGCGTCACATGGCTGGCCGCGGTTCCAAACGGCCGCTGCCATTGCGCATTCCAAACCCAGACACGTTCACCAACACGCGCGGGATCGACACCCGCGCCGACGGCATCAATGACACCCGATCCATCGCTGTGGGGCACTATCAGATCAAAGGCGGGGCGCGACATACCCGGACGACCCGCACGAGACTTGGTGTCAGAGGGGTTTACGCCAGAAAAATGCAGCGAAACACGCACTTCACCTGAATCTGGCGTCTGGGTGTCCAACTCTTGCAGCTTCAGAACTTCGTTTAGCTGGGCCCAGTTCAGTGTAAGTGACGGCATCCATTGCAACCTCTTCATGTCATTGTGGTATGCCCACGCGACAGGTGCACGCGGGCATTTCTTCACCATCTGACCTTTTGCACGGTAACCGCAAGAGTTATTCAGCGGCGACATGAGCCGTCTGCTCATCTGCTTCCCCAAACCCCTTGGGAACTGGCAAGTCAGGCAGGCCTGCTGCGCGCTTTTGCAGCGCACGGCCGATCACGACCCTGCTGATTTCCGTTGTGCCATCAACAATCCGCAGCATCTGTGCCAAGCGCGACAAGCGATCAAGGCCATACGGCTGCAAAAGCCCCATACCACCCAGAACCTGTGTGCAGGTATTCGCGGCTTTGACGGCGGCATCAGGCACGAAACGTTTGGCGTGAGCGGCCATCAGTGGACCTTCAGGTGTCCCAAGTGCCTCGGCCGCTTTGCGATAAAGCAGTTTTGAAGCTTCCAGATCTGTCGCGACCTCACCCAGCATCCACTGGATTCCATCCAGATCAAGGTTCTTGCCACCAAACATCTTCCGGTTCTTCGCGTAAGAAAGGGCCGTATCCAACGCCGCTTGCATCAACCCGCAGCACCCCGACGCGATAGACACGCGCGCGATATCAATCGCCATGAGCGAGCCTTGCAGGCCCTGACCGATAGGCAGGATAACGTTGTCCTCACTGACCACCACCTTATCGAGGTACATCTCGGACATTGGTAAGAAGTTGTAAGATGGTGTTTCATAAAGCGGGCCAAAGCTGATACCAGGCGCGTCAGCCGGGATCGCGATCATGGCCATGTCTTTATGCCCCGGCGCGTCGCTGGTTTTGACGACGGTGAAATAGATATCGGCCTCGGTGGCTAAGCTGACCCACGCTTTGGACCCGCTGATCGTCCAAGTGCCATCATCGTTGATCGTGGCACGGGTATACATCTGCATCGGATCAGAGCCAGACTGCGGTTCCGTCAGGGCAAAGTTTGCAAGCTTGCGGCCAGATGTCAAATCGCGAGCCCATTTCTCTTTGAAGGCTTCAGTGCCATAGCCGCAGCCCGCGAACGTGCAGATGTTATGCATCGACAGCGCAAAGGCGTAGGCCCCATCGCCCAGACCCAGCTGTTCATAAACCTGGATACCTTCGGATAGTGGCAAGCCTTGGCCACCGAATTCTTCTGGCGCGTACAGGCCTGTCAGCCCGGCCGCTCCCGCCTTGTTCGATGCATCACGGGGCCACGTCTTTGCTTTATTCCATGCGTCGACATTCGGAGAGATCACAGTCGCTGCGTGGTCGCGGGCAGCGGCAAGGATTGTATCCAGCTGTTCAGACATATTGGCGATCCTTTTCCAGGCAGGCACTGTCACAGCCAGCCAGACATGCCAAATAGATGCCACAGCAGCACGGACAGCGCATTGATTGAAGTTGATTTTTACTGAATATATCACCCACAGCGGACAGGTCGCCATCTCACACGGTGACAGTCGATTGTCCGAAAGTGACATATTGAGCCCGCTAGGGCGACTTGCGCCGATAAGCGCGGGGGGTCACCCCGGTCCACCTTTTGAAGGCCTTGTGGAAACTCGCGGCGGAAGTGAATCCAACATCCTGCGCAATCGCCTCGATACTGGCCTCACCGACCTGCAGCCGACGGATTGCGATGTCACGCCGCAGGGCATCTTTGATGGCCTGAAATGACGTCCCGTCCGCCTCAAGTTTCCGGATCAGGGTGCGGGGCGTCATATGCAGGGCCTCTGCCGCCCCGCCAAGATGCGCATCGCACCAGTCAATCTGGCTGAGATAGGCGCGCACCCGAAGCGACTGAGTATGTTGCTGTGACAGGGTGAATATCCAATCGCGCGGGGCGTTTTCGAGAAACTTATCCAGATCAGCAGAACTGCGCACCTGTACTGGACCCAATACCTTTGCATCGAAACGGATCGCTGTTGTTTCACTGTCAAACCGTATCGGTGCAGGAAAGATCAACGTGTAGTCTTCTTCAAAAGCTGGGCGACTGAATACAAAATCCACCCCGTTTATCGGCACTTCGTGGCGCGCAAGCCACGACAAAAGCCCATGTGCAAGCTTCAGGATCAACATATGGCCGAACCGCTGCACGGCGTCCTCTTGTCGTGGGACCAACCTTAGTTCCAGCTCGTTCTCTGCCTCAGTCAATACGAATTGGTAGTCATCAAGGATAAGGTTCCAAAACGTTGAGAACCGGTAAAGTGCTGACGTCAACGACCTTGCCTCGCGCACCGAGGTCAAGAGATGTTGCAATGCGCGTGGCCGAACCGGGCGCGACCAAAGACCCATCATTTCATCGCCGGTTTCGACCGCAGCCAATTGGTAGAGACATACAATCTGATCCAGCGTGATGCGCACCTGTCTCTCATGCAGGTCGCTTGGCAGATCAGAACGTTCAAGTAAGGAGAGGTAGTGTTTCTGCGTACACAAAGAACGCAACGCGACCAGCCAATCCGCGATGAACTGGCTGGAAACAGTCGAAAAAAGTGTCGGCGCGTCGCGGGTCATGCTTGCCAAGGCGATATCACTGATCCGCACCATGGAGAAGCCCAGGCAGGAAACCTCGGGCATGTCGCATCCTTACATGACCGCCCAGTGTCTAGGCGATGACCAGATACCCGACAAGATCAGATAGCGAATGCGGGTCACGAGCGTCGTCTTCCATCGCTTGATGGACGGGCGCAGCGATCTGTATTGTGCTCAGATCTCGACGGGCTTGCCCTGAGTGGAGTAGCCAGCGGCGTGGTGCGCACGCTGCTCCATTGTCCGGGTTGGTCTTGACAGGTCGTATCGTATCTTACGCTCGGTCCAAACGGCTGAAATGCAAACAAACCTGACCAAGCAACAATTAATCGAAATCGCAATGATGCCAGAGGATGGGCAGAGATGAAGGTTGAGATTAACATAGAGACAGGCGACATTCTGGAGACTGAGGCCGAAGGTAACGATCATGACTGTAACGAAGACGATGGTGACGACGCGGCATGATCCAGAATCAGTGCTTCCAGACAAAGACGCTGCCTGCCCCGGCCGCCCCTGCCCGGTTTGAGGTCGTCGATGCGCATTCTGCTTTTGGAAGATGACAATCAGCTTGGCCCTTGGATCGCTGGCGGTCTGCGCGAGGAAGGCCATGTTGTTGATCACTTTGATGACGGCAAAGATGCATTGATCGCAGCAATGGGGCAGGACTACGATCTGCTGATCCTTGACCGGATGGTGCCTGGTCTGGACGGTCTGGCGGTTCTGAAATCCCTGCGCGCGTCCAAAGACACGACACCTGCATTGTTTCTGACGGCTCTTGGCGAGGTTGATGCCCGTGTCGAAGGGTTTGAGGCAGGCGGCGACGACTACTTGACCAAACCATTCGCCTTTGTCGAACTGTCAGCCCGGGTCAACGCATTGGGACGCCGCAGGGAAACCAGCGAGAGCGGTGAAGCCGCATCGACCATTCTGCGCTATGCAGACCTCAGCCTTGATTTGTTGACCCGCCGATGCGAACGGCAGGGGCAGCCGATCGAATTGATGGCGAAAGAATTCAAACTGCTGGAGTATTTTATGCGCCGTCCGGGTCGCCTTGTGACCCGAACGATGCTGCTTGAACAGGTGTGGGACATGAGCTTTGACCCCACGACCAGCGTTGTGGAAACTCACATCAGCCGGTTGCGCGCCAAGATAGACAAACCCTTTGAGGGCGCATTGCTGCGCACACGGCGGGGTGAGGGCTATGTCTTTGGTCAATAGATTGACCCAAAGGATTGCCTGGTTGCGGCGGTCATCGATGGTGCGGCTTTCATTGCTGCTTTCGGTGATTTTCGCGCTTGGCATGGCGGCAACCATCTTTGTTGCGCTGGCCTTGGGGCAAAACGCGGTCGAGCGACGCGTTGACACGACACTTGAGGCTTTGGCCAGCACGGCCCTGCTAGAAAGCGCAAAAGGCGAAAGTCCCTCGATGATCCTGCGAGGGACCGACGATCTAGCCGGTCTTCCTCTCCCCTTTCAGCGTGCCGCAGCGCGCGGTGGCGGTACGATTGAGCTTGAACGCAATTATCTGCGTTCAGACATATGGCGCGTTCTGATTTCCGAGGATAGCGCAGGAACACCTGTGATGGTTGCCGTTTCTTTAGAAGATAGCGAGCAGGCGCAGGAGTTATTGGCCGGTATCTTGTGGAGCACCGCAGGTTTGGTCATCGCAATTACTTTGGCAATCGGTTCGTTTGCAGGCGTTCTCGCGCAACGGCGGCTCGCACGGGTCAATAAGACGCTTACGCAGTTGGCCGCGGGCGATCTGACGGCCCGTACTGGGCATGCACGGTCACGCGATGATCTTGATGACATTGCACGCCAACTGGACCGAACCGCGGCAGAACTGGAAAGCCTAGTCGCGCAGACTCGCAACCTGAGCGCCAGCCTTGCGCATGATCTGCGCACACCCTTGGCCCGGCTGCGGTCGCGGTTGGAAATGCTGCCAGAGGGCGACGAGCGCAGTGCAGCATTGGAAGAGGCAAGCCATTTGTCGGGCGTATTCGATACGATCATGCGCGTTGCCCGTATCGAAGCCGGACAGGGGCGTGATGGTTTTACAGAGGTGCCGCTAGGCGATTTGATCACAGAATTGGAAGAAATCTTCGGACCTGTGGTCGAAGACGACGGCAAAGTTTTAAAGGTCGCACTCTCAGCTCCGGCAACGGTACAGGGCGACCGCCAGATGCTGGTGCAGGCGATGGCGAACCTGATCCAGAATGCACTGGTGCATGGTGGGGACGAAATCACACTCATTGGACGGTCGCGGTCAATCGGCGTTGCCGATAACGGCCCCGGCGTCGATCCCTCAGAATATGGCGAAATCATCAAACCAATGGTGCGCCTTGATAGCGCGCGTAGCACTGAAGGCACCGGGCTTGGCCTTGGGTTGGTGCGGGCGGTCGCTGATCGGCACTTGGCGCATCTGTCACTGGCACCACAAAACGCAGGTGGCGACAAGCGCGGTCTACGCGTCATGTTGAACTTTGCAGATTTGTAAGGTTCGGGTCAGGCGTCTGTAAGCGCGGATACCCATATCAGTGTCATCAAAAATTGATGAAACTGGAGAAACCCAAATGAAAAACCTGATCAACAAAACCACATCTATCCTGTCCGGTGTTGTCCTCTTTGCCTTTGGTTGTGTGATGGCGGGTCTTGGCTTTGCTGTAGTCGGCGTGCTCGCGCTCTTCGCTCTCGCCGCTATCGGTATCGCGATCCTCACAGCACCTTTTGTTGCGATGTCACGGCACACCAACGATGAAATGAACGAAACCGCCCATGCGACGGCAGTAGCCTAAAGTCACGCACTTACATGGAAGAACCGGATATGGATCAGAACGCACGACCACATGGCTTTGTCACAAAAAGCATTCATTGGCTGTCAGCCGGGCTCATCGGTTATGGCTATCTGAAGGGCTTGGACAACGTCTCACAATTGGCCGATCCAGCATTGCTGCAGTTTGAAGTGACTTTCGCTATCGCACTAGGGGCACTGTTCCTTGTAAGGTTATTGTGGACCCAGCAATTTGGCGGCCCAACGCGGCTGCCACAGGATGCACCGAAGTGGGAGCATTTTGCTTCGCGGATGGTCCACATCGGACTTTACGCCAGTGTGTTCGGTATCGTGATAACCGGTTTGCTGATCGCGTTAGGCTACGCCACGCCAGTGCTGAGTGGTCTCTTTCTGTCGTCAATGATTGCAGCGCATGAAACGGTGCTGACGGCCATGCCGCTATTGCTGTTCGCGCATATTGCGGGCGCGCTGTGGCACAAAGTCGTGCGTCGTGATGGGGTGCTGGAAAGTATGACCGGCTCGCTGCCGGTTTAATGTCAGGGTCTGCCCATCAACGCGGCTACCCTGCCACGGAAAGCCTTGTGGCAGGCAATACAAAAAAGAAATGGACCCGACACAACTTGTGCCGAGTCCCTTTGGTACTGAAATGACTTTCTAAAATGTCTTGTCGCTTCCCCTTTGACCACGACCCGATAAACTGGGCCGCTTTAAAGGCTCATTTATTGTTTCACTCGTTAACCACTAGACGCATGCTCTAACGAACAAATAGCCGCATCTCATACCGATGATTGGGACCAAACCGGGACCGTTCAGACCTACGAAGAATATCGAAACCCTGCCAAACCGCACCAAAGGTGCACTCACGAACCCCACACAGGCATGCTTGCGGCTTACCTGCATTGTGACGGTGCCGTTTGGCTGTTTCGACCACCACTCTTAAACAACTCACCGTATAATAATGGCGATCTCTCCTCTCATCATTGCGCTCACCTTGTGGGCTAAGGACGATTTTGACTGGAAGAGGTCATCGTCTAGATCATTGCCCACGCCGTGAAGCAGTGACCTAACGTTAACTTTTGTGGCACATGAAAGTCCTGAAGGTTTTCCTGAAATTTTCTGAAAATTACTGTGTGCATACAACGCGCTCTGGGCTGCAAACATTAACCATTTGGCTTGCACGATGGACGATCCACGGTAAGCTATCTGCGGGAAATAAGTACTTCGCCTTCAGTTGCGGCCTGAAGCGCGTTGTTGGGAGATATCGGTGACACGTGAAGTAAAGGTGCGCTTGGGCCTTTTTACGTATGACAAAGGGTTAGATTGCCTTTTGGATCTGGCTGGCGAACATGTCAGCCTGCGGCCACAGTCCGCACAGGTTCTGTCACTATTGGTTGAAAACCTTGGTCGGACCGTCACAAAAGAAGAACTGATTTCGGCTGTTTGGCAAAACCTCAGTGTGACAGACGACAGCCTGACGCAGTGTATTGCCGATATCAGACGCGCGTTGGGCGACGTGGATCGCCGCATTCTCAAGACCCGACCAAAGGTCGGGTACATGCTTAGCCCGACACAGGTGAACACGGATCAACCCGAGATCACCGCTACCCCTATTCAAGAAACAACCTCGGATGAAGTACCGGCTCTGGTGTGCATTCAGACCGCGAACCCTCAGGATCAACCGGACGCAAAAACCATAGAGCAAGAGGCTATCAGCAGGGGCGCCGACAGCCGCGATCCAGTGACGGCCGGGACCGCACTTTTTTCGTTTGCGGCTGTCACCGCCGCAGTACGCTTTGCGCTCTGGCTCAGTACGACGCCAAATGGGAGCAACTTCTGCATCGGCGTTGATCTGGCCCAACCGGACCATGCCAGTGCCGACGATCTGCGTGTCTCGGGACTAACCGCCATCGCTGGGGAAGCACAGGTTGTCGTGTCGGTCGAGGTTCAGGATCAGTGTTATGCTGAACGCGACTTTGATTTTGAGGATCTGGGTCAACACAGGCTAAAAACAACGCAGGAAGACGTTCGCGCGTTTCGGATTCATACCAATACCGGGGGCGTGCGGATCATGCCCGATATCGCGGCAGAGGATCTTTTGCCAACCATCGCAGTCGTGCCTCTGCGGGCGCGCATATCATCGCCCGATACAGATGTAATCGGCGAGATCGTTGCAGACGATTTGATTGCCACAATATCCCGGTCTGCTGACATCAACGTCATCTCCCGCCTTTCTACGACCGCCTTTCGGACCCAAACCACCAGCCTGGACAAGATAGGTGACACGCTCGGCGCTGATTTCGTCTTGTCCGGCACTATCCTGACCCATGATGCCAAGATCGGGATGATGCTTCAGCTATCCGAAATCAGCACAAGCAAGGTATTGTGGGCCGAACGCGTTCAGATCGAAGTGACAGATATGCTGAACGGGTTGGAGGCGGTCGAAGAAATCATCGCAAAAATTCGCAAGGCCATAGCGCTCAATGAAATTGAGCGGGCCCGATCAAAACCCATATCGACGCTGCGCAACTACACCTTGTTGATTGGGGCCGTCGGGTTGATGCACCGCCTGGCTCCTGTTGATTTTAACATGGCAGGTGAGATGCTGCGCACCTTGATCGCACGCGCCCCAAATCATCCAGCCGCGCTGTCGTGGATGGCCAGATGGCATGTGTTGCGCGTGCAACAGGGATGGTCAGACAATCCGCAAGAAGAAGCGCAACTCGCACTCGGCTTCTCGCGCAAGGCTTTGGACATTGACCCAGAGAACGCGTTGGCCCTGATTAGCGAAGGTCTTGTGCTGACCAATCTGTCGCATGAGCTTGAGGAAGCCGAAGATCGGTATGATGCGGCCCTTGACGTCAATCCCAATGACGCAAACGGCAGGTTGCTGCGCGGTACCTTGTTCGCCTTCCAAGGCCGCGGCGAAGAGGCGAAGCGCGATTGTGAACGCGCCCTCCATCTGGCCCCCTTGATCCGCATCGGTTTTTCTTTTTGTCATTGGCGGCGACGGCCAGCATTGCCGCAGAAGAGTACGAGCGTGCAATTGAACTGGCCAAAGCTTCGATCCGATTGAACAGGACACACACATCCACACTCCGGGTCAAGGCGGTTGCACAGATGCGGCTTGGTGAGGAAGAAGCGGCACGCAAGACAACACAAGAGCTGCTACGTTTGCAACCCAATCTAAGTGTCAGTGCTTGGCTAAAGAACTCACCTAGTGCTAGCTTCGAGCTGGGGCGCAACTTTGCTGCGACGCTGCGGGAAACCGGAGTGCCCGACTGAACTAGTGAAACGTGATTCTAAAAAAGGACTTTGCATATGACAAATAGTGGTGGACCAGAGGCAGGCTTGGCAGGACTTGCCGGGCTGGCGGGGCTTGCTGGTTTGGCAGGGCTGGGCGGGTCGGCAGGACTTGCTGGTTTGGCAGGACTTGCCGGTTTGGCTGGGGCGCAAAGCCCATTGGGTGCGGAATCCCTTCTGACGACACGGGACGGCATTGTCGGCGCACCACTTAATCTGGACCCAAACATTGTTCAGGGCTGTTGTGAAGACCCCGCTAACCTCAAACGTCTTTCGCCCGAGGTCCGCGCAAGTGTCTTTATGTTCGAGTTGGGAACACGCGTCACCTATTCTGCAAGCTGTGATGAAACAGCGACAGCATATCTCTGGCGCGTGGATTCAAAACCAAACCAACCACCCAAAGTGCAGGCGCGGCCTCTTGTTGAAATGACAGCGCCCACGATCGAACAGTTCAAGGATCAGATGGGGTATCTGTCCGGCTATGCAGACATCCGGCAGGACCGCGGGCCTGAGATACTGGAGCAGTTGGCCACACCTGTGCCGTTCCTTGCGTCAATCGCTTTTATTGATCCAGCCCGCACCCCCTTTACGATTGAATTGCTGAATGCGGCGTTGCGCTTTGCCAACTATAACCACATGCGGATCAAATACACGTTGGCCGCTAAGCGCCCGATCGAAGTTTTCGCCGCAGGTCCAGCCGATGATCCAGACGCCGACCCACGGTACTTTGCCTAGTGGGCATGCGACCGAAAGCTTTATCGCCGCAAGACTGCTTTGGAAATTGCTGCGCGCATCGGGGACGCCACAGTATCAGCAAGATGGCGTCTGGGGCGAAATGATGATGCGGCTGGCGTCCCGCATTGCCATCAACCGCACGGTTGCAGGCGTGCATTTCCCGATGGACAGCGTCGCCGGGTCTTTGCTGGGCCTGACGTTGGCCGAATTCATTCACGAGCATTGCGACCCCGCGGCGCAAAACAGCACCAGTGCAACGTTCTATGGGACACGCTTTGATGCGGCAGATGATTTTGATTGGCATCAACTATACGTGGCGCAAGACGATCTGCAGCCCAAGAAATCAGGACCAAGTGGAAATCCATGGGCTACAACCACGCGCAAACCATCGAAAAACGAAGTGCACTCTGCCCCGTTGGCATGGCTATGGGGCAAAGCCGTTGCAGAATGGCAGGACCTGCCATGCAAATAGATGCCAAAAAGGGGTGGCAAAACGCCCACCCCCGGTCTCAGATGGCAAGGCATGATCGAAAAAGGGGCTACCAGCAGCGCTCTGGATTTTCGACTTGGGCAGCAAGAAAGGTTTGTCGCGCCACAAGACCCCGACAAGGGCAACAAGCGTGAAACGATCTGGTGGTCAGCACTGCTTGATCTGCGCGACACCAGCATTGCCGCCTTCGTCAATCGCCTTGATGCAGACCTGAGACGCCAAATCCACATCCCCACGGATTACACGCCCGAAGACCAAGAGGTCACTTTTGAAGACAAGCTTGTCGTGGTCTTTGCAACCACCGATCTGCTCGCCACGTTGAATCTGGCAGGTAAAGAGCTCAACGTCGCTTCCGTGATCCTTGGCGCCATTATCAACCCGAATTTCATAAACCTGAAAGCCCAAGGTCAAATTGCAGCCTTGCCGATCATCAATGTCCCGAACGGGACGGTGATCACGGCAGTGATTGATGATGGGATTGCCTTTGCCAATGATGTCTTCCGCGATGGGTTGACATCCACCCGGGTGCAGTATGCGACCCTTCTGCCAACAATGCCGGGGACGGCGCCCGGGTTGGCTTCGGTGGGTGTTGAGTTAGAAAAGCCGCAGATTGATGCGCTTTTGGTGGCAAACACATCGTCGATGCTACTGGATGAAGATCGGTTTTATCAGCAAGCTGGTCTGATCGACTATGCGGACGGGACTTTTTCGCCAACCTCTTTGCGGCGTTCTCACGGCACGCATATCGCAGGCCTGGCAGCGGGTTATCCCATGGATACCGCCCCCAATGACCGACCGATCCTTTTTGCGATATTGCCAACCCGCGTGACCGAAGATGTGTCGGGCGGCAGCATCTTGCCCAGTCTTGTTCTGGCACTGCTCCGGTTGACGCGCCAAGCAGCACGTTTCCGCTGCGCGGATGGATCGTGCCCACCCGCTGTTTTCAACTTCAGCTATGGCAACTTTGGTGGCCCGCATGACGGCACCAGCCCCATTGCCCGCGTGATCGAAGATTATTTCGGACCGGATTGTGACGCTGATCAGGAACTGCGGATTGTCTTGCCGGCGGGCAACGGCAACCTGTCACGGACCCATGCAATGCTGGAGTTTGGCAGCGGGGGCAGCGGCAGACCGCTCAAGGTGCTAGACTTTGTGGCGATGCCCGATGACCGCACTGTCAGTGAAGTGCAGTTATGGATGCCATATAGCGCATCCAGCCCTCTGCCCAATTTTGTCACTGTGCGCGCGACAACCCCCGATGGCTTGCAAAGCGGACCGGTAGAGATCGCGGCCGGATCATATCAATCGCTGCTCAATCAAGATAACATCGAAGTGGCCCGTTTGTCCTTTGCCTTCGCCCCGATGCCAACGGCACGCGGCGTTATTACACTCAGCCTGAATCCAACGGCGAACCTAAAACCGGCCCCTCTGGCTCCGGCGGGGCGTTGGCAGATTGAAGTCACACCAGATCAGATCGCCGCTGATGAAAGCGTGCAGGTCTGGATTGAACGGGACGATACCCTGCCCGGCTTCAAAACGGGCGGTCGGCAGTCCTATTTCAACAACGCGGACTACCAGCGCTTTAACAGATTTGGTGGGCCACTTGCCGTTGATCCCCCCGGCACAAACAGCCTGATCAGACGGGCTGGCACATTAAGCGGCTTTGCCTGTGGGCCTTCACCGCTGGTGATTGGCGCGCTGACACAAAGCAATGGCAAGATGTCAGATTACTCCGCGGCCGGGCCGATCACGCCGCCGCGCGGCGCGGCCGTCGCCTATCGCGAAGGGCCAGATGCGTCAGCGCGGGGTGACGACAGTGTCGTCATGCAAGGCGTCATCAGCGCCGGTTCGCGCAGCGGTTCCATGGTGCGTTTGAATGGGACGAGCGTCGCCGCGCCGCGTGTGGCGCGTTTCACCGTCAATGAAATGGCGGGCGGTGCGGATGGCAACCGCGCGTGGCTACAGATCCAAGCGGGGCTGCAAGATGCAGATTTCCCACCACCCAAACCGATGACAACACGTAGCGGCGCTGGCCGAATGAATATTTCCGTGAATGAAATCGGCCCTGGCGCGTAATGTAGGTAAGACATCCTACAGACGGCACAATCATAACAAAGAAAGTTGGCCATTGCATGATATCACGGTGCTGTTGAGCCAGACAGCCGTTATGCAATGGGCAAAGAGAAATATGAGGTCACACGATCTTTCTACAATTCAGGTTGGTCATGACCTTGGTTTGTTGCAGCAAGTCGCGGAAGATACGCAACTATCCGGGCGCGAGATCACGCTACGCGGTCGCAAGCTGCTGAACTTTGCCTCTTGCAGTTATCTGGGTCTTGAGATGGAACCTGCCCTGATCGAGGGCGCGGTTACCGCCACGCGGGCCTTTGGCACGCAGTTTTCCGCGTCACGCGCATTTGTCTCGGCACCACCCTACCGGCACGCCGAGGCACTTTTGGGGAACATCACCGGCAGGCCCACGTTGCTTGTTCCTTCAACATCGTTGGGCCATCAAGCCGCTTTGCCCGTGCTGGTGGGCCCCAATGATCTGGTCCTGATTGATGTGCAAGCACATGCCAGCCTGAGGGTCGCCGCGGAGTTGCTGAAAGGGAAAGGTCGCAACGTTCAAACCGTCAGCCATTCCGATGCCCGACACATCGCCCGTAAGATGCGTGCCTCTGATGCGCCGCGCATCTGGCTTTTGATTGATGGTGTTTATTCCATGATCGGCGACGTCGCGCCATTTGACGACCTTGACGCGCTGTTGCGCAAAGACCCGCGCTTGATGCTCTATGTCGATGACGCCCATGCTGTCAGTTGGCAGGGGCAAAACGGCAAAGGGCTGGCGCTTGAAAAATGGCCCGATCATCCACGGGTGATTGTGGCCTTGTCGCTCAATAAAGGGTTTGCCTGCGCTTAAGCGGTGCCTTGGTGCTGACGAGCACAGATCAAGCCGATGCTGTTCGTGCCTTCGGGCCAGCGATGACATTCTCCGGGCCAGTTCAGCCGCCGATGCTGGGGGCGATCATCGCATCAGCAAGGCTGCATCTCGGCCCAGATTTGGCACCGCGCCAACAGATGCTGCATGACCGTATTGCACAATTCAACGAAGGGGCGCTGCGCTTGGGACTTGACATGGCGAGCGATGCCGTCACGCCAATGCGCTATATCCGTATCGGCGACTTGCATGCGACAGGTATGGCCGCCAGCGCACTACAGACCGCATGCGGCATCTTCGTAGCAACCGTGGCCCCGCCAGCAGTTGCCCTGCGCGACGTGGGGCTGCGCATGACGCTGACAACACATCACACCCAACAGGATGTCAGTTATCTGCTCGAGGCAATCGCATCCGTGACCAACGCAACTATGCGCGCTGCAGCCGAATAGATGTGCCTGAAACTGACCCCGGCAGAGGCAATCCTGCATCGCACCGGCCCCAACAACATCACGGCACTTCTGCACGCTCCCGGCGGGTTTGACCCAAAGCGCGCCTTCTTTGGTGTAAAATCCATGGTTATGGCGTCTGAGCGGTTCCAAAGATGCATCGCCGGAAATGAGTTCACGGATAAGGTCCAGATTGATTGGACCGCGCATGTCGCTATCGTGCAGGACCCGACAATCACGCAATCGGCAGAGATACTGCATCTGGCAAGGCATCTGGCATTTCCACAGGGTCACCCACCCTGGCGGGTGATTCTTGTGAACCCCGACGGATCCGGGTGGTCCGGCCTGATATTACACTTTGATCATGCAATTGCTGACGGGACGCGCATGGCCCGTCTGATCGTCACCAAAGTGCTTCCGCAAGAGAACGATCTGGCCGCCATTGATGACTTGCCGGTGCTATCGTTTGATCAACTTCAAGAGTTGGGTGACCCATCCCAACAATCTGCACCGATTGCGACGTGTCGTATCCCTTTTGATCAACTGCGCGCACGTATGCCAAAGGCTGCCAACAATGGAGATGCCTTACTGCGGCTGACGCGCACCGTTCTGGATAGATGTTCCGCGTTTGGCTCCGCCAGCGCGCGGCGCAAGAACCACGCAACGGTCGCCAGAATTGTTGCGCTGAACAATGCTGGCCAGTTGGGCAATCACGCGCGGATGATCAAGACAGACCTTTCCCGCCCCGCGTCACTGAGTGAGACTGCAATGTTCACGCGTCACAAGGCCCCTTTGCACGAAACCCTGCGGATGGCTTTTGCGCGCATTCTGCCCACCGCCATCCTGCGGCATCTGGTTCAGGCTGAGTTTTCGAAGCCCGGGATCATCATGACCATTGTGCCTGTGTCGCGGCTGCCCAAACCATTGTTCGGGCTGCCACTGGCGGCGGTGCACGCCGCAGCACCCAACATGGGGCGTCCCCTGATCGCGCTTACCGCGACCCGGCTGGCTGATGGATTTGACGTGACGGTCGTGGCGCATGCACCGGGGCGCAAGACCCAGTCCAACTTGTCACAGACCGTCGCAAACACGCTGACGGCTATGCTGACCGAGGCCTGAGCAATGCGCAACCCTTGTCCTGTCACGCACGCTGGGTTGATAAAAACCATGTTGCCCCATTTCACGCTGTCACAGATACAGGCGGTATGATGATGCTCCGCCGGGACATTGTTGCCCTTACCCTTTTCGCAATGGCTGCGATCGTCGCACTTGCGCTCTCATGGGCAAAACTCACCACAGATGCGGATCTGATTGCCACGTTCGAAAGCGCATCAGAGGCGTACAGCGCCTTCATCGAGCACCGTGACAGATTTGGCGATGATACGCGGGATGCCGTGATCGCCGTGCGCTCTGAAACTGTCTTGTCGGTGGCCTCGCTTGAGGACCTGGTAATCGAATTGCAACTGACCCCGGGTGTCGATGACGTCCTGAGCGTTCTGTCGCTGCCCGCATCCGATGGCTCTGGCGAGAGCTTTCTCAATAGCGCCGACATCGTAGATCGGCCTGCGCGTGAACAGTTCGCGCTCATGCGGGACACCATCCCATTTGGTGCCGATCTGATTTCATCTGATGGGCGTCTCACCCTTGTCATGGTGCTTTTTGAAGAGGGCTTGGAGCTAAGCGCATACGCATCCACGCTGGCCGAACCGCTATCGCTGGCACCCCCTGAACTTGCGCTTAACCGCGTCGGCACGCCACGGCTGGAAATGGAGATCAATGCCGCCCTCGTGCGTGACCAAACAACAATCACGCCCATCGCTGTCATCTTTGGTCTTATACTAATCCTGCTGGTGTTTCGATCATGGCGCGCCGTGCTGATCTGCGGTGCGCCCATCATCGTGGCAATGTCGCTGTTCCTGGGTGGATTGGCAGCGCTGGGTATACCGGTGTCCCCGATGTTGTCGCTGGTCCCTATCATCCTTGTGGTGCTGGGTTTTGCTGACAGTATTCACTTCTTTTATGCGATTTGCAGGCAAGGTCGCACCGAAGATGTTCCATCGGCTGTCGCCACTGCGCATAGGCATATTCTGCCTGCGATTGCCTCTACAACGCTGACGACAGTTCTGGCTTTTCTGGCAATGCTGCTGATCGATTCCGCCGCGCTGCGCGAACTGTCACTTGTCGGGTCTGCCGGTATGTTGATCATGTTGTTTGTCGTGGCAACACTGGTGCCGGTCTTGGCACGCCTGCTGCTGACCCCCCATGAAACGACATTGGCAACGGCGACATTCCGACGTGTATCGCAAATGTCGGTCGCGATGCTGGCCTATGCAAAGCCCTTGGCCATTGCCTCGATCGTCTTGATTGCGCTGTTGGGCGCAGCCCAGCGCCATGTTGTTACCGGCTACGACCCCCTCCAACACATCCCAAGATCGTCCACTTTCGCAGACGATATCGCCGCCCTTGAGGCGGGTTTACCCGGCAGCGGTCGCTACAATGTTATCATTGAAGGGGTCACCGACGGGCCCGACCAAAGCGCCCAGAATGCGCAGCGCCTTCAGCTGGCGTCACAAGCAGCATTGGGGAAACCCATCAGCCTCGCGCCCGAGATTGCATCACAAGGGGTTACCGGACGACTGGTTGATGACAGTGCAAGCAGCTTTTCACTGCCCGTACCCACCTCATTGCTTAGCGGGCCGGATACGATCCGCACCGAGGTGTCGCAGATTAAGGCGCGTTTGGACGCAGCGGGTGTTGGCGACTTTGCCACCGTCACCGGCTATTCCTTTCTGGCCGCGACGCAAATGCCCGTTCTGGTGGACGGTTTACGCCTGTCCTTTTACATCGCGATTGTTGTAATGACGCTGCTGATCGCCTTGATCCTGCGTTCATTACCTATCGCGTTGGTCACGCTGGTGCCCAATCTTTTGCCCATCCTTGGGATCGAGGCCTGGATGGTCCTGACCAGTCAAACTGTCACGATCACAGGTGCTGTTGCACTTTTGGTAGCCTTCGGGATCGCGGTTGATAACACGATCCATATCGTCAATCGGGTCCGGTTGTTGCAGCGGGACAACCCAGCGCCACAACAGGTCATTGAACACGCGCTTGACGCATTGGTGTCACCAGTGATGACGACCAGCATATTGTTGATTGTCGGGTTCTCCATGACGGCCTTCAGCGCCTTGCCTGCCGTCAGCCTGTTCGGGATGCTAACAGCAATGGCGATCATCATTGCACTTCTTGCGGACCTCTTGATTTTCCCTAGTCTATTGCTGGTCTTGCTACGAAAGGGGTGGATTTAATGCGGTTTCTACTAACGCTTGGTTTCAGCGTTCTTTCTCACCCTACCTTTGCGCAGGATGCTCTGTTTGGTCTTGCCGGCAACTGGGCCGGTGCGGGAACCTATCTGGACCGCAATATAGAAGAAGATGTCCGCTGCCGGATCAGCGTGACCACAACTGATGCCAAGACTGATGTTGTGGGGATCTGCGCAAGTGCGCGCCGCAATGAAGATGTGGATTTCAGCATCATGCGCACCTCCGATGGTCGCCTGATGTCGCGTCAGGAAAACGCAAACAGTCTGCGCAGGCCTGTCGTGCTAGAAGGTGTCTTGGAAGACAACGGTTTGCAGTTATCGGGTCAGCAGGGCGCGGAAGAAACCCGTCTGACAATGCACCTGACCGAAGCTGGCAAAATGGAAATGGTGATTGTTATCGCCTCTGCGGCCAGAACACGAACAAGCACGTTACTGTTCACAAGGCGTCAGTAGAAGCGATATCTGAATGTCCCGGTCGCGTCGCGAGCCGTTGCCATTTCCGTTAAATACCGCGTAGCGCCAGATAATGGCACCCTTCGCCAGATGCGGGACGCAAAATCATTGAACTGTTTTTGGCAACTGAAAAGTGTGACCTCTCAAGCCAGCGTTTTGGCCAGTTTACTGCCCACGGGGCAATAGCTCGGAGGACATGCGCAATTGCATTTCTTCTCTGCTTTCAAGCGCCTGGAATGGTTGCAAGGTGCGGCATGTGCGCTATGGTTGTGTTATTCAGATAATCGGAGAATTGAAGTGTCAGATACGCTAAAAAGCTTACTCGCGCACCATCCTGAAAATGCACCTGCTATTGGCGCGCCAGAGCGTGATTGGCTCAGCTATGGTGGCCTGCGTGCGTTGGCAGATACGGTCGCAGGGTCACTGCACCAAGCCGGTATCGGACGCGGGGATCGTGTGGCGATTGTGCTGCCCAATGGCCCTGAAATGGCAGCCGCTTTTGTCACGGTTGCTCAGGCAGCGGTGACGGCACCGCTGAACCCCGCGTACCGCGAAGACGAGTTTGCTTTTTACATTGACGACCTGAAAGCCAAAGCCGTTATTTTGATGGCTGATGATGAAGGTCCTGCCTATGCGGCGGCCCAAAAACTGGGTGTTGCGGTCCTGCGTCTTTCGGTCGAAGAAGGTGCGCCAGCAGGTGCGTTCAGCCTGCAAACGGATGTGACTGGAACCAGTGATACGACAGCCCCCGCAGCGGATGACGTCGCGCTGATCCTGCATACTTCTGGCACCACATCGCGCCCGAAAATCGTACCGTTGCTACAGTCGAATGTGGCGGCCTCCGCACAGAACATCGCGACCTCGCTCGCGCTTACGGCGGATGATCGCTGCATGAATGTGATGCCGCTGTTCCATATTCATGGGCTGCTGGCCGCCGTGTCGGCCACACTGTCAACCGGTGGTCAAGTCTGGTGCGCACCGGGCTTTGATGCGCTGCGCTTTTTCGGCTGGCTGCGTGACTGTGACCCAACATGGTATACGGCCGTTCCGACGATGCATCAGGCGATTTTGTCACGTGCCCCGCGCAATGCCGATATCATCAAAGCCGCGCGCTTGCGGTTCCTGCGGTCGTCTTCGGCATCCTTGCCCGGTCCCGTGATGGAAAAACTGTTCGAGACCTTCGGCGCGCCTGTCATCGAAGGTTACGGCATGACCGAAGCCGCGCATCAGATGTGCTCGAACCCGCTGACACCCGGCGCGCAGAAACCCGGTGCGGTTGGCGTGCCCGCTAAGCCCCGAGGTAAGGATTGCGCATGAAGTTGAACCGACGCTGACAGACGGTGGCGTGGGCGAGGTCGTCATCTCTGGCCCCAACGTGACACCGGGTTATGAAAACAACCCGGATGCCAACGCAAAGAACTTCTTTGATGCAGATGGCAAACGCTGGTTCCGCACCGGCGACCAAGGCACCTTTGATGCAGATGGCTATCTGACGTTGACAGGTCGTTTGAAGGAAATCATCAACCGCGGCGGCGAAAAGGTCAGCCCGCTGGAGGTCGATGGCGTGTTGTCCGCGCATCCCGCGATTGGGCAGGTTGTCACCTTTGCTTTGCCGCACCTAAACTGGGCGAAGAAGTGGCCGCCGCCGTTGTCTTGCGCGATGGCGAAGACATCAGCGAACGCGATGTGCGCGACTTTGCATCCGAACGCCTGGCTGACTTCAAGGTGCCGCGCAAAGTGATCATTCTTGACGAGATACCGAAAGGGGCCACTGGCAAGTTGCAGCGCATCGGTTTGGCCGAAAAGCTGGGTCTTGTGGATACCGCATCATGAAGATTTGCATTTTTGGAGCGGGTGCCATCGGCGGCTACATGGGCGCAAAACTGGCCGAGGCGGGGGCTGATGTCAGCCTTGTGGCGCGTGGCCCTCATTTGGCGGCGATGCGCGAAAACGGTCTGACTTTGATCGAAGAGGGCGACAGCAAAACGCTGCCTGTCACCGTGTCGGAAGATCCGGCCGATCTTGGCCCGCAGGACTATGTCATTGTCACGCTCAAGGCGCATTCGGTGCCGCCTGTCGTGCCAAAGATGCAACCGCTGATTGGCGAAAGCACGACCATTGTGTCGGGCGTCAATGGTGTCCCGTGGTGGTACTTCCATCAGATCGGGACCGAGCTGGAAGGCACACGTCTGGCCAGCGTCGATCCCGGCAATGCGCAATGGGATGGTTTTGGGCCGGACAGTGTGCTGGGCTGCGTGGTGTATCCTGCGGCAGAGGTGATTGAACCCGGCGTGATCAAACACATCGAAGGCAATCGCTTTTCACTCGGCGAACCATCCGGTGAAAAGTCCGAGCGGGCCATGCGTTTGTCCAAGGCACTTAGCGCGGCAGGGTTGAAAGCCCCTGTGCGTCCCAAGATTCGTGATGAGATTTGGGTGAAACTCTGGGGTAACCTGTCGTTCAACCCGATCTCTGCGCTAACTCACGCCACGCTGGATGTGCTTTGCACCGAACCTGGCACACGTGAGGTTGCGCGCAATATGATGCTGGAGGCCCAGACAATTGCTGAAAAGCTGGGCGTCAAGTTTCCCATTGATGTGGATCGTCGCATTCAGGGCGGTGCAGATGTCGGTGCGCACCGGACCTCCATGTTGCAAGACCTTGACGCGAACCGCCCGATGGAGATCGACGCGCTGGTCGGGTCTGTGCAGGAACTTGGCCGCGTGACCGGGACACCGACGCCAACGATCGATACGGTACTCGCGCTCGTTCAGCTACGCGGCAAAACGGCTGGCCTCTACGGGTAGCCGTCTACCACTGCGATGCAATGACAAAAGCCGGCGTCAGGACGCTGGCTTTTCGTGTTTGTCGCGCATGCGGCGCAGCATCTTGATTGCGGGCATGAAGATCAGGATCAACGCGATAACCGTGATTGGCCCGGCCACCGGACGCGTAAAGAAGATCGATGGATCGCCCGAGGACAAGAGCAGTGACTGCCGCAGCGTCGGCTCAGCGATTGGTCCCAGCACGATCGCCAGCACAGCTGGCGCGAGGGGATAGTCGAACTTGCGCATGAAGAACGCCCCCAAGCCAAAGAGCACAATCAGCCAGATATCGAACATATCCCGCGTTGCCGCATATCCGCCCGCAATCGACAGGACAAAAATCATCGGGGCAAGGATGGTGAATGGCATCCGCAGCATCCGTATGAACACTGGGATGAAGGCAAGGTTGATCAAAAGGGCGGCCATGTTCGAGATGTAGAATGACCCGATCAAACCCCAGACGAATTCCTGCTCATCCACAAACAGGCGGGGGCCGGGCACCAAGCCCCAGATGACCATGCCGCCCAGCAAAATCGCAGTTGTGGGTGATCCGGGGATCCCCAGTGTCAGCATCGGCAGCATCGACCCGGTCGAGGCAGAGTTGTTGGCAGCTTCCGGTGCGGCCACACCATCGGGTGAGCCCTTGCCGAACTCCTCGGGCTTCCGCGACACCATCTTGGCCACGCCATAGGACATCAGAGAGCCGGGTGTTGCGCCTGCTGCTGGCAAAACGCCAACGAAGAAGCCGAGGAACGATCCGATCATCGTCCCTTTCCAGCCACGCTTGGCCGCTTCTTTTGTATCAGACGCCATGCCTTTGACCGTCATTTTCGGTGTTGTTGCGGTCACATCACCGCGTGTCTGGTCAATGGTCCACAGCATCTCGCCGATGCCATAGACGCCGATGGCAAGAACAAGGAAACCGATCCCTTGCAGGAAACCGTTGTAGTCGAACAGCACAAGGCGTGGTGCGCCTGAAATCTGGTCAAACCCAATCGCGCCAAGGACGAGGCCAAAGCAGATCGAGAAAACGGTTTTCGGGATATCGTCGCCGCCCAGGCCGACAAAGGTCGCGAAAGCCAGCAGCATCAGGGCAAAAACCTCGGGCGGTCCGAAGGATAGGGCGACAGACGCCAGCAAAGGCGCGAAGAGTGTGAACAGAACGTTGGCCACAGTGCCGCCAATGAAAGAGGCGATGGCGGCTGTGACAAGCGCGAGGCTGGCGCGGCCCTGCTTGGCCAGCGGTCGGCCGTCAAAGGTCGTGGCCACCGCCGTTGATGCGCCCGGAATCCCCAATGTGATCGAAGAGACCGCACCACCATACATAGCGCCATAGTAGATGGCGGCGAGAAAGATAATCGCCGAGCCCGGTGGCACCAGAAACGTCACAGGCAGCAAGATCGCCACCCCATTGACCGATCCAAGGCCCGGCATTGCACCGATAAACAGGCCCAGCGTAACCCCTATCAGGATCATCATCAGGTTCAGGGGCTGAAGCGACAACAGCATGCCATCGCCAAGCAAAAGTAGGACGTCCATGGTCAGAAGCTTTCTTCGCGGCGTGCCATTGCCTTAGTAAATGATCTCATACAAGAAGTTGAAAACCGGGTCCGTGAACGGCAACCCGGAGGGCATGGTGATCTGCATGGCCCCTTCGAAAAAGAAGAACAGCGCAATCGGTGTAATGAGCGAGATGGACAAGCTCAGAATGAACCCGTGCCGCCCCAGAAACCAGACATAGTAGAACAAGAACACCGCGATGGCGCCATACATCGAAATGATGCTGATCAACGCGACAAAGCCAATGATCCCGCCGCCGACAAAGATCAGGGACCGCCAGCCATGGCTATCGAGAACCGGTTCTTCTGATTGCGAGGGCGGGCTGGTGCCGCGCCACCAGTTGAAGGCGATACAGATGCAGCACACCAGCATGATTGCTGAGAGCCAGAATGGCCAGGCACCACCGCCCGGACCCGTACCCGAGATGTAGCCAATGGGCAGCTCGGTGCTTTTCCACATCAGGTACAACGAAAGAAGGGCCAGAAAACCCGCGGTTAGAAGTTCGCCGACGCGCATCTGGCCCTCCTTGTTCTTCAACTCCCCTTAAGGGGCCTTAGTCTGTGTTCGCTTGGGTTACTCGCCCAGAGCGGCCAGCAAAGCTTGGTGGTTTTCGACCTGCAGCGCCCAATAGTCACGCTGCTCGGCGGCATCCATCCAAAGTGGCGACAGGCTTTCGGAGGTCAGATAGCCCTGCCATTGCTCGCTTTCGTAGATCTGTGTGAACAGAGCCTGATAATAGGCTGCGGCTTCGTCAGACATGCCTGGCGCACCAACGATAGCCCGCTGGTTGTAGTACGAGAAATCATGACCCTGCTCTTTGATGGTTGGCACATCAGGATAGGTAGGCATCCGCTCGTCCGAGAATGCCAGAAGTGGTACGAAGTCGCCCGCTTCATAAAAACCTTTTGCTTCTGCTGGGTTGTTCACAGTTGCCATAATCTGCTGGCCTGCAAGATCCTTGGCGACGGCACCACCGCCATCATAGGGAATGTACTTGATATCCAGGTCATAGGCGCCGGACATATAAGCGATCACGATGCTGTCTTCCTGACCGGCTCCAGTACCGCCCATGACGAACTCACCATCCATTTCCTGGACTTTGGCAACGTATTCTTCAAACGTCGTGATCCCGCTGTCCTTGTGCACCCACAAAACAAAAGGATCGACGCCCATCATGGCCACGGGTGTGAACGTCTGGATATCGATACCCAGGTTCTGCTGCCGCAGCGGCGTTGTGAAGAAGGAATTCAGTGTGACAAGGATCGTGTGATCAGGGTCGCTTGCAGTGTTGACGTGGATCAGCGCCTCGGCACCCGAACCGCCACCCTTATTGTTGGGTACAAGTGGCCGCGTGGTCAAATCTTCCTGTTCGGCCACCGCCTGAATAAAGCGTGCGATCTGATCAGCGCCACCACCTGCGCCTGCCATGATCACAAAGTCAATCGGTTTGCGCGGCTGCCAGTCTTGGGCCGCAGCCTGAATTGGCGCCGTGGCCAAAAGCGCTGCACCGGCAATCCCCATAAACGTACGTTTCGTCAATTTCATCGAGTTTTCCCCCTAATTTGGACGCGAGTGTTTTTATTCGGATGCAATTGCATACAACCGAAGACTGTACTTGGAAAAAATATTCATCTTTAATGATTTAGAAACTACTTGGTTGAAGGTGTATTTCAAGTAAAACTTTTCTGCACCCGCAATGTACACCTCAGTGTACAAAGATAACGGGTATTTCTGCTTTATCTACAACGGTTTGCGTGTTTCCGCCAAACAGCGTTTCCCGCTCGTGATTCTGCCCGTAAGCCCCCATAACAAGCAGGCTGGCACCAAGCTCAACGGTCTTTGTCAGCAGCTCTTCACCGGGGTTTCGCCCTTCAAAACGATGAACCTGGGCCGCAATACCATGTAACTGGTAGTAGCTCACCAGCTCATCTGAGGTGGTGCCCTTGGTTTCCGCCGAACCACCGCAAAGCACGGTCACAAGCTCGGCTGATCGGGCCATATCCAAGGTCATTGCTACGGCGCGCGACGCCTCAAGTGATCCGTTCCACGCTACCGCGATATGTTGGCCGAAGTCAGCTGGAACATGACGGCGTTGCGGGCACATCATGACCGGACGACCGGTGCGAAACAAAGCCGACTTAAGCGAATTGGCCCCCAGATTGCGATCTCTGTCTGGCTTGGCCACGACGACAAGATCGGCAAGCCGCCCATTGCGTTTGATGACATCCGCCATCAGCCCATTCTCTTCCTTAAAGTCGATTGAGGCCACATCGTGCAGCATCCCATCCCCTTTGGTCAGGCCGAGCGATACGGTCAATGTCTGCACCTGATCTCGCACCCCTTGTTCTTCCTGATCGGCCAATTCACGGGCTTGTTTGGCCAACGTTTCGCGTGCAAATGCCGGAAGCTGCACACCGTAAGGCATCAGGTCCTCAGTTCTGGCCCGGCAATGAGCGACGGCGATATGCGCCGTGTGACGTATCGCGAGAGCGGCCGCGTGACCAATAACCGTCTCGATCATACCATCACCACGTACAGGCACAAAAATCTTGCTAAGCATGGGGATGTTCCTTTTCGCCGCCATCTGCCGAGAGACGCTGTATCAGGCAAACACCTGATCTCCTCGCGCACCCTCACTACACCCTGCGCCAGGTGCAAGGCAGACACAACTTATTGTAGTGCGGGAGCGAGATATATCGCAAAAGAAAAATCAGATGGTATCGTTTTGTGGTCAATCTACCCGGTGCAATCTGATCGCCTGCGAGGCCTCAGGCGAGGAAATCCCCCATAAATCATGCAATAGCCCGGCATAGAGGTGCCGATAGTCAGTGGTATGTACAAGATCATCGTCAACAAGCCGGTCCAACGCGACCCGGCGACCACCAAAGCCACCAGCAACATGTCCACCAGCCACAAAGACCGGCGCAGCGGTACCGTGGTCCGTGCCATAGGACCCGTTTTCACGGGCTGTTCGGCCAAACTCCGAATAGGTGACGATGGTAACATCATCCCACAGTCCGATCTGACGCAAAGCATCTGCGAAGGCCCCCAGGGATGCGCTGAGGTCACCAAGCAAGAAAGCATGCTCATCAGGCTGGTTGTCATGTGTATCGTAACCGCCCTGCACGACCTTCAGCACCGGGACATCAACCCCCGCATCAAGCAAACGCGCTGCGGTGCGAAGTTGGCTTCCCAATTCACTACGCGGGAAATCAAAACGTCGGGCCGCGGAGCGTTCCAACTTGCGCACAATCAGGTCACCAGTAACCTGCGCGCTTTCATAAGTGCGCAAAACATGCTCAAGCGGTGACTTGACTTCATTGGGTCTGATCGCGTGGCGCATGCCGGGCAGGTTCTCGATGGTTTCCAGAAAAACATCTTCATCACGCATCGCCGAGAAACGACCCTCCCCTGACAGCGGGCCCATCTCCCCTCCCAACACCAGACCGGAAACATCGGCTTTTTGCGGCGCGCGTCCATCCGCGAAAGCACTTGCGATCCACCCGTCACGGGCCAAGCTATCGGCCCCCTGCCCCGCATTCCAGATTTCAATGGAACGAAAGTGCGAACGGTTCGGGTTCGGATATCCCACGCCCTCAACAATCCTGAGCGCACCCTCTTCCCACAGATCCGCGCAAGCGCGCATCGCGCCATGCAGTGCAGTGTCATCGTCAAGACGTAGACCATCTGCCGTCGCGATCCCGATTTCGGGCCGAAGGCCGCGGTAGGCGGTATCCGTGATTGGAATGACAGTGTTCAACCCATCATTGCCACCGGCCAACTCGATCAACACCAATGTTTTACCATGTGGCAGTGTCCGCCGCTGCGCAGCCACAAATTCAGGTATTGTGATCAATGGCAGGCTACCAAGACCGGTGCCAAGCGCTGAAAGAAAACGGCGACGTGAGAGAGTGTTCATGATCGGGCTCCTGGGCATGGGTACATTAGTTGACTTGATACTCTGGCGATAAGATCAGCGCTCGGATCAGCGCATCAACATCCTGGGCGATTAGTTCTTCTCGTTGGCCACGGCTCTGGCGTGGCACAGAGAGCAAAGCCGCCGCCGCGCGTTTACTATCCAATCCACCCGCTGGCAGATCAGCCAGCCACGCGCCCGCCTCCTCATAGATGACCGATGGGATCGCTGGCCTGATGCGGGCCTGTTCGGCCGCCTCTAAATAGCTGTCAATATCATCCAAGTCGCGCACTGCGGCATAGCCCTGCAGCCCCAAAATACCCGGTGCGCGCAACCCCTGCACCAGCTCGGTATCCGTTGGGCCAATCGCAGTTTCACTGTCACGGCCAAGATCTTCGGCTATTGCCACCACCTTATCAATGGACGGTATAGTGTAGCTTTCCTCTTCCGCCTCCGCCTGCCAGATGACCTGTTGTGCCGTGGTCCCGATCAACGTGGGTAGATGCGCGGCGATAGCTTGCAAAAGCGCGATATCTTCGCGGGACGCGCCTGTAAGATCCTCTTCCCGCGCACCCTCCCATGGACTGTACCAAACCCACCCGTCCTCACCTTCGATCTCGCGGAAGCAACGGGGACGGCAGTCAGCCTTCAAGATGCCGTAACCAGCGTAATCCTCTTCCGTATTCACCTCGATCCAAACAGGAAGGGATCGCCAAGTATGCCCCTCAAAGGACACATCATACAGAATGAACAACCCGCCCGTCCCAACAGCACTTTGTTCCACTTCGATGGCAAAGACCTGGCCGACCCGCAGACCGTCTGTCGTCGCAGCCAGAGGACCAGCCAAACTGTTGCCAGACGTCATCATCGGAGCCGAAACTGCCTCATCATCCAAATCGCCAAAGGCAAAATAGCTGAGCGTGGTGGCACGTGCCGTCGCACTGGCATCGTTCAGCCACGACACGCCTTGGGGCCACCCGCCTACATTTGGTGGAAAAAACAACGCCTGCCCCATGTCATGGGACAACCATGCGAGACCTGTTGAATTCTCAACCGGCGTTCCCAGACTGCGCAGGGTACTCACAATCAGTTCCACAGGGGACTTGATCAGACGCCCGCGATTCTCTGGTGCCCAGAACGCCCCAGACAGGAACATCTCGCGCAGAAGCGGCTCAAGCTCTAAATGGTTTTCGCGCCAAATCGCGCTCAGGCGGCTTACCTCTGCGGGGTCGGGTTGATCAGAGATGAAGGTCTTCCAAAGCTTTTCGACAATGTAGGGGCCAAATTCGGGATGGGCCAAGGCAATCCTGGCGACATCTGCCGCGCCCAACCTGCCGGTCTGACCCAAGAGCGTTTTCATACCCGGATCATGGTCGTTCGGGTAGAACGCATAGACCGGGGCGCTTAGTTCAGCGATAGAATGTCCAGTCAGCGCGCGTGCTGCCGCTTCGACATCGGCCTGCGTATAGCCGCGCCCCTCTCCAAGGGTGAACAACTCCAGAAACTCACGGCCAAGGTTTTCATTTGGACTATCTGCAAAGTTCTCGGTGTTGGATAGATAGACCAGCATCGCGGGGTCTTGGAGAATGCCATGAGCAAGGTCCGAGAAGTTCCCCGCAGCATTCGCACGGAAGAACTGGTTCTGGCGGCCCATCCATTGCGGGTTCTCCACGCCCTCATAAGAGGTGGCAAAATGGTCATGCCAAAAAAGCGTTAGGCGTTCCGTAAGCGGGCTTGGCGTCGCGACCATTTCTGACATCCACCAGCCGCTCAACTCTTCGATTTCCATCCAGCGGTTGGCGAAAAACAGCTCATCCGCTGTTTGACCCAGCGTCCAGATGTACTCGGCGGGGTAGTCAGGTGCATTTACCCAGTCAGGCATGGGGATCGACGGGTCGGGCGACAACGTGCCAAGGATGGCAGCAACGCCCTCTGCGTAAGACTTGCCTGTTAGCGCCTTGATCTCTTGTGGCGACGCGCCGAAGCCGGTGCGGCCAATCAGGTGCCGTGCTTCCTCGGGCGTCATTGCAGCGGGGCCTGCGGCAGCGGGGCCCGCAAACAGGGCAATGGCTGATGCAGCTAGGGCAGCAGGCAAACACTTCATCTTCAATACTCCAATCGAGGTTGCTTGTTGTGTCTAGCACCTAAAAAGGAATTGACGTGTTACATGTCCCGGTCGGTTTTCATACGATCCTGTATGGTTCAATCAGGTCTTTGAAACATAATACGAAAATGCGCACCCTTGGCGTCAGACTCAACTGTCGCCTGCGCATCGTGCAGATCAGCGATCGCTTTCACAAGGCTCAGTCCCAGACCGTTGCCCGGTGACGTCCGGCTACGATCGGCACGGAAAAAGCGATCAAAGACGCGGCCCTGATCCGGGAGCGCTATTCCCGGCCCATCATCCTGGACATGCAGGCTGATATCATCGTCGCGACGCAATCGCAGATGCACCTTGGCCGCATCGCGGCTATGCTCCAATGCGTTTTCCAGAAGGTTCGCCAAAAGTTGCTGCAACAACTCTGGATCACCACGGAGATGCACTTTGGGCGCGATATCAACGGTAAGTGCTTTGTCAGCATCCTCAAACACCGGCGTGTAAGCCTCGCCCAGATCACGGACCAGTTGGGATAGATCGACGTCCACAAAGGCGGCGCGGCGTCCGCCTGCTTCAACTTCGCCCAAACGCAGGATCGCATTGAAAATCCGCAACACCTGAGACAGGTAGTTTTCGGCCGCCTCGACATGTTCGGCGACTGCCGCGCTGTCTTGCATGTCGCGGCGGATCAGTTCCAGACGTCCGGCAACATTGGCCAAGGGTGTTTTTAGGTCATGGGCAACCCCGCCAGAAACGGCCTCGATATTGCTATTGAGCGTATCCACCCGATCCAGCATCTGGTTGATCCCCAGCGACAACCGATCGAATTCATCAAACCGCCCGGTTACAGGCGCGCGGCGTGCCATTTCACCCCGCGCCACAGCCGCTGCCGTTTGTGAAACACCTTCAATCCGGTTAAAGACCCCCGGCTCAGAAAAAACCCGGTGATCAGCGCCAGCGGCAGCACGATCATGATCATCGCGAAGGTGCCAAAAGCTGCAAAACTCAACGCTTCGTAGTGCCTCTGCGGGATGAACTCAGCTACAGTGATTGTTGAACCGCCGCGCAACTGAACTGTTTGCGCGCGGACCTCTTCCGCGATCTCGGGATGTGGCAGGATAAACCGCTCTACTTCTGCGTCCGCCCACAGGTCGGAATAGCCCGCTTGCACCTCTCCTTGCGCATTGCGAAAGGTGAAAACTTGCTGTTCTTCTTCAAGGATCCAGTAAATCTCATCTGACGGCCAAATCACCCCGTCCTCGACGGCGATCCGATCAATCAGTGCCTGCTCGCTCTCGCCGTAGAACAGCTCTTCTCCATACGCTAAAGTTTCGGCAATCCGGTCCTCCTGATTGTTCGTGATTGTTACCACTGTCACCCAGGTCAGCATCCAAAGCGCCGCGAGCGAGATCAGAACAAATAGTCCCGCGGCCGCAAGCACCCGTTGGAAGACCGACGATCCCAGAATGCTATGGCGCGTCGATGACATAGCCTGCCCCCCTGATCGTGCGTATCATCTCCTGCGCATAGGGTTTGTCGACCTTCGCGCGCAGTCTGCTCATATGGGTCTGGACAAGGCTGGTTTTTGGATCAAAGCGGTACCCCCAGACCTGTTCCAACAGCATGCTGCGGGTTACCACCTCACCCGGGCGCTGGATCAAGTAGTCAAGCAACCGGTATTCTAGCGGTGACAAATCCAGCCTGTCACCACCGCGCATCGCCTGCCTTGAAATACGATCCAAATGCAGGTCCCCCAGATGCAGGTTTGTCGCCTTGACGGCCATTGGTGGGCGGCGGGCAAGGCTTCGGAGGCGCGCAACCAGCTCTGACATCGCAAAGGGCTTCACCAGATAGTCATCGGCCCCGGCCTCCAACCCCTCAACCCGATCCTCTAGACCGGAGCGGGCTGTCAGCATCAAGATCGGGGTCGTGATCTTGGCACCACGCATTAAGCGCAAAGCGTCTACGCCGTCCATACCCGGCAACATGCGGTCAAGGACAATAGCATCAAAGCTACGTCCGGCGAGCGTCAGCATCGCCTCTTGCGGGGCATTGTGCCACGTGACTTCCCATCCCGCCTCGCGCAGACCACGCGTCAGGTAGTTTGCTGTTTCAGTGTCATCCTCAACAATGAGAATTTTCATTGCTCTGCCTAGCTTATCAATCCTGCACTCAGCGGAGTTTGGGTGTTTTCGAGTTTGTTCACAAGACAAGCGTGCGTTGCCCACTCTTTCAAGCACTGCATTCCCTTTCCAAGGTGTCTCGACAAGCTGGCCCGATGATGAGAGCGTTGTTCTCTTAATTTCGGGGGGAGCGCGTGCGCTTAGCAATCCAGACACATTTAAAGTACCGGACCGCTGCACCATGCAGCTTGCTGTTGCAGATTGAATCAATGCAGGACGCCAGCCAACTCGTTGAAACAAGCGAACTGCGCTGCACACACCCGGTCTTATGGAACTCTATTGCCGGACAAGACGACGTTGGACAGCGGCGATGGGGCCAAGTCGAGGGTATCTTCGATTGCACCTACTCCGCCGTCGTGCGTGTTGACCGACCGGACCTTGTACTTTCTTCAAGGCAAGCCAGTCCGATTGTTACACTGTAAGCCCATGTCACACCCTATTTGATGCCATCGCGCTATTGTCACCCGGAGGCATTCCTGACCTTTGTACCCATGCAGTTCGGAGACTTATCCGGCGGCGCGCTAATCACAAAAATGGCAGATTGGATTGACCGTCACTTCACCTACGACAACGGCGCTAGCGCGGCCGTCACGACAGCGACGGATAGCTTTCACGCCAAGGCGGGGGTCTGCCGCGACTACGCCCATGACACAAAGTAGTTTAAGATCAGGACAAATAGACATGCTGTGATCCGCGTGTTTCATCGGCGCAAAGATTGAACGGCGAGGTGCAGACGCTGGATCGTGGTGCATCTCCGTCTGCCCGGCTTAGCGAATGGCGGTTGACCAATGGGCATTGTCATCGCAGATCAGAGATCGCCTGTGACGATCGAGAAAGAACGGTGGTGGGATTTCCAACTTGACCGGTTTTTTGGGAATCGAAGGAGCTTCAAAAAAACCCAAAATCGTCTGTGCTTGGCATCCTTATAAACGCCTGCTCCGAAACTTACAAAACTGTAAGTCTGGTGAGACCCCCGGGGCAGACAGGATCCGTAAGTTTTGGTCACCAACGCGGAACGGAGATCGTCATGAGTGCCTGTCAACTTTCAATCATCATCATCACCCTGAACGAAGAACGTCGTTTGCCAAGGCTGCTTGATGATCTGGCAGCACAAAGCTGGCAAGGCTTTGAGGTCATCCATGTTGATAGCGACAGCGATGATGCCACCATTGCGGTATCTCAGCAGCACGCGGCACAGTTTCCGGAGTACCAAGTGATAAGAATGCCGACGCGCGGGGTCAGTTTGGGCCGCAACACAGGGGCGGCTGTGGCGACAGGACAACGGCTTCTTTTTCTGGACGCGGACACCCGGCTACCGCCCGATTTCCTACGAAGCGCCATGCGCGATCTCGATACAACAGCAGCCGATGTTGGGATCGCGCTGATGTCAGCCGAAGGACTGCCATTGCTCTACAGACTTGGCTTTGGCGCATTCAACCTTGGCATCCGGCTCACCAAGCCCATTTTCCCAACGGCCATCGGGGCCTGTTTGTTTTCAACACCTGACGTCCACCGATCCATCTGTGGCTTTGACGAAACGATCGAGCTCTGCGAAGACTGTGACTATGTGCTGCGGGCCTCCCATACACCGGACGCCAACTTGCTAATCTTAAAGCCGAAATTCTGCTTTGACCCCCGAAGATTAGAGCAAGACGGCTTCTTCGCCACAGGTTTGATATACCTCAAAGCGAACCTGTTAAGGGCGCTACGGGGTGAGTTGCGCAATCAGGAAATCACGTACCGTTTCGGTCACTATCATTAGGCGCCCCTTGCAAGATTTCTTTGCTTCACTGGATAGTGTTTTCGGACTTTTAGTACTCGGGGCAGTTGCTTTTGGCGACACGCTGATTGGCGTCGGCTTTTTTATCTTTGGAGAGCTGGCATTTCTCGCGGCTGGCGCCGCGTTTTCAGCCAGCGGGGCCGCCCTGCTTAAGCCCTGATCGTTCTAGTCGCAGCTTGGGCAGGTGACGTGACCAGCTACGTAATCGGGCGTCGATATGGTGCGCGGTTTTCGGTGCGCTTTCTCAAACGCCATAAACGTCGCAGCGCATGGCGACGCGCACAGGCCGAAATTACCCGCCGCGGTGTACTCTTTATCGTTTTCTCTCGGTTTCTTGGACCTGTCGCATGGGTAACACCGTTTCTTGCCGGAACCCTTGAGATGCCGCGAAAAACCTTCCTGCCAGCCGCGGCTTTAGGGGTTATTCTTGGTGTCGGGCAATTCTTAATCTATGGCGCGATTGGTGCACAACTTGCGGGGACATTTCTTCCATTCATACTGGATCATCTTGCTCTCATTCTACTGACTTTGTGTATGCTGCTTTCCGCTTTGCTGGTGTGGCAGCGTAGCGAACGGAGAGCGATGTTCAAACTGCTTCAGGCCATGCTCATGGCCGGGTCTGTCTTTCTGGCATCCAACATGCTGTACTTCTTTGTCCTGAATAGTCATCAGGTACCAAACATTCCGCGCATAACATTTCGTTCAATCTGTGATGCTGTGGCAGGCCCATTCCTCGTTGAGCCGGGGCATACAGGGCTACATTTGCCCCAACCCATAAACGTCATCCTTATCTCTGAGAACGCGGGAGCAGATCTGATGTCGGCGCTAGGGTGGCATCGAAACGTAACATTCACACACGACAACATCAGTTTCTTGCGGTATGTGAGGCTGCTGCTTGAAAGCATACCGCCAATATCAGAGCTCTACCTCGCGGGGTTCCCAGCCGATAGCGCACACCAGATGACGGGCACGCTGAAAGTGCGCGAACACATACGTTGGTGGGACATGGGCGCAGGCGTCCACTACGGCGCGGTCAGCAAGACCGATGAAATTGCCATTAAGTACTACAGTCATCTGCCGGTCTTGCTTCATGACATTGACCCAAACGTCGATAGGTCTCGCAATGTCATTTCTACGCAAGTCGAACAACTGCAGGGCTACAACGTCCTTGGCCTTGCCCCGATGACCCCACCAGTCGCCGACGATGTTGTCGCGGACTATGAGACTGACGGACAGATCTTGGTCGTTGCGGAGGCGGAAACAGAGCTCCCATCAGAAATCAGGCAATGCTTAAGCCTTCGTTCAGTTGACTAGGGTCAGGGCTCATAGCCAACATATGCCGGTTGCTTAAGCGGATCGGACCTGCCTTATCATTGATAGCACCGTATGATCTCCACCATCAATACGGTTCACCGCCCAACGCATCCCATGATTTTGATCTCCTTCATTGCTCGGCAAACTCACGCCGAAGGAATTTGCGATGAAATCGACACTGGAAACCAAGGCCACATGAGGCCAGACACTGACCGACGGATTATCCCAAGGGCTGGAGGGAAGTCGGGTCTAAGCTTACATCGTTTCACCTTGCGATTGATGTGGCGATCCTGTCAGCGGGCAGGTATTCGGACCGTGAAGAATCTGGAGTGCCCATGCCTTTTCCATCCGCAAATACGCTACATCCCGTCACGCTACCTGATGGCACGGTCCATAAGGCCAACGTCTTTCTGAACGCTGCAATCAAGCACTCAAACTGGGAGATTGGTGACTACACATATGCCAATGACTTTGACCCGCCGGATGATCCCGAGGCCTGGGCCATGCGGCTGGCCCCTTACCTGTTTCCCAGCGCGCAAGATCGGATCATCATCGGTAAGTTTGGCCAGTTTGCCCACGGTATTCAGTTCATCACCGATGGTGCCAATCATGCACGCGAAGGCTTTTCGACCTTCCCCTTTGCTATTCACGACCTGGATCGCTTTCTGACCTATGCCGCCACGTTGCGACCGGGGCGCGATATTCGGATTGGGCATGATGTCTGGATCGGGACTGGCGCGCGTATCTTGGCTGGTGCCCAAATAGGGAACGGCGTGATTGTTGGTGCTGGTGCCGTGGTGAGCGGCATCGTGCCGGACTACGCAATCGTGGCGGGCAACCGGGCCACGGTGCAGCGTATGCGGTTTGATGATGCTACAATTGCTGCGCTTAATGAGGTTGCGTGGTGGGATTGGGATATTGAACGCATCCTTGAAAACGAAGCGGCCATCGTTGGCGCGGATATTGGTGCATTGATGCGGGCCGCTGCGGCCTAATGTCAGGGCCCCGGAGGGAGGCCTACAAGCGCATCGGCGCGATGTGCAACCTCGGTTAAGGTGTCTTGCAGTGCCGTGCGTAGGGCCGTAATCTCGGCCGCGTTTGGTTTGCGTACCACGTCACTGTTGCACCGTTTGAACACATAGGCCCCCTTGCCAAACGGTTTTGGCACCAGCATCTGATCCCATGATTGCAGGCGCCGCCCTTTGCTCGTTGAAAAGGCGTAACAGTAGATTGGCACACCCGTCACCCGCGCCCAGTCCAGTGGAGCGTCCTTGACGATCAGGGCAGGCCCCAAGGGCCCGTCGCCGGTCATGCCAATGCTGACGCCTTCTTTGACACGTTTCAGTACCGTGCGTGACGCCGCCCGGTTTGATAGCTTGCGCGACATCTCCATGGGTTGCAGGCCTGCACGTCTTTGCAATGCGCCAGAGACGCGCCCAATGGGCGACCTGTCATAAAGACTGGAAAGGGGGGCATCGGCCACAGGCCAGTGAAGCGCGCCCATAATGGACCGGCTGTGCCACATGACCAGCAAGACGGGTCCTTCGGCTAAGGCGGCGCACAGGTCATCCAGCCCCTCGACTTCCCATTTGGTTGTGCGATTGCAGAATGCGAGATAGGCCCCCGCAGCAGCCGCCACAACAGTCGCAAGACGTTCAGACTTTTCGATCCGGTTGCGTAGAGACATGGGCGGGCAAGGGCCTTTGGTTGCCGATTGGGTCCTTGTTGCCGCATTTCTGGGTCTGAACACAAGTGTGCTGCACTTATCCCCCTTGATCCTGCTTTGGTTTCGGACTAACCCGACACCCGGTCGTAGGGGTATAGCTCAGTTGGTAGAGCGGCGGTCTCCAAAACCGTAGGTCCCGGGTTCAAGTCCTGGTGCCCCTGCCAGACCAGATCGCAGGCAAGCGTCGCCGGAGGATCATACCAAACCCATGACATCTCACTCCTTCTCTGTTGCGATGCATATCGGTGCGCATAAGACGGCAACCTCGCACTTGCAGCGGTCCTTGAAACGGGCCAGCGACGCTTTGGCAGAACAGGGTGTGCGATACTATGGCCCGGAGTATTTTCGCTTGCCGGGACACTCTCTTCAGGCCCTGTTCGGATTTCGCCCCGGGATAAAGGCAGGCGGGGCCATGCGCCCAGCTGACGCGCAATTGGCCCTTTTGCGTCAGAACGGACATCGACTGGTCTTGAGTGAAGAGAACTTCATCGGTCCGCTTAATCAACCGCATGGGCGGGGCATGAAGCACCGTTACAAATCCGCAGATGATCGGCTGACGAAACTGTCAAAAGCGATCGGCCAACCTGTCGACGTGTTTTTGGCGATCCGCCGCCCCACCGCGTTTATCAATTCTGCATACTGTCAGATGCTGTTGGGTGGACGCGTGCAACCCGTCGCGATGTTTCAACGGCGCAACCCGCTGAGTAGTGTTGATTGGTCAGAACTGATCGCCCGTTTGCGGGCCGCGGCCGGTGTTGGCAGGTTAGTCGTGTGGCAGTACGAAGACTATGGCGCGGTGTTTTCGCAGATCATGGCGGGCATGGTCGGTGAAGGTGCGGCATCTTATGTGCCGCCGCGACCGCGTTACATCAATCGCGGCCTATCGGCCGATGCGGTGGTCCATGTGCTGTCCCAAACTGACACGATGGGTGAGGAGAAAATTGCTAGAGCAGCCCGCAACATGTTCCCAGTGGAACAGGGCCATGCCCCGTTTGATGGCTTCGCTCCGGAAGAGCACGCGATTGGAGATGCGGCATATGCGCGCCAACTTGCGCAAATCGCCCAGATGCAGGGTGTCACGCTATTGCGGCCCGCACCCGACTGACGCCATCTTGCGCTTCGGGGCACCCAAACGGGCTTGAATTTGCGTATCAGAGTCCGTAAGTCGATCTTGTTTCGAAAAAGGACAAAGCGTCATGGCCATCGCCAACCCAATGAAGTTCATTCAGGAAGTCCGCGCAGAGGTTTCCAAGGTCGTCTGGCCCACCCGCCGTGAGGTGCTGATGACCACTGTCATGGTCTTTATTATGGCGGCCCTGACGGCGGTTTTCTTCTTTTTGGTCGACCTGCTGATCCGCACCGGCCTGAATGGTGTGCTGACCTATTTTGGCAGCTAATCGCGCGGGATTCTCCGCGTACCTCTTGAAAACCGGATGAGGCAGCGGTAAGAGCCAACAACTTTCTGAAAATGGCGTGTGGCGAATCGAGTTGCACGCCGCTTTTATTTTCGGGACTTGCGGACCCCTCCGCTTGAATGAAATGCAATGTGGCCCGGTGCGGGCCAAATGACGACAAGGTGCTCTGACAGATGGCCAAACGGTGGTATTCGGTAAGCGTTCTCTCAAACTTTGAGAAGAAGATTGCAGAGGCGATCCGCACCAAGGCGGAAGAGCAAGGGCTTGACGATCAGATTGACGAAGTGCTGGTCCCGACCGAAGAAGTTATCGAGATCCGTCGCAACAAGAAAGTCACGGCCGAACGCCGCTTTATGCCCGGCTACGTTCTGGTCCACATGGAAATGTCGGACGAAGGCTATCACCTGATCAACTCGATTAACCGCGTCACAGGGTTTTTGGGACCACAAGGGCGCCCGATGCCGATGCGCGATGCGGAAGTGCAGGCCATCCTTGGCCGTGTTCAGGAAGGCGAAGATGCGCCCCGTACGCTCATCCACTTTGAGATCGGTGAGAAGGTCAAAGTCAACGATGGTCCGTTTGAGGACTTCGACGGTCTGGTCGAGGAAGTTGATGACGAGAACCAGCGCCTAAAGGTGACGGTTTCTATCTTTGGTCGGGCGACACCGGTCGAATTGGAGTTCACGCAGGTTTCCAAGCAGTAGTTCTGCCAGCATAGTTTTTGGGGGAGCGCCGCGCGCTCCCTTTTTCATTTGCGGATCGGATGATCGCTTTGAAGCCCGTATTGACCGAGGCTGTCCTTGGAAAGCGGGAAAAGATGCTCACGAAACTTCGAGGCTGACGCCATCTGGTGTTCCGGCATCGCAGCTGTCAGCCGCGCCGCTGTTCAAGATGGTGTTTCGTGCGGCTAGGGCGGCGCAACAGGTGAAACAGACTGGCGCAAAGCCACCAAGACGTTTGACTGTTTTTACTTTATTGAGGTTTCCTTGATGAGCGAAATTATGCCGGTCCGGCGATGACGTCCGCATGACACAATTTGAACGCATTGCAACTCCAATTGCGCCACATTTGGATTTCAAGAGTCGACAACTTGGCGACGGTAGCGGTGATCCAACAGCATTGTTTTTCAGCGGCGTGAAAGAAAGAACCGACAAGTGAGGTGGACCTTGCTTGTGCAACACGGTTGATCTGCAAAGGCCCGATGCAGGATTAACGCTATCTCCCCGAAAGTGAACGTGAACAAAGGTCGCTGATTTGTATGTAGGAACGGAAACACACGCTGACTGCTGCGCCTGTACGGCCTGTGCAAGCCACTCTGACATGACCGGTGCCAGAGCCGCCAACAGTGCTGCGGCCGCTTCATTTACTTATTCAATGGATCTCAGCCAGACGTCGTTCCGAGGGTCTTCGCTGACAATTGCTGACTTTGAACAATCAGTCCGGGAAGCGCTGGCGACCTGGGCAGCAGTTGCGAACCTCAATTTCACCGAGGCTAGCGGTGCAGGGGCCGCCCCGAGAAGTCATATCTATATCGAGACTACCTCTGCGCCCGTTTCTGGCGCGCCCAGCAGCTGGGGTCAGCCCGGCGGGGTGATCGGGTATGGCGGTCAGCGGAATTTCGGTGAGGGTGGCTTTCAGCGATATGCATGGCAGGATGCCGCAGAGACATGGGCCCCTTTTGGCAGCGGTGGGACGAATTACTTCTTGGTTGCCGGGCATGAGATTGGGCATGCGCTCGGGCTTCCGCATAACTCCAACGGTACCCAGCTAATGAACCCCACGATTTCACGGCAAAAAGGCGTCTATGAAGGCGATATCGAAGCCATGGTTGCCATTTATGGCGAACGCGAATGGACCAATGGTGCCGATGATATTTTTATGAAGTATGTCCAGGTGGGACAGACTGTGAAGGCCAAGGGCGGCAACGATACGATCCTCGCGACGTCGAAAGCAGACACTATATACGGCGGTGCTAAGCGCAATGATGATATTGCGTCCTCCGCGTACAATGACCGAATTTTTGACAGCCTTGGGAGTAACAAGATTGATGCTGGCGACAACGATGACATTATCGTCGGCGGCGCTGGCAAGACAGATGCCCGCGGCGGGTCCGGTAACGACATCATCATTGGGGGCAAAGGCGACGATACGCTGAACGGGGGCGGTGGTAACGACACAATCCGCGGCGATGCGCAGGAAAGCTTTTTTTATGGTGACGATGTTATCACGGCTGGCCGAGGCAATGATTTCCTGGAGGGTGGAGGCGGATCTGATACCTTCGTTTTCCGTCCGGGCGAAGGCACGAATACCATTGCCACGTTGCGTATCTCGGGAAACAACCCCAACAACACAGCTGCGACCGGCGCTGATTTTGAAAGTGGCGTCGACGTAGTTGACTTGCGCGCATTTGATTTTGACAGCCGATTGGAAGCATTCATGAATGTGCGCGATGCAAATGGGAATGCACAGTTCTCAAGTCAGGGAACGACGATTATCTTCTATGATCTGAACCTTGCGGACCTTTCTGAAAACGATTTTCTGGTATGACGCCTATGAAGACGACAGTTTCTGTGGTGGGCCAGGTTGCGAAAACACTTGTGCCTCTGACAATATGCTTCGTGCTGGCCGCGTGCGGCGGCGGCGGTGGGGGGGGCGGAGACCGCGCTACTCAGGAGCCGCCAGAGAGTCCTGACTATATTCGCTTGTCGAATACCTCATCAACCGGTGAAACCCCATTCGGCTACGTTGCAATCAATGTTGCGAACCAAACCGCAAGAGGCGTCGCCGGTACGCTTGATCATGACGGCGGTGCGATACGTGGCGGATTGTTATCTGGTACCATCAATGCGGGTCGGACACTTGTGACGCTGCCCGATGGCAGATCGGCAGAGTTGAGCAACCCTGGAAACACTGCCCGGCATGCACGCCTTTTCCAGACCAGCGGGTTTTCGAATGATCTCTTTGGTGTTTTGGGGCAGCATACGAACGCCGATGATATGCCAGACATGGGGTCATCCGTCTTTAATGGCCGCGTGGAGATGCAAGCCGACAATGGTGATGCGACATTTGCCCTGACAGGCAACGCGCGTATCACGGTCGGCTGGGATGCCGGAAACAACCGTGTGGATTCTGTTTTCAGCAATCTTGATGGCAATAAGAACGACCGTGTGGGCGGCGGCAGTGTCGGCGTCAACAACATCGGAACGGTCTCAATTACCGGAGCGACTGTGAGTGGGACAACATTCTCTGGCGGGACATTCAGCACGACCGGAGATGAGCTGGCTTACACGGGCGGTGGACGACAGGTCAACGCGGGGCAGTTTTTTGGCCCTGATGCAACCGAAGTTGGTGGCGCATTTGGCCTGAATAAGGCCAGTGAACTAGAACTCTCGGGCGTCTTCATCGCCAGGGGTGGCTTGCAGTAAGTAGACTGGCATTCACTAGAAAACCCGTGTCAGTTTGATCGCCACAGTAGCCATACAAAGAACACCCCACCTATCAGGCCGGTGACAATCCCGATGGGGATATCGTCGGGGGCCATGACAGTACGCGCAAAGATGTCCGCCCAAAGCAGAAAGATCGCGCCGCACAGCGCCGAGACGGGCAAGACGCGTTTGTAGTCGCCGCCCACAATCAGCCTTACGATATGCGGGATCATCAGACCGACGAAGCCAATGATGCCAGAGAACGCGACCATGACGCCTGTGATCATCGCGCCCACAACAAAGACAGTCAGGCGAAACCGGCCCACCGGGATGCCAAGTGTTGAAGCGGTTTCATCCCCAATGGTCATGGCATTCAGGTTGCTGGCGTTGGTCCAAAGGTAGGCCCCGCAAGCGACTAAGATGACAAACGGATAGATCAGTTGGCTCCATTGTGCGAGGCCGAGGCCACCCAGCATCCAGAAGACAACAGTGTGTACCGCCCGTGGATCGCCGAGGAAAATCAGAACGTTCGCACCGGACATGACGATGAAGGAAATAGCGACGCCAGCCAGTACAAGGCGGTCTGCGCTGGTCGCACCGACAAATTGGGACACCCCGAGGACGATCAGCGTGGCCGCCAATGCGCCCAGAAATGCCATGAAGGGAACCGTCAGCAAGCCAATGAACAGCCCCGTATGCAGCAGTGCAAGTATTGCCCCGAATGCGCCACCTGCAGAGATGCCCAGCAGATGCGGGTCAGCCAGCGGGTTACGTGTGACCGCTTGCAAACTGGCACCAACAATCGCCAAACCCGCCCCGACCAGGCAGGCTAATATGGCGCGGGGAAAACGGATGTCCCAGACAATCGCTGCGCGCCCGTTGGACCAGTCTGGGGTGATAAGACCCGGCATTACTTTGTTGGCCAGCACGCCCCAAACGGTGGTGAAGGGCACTGAAACAGCCCCAACGCTTACCGCGATAGAAAGCGACAAAAACAGAGCAACAAGCCCCACCCCAAAGGTCAGCCGCAATCTGCCTTTTTGCGGCGCGAGCATGGCGACCTCTGGGTTGGCCTCAGTCATCCTTAGTTGCCGCGGAAGGCCGCGGCCAATGTCTTAACGGCCTCAATGTTACGTGGCCCGGGTGTGGCTTCGACGTATTCAAGCACCACAAAGCGGTCGTTCTTGACGGCTTCAAGGTCAGCGAACGCCGGGTTTGTCATCATGAATGCGCGCTTTTGCTCAGCGGTAACTTCGCCATAGTTCACGATCACGATGACCTCGGGGTTGCGTTCGACCACGTCTTCCCAGCCGACGGTCGCCCAGCTCTTCTCGAAGTCATCCATGATGTTTGCGCCGCCAGCCGCCTCGATCAGCGCGTTCGGCATGGCGTAGCGGCCAGCGGTGAAAGGTACATCCTCGCCACTGTCATAAACGAAAACGCGCGGTGCGGCCTCAAGCGCAGGTTGCGATGCAAGGAAGTCTTCCAACTCTGCCTGATAGCCAGCAATGAGGGCCTCTGCAAGATCAGGAACATCGAAGATTGCGGCGAGATTGCGCAGGTCGTTGTACATGTCGTCCATCGATGCCGCACCTTTCTCGCTGATATGGATGCAGCTTTCGGTCAGCTCGTACACCTGAATGCCAAAGGGGGCGAGCGTCTCTGGGGTGACTTCGCCACCGACCCGCATGCCATAGTTCCAGCCTGCGAAAAAGAAATCGGCATCAGCACCGATCAGCACTTCTTTCGATGGATATTGCTCCGAAAGCTCGGGCAGTGCATCCACCCCCGCACGCATCTCCGCGTCCAGTTTGTTCCAGCCGGAAATGCCGGTGTAGCCGACCATATGGTCTGTCAGGCCAAGCACCAGCATCATCTCGGTCAGGTTGACGTCGTTTGAAATTGCTGCTTGCGGTGGCGCATCGAAGGTCACTTCGCGGTCGCAGCTTTGGACTGTGGTCTGCGCGAAGGTTGTGCTTGCGGCAAAGGTGAAGAGTGCGGTTGTAAGGGTCAGTTTCATAACTATGGTCTCTAGATTGGAAGGTGGAAAGACAGGTGATTGGTGTCGCTGGGTGCCAGCTTTTCGCGGCGCGCATCCACGCGGAAAGTGCGGGACACGAGCGTTTCGGTCAGCAGCGCGTCAGGTGTGCCAAAACCGCGTGGCTGGCCATCTTCGAGAACAAGGAGGTCATCGCAGATGTCAGCCGCCATATTGAGGTCGTGGAGTGATACGACGATCGTCAGGTCGAGTTGCCGGATCAGTGCCAGAACTTCGAGTTGATGACGAATATCGAGATGGTTGGTTGGTTCGTCCAAGATCAGGATTTCGGGTTCCTGCGCAAGCGCACGTGCAACCATGACCCTTTGGCGTTCGCCGCCCGAGAGAGTGCCGAAATCGCGATGTTCCAGCCCCGTCAGGTCGAGCATGGTGATGACCTTGTCGATGACCGTCATGTCATGTGTGTCAGCACCGCCAAAACCCTTATGGTGCGGGGTGCGCCCAAGCGAGATGATTTCACGGACACTCAGGCCAAAAGCTGCGGCTTGTTCCTGCAGGACGGCGGCGACATGCTGGGCAGCCGTGCGCGCTGGCATCTTCCAGATGTCCATACCGTCGATCTGCACCTCGCCTGTTGTGGGCGCTTGGAAACGATAGAGTAAACGCAGCAACGTTGACTTACCGGCCCCGTTGGGTCCAACCACACCAAGCACATGCCCTTTTTTGAGGTCAAAACTTGTTGCGTGCAGGACTGGCGCTGCGCGTTTGTGCGGGCGCCAGCTGACGTTAGAGACACGCAAGTGAACGCCGCTCATGACACCAGTGCCTTTGTGTCTTCCAGGGCAATCATCGCCGCAGGAACGCGCGCCAGCGTAGATTTTCGCAGTTTTCCGGGCCGGTCAACAGAGGAACACCAGCCGTCGTGCAGCAGGGCGTATTGCTTGGCGAACGCGACCAGATCGTTGATGTCATCCTCTGGCGTCATATCACCGAAGAGGTAGGTCGCCTTCTGGGTGCCGTGATAGGCCACGGTGCAAGGCGATCGCAGCCTGCCATGCAGGCAACGCCGGAAATGGCGAAGTCCTCAGAAATGCTATCTCCCGCCGCAGCAATCGCCTTGCGCAGTTTTTCGATCAGTTCATATCCGGGGCGGCAATCCGTCCCTTTATGTTTGCACGATGTACAAACGGTGATGCGATGTTGTGTTGTCCGGTCCATGCAGCCCTCCGCGCAAATGCGGGGCTTGAGAACGGCATGTCTGTGCGGCCAGTTGAGCCTGTTTCACCATCATGATCTCCGCTCCGGACACCCCGCCCGGTTTGAGTTTCTTTGGCACATTTCTGTACCCTTTGATGGCAGGTCTCCTGACTTTGCGGGTCGCTGCTTGCCCGATCCCTTCCCGAGCGTTTGCTCAGTGGTGATCATCGGGGTCGCTCGCCGCTCACAGTTGCGGGGGCAGTTACGGATTTGGCGCGCTTTGGCTCTTCCTCACCGTATTCCCTTTTCATCCCGGACGCATTTTCGGCGCCAGAGAACCATCGGTTGCACTGTTTGCGATTCCGCGCGAGGGGTCAAGTAGTGACTTGACAGTTGTGGTGTCATTTCAGACTGATGCCATGAAATGAACTGCTTGTCGCATTGGAGGCTCAACTATGATGATACGCGACGCCATGGCTGAAGATGCGACTGAAATGAGCGTTCTGCTGCGCGAGCTGACAGCGGCACGCAAACGCACGAGCCCCGATACCGAAGCGCATGTCCTGTCTTATTATATCAATGATCCCGTCAGAATAATATGCTCTGTGGCGGAACATGAGGATGTGATCTTGGGGTTCCAATCTCTTAGAATGGCAACGTCGGGCAACCAATGGGGTGTCGAGCCGGGATGGGGCATTGTAGGGACGCACATAAGGCCGTCTGCGGCGCGGCGTGGCGCGGGTCGTGCTTTGTTTGATGTAACCAAGAAAGCGGCACGCGATGCCGGACTGATCCATATTGATGCCGCGATCGCCGCGACCAACCCCGAAGGCCTTGGATATTACGAGGCCATGGGCTTCAAGACCTACCGGAAACCGGAAGGCCTGATTTGTAAGCGGTTCGATGTGTGAAAGAACCAATCAGAGGGCGTAGGCTGCTACCGCTAAGCATCCTCCAAAATCAAATCAGATGCTTTTTCACCGATCATGATCGCCGGGGCATTGGTGTTCCCCGAGACAATCTCTGGCATGATCGAACAATCGGCCACACGCAAACCGTCGATCCCATGCACCCGCAGGCGTTCGTCGACCACGGCTTCTTTGCCTTGACCCATCTTGCAGGTGCCCGTGGGGTGATAGATTGATGCCGTGTTGCTGCGTGCCCAATCGAGCGTCGCCTCATAGTCGTCCATGGGCAGGTCGGCGTGGGGGCGGAACTCTTCGCTGATCTTGGAGGTCAGCGGCGCATGCTTTGCGATGGTGCGGGCGATGTTCACGCTTAGCCACGACGGTTCGGCAATCCGTCTCAGTCGACAGGTAGTTCGGGATGATTTTGGGGTAGGCCTTTGGGTCGTTCCCTTGCAACCTGATCTCGCCTTTGCTTTCGGGCCGTAGCTGGCACACCGACATGGTGAAGGCCGAGAATTTGTCGGCCCCTTTGCCAGGGTTTTCGGCAGAGAGCGGTTGGACGTGGAACTGGATATCGGGCGTTTCGATGTCGTCGCGGGTTTTCAGGAACCCGGTTGCCAGGCTGGCCGCCATTGTCATCGGCCCCGCACGGAACATCAAATACTTCAGGCCGATCTTGGCCTGTCCGAAGAGCGAGCTGACCTCGTCGTTGAGTGTGGGTTCGTTGCATTTGTAGACCAGCCGCGCTTGCAAATGGTCTTGCATGTTCTTCCCAACGCCGGGCAGGTCATTGATCACATTGATCCCATTTTCGTTAAGCTGTGCGGCCTCACCGATGCCTGAGAGCATCAGGATCTGAGGCGAGTTAATCGCACCGCCCGAAAGCACAATTTCCTTGCGCGCTGTGACCTTTTGCAGAGTGCCGCTGCGGTCGGTGTACGTAACGCCCGTGGCGCGCTTGCCTTCGATGATGACCTTTTCAACCTGTGCATGGGTGATGATTTGCAGGTTTTCGCGCGATTTCACCGGATTGAGGAAAGCAACAGCTGAACTGCACCGGCGACCATTGCGTGCGGTCAGTTGGAAGAAACCAACACCTTCCTGATCTGCGCCGTTATAGTCCGGGTTGAACTTGTAGCCTGCCGCTTGTGCCGCAGCGACCCACGCATCGGTGATGGGGCGCTGGATCCGCATGTTGGAGACCGACAGATTTCCCTCATTGCCATGAAATTCATCTGCACCGCGTTCATTACTCTCGGATCGCTTGAACAGCGGCAAAACATCATCCCAGCCCCATCCAGCGTTTCCCATTTGACGCCAGCGGTCGTAGTCCTGTGGCTGACCGCGTACATAAAGGAGGCCGTTGAGAGAAGACGATCCGCCCAAGACCTTACCGCGGGGCCATTCGATAGATCGCCCATTCAAGCCTGGATCCGGTTCCGTCTTGTAGCACCAGTCCACCTTTGGATTATGGATGGTTTTGAAATACCCGACGGGGATGTGAATCCAGGGATTGTTGTCTTTTCCGCCAGCCTCAAGCAGGATCACCTTATGAGCTGGATTTGCACTCAAACGGTTGGCAAGGACGCACCCTGCGGACCCTGCACCTACAACAATAAAATCGGCTTCCACTGAATCGTTCTCCATTTATTTGAAAAAACTCTATGCAGAACGGTCAGACTATACTAGGCTTTTTTGAAACTAATAGTCTCAATAATCGACAGCATGGGAGGAAACATGATGATTGGAGATAAACTCAGCCGTATTTCGCGGCGGGATCTGTTTAAGCTGGCAGGGCAGTACGGGATGAGCTCGACGCTGATGGCAGCGGGTACGTTTGGTGGGGCCATGAGCCTTGCAAACTTGGCGTCTGCGGCTGAATCGACCTACGAGCGTCGCTTCTCGAAAGAGGCAAAATATAACCTCAAATTCGGTGCATCCGGCTTTAATGCGCGCAACCTTTTGATCGAGCGCGCTGGTGCGCTGGAATTCGCGCGTGACCTTGAAGCACGGACAGATGGTGAGATTTGCATCGAGTTTATAGGTGACAACCAAATCTGCGGTCAGACATCTTGCGTTGAAAAAACACAGCAGGGGATCGTTGATATCTACGCGGCATCCACACAGAACTCTGCCGGTGGTGCACCTTATCTGAACGTTCTGGACTACGCCTATATGTTCCGTAACCGTGCGGACCAGTATCACTTCCTGTATTCACCAGCGTCCATGCGTCTTCTGCGTGAACCATATGAGAAGCGCCACGGTCTGAAGTTCCTGTTCAGCCACGCCGAACTTCGCGGTATCCAGTTGGGTCTGAACTTTGAAGACAAGCCAACGGTGACGTCGATTGACGAACTGGCAGGCACAAAAAACCGTGTCACCGGTACGCAGCTTGGTCGCATCGCGATGAACGCTTTGAACCTGAACCCTGTTCCGGTTGCTTGGGAAGAAACACTCGACGGCCTGAAGCAGGGTCTGATCGACGGTGCTGAAACATGGGCGTCTGCGGTGGCATATGCGAACATGGCACCCGTGGTATCCCAATCGGTTCACCTGAACTTCTTCTGCGGGACAGAACACACAGCCATGTCGGCCTCTGTCTTCGATAGCCTTGAGGGTTATTTGCAGGATGCGGTGATGGAATCATCCTATTGGGCACAGACACATGTTCAGGCCGCGAACGAAGTTGCTTTGATCAACACCGTTGGTCAGTCTGATCCACAGCTGCCAAACACAATCTTTGCACAGAACAACGTGCGCAACGCATTCCTGTCTCCAGAAGAGATCCGGAAAGCCGAAGAGATGTGTTCACCTGAGTTCCAGCCAGCACTCTGGGAAGAGTGGCGTGAGCGCCTGAACGGGTGGTCCGGCGGTTTGGACACATATCAGGAAATCTATGACGAGGTACGTACAATTGACGGCGACACACTGCCTGAGAACGTCGAGCCACGTCGTTGGTGGAAAGGCTAATACAGCCTTCATCTACCCGAAAGATCTGGGCCGACCGAATGGGAGTTCGGTCGGCCCTTTTCATACAAATAAGATCGCTCCATAGTAGCGACATTATGACACATTAGGGGGAGACCTAGATGTCAATATTGGCTGAAGCGGTGGCTGTCATACCGGCCATCTTCTCGGGCAGCACGTGGGATATGCGTCAAGCCTTTGATGCAAACGGCATGTGGCTGTTTTGTTTTGTTTTCACATTTGTGGGCGGGTATCTTGCGCATCTTTTGTACCATTACGTGCCGTTCATCGAACGCCATCTAGAGCGTACAACGTCGGTGGTCATGTATCTGATCATCGCAGGCATCATTTGCTGGGGTGTGATCGACCGGTTTGTCTTTTCGAACCAATGGTCGGGTTCCACAACCGTGCCCCCATTCCTGTTTATGGTGATGGCCTGGTTTGCCTGCTCATATAATGTGAAGCTTCGCACGCACCTGAGTTTCAGTGAGTTCCGTTCAAAAATGCCGCCCAGTGGGCAGATGGCAACGCTCACGCTGGATGCAGCCCTTTGGTTAGGCTTTTGCTGGATTGCGATTACGACTTCGCTTCGGTTTACAGCGCTTTCCGCTGATAACTTCCAGTTGGTGGATGGTGTCGATGACGTCATGAAGTGGTGGTTCTACATCACGGTGCCCATTGCGTTCACACTGATGGCTGGCCGTGTGATCGGCAATTGGATCGAGGATTGGAACAACTTCAAATCCGGTGATCAGATCATCAAGCAAGCTGTGATCGGGGGGACGTCTAATGGCCGATAGCACATGGATTACACTTATCTCATTGGGCGTGACGATCTTCTTCATGCTCGGTACACCCGTCCTGCTCGTCATCTTTTACTGGGTGATCGGCATCAGCTTTGTCATTGACCTGCCTTTGGCAAACACAGGCAACGAGCTGATTAACGTCTTTAGTAAAGGCTTTGCCTTGCTGGCGATGCCACTCTTCATTCTGACAGGGGACCTGATTAACCAGTCTGGTATTGCCCGACGATTATCAGATTTCGCATACTCGGTCCTTGGCTGGCTACGCGGCGGTCTGGCGATGGCATCCATTGCGGCCTGTGGCCTCTTTGCTGCGATCTCGGGGTCCAACTCGGCAACGACGGCGACCATTGGTTCGATGCTGCATCCTGAGATGGTGAAGGGTAACTATGATGAACGCTTCTCGGCGGCGACGGCTGCAGCGGGTGGTACAGTGGGTATCATTATCCCACCGTCCATTATCTTCATCGTTTACGGCTTTTTGCTGAACCTGCCGATCTCAGACCTGTTTGTCGCCGGTATCATTCCGGGTTCACTTATGGTTCTGGGTATGATGACGGCTGCTTTTATCATCTGTACCATTAACGGCTGGGGCGTTCTGATTGGCCTGTCGATTTCGCGGATGATCAAAACCGGCATTGGCGCGTGGTTGGGTTTCTTTGCGATTGGTCTGGTGCTTTGGGGCATCTACACCGGTCGTTTCTCCCCAACTGAAGCTGCGGGTGTGACCGTTGGTTTCTGTGTGTTGGTTGGTTTGGTGTCCTACCCGCTGAACAAGGTTATGGGGAGTTCTTCTGATCTTCCCGTCGAACAGAAGAGCTATGGCTCAATGTTCGTTGTCGAAGGCTTCACCGTTCCACAAATCCCATCCATTGTGTCACGGTCTGCCCAGATCTCGGGCATCTTGGTGCCTTTGATCGCGGTGTCGGTTGCGATGCAGCAAGTGATGTCATCACTGGGTGCGAAGGACTTTATTGGTGACTTCGTAACCGGTATGGGCGGCTATTATGCGGTGCTGTTCACCTCAATGGCGATTGTGTTTATCACCGGGATGATCCTTGAATCCCTGCCGGTAACCATCATCCTTGCGCCTATTCTGGCCCCCATCGCAGCATCGGTCGGTATTGATCCGATCCACTTTGCGGTGATCTTCCTTGTGGGGGCGTCCATCGGCTTTGTGACACCGCCCTACGGGTTGAACCTCTATGTGGCATCGGGCGTGACGGGTGTGCCGTACTTTAGGCTGCTGCGGTACATCCTGCCATATCTGGCGGCGTTGATCAGCGTCTGGTTCTTTGTGGCACTTGTGCCTGAGACCGCTCTGGCTATCTTGCCTGACAGATAAGACGGATTGGTTAGCAATATGAAAGACGAGGACACCGGTCAAATTCCGACGAACCTGCGGCTCTTGCTGCTGCTGGAGGAAGTCGCGAAGGTCGGTGTCCCGGTGACCCCTTCGGTGGTGAATGAAACCCTGGGCCTGCCCAAGCCAACCATTCACCGCCTTTTCGCCACGGCAGAGGCCGAAGGCTTCCTGCAACGCGATATCGATGGCCGGTCTTACAGCCCCGGCCGTCGCATGCGCCTTCTATCAATCAATACATTGTCGTCGGAACGGGTGCGTACCGTTCGGTTGGCGGTTCTCAAATCTTTGGCGGTGAAGGTTGGCGAGACCTGCAACCTTGCCATCCCGGAACGTGAAGGGATGTTTTACCTTGATCGGGTCGAGACGCATTGGCCCCTGCGTATTCAACTGCCGGTCGGCACACAGGTGCCGTTTCATTGCACGGCGAGCGGCAAGATGTATCTGTCGACCCTGCGCCCCGACTACCTTGATCGATTCTTGAAAAATCACAGTCTGGACAAGCAGACCGACCATACGATCACCAGCCCGGCGAAGCTGCAAGAAGAATTGATCAAAACGCGAGATCGTGGCTATTCGACGGACAACGAAGAATTCATGCCCGGCATGACGGCCATTGCCGTACCGATCCTTGATAACAGAGGGCGGCTGCTCTCCACCCTGTCGATCCACGCACCGGAACAGCGCTTAGGCATTTGCCTGATCTGGTCGAATATCTGGAGCCTTTGCGCGAAGCAGCAGACGAATTGGCCGCGATCGCCGGGCGCTAAATCTGCGTTGTATGTGACGCGGTCACAATCCCGATCCCACCAACGAGGATCAGGCTGAGTGCCCAGACGACGTCCAGATTGAACCACGTCCGTGACAGGAATTTCAGTCCAAGCCAGAAATACATGCCCGCCGCCAATGCCCCGCCTGCGAGGGTCATGGCCGCTGTGTGAACACCTGCTACGATAAAGGCCATGCCGACATTGCTGGCCATCAGGCTTTCGGCAGCTTGGTGGCCTTCGTCCAAGCTCTCAGGTGCGCAGATCCCGAGGAAGATTGGAACCAACAACAACCCGGCACCATGTGCCATTGCGGCAAGAAAAGACCAAAGTGCCAGCCGTGATGGTGGGACGCGTGCGAGAAACCTTGGGTGTTTGCGGTTGATCAGCAGATAGACGCCAAGTGCGATCACCAGCAACCCAGCCCCCAACCGGATTTGCCCTTCCCAATACACCAAAGTCACCATCAGTGAGAACGGTAGCAGGATCGCGCACATTGCCAAAAAGTGCCCTCCCGCCAGCGCGAATAGCGCGCCCGGCAGGGCGGATGTTTTGCGTTCCATCAATGCGGCCGACACGGCCAAAGGCCACCCCATCCCCGGGTTCAGACCGTGATAAAGGCCTGAGACGATGACGGCCCACCAAAGGGCCGTCACTGTTGTGAGTTCAAACAAGGATCAGACCGAGGGGTAGCAGAAACTGTCGGTTGAACAGTCGCCGCCTTCAAGCCTGATCTGGTGGCTGCGATAGCCATCAGGGAAATCAACCCAGAAGTCCTTGTTCAGTGTCAGGCCGCCATCTTTGCCAACGTCAGCGCAAACCATCGCCGCACCGCGTTCACCGGGGTAGAACTGGTCGTCCCATGTGGAGTAGAGCGAATTGGTCCAATAGACGCGTTTCCCATCGCGGCTGATCTCGACCATCTGCGGACCGTATCCAAAGTCCTTGCCGTTGGGGTGTTTAGTCTTCTTGACGATCCCACCAAGGTCAACCTTTCCCGCAAGCACCGGGTTCATCGGGTCTGACACATCGTACTGATGCATCTCGCCCAAGCCCCAGCAGGCGACATAGAGGAAACGATCATCAAGGCTGAGGTCGATGTCTGTGACCAAAGGTGGACAGGCCCCAAAACCTTTCAGCAATTCCGGCAGATCATCGGCATCAGCAGGCACCGGATCAATCGTGATCGTCTTCTTGGCCTCGAACGTGCCGTCCTCTTTGCGCCACCACGTGAAGATCGCGCCTTGCAAGTTGGTCGTATCGACCACCACACCGCAGAACCCGTACTCTTTGGCCGGATCATGGGCAGGGCGAATTTCCAAGGCCATCTGATGGTTTTCACCCAGATCAATGCTTTGGATGTTCTTGCGCGCGCGCAGGTCCCAGAAGTGGATCGTGTGGCCGTATTTGTTGGACAACAAATCCTCTGGCACGATGCCATTCTCAAACTGCGGTGGCAGACCCCATTCAGAACTGACCATGTAGTCGCGCGGCAGGTTCCACCAGAAATCATAGTGCTTGTCCTGAATGCCGCGGTCCATTTCATAGCGGCCAAGGATTTCAAACGTCTCGCAATCCATGATAAAGATCCCCGGAGGGCCGTCTGTGCCATCCTCACCGCCGCCACCAAGGGTCGAGACATAGATGCCTTCGGGACCACAGTGGATGGTGTGGGGGCGGGAATAGCCGGTCTTCTCAAACAGCTCTTCTGGTTCGATGATTTTGTGAATCTTGGCTTTCAGCGGCTCTTTCACATCAATGATGTAAATGCGGCTGGACCGGATGCCGGGGATGATCAGATAGCGGCGTTCGAGGAAGGCATGACCTGTGAGGGGTGACAACGCGGACGAACAGGCGTTCCAGCCAAAATGGTGAAACTCATCGCCAAGGTTGGGCATAAACAGGCTGTGCACGATCTTGCCATAGGTGTCCGACGTGGGGTCAACATCAACCACGGCAAGCCCGTCCGGCTGGCTGCCGTCCGGGCTGAGCATAAGCGTAAAAGCCACCGTCTCAGCCGGGGCTTCCATCGCGATTTTCGCTGTGGGGTAAAATGTTGGATCAGGTCTTAGGTTCATTCTTCGTCCTCCCAGTTAAAGAAAATATGCCAATTCAGGCTTATTGGGCCCGCAGGCCGGACGCTAAAAGCGCTGGCGTCAAATGTCTTACAATTGATCTGAGTATGGGATCATGAGGGCTGATTGAGTCAAGAAAAACTGTTGGCGCCGCTGGACACCGGGCTGCGTCAGTATTACCCGTTGGTCACCTGTCTCAATTCAGGTCATAGTGGCGGAAGCCAATTTTTACCGGGGAACTGACAAATGACGCTCGCCGTACCGAAGCTGCGTTCATGCGCAGACTGTCCAATTCGCTACAACGCCGTGTGCTCAAAATGTGAAACCGACGAGTTGGAGCAACTTGAAGAGATCAAGTACTATCGGACGTATTCGGCGGGGCAGACGATCTTTTTCGGTGGCGACCCGTTGGAGTTCGTGGGGTCAGTCGTGTCCGGCGTTGCAAGCCTGACCCGCACGTTGCCAGATGGCCGGATCCAGATGGTGGGTCTTTTGTTGCCGGGCGATTTTGCTTAGGCAGGCCCAATCGTGAAACGATTGATTGCGATGTGGTTGCAGAGACAGATGTGATGTTGTGCTGCTTCCGTCGCAAACCTTTCGAAACACTTATCGAAGATACACCGCATGTCGGACAACGCCTGCTTGAAATGACGTTGGACGAATTGGACGCGGCACGCGAGTGGATGTTGGTGCTGGGGCGCAAAACGGCGCGCGAAAAGATCGCCTCACTGCTGCACATGATCGCGGTACGGATGGCCTCTTTGAAGCCAGGTGAGACGGCCGAGGTGAGCTTTACGCTGCCGATTACGCGTGAAACGATGGCGAATTATCTTGGGCTGACCATCGAGACCGTCAGCCGCCAGATGTCTGCGTTGAAGAAAGAAGGGTTCATTGCCTTTGATGACCGGCGTGATATTCGCGTACCCGATCTTGAGGCGCTGAAAGCGGAGACCGGCGAGTACGGGTTCTAGTGGAACAGTAGCTTCTCAAATTGGACGTTTGGGTCAAGCTTGTTTTTAGAGATAGCCGAAGTCCCACGGTTTTCGTGTTCCCAGCAGGTCTGCAAGGGGTACCGGGAGCAATAAACCCAAATCTTGATGAAGATAGGGTCAGGACCCATTGAGTCCAGACCCTAGGCAAAAGATCTGCTCAGCAGGCCTTGAATGCAACAATATCAACAGAAAGAAGCAGGGACGAATTCTACACCTGAACTACGTGGATCAGGGGTCTGGGTGACCTGTGTTTCAATAAGTGGTTATCCAGCATATTCAGTCGGTAGACGCGGAGCTTGCAACTGGGCCGCATTCATTGAATGCACTACCATAAGCACTATTTCGGTATATCCATTGTTGATTGGGCGTAAGGTTTGCATCTCCGGTCTTTGCCTCAACTACATGAAGCGTTCTGTTTTGCGGACAATGTACCAGGATGTAGTGCATTGCTAGGAACGGAAGTAGAAAACTCCTTGATCCACAGATCTTATTAAGTACATTTTGTCGAATATTTAGGATATTATAGATGAATAGATTTATGTACGCAGTCACTGTACCGCTTTGTGTTTTTATTAACCTGTCGGCTTGTGGGCGACCTATGACTGATGGGGAAACACTCTATGCTCAAAGCATTTTGACCAGAGATATCGCTTTGGACACGGCACGTTTTTCAGGCAGCGATAACCTCAGGTTCCGCCGCGCCATTCGGCAACTACGCGAAGAAGGCGAGATTGAAACGCTGAGCCGTGACCTCAGTGAGGGTAGTTTCGAAAAAGATAAATCACTGCTGGCCTCTGCCTTGCCCGAGCTATTTGGTGCACCCGCCATGGCTGTTGGCAACACCGTATTTTTCAATCGAGATAGATATGTAGATGACTTTTCAACCACAGCCTATCGCGATGATCTTTGGCTAATGGCGCATGAACTGGTTCATGTTTGGCAATGGCAAAACAGGGATGAGGTGGGATACTCGTTTTCAAAAATCGTTTCCGAACATTTGAATTATGGTGACGCAGTCTATTATTACCAACTCGAAACCGGCAAAGCCTTCACCGACTATCGTTTTGAGCAACAGGGAGCAATTGTTGAGTGCTATGCGCAATTGCTCGAGACACAGCCCAACGCTGCCACTACTAAGCAACACGCTAGATTGGTAGAACAAGTCTTCCCGGACCAAATGCTAGCCGAATTGGAAATGGCCGCGCAATCTGGCCAGATCTGCGCAAGATCCGATGATCGTCGAAAGCCCTGCACTTAACAAACCCAACCCGTCTGAGATATGAAATGAGTACTATTTTCCGCGTTTTAACCTGTGTTTTGGCCGTCGCCTTTGCGTCCTCGGTCTGGGCAGACGGTTCGCCTATTCGATGGGATGACTTCGTGATCTCAGAGACGGAGGCCGTACTCGAACAGAATCTGTTTACACCGATCAGTCGCCGCGCAGCTGATTTTACCGAAATCCGCAGCACACAGACGGCCTACACTGTTGGTGTAGGCGAAGTGATTTACATCCCTGTTTGGAATGAAACAGCCGAGGGTGCACAGATCGGGATGAGCTGGCGGTTGGAAAACAAGGCACCGGATGTAGTTTCAAGCGTGATGGTTGAACGCTTACGTCCAACACATAGATCTAATCAAACAACACTGGGCTTCGCCAAAGATTCCACAGCCCCGTTCTATACGACTCCAGCGATCAAGTCATAGGCTGTGAAGAGCGCCACGGGGTATCCGCGTCGGATTTCGTCCGGGACAATATAGTTTTAGAAAACGAACCAACCGCTTTTATCTGCATTCAAGGCCAGTCTATTGGTGAGACGACCTTATTGGTCGGCGAACGTGCCTCGATCATCAATCGTCAGCAGTTTTACGAGCTAACCGGCACCGGGCCAAATTTCAGCATCGACAATTCCTACGTAAACCCTAACCTATCCCTGGAACTCAAAATCAATGTTGTGGCGAACCGAACCCGTTCAGCAGATGCTTTGGCCTATGCCCCGTTCGTGATCGCAAATACGATCCCTAGCACCCTAATCGTGCGGCCTATCAATGCCTCTTTTGACAGCATCCCCTGTCAAGATTTGAAGGTCGATGTCGATGTCGGCACCAGCTTACAATTAACCCCTGTAGGATCTACTGATTGCACCTACCAACTGGAGGATGTCAGAGCACCGAACAAGTTATTCCCGCCTTATTTTGACAATGCGGACATCAATGTACGTGTTGAGCAGGAGATTGAGGTCACTTCTGGATCTGATGACGCTAAAATCATCCGAACCGCAACCTCTTTTGCTCATATTATTCCAATTGTGGACAACGGCTCCAGTTTGACAGCCTGGGCACGTTTAGCCTGCCCAACAGTCCTTTTTCCCGGGGCACGTTTCGGGTGCCAACTGCGACTGGCAGACACCACAGGGTCACCGCCCTCTGACGCCGATTTGACGCTCAACTTGGCATCTCTGCTTAGCAGCTGGCGCTTATAGCTATGTCGGCTCACCCCCGGGCAAACCGTTTATTGTCTGCTTTGAAGTGAACGACGCTGCAAACGATCTGTCGACCTTCGCGGTTTCAGGCGTGACGACACCGGGCTTCCGCTTTCGATCTCAGCAGATTTGGTTGGATGCTCGCACTGAAGGGATGATCAGCATTCCTTATGCGCAGGACTGCTGAAACGCGAGTTGACCAAATCTATTGTCTGAAAAACGCCATACCTCAATCGATTTGGGAAACTGGTGCGCGAGATTCTGTAAAATGACTGAACTGAGCATTCGGACTGGGGGCGTATTGGCACCAACGTGACACCCGTTTCGTGCTCCAGTTTGCGGCAAAGTTCGTCCCGAAAAAGGAGACAAACAGAATGAAGAGATCAAGGTCTAACGAAGAGCATGTCATCGCGATCTTGAAGTAGCAGGAGAGCGGTGCGGTGACAGCGGATGTATGTCGCGAACAATCCACTAAACTGACGGTGCGGTGCGGCCCGTCAGAGCCAACCTTCGCCGCGCACGCAAGCATGGAGATGAGCAAGGTATTGGGCTTTGCTGCCATTCGAATTCTTTGACCTACATCCGCCTTATGCCTTTCGCGACCGCAGCGAAAAGCACCAAGGGCGGAAACCAGTCATTCGCCGTAGGTCCAAACCATCCAGCCAAACTTGACGATGCTCCTCTAGTTAAACATCCTTCCAACTCCACTGGCATTGATACAATTGATACAAAGCGCGACATGTGTTGGATCACTTGGGATGATCTACCGAAGCATGGCAATCAACGCAGAGGCAGAGGAGGATCATTTGGCGCAAAAGTCTACCTCGACGCAAGCATACACCTTAGGCGGTGCGGGAGGTGTTGAGCCGAACCTACGTGAGGTCGTTGATGTCTTGGGCCAAGGCATTCTAGTTGTCGATGGCGACCTATGCTTCTTGATGGCCAACAGCAGTTATTGGAAATTGGTGTTTCCTCCAGAACACCCGAAGGCCGACAGGGGCACCCCGTTTGTTGAACTGCTGCGGCAGATTTACAACGGCGAGCAGCTTGCACTGCCTGAAGGCACTGCATTTGATGCCTTCGCGGATGATGCGATCGCGTGGTTAAGAGATTGCGGTCCCAACCGATCCTACACATTGCGGGATGGGCGCGTTGCCTCGCTCAAAGTGGTCAGGACCGAGCAAGGCGGTTATCTGATCTTGATCACGGATGTGACAGCTGAGCAGGACGTGGATCTGCGTGCACGCGACATGCTGATGGAGAGCTTCCAGTCACTTGATACAGGCATGGTACTTTGCGACAGTGACATGCGTTTCGTGTTTGCCAACGACGCATGGTACAAGATGCACTTCGACGGCAGCGATGTTGCGCCGCCCCTGGCTGGCGAAAATGCGTTGGAGAGCCTGATCAAACTAATGAAGTCCGGGTACTATGCGGTTCCTGAAGGGATGACGGGCGATGAATTTGTTGTCTGGCTGATGGGAGAGATGTCGCAGTTTGGCAAACAGGTTCCATATCGGCTTGCAGATGGTCGACATATGGTGGGCTCATCCCACCAAACATCTTTTGGTGGCGCACTTTTGATTGTACGCGACGTGACGGACATCAAGGAAAGCGAACAACGCGCGCTGGACGTGCTCGAAGATGGCCTTCAGGCGCTCAATAATGGCATTGCCATTTACGATGAGAACGCCCGTTTCGTCTTTGGCAATGATAAGCTCAGCGAAATCTGGTATCAGAACATGGAACCTATGCGTCCTGGTGAGCACCTCAAAGACGCAGCGCGGCGTTGTGTCGACGAGGGTGCTTTCGACCTGCCCGAGGGTGTGACAGCAGAAGAGTTTGCGCAAGAAGTCTACAACGCATCAACCACTTACCAGAAGAATGTGGTGATGTCCGTTAACGGGCGGACAATCTCGGGCAATTCGCACCGCACAAAACTCGGTGGATACATGATCGAATTTTACGATGTGACTGAGCAGTTAAAGGCCGAACGCGAGTTGGCCGAGATGCGAGAGATTGCCCATCAGAACGAGAAACTTTCTGCCTTAGGCGAACTTCTGGCTGGCGTCGCGCACGAGTTGAACAACCCGCTATCGGTCGTCTTTGGGTACTCGCAAATGCTGCAGGGCAAGATTGATGATCCTGTTCTTGCAGAGCGTGTGGATTTCATATGCCAATCGGCAGAACGCGCGGCCAAGATTGTGAAAACGTTTCTGGCCATGGCACGCCAGCGGCCAACAAAGATCGAAAACTGCTCGATCAATGAGGTCGTCAACACAGCGCTTGAGGTCTCAAGCTATAGCTTAAAAAGTAACGGTACCGTGGTCATAACCGAATTCGATGAAGATGCGCCCATGGTAGCGGGCGACTTTGATCAATTGGCACAGGTGTTTTCAAATCTGATCATCAATGCTGGCCATGCTGTGCAGGACAAACGCGAGGCAGGCGAGATCCACGTGCGTAGCTTTTTTGACACCCGCAAGAACGAAACTGTCGTTGAGGTGCGCGACAACGGACCCGGTATCCCACGCGATCTTCAACGCCGGATATTCGAGCCATTTTTTACAACCAAGGAAGTTGGCGAGGGCACAGGCGTCGGTCTGGCGTTCAGCCACCGCATCGTTCAGAGCCACGATGGTTTGCTAGATTTGCACTCGACCCTTGGCGAAGGAACAAGTTTCTTCGTGCGCCTGTCAGCTGCAACCAAAGATGCGTTTAAGGATCAGAACGTGCTACCGCACACACCTGTGCGCGGCGTCAGGCGCTTGCTGGTTGTGGATGATGAGGTCGGAGTGGCCCGCCTCATCCGCGATGTTCTAAGCGAAGACGGATTTGACGTTACCACCACCACTAGCCCACGCGAGGCTTTGCGTTTGGCGAAAGACCAAAGCTTTGATGTCATCCTGAGCGACTATAAGATGCCGGATATGGATGGTCAGGCCTTTTACAATGCCATGCGTCAGGTCGCACCGGCCGCTGCTGATCGCATCGGTTTTGTCACCGGTGACGCGATGAGCCAGAATGTCGCCGACTTTCTGAACAAAAGCGGCCGTCCGCACATCGAAAAGCCTATCATTAAGCATGAATTGATGACGCTTCTACGCCGGGCAACCGATCGCAAAGAGTCTTAAGATGGAGGCGCAATCAATCCTGATCTGCGATGACGAACCCGCGCTGCGTCGGATGCTTAAGGACCATCTGGGAGAATGCGGGTACGCAGTACAAGAGGCGGCAAATGCTGCGGAGCTCTTCACCAGTTTGGACGGCGAAATACCCGATCTTGTCATCCTCGATGTCCGTATGCCAGGGATGGACGGGCTGACTGCCTTGCGCGATCTGCGACAGCGTTCGCAAGTCCCTGTCATGATGCTGACAGCGGCTGGCGATGTTGTGGACAAAGTGCTGGGGCTTGAACTGGGGGCCGATGATTATCTGGTCAAACCTGTCGATCTGCGCGAGTTGCAAGCGCGGGTCAAAGCTGCTCTGCGTCGCAGTGACATTCAGGTGGCGCAGCAAGACGAAGCCCAACGTCTTTCTGGTACAGTTCCCTTTGGCGGCTGTCAGCTTGATCTGGAAGCGGCGCGGCTTTTTGGGCCCACAGGCAGCGAAATAGCCGTGACAGCGATGGAGTTCAGCCTTTTGCGTGTGTTTGTCGAGAATAAAGGGCGCATCCTGAACCGCGACCAGCTTCTGGAACAGGCGCATGACCGCGGATGGGAGCCGTTTGACAGATCGATCGACCTGCGCATATCGCGTATTCGCAGAAAGATCGAACCCAATCCTAGCAAGCCAGAAGTTATCAGAACGGTGCGCGGTATTGGATATGTCTTTGGCTGACGCCTGCAGTTGACCCCACTGATACGTCGCGCCTAGCCTTCGATACAATTGAGACATTCCGCAACACCAGCAAGACATGCTGGGGCATCAAACATCTCTGCGAGCGAGCGCAAATGTGGTCGCATTTATACGGAGAGAGAGATGAAAAAGTACGATTTTACCAAAGCAGTTGCGCAAGCGCTGATCCTGACAACACTGGGCACAGTCGCTGCCGCGGACGACTGGGTCCAGTCGTTTGAGGTAAAACACGCATCTATTGATGCAGAGCCCATCGTCGTGCGTGCGAATACCAACGGCTACACCTCGACCACAACAACATCGAAAGTCTTTGCGATTTCAACTGCTTAAGCGCTGCTGAGCAAGGAAGGCGGATCAACGGGTTGAGCGTTGGTGTTGGTGACAGTGTGGGCGTCGTCGAAGCAAACCTAGATCATTGGAACTATGACTACACGTGGGATCAAATAGGCAATGGGGATCGGCGCACTTTGGCTTTGCAAGCCCATTTCGACATCCCGCTCGACAGCGTTGATTGGACCTTGATGACCCCCGTCCAGGCTTGCGCCGACAACTTGGCCAAGCACGTCGATGCGGGTTGGACCAAGCAAGAGGTGCTTGCGCAAAACTGGAATGTCTCAACCGATGCGACGTTCTCTGGCGAAATCGCTGTCGCCCGCGGAGGTAACGTCAAACCTGCCAAGCAGACAAACCTTGGGCAATTGGATCTACAGAGCGATCAATTTGACTACCACGTTTTTGTCCGTTGCCTCGCAGCGCCTAACCTCGAAAACACCCTAGCCCCACCAACCGGTACCGCGATGCCTTTTCAGCCGGGCCAAATCCAAGTCAGTGATCGGCCAGCACGGCAGGAGATACGCCCTGCGCGTCAAAGTGACCGACCCGCGCGGCAGGAGACGCGACCTGCCCGGCAGAGCGACCGACCGGAGCGCCAATCCGATAGGCCAGAGCGTCAGGACACACGCCCGCCTCGGCAGCAGGATTGAGGTTGTAGGTTTCCCAGCCCAACCCTAAGCCCATTGGGTTTTCATTACCCTGATAGTTGGTCCCACTCACGGTGCTGCATATCCCCAGAACTCTATGCGCTCACCACGTTCGACACCAGCTGTCCGTCTGGCCGCTCTCAATCACCATTGAGGGCGGCCCTTTTTTGCGTGCAGCGAAGTGGCACGCTCGTAATCAACCTCCGGTCAATGATACGTAAAAGATACAGTTGGTACACAAGTATACATCAATGAAATCAATTGGATAAGTTGACCAATTAGCCATGCATCAGGAACAAGCGAAACGCTGATCTGTGGTTGATTATACTGTATCGCATTACCCGCCGGTCGTCTGGCTGTTCCACACTGAAACGAAAGGAACAACACATGCGACACGCCTTAATTCTTATTCTTTACACATCAACCCTTGCTACAACTACTTCCGCGGGAGGGCTCAGCGACCCAGTCATCGTTCCGCCCGCAGCTCCGATTCCGACGCCAGCACCGGCTTACGACTTCTATGTTGGCGCGCAGCTGGGATTTGGCACGGGTGACGTGGCCCCCAATGATCCAAGCACCATTTTCCGCGAATTTGACATTGAAGGCCCGTTTCATGGGGTTCATGCTGGCGTCCAACGCGACTTTGGCCCTCTGACGCTTGGGGTCGAGGTGGACTACACCAGCTCTTCGGGTGATCTGGAAGAAGACGATAACCCATCGGCTTTCATCGATGTTGATACTCTTGCGCATTTGAAGCTGCGGGCCGGTACGAACATTGGATCAACATTGGTGTATGGCACAGCTGGTCTGGCGCATGCTGCGATCACAATCGAGCAGGGCATCGACAAGATTGAGTTGGAAGACAACGCACCATTCTACGGTATTGGTGCGGACTTCATGGTTAACGAGAACTTCTCTATTGGCGCGGAATACCTTGTCCACAGCTTTGAAGACATGGAAGGCAGCGACACAGACTTCGATCTGAACACAGCAATGCTGCGCGTTTCCTATCACTTCTGATAAGAGAGACTGACCGCGCAAAACGGCGCGGTCAGTTCAACGCGTCAAGTAAGTGCTTTTCGAAGAAAAGCTCGAAAGAGCCCTGGCGATTGGTGCGCATCTCCAGTTGGACCTGTCACGTTTTTGTGCCGCTCCAAATACTCAATTAGACCACTCTCTATTCAAAGATGATGGGGCTTTTCTAGTCGAGTGCTGAGTGCCTTCGCCTCGGATTGCAGAAGCCTTTGAGGTACTGGAAGATGGCCAGTTCGGCCTCCCTGCGCGTTTGCCAAGACCGCCGCCAGATCAGCGCTGCTTTGATCGTTTTGAGGAATGCTTCGACGGCAGAGTTGTCGTAGTAATTGCCTTTGCTTCTCATCGATACCAGGCACCCATACTGGTGCAGGAGCTTCGGATAGTCGTGAGAACAGTATTGGCTGCCACAATCCGTGTGGTGAATGCATCATTTGGGCGGTTGCCGAGCGCGAGCCCGGATCGCCAGATCGCGCTTCGTCCGGTCAGGTACGGACTATCCGACCACATATCGGGAGTGAAGGTCGAGAATGACAGCCAGATACAGCCAACCTTCGCGAGGTCAGGCATAGCGGATGTCGACCGCCCATTTCTGGTTTTGCTGATCCGCTGCGAAGTCCCAGTTCAGCGGGTGCGGCGGGATATTGAACGCATGGCTGCTATCGGCCGCAACCTTGTATTTCTGTGATCATTCAACACAGATGCAATTCTCGGGCATCAACCGACCAACACGACGGAGCCGGACCTGCAAACCCAGTTCCTTCTGTCCTTTTGTCACCCGCCGACGGCCATAGCCGCCGAGGCCAAGACGATATTGTTCCTTGATATGCGTGAGGACCACCATGCCGCCATTGATCAAGCCCTTGGAAAACACGGCGTCGCACCCAAGCTTCCTCTGGACAGGTGTCACCCCTTCCCTAAAGTGGCGACATGACGGCATTTGAGATACCTCAATTCCGCGCGCCTGCCCCGCGTGGGCTATGCACTGACTGCGGCGTCTCACGGATGACCGACCCATCCGCCTGCGGCAAAGCCTGCCAGTTCATCAAACCAAACTACCCTTCATCAGAAACAACGGTGCATGGGCGCGCCGCGCAGGCTACTGGCGATGAGCAGTTCTTTGGCGTCATCCAGACCATGTACCGCGCCGCTCTCACATCCGCACGCGCCGGCGCGCAATGGACTGGCCTCACGACCCGTTTTGCCGAAAAACTGCTGGAAACCGGCGCTGTCGATGCCGTCCTCACGATGGTGCCTGACGAAACCGACAAATGGCGCCCGCGCCCTGCCCTTATCACCGATCCGGCCGACATGCAGTACGCCCGCGGGATGCGGATGGGCTATGCCCCGCTGCTTGCCTTGTTGGAACCGGCCCTCACCGCAGGCCATCGCAAAATCGCCGTCATCGGCATCCCCTGCCAGATCTACGCCCTGCGCGCGATGGAGGCTAACCTTGGGTTCGACCGTATTTATGTCATCGGCACCCCGTGCTCTGACAATACAACAACCGAGAATTTCCACAGCTTCCTCGCCCGGCTGACCAATGCGCCTGAAACTGTCACCTACCTCGAATTCCGCGCCGACTATCATGTCGAACTGCGATTCACCGATGGCAGCCAGCGGCTGATCCCCTTTCTCAAACTGCCGCTTTCCGAGTTGTCTTCTGATTTCTTTCCAACCACCTGCCGTACCTGCGTGGACTATACCAACAGGCTCGCCGATATCACTGTCGGCTATATGGCCGGTGAAGGCGATCAATGGCTGATTGTGCGCAATGACCGGGGGGCTGAAATGCTCAAGAGCCTTGGTGATGAGGTGACGCTCGCCCCCCGGATCAAGAGGCAAACGTGCTGGCTCTGTCAAAGGTTTCATCGAAAACACCCGACTGGCGGCTGGCGGCTTACCTTTGCGCCGGATGCCGGATTGGCTGCGGGGGATCATGGGCTGGCTGATGCCCCGGATTGGCCCTCGTGGCCTCGAATTCGCCCGCGCGCGTGTCGAAATGAAAGCCGCCGAAACCATCCTGCACCTGCGGCGCGAAGAACCCGCCAAGATCAAGAACATGGTGCCAGAGCACGTCTGGAACCTCGCCGGGCCCTACGGGCTAACACCCAAACCGGGTGAGCAAGTCACGGACGATCAATCAGCCTGAAATGCACCGACGACAAGGATACTATCATTTGGGTCATCAATCACGATGACGCCACCCAGCTCATCCGCTTGCGGGCCAAAGAACGTGCCCGTCGTTGATGAAAGCGTACCTGCACCCCCCAAACGGGCAAAGTCACCAGTTCCGCTGATGGTGCCCGTCCCAAAACTGAAGTTATCGCCGCTTACAGCTCCATCGCTCAAAACAATGGAACCGGCACCAGAAAGGTATCCCGTACTCGCACTTTCAACACTAAAATTATAAAGCGTGCCCGCAATGCCGCCACCGCCACCCCAATTCACCGTAAATGCGGCGTCACCAGTCAAAACCAAAGTATCCGTTTCAAAAGCGGCCGTTACATTCACCCAGCCCTCATTGTAGTGAGTAACACTCCCGCTCGCAGGCAGATCACCCGCCGGAACGGTCAGGCCAACAACGCCAAAGACGTTACCATCGCTGATCTGGACAACCCGAGAAAACTCTCCATTCACTGGATTGCTGAATATAGCGGCGTCATCAAAATCCGCCCCATCCAGCGCGCCAGTGGTGATCGCGCCGGTCTCACCTTGAAAAGTCACACTACGCCGCGCGCCGAAGGTGTCACCCTCAAGTACAACATATGTCGCATCAAAAACGCAAGCTGCGGTTCGGTCAGACAATGCAGGTGTGCCAACACCAGGGGGCGTCTCTACCGCCGGTGCACCACTGCTATTGCTGCCACTGCCTGCGCCGCCCGCAACGCATGCCGCAATCCCACAACTGGCCATGCTTAAGCGCATGACCCACGCAACACAGATTTGATCATGATGCGAAATCCGATTCTGTGACAATGGCGCCTTCGATCGTCAGGTCGAAATTGACGCCCGCCGCATTGAAAGCAAAAAAGCTATCGGTGCCATTGTCGGTCAACACGCCCTGAGCGATATTGAAGCCTTGCAAGTCGATAGCATCCAAACCAATCTCAAAATCCAGAATCCGGTTGTCACCGCCGGATCGACTAAAGACAAAGGTATCCGCGCCACCGCCACCTTCCAGCACATCATTGCCTGACCCTGCGATCAACCGGTCATCGCCCGTAACGAAACTACCACTCGGGTCACCACGCAAAACATCATTGCCAGAGCCGCCGTCCAACCTGTCGTCACCGATACCGCCAATTAGCGTATCATTGCCAGAATTGCCTGCCGCATCCAGCGAACCGCCACCCCCAACGATTTTGTCGGCGCCATGACCACCTGCGATATTGTTGCTGCCACGGGTGTCAACCAACAGGTCATTTCCACCGTTCCCAAAAAGATCGTCGTTTCCCGCGCCGCCAAAGATGCTATCGCCAAGGTCACTGCCATTGATGACATCATCGCCGCCTTTGGCGAAAATGATCTGCGCCGTATTCACCTTTGTGAAATCGGCACTGTCGGCGGCATCACGCCATGCGCGCGCGCCATAAAGGGTGCCAATGCCTGCAACATCACCGCCCTGCAGTGCGTCTGTCGACAAGAATGGATTCATGTTCTGCAGGGTGCCGCCATTGAATGTATTCGGTACGTGCCCCATCCCCAATGCATGCCCAATTTCGTGCAATGCCACGGCGAAAAAGTCGATGCTGCCGCCGGTGAGTGACCAACTCTCGGCAGTGTCAAAGACAATTTCGACCTCATCGAACAAATAGGAATCGTTCCCCCTGACAGGATCAGTCAGCGAATTGAACGTCATAAAGCCCAGTACCCCCGATGGCGATCCAAGATTGGAATGGACATTTGAACCACCGGTTGAAATATCAATCATGCCACGCCCGGATGTGACCTCTTTGAACATGACGTTCGCAACTGATGACCACGTCAGAAACGCCAATTCGATGGCCCTGTCAAAGGCCGCGAGTGCCGCACCGGACAACCCGTTGATCCCGGTCAAGTTCATTGAGTAGGTCACTGTCCCGCCGGACGCGCCGATGCGATCAACACCCCACTTCATCGCCTCAACTTGCCCATCGTTAAATGGGTCAATAAACGCAAAAGGCGCATCGGGCGTGCCCTGCGTCATCCGTTGCGGGTTTTCTACACTGTCGCCCGTCTCGCCGACTGCAGCGTTGCAGTATGAAACTCCACACATCACGCACATGGCTCTATGTCCCGTCACATTTGGCCCGTAAAGGGACCGCCCGTTTCAACCATTGGCCAAATCAGTATTCAGCCATATCTGTGTCAAAGCAGTTTGTCTGGAACGAAACGCACATGCGTCGGTCCCAAATCCGCTGGATCACAGATATGGCCTGCAAAGCCTTAAGAAATTCTTCAAACAGGCAGCGCCGTTGTTTGCCGCACCGTACGTAAAGCAAACGATGACTGCATCTGCGCCACCCCTGGCAAGGTCGCCAGATAGCGGCGGTGAATACGGGCAAAGTCTTCGGTGTCCCCTGCAACCACTTTCAGCAGGTAATCAGCCGTACCCGCCATCAAGTGACATTCCAGAACATCCGGCACCCGTGCGACGGCCTTTTCAAAGGCATCCAACACCTCATCAGCCTGCCCACTAAGCGTAATCTCAACAAAGACCGTTGTTGGACGACCCACCTTGCGCGGATCCAGAAGGGCAACGTAGTCGCGAATAAACCCCTCCTTTTCCAACCGCTGCACGCGCCGATGACAGGCTGAGGCAGACAGGTTCGCCAAATCCGAAAGTTCCGCGTTCGACATACGGCCTTTCTTCTGCAAAACCGTGAGGATTCGGCGATCAATACTGTCGAGTTTCATTTTCCGCACGATCCTTCGATAAATTTGGCATATCAGACAAGTTCTTACCAGAGTTACCGCAAACATCCAAGAAAAAGCCCGGTGAAATTGCAGACGGGCAGATGAATAGTCCGCCCAGATTATAGGGAGGAACGGGTCATGCATATCGGATGCCCAACAGAGATCAAACCACAGGAATTCCGCGTCGGCCTGACACCAAATGCCGCGCGCGAAGCCGCCAACCACGGCCACAAAGTTACCGTCCAATCAGGCGCAGGCAATGGCGCCGGGTTTACGGATGCAGACTACATTGATGCTGGTGCAGCTATCGTTGAAACTGCGGCAGAGGTCTTTGAAACGACCGAAATGATTGTAAAAGTGAAAGAGCCTCAGGCGATCGAACGCAAGATGCTGCGCGAAGGTCAGATTTTGTTCACCTATCTGCACCTTGCCCCAGACCCAGAGCAGACCAAGGATCTGATGGCATCAGGTGCCACCTGTATCGCCTATGAGACCGTGACGGACGACCGTGGCGGACTGCCACTGCTGGCACCTATGTCTGAGGTCGCCGGGCGTCTGGCGCCTCAAGTTGGTGCTTGGACGTTGCAGAAGGCGAACGGTGGACGCGGCGTTCTGATGGGCGGCGTGCCTGGTGTGGGACCTGCGCGCGTTGTGGTCATCGGTGGCGGCGTCGTCGGCACACATGCTGCGCGCATTGCCGCCGGTATGGGCGCAGATGTGACGGTGCTCGACCGGTCCTTGCCGCGTCTGCGCTATCTTGATGATACCTTTGGCGGACAGTTCAAGAACAGCTACGCCAGTGCTGGCAACACGATTGAGTTGGCGCGCGAAGCGGACATGATTATCGGTGCGGTTCTGATCCCCGGTGCGGCCGCGCCCAAACTGATCTCGCGGGCACAATTGGCCGAATTGAAACCCGGTGCCGCGCTGGTGGATGTCGCCATCGACCAAGGCGGCTGTTTTGAAACCTCGAAAGCTACGACCCATGAAGACCCGATCTACGACGTCGATGGGATCATGCATTATTGCGTCGCCAACATGCCGGGAGCTGTGGCGCGGACGTCAACGATCGCACTCGGAAACGCCACGATGCCCTTCATGCTGTCTTTGGCCGACAAAGGCTGGCGACAAGCTTGCGAGGATGATCCTCACTTGTTGAACGGACTGAATGTGCACGCGGGCAAACTGACCTACTACGCCGTGGGCAAAGCGTTGGGCATTGACGTTTTGTCACCTGCGCTGGCCCTGAAGGAATAGGACACACACTCACGAAACCGGTGCGGCCGATTCTCCTCATCCGCCGCACCGGATGATGTGGACACATAAACAACCTCGAACCGGCGGGGTAATTGTGGCGATCAGCAAGCTATTTTGTGGCAATGGCATGAATTGCAAAACTTGCACTATACTTTAGGTAAGTATTTGACGTTTAACCATGATTTCACCGGAAATCTCACTCAATTACGCTATGTAATCAACTAGCGTGAGTAACAATGAGTAACAGATTTTCTAGCACTATCCGTACCGCTATTTCTTTCACCGCTTTCGCAATAGCAGCAACAGGAGCATCTGCTCAGGGCCTTAACATTGAGTCAGATGGCGCAGACCGCATCAGGTTGGCCGGACAGCTCCCCACGTTCACGCAGCAAGTCGCCGCAGCGTCTTGCGCCGTCACATCTGGTGTTGACGTCGAAGAGGCATATGATGTGCTAGAACGTGCGACAGAGCAATTCGACAGATACATCGTTGCCCTCAGAGATGGCGATGAAGAACTTCACATCCTTCGTCCAGAGGATAACCGGCGCATTCTCGTAGATATAGAGCATGTTATGGCCGAATGGATGGAAATCCATGGAGCCATTGATGCCATACTGGTTGACGGGCATGACGTAGAAAGTGCGCATCACATCGATGATCACAATCTCAAGCTTCTTGAGCTCACATCAATCTTGGCCGCTGACATTTCTGGTAAGTATGCCGTCCCATTTGAAATTTCGGCTCGCGATGTCATGCTGCTGGAATTGGCAGGTCGCCAACTCATGCTGACACAGAAGATGGCTAAGGATGCATGCGAGATATGGACAGGATATCATGCCGCTGATGCAAAAGACGACCTGCGTGTGACCATGGCTTATTTTGAGAACTCCTTGGTTGCATTGCACTCTGGGTTGCCAGCCCTAGGGATAATACCTGCACCAAATGATGTGATCCGCGCTGATCTGGAAGCCTTGCTCAATAGATGGTCCATCCTAAAGCCAAATCTTCAGACATTGGTTGAGGGCGGTGAATTGAATGAAGACCAAAAGTATGAAGTATTCCACGACCTAGAGATCGAACTTGCTGAGCTGGAGCATCTACTTGTCGACTATAAGGAATACGCAGAGCGCGCGCACTAGGGTAAGTTTTTCAAGCCAATCGGTCGCTTTAACGTCCAACCTGAGCGAATGAGCAGCGCTCAGTTCTGGTACAGTTTTCAAGCGGTATAGCTCCATTGCAAATGCCCGGGCAAATGACAGGACTTGCTGCAAAGTATGACCGTCTGTAACGTCGGATCAGTCAACTCAGGCTGACACACGCCATGCCAAAGATTGAAATCAACGGACGACTGCTTCATTACGTCGCCACAGGCACCGGGGAGGATACGATCGTGTTCTCGCATGGCTATCTGATGCGCCACCAGATGTTTGAAGCCCAGATCGGCGCCTTTAGCAAATCCCACCGCGTTATCGCATTTGATCATCGTGGGCATGGCGATAGCGGGACCTGCCAACAAGCCTTCGGCATGTATGACTTGGTGGATGACGCTGAACAACTGATTGAAGGCCTATGCGATGGCCCAGTCCATTTTGCGGGTATGTCCACAGGCGGCTACGTCGGGTTGCGCCTGCTACTACGCCGCCCCGATCTGATCAAATCGCTGATTCTGATGGACACCGGGGCCAATGCTGAGAGCCCGGCGACCCTCAAGCAATACAATCAGCTGCTGTTCTTTGTGCGCCTCGTCGGCATCCGGCCTTTGCTGGGCAAAGTACTCCCGTTGCTGTTCGGGCCAACCTTCCGCAGTGACCCGGCGCGACAGGCAGAGTTTTTCCAACTCAAGTCCTATATCGGCCGTCTCGACCGCACATCTGTCAGGCTATTCGGACGTGCCATTTTTGATCGCGATGATGTACAGGACGCGCTGCGCGCATTGAAAAACGCACCTCCGACGCTGATCATGGTTGGCGAGGATGATATCCCGACGCCACCGGCCACGGCACAGGCAATGCATGAGGCAATCAGAGGGTCGGAGCTCATAAGTGTTCCGGAAGCGGGGCACACATCACCCTTGGAAAACCCAAGTTTCGTGACCGAAGCCATCGACCGTTTTCTCAAACATCAAACGTAAAGAAGGGCCCGCTGTCGCCAGCGCGCCCTCCAGAAGACCGATCCTTTGACTTAGGCTTGCGCCTTCAATGCATCGCGAATTTCTGCCAGCAGATCTTCGGCTGTCGGGCCCTTTGGCTCTTCGGGTGCAGCCTCTTCTTCTTTGGCGGCAGCGTCTTTGATCTTGTTGACATTGCGCACCAGCATGAACACCACAAAGGCGATGATCAGGAAGTTGATGATCGCCATGATGAATGCACCATAAGCAAAGATTGACGCGCCGGCTTCGCGCGCGGCTTCCAGTGACGCGCCCTCTGGCACCTCACCGGCCAACACGGCGTAGTTGTTGGTGAAATCAATCCCACCGGACACAAGGCCGATGATCGGGTTAATCAGATCGCCCACCAGCGATGTCACAATCGCGGTAAAGGCGGCACCGATGATGATACCAACGGCCATGTCCATGACATTGCCCTTGGCGATGAAGGTTTTGAATTCGTCTAGCATAGTTGTCCCCATTGCTTGGCTTGGCGCGCGGATCTGATGCCCACTGCGCAACTGCGCACAGTGTTACCGCTATCTGCTCACACTCGCACGGGTTTTATTTACGGAAATTCCCCTTAGCTTGGGAGGATCGAAAAATCTGCAAAGGACATCGCCTGATGGCTGACTTATCCGCATTCCCGATCACGACCCGCTGGCCCGCCAGCGATCCATCTGTCATTCAACTTTATTCTTACCCCACGCCCAATGGCGTGAAGATATCCATCGCGTTGGAAGAGATGGGTCTTGCCTATGAACCGCACCTTGTGACGCTCAGCGATGCCGATGTGAAAAGCGACGCATTTCTTTCACTCAATCCCAACAACAAGATCCCGGCGATTATTGACCCTAACGGGCCAGATGGTCCGATCGGGATTTTCGAAAGCGGTGCTATTCTGCTGTATCTGGCTGAGAAATCGGGGAAATTTCTTGGGGCAACGGCCTCGGACAAGGCGAAGATCACGCAATGGCTGATGTTCCAGATGGGCGGCCTTGGGCCAATGTTGGGACAGATGGGCTTTTTCTACAAGTTTGCGGGCAAAGACATCGAAGACCCCCGTCCTCGCGAACGTTACCGCGACGAAGCAATCCGTTTGCTGACTGTTCTGGACAAAGAACTGGAAGGCAAAGAATGGATTGTCGGCGACTATTCCATCGCCGACATGGCGATTGCGCCTTGGCTGAATGCGTTGGAATTCTACGGAACCAAAGATGCGGTCGGCTATCACGACTTTAAGAATGTACCGGCTTATGTTGAGCGGTTTTTTGCGCGGTAAGCTGTGGAAAAGGCCAAACGCATCCCCGATCCGTCGTAAGACGGTTTTTACAAGAAACTGCACGCCCGCTGGATACACGGGCGCGCAGCCTTAAATTTGGGTCTTCAATGTCACTTCGGCGGAGCGTGACAGACCGCTTCGATATTGTGCCCATCCGGATCCAGCACAAACGCGCCATAATAATCAGCATGGTAGTGCGGGCGCAGGCCGGGTGCGCCGTTGTCTTCACCGCCAGCGCGTAAGGCTGCTGCATAGAAAGCATCGACCTCGGCACGTTTCTTTGCCTGCAAAGCAATGTGTAACATACCTGTCGTTGCACGCTCTTCAGCCAGCCAGAACCAGGGGCGATCATCGCCATAGCCACACACCTTCACACCGCCTGAATGCTCCAAGGGCACCTCAAACAGCCGTTTGACCCCCAGAGGTGCGAAGGCTTGATCGTAGAAAGCGGTTGAGCGCGCATAGTCAGTCACGCCAAAGGTCATATGATCGATCATTGCGGCGCCCTCTTACGCCGGAGCAAACCGCACTTAAGGCAGCGTTCCGTTCAACACATACTGCAAAATCTGCACGACCTGCTGCGGTTCTTCCACAACGGCCAATGCCGCCGCATCCACCTCTTTGAGCGGATGCTGATGCTCTGGCCCATGCATCACGATCAGCGATTTGCCCAGCGCGGCGGCATAACCCGCATCAAACGCCGCGTTCCATTGTTTGTATTTCTCGCCAAAGCGCACCACGACGATGTCGGCATTTTCGATCCCGTGCCGGGTCCGGATCGCATTCAGGTTTGCCCCTTTGTTGTCGTGCCAGAACTTCTTGTCCTCTGCCCCCATGATCGCGACGCCGCAATCGTCAGACGCATCATGGTCGGTTACAGGGCTATCAAAAGCCACATCAAGTCCAGAGGCCCCCATGGTGATCTGGTCACGCCAATCGGTGTGGATTTCTCCGGAAAGGTAAATCTTGAGGGTCATATCGGGGTTCCTTCACTTCAATTGCTTCTGAAAATAGACCTTGTTGTCCTCACGGCCAGTCTCTTGCCAACCCAGTTTCAGGTAAAAGGCTTGGGTTCCGGCCATACCGACATGGGTGGCCAGTTTGATCATGTTGTGGTCCGCCGCCGCAGATGCCTCTGACGATTCGTTGATCAAGGCCTGGCCAATCCCAAGTCCGCCCGCATCAGGGTGCACCGCGAGATTGGCGATATGCGCCAGATTGCCAAGCACGAGGACGATGCCGCCACGGACCTCACCATCAACCTCTGCGACCCAGACGTTGTGATCGCGTATGTCCTCTGCGACCCCTTCGGTGACGGGCGGCAAGCCTAACGCCCGAAATGGCGCATAGGCCGCTTCCAGCACCGCAGTTAAACCGGCCACGTCATCTTTTGTGGCCCGGCGAATAATCATCCCCGGAGGCTACCGCCCGTGGCCTTGGTCACTTTCTCGACGATCTTAGCGCTGACCGCCTCGATATCGGCGTCCTTCAGTGTCTTATCGGTCGGTTGCAAACGTACGGTCACAGCAAGCGATTTCTTGCCCTCGCCAAGGCTGCCGCCAATGAACTCGTCAAAAACGCGCACATCTGTGATCAGCGCCTTGTCGGCACCAGCCGCAGCGTTCACCAGCGCCAGCGCCTCGACCTCTGCGTCCACCACAAAGGCAAAGTCGCGCTCGACCGCTTGCAGATCTGTTGCGGCCAAGGCCGGACGCGTCGCGGATTTCTTCTTCGGCACCGGCACTTCATCAGGCCAGATCGTGAAGGCGACCGCAGGGCCTTTAATATCCATCTCACGCAGCACCTTAGGATGCAGTTCACCAAAGATGCCCAACACCTTTTTGGGGCCAAGGCAGATCTTGCCGTGACGGCCAGGATGCCACCACTCCGACGCGCCGCGCAGGATTTGTACTTTCGCAGGCGCGCCAATCGCGGCCAGCACAGCCTCGGCATCCGCCTTTGCATCGTAGAGGTCCACAGGCCGCGACGTGCCATGCACATCCTTCGGCCCGGTGCGTCCAATCAGAACGCCCGACACCAGCATATGCTGCTCGCCTGGTTCGCCACCATGGAAACCAGCTCCGACTTCGAAAAGACCCATGTCCATGAAGCCACGCGCCTGATTGCGGGCAGCGGCCCGCAACAGACCGGGCAGCAGATTAGGCCGCATATGCGACATTTCAGAGCTGATCGGGTTCTCCAGCATCGTCGCATCATCGCCACCGCCAAAGAGTTTCGCCGCTTCAGCATCAATGAAACTGTAGGTCACGCACTCGTTGTAGCCCAGTGCAGCCGCCGTTCGGCGCGCGGTCTGTTGGCGCGATTGGCTGGGGGTTAGGATCGGTTTTGGCACGCCCGCATCAATGCGCGGCAGCGGCTTACCCTCCAGCTTGGTCAAGGATGCAATGCGCGCGACCTCTTCCACCAGATCCGCCTCGCCCTGCACGTCAGGCCGCCACGAGGGCACGTGGGCCATGTCCCCGTCCATCGTGAAACCGAGATCGGTCAGCGTGACGCGCTGGGTCGCTTCGGGGATGTCCATGCCCACCAGTGAAATCACCCGTTTGGCGTCCAGCTTGTAGGCGCGCGACGTATCCGGCACGGCGCCTGCTTGGATCAGCTCGGATGCTTCGCCACCGGCATGGTCAACGATCATGCGCACGGCATGCTCTAGCCCCACGGGCGTGAAGGCCGGATCGACGCCGCGTTCAAAGCGGTAGCGCGCATCAGAGTTGATCTTGAGTGCGCGGCCCGTGTAGGCGATCTGGATCGGGTCCCAATAAGCGCTTTCAACAAAGACGTTGACGGTCTCTTCCGTGCAGCCCGTGTCGGCCCCACCCATGATACCGGCAATGCTTTCAGGGCCATTGTCATCAGAGATGACCATCTGGCCGTTTTGCAATGTGTATTCCTTGTCATCCAATGCCACGAGGCTTTCGCCCCCAGCGGCGCGATGCACACGCAGGTTGCCATTCACCTGATCCGCGTCAAAGACGTGCAGCGGGCGGTTCAGGTCGTAGGTGAACCAGTTCGTTACATCGACGAGGAAACTAATAGGGCGCAAACCAATGGCGCGCAACTGCGCCTGGAGCCAGTCGGGGCTGGGACCGTTCTTGACGCCTTTGATCAGGCGACCACAAAAGACCGGGCATCCATCAAGCGTATCATCATCAATGGATACCTTCAGGTCAGCCTTAAAACTGGCAGGCACCGGATCAACCGAGATGGCTTTCAGGGTACCGATACCGCGCGCCGCGAGGTCACGGGCAATGCCGCGCACGCCCAGCGCATCGGGGCGGTTCGGTGTAATCGCGATCTCAATCACCGGATCAACCTTGTCCGGGTCGTTCGCGGCCAACCAATCGGTAAAGCGATCACCCACCTCGCCCGAGGGTAGTTCGATGATGCCATCATGCTCTTCCGACAGCTCCATCTCGCGTTCGGAACACATCATGCCATGGCTTTCGATGCCGCGGATTTTACCGACGCCAATGGTGGTATCAATGCCGGGCACATAAGTACCGGGGCTGGCGATCACGACGGTGATACCGGCGCGGGCATTGGGGGCGCCACAGATAATCTGGGTCGGGCCATTCGCCGTTTCAACCCGACAGACCTTCAGCTTATCAGCATCGGGGTGCTTTTCAGCCGTCAGCACCTTGCCGATGGTGAAATCGGCCAACCGCTCAATCGGGTTTTCGATGCCTTCAACCTCTAGCCCCAGATCGGTCAGCGCATAGGCGATATCCGCGACCGAAGCGTCGGTGTCGAGGTGGTGTTTCAGCCAGGAGAGGGTGAATTTCATAGGTCCGTCCTGCGGGTTAAATCTGTTGTGATCGGATTAGCGGATAACGTGGCAAGGGGAAAGGGGCGCGTCGGTGTGCTAGAGTTCACGCCCGGCCAGATCCTCGACCAATTCGAAATGCTCAAAGACCAACATCATCTCGGGGTGAAAGCCACCGTTGCGTTTGAAATACGCTTTGTGGTCTTTGCGCCAACCCAAAAGACTGTCGTTTTCGCCTTCGGCCAAGGCCATCTCTTCGGTGACGTCACAATAGCGGATTTCCTGCACCTCGGTGGTGCGGATGACCAGCGCTGGGGTGCCGTCCCAATTTGCGGCGATATCGCAGCGGCCCACGACAGGCATCGCCTCCGGCTCGCCTTCGAAATCGGCGAGCGCGCCGCAGGTTGCGGTTTTCTTGCCTTGGCGGACAAGGGCGATGAGGTGTTGGCAAAGTGCGGCGCTATCGCCGAATTTGAAGGTGCCCGCACCTGGATATGTGTCTTGCAGATCTTCGGTGTCGTTGGTCATTCTTGGATCTTTCTCAACATCGGGGCAGCGCCCGGACCTCGGGGAGGCGCCGAGGCTGTTCAGTTTGGCGGAACGTTGTGTTTATCGGTGGGGGTATCGTTGTGCGCAGCGTTGCGAAAGCGCCCTCCCCATGGGGGAGGTCCGGGCGCTGCCCGGCAAGCCGGGCGGGAGATTTGTTACTCAAGCGATTTCTTCTTGGCTTGCTCCAAAGCATCGGGAGGGAGACGGCTTTTGCCCTTGTAACCAAAGACAGACCAAGCCAATCCATCACGTCTCATCTCTAAAATGAGGTCGTTGTGAGCTTTCGCCAATCTCTTGAAGGCGGGGTGCAGCGCTTCTGATTCTAGGTCCAATTCATTTGCTGCTTTTTCGAATTCCTCTAAATAGACCGATATAGCCAACATAACAGGAGGAGCCGCATACAGCGCCACTGCATTAGAGGATTTCTCCATCGTTTCATGCAATCGGAGATATTCATCATCGGTGAAGTTCGAGTAAGCCTGATTTGGGCGTGGACAATTCAGCAGAAACTGTTCGTACACTCGACGTTTCTCCACAAGAATTGCTTCAGACTGCGAGTAAATCCGGCCCAGTACAAAAGCAACTGCGCCGATAACAACAGCCCAAATCTCACTCACCTACTCAACCCACCATGCAACGTCGGCTGATCCAGCGCCGCGAAACCATAGTGCCGCAACCACCGCAAATCACTGTCAAAGAACGCCCGCAAATCCGGGATCCCGTATTTCAGCATCGCGATCCGGTCGATGCCCATGCCAAAGGCAAAGCCTTGCCACTCGGTCGGGTCGATCCCGCCCGCCTCAAGCACTTTGGGGTGCACCATGCCGGAGCCAAGGATTTCCAGCCAGTCGTCGCCCTCGCCGACTTTCAGCGTGCCGCCTTCCCATGAACAGCGGATATCGACTTCAGCCGAGGGTTCGGTGAAGGGGAAATGGGACGCGCGGAAGCGGATGTCGACGTGGTCGACCTCGAAGTAGCTTTTGACGAATTCTTCCAGCACCCATTTCAGGTTCGCCATAGAGATGTCTTTGTCGATGGCAAGCCCTTCGACCTGATGGAACATCGGCGTATGGGTCTGGTCATAGTCGGCCCGATACACCCGACCGGGGCAGATGATGCGGGTCGGCGCGCCTGTGGCCTCCATCGAGCGGATTTGCACAGGTGACGTATGCGTGCGCAGCACATGCGGCGGGCGGTTATCGCCCTCTTTGCGATGCGTATAGAACGTGTCCATCTCGGCCCGCGCCGGGTGATGGCCGGGGATGTTGAGGGCGTCAAAGTTGTACCAATCGCTTTCGATCTGCGGGCCTTCGGCCACGGCAAACCCCATATCGGCGAAGATCGCCGTGACCTCCTCGGTCACCTGGCTGATGGGGTGCACGGTGCCTTGGCCGCGCCCACGCGACGGCAGCGTGACGTCGAGCCATTCGTCTTTCAGACGCGCATCAAGGGCGGCATCGGCAAGGCCCGCTTTCTTGGCGGCGAGGGCGGAGTTGATCTCATCCTTCAGCGCATTCAGCGCCGGGCCTGCAACCTGCCGTTCCGCTGGTGTCATCTTGCCCAGTTCGCGCATCTGCAAACTGATCTCGCCCTTCTTACCCACGGCCTGCACGCGCAGGTCTTCGATCGCGGCTTCATCAGCGGCATCGGCAATCAGGCTAAGGTATTTTTGTTTCAGATCGTCCATCGGGCGCCTCTATGCATCATTCCCCGCGGTGCTAGCGAAATGGGTGATTGGTTGCAAGGCTGACGGGGTTGGTTCAGTCCTGACGCAGCAGGCGGGCCAATTGCACCGGCAGGGTCGTGCGCGCCAAGGGGCCCAAACCCACCACGTCCAACTGCGGAAAAATTGCTATCAGCTCGGCTCGGGTCTCGCCCGCCCAGCTCCGCGACGTCATAGACAGCCGGATAGTAGCTTTCGCTCCAGAACCCGTGGCTTTCAACGATCTGATGTGTATCGAACAGCAGGTGGTGATAGGTCACTTTGCGGCAGGGCGCGCGACGTACGGCGTGATCGTCGATCAGCGCTTTGGCGGGAACCAGCACTTCGGCCTCGCCGAACAACAGTTCAGCCTGCCAACCGGTGACCAGGACACGGTGCTGGGGTGACACCGATAGGGCTTTACGCGCACCATAGCGGCCCGCGCCGATCGTGACAGGCGCCAGCCGCCCCATGCCCGAGACGGTTTGGCTGGCCGCCCAGCGCACCGGTTGTGCGCCATGGTCGCGTGTCAGCACCAGATCGCCTGCCGCGATATCCTCAATACGCACTGGTCCATCGGGCGTCATGATCTCCGTTCCCGATACAAAGCATGCCAATCCGCTGTCACCCGGCGACAGGTCTGTAAAGACGGCTGCATCCGGGTCAGGCTGGTTAAACTGGATCGAGGCACCAACAGAATTGGGACCCGATGGCGTTGGGATGTTGACCGAAACAACCGTCCCCGGCGCGCCCGTGGCCGCAGCCGCCCCACCAACCGCCACGATGTTTTGCGTGCCGCTGCCGATATCATAAAAATCAATCAGCGTATTGGTAGCGACATTCGTCAGCGCATAGGCTTCGTAATTGGTCGCACCGCTACCGTTGGGATCAGTCAAAAGGATCGGATAGTTGTCTTCAGAGATCACATAGACTTTTTCACCATTGTCGGGGTCAATCACTTCGGTGATCAACCCGTCATCAAGGCCGTCCTGCAAGTTGATATCCAGACCGAGCGAACCATCGGCCTGATAGAACCCAACGGTAAAATCTGCCGGGTCTTCATTTGCACCCAGCGCAACCTCAAGGAACTCTGACACGCCCGTCTGCGACGAATATGCGTTTGAGTAGTGAAGTTCACTGATACGAGCCATGTCACCAATCCCGAGGGTATCTTCTTGCGACAGCTTATAGGCAGGAGATTAAAAAAATGCACGTTTGGATACAGCTAACACTGTGTTACAACCAACACCAAAAGCACGGCAGCCACAAGAACCGCCCGGCAATGCATCCTTCTTTTGTGGCCGGTGCATAAAATCGGCATGGGACGGGCCGGTCTGAATGGCTTCTGGAGGCGATGGGCGTTTTAAACCTATCGGAACAATCGATAGCCCAGAACTGATCGCGGTTGCCCGAAGGCCGAACGCGAACCGTGATCTCAGGCCGCGTGATGCATCATGCACCTCACGGGGTTGGATATCCGGCACCATCTTCAGTGAGGCCGGTTTTCCGATGAGCGGGGCCACCGCACACCGCCCTTCCGCCAAAAGTTAATAGAACGTGAATAGTTTGATCCGTTGGCACGTAGTCACCCTGAGCCCCCGCTATGGGGTGGGGTGCATCTTATGAAACGGATAGACTATGACCGATACGATTGCTGGAACTGTTGACCCACACCACACCCTTTCCTTTCAGATGCAGGCAACACGCAGTGCTGTCTCGCCTATTGCCTTGATGCTGGGCCTGTTGGCCTGTCAGCCTGCTATTGCGCAAGAAGTGATCGCCGATGGCGACGTCGTGACAGAGACCATTGTGCTGGATGAAAGTGGCGATAGCCTGACAATTGAGGAAGGCGGCACACTTGATGTTGCAGATGCAGACGGCGTCGACGCCAGCGGCGATGACGTTGAGGTGCTGAACCAAGGCACGTTGCAGACGACAGGCACAAACGCGGCTGGCGTGAACTCAAGCGGTGCAGATGCAGACATCACAAATGAAGGCACGTTGACAACACAGGGCGAAGCCAGTGCTTAAGCATCCTGTCAACTGGCACCAACACAGATATTGATAACACTGTGGCCGGAACGATCAGCACAACCGGCTTTGGCAGCGACGGCATAGCGGTCGAAGGCGCAGGCGGGATGATTGATAATGCTTAAGCAGCGTGACGACGGCTGGCACTGGTGCGCAGGCGATCTCAGCAACGGGTGATGGAAACCAGATCACTAACGCCGGTGCGCTGACAACGACGGGTGAGGCTGCGAATGGCATTCTTGCAACTGGCGCGAATGCGGTGGCCATCAATGATGAAACCGGTGTGATTGATGTTGGCGCATCCTCCGGTATTGCAATCACGGGGCTTGGTGCAGAAGCAACGAATGCGGGCCAGATTACCAGCAATGGCAATGGATTGTTGGGCGCGAATGGTGTTGCCAACCTCTCTAACAGCGGCACCATCAACGTCACAGGCAGCGGCAGCGGCATTGCCATTCGTCCTCTTGCGGAAGGCACCGAACCTGTTGCAACGGAGAACCCATTATCCTTGAACAATAGCGGAACCATTACGACGTTAGGGGGCGCAAACGGGATCACAACCAATGTCGCAGGCTCTATCGTCACCAACACTGGTTTGATCAGCACATCCGGCGCTGGGGCCATTGCCATCTCGGTGATCGAGGCCGACGACGCGGTTGTTTTCAACGACGACGAAGCGATCACTGTGGGCGAAGACAGTGACGCGATCAAGGTCACAGGTGATCGTGCTGATATCGACAATGCGCCGAACGGCATTATCGACACGGGCGGGAGCAACTCCAAAGGTATTGCGGTGACTGGCGATGATGCCGATATCGACAACGCGGGCAGCTTGAAAACCAGCGGCGCAAACTCTGACGGTATTGTCGTGACAGGTGACAACGCCGAGGTCGACAATGCCGCTGACGGGTCAATCACCACAAGTGGCGTGGGCTCCGCGGGGATTGTGGTCGACGGCAATGGTGCAGCGATCAGCAACAGCAATCAGATCGAGACATTCGCAGGCGATAGCGACGGGATCATAGTCCGGGGTGATTATGCCGACATCGATAATGCAGCGGGCGGCTCAATCAGCACCGATAGCTTCAATGCAAATGGTATCGTCGTGATCGGGAACAAAGCTGAGGTCGATAACTTTGGTAGTCTTGCAACGGCTGGAAACACCAGTGACGGTATCTTGATCAACGGCGACAATGCCGAGGTCACCAACGATACAGACGCCACCATTACCACCTTAGGCAATGCATCACGTGGCATCATGATCAACGGAGACAACGGCAGCGCGGAAAATGAGGGGACGATTGATACGACAGGCATCGGCGCGGATGGCATCAGCGTGTCTGGCCTGAATTCTGTGATTGAGAATGAAGGATCAATTGTCACACGCGGAAACGATGCAGAGGGGATCACACTGACCGCTGGTGATCCGGCGGGCAGTGCTGACGGCTTTGAGAGCCTTGATGGTATTGTTTTCAACGATGGTAGCATCAGCACGTCTGGTGATGGTGCCGAAGGCATCCTGGCTGAAGGTGGGACTGTCGCGATTTTGAATGACAACGCAGTCTCGACAACCGGTGCAAATGCCTCTGCCATCGTCGTTGATGCGGTGACTGGTGGTGCCCTCAATGACGGTGAAGTCACCACAGTAAGCGAAGGGGCCAAGGGGATCTCTGTAACAACAAGTGCCACTGAATCCAGCGACCCGGATGATCCTCTGGCTGCCGTGCTGAACACTGGTACGATCAATACGACCGGTACGAACGCTGATGGTATCGAGGTAAACGGCGCGTCAGTAATCGTTTTCAATGAGGAGGCCATCACAACCTCAGGCGACGACAGTGATGGGATCAATGTCACCGGCAGTGAAGCCGAGGTTTTCAACGACGCAGAACAGGGTATCAATACACTAGGGGACGGATCACGCGGGATTGCGGTGAATGGTGACCAGAGCCAAATCAGCAATGACGGTCAGATCACAACCAGCGGCGCAGCGGCGCACGGCATCTTCGCCTCAGGTGCGGGCAATGTCATCGTCAATGAAGGTTTGATCACGACAAATGGCGTTTCCGCCAGCGGCATCTTCTCGGAAGGGGTGGATGCGGTGATCGACAATGAACAGACAATCATCATGAACGGTCGCGGCGGCACTGCAATCACCTCTCTTGGAAACTCTGCCCAGATCACAAACGAGGCGCTGCTACAGATCGTCGGAGCAAACGCCACTGGGATCAGATCCGAAGGGGCCGGTGCCGTGATCACAAACAATCAGACAATTGATGTCGATGGGTTTGGGTCCACCGGGATCGCCTCTGCTGGTGACAATGCGCAGATTACAAACAACGCGCTTATTGAAACCGAAGACGCGGAAGCCACCGGTATCGCGTCCGGCGGGCTGGATGCAGTGATCATCAACAACCAAAGGATCACCATCAACGAGGATTCGGGCGGTGCAATTGTGTCCTTTGGGGATACAGCCCAAATCACCAACAATGCCGTGATCGAAACCAACGGGCGAAGCGCCATTGGCGTCAGCGCCGACGGGGCGGATGCGGTCATTCTCAATCAATTGTCGGTATCGACCACAGGATTTGACGGGAGAGGTATCTTTGCGACGGGCGACAACGCCGATGTCACCAACAACGGCATGGTTGCGACCGAAGGCAACGTATCCACCGCGATCGAGGCCTCGGGCGCTGATGGCCTGATCACCAATACCGGCGTGGTTACCACAACAGGTGAAAATGCGGTTGGCATCGCGTTACTGGGCGGCGGCTTGGCGACCAATACAGGCAATGTCATCGTGTCTGGTATTGGCTCTGACGCATCGGCACTGGGTGGCGAAGGCGCGGAGCTGGTCAACTCGGGCATCATGCTGACAGCTGGTGATGGCCTTGCGGCTGTCGTCCGCGGTGATGATGGCACGCAACTGGTCACAATGGCCGAAGGGTCGCAGTTTGTCGGTATCTTTGATCTGGCAGGCGGTGTCGGTGATAGCTTCGCACTGGAACAGAACGTACTGCCTGACGACATCTCGTGGCGCGTCTCAACCTTCGGTGTGGAAGCGTTTGACATTGACGCGTCATATGACGCCCAACTCGTGACATTTGACGAGGATCAGATTGATGTGTTCCGCATCGAGATGACAGCCGCCTCGGCGCTGAACGAAGCAACCGGCGCATTGGCCGACACAACCCGTGGTGCGATTGCGAACAATGCTGGCAAGTCGGGTGTGTGGGCCTCCGTTCTTGGAGGACAGCAGACCTATGGTGAAGCCGGGTCGGCGCTAGCCTATACGTTGGACCATGCGGGGCTTGTTGCCGGGTATGAAGGCACTTTCTATGGGCGTGACCTTGGCTTTGTCGGCGGCTTTGCCAGTGGGCAGATCGCCACGGATGTGACCTCTTCCAGTGTGGATAGCGAAAGCCTGTTTGGCGGCGCATACTTCACCGAGCATGGCGCTAACGGCTATTACACATTCAACGTGCTGGCCGGGACCCAAAGCCATAACAGCAGCCGGATCGTGTTGGACACAACCATCACCGATGGGCTGGAAACGGCAGAAGCTTCATTTGACAGCACCTTTATCAGCGCTGGCGTCAGTGCTGCCGGGTTCTTCCGCCAATTGGGCGCCTTCGAACTGCGCCCATCCGCGGCCCTCAACTATACGCTAGTGCAGTTCGACGCCTATGAAGAAGCCGGAACCACAGGGTCAAACCTGAGCGTGGATAGCCGGACGGCACAGACACTGAACGGTCGCCATCAACTGGCTCTAGGCTACTCTAGCGGCGCGTTTGACGGCGCGTTGCGGGTCGGTATTGCAGGGCGTCTGAGTTCTGAGGATGAATTCGCAGCGCAAATCACACAGACCGGTGCAGGTGGTCTGGTGACCAGTGAGCCATTCTCTTTTGACGCAACAGACAGTGGCAGTTTCTTTGGCGGATTTGTCGGGCTGGGGGCGACCTTTGCACAAACCGACGGGCTCAGCCTGTCAGGCGACGTGGAATACCTGTTCGGCTCTGATGACACACAGGCGGTCAGTGCTTAAGCTTGAACGTCAGCATTACGTTCTAGCCCCCAAAGGACGCCTACCCCCGTACTGGCGGGCATCAAGGGCCGCGCTGGCCGCCAACTCCCTCATCCCAGCGCGGCCACGAAGCTGTCACATTGGTTTGTCTGGTTTTACTTCGCAGGTCCCATTAGTGGATGATCCTGCACAAGGACGTCGAAAACCAGAAGGACCACCTGCAATGACAATCGCACGCAGGACGCTGCTTGTTGGATCAGCCGCAACACTTTTTTGCGCATGCGCCGAGCGCGGGGCATTTGTTGCACGCAATGAAGACACGCCATTTGTATCACAGCGCATACTAGTCGGTACCAACCGCCTGAGGTTGGACAGCTCGGAACGCAGCACAGCATTGTCGTTTGAGGATATCGAAGTGGCCGTACCGACAGATCGGGCAATGGGTGCCGTCCCGGTGTCCGGAGCCAACGCATTTGCAACTTTGTCACGGCGGCGTTTTGACACGCAATCAGACTTTGCGGCTACGCTACAGACAACGCGCGTCGACGCGCCGCTGGTTCTATGGGTTCACGGCTACAACAATACGCCTAGCCGAAGCCGTGTACCGGCAAGCCCAGATGGCAACGGATGCACAGATGCGCGGACCCCAGGTTACCTTTGCCTGGCCTTCAGATGAAACCGTCCCCGCATACGTCCATGACCGCGATAGCGTATTGCACGCGCGCCAGTCTTTTTCGGACCTGCTTGATGTGATTTTGGACAATTGGCGTGGACAGATTTTTGTGGTTGCCCATTCGCTTGGCGCGTTTCTGGTGATGGAGACACTGGTGCAGCGCAGTCTACGAGGACGTGACGCAAGTGTTGATCTGGATGGGCTGGCGCTGCTGCAGCCTGACATCGCGCTGGACGTCTTTTCAGAACAGATACGCATGATCGGGAAGACACCGCAGGTTAGTCACGTTGTTGCATCGGTCGCGGATCCAGCATTGCGCGTATCAGCGCGCGTGTCGCAAGCGGCTGAACGTGTCGGTTCATACACCGATGAAAGCTACTACACTGATCTGGGCCTGCGGCTGATTGATGTCTCAAGCATCCAAGATGCACGGACACCGCATTTGGTGGCGTTTAGTTCGCCGACCTTTTTGAGCTTTCTCAGACAGATCTCGAACCAAACGAGTACGTAAGGCTACATGACGAGAATCACACACGATGAGATAAAAGATTTGCCCGGCACGCGATCAGGTCTGCGCGACATCCGGTTACTGATCAGAACGCATCTATGGATGCAGATCCTTGTGGCACTGGGTCTTGGTGTCGGCCTTGGATTGCTGCTGTCACCCCAAACCGACACGGTCCTGACCGTACCGTCCCACAGGGTGGATGATCTTGGCGCGTGGTTGAAGCTGCCGGGCGGTATCTTTCTGAACATGATCCAGATGATTGTGATTCCGCTGATCGTGTCTTCAATCGCGCTTGGTCTTGTTTCGGCAGGCGACCCAGCATTCTTGCGCAGGGTCGCATCGCGGATCGTCCCATATTTTGTTGCCACCAGCACGATCGCGGTTCTCATCGGCGCTGCAATCGCCACGTTAATCGAGCCAGGCAACTATGTGTCGCTTCCGCAAACAGCTATACCGGTAGCATCAGCCGGTGCCGCCGAAAGTAGCTTCAACATCGCGCAGCGTATACCTGAACTGATCCCAACCAGTATGACCGAGGCATCGCTTTCGCGGGATATGTTGCAGATCGTACTGATCGCCGTGTTTCTGGGCGTTGCGATGATTTCGATCCCCGCCGCCAGCGTACAGCCAGCGCTGGATCTGCTGCACGCTGTTCAGGCTGTTGCCTTGAAAATCGTATCTTGGGCGATGTTGCTGGCACCTTTGGCGGTCTTTGGCCTGATCGGTGAATTCGTCATGCGGGTCGGTTTGGATGCCCTGATCGGAATGTCTGCCTATATTGGTGCTGTGATCCTTGGTCTGGTGATCCTGCTTTTGGTTTATCTGTGCATCGTTGGCGTTTTGGGTCGCCGGAACCCGATCTGGTTTTCCCACGCGATCCTTGATGCGCAATTGCTCGCGTTTGCGACCTCAAGTTCGGCGGCAACAATGCCTGTTTCCATGCGCATCGCCACTGACCGGCTGTCGGTATCGCCCGCACTGTCCCGGTTCATCATCCCTTTGGGCGCAACAGTGAATATGGATGGAACCGCACTTTATCAGGTGGTGGCGACACTTTTCATGGCGCAGATTTACGGGGTATCTCTTGATCCGGCATCATTTGTATTGATCGTTCTTACGGTGGTCGGCGCCTCAATCGGAAGCCCAAGCACACCCGGCGTCGGTATCGTGATCCTTTCGGGTATCCTGGCCTCAATTGGTATCCCGGCAGAGGGCGTTGCGATCCTGCTTGGGGTGGACCGCCTGCTTGATATGTGCCGAACGGCGGTGAATGTATCGGGTGACCTGACCGCCTGCATCGTCATGCAAAGATGGATTGGTGACGACGTACAACAGATATCGGCGGCCGTTCCTTCGGCCACGAAATGACAAAAACCTCCCAGGGATCGAGGGGCCCTTCAAAGCCTATCTCAGCAAAAAGGCCGCACAGTGTCCTGCGCGGCCAGTTTATCTTACAATGTCTGCTGTAGCTTAGGCCGCCAAAGCGTCCTTGGCTTTGCCAACAACGGCAGCAAATGCCTCTGGCTCGTTGACCGCGAGATCGGCCAAAACCTTACGGTCCACTTCGATACCAGCCAGTGTCAGACCGTTGATGAACTTGGAATAATTCAGTGTCTCATCCACCGCACGCACACCTGCGTTGATCCGCTGAATCCACAAAGCGCGGAAGTTGCGCTTGCGGTTGTGACGATCGCGGGTTGCATATTGGTTGGCTTTGTCGACGGCCTGTGCTGCGACCTTGAAGGTCTTGGAACGGCGGTCATAGTAACCCTTGGCCTGATCCAGAACTTTCTTGTGACGACGGTGCGTGACGGTTCCACCTTTAACGCGCATATCTCAGTTCCCCCTAATTAACGTGCGTAAGGCATCATCGGTTTGATGATACCTTCGTCAGCTTTGCAAAGCGTGGTTGTGCCACGGGCGTTGCGGAGGAATTTGTTGTTGCGTTTGATCATACCGTGGCGCTTGCCCGCCTGGGCCGCCACGACGCGGCCTGAAGCCGTCGTTTTGAACCGCTTTTTGCAGCTCGATTTTGTCTTCATCTTCGGCATTTCCGTCTCCTCTTCAGATCGGTCGAAACGCGCGACTCGGCATGCCATATCGGCCGGACGCGCGGGTTGAGCGCGGCTGATACGACAGCGCCCGCTACTTTGCAAGGGTATTTGAGGCGAAATCGGCCCTAGTTGTTGATAAGCCCGCCTACAACGCTGACGATCACGTCATCCACTGTGTCGAGCGCATACACCCCGGGATTTTCCTGCGCCGCATAGGCCATCGCGACACCACCCAGGACCACCATGATGATCGCCGTCTTGGGCCAACGCCAATCGGAATACGCACTGACGGCAGACGGAATGGCGAAGGCCACCAAAACCAGACCCGTCACAAAGAGAAGATCGAAATCCATATTGCCGCCCTGCTTTACGCCCCTACAAGACCTTACTCTTGCTCAACAGCGTAAATCAAACGTTCAGCACAGGGCGCAACCCGCAAAATGTTTGTCGAGCCAGGTGTGTTGAATGGAACACCCGCAGTGACAACAACCATGTCATCTTCGGAGGCAAGGTTTTGGTCCTTTGCGGCGCGCACTGCCTCGACAACCGCGTCCTTAAACCGGTCAACATGCCCCGTCACCACGCAGTTCGTGCCCCATGACAGACACAAACGGCGGGCGGTGTTGATATGGTTGGCCAGTGCGATGATCGGCACACGCGGACGTTCGCGCGAAACCAAAAGCGCGGTCGCGCCCGATTGTGAGAAACAGCAAATCGCTTTGACATCCGTTGTTTCGGCGATTTCACGGGCGGCAGAAACGATACCATCGGCCACGGTTTTCCCTTCGGACCTACGGGATGCTTCAATGATGTCCGTATATGTTGGATCGGCTTCGACTTCATGCGGCGACATTGTTCATCGTGGTCACTGCTTCGATCGGGTAGGATCCTGCAGCGGATTCAGCTGACAACATGATCGCGTCGGCACCTTCATAAATGGCCGTCGCCACGTCCGACACTTCGGCGCGGGTCGGCATGGGCGAGTCGATCATTGACTCGAGCATCTGGGTGGCCACAATCACCGGCTTCGCGGCGGCACGACATTTACGCACCAGTTGTTTCTGGATCGGTGGAACGTTTTGCACAGGCAATTCGACACCCAAATCGCCACGGGCGACCATGATCCCGTCCGAGGCAGCGAGGATACTGTCGAAAGATTTTACCGCGTTAGGTTTTTCAATCTTTGACAGGATTGCCGCACGCCCCTTGGCCAGTTTGCGCGCCTCTTCCACATCGGCCGGACGCTGCACGAAAGAGAGCGCCAGCCAATCCACACCCAATGCACAAACGAACTCCAGGTCTTTACGATCTTTCGGCGACAGGGCCGCCAAGGGCAGCGTCACGTCAGGCACGTTCACCCCCTTGCGGTTCGAGATTGTTCCCCCAACAATCACTTCGCAATCGGCGAAGGTCGCGCCACAGTCTTTCACTCGCAGCTTAATCTTGCCGTCGTTCACCAACAGATGCGCACCTGGTTCGAGCGCGTCAAAAATCTCTTTGTGGGGCAGCTTCACCCGCGTCGCGTCGCCCTCGGCATCGTCTAGATCAAGGCGGAAGGGGGCACCCGGCACCAGCTCTTCTTCACCGTTCGCAAAGACACCAACACGCAGCTTGGGCCCCTGCAAGTCAGCGAGAATAGAGATCGGGCTGTTAAGGTCTCTTTCCACCTGACGGATGATCTCGTGGCGTACCTTTATTTCTGAATGATCGCCATGAGACATGTTCAAACGAAAGACATCAGCACCCGCTTCGTGCAATGCCCGGATCATTTCGTAATCATTCGAAGCAGGGCCCAGTGTGGCGACAATTTTCACATTGCGATGGCGTCTCATATCAAATCCTTCGTGCGTCAGTAGCCGTTAGCGGTAACAGCTTGGGTTGCGCCCTTATTGCGCAATTCCATTCTCATCACAACTAGCCTAAGTCTCGTGTCAAAGGAATGACACGGCAATGACGAACGAACCATTTGAAATCATAGGGGCAGATCGCCCCGGACGATGGCTTGTGGCCTGTGACCACGCCATGAACATGATCCCTGATTGGGTGCACGGGGGCGACCTGGGCCTGCCCGCTGCCGATATGGACCGTCACATCGCCTATGACATCGGTGCGGCAGGGGTGACACGGCAGCTGGCGACCTTACTCGATAGCCCCGCAATTCTGTCGCGGTTTTCGCGTTTGGTCTGCGACCCGAACCGGGGCGAGGACGATCCGACGATCATGATGCGCCTTTATGACGGCACGATTGTCCCCGGCAACAGGAATGCCGATGATGTGGAAAAGGAAGAGCGGCTAAAACGGCTCTATCGACCGTACCACGCCGCCTATGCCGATCTCGCCAGCAAGATGGGCAGCCCGATTATCTGCGCAGTTCACAGTTTTACGCCACGCCTGAACGGCCGACACCCCCGACCGTGGGAAATCGGTGTACTGCATGCGGAGGATGATCGCATTGCCACCCCATTCATCGCAGCCTGCCGGGCGCAGGGCTGGTGCACAGGCGACAACGAGCCATACGCAGGCCACCTGCCCGGCGACGCAGTTGACCGCCATGCTTTGCAACATGGCCGCCCCAATGTACTGATTGAGCTACGCCAGGACCTGATTGCGGATGAAGCGGGTCAAACCCTTTGGGCAAACAGATTGGCCCCTATATTATCAGATGTACTGGCCCAGTCGGGCCTTTGAGAGGACACGCTATGGATGATCAAACCCGTATTGAACTGGAAGCCGCCGCCTTTCGCCGCCTGCGCAAGCACCTGATGGAAGACCGCACAGATGTGCAGAACATCGACATGATGAACCTTGCAGGGTTCTGCCGGAACTGCCTGTCACGCTGGTATCAGGAAGCCGCCAACGCGCGGGGGATCGAGATGACCAAAGATGAAGGGCGCGAGGCGTTCTACGGGATGACGATGGCCGAGTGGAAAGCGAACTACCAGACCGAAGCCAGCGATGCGGCCAAGGAAGCCTTCAAGGACAGCCACGGATAGGATCTGCCATGCTCGAACGCCTGACCGCCTTTTTCGGCAACCCAGCCGGATACCACACGCCCCTGCCCGAGGCCGACGCAAGCCATGCGATGGGCGCCTTGTTGGTGCGGGCGGCGAAGGCGGATGATGCCTATCTGTTCGAAGAGATCGCCCGCATCGACCACATCCTCGCCAAACGCCACGGCCTCAACCCCGTTGAGGCCGCCAAAATGCGCGCCGAATGCGAGCTCCTAGAAAAGGAAATCCCCCGCACCAAAGAGATCGCCACGATTCTCAGCCATGCAATCGGCACCGAGGAGAAAGAGGCAACGCTGATAGCCCTGTGGGAGGTGGTCTTTGCCGATGGGATCAGGCGCGAACAAGAGGACAGACTCCTGCACCGGATTGAGGACCTTCTGGGAATTGCCCCTGAGCGGGCGAAAGAGTTGCAGGCGCAGGCTGAGGGTTAGAAGTAAGAAGGCCTCGCTTTTTGTGCAGATGGGTTATCAAATACTGAGATAGATGTTGAGATTGTCGACTGACTATTGAAGCAGCGGCCCGTTGTTCAAACATCGCATGTTGGTGCATCCGTATTGCCCCCGAATAGTTGAAGCCACCCGTCACAAAGGCAACTCTCGCAGCGTTCCAATTGACCGAAAAAGCGGGGAAATTTTCGCAATACTTCCCATTTCGACGCCTTCGCCAGGCCCTATCCTACAACGTAAGGTAGCAACAGATGGGTAGAAATGGATTTTCTGGGCAAGGCGTTTTGTGGATTACTAATGATCGTGGGGCTCAGCATCTCGGTGCCTGCCCTACCAATAGCCTGGGACGGTATCGCGTTGACACGCTCCAACACCACGCAGGCTGCCGTCATTGTGGAAAAACGTATTGACCGGCCCACATCGCGAAAGCCGCGGTTGGAGAGTGTCACGATCAACGGCGAAAAGACGCGGAGCTTGCGCACTTACTTCTATGACTACATCTTTGTTGTTGCGCTGACAGGCGAGGCTGAAACCGCGCAGTTCACAGCGCCTGTCAGCTACACCCGGTGGCACAATGAAGCCGTCGGCAATAGTCTGCGTGTGACCACATCCGAAGGGGTTGAGACGTTTGCCGACGTAGCGCCGCGCGACACGCTGATCTATGGGATCCGGCAATTTGGCATCGGGCTTTTGATCATGATTGTTGGCTTCGTGGCATTGCGCCTGCCGACGGATGATGCGGCCCGTTCATAAACCAAAACAGGAGAAAGATATTCATGCGTATTGCGACACTTGCCGTCCTGTTAGGGGGGTTCGCCCTGATCCTCTTTGCCATTGGTTCCGTGTTTCAGGTTTCGGTCAATGTTGGTCCGACCATCACAAATAACGGGTCCTTTGCGGCACGGCTTGAACGGCCAGTGCGCCTTGCCATCGTAGGGGAGGCCAATCGTGCGAATGCGTTACGGGCAGAAATTCTGCAGGCGGATAACGATGGCTTGATCGACCACAACACCACACCGTCAGAGCCAGAGGATGCGGATGCGATCGTCTTCCTACTCGACGGTTGGGATGAGATCATGCAGGCACCCTGGCAGGATCGCTTCAGCAGCGACTACATGATTGTAGCCGATAGTGAGGAGGATAGTTTTTCTCTTTCCATGGCCGACGGGGACCGCCCGCTGAACCGGACGTACTACAATCTAGGCTACTATTCGGACTGGGGTTTGGATTGCTATGCCGCCCTATTGCTGCACGATATCGGCGGGGCGCCCGGCGCGTCTATTGTGATGCCTTCGAACTGCTAGGCGTGGGGTGGCAGCGGCCAGACCTGCCGCGTCCGTCACATCGATGGATGACGCATGGCAATTGCCATGCTACCTGGATAGGTGAAACAACCCCCGCGACAAACGGACCCTATGCCCACCATCACCTACGTCTACTCCGCCCATTCCGCCTTTGCTTACCTCGGCTCTGCCCGCCTGATGGCTCTGTGTGGGCAGTATAACGCCACACTGATCCACAAACCCATCCTGCTGTCGCCGGTGGTCGAGGCCCAAGGCAGCCAACCCTTTCATGCCCGCACCCAAGCTCATGTCGATTACTTCTTTGGGCGCGAAATTGAACGTTGGGCCGAGTATCGCCATGTGCCAGTGATCAACTATCGGCCCACCTATCACGATGCGGATTACAGCCTTGCCTCTGGCATGATCATCGCGCTTGGGGAAAACGGGGCCGCAGCGGATGCGATGGCCCACAGGATACTGGAGGCGCATTGGCGAGACGATGCAGACCTGTCGAACCCAGTGACGCTGGTAGTAAGCATTGCGGAAGGGTTAGGGCATGACGCGCAGACCCTGATCGCGCGAGGGGCGTCGAACGATTGTCAGGATCAGCTGCGCGCGAACTCTGATTGGGCGCGCGGGCAGGATGTTTTTGGTTCGCCCACTTACATTGTTGATGGCGATGCGTTTTATGGACAGGATCGCCTAGAGATGGTCGAACGGGCGTTAGAGAGACCATTTGCCGCGCCCGATTGGCAAAATCCGCCGGTGGATCGCTGAACGCCCATCGCAGGACAGCCCTATCGCGCCGGCGTTTTCATGGTAGGGTCCGCGAACAACTGAAGATGCTGAAAAGGCCAATTGTAGCAATGAAACAAAGACCCCACAGCCGGTCTGGCAATGTGCAAGGCTTTGAATTGCCTCGCGGGTGCCTGATGACATCCGGTCTTATTCTTTTGCCGATCCTGACCTTGGCGATTGGATTGGTCCATGCAAACAGTAGGAACGATGTGATGCTGACCGTGCTGACATCGGCCACACTGATTGCTGGCTTTGTCTTTATGCGGAATTTTGCGCCTCGGGTGATAAGACCCCGCCGCAACGGGTAGACCCAGCGATCCGACACAGTGTGCCATGAGGTCCCCTTTGCCATGACCCACAATGAGACCATCCGGACAATCACAGAAGCCACGCGTAACGCGCCAGGTGTCAAGGCGCTGTTTCTGAGCGGCAGCTACGGCAATGGGATGGCAGACGCCTATAGTGATATTGACTTTGTCATAGTCACCGAGGACGGCGCGACCGATTCCATTGCCGCGTTGTGGAAAGAGGCGGTCGGCAAAACTGGCAACATCGTTCTGTGGTGGGATCGTACGACGGTGCCGGTTTTGATCAATGCCATTACGGCAGATTGGACTCGCACCGATCTGATCATCCTGAAACCGGAACAGATGCGGGCCCATGCGCAAGACACGCTGAAGCCGTTGTTTGATCATGATGGGATTTACAGCACGTTGCCTCAGACGACGCTGCCGCCTATCCCGAACCCCGCAAGGTTCCTTTATCAAGTGGAAGAGTTCATTCGGGTTCTTGGTTTGCTGCATTTGGCAGCCGGGCGCGAAGAATACATCAACGGCGTGCTAGGTGTGTTCCACCTGCGCAACAAGCTGGTAGAGTTATTGATCGCGGAGACAAACGCCCCGAACCGGGGCGGTGTGTTGCATCTCAACCGGTTGATCACTGATGAACAGAAAGCCCTGATGATCGGGTTACCACCCGCCCTGCCGGACCGGGACAGTATGATCTCGACACATCTGGCCTACGCTGCCGCCTATCTGCCCCGCGCCCGTCAACGTGCAAAGGTCCTGGGGATTGATTGGCCGGAACAGTTTGAAGCGGCAACCTGGCAAAAACTGAAGGAGACAATCGGCGTCGAACGGCCATATGATATCAGTTAGATCGCCACCTTGCGGCTTTCGTCCAGATAGATCTCACGCAACCGCGCCGCAACTGGCCCCGGTGTGCCTGTACCAACGGCCACCCCGTCCACTTCGACCACTGGCATCACGAATGTACTGGCTGAGGTGATGAACGCCTCATCCGCATCCTGCGCCTCAGCAATCGTAAAGCTGCGCTCTTCGACCTGCATCTGCGCCTCGCGCGCAAAACGTAGCACAGCGGCACGGGTGATCCCGTGCAAAATCTCGTTGCCCAGATGCCGGGTGATGATCGTGTTGCCTTTGATGATGTAGGCGTTGTTCGAGGTGCCCTCGGTCACGGCCCCATCCTCAACCATCCAAGCATCGTCGACGCCGGCATGGCCTTGGCCATCATCTTGCCCATCGAAGGGAAGAGCAATTGCACGGTCTTGATGTCACGACGCGCCCAACGCTGATCCTGGATGGAGATGACTTTAATGCCCTTTTGGGCGGCAGGGCTGTTGGCAAGGCCGGGTTTGTTTTGGGTGAAAAGAACAACGGTGGGTGTCGTTGCCTCAGGGTCAGGAAAGACGAAATCGCGGTCATCCGGGGCGCCGCGGGTGATCTGCAGATAGATCATGCCTTCTTCGATCCCGTTGAGGCGGACCAGCTCGCGGTGGATGTCCAGCAGGTCTGGCAGGACCTCGGGATGCGGCATATCAAGTTCATTCAAAGACCGTTCCAACCGTTTGGCGTGGCCCGCAAAGTCAATCAGCTTGCCGTCAAGCACCGAGGTCACTTCGTACACCCCATCTGCCATCAGAAACCCGCGATCAAAGATCGACACTTTGGCTTCGTTTTCCGGCAGGTACTCGCCGTTGACATAGACTGTGCGCATGGTCATCCCCAAAGTGCTGCGGCGGGCGGGTGCACGCCATATTCATCGAATTTCAAAGGTTCAGCACGGTCTTCGGCCAATAAGAGCGGCCCGTCAAGGTCCGTGAAAGCCACACCTTGCGCAAGGATTGTGGCCGGAGCCATGGCAAGCGATGACCCGACCATACAGCCGACCATGACGCTGTAGCCTTCAGCGCGAGCCTGACGTTTTAGCGCCAGCGCCTCAGTCAGACCACCGGCCTTATCCAGCTTGACGTTCACCATATCGTATTTGCCGCGCAGGGCGGGCAGACTGGCGCGGTCATGGCAGCTTTCGTCGGCGCACACAGGCAGAGGGCGCGCGATCTCGGCCAGAATATCGTCGTGACCCGCAGGTAGGGGCTGTTCGACCATCTGCACACCAAGGCGGATCAGATGCGGGGCAAGATCGGCGTAGACCTCGGCGGTCCAACCTTCGTTTGCATCCACGATGATCGGCACGTCAGGGGCACCACGGCGCACCGCCTCAAGACGGGCCATGTCGTCAGGCGTGCCCAGTTTGATCTTCAAAAGCGGACGCATCGCATTCTGAGCGGCCTGTTGCTCCATCGCCTCGGGCGTGTCGAGCGAGAGGGTATAGGCGGTGATTTCGGGTTGCGGCGCAGGCAGACCCAAAAGGTCCCAGACGCGTTTGCCCGCCTTCTTGGCGGCATGATCCCAGTAGGCACAATCTAGCGCGTTGCGGGCGGCACCGGCAGGCAACGCGTCGGGCAGATCGGGCCAGGCGCCATCGAACCCTGCGATCTGGGCGGCCACACTGTCCATCGTTTCGCCATAGCGGGCATAGGGCACGCATTCGCCGTGCCCGTGAAACCCGCCACCCTTAATCGTCGCGGTCAAGACTTCAGCCTGCGTGCGCGACCCACGGCTGATTGTAAAAACTTGAGCCAGTTGAAAAACATCGCGCGCCACGGAAATCTGCATCAAGCTCTCTTCTCATGTTCAAAAATACCTCCGCCGGAGGCTTAAAAGTCAATTCGCCACGTTCGCCCAGAAGCCACAGATTTAAACTGCCTCCAGGGCGTCCACCAAACGCGCGGCCCCCTGACGGAAGGTATCCACCGTGGGCAGGCCCATCCGCGCTTCCACCTCGGACATATAGGCCAGTGCCTCATCCTCGGACAGATGCTGGGTGTTCACAGAAACACCGACGATCAGACAAGCGGGGTTGGCCACCCGCGCAATTGGCAAGGCCGTGTCGCGCAATGTCTCAAGGCTGGGTAAATCATAGTCCGGCAGACCGCGCATGTGGGTCCGGGTCGGCTCATGGGCAAGGATCAGCGCATCTGGTTGACCGCCGTGGATCAGGGCCATGGTAACGCCGGAATAAGACACGTGGAACAGGCTGCCCTGCCCTTCAATGTGGTCCCAGTGATCAGCATCGTTATCGGGGGTCAGATATTCAACGGCACCAGCCATGAAGTCAGCGATCACGGCATCCAAGGGCACGCCGCCCCCGGTGATCAGAATGCCCGTCTGCCCAGTGGGGCGGAAAGTGGATTTCATACCACGGCGCTGCATTTCAGCGTCCATCGCCAGACCGGTGTACATTTTCCCAACCGAGCAATCGGTGCCGATGGCAAGGCAACGCTTGCCGGTCCGCTTTTTACCGTTTGCAATGGGGTACGCCACTGAGGGAATACGCACATCAAACAGCGTGCGCCCGTTGACACGAGCAGCCGCAACCAACTCGTCTTCGTCGCGCAGCAAGTTGTGCAGGCCAGAGGCAATGTCAAACCCCATTTGCAAGGCCTTCACCAGCACCTCTTTCCAGGCCTTTGAGATATAGCCACCGCGATTGGCCACACCAATCACAAGGGTCTGTGCACCGGCGGCACGGGCCTCTTCCAAGGTCATGTCACCGATACCCACATCGGCACCACAGCCCGGCATCCGGTATTGACCGACAGCATTCTCAGGGCGCCAGTCCTTGATCCCTTGGGCCACCTTGGCTGCAAGCTGATCGGGGGCATCGCCGAGGAACAAAAGATAAGGGGTCTGGATCATGACAGGGTTCCACCAAAAAAGAGATCGCATTCACGCGAACGTATCGAACAATTCCATGCAATTTCATCGCAGAATGGGTCGATCAAGACATCAATAGCGACAGTTTGTTGCGTTAGGCCACCTGTTTGTCGAAGAAACAACGGATACTGCGCTTCAGGTGGATAGAATATCCATAGCCCAACAAAAAACCCGGGCGCGGACGCCCGGGTAAGTGAAAGCCGATAGGAAGGGTATCAGCCTTTTGCGAACTCAGGATAGGCTTCCATGCCCAACTCTGACACGTCGAGACCGTCGATCTCGGCCTGTTCAGAGACACGAATACCCATGGCGCCTTTCAGGACCACCCAGGCCACAAGGCTGACCACGAAGGTGAAACCGCCGATGGCGATGAAACCAACCAACTGGGTTCCAAAGCTTGCATCCGCATAGACCGGCACGACCATAGTGCCCCAGAAGCTAAGCAATCATGTGCACAGAGATCGCACCGACCACGTCGTCGATCTTGAGCTTGTCGAGGAATGGCACTGCGAAGACAATGATGATACCACCGACCGCACCAATCCAGAGCGCGCCAAAGAGTGTGGGCTCTAGCGGGCTGGCTGTGATCGAGACCAGACCGGCCAACGCCCCATTCAGCACCATGGTCAGGTCAGGCTTTTTGTACATCACATTGGTCATGATCAGCGCCGCAACAGCACCAGCCGCAGCTGCCATATTGGTGTTGGCAAAGATACGACCGATGTCTGTGATGTCGCCTACGGTCCCCGCAGCCAGCTGCGAACCGCCGTTAAAGCCGAACCAACCCAGCCACAGGATAAATGTACCCAGTGTTGCGAGTGCCAGGTTTGAACCCGGCATCGGGATCACTTTGCCATCCTTGTACTTGCCGATACGGGCACCCAGGATGATCGCACCTGCGAGAGCCGCGAAACCACCTGCTGCGTGCACAACAGTCGAACCTGCGAAGTCATAGAAGCCCATCTCGGACAACCAGCCGCCACCCCACTGCCAGGAGGCACCAATTGGGTAGATCAGACCGGTCAGGATGACCACGAAGATCAGGAAGGGCCACAGTTTGACGCGTTCCGCCATTGTACCGGACACGATCGATGCTGTTGTCGCGCAGAACATCAACTGGAAGAAGAAGTCAGACGCAACAGAGGCGTAGTCGAGTGCTGCATCAGCAGCGGCCAAGCCCACGGGCTCCAGCGACGTTGGGGCGAATGTGCCGAACCAGCCGGGGACGATCCAGGCGTCGCCGGGGTACATCAGGTTAAAGCCCACCAGCCAATACATGATTGCCGATAGCGAATAGAGGGCAATGTTCTTGGTCAGCTGTGTTGTAACGTTCTTGGACCGCACAAGCCCTGCTTCCAGCATGGCAAAACCAGCGGCCATCCAGAACACAAGGAAGCCACCGATCAAGAACAGCAATGTGGTCATCAGGTAAGGGCCGATCTCATCAAAGGTCGGCGCGGCATCCTGCGCCAGCGCGAAAGTTGGTAGCAGCGTCAGTGCCGCCCCAACTGATAGATACTTGGTAAGTTTCATAGTTTTGTCCCTCATTCCGCGATCAAAGCGCGTCATCATTGGTCTCGCCGGTCCGCACACGCATGGCGCTTTCAACGTCGAGAACGAAAATCTTGCCGTCGCCGATCTTCTCGGTCTTGGCAGTGGTTGCGATGGTGGATACGACCTGTTCGGCCATGCTGTCTTGCACGACGATCTCAAGCTTGACCTTTGGCACAAAATTCACTGCGTATTCCGCACCGCGGTAAATTTCAGTGTGACCAGATTGAGAACCGAAGCCCTTGATTTCAGATACCATCATGCCGCGCACGCCGACGGTGGTCAGTGCTTCGCGGACCTCCTCCAGCTTGAACGGTTTGATTGTTGCAATGATGAGTTTCACGTTCTTCCCCTTGCAAATTCTCTTGCAGGCCCTCGTTTCGGCAGCGCCCGCTTGCACGCAAAGACAAAGCCTACGGCACCCGGCGCGGCAAGATTGCTGCATCTGCATAATGATCCGTTAACATCGCCTTTTGCACAGTTTTTGCACAATTTGATCACTTTGCCTAATAATTATGCAAATTAAAAAGGCACCAATTGCGACTCATCCATGCTCTACATTCGGTTCGGATGGCGCTATAGTGATCGAAAATTAGACCCAAAGCAGTCAATCGAGCGGATCATGAGTGGAAATGGCAGAAAGCGGCCCCCTTTGGTGGCCGACAAGCGCTATGCAGGCAAACCTGCGGCAAAAAAGAAATCCGCACCCAAGAAAGCAGCGGCGAAACCCACCGCCCGTAAGCGAAAGGCCACGCCCAAAAAGGCCAAGCCGCGCGGGTTCATCGGCTGGTTCCTGACCCCGTTTCGCTGGCTGTTCCGTCTGATATGGGCCTTTACGTGGCGTGTGGGTCTTGTCGTCGGCCTGATCATCAGCGGCTTTTCGTTCTACTTTGCCTCGCAAATGCCTGCGATGGCAGACCTGATCGATGGCCGCACCCGTGGATCGGTCACAATGACGGATTTGCTGGGCGAGGTCTTCGCCTGGCGTGGCGACCAGTTCGGCGGGATGGTCACTACGGATACGGTTTCACCACATTTGCATAACGCGGTTGTTGCGACAGAGGATAAGCGCTTTTACCGCCACTTTGGTATTTCCCCGCGCGGCATTGCGTCAGCTGTACGCATTAACCTGCGCGAAGGGCGTGGTCCGCTGTCTGGCAACGGGGGGTCAACAATTACGCAGCAGACCGCCAAGCTCTTGTGCCTTGGTGTGCCCTTTGATCCCGCCAAGTGGGAGAGCGAGCGCGCATATGAAGCCGATTGCCGTCGCACAACGCTTTGGCGCAAGGCGCGGGAAGCTGTGTTCTCGGTTGGGATGGAGCTGGCCTACACCAAGGAAGAAATCCTGACCATCTATCTAAACCGCGCTTACCTAGGTGCAGGCAGCCGTGGGTTTGAGGCCGCAGCCCAGCGTTACTTTGGTATTTCAGCGGCGGAGGTGAACCCGGCACAGGCAGCGATGCTGGCTGGCCTGCTGACGGCCCCCTCGGCCAATGCGCCCACCCGCAATCTGCAGCGCGCCCAGGACCGTGCCTCAATTGTGATCGGTCTGATGGAGGATCAAAGCTATATAAGCGCAGCCGAGGCCCGCGACGCGAGATTGAACCCCGCAACTTTGTCTGAGGCCGCGCGCGCCAGCTCTGGCGGGTTTTTCGCAGATTGGGTAATGGCCAGCGGGCCAGAATTCTTTACCCGCGACACGACGGAAGATGTGATTATCCGCACAACGCTGGATCAGCGCATTCAGGCCGCGGCGGAACGGGCGCTTATTCAGGTCTTTGAAAACGACGTGCGTGAAGGATCTGAGGCGCAGGCCGCCATCGTTGTCATGTCGGCTGACGGTGCTGTGCGCGCGATGGTTGGTGGGCGCAACATCAGCGCAACTGGCGCATTTAATCGGGCCACGCAAGCACTGCGGCAAACGGGCTCTGCCTTTAAGCCGTTCATCTACGCCGCCGCCCTTGATCTGGGCATGTCGCCTTACGCCATGATTGACGACTCTCCGACCTGTTGGGAACGGCAGGGATCACCGCAGTGGTGCCCCGAGAACTATGACCGGGAATTTGTCGGGCCGGTCACGATGAGTGAAGCATTGGCAGGTAGCCGCAACATTCCAGCAATCCTCGTGTCTGAAGAAGTGGGGCGCGGATTGGTCAGCGACGTCGCTAACGGTTTTGGTGTACAGGGCGATCTTGCGGCTGGTCCGGCACTGGCGCTAGGCGTGTCTGAAAGCACTTTGCTGGATATGACCGGTGCCTTTGCTGGCATCCTGAACGGCGGATCACGGGTGACGCCTTACGGGCTGACGGACCTGCGCCTGATGGGCGATGATACACCTTTGATGGACGCGACCGATGTGGGCATCGGTGAACGGATCATCCGTGAAGAGGCCGCGCGCCAGTTGACCTGGATGATGACCAAAGTCGTCGACGAAGGGACCGGGCGGCGCGCGCGTATTGATGGCTGGCCGATTGCTGGTAAGACCGGCACGACGCAAGGGTCGCGCGACGCTTGGTTTATCGGGTTCACCGGTGACTACGTCACGGGCGTTTGGATGGGCTATGATGATAATAGCCGCCTGACAGGCGTCACCGGCGGTGGCCTGCCCGCAACAATCTGGCGCGAGACGATGCTGGGCGTGCTAAGTGGTAAGCAACCGACACCACTGCCTCTTGTGATACCGCAGCGTCCCGCCGCGACTGGTGTTCTGGAAAGTCAGGGTGGCCAAGCGCCTGCACAGGATATCTTGAACCTGCTGGACAGTATTCTGACCGAGCAAAACTAGGGCCTTTCGCAACGATCATAACGGAAGGCGTAGCCGTTCCAGATCATGTACAGCCCCGTGTTTTCGGCATCGGGCATCATCAAGGCACGTTCTGTCCATGTTTCGCCCTCACCCGTGCATTGCATATCATAAAGCGTGGCATCCATATCTTCGACTGCGGTCGGGTTCGCCATACGGCATTCAACTTCGACCCCGTAAAAGATGTCAGCTTCAATCTTGAGCGATCCGCCTTCTACACCGACCAGCGCACATTCCGCGTTGGCCGTTTGTTTGTATACGCCGTCATATGGGCTAGCACCCAACGCGGCAGGGCCGCAGGCAAGAGCAAGGGCTATATGTGGTAAAGTGTATCGCATCAGAGTTGTATCTTTGACCATTCGCCTGCCCCATTCAACGTTTTGATTGCCGCAAACACAGATGACCTGACGAAATGGCAACCTGATTGCACGCTGCCCCGTTGCCGGTTAGCGTCCGCGCAAGCTTTAAAGGAGACCTGCAATGAGCGTGATTGAAACCAAACTGGCGGAACTGGGTGTGACACTGCCGGATGCACCCGCCCCGGCGGCCAACTATGTGCCTTATGTGATCGCGGGTGATATGGTCTACGTGTCTGGTCAGATTTCGGCCAACGCTGATGGCATGATCACAGGCAAACTTGGCGCGGATATGGATGCCGAGGCCGGTGCGGCTGCGGCGCAAACCTGTGCCATCAGTCTTTTGGCGCAATTGAAGGCGGCTTGCGGTGGTGAGATTGATCGTCTGGAGCGTGTCGTGAAGCTGGTGGGTTTTGTCAACTCAACCCCTGACTTTGGTGATCAGCCGAAAGTCATTAATGGGGCCTCTGATTTCATGGTCGCCGCCCTGGGCGACAAGGGCCGCCATGCACGTTCTGCCGTCAGTGCGGCGAGCCTGCCTTTCGGTGTGGCCGTTGAGATCGAAGCGATCTTTCAGATTAAATGACCCTGCCTGCCTCTTTCTTTGCGCGCCCGATCACGCACCGGGCCTTGCATGATCGCAAGGCTGGACGTGTGGAGAATGGCGTGAAGTCCATTCAGGCCGCGCTGGACGCGGGCTATGGCATCGAGATTGATGTGCAACTGACCAGCGATGGTCATGCGATGGTATTTCATGACGATGCACTGGACCGGCTGACCGGGGAAACCGGCGCTGTACGGGATCGGACCCGTGCAGAGCTGGAAGCGATAGCCCTGACCGATGACAGCGGTATGATCCCTTCGTTAGACAAGGTGCTCGGGATGGTGGCGGGCAAGGTGCCCTTGCTGATCGAGATCAAGGATCAGGATGGCGCAATGGGCCCTGACGTTGGCCCATTGGAGGCGGCGACCTGTCAGGCATTGCAAGACTACAAAGGCGACGCGGCTTTGATGTCATTTAACCCGCATGCCGTGGGTGTTTGCGCAGAGCTGGCACCGAGTATTCCGCGCGGCATCGTGACCTCAAGCTATCAGGACATATTCTGGCCAGAGATCCCGGATCACGTCCGGGACACGTTGCGCGAAATCCCGGATTATGACCGGGTGGGGGCGTGCTTTATCAGCCATGAGGCGGCAGACCTTGACCGACCGCGCGTGGAAGAGCTGAAGGCGCTGGGTGCAAAGATTCTAACCTGGACCATTCGGTCACCCCAGGCCGAAGCTGACGCCCGCCGTATCGTGGATAATGTGACATTCGAGGGCTATCTGGCTTGACGCCGCCAGCGATGCGCCCAAGTTGCACCTTATGAGCGACGCACCCATCGAAATCACTGCGCATCCCACGATCAACGCGATTGCTGCGTCTGATTGGGATGACTGCGCTTGCCCGGAGGCTGTGGATGGGCGGCCCTATGATCCGTTCACGACGCATCGGTTTTTGAAGGCATTGGAAGACAGCGGTTCAGTTGGCCCCGGCAGCGGATGGCAGCCGCGCTATGTGACCGCTAAACAAGATGGCGAGATGATCGCGGTAGCGCCACTTTATGCCAAGGGGCATTCGCAGGGCGAGTATATCTTCGATCACAACTGGGCGCATGCCTACGAGAACGCAGGCGGACGGTATTATCCCAAGTTGCAAATCGCTGTGCCATTTACCCCGGCGACAGGGCGGCGGTTTCTAACAAAGCCCGGACACGAGGTCACGGGGATGTCGGCACTGGTTCAAGGCGCGGTCCAGATTGCTGCGGACAACGAACTGTCGTCAGTCCATGCCACCTTTTGCACCGAAGCCGAGGCCATCGCCGGAGCCGAGATGGGCCTGCTGACCCGGATCGGTCAACAGTTTCATTGGGTCAATGATGGTTATGCGGATTTCGAGGCATTCCTCGGCTCACTCTCCAGCCGAAAGCGCAAGAATATGCGCAAAGAGCGGGCGCAGGCCAATGACTTTGGCGGCGAGATTGTTGAGCTGACGGGTGACCAGATACAGCCCGAGCATTGGGATGCATTCTGGATCTTCTATCAGGACACCGGTAACCGCAAATGGGGCACGCCCTATCTGACGCGCAATTTTTTTCATTTTGCCCATCAGACAATGCGGGATGATATGCTGATGGTGCTCGCCCTGCGCGATGGTCGGCCTGTTGCGGGGGCGCTGAATTTCATTGGACGCGATACGCTTTTTGGCCGCTACTGGGGGTGTATTGAGCATCACCCCTGCCTGCACTTTGAGATCTGCTATTATCGCGCCATCGACTATGCCATCCGAAACGGGCTGGGCAAGGTCGAGGCTGGCGCACAGGGCGAACACAAGCTGGCGCGGGGGTATCTGCCCGTGGCCACCCATTCACTGCATTGGTTTGGGGATGCAGGCTTCAAAGATGCAGTGGCTCGCTATCTGGACGCCGAACGCGATGCCGTCGACAATGAAATCGAAGTGCTGACCAGCTACGGCCCCTTTCGCAAAACCGACATGGAGGATCACCAATGACCGAGAAATTGACCGACGCCGCGCGCGCAGAACACATCGACCCGCTTTTGGCGAACGGTTGGACCTTGGTGGATGGGCGCGACGCGATCTACAAGAAGTTCGTTTTTGGCAACTTCATTGGGGCCTTTGGGTTCATGACCCAAGCCGCGATCCATGCCGAAAAGCTGAACCACCACCCCGAATGGTCAAACGTCTATAAAACCGTGGAAGTGACCTTGACGACGCATGATGCAGGTGGCCTAAGCGCGCTGGATGCCAAACTGGGCACTATTCTGGACAAACTGGCCGGGGGCTGAATTGGACGCTTTGCTGAATACCGTGCTCTGGGATGGGAAAACCATTTCGGACCTGCTGACACTTGAGTTTTTCGTTTCTGCGATCGGCAGTGTGCTGGCAGCGCTCACCATTTTGTTTGTTGGGTTTCTCGTCGGTGGGTGGGTCCGCCGCAGGATCATCCGGCTGGGGCAGAAGTACGATCACCTTGACGTCACACTGTTCAACTTTCTGGGCAATGTGGCGCGCTATGTCGTCATCGGCTTTGCATTCCTGTTTGTACTGAACACATTCGGCGTGCAGACGACCTCTGTCGTCGCAGTTATCGGTGCGGCAGGCCTGGCGATCGGCTTGGCTTTGCAGGGCACGCTGTCAAATGTGGCGGCGGGCGTGATGATCGTCTTTTTCCGCCCGATCAAGATCGGTGACTTCGTTGAAGTGAACGGGCAAATGGGTACGGTCAAAGACATCACCCTGAACTACACCGAACTCGCCGCTGTCAGTAACGTGCAGATCATCATACCCAACGCGCAGGTCTGGGGGAATACGATCACCAACTATTCCAGCTATGACACGCGCCGGGCGGAGTGGGTTTTTGGGGTGGGCTATGGGGCCAATCTGAAACTGGCAGAAGACACGATCCGATCGACCATTCTGGCCGATCCGCGCGCCAAGACAGACCCCGAGCCGTTCATTCAGGTCAACAACCTTGGTGACAGCTCGGTCGATTTTCTGGTGCGGGTCTGGTGCGACAGTGGTGACTACTTTGCCTTTCAAGCCGACATGAAACGGCAGGTGAAAGAGGCGCTAGATGGTGCGGGCGTCGACATCCCCTTCCCAACCCGGACTGTGGTCCAGGTGCAGGGGTAACGCCAAGTACCGCGTCAGGGTGGCTTTGCCTGAGCTGACGCATTGGGCATTCTGACGAAGCTTTGTCTTAAAAGCAGCGAAGTGTTTTGAGGGAAGACTTGGCATACGGGATACTCAAGCAGTTCGGCAACCCGCCGCACAAGCATCTCCCAGACTTCTCGCCTGTTTTCATGGTGTGCGGCATTGGCGATAGCGTTTTCACCGTATTGACCAGCCATCCCAATCGGTGCGTGGCAGGAAAGAATGCCGGTGCCGTCAGCGGAGGTGGCAGCTGCACAGCGACTTCATTGCCAGATGCGGGCCCAGAACAACAGTCCGCACGCTCACCGAAAGCGACGCTGGAGCGAGGCCAACTGAACATCGAACGTTCATTGTCGCCACCACATGCTACGTCAACGGGATTGCGAGAAGAGCCAGATACTGACGATGGCCAGCCCCAACCCAGCCAATTGCGGCAACCCGAGGCGTTCTCCAAAAAGCACGGCTCCAAGAATGGATAGTGCGACGACCTGACTCATGCTGGACAATACAGCCCCGTTTCCGAGCCCATGCGCGAGCAGCCGCACATAAGCCAGATTGCCAATCCCCAGAACAAGGATAGCAAAGAGCAAAGCCGAGCCCACACCCGTGTCAGCAAACTGTTTTAACAGTACGCTGCCAAGCGAAAAGCTGGCCCCGACAGCAGTGAGAACCAACCAATAGGACATCATAACCAAATCTTTCGTAAATCCACTGCCTCAGGCAGCGCGGCCTTCAAGGGTTTTCATCAGCAAGAGAACATCGCCAGTGTAGTAGGGCGGACTTGGGTGTAGCCGCACAGGGTCGCTTGCGACCCGCACATAGCCAAGGCGCTCATACAAGCGCACCGCGCCGGTGTTCTGCGCGTAGACTTGAATACTCATCTTGTCGAAGCCGTTGTCACGGGCCTGATCTTCTGCGGCCGCTAAAAGTTGCGAGCCTATGCCTTGGTTTTGTCCTTCTTCAAAAACAGCCAACGCATTGATGAACCATGTGTTCACTGACAGTTTTTCGAGCGCAACAAAGGGGGCAATCGGTGCTTAAGCAGATCGTCAGGGTCTTCGGTTGGCGCTTCGGTTATTGCGTAGCTAAGGACCATTCCCATTGGGTGCCCATATGGCTCGGCGACCAAAGCGTTTGTGTAAGAGAACCCACCAGTTGTGCGTTTTGCACGCTCTATGCCGACCTCGAGCGGTGTTTGACCTTCAAAGCAGGAACGGGTCCAAAGCCAATTCGGGATGCCTTCGCCTGCGAGATTGATCAGCTTGGCTAGGCTTTCGGCATCCAAAGTATCGGCTTGTCGGATTGAAAGTGAGGATTGTACGTTCATTGTTCTAACCTAATTGGCATGTTTGTGATTGGTCGGGCGTAAGAACATGCCCGACCTTTTCTTTTCGGCGTCAGATAGAGGGGATGACGCTGTCATCAAAAATGGGCCCGACCGGCGCACCGGAGTCCCATTCCAAGTGGTCATCTTCGATTGCCGGTGCCTGCTCGAACCCGCCGATATGGTATGCAGCGTCTTGGGCCAAAACCGGGACCACTGCGGTCCCTTCAAATGAATAGGTTGCACTGAGGCCCCAGAAGTCATTGAAACCAAGCGTTGTTTGGGTCAGTCCGCCGCCCATTTTGGCGAAGTCTCCTGTTGCGCCGGTGACGGGGCGCAGGTTTGGCTGACCGATATCGGCAATCTCAGTCCCTTGCGTTACGACAGTCGCTCCGTCGTTGAAGGCAAAGGTCTGGCGGCTGATGATCCAGACGCCGGTCGTCGCATTGCCGCCTTCACCGACGAAGAAGCCATCACAGGTCCAAGTGCCCAAAACGAGATCCGGGAACGCTGGGCTGCCATCTTCAAGAACGCCCACGGTCCCGTCAGAAAGCGTGCCTTCGGGGTAGATATAGCCTTGGCTGACAAAGGCATTGCCGTGTGCAGGCATCCCGTTTTCATGTACAGGCGCGGCTGCCATGTGAATGCGGGTGTGATCTTCGGCCACGTCAAAGGCCACGGGGGCCTCGGCTTTCGCGAATGTCGTCAGTGACAAAGCAAGAGCTGTTGAAGTAATGAGTGTCTTGAACATTTGAAGTCCTTTCAGTGTGTTTTGGATTTAGTAAGTGTCAGGCTGCAGTCAGCGGATGGTCATGCGCCGCAATGCAGCCCACATGCCGGTGGTCGGTTCCGCAGCAACCGCCCAAAACCCGGATGTTGGGAAGGCGCGAAAGAAGATCCGCGCTAAGTTTGCCAAGCTCTGCCGGATTGCCGTCATCGAGGGTTTCGGCTTCGTCCAACTCGGTATGGCTTTGGCGTGACGCATTGGACCGAATGCCGCCAATGCGCAGGGTCCATGCTTGGGTGGTATCCAGCACGTCGCGGAAATGATCCGGATGCGCACAGTTGATCATGTAGTAAAGCGGGCCACTGTCAGTCGCGGCATCGACCTCGGCGATCGCATCACCGAGCGATTGGCCCGACGGCAAGTGTCCATCGGTTTCCAGCGTAAAGGCGATGACAGCAGGTACATCGATTTCCTGCGCAGCCTGGACGATGCCGATGGCTTCACCTGCATGGGTCAGCGTCATGGCACTGATCATATCAACGCCCGCCTTGCCAAGCGCATGAATCTGAGGTGCGTGGATCAGCAACGCGTCTTGCTGAGAAATCTCAGTGTCCGGCGCATATGCATCGCCCGCAGGGCCTACCAATCCATTGATAAGGATCGGGCAGTCGCCGGTTTCGTGCTGCGTACGTAGATCAGAGACAAAAGAGACCGCCCGTCTGTTCGTCTCCATAACCTCCTTGAGCGTCTGACCAAGTGGCCCAGCCCATGCGGTTCCCGCGCGCCAGGTCGGTGCATCCAGAATGAACCCACGACCGGACGTTTTTGCGATATCAATGAACCGCTCGAAGTAAGCCCGCAGATCAGCGCGGCCTTGATCTGTCTCCAACAACACCGCTGCCGAGAAGCAGGGCAATTCATAGCCTTTATCGAAAATCAAAAATGTCTCCAGTCCTCCGTCAGAGAGGAAGAAACGGCGGGTCTCTTTCAGTGTTTGAATGCGCATCGAAGCTGTCCTTGTCTGTTTGTGCCAAGGAGATACTTCTGACCTTGTGCCAACTGATAGTTGTCGCGTGGTCCGGTTGTTTCATTTCAATTTTTGCTGTAAATTCAGTCGGTAATCGAAAGACAGTTGATACGTCCTATCTCCGAAATGCGGTCAACTGGACTCGCAGTACAGTGAGAGGCACGCCGTGGACCAAAAAGTCGATACACGAAGCAGAATCCTCGACATCGCCGAGGCGGCTGTTTTGGACAAAGGGTTTGAAGCAACCTCAATTGAAGAGATTGTTGCAGGTGCGGAGATATCGCGTGGCGGATTTTTCTACCACTTCAAGGATAAGAACGCCTTGGCGCGCGCAATGCTGGAGCGGTACATCGAAAATGAAGACGCGCTTTATGACGATCTCTTTGCCAGGGCGCGGGAGTTAAACGACGACCCGCTGCATTGCATGCTGATCGGGCTGAAGCTGTTGGCGGAGATGCTTGAGGACATGCCCGAAGGGCACCCCGGCTGCGTGATAGCATCGACAGCATATCAGGATCGGCTCTTTGACGACGGCGTTCGCGAGTTGAACCGGCAAGCCATTCTGGGATGGCGCAAGCGGTTCAGGGGGATGTTTGAAGAAATCGCCGAGAAGTATGAACCCCGGGAAGTTGTCAATATGGATGCTTTGGGCGACATGGTGTCCGGAGTGGTAGAAGGTGGATTGGTACTTCAACGTGCCCTTCGTGAGCACAATAGTGCATCTGAACAGATCATGTTGTTCAGGACGTATTTGAAACTCCTGTTTGCGCCAAAGCCCTTTTGAACATTGCTGTCGACAAGGCTCGCCAACTCGAAGCAAACAGTCATCGGCTCCGCAGCATTGGTCAAATTCGTGGTAGTGTCTCAGTTTGAGATTACTTTCTTTTGTAGAGGCCACGCTTTTTAGGCGCAGATGCGTCCGCATTGATCGGACCCACAATCCTCCCGCCAAAACCAGACGTCGGCACCGCGTTAACATCGAGGCTATTGCGTCAAATTGAAGAGCCGTTCCTAGCGCGCACTTGCTAGTGGTACATCTGCGAGTGCATTCGGCCTCTAAGAGCCTAATCTGTGAATTCGAGTTTCTCGCTGCGCGCTAACGCAGCACGAATGATACTGCACATGCTCAGGTCTTCACACTGCGGTGCGACAAGGATTGTGCGGTCAAGGATCTAGACGCGGCCCTTTGCAGCCTTTCTTTGCAAGTGTTCGGACGGCGCTTTGTCGTGCGAAACAGGTTGCCGCTCGCCTGAGGTATTGTGCTTGTCGACAGCAACGACGATGCTGCAAAGATGGCCACCGAAATCGAGTTTTCTTTCGCAGCACTGAACCCGTCAGCGCGACGGCACATTCGCGTGTTTCAGTTGCACCAGTGCCTTGACCGTTTTGCGATGGGACTGACAGTCGCCGTTGTCGCTCTGGCATTGACTGACCGTGGCATGGACCTCTTTCAAATCTCCCTTCTCTTTGGGGTCTACTCGCTCACGACAATGGCGATGGAGCTGCCGTTTGGCGGTCTTGCCGACAGTATTGGCCGCAAGCCGGTCTTTTTGACGGCAGTCGTCGCCAGCTTGATTTCACTCGCGCTCTTTCTCTCGACACGTGATTTCCATGTGCTGGCGCTTTCGTTTGCATTCATCGGTTTTGGACGCGCGCTCAGGTCAGGCACGCTCGACGCGTGGTTTGTTGAAACCTTCAAGGCCCGCGCACCTAATGTAGACGTCCAGCCCGCGCTGGCCAAAGCGCAATGGGCTAACGCAGTAGGGCTAGCTATGGGCGCCGTCCTCGGAGGTCTTCTGCCCGATGTTTTGGGCGAGGTCGCAAAAAGCCTCGGGTTCAGCATCTATGATGTGTCCTACCTGGCAAGCATTGGCGTGATGTTGGGCGTGTTTGTTTTCACGATGTTGGCCATTGTCGAAAAACCACGTCCAAGGAACGTCGCTTCACTCATGCACGGCTTCGCCAATGTTCCAACGGTGATAAAAGACGCGGGCCTTTTGGCTCTTAAACATCCGGCTCTGTCGATCCTGCTGGCAGCGTTGGCGTTTTTTCTGATGGCAACCAACCCAGTCGAGGTGCTTTGGCCGACCCACGCAAAACCCATGTTAGATGCGGGCTACGCAAACACCATCATCGGTGTCGTCACTGCGACCTATTTCTTCTCCATCGCTTTCGGCGCATCCATGTCTCCGCACATCAGCCGGATCTTCAAGCGGCGGCACGCCATGACGCTGGCTGCGACCTTCGCTTGCCTGGCAGGCGTTCAGATCGCATTGGCGTTGCAAGGCAGTATCATCGGCTTTGTGACAGTATTCGTCCTGTATTCTGTCATCCTTGGTGTCAGCGAAACACCGGCGAGCAGCATTCTGCATCGCTGCGTAGAAGACCGTCAGCGGTCGACCATGCTATCGCTAAGATCGCTGATACAACAGTTGGGGGGCGCATTGGGTCTGGTTTTGGCAGGAACTGTCGCTGAAATCTATTCTACACCCATCGCATGGATTGTGGGGGCCGGGTTTCTGTTCGTCGCAGTGATGCTGATCTTGGTTTTGGTCAGACGGCTGGCCGTAGAATCCGAATAACTGACGTTCGTACGCGGTTCAGTATCGGCCACTTTGGGCTCAAACCCTACTCTTGTCGAAATGCATCATTTACGAAAAAGACCACTATCGCACTCCCGTCGCGGCCTGCCGTGCTGCGCGGAAAGATTGTAAGGGACCGGCCCTTTTGGGCGGGTCTTACAGTATCTAGTCCAGTGCCTTTTCCTGATAATCCATGGCGGCCAGCAATGTCTCACCTGCCGAGATTTCGCATTCGCCGGGGCTGAGTTCTTCGTTCAATATCTCAACCACGCCGTTGTCGACCAGCATAGCGTAGCGTTTCGACCGATCCACAAAACCGACAGGTGGCGCACTGAAGTTCATGCCGATGGCTGTGGTGAATGCGCTTTCCGCATCGGCCAGCATGGTGATCCCCGTTTCGGTCGCGCGGGTACTTTCGCCCCAGGCCTGCATGACGAAGGGGTCATTGACGGCGACGCAGATAATCTCATCCACCCCTTTGGCTTTGAAGTCATCGAAGGTGACCATGAAGCTGGGCACATGGGCCGTAGAGCACGTGCCGGTGTAGGCACCGGGCAGGCCGAAGAGCACGACTTTGCGATCCTTCAGCTTGTCGGCCAGAACCACCTGTTCCGGACCATCACCGCCCATTTGCAGCAATGTCGCATTTGGCAAAGTGTCGCCTGTCTTGATTGTCATATCGCTAGCCCTCGTTCGCAATTGTTTCTGCTGTCGCTTCACATATAGAGTTTGCAGGAACAAGTACCAGTCAGATCGAAAGGTAAACCCCCGCATGCCTCATGTTGTTGTCGTTGGCGCCGGACAGGCCGGTGCGTCGCTTGTCGCAAAATTGCGTGCCGTTGGGTTTGAAGGGCAGATCACACTGATCGGGGCCGAGAAGGTGCCCCCATATCAACGTCCCCCTCTCTCGAAGGCCTATTTGCTTGGGGAGATGGCCGAGGAGCGGCTTTATCTGCGCCCCGCTGAGTTCTATGCCGATCAGGATATCACCTTGCGTTTGGACACCCGTGTGACGGGGATCGACAGTGCTGCGCAGACGGTGACTTTGAGCGATGGCGAGACGTTGGCCTATGATGAGCTGGCGTTGACGGTCGGCGCACATCCGCGCACCTTGCCTGCGGCGATTGGCGGGATGCTGGACGGTGTGCTCGCTGTCCGCGACTTGAGTGATGCTGACGCAATGGCCCCGGCCTTCACCGCAGGCAAGCGTGTGTTGATTATTGGTGGCGGTTACATCGGGCTGGAAGCGGCAGCGGTAGCCTCCAAGCTAGGGCTGCAGGTCACGCTGGTTGAGATGGCTGATCGTATCCTGCAACGCGTGGCGGCACCACAGACCTCCGATTATTTCCGCACGCTTCATAAATCGCATGGGGTTGATGTCCGGGAGGGGGTCGGCCTCGACCGCCTGTTGGGTGATGACCATGTCACAGGTGCAATCCTGACGGACGGTACCGAGCTGGCCATTGATTTCGCTGTCGTCGGCGTCGGGATCACGCCTGCAACAATCTTGGCCGAGAGTGCGGGGGTTGATGTGGGCAATGGGATCACGACGGACAGTCACGGTCGCACCTCTGATCCGCATATCTGGGCGGCGGGCGATTGTGCGTCGTGCCTGTTTGGCGGCCAAACCATCCGGTTGGAAAGTGTGGGCAACGCCATTGATCAGGCCGAGGCGGTCGCCGTGAATATCGCAGGCGGAGATCAACCTTACAAACCCAAGCCATGGTTCTGGTCGGATCAATACGACTGCAAACTGCAAATTGCGGGTCTGAACATCGGCTACACGGATGTCCATGTGCGCATGGGTGATGCCCCCGGTGTGCAGTCGAATTGGTACTACAAGGGCGATACGTTGCTCGCCGTTGATGCCATGAACGATCCACGCAACTACATGATCGGCAAGCGCTTGATCGAAGCAGGGCGCAGTCCCGATCCGGCGCTGATCACCGATCCGGCCACTGATATGAAAGCCCTGCTGAAACCGTGAGGATCATTGGCGGCACCTATCGCGGAACTGCATTGGCAGCGGTCGGAAAGGGCGATGCGGGCGCGCATTTGCGCCCCACCACAGACCGGGTCCGCGAGAGCCTGTTTAACGTGCTGCAAGGCGGACGCTTTGGCGATCCGATCAATGATATGCGGGTGCTGGACCTGTTTGCAGGGACTGGTGCATTGGGATTGGAGGCACTGTCGCGCGGTGCCGCCCATGTCACCTTGGTGGACAGCGGGCGGGTCGCGCAGAAACTGATCCGCGAAAACGTTGCCAAGTTGCGCAGGCAAGACGACGCAACCGTACTGGGTGTCGATGCTGTTAAGCTACCGCAGGGTGAAGCTTGTCAGCTGGTGTTCCTTGATCCCCCTTATGGACAGGCGTTAGGCGGCAAAGCTCTGGCGACTGCAAAGGCCGCCGGATGGCTCGCGCCTGACGCAGTGATCGTTTGGGAGGAAAGCAATCCGCAAATTGCGCCACCCGGCTTCACCGGCCTGGATCAACGCCGCTATGGCGACACGTGGGTCAGCTTTCTGTGTCATGACGCCTAAATTGGTCATCTTCGATTGCGATGGCGTGTTGGTCGACACGGAGGCTGTGACAAACAAGATCATTGCCGATTTTCTAGGGCGGTACGGGCTAACAATCGCAGAGGACGAGATCATCACGCTATTCCCTGGTGGAACCATGGCTTCTGTCGGGATCGAAGCGGCGAAGCGCGGAGCGGTATTGCCTGACGGGTGGCTCAACGCGATTTATGATGAGGTCTTTGGCGCGCTGCGGCATGGAGTTGCGCTCATCGCCGGAGTTGACGCCCTAATTGATAATCTGTTGGCAAACGGGATCGCGATTGCCATTGCCTCCAACGGGCCAATGCAGAAGATGGAAATCACATTGCGTCCCTCTGGGCTGTGGTCGCGGTTTGAAGGGCGTATCTATTCGGGGCATGAGCATGGGCCGAAACCAAAGCCGGATATGCTATTCAAGATCATGGCGGATATGGGGGTTGCAGCTACGCAAACCGTGATGATCGACGACATGCCGTCAGGATGTCGCGCTGCGCAGGCTGCAGGTATTCGGTGCTTTGGTTATGTGGCGGATGGGGATCCGGATCGATTGGACGGCACCGGCGCAATCCAAGTCCAGTCAATGGCAGAGATCGCGCGACTACTGAGTTTGCGCGGTTCAGGTTCTCTCGCTAAGGTTCGGCTATGACAGATGCGACTGATTTTGCCAGTATCCCACCTGTGGCCATGCAAGCGCCACCTAGCATTCCGCTACCCACGCCCTTAGCATTTGGTGCACCCGTCCTGATTTCGGACTGCGTGAACCCGTTGGCGGGGGAAACGTTGTTGAGTTTGCTTTGGAAACGGATGGATCAGCCAATCAACGACGGGTGAACGTCAAAGATTTTTGACGAAAATTATGCGCCGTCAGAGCAAAGCGGCAGGTGCAACCCACCAATCCATCTTGGCGACCTGCACGATCCGCGCAACGTGCCGCGCAGTTGCCATGTCCTTAACCAGCGCAAAACAGGTGGACCCAGAGCCGGACATCCTCGCCAAGGACACAGCGGGCAGTGATTTCAGTTTGTCGATGGCTTCTGTGATCTCGGGTGCAATGGCCTCTGCGGGGATCTGCAAATCATTGCGTTGCGCGGCGAGCCACCGGATGAACGCGTCGTAGTCCAGCCCCTCTGGCAGTGCGTCCATGGGTTTGCCCTCTTTGGTGGCAAGACTCTGAAACACCGGACCGGTCGGGACCTCGACGGGTGGACGCACAAGGATCATGGCGCAGTCCGGCAATCCCGCAACTGGGGACAGGACATCGCCAATGCCGGACATGCGCACAGGGCGTGGTGCGCCGACGCAAACGGGCACGTCAGCGCCCAAAGCGACAACTTCAGGCGCGGTGGCAGGTAACGGAGCGACTTGCCACAGTTCAGCCAGCATCGCCAGGGTGGTGGCGGCGTCAGACGACCCGCTCCCGATACCTGCAGCATGTGGCAGGTGCTTTTCGAGCGCAAGTGCGGCGCCTTTGGTGACACCACGGACAGAGCGCAAAGCTTCTGCTGCGCGCATGATCAGGTTGGTGTGATCGGTGGGCACCCCTGTCGAAAAAGGGCCGCTTGCTGTCATGCGCAAATCAGGTGCGACGCTGGCGCTGATCTGATCAGCGACATCTGCAAATACCACCAGACTATCGAGCAAATGATACCCGTCATCCCGCTGACCGGTCACATGCAAGGTCAGATTGACCTTGGCGGGGGCGCTGGCCTTAATCGTCGCCACTGGCGATCCGAATGGGGGCAAACCCCTCATCGACCAAAACCAGATCTAACCCACGTTGCAACTTGTCACGGATACGGAGTGCTTCTTCCTCTTCTGGGGCAAAGGACAAGGCACGCTGCCATTGGAAACGCGCCTCGATTTCGCGGCCCACGGCCCAAAGCGCATCGCCCAGATGATCGTTGATCACCGGATCGACAGGTTCGAGCGAGGCTGCGCGTTCAAGGTGGACGACCGCCTCTTCGTAACGGCCCAGTTGGAAATAGACCCAACCAAGACTGTCCACGATGGCCCCATTGTCGGGCCGTGCAGCAGCAGCTGTTTCAATCATGCCCAACGCCTCATCCAGCTTTTCGCCACGCTCGACCAGAGAATAGCCCAGATAGTTCAGCACCTGTGGATGGTCCGGACGCAGCGCAAGTGAGGCCCGGAAATCGGCCTCGGCCCCGGGCCAGTCATCACTTTTGTGATGGGAAATGCCGCGTGTGAAATGCACAAACCAACGCGAACTGTGCCCTTCATCATAGAGCTCCAGCGCACGGGAATAGGTTGTGACGGCCTCATCATAGCGTTCGGCTTGTCGCAGGGTATCACCCTTGGTGGCATAGACCTCTGGCAAATCAGGATGGCTACGCGTCAGTGCCTCAAGCACTTCGATCGCTGCGTCCTTGCGGCCCGCGGCGCGCAACACCTCGGCCCGGCCAAGCTCGGCTGCATGAAACGACGGATCGTCGCGCGCGATGGTCGAATAGGCCGCATTGGCCAGATCATATTGTTCAAGCTCTTCCAGCAAACCGGCGGTCATCAAGACAGCGGGCGTATTCTCGGGCCAGAGGTAGACTGAGGCGCGGGCATACATCAGCGTGAACTGCTTTGCGGCATCATCTTGAATAAGCCCTGCGATCACATGGAACAAATCAGCCAGACCTTGCGCGGGCGAACGTACCGCGCTGTAGGCCACAGCCTGATCTGCGGACAGCCGCACGCGCAGTTGGTCGATGCCGGGGTCAATCTGTCCACCGAAAACAGCATCAACAATCTGCAAAGCATCGTCGTTGCTGCCCAACTGGCTGAGGACCTGAGCATGGGCCATCGCGCTTTGACGGCTATACCGCATGCCGCCGGGGATTGACCCGGAAAGGATGGCCTCGGCCCCTTCAAAATCACCGACAGAGGCCAGCGCATAGGCTTTGTGGGTCAATCCATAAACCGCCATGCCTTCTGTTGCGATGACCTGATCAAAGCTAGCAATGGCTTCTGCCATGTCACCCTGCCCCAGATGCGCCCAGCCCTTGGCCAGACCATCCACCAATGGGCCAACACTGTGTCCCATTTCAAGGCTATTGAAAATCGACGCCCAGTCTCCCGCTTCAGCGGCAGCAATCATTAGGGTCAGGTTTGCGATCTGGCTGTCATAGCCGTCGTCCACGATTGACTGAGCCACTGGGATCGCCCGCGATACGTCACCCAAGGCCAGAAATGACGTCATCGCATTTTCAAGCAGATAGGGATTGGACGGATCAGTCAGCAAGCTTTGCGCGAAATACTGTGAGGCCTGCGCAAAATCGTTGGCCAGCCCGGCCTGCCTTGCCGCCAGATAAGCGCCAGCATCCTGATCCGCAGCGGCAGGGTTGGCCCCTGCGATCACTAAGGCCGCAATTGCCCCAACAAATATACGTTTCACGATTGTTAAACTCCGCCGTTCCCTGCCTGTCCACTCACCCTAGTCAGCGAAAGGCTGCCATGCAAATTGTACAAAGTCGTGGCGGCAAGATGTTGCGAGTATGGTGAATTCCGCTGTCAGGGCCCAAGGCGCTAAAAAACAAGAAGACAGGCCATTACGGCCCATCTGCTCGCCCTGCCAATACTGCTCGCACGCGCCTATTTCTTATGGCGCTTCACGTTACCAGTGACACTACGCGATGAAGTGATTCGCCGTCAAGAGACTGATTCGCGAATCGGTCAACTAGTTGGCGCATAGACCCGGCAAAGCGGATCAACCGGCACCGGGCTGACCAGAAACGGGGTCTCGGGCGGCATCCCGCTTTCCTCCAACCACACGCCATTCAGGCAGAAATCCTGCGCAAAGTTCCCAAGGTTGAATCCAAAACCGGGGTTGCCGCAGTCAGTCGCCGTGCCGTCGGCATTCCAGGCCTGGCTGACGCCCAGCCCCATTTCACCGGGCGTCATGAAGACACTGCGCGTCGGATCGTAGTTCAAAACCCAGCTGGTATCTTCAGCCATGTTCGCCAGATCCCATTTGCCCAGCAGCTGTCCGTCATGATAGCTAAGCGATCTTGAACAGCGTGACGTCGTCTTGCGTCACAATCGGTTTGTTCAATGACGCGGGATTGATGCTCATCTGCCCGGTCATGGTATAGCCGTTCGCCCCGTCCCAGCAGAAATAGAAATCTGCCGCGTTCGCACCAGTCGCCAGCACACAGGCTGCTGCGATCAAACCTTTCATCAAGCGCCGTTCTCCCGCATCACATGCCCTGCCAGATAGAGCGACCCGCAAATCAGGATACGCGCGTTCGGCGTGTCTTTGACAATTGTCGCAATCGCCGTTTTCACATCAGTCGCTTCGCGCGCTGGCAGGCCCACCATTTCCGACTCTGCCGCCGTTTGCGCGGCAGGGATCGTTGCAGTTTCGCCGGGGATTGAAACAGCCATCAGTGTCTTCGCCACCCCGGCCAAATGCCGCAGGTAGCCGCCAATGTCCTTGGTGTTGAGCATCCCGCAGATCAGATGCGTTGGTCTTGGCGGTTGCGCGCGGAGTGTGTCGGCAAGTGCCTGTCCCGCGGCCGGATTGTGCCCACCATCCAGCCAAAGCTCTGCCGGGGCAGCCAGATCGACCAAAGCACCTTCAGTCAGCTTTTCCATCCGCGCTGGCCAGTAGGCGCGGGTCACTGCCGCTTCGCAGGCCGCCGCGTCGCGGCCGAGCGCGCGCAGAGCGGCAATCGCTGCGCCTGCGTTCATCACCTGATGTGGCCCGGGCAAGTTTGGCAGCGGCAGATCAAGCAGACCGCGTTCATCCTGATAGACCAGCCGGTCACGCTCCACACTCACATGCCAGTGCTGCCCATACGCGAGTAGCGGAGCGCCGAGCGCCTCGGCCTTTGCTTCAATCACATCCATGCTTTCTTCATGCTGCGGCCCGACAACACAGGGTACACCGCGCTTGATAATCCCGGCCTTTTCACCCGCGATGGCCCTAAGCGTATCACCGAGGAACTGCTGGTGGTCCAAATCAACAGGGGTAATGATGGTGATCGCGGGATCGGAGATGACATTGGTGGCGTCCAGACGCCCGCCAAGGCCGACCTCAAGCAGTGTGTAATCTGCAGGGGTTTCGGCGAACGCCAGCAAACCAGCGACGGTCGTGATCTCAAAGTAAGTGATCGGATCAGGCCCGTTGGCCACATAACACCGATCAAGCACATCGGTCAGCGCCTCTTCAGTGATAAGATCGCCCGCCAGCCGGATTCGCTCGTGAAAACGCGCCAGATGCGGGGAGGTATAGGCGTGCACTTTCGATCCACCCGCCTCCAGTCCCGCGCGGATCATGGCTTGGGTGGACCCTTTGCCGTTTGTCCCGGCCACATGGATCACGGGCGGCAGGCGGTCTTGCGGGTTTCCGACGGCCTCCAACAGCCGCCAGACACGGTCCAAGGTCAAATCAATGACCTTGGGATGCAAGGCCATCATCCGTTCCAGGATCACGTCAGAGGTTTGGATCACTTGGCTTCTTCCGCCGGCTTGTCAGGCGCTTCGGCTGCGGCCGCGGCATCAGACTTGATTTCAGGGGCAGGCAGATCACCTTTCACGGGGGTGTCCTGCTTCATCAACAAACGCACAATCGTCACCAACTCATCCTTCAAAACCGTCCGTTTCGTCACCCGGTCAAGCATCCCATGATCCAAGAGATATTCGGCGCGCTGAAACCCTTCGGGCAGTTTTTCTCCGATGGTCTGTTCAATGACGCGGGCGCCAGCAAAGCCGATCAGTGCGTTAGGTTCGGCAATCTGTACGTCACCCAGCATGGCATAGGACGCCGTAACACCTCCGGTCGTCGGGTGGGTCAGCACAACGATGTACGGCAGGCCCGCCTCTTTCAGCATCTGCACGGCGATGGTTGTACGTGGCATTTGCATCAAGCCAAGGATACCTTCCTGCATCCGTGCACCACCGGCAGCAGAAAACAGGATCAGTGGGCGTTTTAGTTCAATGGCACGCTCGGCAGCGGCAACAATTGCGTTGCCAACGTACATCGACATCGACCCGCCCATGAAGGAAAAGTCCTGCACCGCAACAACGACGCCTGTGCGGCCCATTTCGCCTTCGGCCACCAGCATCGCGTCTTTTTCGCCGGTCTTTTTGCGCGCTTCCTTGATCCGGTCGGTATAGCGCTTCTGGTCACGGAAATGCAGGGGGTCGGCGGTGGGTTCGGGCACAGCAACCTCAACAAAGATACCGCCGTCGAAGATCGACTTCAGCCTGTCGCGCGCACCTATCGCCATATGGTGATCACAGTTGGTACAGACATTCAGGTTATCGGCCAGCTCGCGGTGAAACAGCATCGTGCCGCAGTTGTCGCACTTCGTCCAAAGATTGTCCGGCACCTCGCGGCGTGAAAAAAGCGAGTTGATGGTAGGGCGGACGTAGTTGGTAATCCAGTTCATAAGGCGCGGCCTCTCAGGGGTGTTGCCCCATCAAATATGACGGGGCGTCATGAAATGCAATCAGCGCCGAATGGTGATACGTGCCACCAGCCAGACGATCAGGACCGAGACGGCGGACATGATCATGCTCAGGATCACCCAAGTCATGCCTTCCGCTATAATCTCTGCGCTCAGCACATCTGGATCGAAATAGGTAATCAGCACCAGCGCCAGTCCAGAAAATGGCCAATCCTGAATGCCGACGAACATGATCGCTACGACATTGACGCCAAAATGCAGCCCGATGGCCGCCCCAAGCGATCCGGTCCGCGCAGTGAGGTCGGCGCAGGCCACCCCCAGCAGACCGGCCCAGAAAGCGTAGACAAAGCCCTCGGGCGCGCTGTTCCCGTTCCAATAGTGGATGGTCCCGAAGGCGATGGAGGGCAAAAACATCCAGACCCACCGGCTCTGCGAGACGCAGGCAAGCTGCTGCTGCAGGTATCCCCGAAAGACCAGTTCTTCGGTACTGACCTGTATGAAAATCACCGACAGGCTGAGCGGGACCAATGCCAGCCAAAGGGCGATGGGCCGCACTTCGGCAACGTCGCCCCAAGACCCGAAGGGCAGCACAATCTGTACGAAAAACTGATTCGCCACAACGGCGATCGCCACCTTGCGTATATCTGCAAGTGCGGTGCGATAAGGCCCGATCAGTGACCAAAACCCGCGCCTGTGAAAGAACCGGATGGTTTTGACGACAACATAGGCCGTTATTCCGAACGTCCCAAACGACAGGAGCGTGCCCAGTGGTGTGGTCATCTCAAAGATATCATCGTTCAACGGTGACGGCAGCAATATGTAGATCAGGACCGGCGACAGCATGAATGTCACGACGCAGATGACGGCGACTGAAAACACATACCGCAAGCTTGGTTCACCCCGCGCCGGGCGGATGAAGTCTTCGTGCGGGGCGTAGTCTTGGGGCATGGCAAACTGTTGTCAGGCTTTGTGTCCTTGCGCAACCGCCGCTGCGAGGGCTTGCACCTCGGCGGCCCTCTATTTAGACCGTTTCTAGCAGTTTCGAGGAGACACCCCAGATGCAAAAGACCCCGGTCGATAAGACACACCTACCCAGCCGTCACGTCACCGAAGGGCCGTCGCGCGCGCCGCACCGGTCATACTTTTATGCCATGGGCCTGGATGAAGAGGCAATCCAGCAGCCTTGGGTTGGTGTCGCGACCTGCTGGAACGAAGCCGCACCATGTAACATCGCGCTGAACCGTCAGGCACAATCGGTCAAGCTGGGTGTCAAAAAAGCCAACGGTACACCCCGCGAGTTCACCACAATCACCGTTACCGATGGCATCGCGATGGGGCACGAGGGCATGCGCTCTTCTCTGGCATCGCGTGAGGCGATCACGGACACGGTTGAACTGACGATGCGCGGCCATTGCTACGACGCTTTGGTCGGTCTTGCCGGTTGCGATAAATCCTTGCCCGGTATGATGATGGCGATGGTGCGTCTGAACGTGCCTTCTGTGTTCATCTACGGTGGCTCCATTCTGCCGGGCCGTTTGGATGGCAAAGACGTGACGGTGCAGGACGTGTTCGAAGCGGTGGGCAAACACCAGGCTAGGCAATATGTCTGATGCGGAGCTAGAAGTGCTCGAGCGTGTTGCCTGCCCATCGGCCGGTGCTTGTGGTGGCCAGTTTACAGCCAACACCATGGCTTGTGTGTCCGAGGCGATTGGTCTGGCGTTGATGAACTCCTCTGGTGCACCTGCCCCTTACGAAAGCCGCGATCAGTATGGCATTGCCTCGGGCGAGGCGGTCATGAACCTGATCGAAAAGAACATTCGCGCGCGCGATGTTGTGACGCGCAAGTCGCTGGAAAACGCAGCGCGTGTTGTCGCCTGCACAGGTGGCTCCACCAATGCCGGTTTGCACCTGCCCGCGATTGCGCATGAGGCCGGGATCGACTTTGACCTGATGGATGTCTGCGACATCTTCCGTGACACCCCATATTTTGTCGATCTCAAGCCGGGCGGCCAGTATGTGGCCAAGGATCTTTACGAGGCCGGTGGCGTGCCTGTCGTACTCAAAGAACTGCGCAAGGCGGGTCTGATCCATGAGGATTGCATGACTGCATCGGGCCGCAGCATTGGCGAAGAACTGGATATGATCGAAGGCGAAGCGGACGGCAAGGTGATCTATCCTGTCGAAACACCGCTGACGCCGACGGGTGGCGTTGTCGGCCTGAAGGGCAATCTGGCCCCGGAAGGGGCGATTGTGAAGGTCGCGGGGATGTCGAAGGAAGAACAGTCCTTTACCGGCCCCGCCCGTGTGTTCGAAAGCGAAGAAGACGCTTTCGAGGCGGTAAAGGCACGCCAGTACGAAGAAGGCGAAGTGCTCGTCATCCGCAACGAGGGCCCATCCGGTGGGCCGGGGATGCGCGAGATGCTGGCGACGACGGCCGCGTTGTCTGGCCAGGGTATGGGCAAAAAGGTGGCGCTGATCACCGATGGCCGTTTTTCCGGTGCGACGCGCGGGTTCTGCGTGGGCCATGTCGGGCCAGAGGCCGCGCATGGTGGTCCGATTGGTTTGTTGGAGAATGGCGATGTCATTACCATTGACGCAATCACGGGCGCGTTGACGGTAGACCTGAGCGACACAGAACTGGCCGCGCGCACGGCGAACTGGAAGGGCCCGAAGGAGACGATCTATGCCTCCGGTGCGCTATGGAAGTACGCGCAGCTCGTCGGTGGTGCCCGTCTTGGGGCGGTCACGCACCCCGGCGCAAAAGACGAAAAACACATCTACATGGATCTCTGACCCTGATGTTCCGTGCCATCGTTGTGCCTTTGGGGGTGCTGGCCATCGCGGCCTGCACCCCTCTCACTACCGCCACGCGGTCTGTTTCGCTGGGTCAGGGAGATGTGGTCGCGACCACGCCTGTCGGCTATTGCGTCGACGATGTTTCAAGCCAGCCCGCAAGCGATTTCGCAGTTCTGGCGCCGTGCACGAGCTTGGGGGCGGATTCCGTTGCGCCCGATGTCATCGGGGTTGCGACCGTACAGGTGGGCCCTGCCGAAAGCGGCAATGCTGCGGCAGATGAGCTGGCGCTGCGCGACTTTTTGATCACCGATGAGGGCGTCAGCCTTCTCAGCCAAGCAGGCGATGCCAGCACTGTCGAAATTCTGTCGAGCCAAGCCTTCAACAGTCAGGTGATGGTGCATTTCACAGACAGCAGCCCGCCACCGCTTGCCGGATTGCAGAATGAAGAATGGCGCGCTTTCACCAACGTCAATGGCCGGTTGGTCACCATCGGTGTGCGTGGACTGGCGGTTGCCCCGCTTGGGGATGGACCGGGCGCGACCCTGCTCAAACTGATCCTTGCTGGCGTACAAGCCGCAACCACCGATACCGAGACCAGCCAACCAGAGGTCTAGGCGGTTTCCAACTGCCCTCTTGTTTGGCACAATTGCCAGCGGATAAGGAAAGACACCGCGCATGCCATTCCCTTTTCAAGGCCCCTTTGATCGGTTCCTGCAGCGCCGCACGATCGCGCATTGGCGCAAGGCGACGCAAAGGGTAGCGCAAACAAATCTGGCGGCGCTGGACAACAAAAACGATACTGCCAAAAGGCTGGCACGGGCAGTCGCTAGGTTCAGGCATGAGGCTGACGGCAGACTGGCGCTACCGCGCATCGGATCAAAGACCTTCCCCCAGCCGCCGGGCACAGATTGGGCATGGCGCCCCAAGCCATGGCGGGCGCCCATCATCCCGGCGGGAATTGCGCCAGCTCTGACTAAAATGGAACTGACGAACGAGTTGGTAATCTTTCATGATTGCAAGGATGCCGAGATCACCTTGCGCCAGACCCGCAACACGCGCGATACGGATCTGGCCCCTTTTGCGGTTTCGCTTGAGACCTTTCACTTTGCGGGCAGTTACCTGTCGCTGGTCGTTGAAATCCCTGAGGAATCATGCGCGGGGCTCCGAAAGACACATTTGATCCGATTGGCTGCGGTCATCGAACGGGAACAGCCCACGGCGATCCATACCCGTTTGAACGTAAAGAACGGACCCAACACCGAACAGATCCTGCTGACGCTCCCTGGCGCCAAGCCCGAAACCATGGTGGAATTCGATCTAGCCTATAGCGGCCTGAATGAGCGGCGGGCCGAGCGGATGTGGATTGACCTGATGATCGAAAGCCCTGCCATGAACAAGATCTACATCCGTGACCTGACGCTGTGTCGTTATCCACGCGCTGAAATCTAAGGACCCATCCAATGCAGTTTCTCAACACACAGATCAAGGCAGGTATCTGGCGGGGCGATTTGATCGGCGCAGGCGACGCCCAACCCGATCTGCGTATCACACATCTTGGCACAACACTTGATCAGGTCACTTATGCACGCGACACCACCAATGGTGCGTGGCGCATCACCGTCCCGATCCCACCTGCGTTGCTTAGCGACGGTGTACAGACATTTGTGATTGGCGATGCTGGCGGGACAACGCTTAGCAGCTTTGCCATTGTCTGTGGCGAACCGCTTGCCGATGATTTGCGTGCCGAGATTTCGTTGCTGCGCAGCGAATTGGAAGTGTTAAAGAAAGCGTTCCGCAAGCACGCTACAGAAACGTAGCGTCACGCTACGTATCGGCCGTTGCTTTGGATGAGTTTAATACACCCCATAAACTCATTGTCAGAATGACAACCGGTGCACCTCTCGTCCCGTAACAACATCGTTAACAGGGAACGAAAGGAACACCCAATGAACCGTCGCTTTGCAATCAAATCCACATTTCTTGCCGCTGGCGTTGCCATTGCCGCCGCTTGTGCGCCGATGATGGACAAGGAACCCGACATCGTCGATATCGCTGCCTCCAACGGCAGCTTTAACACATTGGTTGCAGCCGTCACGGCCGCTGGCCTTGTCGACACACTCAAGAGCGAAGGTCCATTCACCGTCTTCGCACCAACCGACGAAGCGTTTGCTGCCTTGCCAGCCGGTACGGTCGACAGTCTGCTGCTGCCAGAGAACAAGGATCAGTTGACAGCGATCCTGACATACCACGTTGTCCCCGGTGCGGTCACATCTGACCAGCTGGCTGGTCAGCGTCTGAGCGTTGCAACCGTGAACGGCGCCGACGTGCATATTGACGGGCGCAACGGCGTGAAAGTCGAAGATGCAAACGTCACCACAGCGGACATCATCGCCTCAAACGGCGTGATCCACGTGATCGACAGCGTGCTGCTGCCATAGGGCGACCTCACCACCGGTCTGGTCGCGTCTTCTCCCCAGAATTAGCGCCCGGGCCGCCCTGCACGGTGCCACGCGACCCCATCGCTGCAAAGCGGTGGGGTTTCTTCTTCGCAGATACGCATGTCAGTAACGGTGCTTTGTCTATGTCACGTCATGATACTTTGATACCAGATCAGTCACTGCATCGGCGTCGGACACGTGAACATAGATGCGATAGCGCATATCCTTCATCCCGCCATATGGGATGGCATCGTCATAGTAGCCAATGTTCCGGCTTTCGAGTTCGTGCTTGATTGCGTCGCGCTGTGCCAGCTCTCGGACGGAACAAACGTGATATGCCCAAGCAAACCCATCACGCCTGATTTGCGCAAAGGCATAAGCTACCGCATCGCTTTCCTGCGCAAAGCGTTTCACCACGCTCTCAACGCCGCGTTCGGTATAAACCCAATCGAAAGAAGCCGCGTTTTGGATCAGTCGATAGCCCTCGAAAATGGTGGACCCCCCGATGTCGTAAGACCACCCATTGCACCGGTTCGCGATCATCCATGCTTTCAAAGCATGAATGGTGGTGAGCCGCGTTTCGGGGTCAATTGGTTTGAAATCGAAAGGTCTGGTCATCTGAATATCAAATTCAATCGCATGAAAGGCGCGCTGTCCGCCTCTAGGGTTCAAATGCTGGTCGGCCACAATTCGCAATCGGAGGCAACTAGTCGTCCCCGCCCAGTTCATCCCAAATCTCGCGCACCCAACCTTTGATCACCTGCGCCTCTTCCCAGCGGTTTGACATCTCACGCCCATCGGCCCCGGTCATTGCGTATTCAGGTGGCCCAAGCTCACAGACAAAGATGCAGTCGCCTGATGCGTTCCGCGCGCGCCAATCCGCCAGTCCCTCGCGCCACCAGCCTTTGAACAGCTCCACCCATTTTTGGTGTTGGGGGAAGTCCAGTTGCAGTTGGATTTGCTGTCGCGACGCGACCCGGCCCTGAAAGCTGTCAGAGCGTTGCAGGATGCGGCTCATCAGCCCCATGTCGTGATCGGACAAAGGAAACCAGAACTCGCGGTCGACGACATAATGTGACAGGTCGGCGCAGATCCGCATCTCGGGGATGCGATCAAGCAATTGCAATGTCGTGTAAAGGTCGTTGGTGATGCAGTTGCGGTGTGTTTCGAACTGAACCGGTATGCCAATCCTATGGGCCATACCTATCCATGTCTCAACCACCGGCACCATATCATCTAATGCTATGGGCATCACTTGCCCGATCACATCGACAAAGGGCGCGCCAAAGTCGGCGGCCATGTACAGCGTGTCTTCAAGGCTTTCGATTGTCTTGGGGAAAGCTACTATAAGCGGCGTGAGGCCATTCGCCTCCATATGTGGTCTGACCGCATGGGCAACGGCTACATCTGACGCGCCCAGATCAATCGCCATGCCGTCAAAACCGGCCTCGGCGACCATTTCGCAAACCTGATCGTGCGGCAGTTTCACGCCGCTCTGGTCATGCGGCTGCATTGCCCAGAGCGATGTGTAGACCTTTAGTTGCCTCACTCTGCTGGCATCCGTGTCACGCGGCCACCGCTGCGCGGGATGATCCAGACTTCGTCCATTGGGTACTGACTTTCGTCCTTGGCCATGAGTTTCTGGATCACTTCGACCTGAAATTCGAGCCAGCCCATGCGGTGGACCTCGCCCGCCTTTTCTTCGATCCGGTCGTTCAACTCGCGGAGTTTCCAGAACGGTACCGCAGGGAACGTGTGGTGTGCCGTATGGTAAGGCATCTGCCAGCAAAGCCAGTTTTGCAGGGCGTTGGCCCGTGTCGAGCGGGTGTTTTCCATGATGTCGTTTTCGTGGCTCAGGCCCAGATGCTCAATTGTGTTCTGCATCTGGTGGATTGGTTTGGTCAGGACCATCGGGATAATCCAGAATGTCAGCGCCGCCCACGAGCCGGTGATTATTGAGACCAGCGCAATCAGCGCGTAACCCGCCAGATGTATACGGCTTTCTTTGATCACCCTTGCCTCTTGCTCGGCCCGAATGAACGGTTCAATAATGGTGCCCGTTGCACGGCGGATCACACCAAAGATGCGGTTGCGCCAATAGGTGATCCCGCTAAGCCAAAGCAGATAGGTTGTCAGCGTATAGGGTTCGCGGACCAGTTCTCCGTCCCGTTCCCAGTCTTGCGTATATTGGTGGTGGGCAAAATGCATGATCTGGTCGAAGTCACGCGGGAAGACTTGGATGAAACCGATGATACGGCCGAAGACCTCATTCAGTTTGCGGGTTTTGAAGACGGTGGCATGCGACAGTTCATGCTGTGCGGCATAAAGAAAGTTCAACAAAACGCCCAAAGCAAGGCCTGTGACCCAGACCCAACCGGTGCCCATCGCTTGCGCATGCAGGACGCCGACGATGACAATCGCGCCCATATGGCTGGTCATTTGCAGCCCACCTCGTAGGTCAGAGCGTTCTGACAAAGCCCGCAGTTCAGTTGGTGTCAGTAACTTGCGCCGGGAAAAGCTCGCTTCCATTTTCCACCTCCTTCATTGTCGACGATCAGCCTAGCCTAGCGCGCCCGTTTGGCAAATCCTTTCGCGCAGGCCAGATTGCCGCACATATTACGCGACGTTGAGGGTGACGCAGGCGTCGGCATTCGCCATGATTGCAGCACAAGCGGAGGCACTTTCATGACCCACTATCCCAATCTTCTGTCCCCTCTCGATCTGGGTTTCACGACCCTGAAAAACCGCGTGCTGATGGGCTCGATGCACACCGGGCTGGAAGAAACGAAGGATTGGAACCGGGTGGCCGAATTCTATGCGGAACGCGCACGGGGCGATGTCGCTTTGATGGTCACAGGCGGCATGGCCCCCAACCCCGAAGGTGGTGTTTTTCCGGGAGCGGCAGGTCTTTACACCGACGAAGATATTGCCAACCACCGCATTGTCACGGACCGTGTTCACGACGCGGATGGCAAGATCGCGATGCAGATATTGCATGCTTAAGCCGCTATGCCTATTCGCCCGCCTGTGTGGCCCCCTCGCCTGTGAAATCCCCTATCTCGCCCTTCCCGCCGAAGGAGCTGGATGAGGACGGGATCGAAAAGCAGATCGGCGATATTGTGACCGCAGCGACCCGCGCGAAAGAGGCAGGTTATGACGGGGTCGAAGTGATGGGGTCTGAAGGCTATTTCATCAACCAGTTCCTTGTCACCCACACCAACAAGCGGGCGGACCGCTGGGGTGGCTCTTACGAGAACCGCATGCGCCTGCCGGTGGAGATTGTGCGCCGGGTGCGCGAAGCCGTCGGCACCGACTTCATCGTAATCTACCGTCTGTCGATGATTGATCTGGTGCCGAATGGATCGACCTGGGAAGAGGTCGTACAATTGGCCAAAGCGATTGAGAAGGCTGGTGCGACGATCCTGAACACCGGTATCGGCTGGCATGAGGCGCGGATTCCAACTATCGCGACATCTGTACCCCGTCGCGCGTTCACCTGGGTCACCAAAAAACTGATGGGTGAGGTGCAGATTCCGGTCATCACCTCCAACCGCATTAATATGCCCGATGTGGCCGAGGGTGTGCTGGCGGATGGCTGCGCCGATATGGTCAGTATGGCGCGTCCGTTCCTTGCCGATGCGCATTTCGTGGCGAAGGCCAAGGCGGGTAAATCCGCAGAGATTGCGCCGTGTATAGCGTGCAATCAGGCCTGTCTGGATCATACGTTCAGCGGCAAGCTATCGTCCTGTCTGGTGAACCCGCGTGCGTGCCATGAGACCGAGCTGACGATAGAAGCCGCCACGACAGCCAAGAAAGTTGCCGTTGTCGGGGCGGGCCCTGCGGGTCTGTCAGCCGCACTGACAGCGGCTGAGCGAGGGCATGCGGTGACGATATTTGACAAGTCGGATGAAATTGGCGGCCAGCTGAACATGGCCAAGCAAGTGCCCGGCAAGGAAGAGTTCTGGGGGCTGGTCGATTACTATCGCACGATGGTCGCCAAGGCGGGGATCACCCTGCGGATGAGCACCACCGCAACCCCGGACGCATTGGCCGATTTCGACGAGATTATCATCGCCACCGGCGTTGCCCCGCGTGACCCAGCCATCCCCGGTCAGGATGGGTCGAACGTACTGTCCTACATTGATGTGCTACGCGGCAAGGCCGATGTCGGGAACAGCGTTGCCATTGTGGGCGCTAAGCGGCATCGGGTTTGACGTAGCCGAGTATTTGGTCACAGACGAAAGCCCGACCGAGGATCTGGATGAATGGCTTGCGGAATGGGGCGTTGGCGATCCTGCGCAGACCCGCGGTGGCCTGCGCCCAGAAGGTCCGCAACCCGAGGCGCCAGTGCGGCAGGTGACGCTGCTGCAGCGCAAATCCGAGAAACTCGGCAAGCGGTTGGGCAAAACGACCGGCTGGATTCACCGTGCCGGACTGCAGATGAAGAACGTGCAGATGGTTGGTGGTGTAAACTACGAAAAAATTGACGCCGAAGGCCTGCATGTCAGCCAAGGCGAGGCGCGCGAGAACCCCAAAGTGATCGCCGCAGATACGATTGTCCTTTGCGCTGGTCAGGTGCCAGAGCGTACATTGGCCGATGAATTGATCGCGCGAGGGCGCACTGTCCACATTATTGGTGGCGCAGATGTGGCGGCAGAGCTGGACGCAAAGCGCGCGATTGATCAGGGCACGCGGCTGGCTGCAACACTTTAGCGTTTTGCCCTGAACCAGTGCCGGGTATCAGTCCTTTCCGGGTGGCAGTCCGTTCAGCCGTGCAATGTAGTCCACAAGATGCGGCACATAGTCTTCGGCCCCATCGCCACCCATGTTGACGGCAGCGGCAAAGGAATTCTTGATCGCGGTTCCAACAGGGTTCGCCACTGACGCATCATCCGCCATCTTCGCCAGATATCTTGTATCCTTATAGGCGTTGTTCAGCGTGAATTTATGCGCTTCGGTATTCCCCTCAAGGGCGTAGCCCATGAAGGTTTGATAGAACCCGCAGTCCATCCGTGACCCACGGATCACGCTGTCGAACTGATCTACGCTGATACCGACCTTGCGCCCAAGCGCCATCGCCTCAGCGTACATCGCGGCATAGCCCATCGACAGAAAGTTGTTGATCAGCTTCATTTTGTGGCCCAGCCCGGTTGGCCCCAGATGCACAACGGTTGCCGCCCAACAGTCAATCACGGGTTTGATCCGCGCAAAGACGTCATCTGGCGCACCCACCATCGTGCTGAGCGCCCCCGCCTCGGCCTGCACCGGTGTGCCGCCAAGCGGGGCATCAACAAGGCAGCACCCTTTCCCGTCCAGCATGGTTGCCAGCCTTTCGGTTGAGGTGGGGTCTGAGGTCGAACAGTCCACAATAATGCAGCCCTTGCGCAGGCCCGGCATCAGCCCAGCGATAATGGCCTCAACCTGGGGAGAGCCGGGCGCGCAGATATGGATGATATCAGAGGCCTCTGCCAATGCGACGAGGTTGTCTGCCTCTTTCGCGCCATGAGAGATGAGATCCTCAACAGAGGTACGACTGCGGTGTGCGATCACGGTGACAGCATGACCGGCGGACAACATGTTCTTGGCCATACCGTGGCCCATCAGCCCAACACCGATGAAACCTATGTTCTCTTTCGCCATTTCACTCTCCTGATTTATCCGATGTCGCCGTTTGCTTAAATCTCTATCCCCGCGAGAGAAAAGGGAAGTGGCGATGTGCCCGCGAGAAAGACCGAACAGGTTTGACAATGGTGTCCACGACGCTGGGCAAAACCGATGGGCAGGGTGACCCAACCGCGCAAAGCGTCGCGTCAATTGCGGCGTGCTTTGGCCGGTAGTCGTGGCTGAAACCCCTTGCGGTCAAGGGATTCTCCAATAATTCGCTGTTTCCGCATGGGCATCAAAACCGATTCATACCCCCTAATTGTCAGGCATTCGTCCCATTCCTGCCCGATTTGATCCTCAAACAGGAAACAACGGTATCAAAAAGAATAGTGCTAGGAATTTCATATGGATCGCCTGACGGAAATGGAGGCCTTTGCCACTGTGGTGGATCAAGGCGGCTTTACAGATGCGGCCAAGAAGATGGGAATTTCCAAATCTGCTGTTTCCAAACACGTCTCCTCGCTTGAGGCCCGTCTTGGCGCCCGCCTGCTGAATAGAACCACGCGCCGCGTCAGCCCAACAGAAATTGGCCTAGCCTATTATGACCGCGCCCGTCGTGTGCTGAACGATGCAGGCGAAGCCGATGCACTGGTCACTTCGATGCAATCTGCACCGTCCGGCCTGCTACGCATCAGCGTCGCAACGGATTTTGGCGTGAATCACCTCTCGCCCGTACTGGGTGACTTCTTGACCGAGTTTCCCGACATCACCGTGAATATGGCTCTGAACAACCGTTATGTTGAACTTATCTCAGAAGGGTTTGACATGGCTGTGCGCATTGGCGAGCTGGAAGACAGCACTTTGCGCGCCCGCAAACTGACGGACACAACAAAGCGTATGATCGCAAGCCCCGCCTATTTTGAGCAGTATGGCCGCCCCGAAAAGATTGATGACCTGAACGAACACAAGCTGCTGCATTATTCCAATCAGGCCAACTCGGCGGTCTGGAAACTGACTGCACCCTCGGGCGAAAAACGTCAGGTGCGTACCGCTGGCTGGTTGACCGTAAATGACGGCCAGTCGCTGTTGAATGCTTGCATTGGTGGTCTGGGCATCGCCTATCTTCCCAGTTTTCTTTATGCAGACGCCATGCAGAATGGCCTGGTTGAAGAAGCCATCCCTGATTTGCCGGTTGAGACTCAAGGCATTTATGCGGTCTACCCGCCGGGTCGCTTTACGCAGCCAAAGGTCCGGGCGTTCATTGACTTTCTGGCGCATGCCTTTGCCGACAAGGGCCCAGATATCTGGTAACGCCCAAAGCACAAACCCTGGACGAGAACGCATTCAATCCTCCGACGCGGTCAACCTTTTGGCCGTGTTTTTTGAGCATTAAGCTATTGATCACACCAATCCCCTAGTGTGACCCGCGAAAGCGAAGGGGACTTGTATGGATTCAATAATGCGCCTGCTCGCACCGCGCAGTTGGCTGGGCTTTATCGTTCGCCTTGTGCTCTTGATCGGTTTTGTCGCCGCAGAGAACATTCTATTTGCGCGTTTCTTTGAAAGCCTTGAGCAACGTGAAATGCACTCTACATCATACTACATATCCCATGCCTCGCTTGTGGGGGGGCCGCTTATTGCGATTTTTCTTGGGGTGTCGGTCTATCAGGTGCGCCTGCAGCAGAAACTATGGCGATTGTCACGCAAGGACGGGCTGACCGGGTTGAACAACCGACGAACGTTCTTTGAACTTGCGCAAAAGGCGCGCACATCACATCCAACCGGTGTTTTGCTGATGCTGGATGCAGATCGATTTAAAAGTATTAATGATACCTATGGGCATCAGGTGGGTGATATTTGTTTGAAATCCATTTCCTACACCTTGCAACGGTCACTCCGTAAGGAAGATATCGTGGGGCGGCTCGGTGGTGAGGAATTCGCATTCTACCTTGGCGGCGTCAGCGTAGAAACCGCGCGGGTCATTGGCGAACGCCTGACCAAACCAATCTCTTTCAAAAGCGATAGAGACGCCAGCCTCTCTGTCACGCTTTCGATTGGCGCGGCACAATGGCAGCACAATATTTCGATTGATGCCGCGTTTGCACGGGCCGATGTTGCACTCTATCAAGCCAAAAAGAACGGCCGCGCCCGCTTAGAGGTGTGGGATCCGCAAATGCTGGTGGATCAACAGAATGCGGTGGCGGACAAAGCTAGTTCTGCGTCGATGTAATAATCACCTCGACCCGCCGATTGGCCTCGCGCCCGGCTTCTTCCAGATTGGATGCAATAGGTGCGAGATACCCCATGCCCTCGGCTTCCAATTGTCCGCGACTAACGCCGTAGTTGCTAACCAACCGCTCCAGTACCGATGCGGCCCGTCGCTTGGACAAGGCGATATTGGCATCCAGCGCGCCGGACGAGTCCGTGTGTCCCACAAGGGCGATCGTGCGCTGCGGTGCCGCCTGCAGGTAATCGGACAAGGCCTGAAGCGAGGCATATTCCCCATCGGACAGTTGCGCGGACCCGGTTTCAAAGCTCAGACCTTCGAGCACCGCGCGTCCAGTCGTTTCAAGTTGATCAGCAAATGCTGCACCGGGCGTTGCGCCGAATGCACGCACGGGGTCCGCATCGGCCTGGGCAATTGGTGCAGGCTCTTCTGTCGGGGGTCGAACGTGGGTAACCAAGACAAAGCCAGCCTCACGTGTGCGGCTGGTCAATAGGCTGACGTATTCGGGGCCGTCCGTCCCCAGCCGTTCGGCCGCAAGAAACCGGAAATCACCAACGTTAATGCGCATTTCCGGCGGCGGCAGGGTTTCGACACCAAAACGGAAGTCAAAACCACCGCAAGCCTCGGTCTGACATTCAAAGATGATACGATAACGATCATTGCGCAGTTGTTCACGCAAAGGGCGTACAAGTTGCAAGGTCGTCAGTGACCGGGCTGCGATCCGCCAGGCTTGTTGGGTCACGCGGCCTTCGACCACTTTGGTGGGCATCTCACCGCGATCCCAGATATCCATCGGCAAAACATAGCTGTCATCGGCGCGTACAACTTCAGCCTGCAAGTTGGCATTGCTGGGAAAATCCAGCGTTTGCGCCTGTGCCGCACCACACGCGACACACACCATGACAGCGCAAATGCGGATCATCGGGCGAGGGCGTGGTATTCGTCGTTAGGACGCATATCCGTGGCCGAGGCGATACGGTTGCTCATGTTATAAAAACCCGCGACAGCGGCAATATCCCAGATATCGCGGTCCGAAAACCCGACCTGCCGCAACGCGTCACGGTCTTTTTCTTCGATCTTCGCGCTGGCGACCGTCATCTGTTCGGCAAAGTCCAACATGGCCTTCTGGCGCGCATCAAGATCAGCCACGCGCCAGTTCATCACCAGCATCTCACCAAGCTTGGGATCACCAGAAAGCTGACGCACTGCCGCCCCATGCGCGGTCAGACAGTAGTAGCATTTGTTGATGGACGACACGACAACCGCGATCATTTCGCGTTCCAGTTTGGACAGTCCGGAATCAGCCAACATCACGTCGTTATACAGTGCGGTAAAGGCATTCAGCTTGTCGATGTCAAAGGCGTAGGCCCGCAGCACATTGGGCACCATCCCCAGCTTCTCCTGACAGATATCGAAATACTTCTGTGTTGCCTCAGGCAACGGGTCGGCCATAGGCAGATCAAGGGCGGTGGGTTGGTCGGTCAAGAGATCACTCCGGCAAAGTCCTGTAATGGTAGTGTCCCACAAGCGTCATGCCGAGGGAAGAGTAGAGCGCGTTTGCGCCGGTATTGGCTTGTGTCGTGACCAGGGTCAGATAGTCGGCCCCGTTGTCTTGCGCCCAAAAGGCCGCGGCCTGCGTCAGATGCCTTGCAAGACCTTGGCGTCGGAGTTTTGTGCCGATTTCAAGCGCATGGATCATGGCGCAGTCCGCCGCGATCCCGACATAGACCGTCCCAGCGGGCCGGTCATGCGACCGTCCGAGCAGAGTGGTTTTCGGTTCCCGCGCCCGATCCATCACCGCAAGCCTGCCCGCACCGATGCCGCCTTCAGCCCAAAGCTCGATCTGCGCCGCAAGAGGTGGCCAGACCTCAAAGCTTGTCACGGGCGGGGGCCGTTCAGTCGCAATCTTTGCGATTGGGGCGGCATACATATTGACCGGGTCTTTGATCACGTAGCCGCGCGCGCGCAGCAGATCATCCAACGCCGCCTCGCCTTCGCGGATCATGAAAAGAGGGACCTGCCCTGCCGCGCGCATCGCTTCTTCAGCCTGGGGGATGTCGGCATCCGTGACCAGCTGTTCTGCTGTTGCAGCACTCACCCGGCTGCTGCCACTGCCATCTATGCGAATGGTCCAGGGGCCCAGGGCCTGTTTGGCAGAGGACGGCCAAGTGCCATCAATCACGGCGTAGAGCTTTTGGGCCGTTGGGAAGGTCATCCCGAAAACTGGGCCTCGAGCGTTGTCATGGCCACGTCCAGCAGCGCCGCATCACAGCCACGCACGACAATATTGCAGCCGTAGGTGCCGTCTTGCTGGAAGGGATAAGACCCCACGGAAAGATCCGGAAAGGCGTCGGCGAACTTGCCCAATGGCCCGGCGATATCACCTTCGCCGATCATCAGGCGTAACGTCCGCGACAAAAGTGGCGCACCGCCGGTCAGGGTTGGCAGGATACTGGCTACCATCGCCTTGAACACGGACGGAACCCCCGCCATGACGTGGACGTTCTGCAGGCTGAACCCCGGTGCCGTGCTGACCGGGTTGTCAATCAGTGTCGCCCCGTCCGGAATCCGCGCCATGCGCAAACGGGCTTCGTTCAGTTCCAACCCCGAGCGGTCATAGTGGGCCTGTAGCAGCGCCCTTGCATCATCGCGGACGCTGATGTGCGCATCAAATGCGGCGGCGATGCAGTCGGCGGTAATGTCATCATGTGTTGGCCCGATGCCCCCACTGGTGAAGACGTGATCGTAAGCGGAGGAGAGCGCTTGGGTCGCTGTGACAATCGCGTCGCGATCATCACTGACCACGCGGACCTCTTTCAGGTCGATCCCCCGCTCGGTCAGTTGACCCGCAAGATAGTGCATGTTTGCATCCCGTGTCCGCCCAGAAAGGATTTCATCGCCTATCACAAGCATTGCGGCGGTCGGGTTAGGCATCGGTATTCTCCTGTCTTGCATAAGAGGTTATAGCGCCACTATGGAATTTGCCACGCCTCTTGTCCCCGCCCGCCTGATCAAAAGATACAAACGCTTTCTGGCCGATGTGCGGTTGGAAGATGGGCGTGAAGTGACTGCGCATTGCGCCAACCCCGGTTCGATGATGGGCTTGGCGGAACCGGGGACAAAGGTGTGGTTAGAACCCAATAGCGACCCCAAAAAGAAGCTCAAATTCGGCTGGCGTTTGGTTGACCACGAGAATGGGCACTTTACGGGCGTCGATACGTCGGTCCCGAACCGAGCCCTCAGGGCCGCGTTGATGGGACATCATGTTCAGGGGCTGCCTGCCTATGATCTGGTGCGACCAGAGGTCAAGTACGGTGAGAACAGCCGCATTGACTTTTTGCTGAGTGGGAATGGACCTGATACCTATGTTGAAGTGAAAAGCGTGACCCTGTCTCGCCAACCGGGGTTGGCAGAGTTCCCCGATAGCGTGACCGCTCGTGGGGCCAAGCATCTGGCAGAACTTGCGCGGATGGTGGCGGGTGGACACCGTGCGATCATGTTCTACCTCGTGCAGCGCACAGATTGTGATGCCGTCACTTTGGCAAGTGACATTGACCCCGCCTACAAAGCCGCTTTTGACAGCGCAACAGCAGCGGGCGTGACCGTTCTTGCGCAATCCTGTATGATAAGTCCGGCGGCGATCACTCTTGGCCGTACTATCCCGTTCCGACCCTAGAATTTGGTGCGGGGTTAGCTTATGTCGCCTGCAACACCGCAAAAGGAACAACCCCGTTGGAAACGAATACCGCGCAGCTGACCAAAGATGGCATCCGGCTTTATGAGGCAGGCGACTTTGCTGGCATGACAAAGGCGGGCGCTTTGGCCGCGCAAATCCTCGATGATATTGCAGAACATGTCTTTCCCGGCCAGACCACTGGTGAGCTGGACCGTTTGATCACACAATGGGTTGATGAGGCTGGTGCCGTATCGGCGACCATCGGCTACAAGGGCTATCAGCATGCCAGCTGTATCTCGGTAAACCATGTCGTGTGTCACGGCATCCCCGGTGATAAGAGGCTGAAGGATGGCGATATCCTGAATATTGATGTCACGGTTATTGTGGATGGCTGGTTTGGCGACACGAGCCGCATGTATGTGGCAGGCAACCTGCCGCGGAAAGCAGAGCGTCTGATCCAAGTGACCCATGATGCCCTCATGAAGGGGATCGAGGCTGCGAAGCCCGGCAATACCTTCGGAGATATCGGTCACGCGATCCAGCTTTATGCGGAAAGCCACCGGATGTCTGTTGTCCGTGATTTCTGCGGGCATGGTTTGGGCCGCGTATTCCACGCCCCGCCGAACGTCCTGCACTATGGTCGCCCCGGAACGGGTGCGCGGCTTGAGGAAGGCATGTTCTTTACAATTGAACCGATGATCAATCTGGGCCGTCCTGAAACCAAGGTTTTGGCCGATGACTGGACGGCGGTCACCCGCGATAAATCTCTGTCTGCGCAGTTCGAGCATTCGATCGGGATCACTGCAGACGGGTGCGAGATATTTACGCTGTCGCCAGGGGGCAAGTTTCACCCCACATATGGCTAACCAACTAAATGGGGAAAATCACGCACGATTTCCCCTCTTGCGAATGACTTGCAACTAGATGTGTAAACCTCTATATCAAATGCGTCGCTAGCGGTGACGCCTTTCCCCTGAAAACTTGACGAAAAGGATGCACCCTATGCACCTGATGAAAACTGCCGCTATGGTGGCCGCTCTTGGCCTTACTGCAACTTCTGTATCCGCGCAGGACGTCACATTGCGCTTTCAGCACTTTGTGTCCCCGGCGAGCGCGAACCCGACCTATTTCATGCAGCCCTGGGCCGATGCGATTGAGGAACAGTCAGATGGCCGTATCAAGGTCGAGCTGTACCCCTTCATGCAGTTGGGTGGCTCTGCCCCGAACCAATTTGACCTGATACGCGATGGTGCGATTGATGGCGGCTGGGTGATTCCCGGCTATCAGCCCAACCGTTTCCCGGAAGCCGAGGCAATGGAACTGCCCTTCATGACCACAAAATCCGGTGAAGAAGCGAGCGCTGCGGCGTGGGAATTCACGCAAGAATACCTGATGGATGACTTCGCCGATGTCCATATCATTGCGGCGCATATGCACGGGCCGGGCATCGTGCACAAACGTGGCGCGGCTGTTGAAACAGTCGAAGATTTTGCCGGTTTGAAACTGCGTGGCCCGTCGCGTCCTGCGACTTTGCTGTTAGAGGAACTAGGTGCGACGCCTGTCGGCATGCCTGTGCCGCAATTCCCTGAGGCCTTGTCGCGTGGCGTCGTTGATGGGGGCGTGATCACGTGGGAAATGTCACCATCGCTGAAGCTAGATGAACTGACGGACAGCCATACTGACGTCGCGGGTGACCAGGCACTTTACAACCTCTACTTCATCTGGGCGATGAACAAGGATGTGTATGAAGGCATGCCGGACGACCTGCGCGCCATCATCGACGCCAACTCTGGCATGATGGCGAGCCAATGGGCAGGCCGTGCCCATGATACCGGTGATGTGGTTGGGCGTGATCTGATGGCCGCCGATGGCAATGAGATCGCGCAACTCTCTGAGGCTGAGACGGACCGGATCAAGGCGCTCGGCGCGGATGTCACTGCAGCCTGGATCGCCGAGATGGATGCCAAGGGCTATGATGGAGCGGCACTAGTAGCCGCCGCACAAGAGGCCGTTCGCGCCGCCACAAACTGATCTCACTCGAAAAACAGTGCAAAAGGCAGGGGTATGACTTATCCCTGCCTTAATGCGTTCTCATTTACCGGCAATATGGCGGCCATGCACAGCTTACGGTGTCCGATGTCCTGCCTGATCATTGACCGTCTTTATCGGGTTCGGGAAAGATTGCGCCGACCAACCAGCTCAGTCTACAGAAGATCGTGCACTAAGAGGTCCTCTGAAAATACACCGTACCGCCGCCGGTCAATCTGCAAATCTCCGGAAACATCCGTTGTGATCAAGACAACGGATCAGGCATACTTGTCCCTCATCACTTCCAAATCACGCACCATGCCATGAAAAACACCGCACTGTTTGAACCACAACGGCTGACAAAGACGATTTGCCCGTTTGTACTGGTTTTCATACCCATCAACATGTTTTTTTCACCTATCTTTGACTTTTTCACAGTCGAAGAACGGGGAACAAACTGGACTGTCACACTGTCTGCATTTGTTTTTGTTCTGGCATCCATGCCGCTTCTCGCCGCATCTGTGCTGTCTCTAAAGTCACGTCGTGAAAAGCTCTTTGTGCGATGTATGGCCGTGTTTTTTCTCTATGCTTTTTCGCTAACACTATACTTGGCGAGTGATCGTTTTTATCCAGTCTATGGGCTGACATCGGCCTTGGGGGCCACCCTGGTTGGAACTGTGTTTTACGTGGCCGTAAGGGACAGTATCATCAGCCCCAGAACAGTCATTTATTCGTTGGCATGTGCCGCGGTCTTTGTCGTGATGCCACTATTGCTTATACAAATTGATATCGAACGCTTCGCTGAATTGTCGAAGGGAGTTGGTGCCGCAAACCTTCTCTATGGTTATGAAAACCCTCGCGCTGTGGGTTGGATTTCTACTATCTGCCTTTCAATGTTGGCGGCCCATGTATCAACTCAACCAGACGAAAACAGAATTCGACCCGTATTCCTGCTACTGATCATAGTGTCTACGGCGATTTTATTCTGGAGTGGGTCAAGGGGTGGGCTGGTCGCGTTCACCGTCAGTATTGCCTTTGTATTTTCTCTCTCGAAGACCAAGAATTATAAGGGCCTTTTGTCGGCAATATCCTCGGCTTGCGTGGGTGCTGCTGTTTCATACTTTTTGTACCTACCTTCGCAGGTATTCGGCTTGTTTGGCCGCATTGGTCAAAGTCTGGAGGAAGAGAGCATTGCCGCGGCAAGCTCTGGCCGTATTGAAGTCTGGAACAAGACTATCGAATACATACTCGAGCGACCGTTCACAGGGTATGGGTTTTTACCCCACAAAAGCCTCGAAGGTTTTAATCACGGCAGCGCCCATAACATTATACTCGATTCTTGGCTTTGGTTTGGCCTGATCATCGGAACACTGTTTATACTGCTTGGGGTCTTGTTTTGGGTTACGGTCTTTACCTTTTTTCGAAAGGCGAATGATCATCGTGTTTCAGCGTTGTTTTGCGTCGTCACAACTCTGTTGGTTTACAGCATGATTTCAGGGCCCTACGCCAGAACCTTCCCTTTGCTTATTTTTGCGATCGCGTCGGGCGTTCTTCTGGGTCTTCGATCTTCAAAGGGCAACGCACCGCAACTGAGGCCGGACTCTTAGGTAATCCGCGCAACCACATAATCAGCCAAATCTACCAGCATTTTCTTCAGGGGTTGGTCAGGGATCGTATCCAAGGCTGTTTTCGCCTTTTCGGCCCATGCCAATGCATCCTGCCGTGTCGCTTCCATCGTGTTGTGTTTGGCAAGAAGGGTGATGGCATAATCAAGGTCGCCCTCCTCCTGTTTGCCCTTCTCAATGGTACGCACCCAAAAGGCCCGTTCTTCTGCATCAGCCGCAGCCACGGCGCGGATCACAGGCAAGGTCAGTTTGCGCTCGCGGAAATCATCGCCGACGTTTTTGCCTGTGGCTTTCGTCCCGCCATAGTCGAGCAGGTCATCAACGATCTGGAATGAGACGCCCAAAGCATCGCCATAATCATAAAGCGCCTGTTTGGTAGCGGCGTTTTGCCCCGCAATCTCACCACCGACTTCCATAGCAGCCGAGAACAGCGCTGCTGTTTTGCCACGCACCACTTGCAGATAGATATCTTCGGTCGTTGCCAAATCGCTGGCGGCGGTAAGTTGCAAGACTTCGCCTTCGGCGATAGTCGCTGCCGCATTTGCCAGAATATCGAGCACACGCATCGAACCGGTTTCGACCATCAGCTGAAACGAGCGCGCGAACAGATAGTCGCCTACCAGCACACTTGATGTATTGTCCCACAGCAGGTTTGCCGTAGGCCGGCCGCGGCGCTGGCTGCTTTCATCGACCACATCATCATGCAGCAACGTCGCAGTGTGAATGAACTCTACCGTCGCTGCTAAATGCACATGATACGGGCCATCGTAGCCACACATCCGCGCCGCAGCCAACGTCAGCATCGGGCGCAGCCGTTTACCCCCTGCCTCAACCAGATGCGCGGTGACTTCGGGGATGCGCGGGGCGTGTTCTGACGCCATCCGCTCGCGGATCAGCCTATTCACAGCTGCCAAATCATCGGCCAGCGCCGCTGCCAGTTGTTCATGTGGTTTGGTGGCCGCGTGGTCAAGGCTCATGCAAGTTTCCGTCATGTGAATAGACATCCGCAAAAGGGCGTCTTAGGTCTTGGATATGAAAGAGCTTTTGCGCACCAATGACCCGACCGTCCTTGCCTTTGCAACCGCCCTGTTGGACAGCGAGGGTATAGACTGGTTCGCCTTTGACGTAAATATGAGCGTGCTGGAAGGCAGCATCGGGATTATGCCGCGCCGCCTTATGGTGCTGGACCGTGATTTGTTCATGGCAGAGGCCGTGATGCGCGATGGCGAGATTGATTTGGGCCGTGACTGAAGATCTGACACAGGATGATTTTCTGGGCGGTAAGATCGCAATCTGGCAACCGCGCAAAGGGTATCGGGCCGGTGTTGATCCGGTGATCCTGGCAGCATCGGTCGCGGCAAAACCCAAACAGTCCATTTTGGAACTGGGATGTGGGGTGGGCGTTGCCTCGCTGTGCCTAGCTGCGCGTGTGCCGGATCTAGAGATCACCGGTGTCGAAGTGCAAGCCGACTACGCAAAACTTGCCCGGCGCAATGGTCAGGAAAATGCGCTACCCTTTGACGTGATCACCGCTGATTTGCGCGATTTGCCAACGGGCCTGCGCCAGAGGCGGTTTGATCATGTCATCATGAATCCCCCCTATTTTGATCGCGACGCTGGCACAGCGTCCGACGATTCAGGCAAAGACATCGCTTTAGGCGGCGATACACCTTTACAAGACTGGCTTGCGGTTGGCGCAAAACGCGTCGGCCCGCGGGGGTATATGGCGCTTATTCAGCGGATGGAGCGGTTGCCAGATGTGCTGCGTGCTCTGGAAGGACGGCTTGGCGCAATCGTTGTTAGGCCGATCTCCGGGCGCGGTGGGCGTGCGCCGGAATTGTTTTTACTGCAGGCACGCCAGGAGGGAAGAACACCGTTCCGCATGGCACCCGCGCTGATCATGCATAAAGGCGATTCTCATGCAGGCGATCAGGAAAGCTATCGACCGGATGTAGGGCGCGCTTTGCGAAGTGGCGCGGAATTGCCCATCTGGCCTTAAGGATTTGGCAATACAATCACGCGACAATTGGTCCCGTGCAGAATTGCTGCCACGCGGCGTGACACAAGGCGACAGATGTGGTGCAATCAATTCACACCAAACCAGAGGAGGACGACCATGAGCTTGAGTTCGCATTTGCAGGAACTGAAGAAGAAACACCAAACCCTCTCCGAGAATGTCGAAGTGATGCAGCGTAGCCCCGGCACCGACGACATTGAGATTGCGAAACTTAAGAAGCAGAAGCTGATGCTCAAGGAAGAAATCACGCGCCTGAGCACGCACTAGCATAGTCCAAAGCGCTCTGGCAGCGAAGAACGCGCTGTCAGAGCAATTCAGAAGCTCGCACCAGACGGCGGCCTTCGGCAAATTTCTTCGATGTCTGGATTTCCTCAAGCACCCAAGCCTCGAACGCTGCAATATGCGGGCGCTCTTCGCTGCCTTGCGGGCAGATGAAGCGAAACTGTGCTTCGGAAATTAGGCCAACCTCAAATGGGGCGACCAACCGCCCGGCTTCCAACGCGCGCGTTGCCAATGAAACGCGGCCTAGAACCACGCCTGCACCTGCAATCGCTGCGTCGATTGCGTGATCTGCTTGGGAAAACCGCGGACCATGCGACGTGTCAACCGCAATACCAGCCGCCTTGCACCATACGTCCCAACCGGTGGGCACTTTGAAGAAGCTAATCGAATCGTCGTGAATCAATGTAGCTTGCGCGAGCTTTTCGGGCGTGTCGCAGTCTGCCGCCATTTCTGGCGTCATCATGGGTGTCATCCACTCATCAATCAGCGGGCGGGCGTAGACCTCTTTGTCGTGGCCCAATCCAAAGCGGATCGCGACATCAACTTCATCGCGGTCAAAGTCGATAATCCGCAAAGTTGCCAGAAAACGCAGTTCGATGTCCTTATGTGCCTGCGCAAAATCATACATCCGCGGGGCCAACCACTTTGATGTAAAGGCAGGGCCCGCAGTCACCGTCAACACACCACTTTCAGTTAATCTTTTTGTACTACGCCATGCAGCCGACAGCGTTGTGAAGGCGTCCGTTGCGCCGGGTGCAAGGCAGCGTCCCGCCTCGGTCAACTCTACCGCGCGGTTGAGGCGACGAAAGACGAGTTGACCTAGATCCGCCTCTAAGGCCTTAATTTGATAGGATAATGCAGCAGGCGTGACGTTAAGTTCGTCGGCCGCCTTGGCAAAAGACATATGGCGGGCCGCGGCCTCAAAGGCACGCAGGGCGGTGAGAGGAGGCAATCTATCTGACATATTTCAGTTTAATACAGCTTAACTGAAGCAATAGAAAGTCTCGTTTGTCGAAACGGCGTGCAATGCGCATATTAGACACATCAAGACAAACACAGACACACATCGAAGGAACACACCATGTACGAGACAACAACAAGCCCCCGCATTCGTAAAGGTATCGAACGCGCGCATCACGAGCGTGCAGAAGCACTGCGCAATGCAGTGCGCTGGTTCACACGCCGCCGTTGAAAATTTCGCTACGACGACACCCGTCGCCGAACGAAAAAGGAGGGCCACGCCTGATCAGCGTGGCCCTTATTTCGTCGTGCGGTGAGGCTTACGCCATGTACTGCCCGCCGTTTGCGGACAGGGTTGAGCCTGTCACAAAACCCGCGTCATCAGATGCTAGGAAGCAAACAGCGCGCGCAATCTCGGAAGCCTCCCCAAGGCGACCCACGGGGATCTGCGGCAGGATAACTTCGTTCATGACTTTTTCAGGGATCGTGCTCATCATCTCGGTGTTGATGTAGCCGGGGGCAACGATGTTCACTGTAATCCCAGCACGCGCGCCTTCCTGTGCCAGCGACTTGGTAAAGCCGATGTCACCCGCCTTGGTTGCTGCATAGTTGGCCTGAGCGAACTGACCCTTCTGACCGTTGATGGACGAGATCGTGACGATACGGCCAAACTTGCGCTCGCGCATGCCGCCCCAAACATTGTGCGTCATGTTGAACACGCCGTTCAGGTTGGTGTCGATGCATTCATGCCACTGCTGTGGCGTCATCTTGTGGAACGGGGCATCACGCGTGATGCCTGCGTTGTTCACAAGAATCTCAACCGGGCCGAGATCCGCCTCGATCTGGGCGATACCAGCCTGGCACGCCTCGTAGTTTCCGACATCCCATTTATAGGTCTTGATACCTGACTCAGCCGTGAAGGCTGCGGCCTTTTCGTCGTTGCCTGCATAGGTGGCGGCGACTTGGTAACCTTCATCTTTCAATGCAGTGGAAATGGCAGCGCCGATACCGCGCGAACCGCCTGTTACAAGTGCAACACGGGACATAGTTTTCTCCTCCAGGGAATCTCTTTGCGTAATCTAATTATCGTTGCGCCGCCCTGGGCGCAACAATGTTACCAAGTGACTTAAGGGCGCTCGACACACAGAGCAACCCCCATGCCGCCGCCAATGCACAACGTGGCAAGGCCTTTCTTGGCATCGCGACGCTTCATTTCGAACAGAAGCGTGTTCAGGACGCGACAACCGGACGCACCGATGGGATGGCCAATAGCAATGGCGCCACCGTTCACGTTCACGATTTCAGGGTCCCAGCCCATTTCCTTGTTCACGGCACAGGCCTGTGCAGCAAAAGCTTCATTCGCCTCAACAAGGTCGAGATCGCCAACGGACCAGCCTGCTTTATCCAGCGCTTTTTGCGATGCGTAGATCGGACCAACACCCATAATGGATGGGTCGAGGCCAGCCGTGGCGTAAGAGGCGATGCGCGCCAAAGGCTCGATCCCGCGCTTTTCGGCTTCGTCTGCAGACATCAGCAATGTGGCTGCGGCACCGTCGTTCAAGCCGGATGCATTGGCGGCGGTGACAGACCCCTCTTTGGTGAAAGCAGGGCGCAGTTTCTGCATCGCTTCCATGGTTGCGCCATGGCGGATGTATTCGTCTTTGTCGACGACGATGTCGCCCTTGCGGGTCTTCACGGTGAAGGCTGCGATTTCATCGTCGAATTTGCCAGCGTTTTGGGCCGCCTCCGCTTTGTTCTGAGATGCGACCGCAAACTCATCCTGCATATCACGGGTAATCTGGAATTTTTCCGCCACGTTTTCAGCGGTCTGGCCCATGTGGTAGTTGTTGAATGCATCCCACAAGCCATCGCGGATCATAGTGTCGATGTACTTCATATCGCCCATTTTCTGGCCAGCGCGCAGGTGTGCTGCATGGGGCGACAATGTCATGTTTTCTTGTCCACCTGCGGCGACAATGGATGCATCACCCAGTTGAATGTGTTGTGCGCCCAGTGCCACGGCACGCAGACCAGACCCACACACCTGATTGATGCCCCACGCCGCCGATTCTTGCGGCAAGCCCGCATTGATGTGCGCCTGACGCGCGGGGTTCTGGCCTTGGGCCGCCGTCAGAACCTGACCAAGGATCGTTTCGCTGACTTCGGATTTGTCGACACCGGCACGTTCCACAACGGCTTCCAGGACGGCCGCGCCCAGATCGTGCGCAGGTGTGTTTGCGAATGATCCGCCAAAACTGCCCACTGCGGTGCGGGCGGCAGATGCGATAACGACGTTGGTCATGAATGGTTCCCCTCAGGTTTAAGTCTGGCCTAAAGGGTGCCATCTACACGTATCAGGTGCAAGACAATCCCATTTGCCACATGGTCGTTGGGTATTGGGAAAGTTGACGTAGCGCAAATCAAATCCCCTATGCGCCCGGTGCAACCCGTCTCAAAGCTCCAATCGGGGGACCCCAAAGTGATATCCTTGCAGGCAGTCCACTCCCAGCCCGTTGAGGAATGCCGCTTCGCCTGCAGTTTCAACCCCGTCAGCGACCGCGAACATCTCAAATTGATGGGCAACGGTGATCAAGGCTTCGGCAAGAATTTGATTGTCAGCGTCATTGTCGATGCCGCGGATAAAACTTTTGTCGATCTTAACCAGATCAAAGAAGAACGATTTGAGATGCCGAAACGCGATCAACCCCGCACCGAACCCATCCAGCGCGAAACCCACACCCTTTGGTTGCATCTCGCTCATGAAGCGGATGACGTTTTCATGCAGCATCATGGCCGATGTTTCGCTGATCTCGAATATCAACCGATCGCCCAGATTGCCACGATCCATCAGCCCCCGATCCAGCGTACGCCGCCACTCACCGTCGCCGATGGACCGTGCCGACAGGTTTACTGACAACCGCAATCCGGGATGCTGCCGCAGTTGGTGCAGTGCCAGTTCCAGCGACAGACAGTCAATCTCGCGTCCAAGTTCCGATTCCTCGATCAGCGGCATGAAATGCGCCGCCGGGATCAATCGCCCCTCTTCATCTGATAGCCGCATCAACCCTTCGTGGAAGGCGATCAGGTTGTCATCATCCGCCGTCACCACAGGGTGAAAGGCCAATTGTCCCCGCCCGCCGGAAAGCGCCTCACGCACAAGACGCGGCACATCCGCATCCCTGCTGGCCATGGCATAAATCAAAGGATCAACCAGCGCCTGTTCATCCAGTTGTGCGCGGCTGAGCGTGGCGTTTTGCATTTGTCCGCTCCATACTGACCTTCGGAATATGCGCAGGGCTGCGCTAACAATGGGTTAAGGACAGAGCGATGACGGAACGATGTGGCTGGGCTGGACCAGAAGAAATTTACATCGACTATCATGATACCGAGTGGGGCGTGCCGGAGTACGACAGCCGGACTTTGTGGGAGAAACTCATCCTTGATGGCTTTCAGGCCGGACTATCGTGGATCACGATCCTCAAAAAGCGCGAGAATTTCCGCGCAGCCTTTGAAAGGTTTGATCCCAACGTGATTGCCGAATGGACCGAAACCGATGTTGAGCGCCTCTTGGGGGATGCTGGCATCATTCGTCATCGTGGCAAAATCGAAGCGACAATTGGCAATGCGCGTGCATGGCAAGAGATTGAGGCCCGCGAGGGGTTTGACCGCTTTCTGTGGAACTACGTCGATGGGGTGCCGCTTCAAACCACCCATGCCGATCGCGCGTTGATCCCGACGCAATCGCCGCTGACAGTGCAAATCTCAAAGGACCTTAAGAAGGCGGGCTTTCGGTTTTGTGGCCCCACAATTGTCTATGCGTTTATGGAAGCAACGGGGCTGATGAACAACCACCTCACCACCTGCCCGCGCCATGCCCCTTGCGCTGCGCTGGCTCGCGACCCGGCCGTGGTCTGGCCTACCAGCGCCTAAGCGCGTCTTCGTCCGCATCTTTGGCATCTACCCAAGTTGCGCCCTCTGTGGTCACTTCTTTCTTCCAGAAGGGCGCGCGGGATTTGAGGTAGTCCATCAGGAAATCCGCGGCCTCGAACGCCGCCGCGCGGTGTGCTGACGCAGTGGCGACCATCATTATGGGCTCGCCCGGCTGTAGCGGGCCGTGGCGGTGAATGACCAATACATCAGCCAGCGCCCAGCGCTGTACGGCCTCGTCTGCAATCTTGCCAATCGCGCGTTCAGTCATGCCGGGATAATGCTCGATCAGCATCTCTTGCAGATCACCTTTTGTGTCACGCACGACACCGGTAAAGCTGACGACCGCGCCAACATCGGTACGGTCTTGAGCAAAGCTGCCCAGCTCTGCACCCACGTCAAACGGGTCTGACTGCACGCGGACGGTCATCAGCCACCTGTCATGGGCGGAAAGAATGCAACCTCACGCACCCCATCGAGAGATGCGTCAAAGTCCGAAAGTTCCTGATCCAATGCCACCCGCAATGCGCTGGTGTCAGCAAACGCGGCGGCATAGCGGTCTTCACGCGCGCGCAGTTCGATGATCAAATCATTAACCGTGGCCGCATCCGTTTCAACGGTCTCCTGCGGCAAACCGATCCGCTCGCGGACCCAAGCGAAGTAAACAACATTCATGCGTTTGTATCCTTCAGATAAGGACGCGACTTGTTGAAGTAGTCCCAGCCGGTGACCAGCGTCAGCACAGCGGCAACCCACAACATCACAATCCCGCCCCACCAGCTAATCATCATACCTTGATATTTCCACCACAGCCCCAGTTCGTCCGGGCCCGTCCCTTCGATGGCTTCGGTCACCATTTCTTGGGTCATAGCGAGTGATTGCATGCCGAAGTAGTGCTCAAATGCGCCCGTGGCGAAGAGCATCGAGATGGCCACCATCTGCGCAGTCGTTTTCCATTTGGCAAGGTTTGTCACCTTCAACGTACCAGCGGTATCGCCCAGAAACTCCCGCAAACCAGAGACAAAGACTTCGCGAAAGATGATCACCGTTGCGGGCAGCAAAATCCACGGGTTCATGCCGGAAAACCCGGTGATGACGACGAGGGCGATAATGACCATCGCTTTGTCGGCAATCGGGTCGAGCATTGCGCCCAGCTTGCTTTCCTGCTTCCACGCACGCGCCAGATAACCATCAAGGAAGTCAGTGAGTGCGGCCACGATAAACAATACCAACGCAAACCAATCCGCCCAGGGTCGCGCGAAGTAGAGAAACATCACAACAACGCCGGGTGCAGCGGCCAAACGCAGGATCGTCAGGAAGTTGGGCAAGTTCAACGTCATATCTGAGTGGTAGCGCGGGCATGCCCCGGTGACCAGTGCGCGTGGCGAAAATCTGCACTGTGGTGACGCGATTGGGTTTGACGCTATGAGGGAGTCAGGACACAATATGCGCAAGGCGAGGCCGAGTGGCCCGCACCCTTCTACCGATATATGGGAAGACCCGATGAGATACGTAAAGCCCGAAAGCTTTGAGGCGGCTGCAACACTGTTGCGTGACGAGACAGGCATTTCGCGCATTCTGGCAGGCGGCACCGATGTGCTGGTGCAGTTGAAGGCCGAGATGGTCGAACCGGACCTGATGGTCGACATGAAGCATCTGCCCGGCATGCGCGATATCGTGGCAGAGGCTGGGGGTTTCCGTGTCGGTGCCGCTGTTTCGGGCGCTGAGATGGGTGAGCACGCCGCACTGAAAGCCATGTGGCCGGGTGTGGTTGAAGGGGTCGAGCTGATCGGCTCGTCTCAGGTCCAAAGCCGGGCGACGATGGCGGGAAACCTGTGTACCGGGTCACCTGCGGGTGATTCCGTGCCAGCGATGGTGACCGCTGGTGCTGTGGCCCGGGTGCAGGGTCCGGACGGTGCGCGCGATGTGCCGGTCGTCGATATTCCCACGGGCCCCAGCAAGAATTCATTGGCGAAGGGCGAATTTATCACCTCGACCTTCTTGCCAGCGCGGCCAGACAAGGCCTCAGACGCCTACCTGCGGTTTATTCCACGCACCGAAATGGACATCGCGGTGTCATCCGCCGCAGTCAGTTTGGAGCTTGATGGCAATGGCGTTGTGACCGCCGCGCATGTCGCTATAGGCGCAGTTGCCCCCACCGTGTTGCTGGTGAAAGACGCAGGCGACGCTTTGGTTGGGTCAAAGCTGAATGACACCGCAATCGCGGCACTCGTCAGCGCGGTTGAGGCCGCCTGCAACCCCATCACAGACAAACGCGGCACCATTGAGTTCCGTACCAAAACAGCAGGCGTGCTGGCCAAGCGCGCCGCCCATATCGCTTACGCACGCGCCGGAGGTCAGGCATGAAGACGATCCCAGTCGAAACAACGATCAATGGCGACAGCACCGAGTTCCTATGTCACGCCGACGAAAGCCTTTTGGATGTCTTGCGTGACCGTCTTGGGATGACCGGCGCCAAGGAAGGCTGCGGCACGGGTGATTGCGGCGCGTGTAGCGTGATGATGAACGGGCGTCTGGTCTGTTCCTGTCTGGTGCTGGGCGTTGAGACGCAAGGTGCCGAGGTCGAAACCATCGAAGGCATGGCCAACGGCGAAGAGCTGCATCCTTTGCAGCGCGTCTTTCTTGAAGAAGCGGCCCTGCAATGTGGCGTCTGCACGCCGGGCATTCTGGTGGCTGCAAAAGCCCTACTGGAAAAGAACCCCGACCCAACGGACACCGAAGTACGTTATTGGCTGGCTTAAGCAACCTCTGCCGCTGCACCGGCTACGACAAGATCATCAAAGCGGTCCAAACCGCAGCGGCTGAAATGAGAGGGGCATAACATGGCCTTTGATGCACAAGCTGAACGGAATTTCAAAGTGGTCGGCACACGGGTATTGCGCCCCGATGGGATCGACAAGGTGACTGGCAAAGCAGCTTACGGCGCCGATATCTCTGCCCCCGGCATGCTGCACGGGCGTATCCTGCGCAGCCCGCATGCACATGCGCGGATCAAGGCGATTGATACGTCTGCGGCTGAGGCATTGGCCGGGGTGAAAGCCGTTGTCACCGGGGCTGATCTTGCACAGCCGGAGGATGATTTCTTTGCCGATGTGACGATCAATTGTCTGGCCCGCGACAAGGTGCTTTACGATGGTCATGCGGTTGCTGCCGTCGCGGCGACCAGCAAATCCATCGCGAAACAGGCGATCCGGTTGATCAAGGTGCACTACGAAATACTACCGCACGTCACAGATGTAGACGCGGCGATGAGACCTGACGCACCCGTGGTGCAGGAAGGCCGCGCGTTGGAAACTGTGCCTGCGGGCATGTCGCAGAACGTCACGACCCACTGCCAGTTCGGACATGGCGATCTGGAGGCCGGGTTTGCCAAGGCCGACAAGATCATTGAGCGCAGCTTCAAGACCGCCGCGACCCATCAGGGCTATATCGAGCCGCAGGCCTGCATGGCAAGCCTTGGCAGCGATGGCCGCGGCGAGGTGTGGTGCTGTACGCAAGGCCAATACATGGTGCGCGCGAATTGCGCGGCAGCTCTTGGTGTTGAGGAAAGCCAATTGCGCATCACTGCGTCCGAAATCGGGGGCGGTTTTGGTGGCAAGACCTCAACCTTTATTGAACCGGTCGCACTCGCGCTGTCACGCAAATCCGGCAAACCGGTGAAGATCGTGATGACTCGTGACGAGGTATTGAAGGCCACAGGGCCGACGATATCGACCTCAATGGATATCAAGATCGGGATGGCCAAAGATGGTCGCATCACCGCTGCCCGCGGAGAGCTACGTTACTCTGGCGGGGCCTATCCGAATGCGACCGTTGATATGGGCGCGCAGGCGGCCTTTGCCGCTTATGACCTGCCTGCGGTGGAAACCGTCGGCTGGAACGCAATGACGAACCGCCCCAAGGAAATCCCCTACCGCGCACCAGGTGCACCGACCTCGATCTATGCAGTTGAGAGCGTGGTCGATGAGCTGTGCCAGGAGCTCGGCCTTGATCCACTGGATGTACGCCTGATGAATGCCGCGCGCAAAGGCACGCTGTCGTCTTACGGGCCGACGTTCAACGAAATCGGGCTGGTCGCCACCCTGGAAGCGGCGAAAGCGCATCCGCATTACACTGCACCCCTTGGACCGAACCAAGGGCGCGGGCTGTCCTGCGGATTCTGGTTCAACTTTGGCGGCAACACCTGCGTTTCGCTGAACATTAATGATGACGGCACCATCGGAGTGGTCGAAGGGAACCCTGATATCGGCGGCTCTCGCGCGTCAATCTCGATGATGGCGGCAGAAGAACTAGGCGTGCCTTATGACAAAGTGCGGACGGTGATCGCGGACACATCATCGCTGGGGTTCAACGATATCACCGACGGCAGCAGGGTGACCTTTGCGGTGGGGCTTGCCACGATTGAGGCAGCGCGTGCTGCGATCAAAGAGATGTGCCGCCGTGCCGCGAAGATCTGGGATATCGACGAAGATGCGGTGATCTGGGAAGACGGCTGTGCCAAACCTGCCGGACCCAATGCGGGAACACATCCACCGATGAGTATGGCCGAGATTGCGGCAATTGCCGGTAACACCGGCGGCCCAATTGCGGGGCACCATGAGGTGAATGCGGATGGCGCAGGCGTCAGCTTTGGTGTGCATCTCTGCGATACGGAAGTGGACCCGGAAACAGGTGCCACAAAGATCCTGCGTTACACTGTGTTCCAGGACGCAAGCAAAGCCGTACACCCCGATTACGTCGAAGGGCAGATGCAAGGCGGGGCCGTGCAAGGCATCGGTTGGGCGTTGAATGAAGAGTATATCTACGGCGAAGACGGGCGTTTGCAAAACGCCGGTTTCCTTGACTATCGGGTTCCCGTAGCCTCTGACCTGCCGGAGATTGAGACGGTGATCCTCGAGATCCCCAACCCCGGCCACCCTTACGGCGTGCGCGGTGTGGGCGAGACGCCGATCGTGCCACCATTGGCCGCCATTGCAAACGCCGTGTCGCGGGCCGCAGGTGTACGCATGACGGAACTGCCAATGTCGCCGCCACGCCTGCTGAAAGCGATGACTGGCTAGGGGTATGGTCCGGGTGAAACTCTGGGGATCTCTGCGTGCTTTGGCGGATGGCGAGGAATGGGTCGAGGTTGAGGTAAAGCAACTTCATGGAGTTGCTAGATCAACTGGTAGCCAAACATCCTGGGTTGGAGCCGCAAATCAAGCGGGGGTGTCACTGGCACTTGACGGAGTGATCTACCGCGAGGCGTGGTTCACAAAGATTGGGCCAGAGAATGAGGTAGTGTTGATGCCTTACATGGTGGGCGGGTAAGGTGTGGCGCAGCCTCGTCCTGCTTACTGCGGGGTGGAACAAGTGACCGCGGGTTGCCATGCGCGCAGCGTGGCGTAGTCGCCGGTATTGAACCCCAGATCGCATGGCTGGCATGCGCGCTTAGGCCGGACCAGAAACCACGTCTTCCCAGTGTTCACCCATGGCAACGATGCAGGATGTGCCGTTTGGGTAACTCTGCACGATCAACCATTCGCCATTGGAGCGCTTTATCCACACCTCCAGGAACGTTTCAGGATCGCGCAGGCCCATGCCGTGACGCTCCGCACCCACAACCTGTGTCAGCGTCTCTTTTAGCCTTGCGCTGTCATCACAGCTGACATCGGCCAATTGCGCATTTGCCGCCACCGGGGCGCACCCAAGGGTTAATATCTTTGCCAGTTGACGTATCATACAACAACTCTAGAGCGTGCATACGGGAAATGTAACAGTTTTATGAAATCCTGTGGATAACTTTCGCACCTGTGGCTATTGGACCCGCCATATCTTGAAATCCGGTTACTGCTGTCACGATTCCTTTGTGATTGTGTCAAAAAACTGATTCAAATCCTTCACGTATCTGTTGCCTGCGCTCCCTATCCGCTTGCCGGAAAGATGGGGGTGACATGCTCAAGATTGACAAGTTGACCAAACGGTTCGGGCAAAACACGGCAGTCGATGCTGCGAAAATCATGGTCGATAAACCGACAATGATTGGGATCATCGGTCGCTCTGGCGCGGGAAAATCGACGCTGTTGCGGATGCTGAACCGGCTGAGCGATGCCTCGGAAGGTCAGATCATCTTTGAAGGCGAAGAGATCACAGCCCTCCGCGGCGCAGCCAAGCGTGACTGGCAATCGCGTTGCGCGATGATCTTTCAACAGTTCAACCTGGTGCCCCGCATGGACGTGGTGTCAAACGTGCTACATGGGACGTTGAACAAACGGTCGACCTTTACGACGCTGTTTAATCTGTATCCGCAGACGGACATTCACAAAGCGATTGAGATCCTCGACCGTCTGGGTATCGCCGAACAAGCGCCAAAGCGCGCCGAGGCTCTTTCAGGAGGGCAGCAACAACGCGTCGCCATTGCGCGTGCCCTGATGCAGGACCCCAAGATTATTCTGGCAGACGAACCGATTGCCAGCCTTGATCCGATGAACGCGCAGGTGGTGATGCAGTCACTACGGGACATTCACGAAGAAGATGGGCGCATGGTCATTGCCAACCTGCATACGCTGGATACTGCACGTCGCTATTGCGACCGCGTCATTGGCATGCGTGATGGGCGGATCGTCTTTGACGGTACGCCTGCGCAACTAACCACTGGTGTAGCACGCGACATCTATGGCGCTTAAGCGCGGATTTTTCCGAAGCCGCAACATCCACCGAAATCGAAACGCTGGAGCGGCAGGCGGTGCCTGCCTGATCCAGCAAACCTAACCCGCGACCATGCGGGACATTTCATCAAATGGAGAGACCGATGAAAAAGACCCTTCTACTGGCGCTTGCCACATCCACGGCCCTAAGCTCGGGCGCTTTCGCCCAAGAGATCACAGAGTTCCGCATTGGCATCCTGGGTGGCGAAAACGCACAGGACCGTCTGAACTCTTTCAGCTGCCTTGAAAACTATGCATCCGACGCGCTGGGTGTGGAAACAAAGCTGTTCGCACCAGCCGACTATAACGGCGTCATTCAGGGCCTGCTCGGCGGCACCATTGACATGGCATGGCTGGGCGCCTCCAGCTACGCTGCCGTGCACCTGCAGGATGCTGACGCTGTTGAGCCCGTCCTGGTGAAAATCAACCTTGATGGATCGTACGGCTACCACTCTATCGGTTTTGCACGCGTCGACAGCGGCATTGCATCGTTGGAAGACATGCAGGGCCGTGTGTTTGGCTTTGGTGACCCGAACTCCACATCCGGTTATCTGATCCCATCAATCGAGATTCCGCAGGCCACTGGTGCAACCATGGAATCGGGCGATTACTTTGGTGAAGTCAAATTTACTGGCGGTCACGAGCAGACCATTGTCGCCGTTTCCAACGGTGACATTGACGGCGGCGTCACCTGGGCCGATGCACAAGGCAACTGGGAAGATGGCTATAACTCTGGCGCATTGCGCAAAGCGGTTGATGCGGGCCTCGTTGACATGAACGAAATCGTCGAGATCTGGAAATCTGCCGTTATTCCCGAAGGTCCGGTTGTGCTGCGCAGCACCCTGCCAGATGACGTCAAAGCCACAATGACAGATCTGGTCGACAACCTTTACGAGGTTGATTCTGAGTGTGCTTACAGTGTTGGCGCTGGCGAGAACCTCGGTTTTGATCCCATCACCCATGACGCCTACATCTCTGTGATCGAAGCACGCAAAGCCAAGATCGGCGGATAATTCAATTTTATGACGTGTCCGGTAGCCCCGATGGGGCTGCCGGTATTTCTTTGTCGGGGTTCGGGATGGCAGACATAACACTCAGCGGTGCACCAAAAAGCGTGGACACGATTCAGTCCAGCTATATGGCACAAGTACAGCGGCGCAGGCTTTATGGGGGTCTGACACTTCTGCTCTTCGTTGTCTTGATGGTCTCAGGCTTCAATGTTGCCGATGACCGCAACGCCGGTGGTTTTTGGGAAGGCCTGCACCAGATCGGCGACTACCCCGCCGATGTTCTGTCCGAGGCTTGGGAAAAACGCGCCGATCTGCCAGGACTTATCGTCAAGTATTTTCCTGCGTTGATTGAAACGATCAATATTGCCGCTGTGTCGACCCTGATTGGGGCCATCGGCGGGCTTTTCCTGTCGCTACTTGGCACCCGCGGGCTGGCCAAATGGCCGCGCCTGATCCCGCTGTTTCGCCGGATCTCTGATATCATGCGCGCGGTGCCAGAGATCGTGATCGCGCTTGTACTGATTTTTGTGTTGGGCGGCGGGCCTGTCCCCGCGATGATCGCCATTGCCATTCATACGGCCGGTGCACTGGGAAAGATGTTTTCCGAAGTGGCCGAAAACGCCGATCTGAAACCAGTTGAGGGGCTCGCCTCGACCGGCGCGACCTGGTCGCAACGCATGCTCTTGGGCGTATTGCCGCAGATCGCGCCCAACTATGTCAGCTACACGCTTCTGCGATTTGAGATCAATATCCGCGCCTCGGCCATCCTTGGCTTCGTTGGTGCCGGTGGTCTAGGCTATGAGCTGCGCAATGCAATGGCATGGGGCCCAGGGCGGTTCGACGAAGCTGGCGCGATTTTCATTCTACTGTTCGGCACAATCGTCTTTTTTGATCAGGTATCCAGCCGCTATCGTAATCGTCTGACCGAGGGGCAAGGACAATGACCGCAACAGACCTGAGCCTTGCCAAACACCAGGCCGATCAGCTTTTTCAACGTAAGCGTCTGTTCAGCTTTGGAATCCCTGCGGTGATTGCCGCATACCTGATCTATATCTTCTTCGCATTCGATCTGCCCGGTCTTGCGCAACGGGCCAATTGGGACAATGCAGTTACACTGGCGTCTGACAGCTGGTCACATAAGGTTCACGTGACGCGCAACAACCGCACGGGCGAAATCGACTATGCGGTCGAAGGCGAACGCAAGGGCCGCTATCCCGAAGGCAAACGTCCTGCTTGGGTTTCCGGCGATGAAGTGATTGTCATCGATCTGGGCGCAGACCATATCGTGCGCTACCTGCCAGACAACCGCACCGAGATCGAAATCCCCGGTTTCCAGACTATCGAGGCCAAGGCCGAAGGCCGCACCGTTACCACCAACCTTCCGGCAGATTTGCCAGACTGGATTTCCGCGTCAGATCGGCGCGTAGGCATTACAACAGCCGAAGGCCGCATCACACTTACTGGTGCCCGCACCGAAGTGTTCAACTACTTCCCCGGCTGGGAGCTGTTCTGGTTCACCCTCGACAGCCCCTATCATGGACATGGTTTGGGTGAAATCATGTTCGGCGCGCGGATTGATCCTGAGCGTGCGAATATTACCGGTGCCATAGCCGACTGGTGGAACAACCCGATGTGGCGGCACAAAGATGTCGCCTGGGCGATTGGCGAAACCATCCTCATGGCGTTTTTGGGCACAATGGGTGCAGCCATCATCGCGCTGCCGCTGGCCTTTCTTGCAGCCAAGCGCTTTTCGCCGATCATGCTATTGCGTGCGGGCACGCGGCGTCTGTTCGACTTTGTACGCGGCGTAGATGCCTTGATTTGGACGGTTGTGCTGGCGCGCGCCTTCGGGCCGGGGCCGATGACCGGCGCGTTGGCAATCCTGATCACGGATACCGGGACATTTGGCAAAATCTTCTCCGAAGCGTTGGAAAACGTCGACAACAAGCAGATCGAAGGTGTCTCATCCACCGGGGCAAAACCCCTGCAACGCTACCGTTTTGGCGTGATCCCGCAAGTGGTGCCAGTATTGTTGGCGCAAATTCTCTACTTCCTTGAATCCAACACACGCTCGGCGACGATTATTGGCGCGATTACGGGTGGTGGCATCGGCCTGATGTTGACACAGGCGATCCAGACCCAAAAAGACTGGGAAGAAGTTGCCTATTACATTGTGCTGATCATCGCCATGGTGATGTTCATGGACTGGTTCTCGGGCTGGTTGCGCGGTAAGTTGATTGGGCGCAAAGACTGATGGCACGCCTTTCAAAAGAGACACCCTTCATCCATCCCGAGTGCGAAATTACTGACAGCACATTTGGCGCTTTCGTCGAGATCGGAAAAGGCAGCCGTGTGGCCAATGCCGTTTTTGGGGATTACAGCTATTGCGACCGATATGCCGATATCGCCAATGCGCGAATTGGAAAGTTTGCCAATATCGCGGCCTTCTCGCGCATTGGGGCCACCGATCATCCGTTGCACACGGCAACCTGCCACCATTTTCTGTATCGCTCGGATGACTATTGGGATGATGCGCCACGTGATGACGCATTCTTTGCCCACCGCAAGTCCCGCACGGCCCATATCGGCCATGACACATGGATCGGCGCAGGCGCGATGATCAAGCCAGAAGTAACCTTGGGCGATGGCACAGTTGTGGCGGCCGGTGCGGTGGTAACAAAGGATGTCGCCCCCTACACAATTGTCGCCGGAACACCTGCCACACCATTGCGGTTGCGCCAACCACGTCAGATCGCAGACCGGCTGATCGCGCTAGCCTACTGGGACTGGCCCCACGATGCATTGCTCGCGGCTCTACAGGATTTCCGCACCTTGGAAGCTGCGGCTTTTTTGGAAAAATACGAACCCTAGCCCTCCAAAGTGAGCGTCACCCGGTCGCCTGCAAACCACGTTCGTCCGTACTCCACTGGGTGGTAAGCCTCATCAACATTGACGCCCGAGGACCGAATAAGCGGATCACCCTGCGCGATTTGCAGGTGCAGCGCCTGGGTCGCCGTGGCGCGAGTGGCCGTCAGGCGGGTCGAAGCGCGGGTATAATCATGCACACCCACGGCGCGCAGTGCTTCGGTCACACTGCTCGTGTCTTCAAGGGCCTGCGCTATTTCGGCCAACCGTAAGATCGGAAAGAGACTTTCGAAAACCGCAATTGGCTGGCCATCGGCCAAGGACAAACCGTGATAAGCGCAAATCGTATCACCCTTTGCGATGTTCAGCGCGCTGGCCTCTCCATCCGTTGCGGCGCGTTCTTCAATCTGCAGAACCCGCTTGTCAGGTCGGCGACCGGCAGCGATCAGATTCTGGTGAAACCGCACCCGCTTGCCGATGGGATAGTCCGTAGGCGTCGCGGCCACGAAAGCCCCGGCACCGCGCCGCGTACGGATCAGCCCTTCGTCCACCAGCGCCGCAATACCGTGGCGCACGGTATGCCGGTTGACGCCGAAGCGTTCAGCCAGCGCCGCTTCGGTCGGCAGCTTATCACCGGGGGCATAACGCCCTTCGGCCAGATCGCCGCGCAAGGCTGCGGCGATGGCCTTCCAGATGGGTGTTTTGTCTGAAGTGTTACGCAAGTTTCACAATTCTCCTCTGTCTTCTGGAGCGCTATATGATAAGATATGTATAGTTGTATAGGAATTGGGTAAGTTGTCGAGATGAAAGACACCTTTGATGAAAATATCCCCCGCAAAAAGTGGATGGGGCTGATGGCCAGAGCGCCAGAAGGACGCGTTGCCGCCTTGCTTGGAGCCGCGATGCCGCGACCGGATTTCACTTGGCTACGCGCCCCTGAAATTGGCAGCACGATGGTGCGCGGGCGCGCGGGCGGAACTGGCGCCCCCTTTAATTTGGGTGAGATGACAGTAACCCGCTGCGCCTTGACGCTTGCCAATGGCGCGGTCGGGCACGCCTATATCCAAGGGCGCAGAAAGGCAGATGCAGAAGCAGCCGCATTGGTTGACGCTTTGATGCAAACCCCCGCTGCGGACCAGCTACGCAGCGCCGTGCTGGACCCGCTGGAGGCTGAAATTGCGGCGACCCGCACCAGCCGCGCTGCAAAAGCCGCGGCCACTAAGGTTGATTTCTTCACAATGGTACGGGGAGAAGACTGATGCAGACTCAGACACTTTCGAGGGGCTTTGATAATCCCGCAGTGCAATCCGCCCATGCGTTCCGCGGCGTGATGGAGGCGATGGCACGGCCTGGCAGTATTCACAGCATCACCGGTGCACAACCACCTGCGCCATTGTCGCCTGCAGCGGCTGTCGTTTTGCTAACGCTCTGTGATACTGAAACGCCGGTTTATCTGGCTGGTGCCGCTGATTGTGATGCAGTCCGCAGCTGGCTCGCTTTTCACACGGGCGCACCCATGTCCGGGCCATCCCACGCGATGTTCGCTGTCGGCACATGGGCCGCACTTGGCCCGCTGTCAGCCTACCCTATTGGCACGTCAGAATATCCTGATCGCTCGGCCACGCTAATCGTTGAAAGCGCGACGCTCGCAGCATCCGGCGCAACTTTGGCTAAGCCCGGGCATTCAGGACCGCGCCACACTCTCATTGCCGGATATGGCGCCATTTCAGCAGAACAATGCGCTGTTTCCATTGGGGCTGGATTTCATTTTCACCAGTGGGGATCGGCTTGCCGCGCTCCCACGCTCAACAGAGGTGTCATAATGTATGTTGCCGTTAAAGGTGGTGAGCGGGCGATAGAAAACGCCCATGCATGGTTGGCCGAGGAACGCCGGGGCGATACTGATGTTGCAGAACTGAGCATTGACCAAATCCGGGAGCAACTCAGCCTCGCCGTTAACCGCGTCATGGCCGAGGGTTCACTTTATGACCCAGACCTTGCGGCACTGGCGATCAAACAGGCGCGCGGCGATTTGATCGAGGCGATTTTCCTGATCCGCGCCTACCGCACCACGCTGCCACGCTTTGGTGCATCAGAACCCATCGATACAGGCGCAATGGCCTGCGACAGGCGCATATCCGCGACATTCAAAGACTTGCCCGGTGGGCAGGTGCTGGGACCAACCTTTGACTACACGCACCGTCTGCTTGATTTCAAACTCGCAGCAGATGGCACGGTGCCCACAGCCCCAACACGCGAGGCAGAACCAGGTGACGTGCCCCACGTCACCGCGTTCCTTAACCGTGAGGGCCTAATCGAAGAGGCCCCTCTGGATGATACCCCGCCACCTGACCTGACCCGCGAGCCACTTGAAATGCTTAGGCTGATCGGGCTTTGCGTCTACAGGCGCTGACCCGTGCAGACGAAGGGTTTACACTTGGCCTCGCGTATTCAACGCAGCGCGGCTATGCCCGCAATCACGCCTTTGTCGGGGAACTTCGCATCGGCACAGTGCCGGTCGAGATGGAGATCCCCGAGTTAGGCTTTGCGATTGAAATCGGCGAAGTGACACTGACCGAATGCGAAACCATCAACCAGTTCAAAGGGTCCAAGACCGAGCCGCCGCAATTCACCCGCGGCTATGGCTTGGTCTTTGGACAGACCGAACGCAAGGCTATCTCAATGGCCCTGGTCGACCGGGCATTGCGGTGGGAAGAACTGGGTGAGGACGATGAAGGCGCGCCTGCGCAGGATGCGGAATTCGTTCTGTATCATGCAGACAATATTCAGGCGACCGGCTTTCTCGAACACATCAAGCTGCCCCACTACGTCGACTTTCAGTCCGAGTTGGAACTGGTGCGCAAACTGCGGCGCGAAGCGGGCGCGGGCCATGTGCAGGAGGCCGCAGAATGACGGTCAGGACTGTTTTGTTCGGCATCGGCGATGTGCTGATAGACAGGCAGCGGCATCTGGCTTGGGCCAACGAACCGGGCGCAGATGATTTACGTGCACAACTTGAAAAACGAGGGCTGCTATGACCGATCAAGCCTATAATTTCGCATATTTGGACGAACAGACGAAGCGGATGATCCGGCGTGCCATCCTCAAAGGGCTTGCAATCCCGGGGTATCAGGTGCCTTTTGCGTCGCGCGAGATGCCAATGCCTTATGGTTGGGGGACAGGCGGCGTGCAGGTTTCTGCTGCCGTTCTGGTGCCGGAAGATACCTTCAAAGTCATTGATCAGGGCGCAGATGACACCACCAATGCCGTGTCAATCAGAACGTTCTTTGAGCGGACAGCGGGGGTTGCAACAACGACTGCAACGGCAAAGGCTTCCGTCATTCAGACCCGCCACCGCATCCCTGAAGAGCCACTGACCGACGGGCAGATCCTTGTCTATCAGGTGCCAATCCCCGAACCGCTCAGGTTTCTTGAGCCGCGCGAAAGCGAGACCCGCAAAATGCATAGCCTGGAAGAATACGGTTTGATGCATGTGAAGCTATACGAAGATATCAGTCGGCACGGGCATATCGCGACCTCTTACGCCTATCCCGTAAAGGTCGAGGGCCGCTATGTCATGGACCCTTCCCCCATTCCAAAGTTCGACAACCCAAAACTGGGGGATATGGCTGCAATCCAGCTGTTTGGCGCAGGCCGCGAACAACGTATCTATGCGCTGCCGCCCTATACGCAGGTGGCTAGCCTTGATTTCGAGGATCACCCATTTGAAGCCTCGAAGGCCGATCATGCCTGCGGCCTTTGTGGTGCAGAGCATAGCTATCTTGACGAGGTCATCGTGGATGACGCGGGTGGACGGATGTTTGTCTGCTCGGACACAGATTATTGCGAAGCCCGCCAAGCGGCTGGTCACAAGGGAAAGGACGCCGCATGACACCTTTGCTGTCTGTTCAGGGGATAACCAAGCGCTATGGCGCACATATCGGCTGTGCTGACGTATCCTTTGATCTGTACCCCGGTGAGGTCATGGGGATCGTTGGCGAAAGCGGGTCGGGTAAATCAACCCTGCTGAACTGTATGGCCGGGCACCTGACCCCGGATGCAGGCGAGGTTGTCTTTGATACACGCGCCGACGGCCCACAGGATACTGTCACCATGTCAGAGCCTGCCCGACGGATGCTATCGCGCACGGACTGGGCCTTTGTGCACCAGCATGCTCGCGATGGCTTGCGCATGGGTGTCAGCGCTGGCGGCAACGTGGGCGAGCGGTTAATGGCCGTTGGCGAACGTCACTACGGTGACATCCGCGACAAGGCGACCGATTGGTTGCAGCGGGTGGAAATCAGCGCCGATCGTGTCGATGATCGGCCCACCACATTTTCCGGCGGCATGCAGCAGCGCTTACAGATTGCCCGCAATCTGGTCACCGGTCCGCGCCTCGTTTTCATGGATGAACCGACAGGCGGGCTTGATGTTTCGGTGCAGGCGCGGCTTTTGGATCTCTTGCGGGGGCTGGTCCGCGACATGGGGCTATCGGCCATCATCGTGACCCATGATCTGGCGGTCGTGCGCCTTTTGGCAGATCGCTTGATGGTGATGAAATCGGGGCATGTGGTCGAGGCGGGCCTGACTGATCAAGTCTTAGATGACCCGCAACATCCCTATAGCCAGCTTCTGGTCAGCTCTGTTTTACAGGTGTAAGAAATGATAGAACTTAATGATGTGTCCAAAACCTTCACGCTGCACAATCAGGGCAGTGCAGAAATTGGGGTTCTCAACGATGTTTCGATGCATGTGGCCCCCGGCGAATGCGTGGCGCTAACTGGCGCATCGGGGGCGGGCAAGTCCACCCTGATGCGCATGATATACGGCAACTACCTGACGCAGGCAGGCGAAATCCGCATTGGCAATGTAGATCTGGTCAAGGCAGAACCGCGCGAGGTGATCCGGCTTAGACGCGAAGTGCTGGGCTATGTCAGCCAGTTCCTGCGGGTGGTGCCCCGGGTGTCAACACTGGATGTCGTGGCTGAACCGTTGCGGGCGGTCGGTGCGTCAGCGGATGACGCGCAAGCGCGCGCGCGCGCTTCTGACACAACTCAATATCCCCGAAAGGCTTTGGTCGTTGTCGCCGACAACCTTTTCCGGCGGCGAACAACAGCGCGTAAACATCGCACGGGGTTTTGCCCATCCCTATCCTGCGATGCTGCTGGATGAACCGACCGCAAGTCTGGATGCAGCCAACCGCAAGGTTGTTCTTTCACTGATCACAGAGGCCAAAGACCGTGGCGCGGCCATCATCGGTATTTTCCACGACGAGGCCGCACGCGCACAGGTCTGTGACCGCGAAATTGACGTGGGCCAATTTACCCCCGGAATGGCGGCATGAACGGGGGGCGACTTATTGCCGTTGTTGGACCATCAGGCGTTGGCAAGGACAGTGTGATGGCGGGTATTCACGCGGCCATGCCACAGCTGCATCTGGTGCGCCGTGTAATTACCCGTGCGCCTGCACTGAAGGGTGAAGACTATGATGCCGTGACGGTCAGCCAGTTTCAGCAGATGATCGCGGACGGAGCGTTTTCAATCCATTGGGGTGCACATGATCTTTGCTACGGCCTGCCGGTCACAGTGAAATACCAGTTGAATAAGGGCACCGATTGTATGGCTAATTTTTCCCGTAAAGCATTAGCACAGGCCACCCAGATTTTTCCGCGCTTCTCTGTCCTGAACATCACCGCAGAGCCCGCAACGCTGGCCAGTAGGCTGGCCGATCGCGCACGCGAAACCGAAGAAGAGATTATCAGGCGGCTGGCCCAAGCGGATAAACCACTCCCTTCGGGGCTTGATGTGATCCATCTGTCCAATGATGGCCCGCTACAACAGACCGTGGCACGCGCCGTTGCCGCGCTTCAACCAGCCAGGGTGTAGCGATGGTGCGCCTCACACAGTTTCAGACCATCAAAACCCAATCAGCGGCAATCAGCATTTCACAATTCGAGAGATTAGCATGAACTCCCCTTTTCCAAAGCCTGCGATTAAAGCGGCATATGATCGTGACGTGCCTGGCAATCTCTGTCTGGCCAACGCACGGCTGGTGTTGCCAGAGCAGGTCATTAATGGCGCGCTCACGATAGAGCATGGCGAAATTGTCGATGTAACCCAGGGCGATCATATCCCGACCGACGGCATCGACTGTGAAGGTGATCTGGTCATACCCGGTCTGGTCGAACTGCATACAGACAACCTTGAACGCCACATCGAACCGCGCCCCGCCGTGGATTGGCCACATCTGCCCGCACTGATCGCACATGATGCAGAGCTGGCTTCGACCGGTATCACAACCGTGTTCGATGCGATGCGCGTGGGGTCCATCCATTCAGGCAAAGGCCGCTATATCGACTATGCGCGCAAACTGGCGGATGAGCTGTTGGCCGCCCGTGCCGCTGGCATGTTCAAGATCAGCCACTTCCTGCATTTGCGAGCTGAAGTCTGCTCAGAAACCCTGCTCGAAGAGCTGGCAGCTTTGGACCCGAGGATCGCGTAGGGATCGTCAGTCTGATGGACCACACGCCCGGTCAACGCCAGTTCCGTGATCTGTCCGCGCTGAAAACCTATGTGGCCAAGAAACGCGGCATGAATGATGCAGAGTTCGCTGACCACGTGGAAAACTTGCTGGGTCTGCAAAAGAAGTTTGGGGCCAAGCATGAACGCGGCGCCGTCGTCGAAGCGCAGCGTCTGGGCGCGGTACTGGCCAGCCACGACGATACGACCGCCGCGCATGTCACCACATCCGCCGAAAATGGCGTCGGCTTTGCCGAGTTCCCCACAACGGCTGAGGCAGCCCAAGCCTGTCAGGCGCAGGGCATTGCCGTCATGATGGGGGCACCCAATCTGATCCGAGGCGGCTCGCATTCAGGCAATGTCGCGGCAAAGGACCTGGCGCAGGCTGGTCTGCTGAACATCATTTCATCGGACTACGTGCCATCCGCGCTGCTGTTGTCGGCCTTCTATCTGTCGGAAATATGGGATGACCTGCCAAGAGCCGTCGCCACAGTGACCCACAACCCGGCCAAGGCAGCCCGGCTGGATGACCGGGGCGCATTGCAAATCGGTTTGCGCGGCGACGTACTGAGGGTGCGCCACATCGGCAAAACGCCCCTGCTACACGGTGTTTGGAGTCAGGGAACACGGGTCTGCTAGGTGCGCGAATGGCAGACTTGACCGCCTAGTCAGATATTTTGCTGTGCGCTACCAGAGGCTGCCTTTGCCCCAAGACACGTGTCGATGCAAAACCAGACTTACCCGTTCTCATGAAAGTAGTCATACACCGTCTGCGCCAGTTTCGCTGAAACACCGTCCACCGCTTTCAAATCCGCCAAATTCGCCCGGGCCACCGCTTTGGCCGACCCGAAGTGTGCCAGTAGCGCCCGCTTCCGTGTCGCGCCCACGCCGGGGACATCATCAAGGGGCGTCGCGCCAATCGCCTTGGAACGTTTCGCGCGGTGCGTGCCAATGGCGAAGCGGTGCACCTCGTCCCGCATCCGCTGGATGAAGTAGAGCACGGGGTCGTTGTGCCGCAGCGCCATGACGGGTTTGCCGGTGCGGTGGAATTCTTCCTTGCCCGCGTCGCGGTCTTCGCCCTTTGCGACGCCCACCATGGGGATGTCGCTGACACCGAGGTCGTCCATGATCTCGCGCACGGCACTGACCTGCCCCTGCCCGCCGTCGATCAACAGCAGGTCAGGCCATGTGCCTTGTGTGCGCTCGGGGTCTTCTTTCAGCAGGCGTTGGAAACGGCGTGTCAGCACCTCTTTCATCATGCCAAAGTCATCGCCGGGCGTCAGACTGTCGTCCTTGATGTTGAACTTGCGGTATTGGTTTTTGTCGAACCCATCAGGGCCCGCGACAATCATGGCGCCAACGGCATGGGCACCTTGGATGTGTGAGTTGTCGTAGACCTCGATCCGTTGGGGGACCTTTTCCATCTCGAACGCCTCGGCCACACCTTTCAGCAGTCGCGCTTGGGTGGCAGTTTCTGACATCTTGCGGGCGAGGCTTTCGCGGGCGTTGCGCAGGGCGTTCTGGATCAGCTCGGCCTTTTCGCCGCGTTGAGGGACGATGATCTCGACCTTGCGTTCGGCTTTTTCGGCCAGCGCATCCGCCATCAGGTCATCGTTATCCAACCCATGCGACAGGATCAGCATGCGGGGTGGCTCGCGGTTGGAATAAAATTGACCGACGAAGGCCTCCATAACCTCGGATGGGTCCTCGTCCCCGCTGACACGCGGGTAATAGTCGTGGTTGCCCCAGTTCTGGTTCGCGCGGATGAAGAAGACCTGTACGCAGGCTTGCCCGCCGTCGCGGTGGAGCGCGATGACATCCGCCTCGGCCGTGTTCTGGGGGTTGATGCCTTGGGCAGATTGCACTTGTGTTAACGCCTTGATCCGGTCACGCAGCGCGGCAGCACGTTCAAACTCCATCGCTGCGCTGGCGTCCTGCATTTGTCTGGCGAGCGCTTCCTGAATACCTTTGGTGCGACCTTGCAGGAATTTTTCGGCATCGCGAACGGAGCCTTCATATTCTTCTTCCGAGATCAGGCCGCAGCAGGGGCCGGAGCAGCGTTTGATCTGATATTGCAGGCAGGGGCGCGTACGCGTTTCAAAGTCACTGTCCGAACAGTTGCGCAACAAAAAGACCCGTTGCAGTTGATTGAGCGTGCGGTTGACGGCGCCTGCACCTGCGAAAGGGCCATAGTAATTCCCTTTCTGTTTCTTGGCCCCACGGTGCTTTTTGATCATCGGGAAGGCGTGATCCTTGGCGACCAGAATGTTAGGGAAGGATTTGTCGTCGCGCAGCAGCACATTGTAGCGCGGTTTCAATTGCTTGATCAGGTTCTGCTCAAGCAACAGCGCCTCGGTTTCCGTGCGCGTGGTTAGAAACATCATAGAAGCCGTTTCGCGGATCATCCGGGTGATCCGCGGCGAATGCTGACCTGGCCGGGCGTAATTCGAAACACGCGCCTTCAGGTTGCGCGCCTTACCAACATAAAGAACACGACTATCACCATCGAGCATGCGGTAGACACCCGGCGAGGCATCCAGCGTGCGCAGATAGCCGTGGATCACGTCATATCCGGTCTTTGTCTCTTTGGTCGGCTGCTCAGTCATGAGGTTTCGGCTATGATTCTCATTTGGCTGCAATGGTAACGCACGAGGGACAAGAGAAAAGGCATCCACCGTTTCTGTGGATAACTCCGTGGGTTAATCCCTGTCAGGTGGAATTTTTTGTTGTATTTGGCTGGTTTCGCCGATTTGCCTAAAAAAGAGGCACTTTTCTAAGTAATTGAAAAATAGCAAAAATTTAATTACGATCGTGTTAACACATTGAAAAATAGACCAATTGTGACAGTTTCGTGAATAGCTGTCAGGCGGGGTGTACAACTTTCCGTAACGTCTACTCGACACCAAGCACATCGGGCGTTTCCCAAGCTAGGTGCTGGCCACCATCGACGGCGATCATTTGTCCCGTCACGGCGGGCGCATCAAGGAAATATCCGAGTGCTGCTGTGATATCAGACGGGTTCGCACCACGTTTCAGAACTGTCGCCGCGCGCTGCCGATCAAAGTGATCTTTGCTCTGCCGATGCCCCTGCAACGTTGGCCCCGGCCCGATGCCGTTGACCCGTACGCGGGGGGCCAGCGCCTGCGCCGTCGTGCGTGTCATCGCCCAAAGGCCCATCTTGGCAATCGTGTAGCTCATGAACTCCGGCGTGAGCTTGTGAATGCGCTGGTCCAGCATATTGATCGCAAGGCCTTTGGCCACGGGTTCGCCTTGGTCATCCGCTTCAGGATCGGGCACCTGTGCCGCAAAATTCTGGGTCAGGACGAAGGGGGCACGCAGGTTCGAGTCCATATGTCGGTCCCAGCTAGTGCGCGTGGCCGTGTCGATGTTGTCGTACTCAAAGATCGAGGCATTGTTGACCAGACAAGTCAACGGCCCGCCCAGCGCGTCGGTCGCACGTGCAACCAAGGCCTGCGTTGCGTCCTCATCCAGCAAATCAGCCTGCAAGGCGACACCGGAACGACCCAGCACTTCGAGCCCAGCCACAGTATCCTGCGCGCCAGCCAGCGAGCCTGCATAATGCACCGCTACATCATAGCCGCGCTGCCCAAGATAGAGCGCCATTGCTTGCCCAAGCCGCGCGCCTGCCCCGGTGACCAGCGCCCTCATTTGCGCGGCTTCTCGCATTGACATGGTCCTTTGCCGATCTTGTAACGCAGGCATTTGGGGCATTTGGCTTGCGCCAGACGTGCCTGCCCCGGGAACCGCCATTTGCCGAACATGGCCAGCACCAGCATGAAGGCCAGAAAGATGAAGATCGCTTTAAGGATCAAAGACCGAACCTCGCGAAGGCGGCGCGCTCTTCGATGCCCGCGACGGCGTTATCAACGATCTGCGCGCCAAAGCGGGCCAACAACGGTTTCTTCTGCCCGTAGCGGCGGAATTGCACCTTATCACCGAAGCGGTCTTTCATCACCGGCACAAGGTGGCCGATGCCATCTGCCAGCCCTTCGTCGATGCCCTTTTGGCCGATGTAGACTTCGCCAGTGAAGAGGTCGGGGTTGTCGGACAGTTTGGTGCCGCGACGGGATTTGACGTAGTCGATGAAGGTCGCATGCAGGTCCTCAAGCCAGCCTTTCAGCTTTTTTACATCCGCAGGCTTTTCGGGTTTGAATGGGTCCATCATGGATTTGGATTTACCGGCGGTGTGCACACGGCGTTCAATGCCAATCTTTTCAATGGTGCCAGTCGCACCGAAACCTGCGCTGATCACACCGATAGAGCCAGTGATGGAGCAGCTGTCGATGAAGATTTCATCGGCGGCACAGGCCAGCCAGTAGCCACCTGAGGCCGCGACATCTTCGACAAAAGCGAAAACGGGGATCTTCTTTTCATCCGCAAGTCGTCTGATGCGGGATGCGATCAGCGACGACTGCACGGGTGATCCGCCGGGGCAGTTGATTTCTAATGCGACAGCGGCAGGTTTACCCTTGCTGAAGGCTTTCTCAATGACAGGGGCGAGACCGGGGTTGTCCAGACCGCGCCCGGAATTGGTGATGGCCCCTTGCAGCCGGATCACGGCGACGAAGGGCTCTGATTTCATGAAGGGGATATACTTTTTCATGCTCAGTTACTTAGGCCTTCCATGGGCGCACGCAAGGGTCATTGCCTGATCCGCCACCCCGTGCGGAAGATCCACCAAATGATGGTCAGGCAAGCACCGGTGAACAGCGCAATGGCAAAAGGGAAACACCGATGGCCACATCCGCTTCACCAAAGAACGACCAGCGGAAACCGCTGATCAGATAGACAACCGGGTTGAACAGCGTGATCGTCTGCCAAACGGGCGGCAGCATGGTGATCGAGTAGAACGACCCACCAAGGAAAACCAAAGGGGTGATCACCAGGAGCGGGATCAGTTGCAGCTTTTCAAAGTTGTCTGCCCAGATACCGATGATAAAGCCCAGCAAGGCGAAACTGACGCAGGTCAGGATGAGGAAAGCCATCATTGCCAGCGGGTGTGCGATCTGGATATCGACGAAGAAGAACGCCGTAATCAAGATGATAATGCCGATGAACAGCGCCTTGGTGGCAGCGGCACCAACATAGCCTGCAACAACCTCAAGAAAGCTGATGGGGGCTGACAGCAGTTCGTAAATCGTGCCAATGAATTTCGGAAAGTAGATGCCAAAACTGGCGTTGGCAGTAGCTTGCGTCATCACAGACAGCATAATCAGACCGGGCACGATGAACGCGCCATAGCTGACGCCCTCAACCTCTTGAATGCGGCTGCCGATGGCCGCGCCAAAGACCACAAAGTAAAGGGATGTGGACAGAACAGGCGAGATCAGGCTTTGCGTGAGCGTGCGGAAGAACCGTCGCATTTCAAAAATATAGATCGTCCAGATGGCATTGAAGTTCATACTGTTTCCTTCACCAGACCGACAAAGATGTCTTCCAAACTGCTTTGCTGGGTTTGGATGTCTGTCATTTGCAACCCCGCCTTTTGCAGGTCATTCAAGAGCGTCGTGATCCCCGTGCGCTCGCCCTTGGTGTCGTAACTGTAGGTCAGCGACAGGCCGTTGGCCGCGCGCTCAAGATTGTAACCAGCCAGTTCATCGGGAACTGTTTCCAAAGCTGCGGCCAGTTCGATCTTCAATTGCTTTTGCCCCATCTGCGCCATCAGATCGGCCTTGTCCTGCACCAGCAGGATTTCACCCTTGTTGATGACACCGACACGGTCGGCAATGGCCTCGGCCTCTTCAATGTAGTGGGTGGTTAGGATGATGGTGACGCCAGAGGCTTTCAGCCGTGCCACGACCTCCCACATGTCTTTACGCAACTCGACGTCGACACCTGCGGTAGGTTCGTCGAGGAAAAGGACACGTGGTTCATGGCTGAGTGCTTTCGCGATCAGGACGCGGCGCTTCATGCCACCAGAGAGCGTCATGATCTTGTTATCTTTCTTGTCGTGAAGCGACAGTTGTTTCAGCACATCCTCAATATAGGCGTCATTGCGCGGCTTGCCGAAGATCCCACGTGAGAAGCTGACGGAGCTCATCACCGTCTCAAAGGGCTCTAGATTTATCTCCTGCGGGACCAGCCCGATCAGATTGCGCGCGGCGCGGAATTGCGTTTGCGTATCAAAGCCACCGACGGTGATCTGGCCCGAGGTCGGCACGGTGATGCCACAGATGGTCGAGATAAGCGTTGTCTTGCCCGCGCCATTGGGGCCAAGCAAAGCAAGGATTTCACCTTCTTCGATATCAAGATTGACCGATTTGAGGGCCTCAAAGCCCCCCGCGTAGGCCTTACGCAGGTTCTGGACGGAAACGATTGCGGACATAGGGCGACCTTTGGTTTGGTCTACCGAAGGTAATTCGTGTGGCGCTGAAGGGAAAGCCCTAACCATGCACCATGCTGATACAGAATGTGCTCAGGGCCGCAAGATGACCGGCCATGTATCGTTTGGAAATCGCTGTGGGTAAGGGCTATTGCACCCGCACGAAAGTAATACCTGTTATTATAGTGTCGTAGTCTTCAATGATAAGAAGTGGATTTAGCGCGACAAGCTCATCAAACGTAATCCGACGCGGCAGGGTGTTCAGAAAGTCCCAAATGTTCGTCTCAGAGAAAACGGCGGTACAGATGATGTCATTTTCCTCAAGAAAGCTGACATCGTTGTTGCAATCTTCATTGCCATAAGTCGTGCCGAACGCACTGAGTGGCGTGGCAAGCAACGTGAAGGATGTGACGGCCCCACTCAGAAGTGTTTTAATGGTCATGCTAGTTCCTCGATACTTACCGCCCCCATACAGAACCTAGGATAACTTGGTGTTTCTCACAAGAGACATGGTATTAAAGCACCCAGACTGCCGTCCCAGAAGTTCAGGTTGAGCATTGCGGGTGCTTACGCGGCACCCATCATCCGGACCACGTCCAGCATCCGGCATGAGAAACCCCATTCATTGTCATACCAACCGAAGACCCGCACTAGACCACCCTGCGTCACACGCGTTTCGGGCAGGGAAATGATCAGGCTTTCGGGGCGTGCACGCAGGTCGGTTGAGACAAGTGGTTGGTCGGTCCAGCCAATAATGCCGGATTGGGCCCGCAACAACGCGTGCACATCCTCTAAAGATACGCTGGTGTTAAGTGTGACGGACAAATCAACCGCCGAAACTGACGCGACGGGGACGCGCACCGCTGCCGCCTCGATCCGACCCGCCAGATCCGGCAGGACCTGGTTCAACAGCCGCTGGGCAGACGTAGTTGTCGGCACCATCGACAGCGCCGCAGCCCTGCTGCGCAACATATCCCCGCGTGGCGCGTCGATGCTGGGCTGGCTGCCAGTATAGCAATGGATCGTCGTCATCCAGCCGGTCTGCAACCCCCATGTATCGTCGATCAACCTGACCAAAGGGGCCAGCGCATTGGTCGTACAGGATGCGTTGGACACGATCGGTTGATCTGCCAGCAAATGATCATTTGCGCCCAACACCATCGTCAGGTCAGCTGCATCCGAGGGGCCAGAGATCAGCACGCGTCCTGCTCCGGCTCTTAAACCACGCTCTGCGACCTCTCGGTCGTTGGCTTTACCGGTGCATTCCAGAACAACATCGACATCCGTCAGATCAAGCCCCGAGATATCGGAGGTTCCGGTCCATGGTATCGCCTTTGCGTCAAGCACCAGCGCATTGTCGGCAAAGCTGACATCACCGGGAAAAGGACCAAAGACGCTATCGTAGGCAAATAGGTGCGCGCACAGCGCCGGATCGGCAATATCATTGATGCCAGCAATCTCGACCTTGGGCCAGGCACCCGATACATGCGCCCGCAGCATTGTCCGCCCGATCCGGCCAAAGCCATTGATAAAGACACGCACCATTCTTTTGCACCTCCGAACTCAGCGGGATGCTGCACCTTTGCGCGGGCGGCCACAAGTCGGGTTTGCGCCGGTGGCCTAACACCCTTATTCATATGGCGTTAACAGAATCGGGCAAAATCCTAACGCAATTCACATTAGAATCGCGATGCGCGCAGCCGAGAATCGGTTCCCGAGCGTAGAAATTTTAAGCATGGTTACGATTATTCGGGCTTTTTCCAAGAAAACCTGCCTCATTCGCCCGTAGGACACAGCCCGGACACAAAGCCATGTGTTTTCAGTTAAAATTAAGAGAAATCGGCGATTTCTTGCCGGTCACTGTTTCACAATATGCATCTAATCCGCGATAAACGGATAGATTAAGAACCACTAAACAACAAGTTAGCGTCACTTTTTGGCCTAATTTGAATGAGAGCTAAAAGGCTGAGATCGGGAAACCGATGTATGAGTGATTTTGAAAGCTGGGTAGACAGATGGCGAAGCCGCAAGCGAAAGAAACAGAGAACGAGAAGGATAGCTTCGTTGACGAACTGAAGCCGGGCACCAAACTGATGCACGGCCAGTATACGATCGAGAGCTTCCTGAATGCTGGCGGTTTCGGCATCACGTATCTTGCCCGCGATAGCCTGGACCGTAAGGTTGTCATCAAAGAGTGTTTCCCTGGCGCGTTCTGCCGCCGCAGCCGCTATGTGGTGCAGGCCCGTTCGCGTGCGCACCAGAATGAATTGAAGTCCATTGTGCGCCTTTTTGTGCAAGAGGCCCGCAGCCTTGCAAAACTGGATCACCCCAACATCGTTGGCGTGCACCAGGTGTTTGAAGACAATGAGACCGCTTACATGGCGCTCGACTTTGTGACTGGTCGCGATCTGCTGGACACCATCGAAGATCCGAACCATGGCCTGAACCCAAGCCAGATCAAGTCGATCTTGAAAGAGGTTCTTGGTGCCGTCAGCTTTATTCACGATCAGGGCATCCTGCACCGTGATATCTCTCCCGACAACATTCTGATCAATAAGGACTTCCATCCTGTTTTGATCGACTTTGGTGCTGCCCGTGAAGAAGCCACCAAGCAAAGCCGGGTTCTGTCAGCCTTGCGCGTGGTCAAAGACGGCTATTCCCCGCAGGAATTCTACATTGCCGGGTCCGAGCAAAGCCCAAGCAGTGACCTTTATGCATTGGGTGCGTCTTTCTATCACCTAATCAATGGTGATGTGCCGCCGAACTCTCAGGCCCGTCTGGCCGCCATCGCATCAGGTGAACCTGATCCGTATCAGCCGCTTTCAGGTCGTTTCGACGAATACGAGCCCGAATTCCTGGCGGCGATGGACAAGGCCCTCGCTGTACTGCCGAAAGATCGTGTTCAGTCCGCAAAGGACTGGATTGCGATGATGGACGGCACACATAGCAATGTCACACCCCTTAACGTTGGTGCACCTATTGCTGCAGAAGAGGATGATGACGCCACCTTAGCGGCACCAATGGTTGCCGCGCAGCAAAAATCCAAGATGCCTTTGCTGCTTGGCTCTGCTGCCGCAGTTGCACTGCTCGTCGGTGTCGGCGTTATGACAATGACCGGCGGCGATGAAACCCCGGTTGCACAAGAGCCAACCCCGGCGGTTGAAGCACCTGTTGTGGCCGAAGCCCCAGCAAGTGAAGAACCTGCCGAGGAGCTACCTTCCTTCCTGACGACGCCAACGGAAACCCCTGAGCCAACCGTTGCTGAACCAACCGTTGCTGAACCAACGGTTGCTGAAACTGTGGCAGAACCAGCGCCGGTCGTGCCTGAACCTACGCCTGCACCCGTCGAAGAAGAAGTCGCAGTTGTTGAGCCGGTTGCGCCATCTGTTGCCGAGGAATTGGCCGAAGAACTGGCCGTGACCGAGACCCCACAGATCGCCGGTGACCCAACCGTAATTGCCGAGCAGGAAAGCGTTGTTCCACCCGCCGTCGTCGAAGGCCCTGAAGCCGGTGATGCGCTGACCCCGACTGTGCGCCCATCCGTACGCCCAGAGGCTGTCGAACTTGCCGCTTTACCTGAGCCCGAGCCTCTGCCCGAGCCGGTTGCGACACCACGTCCTGTCAGCGAAGAGCCTACAACAGGCACAGCCCTTCCCGAAGCAGTCGCAAACCGCCCTGTCGCAACATCACAGATTGCCGAAGTCGATTTGCCTTCAACACCAGAAACAGTTGAAGCCATCGGTAGCGGCCCTGAAGTGGAAATTGCCGCGGTTACCCCAGGCAACGAGCTCGCAACTGCGCAGGTTGCGGCCGATTGGGGCGTCCAGCTGCCATTTGTTGCTGCTGGTGAACGATCCAACATCATCGCAGAGGCGGGTCCGATTTCACCTGTATGGGTTGAACCTGGCCTAGTTATCACTGGCGTGAACGGTGTGGATGTTGAAGCAATCGCCGATATTCCTGGTGTTCTGCGTGAACAAGCCGGTGCTCCGGAAGAATCGCCAACTATTGCGGTTGCGTTCAACACCCTTGATCCGTCAACCGGCGAAGCACTTCTGCAAAACTGGATTTTGCCCGTCGTCCAGAGCGTTGAGTTGGAAGATGGCACTAAGTTTGAAACGGTTTATGCCGGTTCTGGATGGCGCACCTCGGTCGTTGCACTGGATGCAGGCCAGACAGGCGGGTTGGAAGTTGGCGACGTTATTACATCCTACATCCCTACAGGTGAGGTTATTGATCAGCGCGACTCGATGGTAGATTTGTTTGAGCGCGAACTCGACGGCGGTACAGAACAGTTCATGTTCGCCGTACAACGCGGTGGTAGCCTGTGGGTTGCGTCGCTCGCCTCAAAAGGCACGACACAGTAATACGGTATAGTATGCTTCGAAGTGTGCTAGCGTTATGTAAATTGAAAAGGTGGCTAAGATGAAATTCATTCGTGATCTGCTTGGTAAAAAACGCAATGAAGAGACCTCGCGGTATGTGCCGCCGGTTGAATCTCTTGAGCAATCATATCGCGACACAATCGGATCGATGGTCGATGATACAGGATCGCTGGAGGAGCCGAACCCTGGTGATGTGGCGCCCAGTGATGTCCTGACCAAAGAGGTGCGCATTGTCGCCCCCGACCCGAAGCTTAAGCACCTACCGAAGCCGCCGCCGTCAATATCTGGGATATGGAGGACGACGGGACATCAACCGCGCTGCCCGAACCAACGGCCCCGGCAGCACCGGCGGCATCTGCCCCGGTGGCTGAACCCGCTGTGGCCTCGGCTGCGGCAGCCCGGTCCCCGGCCCGGTCGCGCCGCACAAAAACGCGCCTGATTGGTTTTGATAAATCTGATGGTGATGTTGTTGACTTGTTCAACGACAGTCCAAAGGCCGCACCGGCGAAAAACGTGAAGTTCCCGGTGGGCTGGATTGTCGTGACAGAAGGTCCAGGGCGCGGCGAAAGCTTTTCCCTGCTGTCTGGTATGTCGCAGATTGGCCGTGGCGAAGATCAGGCCATCCAGCTTGATTTCGGCGACAACTCGATCTCGCGCAGCAATCACGCCGCCATTGTCTATGATGCTGACACGAAAGAATTCTTGCTTGGTCATGGCGGTAAATCGAATATTGTACGCTTGAATGACAAGCCGTTGATTAGCAATGAAACGCTAAAAACGGGTGACGTGATCCGCATTGGTGAAACCGTTTTGCGCTTTGTTGCCCTATGCGACAAGTCATTCAACTGGTCGGACGGTACGACCGAGGAGGACGAAGATGTGGCGATCGCCTGAACCACGTTTTGACGTCGCATCTGCGATTTGTCAGGGCGGGCGCGACTACCAAGAAGACGCTATTGTCACGGATTTTCCCTTTGGGGCGGATAGTGGCGTGGTTGTACTTGCTGACGGGATGGGCGGCCATGCGGCCGGTGACGTCGCCAGTAAGATCGTCGTGACGGAAGTCTTTAGTGAACTGAAGTTCGAAAGCGCAAATTTTGCCGACTTCGAAAGCGAAATTCCGCGTTTCCTGTCTGAATCTGCATCCAATGCGAACAGCTATGTGCGCGAACATGTGCAATCCCACCCTGAAACCCGAGGCATGGGTGCAACTCTTGTATCTGTCGTGCTGGTCGAAAACCGGATGTATTGGATGTCGATTGGCGACAGCCCGCTTTATCATTACCGCGCCGGTAAGATGCAGCAGCTGAACGAAGACCATTCGATGGCGCCGCAGATTGATTTTATGGTCAAGCAAGGCCTGCTTGATGAAGAATCCGGCAAGAACCATCCTGACCGCAACTGTCTGACCTCTGTGATCCTTGGTGATCGCGTGGCCAAGTCGGATTGCCCGAAAACACCCTTTGAATTGCAGGTCGGCGATATCGTTGTCGTCTCAAGTGACGGCTTGCAGTATCTGGAAGATCCCAAGATCCAAAAGATCCTGCACCGGTATCGCCGCAAGAAGGCCGCGGAAATTGCGGGCTATCTTTTGGAAGCCATTGAGACATTGGCAGATCCCGATCAGGACAATTGCACCTTCTCGGTCATCAAGCTGAACCACAACAAGCCGGTGATCCGCGCCATCCGTGCCAAGCCCGTCGGCCATGTTGACGCAGCAACCAGCAATGTCACGCGCGTAGTCGAGCTGGACGAGGTCGAGAAAGTTGCCGAAAAGCCTGAAAGCAAGCCCGCTGCGGCCAATAAATCAGAGCCCACGGTGATCAAAGAGGTCAAACCGCTCAAGAAAGTTGAGCTGAACGATGACATTGACATGACAGAGGAGGTTGATGCGGCTGAGCCGCTTACTAAGATTGCCGCCGGAGGTAAGTAATGTCAGAATCAATCACTGGGGAACCGGGTTCAGGCTGAACTCGAGCAGGCCGTACAAAGTGGCCTGCTTCCTGATTCCGTACAACCCAAAGCCGAACAACTTCTCACGCGCCTGCAAAAACCGGTGCGTGTCGCTTTGTTGGGCATGCCAGGGTCAGGTAAATCGGCCATTTTGAACTTGCTGGTTGGTCAGGATGTAATCCCTGATGGTGTGCGGCTCCCAACATTGGAACTTGCTTATGGTGACGCTGAAAAAGCAATCTGTACGCTGCCGGATGGATCAAAAACCGCATTGGACCACATAGATACGGCCGAGATTGCCGCAATGTCGCCGGTTTTTGTGGAAATGCGGATGCCGCTCCCTGCGTTACGCAAGATCTCACTGCTTGAAGTTGTCGCCCCCAACGATCCCAACGCAATCCACCGTGCCTCGCAATGGGCGGCGAAACGATGCGATGTGACGCTCTGGTCAACACGCGGCTTTAACGAAACCGAGCAACGGATTTGGGGCACAATGCCCGATCTGACCAAGGATCACGCCTTTTGCATGATCACGCGTGCTGATTTTCTAAAAACAGAAGGTATGCTGGAAACGACGGTCGGTGCAGTGAAGCTTGCGGCAAAGGATGAGTTTGCCGAAGTACTGCCAATAGCCACAACCCAGGCAATCAATGCACGCCGTACTGACGGCACCGTTGACAAAGTTGCTATGCGCGACAGCGGCGGCTCGGCGCTGATATCAGCCGTGCTCAAACAAGTGGAACGCGGGCGGCAATCAGCCGTAGATATGGCTGATATGATGCTGCATCAACATGCTGACCTATTGGCACGAGCGCCCCAGCAGACCACTGCGCCCGCAGCGGAGCCCGAGCCCAAGGCAACGGAAGAGACAGCCACAGTCAACACCGATGCGTCTGTCTCAGAACCCACACCTGTCACAGAACCAGTTCCGGAAGAGGCACCTGTCCCTGCGCCTACCCTGGACGAACCAGAGGAACCAGCCGAGGCCAAACCTGCCGCTCAAGATGCAATTTCCCGCCTGCGCGAGATTGCAAAGCGCAAGAACGTATCGCGGGATGCCGCCGCAGATGCCGCCGCTGCCGCCGCCGCAGAAGCTGCGGCAGAGATCGCCGAGGCAAAGGCGCTTGCAGCCCTCAAACCAGCCACCCGTGATGCCTATACCCATGTCATCACCTATATCGAGGAGCGCGGCACCGAGCTTGCCGCAGTGCTGGAAGAACAAGGCGACAATGGGGCGGCGGAAGTAATGGCGCTGACTGCGGATCACATTCAGTGGCTTTGCGACTACCTGAATGAAAATGGGGACGATGCGGATCAGTCATTGCAGCGCGCACGGGACACCGCATTTGATGCAGCAGATATGGTGCAGTTAATGCAAATGGAAAAACGTGACGACGTGGCCCTTGAAGCCGTGAGCCTTATGCTCCAAATTAAGCGAGAGTTGCAGGCGGATCTTGCCGCTTAAGTTGCAGTAAATCTTGTAGAAATTTTAGTGAATACGTCATACTTTTGCCGCGCTGGTCTGTTTCCATTACGGCAATAAAGATGGTGTTATTGTTGCTATTTGGCTGCGGGTGGAACAGATGATAATGCTAGTGCGATAAAAATGCTAAGGACGAAACTAGGATGAAGATGGAAGAGGTCGCAAATGAGGATGGGTTAGCCGTCCCACCAAAACAGCTGCCCTTCATGCGACTTGGCCTGGAAAAGCTGGATACGTTCCATGATGAAGTCGTCGACCTAGAGGCGACACTTGGCGATGTCGTCAAACTTGGCGGGCAAGATGCTGAAAAGAAAGCCGCTCGCCTTATCAAGCAGTTACGCGCGTTTGAACCTAGTATCACGATGATTGGTCAGATCAAAGCAGGTAAGACATCTTTGGTTAACGCCATGATCGGCCGACCGGATTTGCTGCTGCAGCGGATGTAAACCCGTGGACGTCGGTTGTCACATCGCTTCACCTTAACGCGCCCCTGCCCGAAGACGCCCCAACGGCGACGTTTCAGTTCTTCAGCCAAGGGGAATGGGATCATCTGGTCGAGAATGGTGGCCGAATCGGTGAGCTTTCTGAGCGTGCTTAAGCGCCGACGATGAGTTGGAGAAAGTCCGCGTACAGATCGCAGAGATGCGCGAAAAGACCAAGCAGCGCCTGGGTCGCAAGTTCGAATTGTTGCTGGGACAGAAACATAACTACGCCGAATTGAGCGATGAATTGGTCCAGCGCTACGTCTGCATGGGCGACGATTTTGAGGATATGGACGAAGAAGATCAGCAAGGTCAGTTCGCCGATATCACCAAATCAGCTGATCTCTATCTGTCGGCCGACAAAATCCCGATGCCGATCTGTATTCGCGACACGCCAGGCGTCAACGATACTTTTATGATGCGCGAACAGATCACGATCAATGCGCTGCGCGACAGCCGCATTTGCGTGGTTGTTCTATCGGCGCATCAGGCGCTCAGCTCAATGGATATGGGCCTGATCCGTCTGATTTCGAACGTCAAGGCGCGCGAGGTTGTGATCTTTGTCAACCGGATCGATGAATTGTCGAACCCCGGTGAACAGGTCCCTGAAATTCGCGACAGCATCTTGCAGACTTTGGCCGATAATAACGGCCCCGAAAATCCTCAGGTGATTTTCGGCAGCGCCTATTGGGCCAACATTGCCTTGTCTGACGACCTTGATGACATCGTCGAGGACAGCGCCGAAGCCATGTTTAACTGGGCCGAAGCCGCGCTAAGTGCTGAAACCGCGGGTATGGATACCAAGGAACTGGTCTGGCATCTTTCTGGCGTGCCACAGTTGTACCGCGCCTTGTCTGAACGTATCGCCGAAGGCCCCGGCGCCGAAATCCTGTCAGCCTCGCGCAAACGCGCCCTGAACCTTGTGGGCGGCGTGCGTGCATCGAACGCTGTCGTATCCATGCGTCTTGATGGCGACACGGTCGAGGTGATGTCGGGCGACAAGCTGGCAAAGCACCTGACCGAATTGGAGGCTCAAAGCCTGCAGTCCCTTGATGAGCGCCTTGATATTGCGTTCCAACAGTTTGGGTCGCGCGTCGACCAATCGCATAAACGCTTTCTGGATCGTGCTTTGGAATCCCTGTTGCAGCACCTGGAAACCAATGGCGAAGAAGAGATTTGGCAATATAGCCCCGATGGCTTGCGCATGTTGTTACGCACCAGCTATCAGGTGATGCGCCGCAACGTCACCGCGACCTGTCAGGATGTCTATGGTGCGGCGGCGGCCGATTTGGCCAATACCTATCGCTCGGCCTTTGGTGTGGATGTTGAGAACTTTACCATCACGCCCCCCGCCCCACCTGAAATCCCAGCACCTGTGTCATTGGGTCAAACCATCGCACTTGATCTGCAAACCTCTTGGTGGAAAGGCTGGTGGAAACGGCGCAAAGGGTATCGTGCCTTTGCCAGTGGTTTTTACGACCTGATTGAAGCCGAAACGGCGCCAATCGTTGACGAACTCAAGGTCCGTCAAGCAGATGATATCCGGGCACGCGCGCAGGCTGAATTGCGTGAGTTCCATGCGGAACAGCGCGCTATCCTGGCGGATATCAGCAGCAAATCAGAAATCGCCATTGACGATTTAGAAGACATTTTCGGTATTACTGCCCAGCAAGAACGGGATGAGCTGTTTGATTACATCTTCGAAGAGCTGAGCGAAGGTGAACCAGTTTTAGCGGTTGGAGTGAGTAAATGAGTTTAGGTGAACCGAAATCGGGCACACGGCGAAAGCCGCGCATCGCCCTTATGGGCGAATTCAGCGCAGGGAAAAGCACGCTGTCCAATCTTTTGATGGGGCAACGCCCGCTGCCCGAAAAGGTGACTGCGACCCGGCTGTCCCCAGTCTGGATATCGTATGGCGCGGGCGCACCATACCGCGTTGATGTCGATGGCACGACTGAACCCGTTGATATTGAAAACCTTGAAAGCATCCCGGTCGAGCAAACCCGTAACATCCGCCTGTTTCTCGAAGCGGATATCTTGGAAGTCTGCGACTTGATCGACTTTCCCGGCATCTCGGATCCTAATATGTCATCTGCCGTCTGGGAGCGCATGCTGCCAGAGGTTGACGCCGTGATATGGTGCACGCATGCCACTCAGGCCTGGCGCCAATCCGAGGCTGCGGTATGGAATGACATGCCCCAAGCCGTGCGTGAAAACTCAACCCTGCTGATTACCCGCTTTGATAAGCTGACAAACGATAAAGACCGTGGCCGCGTGATCAAACGCGTGATGCGAGAAACGGATGGTCAGTTTGGCGGCACTTTCCCTGTGTCCCTTTTGCAAGCAATTCAGGCTTGCGATGACTATGATAAGTGGGATGCCAGCGGTGCGGGGCCTTTTACGTCACACCTGATTGATATGATCGAAAAACTAACAGCGCTCACTGCCCGTACCGAACTGCCGCTTTACAATGTGGACAGCCTAAGCGATGTGCCACAGCCTGTTGCCGCACCTATCAGCCCGCGCCGTGTCCAGCGCGCACCAGAGAGCAGCCGCCCCAAGCGCGAGCGTTCGCGTCTCGAGACCCCTGAAGACCTGCCAACGTCCATCGCTGATCCCATTTTCCGCTCGTCTTGATGGCAAACGCCTTCGCGGGCCTTTCACAAGCAACATAATTGCCGTAGTCATATCTGGACGTATTTAAAATGCAGGCTGCTAATGGTTGTTGATGAGTTGGATGCTCTGCGGGAAAGGTTTGAAGGCTGCACTGCGCTGGCCTTTGCGGACCTGTCTACAAAGATGATCCTTGTAACTGACTCCGGTTCAAATCTTCGGCGAGAAGCGTTGGATGTTCTCTGCGCCGAAGCCGCGTTGTTGTTGGGGGCGAACGGAATGCCGGCCTTGGCTGAACAGCCAAGCGACATTGCTTCTGTCACAAGCCCATCACAGTTGCGTGTATTTCTGCGCGCCACGCAAGAACCGAATGATGTTTTATGTTGTATCTGCAATCCAAAGCTGGATGCAGATGCCTTTGTTGCTGATGCCTGCGCCTGTCTTGACCGCATAAGTGGCGGCGAATGAAAAGAAGTAACGAAGAGCTGGAAACGGGCTGATGAGCGAACCAAACGCCTTGGCACAAAAACTCGCGATGCTGACGTCAGGGGATACCCTTGATCAAAGCGGCGCGCGTCTTGTCTCTGTGGATGGAGACCCCGTGCCGATAACGGCGATCCTGCGCGAGGTGGATGACACAGTTCTGGAACGGTTTTTGGCCTTCTCTTGTGGCGATACCACAATTGAAGTTGTTGCCGCTGCTACCGTCGTCTGCGCGGAATCGTCAGCGTAACCCCCGAAACAGATGCCGCAATCATAGGTCAGGTCATCTCGCGCGAAGAGCCTGAAAGTGTGCAAGCCGCTTACGATCTTTTGCAGGACCTTTGCAGCAATGCCAACAGAATGACCGTGCGCAGCCTGCCCCCCGAACCCTTTGGGAAAGGCGGAGAACGTGGCATTTCCGCTAAGGGCCTGACCGAACTCTGGGGTGTCTCGCTGGACACCACGCCGAAACCGCCGATGGAACAGTTCCTGAGCGCGAATGCGGATGCGTTTCTGTCCCTTTTGCACGTCCGCAAGGGTGAGATCGTCACAACAGCCGGTGACTTTGCCGCACTGCAAACCATCTGGAGCACACAGGTTGATGCCTTCCGCAAAGCGCATAGTAAGACGCTCCGTGGTGAAGAAGGCGCCCAACTTGTATGCCTCGATAGCGCCTTTGACGACGGATCTTCTGCTGCGATGGCGCTTTATGAAAACGAAGTCGCATTGGTTGCCTATAAGGCCGAGCGTTTTGGTCATATGCAGTCATCCTGGCAACGCATATTCACCTGATGCATCCGGGTGCAGCATCTGCGACACCCGCGGCACGTTTCTTTGACGGGTTTGAAGCGCGTTATCTGGACACACCCGACGGACCCGTTTTTTTTCGCATTGCGGGGGACGGTCCGCCTCTGGTTTTGCTGCACGGATATCCGCAAACCTCCGCCATGTGGCATGCCGTTGCCCCGGTCCTTGCGCAAAAATATCAGGTGATCTGCCCCGATTTGCGGGGGTATGGCCGGTCGCTCAAACCACAAACGGATGCAAAACACACGCCTTACTCCAAACGAGCCATGGCCGGTGATGTTCTTGCCCTGATGGATAACTTGGGCCACACACGTTTTCTCGTTGGCGCGCATGATCGTGGAGGGCGCGTCGCGCACCGCCTCGCTGCGGACGACCCCGACCGGGTGATTGCGCTTTCGACACTCGACATCGCGCCAACCCGCGAGATGTACCGCGAGGCGGATAGCGGGTTTGCCCATACATATTGGCACTGGTATTGGCTGACCTTGCCGCATCCGTTCCCGGAACACCTGATCGGGGCGGACCCTGCGTTTTATTGGCTCAGCAAATGTGGGGCGGGTAAGGCGGGCTTGACGCCATTCGTTCAACAAGCCCTCGATGAATATCTCACCTATTTCTCAACGCCAGAAGCGATCCATGGCGCTTGCGAAGACTATCGTGCCGCAGCCACTATCGACATCACCCATGACGATGCGGACCCATCAAAGCTATCCATGCCATTGCTGGCACTTTGGGGCGAAGACGGCGCGATTGAAGCGCATTTTGATTGCCTTGCACTTTGGAAAGAGCGCGCGGCAGATGTCCGCGGTTGGGCCTTACCCGGTGGGCACTATCTGGCCGAACAGCACCCCGACAAAGTACTGGAGGCTTGGCTGCCGTTCTTTGCAGAAACTACCGGTTAAGTCAGCCGCGCAGGGAAGCCATCGGCCCGCAGATCGGTATCCAACAAGTCCTCAAGCAGTTTCACAATCATCGGGGACTCCGCATCGCCGCCGTAGGCCGCACGCGCCGCGACATATGTCTGCTCGGTGGCGGCGGCCAGTTCCAGCGGCACCTCGAATTCGCGCCCGAACCCCATCGCAAAGCCCAGGTCCTTGAGTGCCAAATCAATATTGAAAGCAACATCATAGGATCCGTTCAGTACCAATGCGCCTTCGGTTTCATGCACGAAGGATGTCCCGGACGATGCCTTGATCGCGTGCCATGCCTGGCCTAGATCAAGACCCCCGCGTTTGGCCAACATCAGCGCCTCGCCGCTTGCTTTGAGGTGGATAAAGGCCAGCATGTTGGTGATCACCTTGATGATTGAGGCTGACCCAAGTGGCCCCATATGGAAGACTTGATTGCCCATGGCACGAAGCGCGGGCAGATGCGTGTCGAACATGTCCTTATCGCCGCCCGCCAGCATGGTGATGTTACCTTGCGCTGCCAAATGAACACCGCCAGTGACAGGCAGTTCCATCATCCGTACCTCATGTGCGGCGGCAGTTTCGGCGAAGGCCAGCACCTCTTCACGCCCCAAGGTCGACATCTCAATCCAATGCGCCCCGTCACGCATTGCGGGCAACATCTCGGCGGACACGGACTTTGACACTGCTGGCGACGGCAGGCAGGTGATGACATGATCGACCCCAGAGGCCAGTTCTGCGGGGCTGTCGGCCCATTTGGCACCCAATGCGACAGCTTCTGCCGCGGCTTCCTGGTTAAGGTCCGTCACCGTCACATCCAGCCCTGCGCGCAGCAGGCACGCAGCGCAATTCGCCCCAAGATTGCCTTGGCCGATGTATCCATAATGCATGGGGGTATCCTTACTTGAAATAGATATTATAGTCCGCGCGGATTGCCGCATCGAATTCAGGATCGAACTTAATCTGCGCATTGTCGAGGATTTCGTTCTTCCGCTTAATCGCTTGATCCAACAACATCGGGCGGTCCGCTTCGTTCCATTCTTTGGGGCTCATCCGGTTGCCCAGCGTTGGATAGATATACTCGGTCTGCATCAGTTTGAGCGTCTGATCAGAGCCAAGGTAGTGGCCGGGTCCATCAAGGCAAACCGCCTTCATCGCGTCAATCGACGTGCTTTCGTCGGTCACATCGATGCCGCGCACAGTACGCAAGACCTGACCGATCACATCGTCCCCCAAGACCAGCGATTCCAGACAGAACCCCAAAAGCGAGGCATGCATGCCGACCGCCTCATATGCCATGTTCAAACCCGAAAGACCGGCAAGTACGTTCGTGATCCCGGTTTCCCAACCGGCCTGCATATCGGGCAGTTTGGCATCTGAAATACCAGCGGCAGCGCCACCAGGAATATCGTAAAACCGATGCATCTGCGCACAGCCAGCGGTAAGCAAAGCCTGCTCCGCTGACCCGCCGGACATGGCGCCAGTGCGCAAATCCGATACGAAGGGCCATGTGCCAAAGACAGCTGGATGACTCGGCGCGATGGCGTTCACATAGACTACCCCGGCAAGGCATTCTGCCACAGCTTGTACGATTGCCAGCGCGATAGGTGCCGGGGCTGTCGCACCCGCCTGACCCGCTGACAACAGCAAGACTGGCATGCCTGCCCGGATGCAGGCCTCCATCGAGCGGCAGCTTTCTTCAGCAAACTTCATCGGGGGCACAACAAAGCAGTTCGAGTTTGACACAAAGGGGCGCGCGCGCCATGCCTCCTCGCCGCCTGCCAAGCGATGCAGCAGTTCAATACCCGGGCCGACATGACTTGGGTCATCAAAAGACGTGCCGATATGTTTGGTGGTACCAGCACAACATGCGTAAATCGTATTGAGGTCCATTTCGAGGTTGTCAGTGATATCTCGTGCAACCATCGCTCTTTGAAAGAAATGAACATTATCAAGCGCGTGGGTGATCTTGGCGGCATTGTGCAGGTCCTGGACAGAGCTATCGCGATAGGTGTTCGTTTCCAGATCGACGACATGCACAGCTGCACCCGCTGTGCCAAAGTGCACGTTCGATCCGGTCAGGTGCAGATCATGTTTTTCCTCGCGCCCACAAAGAGTGATGTTGCGCGCAGCTTTGGTCAGCATGTCTTCGACCAGCGCGCGAGGGAAACGAATACGGCCATCGTCGCCGAGGATTGCGCCCGCCTTCGTCAGGATCTCAACACCGGAAGGCGGGGCCTGTGACAACCCTATCTGTTCCAACGCATCAAGGGCAGCGTGGTGAATCCGCAATACCTCGGCATCGGTCAACGGTTTGAATTTGCCCCCGGGCAGGCCAGCGCGAACCGGGCGCAGGTCTTCGGCCAAAGGCGCATTGCGCAAAGCAACCCGGGCGGCACGCCCGCCACTGCGCCCTGCTCTTCTTTTGGTGTCTGTCATCATTTTACCTCCCCGCAATGGTCTGAGTATTGAACACCTGCGGCGAACCGTTCAATCTGTTTATCCGGTCATTATTGATCGGCAATACCGATTAGAGCAAAGTAACTGGCATGCAGATTGAACTTATCGACACCTTCCTCGACCTCTGTGAGACGAAGAGCTTTAACCAAACGGCTGAGCGGTTGGGCGTGACCCAATCCACGGTTTCCGGGCGCATAAAGGCCCTGGAGACAACTGTTGGTGTCAGGCTCTTTCTCAGGTCCCGCTCTGGTACTGCACTGACAACCGAAGGATTGCGGTTCGAGCCTCATGCCAGAAGCCTGCGGCATGATTGGGTCACCGCGCTGAATGCCACACGCGATACCGCCATGACCGGCGTGACCATGCGCCTTGGTTTGCAGCATGATTTGGTAGGCGTCGAGATCAAACAGTTGATTGGACGTCTGCGAGATATTCTGCCGGACACGGCGTTTTTGTTTGAGGCGGATTACTCCGGCCAGATGTGTGCTGATCTTATCTCGGGGCAACAGGACATTGCCGTTCTCTATTCTCCCATAATCCAGCCAGACCTCTATTTTGAGACATTGGGCGAGGTGCAATATGTCATGGTTTCAACCGAGAGCGACACCTTGGGTGACATTGACAAGCAGAACTACATCCTTGCTAACTACTCTGCCAGCTTCGCGCACGCCCATGCCGGTCTACTGCCAGAGTTCGGACATGTGTCGTTATCGATTGGGCAAAATGCGGCAATGGTAGATTTGCTTACGTCACTTTCCGGTTCAGCCTATGTGCTTGAACACTCGGCCAAAGCGTTGGTTGCTGCGGGTGTCTGCCAGATTGTCCATGACGCGCCCGCCATCAATCAACCGGTCTTTGCAGGCGTGAATGTGCGGAACCGGCACCGAGCGGCGTATCACAAGCTGATCGGTGTGCTCCACGATCAGTATCACCCACGCAACCAAAGCAAGCGGCGTGACAGAAGCCCGCACCAATCTGGAAGCAACCAAAAAAATCAAATTAACATCTATTTTTAGAATCAATTATCTTCTGAAACACTTCTGACACATATATGTCACATTGGAGTTTCGGTATCATTTTAGCAAAGCGCCGAAACGGCCCTCTGTCGCCTTTGCACCGACAACACAAGGCACAGTTTACAAAATATCCAGAGAGACCTTCACACGGTCCATGACGACAGAGGACGTAAAGCGGCTGACGTTGGATTCATCAAAGAAGTATTCCTGCGTGAACGCTTCGTACTCCGCGATATCCCTGACCACCACGACAAGGATAAAATCAGCCTCACCTGTCGTGTAGTAGCATTGCTGTACCTGCTGGGCCTGTCGCATGCGGCGTTTGAACAAATCCAGATGCATGCGGCTTTCCCGTTCGAGCACAACCCCGACAATCACGGTCATTTCCCGCCCTAGTTTGGCCGGGGAAAGCACGGCAATCTCTTTTTCGATCACACCGGTCTCGCGCAACTTCTTGAGGCGCTTTTGAACGGCTCGGCGCGGACAACCCTATCTCATGGCCCAGAACTTCGGCCGTGAGTTGCGCATTGGATTGCACCAACCTGAGAATCTCTAGATCTTTATCGTCCATGGGAGGTTTTTCTCCGAGCTTCGGCCAACTGGCAACTAACTTCGTCTATCAATGCTCGTTTTTTGATAAGCGGCGTCGCATGACTTGGTTAATCTTACGCAACCAAAATCTGGTGCGCCCAATCCGACTCAGCCGTTCGGAGGCCCAAAAAAAGAGCTACGCGGACGTCTTTGAGCACATTAAAGAAAGCCTGATCAGGAGACAGAAATGTTTGAACGCAGATTGGCACGATTTCAATCTCACCTCACAGACGCCGGGGTTGATGTGGCGCTGATCACCGATGATGACAACGTCTATTATCTGACTGGCTATTACGACTATCTGCATATGGAATTTGGCCGCCCCACAATCCTTGTTGTGCCTAAAGATGACGAGGCGCTGCTGATCACCCCGACCATTGATCTTAACTCTGCCCAACATGCCGCACGCGTCGGCCACATTGCCGCTTGGAATGATGGAATGGGCCATGAATGGCGCGAGGAGCTACCCGGCGCAGTAAAAACGGCTGCCAAGGTCGCGATTGAACCAGATCACATGCCTCCGCCCGTGCGTGCCTATGTGGATGATCTGGTCACTGCCGAACGGATCACCAGCGCCACACCCATCCTCAATGCCATGCGGATGATCAAAACGGGTAACGAGTTACAACTCGCGCGCCACGCCGGAGAGGTTGCCACCGCGATGATGACCGCTGGCCGTGATGCCATTGGACATGGTGTGCCCGAGTATGAGGTGGCCATCGCCACATCACAGGCAGGAACACGCAAAGCGGCGGCACTTTTGGCGGCCCATTACGACGATGGTGATATGTCCCCCAACACGCATTTTCTTCAGATCATGGCGTCTGGCAAGGATATCGTGAAGACCCATCACCGCGCCTCGACCCGCATCATGAAACGTGGTGAACCCGTGTTTTTGTGCTTCTGCGGCATGACGAATTTCCATCGTTTCAAACTGGGGTTTGACCGCTCGTTCTGGATCGGGGACGCCCCGGATGATCAAATCGCCGTTTATGAGGTCGCGGTGGCCAGTCAGAAAGCCGCGCTGGACGCGTTGCGCCCGGGTGTAACAGCTGAGAGTGTCCATGCAGCTTACGCAGAGGTCATTCAGGGTGCGGGGTACGAATACCCATTCCGCTGTGGCCGAGCCACGGGTTTCAGTTTTCTCGAAGCGCCCCAGCTTGTCACTGGTGACAGCACTGTCATTCAGCCAGGTATGGTGCTGGCGGTCGATGGCTCGGTCTCGGTCGAGACGTATCGCGCTCAGGTCGGTGACAGTTTCATCATTACCGAAGATGGCTGGGAGCCGCTCACCCATCATCCGAAATCAGTGGAAGAGGTCATTTTGTGATGTTTCAGCCCGGTCAGACGCTTAACTCCAAATCGCGGACGCCCGAAATGGACGAAGGGCGCTTTCACCGCGCCAAGCTGGGTTTCATTCTGATGTCAACCGACCCATCAGCAGAGGGCGATTTCCGGGACATGGTGCCCGAAGGCGTTGCAGTCTATGTGACCCGATTGAAAACGGATGACTACACCACCAATGAAACGCTGGCGCGCCATATCGACCATATGGCCGACGCTGCGGCACGCCTGCAACCAGACGCGCGGCCAGATGTGATCAGCTACCATTGCACGTCAGGCTCGATCGTCATTGGGGAAGAGCGTGTCATGAAGGAAATTCACAATGGCGCGCCGTGGGCACAGCCTATGTGTCTGGCCCAAGGGGTGCTGGACGCGTTGCGCGAGTTGGACGCGAAAAAGCTGGTGGTCGGGACACCCTATCTGGATGAGATCAATACTGCCGAGGCCGAATTCCTCGTGGCGCGAGGGTTTGATGTGCTCGACATTCAGGGGCTTAACATCGCCAACGGTCTGGATATGGGGCGGGTCACACCCGCCTATTGGAAGAAATTCGCCATCGAGATTGATCAACCTGGCGCGGATGCCATTTTCCTGAGCTGTGGCGGCGTACGCGCGCTGGAGGCTGTTTCTGAAATTGAACAGGTCACAGGAAAACCCGTGATCACCTCGAACCAGGCGCAGATGTGGGCATGCTTGCGGCGCGCCGGGATCATGGACGAACTGGAAGGGTTCGGCCAAATTTTCAAACACCCCGGACGGGTGCTGCAACCCACGATCTGAATTGCGCTTGATGTGGCTGACCGGTGCCGAGATGACTATCGCAAATCAGGCAGCGTCAAGCCCTTCCATGATCTGCTGATAGATCACCGGGTCGGTGATACCTTCAGACCCAATCAACAGCACCCGTGACGATGCATCTAACCCGAGTGCTGCGGACAGGGCGGCATCACTACGCGCGGCGACCAGGGCCGACAGGCCCGCAACAGCGCTTTCCCCGGCCTCGATCACCGGATCGCCGGGTAAGGGCCGCGCCAGTAGCCGCACCATGGGTGCCACCAATGTGTCTGGGATGATAAGATAATCTGAGGCTTCCTGTTCAAGGATATCCCAGGCAAGCGCCGATGGCTCTCCACAGGACAAACCCGCCATGATTGTCTCTTCAGCGATTTCAACTGTTGTGGCTTTGCCTTGGCGCGCACTTTCAAAAAGGCAGGGGGCCAGGTCGGGCTCAACAATCACGACACGGGGTGATACGGCACCCCAATGCTGTACAAGCGCCGCAATGATCCCGGCGGCCATGCCACCGACCCCGCCTTGCAGGAAAACATGGGTTGGTGCGTCATCAAGTGCGCGGCAAATCTCGCGCGTCATCACCCCATACCCGGCCATGACATCGCGGGGCGGTTCGGTATAGCCCTCCCACGAGGTGTCAGAAACAACGAACCATCCGTTCGCTTCCGCCTCGCTTTTGGCCAATGCAACCGAGGCATCATAATCGCCAGTGATGCGGATCACCTCGGCGCCGAAGTCACGCATGATTTGCGCACGCGCCTCGCTGACCTCAGCGTGAATATAGATGCGGCAGGGCGCGCCAAACCGTTCGCAACCCCACGCAAGCGAACGACCGTGATTCCCGTCTGTTGCCGACACAAGCGTAATCTTCGCGCAGTCGTCACGGAAATGGCCGTTGCGAATATCGGCAAGGCTGACATCTTGCCCAATACGTTGCGAAACCTCGCGTTGCAGGACACGCAGCGCCGCATAAGCACCACCAAGGGCCTTGAAGCTTGCCAATCCAAAGCGGGGACCTTCGTGTTTATACAGTACCTTGTCGACACCGACCTTTGCAGCCAGTGCATCAAGCGCGTAAAGCGGCGTTGGCGCGTACCCGTCCCATGCGGTAATCTCGACCTCGGCAGTGTCAAACCCGTCTTTGCTTAGCACCCTGTGGGCTGCATCCCCCGCAACGCGTTTGGCACTGATATGCATCACGTTGGCAGCAGGCAATAAATCGGTCATTTGTTGTCCAGTCTTTGTGGAAGGCGATCCCGCACAAGGTTTGCCCAGAAGGCAGCACCTATCGGCAAAAGCGCGTCGTTGAAGTCATAGTCATTGGCATGAAGGGGCTGTGCATGCGGGCCTTCGGTTCCATTGCCCATCAGCACAAAACAACCGGGTATGGCATGCGCGAAATGGGCGAAATCTTCTGAGAAACTCATTGCAGGCCGGTCGCCGTCAACTTCCAGCCCAGCGGCACCAGCGGCGCGGACCACGGCCTGCGTGGGTTCGGCAGCGTTAATCGTCTCGATGAATACTGTGTCAAAAGACATCGTTGCAGTCACACCATGAGTGGCGGCGACGCCGTCCACAATCTGCCGCATGAAACGTGCAACCGCATGTCGGTCTTCTGGCTGCCGGGCGCGCACATCGCCTTTCAGTGTGGCCGTCCCGGGCAAGACATTGCGCTGCCCATCCGTCAGAAATTCCGTCACTGACACAACTACCCCGGCATTTGGCGACAGCTTGCGTGCGACAATAGTCTGAAGCGCCATCACCATTTCGGCGCCTACGGTGATTGCATCAACGCCCACATGCGGCATCGAGGCATGCCCCCCTGCCCGGAGATGGTAATTTCAAACAGGCTTTCAGAGGCGCATATCTGGCCAATCCGGGTCGATACATGTCCCGTCGGTTCGCCCGGCAGATTGTGAATGGCGTAAACCTCATCGATAGGAAACCGCTCAAGCACGCCTTCGTCAATCATGGCGCGCGCGCCAAACCCGTGCTCTTCATTCGGCTGGAAAAGAAAGACAACCGTGCCATCGAAGTCGCGGCTTTGCGTAAGCTTTTCCGCGGCCCCCAGAAGCATTGTCGTATGCCCGTCATGACCGCAGGCATGCATGACACCCGGTGTCTGCGAGACATAGTCGTGGGTGCTTTTCTCGTTGATTGGCAAGGCATCCATATCAGCACGCAGCCCGATAGCCCGGTTACCCGACCCCGCCTTGAGTATGCCAACAACGCCGATCCCTTCGTAAACCTCTAGGCCCAGATCACGCAAAAGCTTAGCAACACGCGCTTTGGTGCGGTCTTCCTGAAAACCAAGTTCGGGATGGCGGTGAAAGTCGCGCCGAATATCTGTCAAATCCATGTCATATTATCCAACACTGGGTCCGGGGTCAGTAAGTCGAGGATAGGGGTTTAGATCGACGATAATAATCAATTATCTGGATTTCGATGAGGAAATCATTCCATGACTCGATCAAATACGCATGTTTTGCGACTGAAACACGGCACATATCACGTCGGGGTATGGTAGATTTCGCGCCGGGCTTCAAAACTCCAATCTGAAAAAGATCATGAAACGAGGCGCAAAGGGTGATTGCGCGCGCAAATCCATACTAATTTGACAGGAATCCTCCGTGCGATTTGATATCTTGTTCTCAACATCATCTTCCCGAACGAGTCTGCCATGACATCACCCAATGCAACCCGTGGGTTCCCCGATAGTGAGTTTGCCGCCCGGACACGCCTTGCGCAGGAACGGATGGAAAGCGACGGACTGGATGGTCTGCTTGTCATGACCGAACCTGAGGTGCAGTATTTTACCGGCTTCCAGTCGCTGTTCTGGCAAAGTCCGACACGGCCATGGTTTGTATTTGTTCCCGCAACCGGCAAACCAATCGCTATCATCCCCGAAATTGGTGCAAATCTAATGCGGCAAAGCTGGCTCGATGATATCAGAACCTGGAGCGCACCCGCCCCCAAGGATGACGGGATCAGCCTGCTAACTGACCTGCTTACGCCCCTGTCAAGGATCGGCGTGATGAAAGGACATGAAACGCATTTGCGCATGCCTTTGGGGGATTGGGAGCGTCTAATCGCTGCACTTCCGGGGTTGCAGATCGCCGATGCGACCGGGCTGGTCCAAGGGTTGCGCATGGTAAAATCCGCAGCCGAGATTGAAAAACTCAGCCATATCTGTGCCATCGGCTCTGCCACCTTCGCGCAAGTGCCTCAGATGGCCCATGAGGGGATGCCGCTGGACGATCTGTTCCGCGCCTTCCGTCGCGAAGCGCTGGCTCAGGGTGCCGATGGGGCACCCTACGTGGTGGGCGCCTCCGCTTCGGGTGGCTATGCCGATGTGATTTCTCCGCCAGATGCCACACCGCTTGCCGCAGGTGATATCCTGATGTTGGACACCGGGCTGGTTTGCGATGGGTACTACTGCGACTTTGATCGCAATTGGGCCATCGGGCATGCGGATGATACCGCAAAGCGGGCCTATGACGTCCTGTGGCGCGCAACCGAGGCTGGGCTGCAAGCCGCCCGTTCTGGAAACACCTGTCGTGACCTGTTTCTGGCTATGTCGGGGGTTATTGGCGAAATGGACGATAGCGGCGGCGATATCGGACGACTGGGCCACGGGCTGGGCCTGCAACTGACCGAACAACCTTCACACGCTGCATTTGACACAACCCCCTTGCAAGAAAACATGGTTCTGACGCTTGAACCGTCGCTATCTTACGGGGACGGATTGATGATGGTGCATGAGGAAAACATCGTGGTCACCCTCAATGGTGGCCACCTGCTCAGCACACGTGCGGCACCTGATCTTCCGGTCATATAGGATAAAAACCGTGTTTGGTGATGTGACACAAATGGTTTGCTGATCTGCGGCGCGGGTGGCCAATCGGCTTTGACGATTGGTAAGAGGCTGTTGTGCAACCCCGATGGCTAGGTCAACGCCTGATCCCAATCGGCAACCAGATCGCCAATATCCTCGATCCCGACCGAAACCCGGATCAGATTTTCCGGAATACCAGTGTGCGGCTCAATCGTGTGCCGGTGTTCCACCAAGCTTTCGACGCCGCCGAGTGATGTGGCGCGCAAAAACAGCTGTAGCTTACCGACGACACGTAGAGCGTCTTCTTTACTGCCCTTCACCAGAACGGAAAGCAGACTACCAAAGCCGCCGCTCATTTGTTTTTTGGCGATCTCGTGACCCTTGTGAGAAGGTAACCCCGGGTAGAACACATCGTCCACTGCGTCATGTGCAAGCAGATATTCGGCCAAGGCCTGCGCGTTTTGCGACATACGCTCGACCCGCAATGGCAGGGTCCGCATCGCGCGTGTCAACAACCACGCTTCAAAGGGGCCAAGGATAGCACCCGCCATTTTTCGATCATCGCGGATCATTTCCCAGATAGCGGCACCTTTTGCATTGGTCGACAACACACCGGCCAAAACATCTGAATGGCCGTTAATGCCCTTGGTCGCAGAATGCATCACGATATCTGCGCCAAACTCCAGACTGCGGGTCAGAACTGGCGTCGCCGCAGTCGCATCAACAACCAAAGTGGCCGAGGTAGCATTGGCTATTGCGCGGATATCAACCGTTTTCAGCCACGGGTTTGAAGGCGTTTCGATGAACACCAGTGCGGGTTTGGCGCTGTTGCAGGTTGCCAGTAAATCGTCAGCATCGACCTCAACCAAATTGATTTCGCGTCGCGCGCAGAACTCTCTGGTCCAGGCGCTGGTCCCCCAATAAATACCGGACTGTACAACTGCGGTCGCACCATTTGGCAGCGTCCGAAACACCGCTGCTATCGCGGCCATGCCGGATGGAAAAAGAAACGTTTCTTCCGCATTCTCGAGCCTGCGTAGCACTTCTTCTGCCTGCCGCAGGTTGTCTGAGTCTGCGCGCGAATAGACGTTGTCTTGGCGGACCAGATCATATCCCTTATCCCGCAGGTAGGTTGTCGATGGTTGCAATGCTGGCACAACGCCGCCTGATTGCGGGTCAATGGCGCCTGCGGCATGGGCAGCTATAGTGGCGGGCTTGATATCTTTATTCATAACGCCTTGTGCCGTGTGACTGGCACCCGATGCAAGTAGTGACTAGGTCACAAATTCGTCCCGGCTGTACCCCTGTACAAACAAAAGTGCTGTCAAATCGCCATGATTGATGCGGACATCGCATTGAGCCTGAACAGTTGGTTTGGCATGCAGGGCCACGCCAGTACCGGCCAGTTTCAGCATGCCCAGATCATTGGCCCCATCGCCGACAGCCAGCACATCATCAGCAGACAAGCCCAAACGTCTTGTGATGTCTTCCAATGCTTCAACCTTGGCCGCCTTGCCCAGAATGGGCCGACCAACGTCGCCGGTCAGTTTGCCATCAGCAGCGATCAGCGTATTTGCCCGGTTTTCATCAAACCCGAGTGCCGCCGCCACGCGCGCCGTAAACGCCGTGAACCCGCCCGAGACAAGCGCCGCATAGGCCCCATGCGACTTCATCGTGTTCACCAATTCATAGCCACCCGGCATATGGGTGATACGCTCATCAAGCACCTGTTCGATCATCGCTTCGGGCAGGCCTTTCAACAAGCCAACCCGCTCAATCAGTGCCTCTTCAAAATCCAGCTCACCGTTCATCGCCCGCGCCGTGATATCAGCCACACGCGCACCGACGCCCGCTTCGGCAGCCAGTTCATCAATGCACTCCTGCCGGATCATCGTGCTGTCCATATCGGCCAACAGCATCTTTTTGCGGCGGCCTTCGAGCGGCTGGATCACCAAGTCGACACAGGCGTTTTGCAGATCGGCCCAGACATCCCATTGATTATCAGGCACCGTCGCTGTCGCAAATTCCGCCGCTTCATCGACGGCAAGCCAGTTAGCGTCCCCACCGCCCCAGGCATTACGCAGACTGTCGACAAGTGCCGCATCAAGATTGCGCTCTTTGGGTGTGGTGATCAGGGTGACGACCTGCATGGCGGACCTCATTGCGATGATGCGCAAGGTCTAGCGCTGTCAGGCCAAGGGCGCACCCCTAAAAGTCGAAAATCTCACTCAGAAAGCTATCGCGTTTCTTGCGTGGGCGTTCCCGATAGCGATCATCACGACGGTCAGATCTACGTTCACCTCCGCTTGAACCTATCGACCGCTCAATGATCTTATCCAACTCGCCGCGATCCAACCAAACACCGCGACATTCCGGGCAATAGTCAATCTCAACCCCGCTGCGATCTGAAATCACAAGTGTGGCACCGTCGATGGGACATTTCATAGAGCAATCCTTTCCAAGCTGTTGTCCATAGGTAGGCACCGACATGCGCCGTACAATTACATGCGTCGGAAGGCCGCGCAGGTTTCCGATGCGCGTCGGTAGCGTCGCAATAAACGGAGCATTTTTCGAAACTTGGCCGATTGCACTTCTTTGCGGGCGAGGTGTCGTTTTGTGCACAGTTGGGGCACCCTTGCCCAGCCAAGGATCATATCGGATCTATTTTCCCACTACTGTTTACATTATTTGCAGCACTCTTGCTTTGCGCCATATGGGCTTTAAGCTAAAAAATCACCCCCGTGACGGTCGTATCGCCGATCGCGCGCGCATAGTATCTCGTAACGACAGCAACGTCTTTCCATCGTCCACGGACTGCGGTTGCATTGGAACCAACCTCAACATGCAACATGGATATCGCAAAACCGTGGCGACAGCGATGTGGCGACAATTTCTTAACACTCGTTCATAAAATATCATTGTTTCAAACCCGACCGAAGCTACAGCCTGACGTGCAGCCAAGAATCAGATTATCTGGGTTGGGGCTTGAAAAAGAGATCTCAAACCCTGCGGAAAAATGGGCGGCGCGCGGATATTCAACTGTTGTGAACTGCAGTTTTTCTCTTCAATAGCCCAGTGTCACCCACCACAACACATAGGCGCCATCTCTCCAATTCTAAAGCATAACTTATGGTAACCTGGACAGTCACAACGCTCTGACAATTCAGAGGGCGTGTTCAGAGCCCGCAGATGCATCTCTGTCGCCCTTCGCACAATGCTGATGGGCCGTTCATGTCAGAAACGATTCGCTCTTAATTGCATATTTTTGCCAAATACACGGATTAGATGTACGGGCATCAGTCTAAAATTGACCAGATTTCAAACATATTTGAATTTTTATTCAACTATTTCAGCACACTCAACAGGCAAAAAACGACTGCGAAACTGTCGTCCAAAGCGCTTTTGAATCAAAAGAGTGTGTATTTGTAATGCCGAAGCGATCCGTATCCCGCTACTACCAAACAACAACATCCGTAGCTGCCCTTTCCAGTGCCGTTCTTTCCGTTGCGGCACCAACAACCGCGTACGCGGAGTCACCGCTGTGTACATCAGCAAGCACGAATGCCACCATCGAATGGGTCACGCGCGTTGGCATCGATGGCAATGACATCGCCGTTCCAGCGAACACAAACTACCTTGACGGCTCTGATACGTCCATCAGCACTGTTAGTCTTAAGGCGCAACTTTTGAAATCGAAGTCGACGTTATTACAAACGGCGGCGTCTACGATGAATATGTCATCTTGTGGTTGGATCTGAACCAGGATGGCACCATTGACGATGCAACCGAACGCGTATTTACGCAAAACGCTATTGTCGATGGAAGCGGCCTGACATTCTCTGGGACATCGGTCGCCATCCCCTCAACAGCGTTCAACGGCACGTCCTACGGCCGTATGATCATGCAGTTTAACGCAAACCCAAACCTTTGCGGAACGTATACCTTCGGAACAACTGTGGATTTCAGACTTGACATCGAAGGCGGTGCCGAAAACCCCAATGCCCCACAACCACCCGCAAGCGTCGCTGCCACCGCTGGCAATGGCAGCGCCTCTTTGACCATTACGCCACCACTCACTGGTAACACACCAACGGAATACCTTGTCACGGTCCAGCCCGGTGGAGCTGAGATCACGGTCCCCGCGTCGGCAATTGGTAGCCCTGTCGTGATCCCAGGCCTGACAAACGATCAGGAGTACACATTTGAAGTAACGTCGGTCTTTGATTTCACGAACGCCGGTGGTGATACCGTACCGCTGTCCAGTTCCTCATCGACGACCAGCAATCCGGTCACTCCCGATGGCACCGCGCCTGCCGCCCCTGCGGGTATTGACCTGACGGACGCAACAAACTCGGGCAGCACATCTGACACGATCACCAATGATGACACACCGTCCATCGCTGGCACTGCCGAGCCCGGCTCTGAGGTTGAGGTCTTTGTCGGCGGTGTCTCGGTCGGCACCGTGACCGCCGACCCCACCAGCGGCGCATGGGAGTTCCCCTTTGCCGACGGCGATCTGGCGGAAGATGACAATGTCATCACAACAACTGCAACGGACCCGGCAGGTACAACGTCTGCACCATCAACACCTGTTACAATTGAGGTGGATACAACGTCCCCGACCGCGACATTCAATACACCTTCCGGTACCCAAACCGGCCCGTTCCCTGCGTCGATCACCTTCAGCGAGCCTGTCGAGGGACTCACACTGACCGAACTCATGGTTCAGAATGGGGTTGCGTCGGAATTGACCACTACTGACAATATGACGTTCACATTCACTGTGACGCCAACAGCGAACGGCCCCGTTGCGTTGTCAATCGCAGAAGATATTGTCACAGATGCGGCGACCAATGGAAATGAAAGCGCCTCCAGCACACCAGTCGTTGCTGACATTGTCGCGCCGAGCGTTACGATAACCGGACCTGCTGCCGGTGTCACAGAAACATTCTCTGTCAGCTTTGAGTTCACGGAAGATGTTGTCGGGTTTACGATTGATGACATCGTAGTCTCCGGCGGTACACCCTCGAACTTTCAGGGCACAGGTTCCAGCTATACCGTGGATGTGACACCTGTTGTCGGGGAGACCGTAACCATCGATATCGCGGGAGGCGCGGCGCAAGATACTGCCGGAAACGATAGTATTGTTGCCGAAACATTTTCCGTGCAATCGGGTTCTCCGGCAACGGCATTTGCAGAAGTGGAGGATGAAATCAAGGATATCGTGGTTGGCATTGCCACGCGCGATCTTCAAAACCGCATGGCCGCCAGCTAAAGCAAATGACAGAGGACGCACGGACCCGCTTTATCGGTGCGAGAAACCGCGAAGAGCAGTGCTTTGCTGATGATACGGGTCAGATCGTATGTCCAGATGGAGTTGGACGTCGCGACACCCCACTTGATTTCACCGGAGATCTTAGCCTCGGCGAAAACCAGTTCGCAACGCGTGGCTCCTTCTTTGGGCAGCGAGGTAGTGCCAACAGTGATGTCTGGCGTGTCATCTCTGGCACCTTCAACATCACTCGGAATGATGATGGTGCAACGTCTGCATTGATCTCTGGCCGCGTCGCGTGGGAGCACAATCAGTCAGAAGACACGCTGCTCGCGTACTACATCGGCGGCGACGTCTCACGCTCTGAAATTGAGGATAACTTCAATGGCACCGCAACTGGTTACTCGCTCTCGCTTGGTTCTTACTTTGTGACTGAGCTGCGCGATGATCTTTTCGCGGATGGATATGCATCGCTTGGATATGGTGTCACACAACTCGAGATGTCCAACGATACCCTTGGCCTTGATGGTGAGCACCGCGGTCTGTCGTTCCAGACTGGTGCGAGCGTAACCGGCGTCTACGAGAAAGGTGCCATCGAGTTTTGGCCACAGCTGGCAGCCGACTATGGCTACTCGAGCATTGGTACAGTTGACTTTGACGCCGAAGCATTCGGGCTCGTTGACAATGTGTCGCTCGATGGCGGCGATGTCTCAATCTTCAAGGTCAGCTTTGAGCCCGAGATCAAGGTCGCAATTTCTGGAGATGTCGAAGGTTTTGCCTCAACCACCTTTACGGTCACACCACGACGGAGCTGTCAGCGCACTTCAGGCACGACAACGCAGGAAGACTGCGGCGGCGGAGCAGGCATCAACTTGTCGACGCGCTCAGATGATGACTTGGGTCGCTTCGATGCTGGTATCTCGGTTGAGCGCATCGGAGACAGCACACAAGCGTCAGCACAGTTGAAACTGGAGCGCCGCTTTTAAGCACCCGAATTGCAGCGGTAAAGCAAGCTTGCACTGCCGCTGCGATCGCAACGGTTTCCGGACGGGAAATCTGGGTTGCTATGTGCGTCTTGCACCAAATGCGGCACTTGGGGTTGCCATCCTAGCGGGCGTATCACTCGCCTTAACCCTCTAATTTGGTGCCTATGCTATCTATGAGCAAGTGCAGTGGCCAGCGCGGTCGCCATACCGCCGGTTCACGCCAAGCGTTCTCTGGCGGCCGTACAGCGTGCGGAGGTCTAGCACAAACCAGCCCAATCCAACCAACTGCAACAGACTTCGGACGAAACCGGTTGTTTGCCGCGATGGCATTTCAAACAGGGTTTTCATGGTCAGACAGGTCTACATCGCGACATCGTCAAATTGCTTCTGTCAATGTGGCTTGCTGCTCGGTGGTAGTGGTCAAAACGTTTCCGAGTCAAAACAGATTCCAAACTATCCGCACTATCTAAGACTGCCATTGTGAGCCGACCAGTTGGTGGTCTGGTATTTCCTAGGGGCAAACTGCTCATAGACTTCAGCTATCACGATCAATCTATGCCGTGTATCGCCCGGCAGGCATGTATAACAAAGCCCCCAACATCACAGCTTTGAAGGCGTACCGCCCGACTCGCAGTTTGACCATTGAAGGACAAAGCGCAATCCGTTTGTCTCTGATTTGTGCATATAGGAAACATGCGTTCCTGCATCGCTCTGTAGCGGGCTTCATTCCCTGCAAGCCGCGTACCTTTGCCTGTTGCTGTTCTTACTGGGGTTCCGTATGTCCAGCGGTGGGACACCCTTCCCCAACGAAGGGCGCATATCTGTGAGGATACCACTGATGGTTACGACGAAACCGGCAACGCGGCCGGATAATCCGCGTTTTTCTTCTGGCCCTTGTGCCAAACCCCCGTCTGGAAACTCGATTCACTCCGCGACGCCCCCTTGGGCCGGTCGCACCGTGCGGCTGTCGGCAAGGCCAAACTGGCCGAGGCGATTGACCTGACCCGCGAAATTTTGGGCGTGCCTGCGGACTACCGCATCGGCATTGTACCTGCTTCGGATACCGGCGCATTTGAAATGGCGATGTGGTCGCTGCTGGGCGAACGCCCCGCCCAGATGGTGGCTTGGGAAAGCTTTGGCGCAGGCTGGGTCACCGATGTGGTCAAGCAACTCAAGATCGACGCGACCGTGCACACGGCGGAATATGGCGAGATCGTCGATATGGCAGCGCTGAATTATGACAACGACGTTTGCTTTACGTGGAACGGCACCACATCCGGGGTGCGTGTTGTATCCGGCGATGTCATTCCCGGCGACCGTGCCGGTCTGACACTTTGCGACGCAACATCTGCGGCGTTCGCTCAAGACCTGCCTTGGGACAAGCTGGATGTGACCACCTTCTCTTGGCAGAAAGTCATGGGCGGTGAAGCGGCCCACGGCATGCTGATCCTCAGCCCCCGCGCAGTTGAGCGGTTGGAAAGCTACACCCCCGCATGGCCCCTGCCCAAGATCTTTCGCCTCACCAAGGGTGGCAAGCTGATCGACGGCATCTTCCGTGGTGAAACGATCAACACGCCGTCTATGCTGGCGGTCGAGGATTACCTTGTCGCGCTAAAGTGGGGTCGTTCAATCGGCGGTCTGGATGCGCTGGTCCACCGCGCCAACGCCAACGCACAGGCAATCTGGAACTTCTGTGCCGAGAAGCCTTGGATCGACAATTTGGCGGTTGATCCGGCCACGCGCTCGAACACCTCCGTCTGCCTGAAATTCACAGACGACCGCATCACCGACGGTGCCGCCTTTGCCAAGGCCGTTGCAAAGCGGCTGGAAGCCGAAGGGATTGCCCTTGATATCGGTGCCTACCGCGACGCCCCTGCCGGGCTGCGCATCTGGTGTGGCGCGACGGTCGAGACGTCCGACATCGAGGCCATGTTGCCTTGGCTGGAATGGGCGTTTGTGGCTGAAATCAACGCATAATCCGGGTTTCCCGACAATTCACGACATTCGTAAGGAGCGGCAAAATGGCCCCCAAAGTACTTATCTCTGACAAACTCTCCCCCGCAGCCGTGCAGATCTTCAAGGATCGCGGCATCGACGTGGATTTCCAGCCTGACCTTGGTAAGGACAAGGCAAAGCTGCTGGAAGTGATCGGGCAATATGATGGCCTTGCCATCCGGTCGGCCACTAAGGCGACCGAGAAGATCATTGCAGCAGCTGCGAACCTCAAGGTGATCGGGCGTGCCGGGATCGGTGTCGACAACGTCGATATTCCCGCAGCCTCGAAGAAGGGGATCATCGTGATGAACACGCCCTTCGGGAACTCGATCACCACCGCCGAACACGCGATTTCCATGATGATGGCTGTCGCACGACAAATCCCTGAGGCAAACGCCTCGACCCACGCTGGTAAATGGGAGAAGTCCCGCTTTATGGGTGTGGAACTGACAGGCAAGACGCTGGGCGTGATTGGTGCCAAGCAACATCGGGTCCATCGTAATCGACCGCGCGCAAGGTCTGAAGATGAAGGTTGTCGCTTATGACCCATTCCTGTCCGAAGAACGTGCCGTCGATATCGGTGTCGAAAAGGTCGAATTGGACGAACTTCTGGCCCGCGCCGATTTCATCACCATGCACGTCCCGCTGACCGACCAGACAAAAAACATTCTGTCGGCCGAAAACATCGCCAAGCTTAAGCAAGGCGTGCGCATTGTGAACTGTGCGCGTGGTGGTTTGGTGGATGAGGCGGCTTTGGCCGAGGCGCTCAAATCCGGCCATGTTGCCGGTGCGGCCTTCGACGTCTTTGCGGTGGAACCTGCAACCGAAAGCCCCCTTTTCAATCTGCCGAACGTCGTTGTTACCCCGCACTTGGGTGCCGCAACAACCGAGGCACAAGAAAACGTGGCCCTGCAAGTGGCCGAGCAAATGTCCGACTACCTGCTGACAGGGGCCGTGCAAAATGCGCTGAACATGCCCTCTGTGACGGCAGAAGAAGCCAAGGTCATGGGACCATGGATCAAACTGACCGGGCACCTGGGTAACTTCATCGGTCAGATGACGGATGAGCCGATCAAGGCGATTAACATCCTGTTTGACGGCGAAGCAAGCGAGATGAACCTCAAGGCGCTGACGGCTGCAACGATTGCTGGGATCATGACAAAGGCGAACCCGGACACTAACATGGTGAGTGCGCCGGTGATTGCGAAAGAACGCGGTATCAAGGTCTCCACCACCAAGCAGGACCAATCCGGTGCCTTTGAAGGTTATGTGAAGGTCACAGTTGTGACCGAGAAGCGCGAACGCTCGGTTGCCGGAACGGTCTTTAGCGATGGCAAGCCGCGTTTCATTCAAATCAAAGGCATCAACATTGATGCCGAGATCGGCGAACACATGGTCTACACCACAAACGAAGACGTACCCGGTATCATTGGTACACTTGGCACGACCATGGGGGCGAATGACGTCAACATCGCAAACTTTACGCTGGGTCGATCTGAGGCACATGGCGAAGCCATTGCGCTGCTGTATGTGGACGAACCGGTGCCCGCTCCAGCAATCAAGGCGTTGGAAAACACCGGCCTTTTCCAACAGGTCAAGCCGCTGACCTTCAACGTCTGACAAACGCCAAGATGCCCCCCATATACGCCATCGGCGACATTCACGGCCAGAAAGGCATGTTGGATCGCGCACTTGCGCTAGTCACAGCAGATGGCGGTGATGACGCCAAGATCGTGTTCCTGGGGGATTACACAGATCGTGGCCCGGACAGCCGGGCCGTGATCGACACGCTGATTGCGGAGCGCGACGCAGGGCGTGATTGGGTATTCATCAAAGGCAACCATGACCGCTCTTTCACGCACTTCGTACGTCACGGCAGGCAGCACGACCCGCGCGTGACATCCGGCATCAACTGGCTGAACCCACGTTTGGGTGGCACCGCTACGCTTGCTTCTTACGGCATCAAAGGGGTCATGCACTTTGCACGGGACCACGTAGACGGACGCGAGATACTGGAGGCCTTCGAAGGCCCGGACGGGGACATTGATGCAGAGGAACTGCAACAGATGGCTCTTGCCGCCGTACCAAGCGCACATTTGGATTTTCTCGACGCCCTGCCGCTTTGGTTTGAAACCGATGATTTGCTATTCGTTCATGCGGGTCTGCGCCCGGGTGTACCGATTGATAGGCAGGACCCAGAAGATCTGATTTGGATCAGGGAGCCGTTTCTGACAAGTGAGCATGACTTCGGCAAACTGATCGTTCATGGGCATACGGCGCTTGACTACCCGCAACACTTTGGCAACCGCATCGATCTGGACGGCGGTGCCGGGTATCACCGCCCGCTGATCCCCGCCGTCTTTGAAGGACGCGATTGTTGGCTGCTGACCGACAAGGGGCGCGCGCCGCTTATCCCCTAGTCGCGCCGAATAACCCCGGTCACCGCAGCCGCGCCAATGGCGGTGACAATCCAGCCAAGGGCGATCAACCACCAGCGCGCCCACCACAGCCACCAGCCCCATGGGCCGCGCGTTGTTGAAGGGGCCCAGGCGGCCTCTTGCCCCAGCGACACAATGGGCACAACCAGATCAACAGCGTAAGACACCGCATTAAATGTCTCATAATCTCGCCCGGCGGTCAGGATGGGGTTTCCATCAGGGGCCAACATATATTTGTCCGACCAAACCTTTGCCGGATTTGCGATGCGCGGATCAGTTGCAAGCGTCTGCCAGCTTTCCGACATCAGAACAGGCCCCGCTGTTGGCGCAAAATCGCCCTCTTCCCAGGACCTATCCGCAAGGAACCAGCCAATAAAGACCAGCGCGAGTAGCATATAGAAACTACGCTCTGGTTTGTGGCCATAGCCCACCACCAAGCCAAACACGCGATCCGCAATCAAGCTGCCCATATTGCGCCAGCCGACGCGAATACCATACCAGCGTTGTTCGTCTCGGAACTGTTTTTGCGCAAGCTCTAACGTGAACGCGCCAACGTCCAGACGGCTTTCATCTTGGGGGTGGAGCATCGCCAACCGCGCAACATGAGGATCATTGGGGCGTCGTTTTTGCAGCACCTCAACCTCCGCCTGGCGCTCTTCGGGTGGCATCAGGCTGGCGTCCAGCAGGGATTCCCGCCACCCCCGCTCACGCCGCCACCGGGCACGCGAGGCTTTGCGCTGCTCTTTTTCTTTGGCGACCATGATGGCACGCGCATCAGACCGGTGGCCGGTCTCACGCAACAACTTCGCTAATTGCTCATAAGGTTGCGGATAGAACTCGCGCTGAGATACAGCACCCATTTTCAACCACGCCAGCCGGTCGGGCACATTGATGCCCCCGTGTAGCACATCATAGATGAACCCGCTGAGATACAAGCGATCACATAAAGCCCAGCTTTCAGGGTCATCCCAAAGATCGCCGACATGCGCCGACGTCAGATCAACCACGCCCACCACATCCTTCATCCGTCGCCAGATAAATCCTTCGCGGACGATCAGACGTTGTGCGTTCAGCGCATGACCACCGGGGTTGCGCAGCGTTGCATGGCTGAAATCCAAGACACCGTTGATCTCGGTCCCCATAAAGCTGACTTCGCCGTCCGTGGTGGCATAGCGCAGGAATGCATCACCCCGCACTTGGGTGCTTTGCGCATTCAAGGCGTGACCATTGGGGTTGTGAAACGCCACGCCGATCGCCACCAGCTGACCGCCGATTTGCGCGCCCAGTAGGCTGACCTGCCCCGTTGCTGTGGTGCCTTCCAGAAGCACGCTGCTGGCCACCTTCATGCCTTGCGCTTTGAAGGCTGATCCCTCTGGATGCCGCAACGTGGCTTGCGTACAGGACAGATGCCCTTTGATATCGCTGCCCGACAGTGAGACTTTGCCATCAATCCGACTGCCATTCAGCGTCAGGTTCCCACTGATCTGAATGCGCGCCGCGTTAATGCCATCTGTCATGGTACAGCCAACAATCGTGAGCCCATCGGCTTGCAACTGCACCATCTGCGCACGCTCTGAAAAGTGACAGTTGAAGAAATCCACCGGTCCGCGGGCTTGCGTGAAACTCAGGTCCAGCTTGCCGGCAATCCATGCCCCATTCACCGTGATCCCCGACGGTTGGGTGCGAAAATCATTGCACCCGCCAAGGATCAGATACCGCAAAAGGGCGGCCCGGATCAGCACACCCGGCGCTTTCAGGTTCGGGACGGTCAGGCTGATCCGCGCCGTTGTCCCGGCCTGTGCGCTTTCCAGCAAGGTCAATTCTGCCGGGGTGAGCAGATCATTGTCGCGCAGCTGGACGACTTGCGCCCAGCGCGTGATCAAATGCAGGTCTTCATAGTTCATGAAGTCACGCTAGGGCGCGGGGCACGTGCTCGCAATGGTTTTCGCCCTTTTGCCCCTGACCCAACTACCGTAGACCATTGCAATGCCGATTGAATTTGACAGCTTTGATGCGATCCTCAACCACGGGTTTGACACCGTGATTGACGTGCGTTCACCTGCTGAATTTGCGCAAGATCACATTCCCGGCGCGATCAACTTGCCCGCTTTGTCGAATGAACAGCGGGCGGAAGTCGGCACAATCTATAAGCAGATCAGCGCCTTTGATGGCCGCAAAATCGGTGCGGGCTGGGTGATCCGCAATGTCGCAAACCACATTGACGGACCGCTCAGGGAAAAGGACGGCGGGTGGCGTCCTTTGGTCTATTGCTGGCGCGGCGGACAACGGTCGGGTGTGTTTTCGACACTGCTGTCCGAGATTGGCTGGCGCGCCGATACGGTCAAAGGTGGCTACGCTGCTTTTCGACGTCTGGTGAAGACCAGCCTCCATGATCATCCGCTTGCCCACCGCATCATATTGCTTGATGGCTACACCGGCACAGCCAAAACCGAGATTCTGCCGCGCCTTGCTGCGCGGGGTGTGCAAACCGTCGATCTGGAGGGGCTTGCGGGCCATCGCGGTTCGCTTTTAGGCGAAATGCCCGGCGGGCAGCCATCACAAAAGGCCTTTGAGACCGGCCTTGCCGCAGCTCTCAACAAACTGGACCCTGACAGACCCGTCGTTGTCGAAGCCGAAAGCAGTAAAATTGGCCGGATCGTGATCCCCGCGTCCTTCTGGGCTGGAATGCTGGCGGCACCCCGTATTGCTATCCAGGCACCCATGGAGGCGCGCGCCAACTACCTGGCCAAAGCCTATCGCGAGGTCATTGCGGACCCCGATGTCGTCGCGCAAAAGCTGCACGCCCTGCGGCGTTTGCGGGGACATGCAACGGTCGATCGCTGGGTGGCGCTGTCACAAAACGGTGCGCTGGTGGATTTGTCTCATGCATTGATGGTGGATCACTATGATCCATCCTACACCAAATCGCGCCGGATTGATGAGCGCGAGGTCGTGGCAGAGGTGTCGGTTGATACGCTAGATGATGCGGGCCAAGAGCGCGCTGCTGATGGGATTGCCGCAGCCGTCAACGCGTTTTAATTTCCGAACCTTCGGTGATCTCACCTATCACAGCGGCATCATAGCCTGCGTCCTGCAGTTTTTTCAGGGCCGTATTGGCCGACCTTGCCGAAACAGCGGCCAAGAGGCCGCCCGCAGTTTGCGGATCAAACAACAGATCAATGCTTGGCCCGTTTATGACACCGGCCCCGATTTGGTTATCCTCAAAGAGCGAAGACCGTACACCGGCGGTCGACAGACCAAGCGCCCCATCCATCAGCGGAATCGCATCCAAATCCAATGTCGCGCCCACGCCGGATGCATCACATATTCCACGCAGATGGCCAGCAAGACCAAAACCGGTGATATCGGTCATCGCATGGGCCTTGCTCAGAATCACAGAAGCCTGCGCCTGATCCTGTACCATCAGGGCCAGACAACTGATCACATCAGATCCTTTGGCTTTGCCCGCCATTTCCGCAGCCATGATTGTACCGCTGCCGATGGGCTTTGTGAGGATCAACCTGTCACCCGGTTTCGCACCGGCCAACGTAATGGGCGCTTTGGTCAATCCGGTGACGGTGAACCCGATGGTCAGCTCATCACCCAACGACGAATGCCCACCGATAATCTTGGCACCCGCATCAGTAAAAACACCCGAGGCAGCGGCCATAATCTCGGCCATTGTGCGTTCTTGCAGCGCCGCTGACATGCGCGGCAAGATCAGGCTTGCTGTGGCGGCCTGCGGTTTTGCGCCCATTGCCCAGATATCACCCAAAGCGTGGACCGCCGCAATTCGGGTCATCACAACGGGATCATGGGTTAACGCGCGCAAATGATCAGTGCTCATCACTTGGCCGGACTGCACTTCTGCCGCGTCGTCGCCAAACTGATCCGTCAGCACGGTTTGCAGTGCAGCACGGCCCACCTTGGCGCCGCAACCGCCGCACATTGGTTTGTCGCCCAGCACCTCTTTTACGCCCAAGGCAATTGTGCGCGGCAGTTTGGGCGTCTCCATCGCGGGCAACGTATCGAACTGCGTCATAAATTTGCGGTCGATATAGTCTTTCAGCTTCCACAAAAGTGGACCTTCCCGCGCGGTTCCGAATTTCTCGGCGAGCGCAGATTTTCCACCCAGGGAGATCAGCTTGAGGTAGTCCGATTGCGGTTTATAGACCCGCAACGATCCGCCAGACAAAGCGGCGCGCAGATTGTCAAACAGTACCGGCGCCTCGCGCACAGCATAAACGCCCGCTTTGGGGCGGGGATCATGGCTCAGGTGCGCGCAGTCACCCACTGCGAATATCTCTGGCGCGCTGGATTGCAGGTTGGCATCGACGGTGATGAAGCCGTCATGCAGATCAAGGCCGGTCTCAGCGATCCAATCATGTGGCTTGGCACCAGCGGCCCCTGTCGTAAAATCACTGCGAATAGTGCGGCCATCGCGCAGCACAACGCCTTCGGCAAATATCTCGGTCACCTCGGCGTCTTCGATGATCTCGATATCGCTGGCCGTCAGTGCCGCCAGCATCTTTTGCCGGGCCTTGTAGCCCAGCGCTGTCAGAACGCGGTTACTTTCGATCAAACGCACCTTTGGTTGCTTGTTCCGCAACGCATGCGCCATCGCCATGGCAAGCTCTGCCCCTGCAACACCCCCGCCAATGATCGCGATCTGGGGTGCGTCCGCCTGCGCGCGAAACGCATCCCAGCGCGACGCGAATACCCCCAACGGCTTGGCCGGGATGGCGTGGGTTGTGAACCCCGGCAGATCAGGCATGGCTGAGGTGATCCCGACATCCACGGCGGCCACATCGTAAGCAATCGGCGGACGCCCATCGACGTGGATCATGCGGGCGTCTTTATCGATGCCCCTTGCATAGCCATTGATGATCCGCGCACCGGCAAAGCGCGCAAGCTTGATCAGATCAATATCCAATTCATCCCGCGTGTAGTGCCCTGCGACAAAGCCCGGCAACATGCCTGAATATGGGGCCGTCGGCCCCGGGTTGATTACCGTAACGCGCACCCCCGGCAAAGAGTTCATCCCCCAGCTGCGCAGCACCAGTGCATGGGTATGGCCACCACCAATCAGGACAAGGTCACGGGTAAGGGGAAGACTGTTCATAGTGCCGTTGTAGCGGGCACGGGATCAGGGGGAAAGCCACTGTCCTTGCCAATGACCGACACGTGAATAGCTGACACGGCGGTGGTCGGCGCCAAGGTGCAACGCGTCGATGGCGATGATGGTGCAGTGCAGCACAGCAAAGGTCTCGGGATCAGGTTGCTTTACGTAATCCAAGGCGGTCTCAATTGGCGTACCGGGTGGCGGTGTCACACCATAAGACTGTTGGGCATGATCGGGAATTTCGTCCCAAAGGGTACGTGTCTCAGGGGCTCGTGCGATGGCTACCTCGGCCTGCAAACGTATCTGCAGATTCTGCTCAACGTCCCAAATATGCAAGGCGGCGCGCGGGACCGGCTGCAAGCTCTTGATCTTGTCAGAATAGAGATCGGTATGCACGGTCACCACACCCCCCGTGCGGTCCGCGCTCCGCAGAACGACCGTTCGCGCTTCCGGCCACCCGTCAGGCGAGACGGTTGCCAATGTCGGGCGCCGCGCCGGATGGTCGGCATCTATGACACCGCGATCCAATGTGTCCCAGACCTTGGTCAGGATGTCGGCCGTTGTCTCAAACCACTCACTCATAGCCTGTCATCTCCAGATATCCGATGCCATTATGGCTGCCTGTTACGACAACCGGACCTTCCCAGTAAGGCACGCTAGTCGCCATCCATGCGTTTTCGTTGATGGCAGCTACCGTGACATCCACACCCTGTTCGCGCAATTCTACACGCCAGCGTACCGGCACGTCATCGGCGTTCACCGCCAGCGGCGTCGCGACCAACGCACCATCCGTGTAAGGGGTTGTGACCCCGTCCGGCGCAATCCACGTGGCCGAGGTGAAGTTGTTCCCATCCGTTTGCTGCAACCGAAAACCCATCATCTTGTTGCCATCGTCAAATGACAGCGAGAACCAGTCCCATCCCGTTTGATTGTCCGCCAAAGGCTGCGAAGACCATTCACGATCAAGCCAAGCGTTGCCAGTGACGGCAATGTCGCCTTCCGGCAATTGCAGCGTGCCTTCAATGGCAAAGAATGGCTGAGAATAGTAGTATGATGCTTGCCCCGCCGCTGATTTCACTGAAAAACCTGCGTCACCATGAAAGATCAGAGGGCCTTCGGCGGTGAGGTTCATATCGTAAGCAAAGTCAGACCCACTCGCCGTCATGCGAAGTGTTTCCCAATCGCCCGCAAGTATCCAATCATCAATCCATGCTTCAAACGGGTCCGCGGTCACACCCGCCTGCCCGATCCCACCGCGCGCCAACCGTTCACTCACAAAGTGCGTGTCTGGCGTCGTGACCGCCGCGTGCCCCATCCAAAGCTGCGGGGCGGTCCAGCCTTCACCATCCTCCGGCGCAAGTGCTGATCTGAAAAGCGTCCATTGCAATCCGTAGGGCGTGCCATCCGCAGCAGTCAGGTTGGCGGTCAGATACCACCACTCGATCCGGTAGTCTGGATGCGCGCCATGATCCGCCGGAAAGGCGAACTGTGGGTTGGGTTGCGGCACGGAGAAACCTTCGGCGTCCGTGCCAAGGCCTGCAAAGCCCTGGGCGACTGCGGCGACAGGTAGAAATAACGCCAGAAGCAATGTTTTAACGTTCATTGGAAAACACCTTCAGCAAATCCGCAGGCGGAGTCCGTGCCAAGCGACGCGCAGGCCATAGTGCAGCCACAGCCGCCGCCAGCAAAGCAAACAGCCCAAGGCGGGCATAGTCCATCGGAAACAGGTACATCGGCAACTGCCATCCGAACGCGGCCACGTTGACCACAGCCAAAAGCGCCCAGGCGAGTGCCAAGCCAAGGGGCAAGGCCACGACAGTGGTCAAAAGCGCAAGCATCGTCGCGCGTATCAGTTCCAGCTTTCCAATTTGGGCGCGGGTGATCCCCATGGCCCAGGCCGGTGCCAGTTGTGGCACGCGCATGCTGGCAAGCGTGAGCAAACTCATCAGAATGGCAAAACCTGCCACGGCAAGGGTCAACACGTTGAGTGCAGTCGTCACGGTAAATGTACGCTCGAAGATGCCCAATGAAATCGCTTTGATGCTTGCCTGATTGACCGATTGCGTCGCAGGAATGCCTGTCGCCACCTCCAATTCCGCGACGAACTCGGGAACCAGCGCGGGATCCATCCGCAGCCCGTAGTTGCGGGGTGTGATGTCAGGGTAAAGTGCCCTGAACACCGCTTCGCCAATCACGGCCTGACCAATGGGGTTGCCATAATCACCAAAAACCCCGGCAATCGTAAAGGATCGTCCCTGCAAAACAACCTCATCCCCCACATTCAGGCCAGCGCGCCGGGACAGTTGTTCGTTGATCAGCACGGTCTGCCCGCCAAAGGTCGTGTTCCACGGTTGGGCGGCCTGCTGCAGAAAGACCCAATTGTCACGGTAGGTGGCATGATCACGCGCGCCATAAACTTCGGTCGGTTGACCTGCGATGTCGATGTCGGCGCTTTGAATGGGCAAGATGGCGTCGGTACGTGGCGCGGCAAATTGGACCAAGGCGGCGGATTGATCCTCGTTCTCGGTGCGCACATAGAGTTCCGACGCGAGGCGTTGATCCAGAAAATCGGTAAAGGTCAACCGAAAGCTGGAAACCATCGTCGACACGCCAACATTGGCAGACATGGCCAATAACAGCGCCATGAGTGCAAGCGACAAACCGGGTAGCTGCTGGCGGGTATCGGCCCAAAACCACTGCGCCGTGACCGATCTTGCGATCATACTGGCCCCGGCAAGGATACGATCCAGAATAAGGGGCAGCGCAAGCGCCGCGCCGACCAACAGCGCGGCCAGAAGCGTGAACCCACCGATCAGGCCGTTTGCAGTAAACATCATGACCCCCGCGATAACCAAGAGGATCGCCGCCAGAATGCCTTGCACAAGGGCACGCCGTCCCGCGGCCATGGCCAGCGCACGGGGCTGTGCCGCAGCCAACAAAGGCATCCGCGCCGATTGATAAAGTGCGCCGCCAAACCGCAATCGCCGTACCGCCAAACGCGATGACCAGACCTGAAAGCCACCAGACGGGCCTTAACTGAAGCGTGCCGGACACATCGGCCCCATACAGCCCGCGCAGCGTTGCCGCGACGTCCGGCAACAAAAGTGCTGCAATCACATACCCCAACGCCACGCCAATCACACCTGCGATCATCGCAAAGATCATCAACTCTGCCGCCATCAGAACGATCAAACGGCGCAAGGGCAGGCCCAGCGCACGCAACGTGCGCACCACCGGGCGGCGTTGCTCGAACGCCAACCCGATGGCACCGTTTACGATGAAGATGCCAACTGCGAATGACAGCAGACCAAAGGCTGTGAGGTTCAAATGAAAGCTATCTGTCAGCCGCCCGATGTCGCTGCCGCCTTGCGCGGGTTGCCGCAGTAAATGAGGCGCAATTTCCTGAAGGTCAGCACGCCCTATAGGCTGACCCGGCAAAACAATCAGGCTGTCAATCTGTCCGGGTTTGTCCAACAAACGCTGTGCGACGCCGATATCTGTTATGGCGGTACCCGGTGCGACCTCTGGCGCAACGATCACATCCAGCGCAGGCAATCGCGCTGCACTCTCAGCATTTGCGAAAAGCTGCCCCTGCCCCGACAAGAACGCAGCAAGATCGCCCCCTGCGGTTGGGGCAACCGGGCCAATACCGCCGGGTGCCGTCAGCGGGTCCACCCCGACGATCCGTACTCCATCCAGACGCCCTTGCACGACTGGACTGACCAGCCAACCAGCGCGGCGCAATTGCACATAGGTGGCTTGCGCCATAGGTCGCCCATCACGCCGCACCAGCCTGTCGTATTGCCCTTCCCCAAGTGTTGCAGCTGCTGCATCATAGCTGGCGCGCGCTTCGGCATTGACCGCCTGCACGCCGGACCACAGGGCCGTCGCCAGCGCCAGACCCGCCAGTAAAGTAAAAAGCTGCAAGGGATTGCGCTCCCAATGCGACAAAAGCGCGTGCAAAGTTGCCCGCGTCATGCCACCAGACCTGACCGCAGATGCAGGCGACGGGACATGCGACCTGCCAATGCGTTCGAATGGGTTACGATCAAAAGGCCCGCCCCGGTCTCGGATACCAGTTCCAACATCAGATCAAGAACCACGGCGGCTGTATCTTCATCCAGATTGCCGGTGGGTTCATCGGCCAGAACAAGACGCGGCTTTGGGGCCAGGGTACGTGCAATTGCGACACGCTGTTGTTGGCCGCCCGAAAGCTGTTCAGGGTATTTGTTCAACTGCGCTGTCAGCCCCATCCGGTCCGACAGCGTTGCATTCCATGCAGGGTCATACTGACCGGCCAGGCGGGCCTGAAAGGCGATATTATCCGCCACCCGCAAGCTGGGAATCAGATTGAACTGCTGAAAGACGACGCCAACAGTGCCGCGACGCAACGCCGCCCGCCCATTGTCATCAAGCGCCGCAATATCTTGGTGGTTTAGATGAATGTGCCCCTGATCGGGCGTATCCAGCCCGCCAATCAGGTGGAGCAAGGTGCTCTTCCCACTCCCGGATTCGCCGGTCAACGCCAGTGTCTCACCCGCATCCAATTCCAAATCAACCCCCCGCAGCACCTCAAAAGGGCCATCGGCAGTGTGATAGGTTTTGTGAATATCTCGAACGGTCAGCAGCATGTTTTCATTTCCTCGGTCAGAGGTAACACGCAAGGCCCGGAAGGAAACGCCCCTTGCGGCGATTAGCCCCCGATCAGGGCGATTTGGGTGCTTAAGCGGGGTCAGTCACGATCAAGCGCTGAACGTAGGGGATGCTGCGATCCCACGCGATGCTGTGCCCCGAGGCGGCAAGCTTTTCAGCGACATTGTCCAGATGTGCAATTGGAAACGACGGCAACGCATTCACATCGAAAGGAAAACTAGGCTGGGTGCCAAAATAGATTTGCCGGGTCCCGCTGACGGCCCAGAACCCATCGACGTCTTTAGGATAATTGGGCGCGCGCATCTCGGTCAAACCAAGTTCGCCCAGATAGAAAGCGCGCAGGTCCGCCTCTTCTTCGGGCTCCATTGGAATGAAAACCTGCTGAAATCGCGCGTTTTGCTGTGCCGCGTCGCGACTGGCGCTGAAATCCATGCCGCGACCGTGGATCTTCGCCTTAGGACGCGGATCCTCTTCATTTTCGTCCCGCTCGCGTTGTTTGAAGCTGTAATAAAGCCATGCAAGCACCATCAGCAGAAGGATGAGTTCGGGCGGGATATCAAAAGGGAGTTGCATCAGGTGTCAGACGTTCTTTGCGATCAACTCAATCCGGTTACCAACAGGATCAGCGGTAAAGAAGCGTCTGACATCCGGCAATGCCGTATCCCAGTGCACCACATGGCTTACTCAGCCAACCGCGCAGAAAGCGCATCAAGATCATCTACCACAAATGCCGGGTGCGCCTTGGTCGCCGGGTGAAAACCGGGATCAACGCCAAAGTGACACTCCAAGGCACCTGCACGCGCCCAGAAACCGCCGCGCCCTTTCAGGGGCGCTGGTTTTGGCACCTCTTTCATACCCAACTGGTCCAAATAGAAAGCACGCATCAGGCCCTCTGCCTTCGCCGGGTGCGCCAGTTGCAAGTGATCCAGTCCTACAATCACTTTTCGTCTTTTCCATTCTTGTTCTGCCCGCCACTATAACGCACGAGCAACCAAACAACGGCAATAAATACGGCGACGACCACAAGCGGATTGCCCCCGGTCAAGTCTAACAGCATGACCACCTCTAAACTGTATACGATAGTATACTATATAGGTACCTGCGACATTAATTCAAGGTTTGCCGCGACGTTTCGCTGTTTCTTTCGGCGTCCGAAAGTACGATCCTGACACAATGAAACAGAGGAGCTGACATGACCGATATCGTAATTCTGGGTGGCGCACGCACGGCAATTGGTACTTTTGGCGGCTCTCTCGCGGGTACATCGCCCATTGAACTGGGCACGACCGCGGCGAAGGCTGCGATGGAACGCTCTGGCGTGGAAGGTGCGCAGGTCGGACATGTCGCATTTGGTCATGTCATCAATACCGAACCCAAAGATATGTACGTCAGCCGCGTCGCCGCGATGAACGCGGGTATCCCCGACACAACACCCGCGATGAACGTGAACCGCCTGTGTGGGTCTGGCGTGCAAGCCATCGTTTCAGTCGCGCAATCGCTGATGCTGGGTGACGCCGAATTCGGTCTCGCCGGTGGGTCCGAGAACATGAGCCGCTCGCCCTTTATCATTTCAGATCAGCGTTGGGGCGCGAAGATGGGTGACATCCGCACGCGCGATATGATGCTGGGCGCGCTGAACTGTCCCTTTGGAACTGGTCATATGGGCGTGACCGCCGAAAACGTCGCGGGCGAGCATGACATCAGCCGCGCCGATCAGGATGCCTTTGCCCTGCAAAGCCAGGAACGGGCGGCAGCGGCGATGGCGGCGGGATACTTTGACAGTCAGATCACGCCTGTGCAAGTCAAGAAGCGCCGCGAGATGGTGGATTTCGTGACCGATGAACACCCCAAGGCGACAACGTTGGAGGCGCTCTCGGGTCTGCGCCCGGTGTTCCAGAAAGACGGATCGGTGACCGCAGGCAATGCCTCTGGTCTCAACGATGGCGCGGCAGCAATTGTTTTGGCTACGGCCGAGGCGGCGGAAACGGCAGGTCTGACGCCAAAGTTCCGCATCCTTGGGTATGCGCACGCGGGGGTGCGGCCAGAGGTCATGGGCATCGGGCCAGTGCCAGCCGTTGCAAACCTGCTGGTGAAGACCAAGCTGACTGTTGATGATTTCGACGTGATTGAATCAAACGAAGCCTTCGCGTCCCAAGCGCTTGCCGTGTCCAAAGAACTGGGCTTTGACCCGGCCCGCGTGAACCCGAATGGCGGCGCGATTGCATTGGGCCACCCAGTAGGTGCGACGGGCGCGATTATCACCGTTAAGGCGATGTACGAGCTGGAACGTATTGGCGGTAAACGCGCCCTGATCACGATGTGCATTGGCGGCGGTCAAGGAATCGCCTTGGCGATTGAGCGGATTTAACGCAGGTATGCCCCTTGCGGCCCCGTGTAGGTCATGTTTCTAACGGCCAAAGCCACAAATGAGACAGTTGCCCCGTGACCACACGCCCGCCCCTTCGCCACGTTGTGTTCTTTAGCGCCAAAGACAAGGCTGACATTCCACGCATCATCGAGGGCCTGGAGCTCTTGGCGGGTATTCCGCACAGCAACGTGTTTGAGGTGCGTCGCAACTCGCAAGCCGACGCGCTCTCATCCGAGGTCGATGTGATCGTCTATGCCGAGTTTGACAGTGCTGAAGCGCTGGCCGACTACAAGGCTGATCCGCTCTATCAGGCCTCCATCAAGGCGGTACGTCCGCTGCGGGACATGCGCATAGCAGCGGACTTTTAGCGGGCCTACCGTCTGGTGCTCCAAGGTGCCTATGCCCCTTTTCGGACGTGTTGCGGCACAGACACGTCGAGCAATGATTTTCTACCAGACAAGGGTTTTGGGCAATAAACCGCTCGCCTTTTGACTGACGGCCACCAATACTAAAGGCATTGGGGCGACTTCACTGTACCAGCTAAAGAGTACTGAAAATGCCACGCATACTAAGAATACTCACGTCATTGTCTTTCGTTTTCGCCACGCTTCCAGCGGTGGTCGCAGCACAGGAAAAACCCGTTTATGATCAGGTTGTCGAGATTTTGGCATCCGAACGCGGTACCGTGCGCCGGTGGGCGTATCCGCCGAAACTGACGGTCATTCACACCGGTGATCCGCATCGCGACCAGATCAACAATATGGTAGAGATGGTACATGCGCAGGTGCCCGATTTTCCCGGTATCGGCGCGGTAGAGTTCTTTGATCTGACCCAGTTCAATCGGCGCTTGGCGGGCAACACCCAATTCCGCATGCCGGTTGTTGATTTCGACGGGATCGAAGGCTCCATCGTCCGCGCCCTCTTTAAGGGCGAGCAGGAAGAGCAGGACCTTTCGGTTACAGGAAGCATCTTTATTTTTCTGACAGGATTGGATGATGGCATCACCTTTGGTGCCCTGACCCAGAGCACCAAACGCCTCAGCCGCCAGTTCGCCGAAGGCGGCGACATGCGGTGCTACTTCAATGTGATGTCAAAGAATGATGAACTGCGGGCCGGATTCATTTTCATCAATATGGATGATGCGCTGACCCCGGTGGCAGAGTGCCTTTACGAGGAGTTCATGCAGACGCTCGGTCTGCTTAATGACTCGCAAGACTCGTCGCTTTTCACCTTTGATAACACCGGCATCACACGCGAAGATCGCGCGCCTGACTTCCAGCTTCTGCGCGCCCTTTACAGTCAGGACGTGACACCGGGCGATACGGCCCAAAAGGCTGCGGACGTCTTTGTGAACATGCAGCAGGAAAGGTTGATCGGGGTCGCAGCACGGCCTTAGGCGGCCGCTGGGTAGTCCCGCACAAAAACCCACTTATCGCCTTCGGATAGATCAGGGTCATAGGCGTAACCGCCCGAGGTGAATGCCTTGATCCCATCGGCATCGATCACGCGGTTCTCTACCACAAAGCGGGCCATGGCACCGCGCGCACGTTTGGCAAAAAAGCTGACGATGCGCGGCTTGTCATCTTTCAGTTCCATAAAGACGGGCGTGATCACCCGCAGTTTCAGCGCCTTGCGATCCGCGGCACCGAAGTATTCCTGACTGGCACAGTTGATCAGCGTATCCGTACCAACCGCCTCACCCTGCGCATTCAGCGCCTTGGCAATCGTATCGCCCCAATAGTCATAGAGCGTCTTGCCACGCCGGGTTTTCAACCGGCTGCCCATTTCCAGTCGGTACGGTTGGATCGCATCAAGTGGACGCAACAGCCCGTAGAGGCCCGACAGAATGCGCAAGTGGTCTTGCGCCCATGCCAAGTCATCCTCTGTCAGCGTTTTCGCCTCAAGCCCCTGATAGGTATCCCCGTTGAACGCCAGCGCCGCAGGCTTCGTCGCTTCCGCCTCTGGTTCTGCGGCAAAGGCCCGAAACCGGTCGCGGTTCAGCTTGGCCAGATCGTCTGAAATGCTCATCAAGCCTTTCAGTTCTTTCAGCGTCAGGTTTTTTGCCGTCTTCGACAAACGCACCGCATCTTCCTGAAAATCAGGCGCAGTTGCTTAAGCAGGTCGACAGGGTCCATATTGAGGGATTTGGCAGGGGAAACAACGACAAGCATTTTGGATCCTTCTTTGGTCTTGGATAGGGATGTAACATGACGGACGCCGTTGACCACCCCTATGACCTGCGGCATGACTTTGACAAACAACGGAGTGTGCCAATGAAACTATGTCGGATTAAAACGCCCGGTGGGATCAAGCCTGCGGCCGTTGACCAAAGTGGTGTATTGCGCAATCTGTCTGAGCATGTCGCAGACATCACAAGTGCCACTGTCATGCCGGATAGCTTGCAGAAACTGGCCGATATCAATCTTGCTGCGCTGCCCGAAATTTCAGGCGACCACGCTGCCTTCCTTAGCGACGTGAGACGCATATTCTGCATCGGTTTGAACTACTATGACCATGCCGACGAAATGGGCATGCCGATCCCAGATCACCCGATCCTCTTTATGAAAGCATGCGAGGTAACAGGGCCGACCGACCCAATTGTGATCCCAAAATGGGCGGAGAAAACCGATTGGGAGGTCGAACTCGGTATCGTCCTCGGTAGCCGTGCACTGCATGTTGCCGAAACGGATGCGATGGATCATGTTGCGGGATATTTTGTGGCCAACGATGTCTCGGAAAGGCACTTTCAAATGGAACGAGGCGGTCAATGGGTTAAGGGCAAGTCTGCCGATAGCTTTGCACCCATTGGTCCGTATCTCGTGACAAAGGACGAGATTGCAGACCCGCAGAACTTGTCTATGTCGTTGGACGTGAATGGAAAGCGGATGCAAACCGGATCAACCAAAACGATGATCTTTAGTGTTGCTCATATCGTCGCCCATGTCAGCCAGTTCATTACACTGCATCCTGGCGACTTGATCCTGACCGGGACACCGCCGGGTGTAGGCGGCGGTCAAAAACCGCCCTGCTTTCTAAAAGCAGGGGATATCGTGACGGCTGAAATTGAAGGGCTTGGTGATATGCGACAAGAGGTTGTCGCGTATCAGGACTAGTTCAGTTGCACCTGCAAAGGGTACTGACCATCCTCGAACGGACCAAATAGATCATCCAGATCAGGGTGATCCACCGGCTCACCAGAATAATCCGCAACAAGGTTTTGTTCAGAAACATAGGCTACATAGAAGCTCTGATCATTCTCAGCCAAAAGGTGATAAAACGGCTGGTCTTTCTTGGGGCGGCTGTCCTCGGGAATGGCGTTGTACCATTCATCGGTGTTCGAAAACATGGCGTCCACATCAAACACGACACCCCTGAAAGGATGCTTGCGGTGGCGGACCACTTGACCCAGATGATATTTCGCGCGCGTTTTGAACATGGCCTTCCTAACTCAGCCCTGTATATGTCTGCTGCGGGTGCAAAGTCCACGGTTTGCACTAAGATTTGAAGGAAACAGTCTGTGAACCTCGCCCTGACAGTGCTGAATATCACAGCGCCCGTGTTCCTCTTGGCTGCCGTGGGGTTTATCTGGGTCAAACTAGGGTTTGAGTACCGCGTCGAATTCGTGACCCGCATGGCGATGACGCTGGCAGTCCCTTGCCTGATCTTTGTGGCCCTAATGAACATCGAAGTGGAACCGGCAGCACTTGCCGCCCTTTCGCTGGCCTCATTTGTCGCCTATTGGCTTGTTATGGTTGGCTGTTTTATCGTCGTGAAGGCAGCAGGGCTGCATTCGCAAACCTATCTGGCACCGCTCATCTTTGGCAATACCGGCAACCTCGGCTTACCGTTGGCATTGTTTGCCTTTGGCGAAACGGGGCTCGGCTACGCCGTCGTTGTGTTTGCGATTATGGCGATCCTGTCGTTTACCATTGGGATCTGGATGGTCGCCGGGTCCGGGTCTTTTAGGCGCGTTATCCAAGAACCCTTGGTCGGGGCGACATTACTGGGTGCTTTGTTCCTGTGGCAGGGCTGGGAAACGCCAGAATTCCTGACCAATGCGATTGAGTTGATCGGCCAAATGGCGATTCCCATGATGCTGATCACACTTGGCGTTGCCGTGGCACGGCTTGAAACCAAGGCCATGACGCAAGCTGTTGTTTTGTCGGTGATCAAGGTGATCATCTGCGCCGCTGCTGGGTGGGTTGCGGCAACCTGGTTCGGGCTTGGCCCGATTGCGGCAGGCGTCCTGATTGTACAGGTAGCAACCCCCGTGGCAGTCACATCTTACCTGCTGGCAGAAAAATACGGGGCCGACGCGCAACCTGTGGCGGGCCTTGTTGTGGCCTCTACCTTGTTCTCGGTGCTGGCTTTACCGCTGATCCTTGCATTTGTGATCTGATTGGCGCGACTTGGGGATTCCCAGACGTGCCCAGACCCGCTATGCTCAAAAAAACAAATATAAGCGAGAGGCAGATGAGCAGTTTCTTTCGCGCCATGGCATGTGTGATGCTTCTAGCAAGCTGCAGCGGTGGATCGAGTCATAACTCGGCGCCGCGCAACCTTGATGATGCATGCAGTATCGTGTCCGAGCGCCCCGAGTACCTTCGCGCATTCAACGCGGTTGAACGCAAATACGGCGTGCCAGTGCCGTCGCTGATGGCGATCATCTATCAGGAAAGCAAATTCATCGGGAACAACCGCACGCCCCATCGCTATGCGCTGGGTGTGATCCCTGTGGGGCGTCAATCATCCGCGTTCGGATACAGTCAGGCTTTGGACGGAACCTGGAAAGAGTATCAAGAGGGCCCCGGCGGAAGCCGCGCGCGGCGTGATGACATCTTTGACGCAACGGATTTCATGGGTTGGTACATGGTCCAAACAGTTGAAGAGACCGGCGTACCAATCAACGACACGCGCAATCAATACCTCGCCTACCACGATGGGCGCACCGGGTTTCGGCGTGGCACATGGCGCTCCAAAAGCTGGCTGATACGCATCGCGGGCGAGGTGGAAGGACGTGCAGTGATGTATGATCAGCAGCTACGGTCCTGCCGGAAGCGGTAAAACAAATGGCGGTCTCTGTAAGACCGCCATTTGATGCGTCACCCCGCACGGTTGCGCGTCTCAGCGCGAATATTGAACAGAATGTCGCGGATGCTGCTGCCTGAGATCAGGTCGTTCAGGATCACAGTCGTCTCGGTTCCGAACTCATCCGTCACGATCCACTGACGCAGTTCGACCGGGTTGGCGGTGAACACCATCTGGATGCTGCCGTAGTTGGGGTTATCGGGGTCCTGAGCCGTTACTGTCGTTGTCGTGCCGTCAGAGACGACGTTAGTAACCATATCTTCGCGTCCGAGATCTACATTCTGCTGTAGAATGATACTGAGCGGCGTCTGGTTCAACGGATACCGTTCTGGCCCGGTGTTCGAACGGGCGTCAAAAATCGCAAGCTGTCCACCGCTGGCCAGGACCAAAGAGTCCGATGGCGCGTTATACTCAAAGCGAATGCGCCCGGGGCGTTTGATGTAAATCTGGCCGGTGCTCAGGGTGCCATCTGCATTGATTTGCGTAAAGCCGCCCTGCGCCGTCTGAAGCTGATTCAGATAAGCCGAGATTTGCCCCAAAGTCAGTTGCTGGGCCGAGGCCGAGGCTGCGCAAAGCGTCAATACCATGGCGGTGATAACGGATAGGATACGTGTGCTCATGTGTCTTACCTATGTGTCTGGGCGCTGAAATGCACCCTTTGGATAGGCGATACAACAGCATGTGAACCGCTGTTAAGCGATATCATGCCATCTGATTTGGAATAGCAGTGGCGCGACTAGCGAAGCCACACCTCAACGCGAGAGTATTCTGACCCTGCGACGTGACCATCCACGCATGTGGCAGGAGAGACATTGCCAAAACCATAGGACGTTACCGTATAGCCACCTTCGGCGATCGTGCTTGCCGCTGCACTACTGAACAGCGCCGCGAATTCGGCCGCCGCTGCAACAGAGGTGTCAATCGCTGCGACGCTGCTTAAGCACTGCTTTGGCCGAAGCCTACAAAGATCACCTCGCGCCCGGCATTTGCGCCGTCCTCCAGCATGTCAATCAGATTGATCAACATTGCACGGTTCCACGCACCCTCTGGCCCGCTGGCAACACCGCCGGTCATTGTGGGCGACAGACGCTCGGCATCGAACAACACCTGAAACATCTCGGCGGCGGCCGCGCGCTGTGCGTCATCGAAGGATGCCTCAAGCAAACCACTCAATCGGGTGTTCTTCTCTCCACTGTCCATCATCATAGCACTGTGATTGATGAAGCCTTCGTTCTCTAGCAGGCCTTGCGCCACATCCGAGGAAGCAAAATCAAACACATCGGCCACAAGCGTGGTTGTCGCAGGTGCACTGTAGGTCGCCATGATCGGGCGCACCAAAGGATAATCACCCGAGATGATATTGAACATCGTCGGCGCCACCGAAATGCCGCAGGTCCCAACAACATCAACGACAAGATCATTGCTTGCGGCACCCGCTGTCACAACGCTTACACTGCCCGGGAACTGATTGATCGAGGCCGAAACACCGGCTTCATCGGACATTGTCAAAACATTACCAGCGATTTCCTTGCCCGCTGGATCCATAATCAATCGCTGAACCTCTGCCCCGATCTGAGAATTGGGCGGCAGTTGAAGGGGCAGGATATTGACATCGGCGCCACCGATCTGAGACCAGTTTGTAATCTCGCCCGCAAAGACGCGGGCCAGATCATTGATCGAGATTTCAGAGATACCTGCGTTTGGCGCAACAATGACCGAGAAAGCACTGAGCCCCAGCAGCTGATGTGTCAGGTTAGTGCCCAGCGCCCATGCTGCTAGCGTGTTGTATTCCGCTGGCGCTGTTCCGTTCAGCGAAACCGCACCAACAACAATATCGGCGGTGGCATCACTGGCACTCAGCGCGAGTGATGCCGACTGGCCTGACGTATTGTCTTCCATGACCAGTTCACCGACGGATGTCAGATCAACACGGGTCGATGAAGCATTTGTCACGGCATAGGCCCCGACAATCGTCCGGTGCAGCGCAGCGTAATCCGAGGCTGCAAACCCAACAGTAAGCTCGTCAGAGGCACCCGGCACCACAGCCACAACTGTTTCAGATGTTTCCGAAGCTTCGACACCCTGAAAAGCGCTTGCAGTCAGTCCAAAATCATTGGACGCGATAATGTCATTGCAACCGGCCCCAAAGCAGATCACTTCTGAAGCCGGAACAGCCACCACGCCGACGGTCGTTTCGACCTGCACCATAACACCGTTATAGCCGACAATCTCACCTTCCACATTGATAAAATCATCACTTGAGCGCAACTCAACCGCCTGTGCAAAAAGCGCAAAAGGTGCGACTGAACACAACAAAGTGGTACCAATTCGTGAAATCATTTTGCTTCCAGGCTCCGAAAGTTCGTCAAGATCATATTTGGCGTTGGTGGCAGGATAGAAACACCGAATACTGGCAAAACTAGGGAAATTGTTGCATTTATCTACAAATTGTGCAGCTTTTCGCAACAATAAAGCGGCCCTTGTTTCTTAGGTCCCATGTGATCCCAAAACTTTGCCAGATAATCACGCTCCATAGTCTCGCCACATTGTGACGATGGCATGCAGCAATTACGACCACAACCCGATCAGGCCTGTAAAACAACAGAATCGACATCAAATCATGACAACTTCGCCGCCCCTAAACCATAGATCAATCATCGGTTGAATGAATGTACACACATACCCCAAAACTGCACCTCGTCAGCCCACCGTGAGAACAGAAGCATCTAAAGCGCACAGCATTACGTACAGAAATGTAACCTCTGGAGACATCTACCATGCGCCTGATCCTTGCTGCCGCCTTTACCCTGCTTGCCGCCTGTACCGGCAAGCCGTCCTTTGATGACCCTAACCTCAGCGACCGCAAGCTGAACCTCGAAGAATTCTTTGACGGCGAATTGGTGGCTTATGGCCAATTTCAGGACATTCTCGGCACGGTACGTCGCAGCTTTGTTGTCACCATTGACGGCGATTGGGACGGCGAGCGGCTGCGACTGGTAGAGGATTTCATCTATGAAGACGGCTCGACCGAACAACGCATCTGGACCCTGACCAAAACCGGTCCGGATAGCTGGGTCGGCACGGCCCCCGGCGTGATTGGACAGGCGACTGGTGAAGAACAAGGTGATCGCTTCAACTGGAGGTACGAGATTGACTTGCCTGTACCCTCTGCAACCGGTGAGACGGAAACGCTGCGTGTAACCTTCGATGACTGGATGTGGCTTTTGGCCGAGGATCGGTTGCTGAATCTGGCTTATGTCAAACGGTTTGGGTTCGACATCGGAACGGTGACGATTTCCTTTGAGAAGGAATAGCGTGCCAGCTAGTCTGCGCCAGAAGGAAAAGGCACAAGGCGCACGCGATGGCAAATCTCATCGGACTTCTCGTAACACTTATTGTCGTGGGCTTCTTCCTGTACCGGCAGCACAAAGCTGAGAAACAATCTGCCGCGGCACCCAAGCAGATTAGCCGTAAGCCTGATCCAACCGATATGCGTGATTGGCGAGCGATAGTTGCCAAAGCAACGGACCTTGCCAAGTTGCGAGAGAAGTCTGCGGTCGCTTTGCAAATGAGCGGCGACGCCAATACCGATGCCCCGCACTCTTGCGTCGGGGGGCGGCCCAGCTTGCCAAAGGATATGGTTTGGCCTCTCGATCAAGATGACAAGCCAATGCTGTTTCTGGCACAGATCAACTTTTTCCGAAATGCCCGCGCTCGCGGGCTACCCCAACGAGGGCCTTTTAAGCGTCTTTGTCGCAGACGATGACCTTAACGGCTGCGATTTTCCTTCGATTAACCAGAAGGGTTTCCGTGTCTTCCATTTCGAGGATGTGTCGAAGCTGGAGCGTCACGAGTTCCCGGACGTGACATGGGAGTGCTCACCGCTCAGCGACAAACTCTTGCTAGAGGGGCGACGCGTAACCGGCCGGGCCTCCACCGGGGTGCCCTCGCCCAATAGCAGTATGGTCGGCGAACTGACCAAGGATTGGTATCCAGACTGTCCGACCGATTTGTGGGATGATTTCTGGGAAGGTTTGACCAAAGCCAAACCCGGCATTCTCTATTATGGTGGGCACCCGGACTTTACCCAAGATGATTTCCGCCGCGCCGGGAGCCAACCAGACTATCTGGAATACACCGAAGTGTTGTTGCAAATGGGTTTCTTCTTTGATCGCGAGACAGGGATCGAAATTTGTTGGGGCGATGCTGGCGAAGCCTGTTTCTTGATGCGTCCAGAGGACCTGCACGCGAAGAGGTTTGAACGTGCCGCCTACAACTGGGACTGCAGCTAGTCCGGCACGTTATCTATCCCCGACCCGCCCCATGGATGACAGCGCAGGATACGTCGCACCGTGAGGTAACTGCCTTTAATCGCCCCGTGCTTTTCCAGCGCCTCTAACGAGTAAGCGGAACACGTGGGGTGATACCGGCAGCTCATCCCCACCCAAGGTGAAAGCACGAGGCGGTAGGCCCGCACGGGCAAAGAGACGATATAGGCAAGCGGGCTCATCCATGGACCTTTTTCATGGCGCGGCGCAGATCGGCCACCAATACGTCAAAAGGTAGGGTCGCCGTGGTGTCTTTGCGACCCACCAACACGTAATCCCATCCATCACGGCCGATTTCAGGTAGCACGATACGCGCTACTTCGCGCAGGCGCCGTTTGGCGCGGTTGCGGGCGACGGCATTGCCAACTTTTTTGGAACAGGTGTAACCGACGCGGATGCCCCCGGCCTCGCCTGCACTGCGCCTGCGGCCTTGCAGATGAATACCGGGGGTGCCCTGCCTGTGGGCGTGTGACGCGCGGACAAAATCGGCACGCTTGGTCAATACGCAAACAGAAACCGCCGGAGTGCCCATCTTAGGCCCAACCGGCGGTTTCAAATCGGTCAAAACGGCTGGTGCGCTTACGCGCTCAGCTTCGCACGGCCCTTGGCGCGGCGATTGTTCAGGATCTTGCGACCAGCCTTTGTGGCCATGCGTGCGCGGAAGCCGTGACGGTTCTTGCGAACCCGGTTTGATGGTTGGAACGTGCGCTTCATCGCGTGCTCTCCGGTTTATGGCCAAATCCGATCGGGGGATTCGAAGCCGAATGACATTTCAGACCCGTCGTTTAGAGGGGGCTGCTACCCATGTCAACGCAGCACACAGGGTGAAACTGCAACAATTCCCATATTTCGATCACATCAATTGTTACAATCTTCACGGGTGCACCCCGCAAAACTGAAACATCAGGGGTGCTTTGCATCAATGCGCCGTGAGGTGGGTATCGCGAAAGCAGGGATCGGTCCATCTAACCTGCAACAAAACAGACACCCATACACCCATAGGACCCGAGAGATGACCGATATGACTGAAGCCCCCACGAACCCGATACTTAAAAAGCTCCCGCTGATCATTATCGGTGTTGTGGCAATCCTTGGTGCATTCTTCCTGCGCGATTACCTGACGTTCGAGGCGCTGGCCGAGAACCGGGAAGCCCTGCTCAGCTTCCGTGACGCCAACTATCTGCTGACCGTTCTGGCGTTTATTGCGGCCTATGTGGTGATTGTTGCCTTCTCCCTCCCCGGGGCAACAATCGCCACGCTGACAGGTGGTTTCCTGTTCGCAACCTTCCCAGGTGCGCTATTCAACATGACCGCGGCGACCATCGGTGCCACCGCGATCTTCCTCGCTGCCCGCTGGGGGTTTGGTGAAAGCTTGGGTAAGAAGTTGGAAAACTCCGAAGGTGCGGTCAAAAAAATCAAAGACGGTATCGACGAAAATCAGTGGTCCATGTTGTTCCTGATCCGCCTCGTTCCCGCCGTTCCCTTCTTCCTCGCCAATCTGATCCCATCCTTCCTTGAGGTCCCACTGCATCGCTTTGTGATCTCTACCTTCCTCGGCATTATCCCCGGCTCAGTCGTTTACACCTCTGTCGGTGCTGGCCTTGGCGAAGTCTTCGCCCGTGGTGAGACCCCGAACCTTGGCATCATCTTCGAACCGCAGATCATCTTCCCCATCATCGGCCTGTGCGTACTGGCTGCCCTCCCCATCGCGATCAATGCCATTCGCGGCAAGAAAGGTCTTTAAGTCATGAACCGGATCAAGACAGATATCTGCATCATTGGCGGCGGCTCTGGCGGATTGTCCATTGCAGCCGGAGCGGTCCAGATGGGCGCCAAAGTGGTCCTGCTGGAAGGGCATAAGATGGGCGGCGACTGCCTGAACTACGGCTGCGTGCCCTCCAAAGCATTGATTGCGTCGGCCAAACAAGCGCACGCCATGTCACATGGTGCGCAACTGGGCGTCAGCGACGTTGAGGCGCAGGTGGACTATGCCGCAGCCAAAGACCACGTCCATGACGTGATCGCGACAATTGCCCCGGTGGATAGCGTTGAGCGGTTCGAGGGCCTCGGCGTGCAAGTGATCGAAGAATTCGGCACCTTCATCTCGAAAACCGAAGTACAGGCCGGTGATAACATCATCGAAGCGCGCCGCTTTGTGGTCTCAACCGGTTCTGGCCCTTTCGTGCCGCCAATTCCCGGTTTGGACACGGTCAAGCATTACACCAACGAAGACATCTTTGATCTGCGCGAAAAGCCCAAGCATCTGATCGTCATCGGCGGAGGTCCCATTGGTATGGAAATGGCGCAGGCGCACCGGCGCTTAGGCTGTGAGGTGACAGTAATCGAAGGCATGAAGGCTTTCGGCAAAGATGACCCGGAGATGGCAGTCATCGTGCTGGAAAACCTCAAGGCCGAGGGCATCAACATTGTTGAGGAAGCCCCAGCCGAGAAGATCAGCGGCAAAGGTGAGGCTATCACCGTGCATACGCCAAAGGGCGATTTCACAGGGTCTCACCTGCTGATGGCCGTGGGGCGCAAGGTAAACACGGACAAGCTTGATCTGGACGCAGGCGGCATCGCACACGACCGCACTGGTGTGAAGGTCGGCCCTGATTTGCGCTCAGTGACCAACAAAAAGGTCTATGCGGCGGGTGACGTTGCAGGTGGTCTGCAGTTTACCCATGTTGCGGGCTACCACGCAGGCGTGCTGATCCGCTCGATGTTGTTCGGCCTGCCGTCCAAGCAGCGGACAGATCACATTCCTTGGGCGACCTACACCGACCCGGAACTGGCCCAGGTTGGCTTGACCGAGGCGCAAGCCAAATCGAAATACGGCGCAGCACTCGAAGTTGTACGCTTTGATTTCCACCACAACGACCGTCTGATCGCAGAACGCAAAACCAAGGGTCTGATCAAGGTCATGGTTGTCAAAGGCAAGCCGGTCGGCGCTTCTATCGCTTAGCCATATGGCGGGCGAACTGATCGGCATGTGGGCCATGGCCATTGCCAACAAAATGAAGATGTCGGCCATCGCAAACACTGTTCTGCCATATCCGACGGTCAGTGAGGTTAACAAACGGGCCGCGGGCGCTTATTTTAGCCCAAGACTTTTCGAAAACCCCACGGTAAAGCGTGTTGTCGGCTTCGTGCAGCGGTGGCTGCCATAAGCCCTTTGAGCGAGGGAACATGACCAACTCACTTTCAGGTCGCTTTCTGATCCTCACGGTGATTTTCGTGATGCTGGCCGAGATTTTTATCTTTGTGCCATCGGTCGCGCGATTTCGTGAGGACTATCTGCTGGCCCGGCTGGAACGCGCACAGATCGCATCCTTGGCCCTTGAGGCCGATGATATGATCAGCCCCGCGCTGGAAGTGGAACTGCTGCGGAACGCCGAAGTCTACAATGTGGTGCTGCGGCGTGACGAAATTCGGCAATTGGCGCTGTCGTCGCCGATCCCCTCCCCGATCACCGCCACATACGACCTGCGCAACCCCAGCAGCATGACATTGATCTCAGACGCATTGCGCACGCTGATTGACGGTGAAGACCGGATCATCCGCGTCATCGGCAACCCGGTGCGCGACGGCGGGCTACTGATCGAAGTCACAATGGACGAAATGCCACTGCGCGAGGCGCTTTTGGCCTATGGGCGCAACATCCTGTTCCTGTCGGCCTTTATCTCGGTCATCACGGCCAGCCTGCTGTTCCTTTCCGTGCAGATCCTGCTGGTGCGCCCGATCAAAGGCGTGGTCGAGCATATGCAAGCCTACGCCAAGGCCCCCGAAGATGCCCGGCAGATCATCACGCCGTCGGCTGGGGTCAAAGAACTGCGGGACGCGGAAGAGGCGCTGCAAATGATGCAAACCCAATTGACCGGCGCTCTGAAGCAGAAGGAACGCTTGGCCCAATTGGGCGGCGCGGTCGCGAAGGTGAGCCACGATCTGCGCAACATCCTGACCTCGGCACAGCTGTTCACCGACCGGATTGAGTCATCCGACGATCCTTTGGTTAAGCGCATGGCACCAAAACTGGTAAATTCCATCACCCGCGCCGTGAACCTGTGCGAAACGACCCTCGCCTTCGGTCGCGTCGACGAACCCGCTCCGGCCCTGACCCGGGTGAACCTGTCACAAATCGTCGGCGACGTGATCGATAGCGAGCGGCTTGCCGCCGCCGATTACCCGCTGTCCTTTTCAGAAGACATTCCAGCCTCGATGACCTTGCGTGCCGATGGCGAACAGCTTTTTCGGGTCATTTTCAACCTTGTGCGCAACGCGCGGCAGGCGATCATGGCGACGGGCAAGCCAGGTGAGATCGGCCTGCAAGCAACCGAAGATGATCAGTCTTGGCGGCTAACCATTACGGACACCGGACCTGGCTTGCCACAAAAGGCACAAGAACATCTGTTCCAGCCTTTCCAAGGGGGCGTGCGCAAAGGCGGCTCTGGTCTGGGGCTGGTGATTGCGGCCGACCTGATCCGCGGGCATGGCGGGCGGCTCGAATTGCAACGCACGAACGAAGACGGCACGACCTTCATGATCCAACTGCCCAAAGAGGACCTCGCACTTGCACCTGCGGCAGAATGAGAAAGAATGCGATTTGGGCCTTGCATCATCAGACAAGCAGGTCTAAATCCCCCGATACGCGGATTGGTAGCTCAGCTGGATAGAGTACTTGACTACGAATCAAGGGGTCGGGGGTTCGAATCCTCCCCAGTCCGCCAAAGAATTCATGTCGAACGTCAGACGAAATTGGCTTTTACGTCAAGAACTGACCCAATCACCGCGAACCGGATGCTTGTAGCTCGGTCGCAGACGTCCGGTTCACATCTCGTGCTTCAGACAACTGAGAAATGCAGCGCCGCTAGGGTCTTCCGGTTCTCGCGCACCAACTGCAATCTGGATCGGTATCTTCTTCAGCACATGTTCGCGAACCTTGTAGCCAATTTTCTCGTTCCTTAGATCGACCTCAACACGCAGCCCGGCCTGCTTCAGGGTTTCAGCGACCTCCTCCGCATAGCCGTCTGCGGCCTCGGTTACCGTTGCAACTACGATCTGAACAGGCGCGAGTCACAGGGGTAGATGTCCCGCATGATGCTCGATCAGAATCCCTGCAAACCGTTCGAGCGATCCAAAAAGGGCCCGGTGCAACATGACCGGTGGCAGCTTTTCCCCGGAGGACGCCACATAGGTTGTGCCGAACCGTTCTGGCAGATTAAAGTCTACTTGCAGCGTGCCGCATTGCCAGTCGCGCCCGATTGCGTCGCGCAGGACGTATTCCAGTTTTGGACCATAGAATGCGCCTTCTCCCTCGAAAATCGTGTATTCTAGGCCCGCAGTATCCAGCGCCTTCCTCAAAGAATCCTCTGAGCGATCCCAGCTTTCATCGCCGCCGATGCGGTTCGTCTCGGCCAATTAACTCAACATTTGCCCGTCTGGGAGTGGTGCAGACAAGTCGGAAATAACTCCGTTCACCACTGCCGCAACCGTGCGCTTTGCAAGGCTTTTGCTGATGTCTGATGCAAGGCCTGACGCCGTCGCATTGTCAGAAAGTGTGCGGGTCGCGCCATCTGGCAGACTTACATGGATCATCGTTGTTCTTTCATCTTCGCATTGGTCTCGGATCGACCACAGCGTATCTCCAACAAGCAGACTTGGATCTAGCAATGGCAGATAAGCATTAGTCGTAGCTGCTAAATCACAGAGAGCTGTTTCGCAACTTTTAATGTTACGATACGGTTCAAACTGTGTCGACTACGCGGAACGCGGACGCAGAAACACTAGCAACACCTGCCTTGAAGGAGTCCACCTCATGTCACTCAACTACGTCATGCTTGGCTCGAACGATGTTAACCAGGCGCGTGGCTTCTATGATGCGGTTTTGCCCACGATTGGCGGCAAGTTGACAGCTGAGTGTATGCCTCATGCATTCTGCTACGAAGTGCGAGGAGGCGGGCGCGTTTGGGTTGCAACTCCTTTCAACGAAGAAACTGCGACTTCGGGCAACGGCAATATGGTTGGTCTTGCGTGCGAAACCAAAGAAGAAGTTGATGCCGCGCATAGAATCGCTCTTGCTGAAGGCGGAACCAATGAAGGCGACCCGGGCCCAAGGGCGATGTATGGGCCCGACTTCTACGGTGCCTATGTCCGCGATATAGACGGTAACAAAATGAGCTTTGTTTATCTGGGTGAAGATCAAGGTTAGCGATTTGTTCCTGGTCCAACCTTACTCGGAGGCCAGACCAGGTTCAGCGAGACCTTTACACCGGAACGATTTTTCCCGGCAAAGAGTTTACTGTCATCGTTTGTTCCGGTTGGAAATGGATCACCGAGCGTATGGACGCGCCTGCCTTTAGCAGGTCGAAGGCTGTGTTGATCTGTTCATGATGCATGTGGTGTGTGATGTAGGGGTCCACATCAAAATCACCGCGCAACCATTCGTTCACCATGCCGGGCAGTTGACTGCGGCCTAATACGCCGCCAAACGCCGTTCCCCGCCACACGCGACCTGTCACAAGTTGGAAAGGTCGGGTGGATATTTCCTGGCCCGCGTTAAGCGACGCCGATGACCGTGCATTCCCCCCATCCCTTGTGGCAGGCTTCAAGCGCCGACCGCATAAGTTCCACATTGCCGACGGCTTCGAAGGTATAGTCCAATCCTCCGTTCGTCATCTCGATCAAAACGTCATGGATCGGTGCCGAATGATCTTTGGGATTCACGCATTCGGTAGCCCCGAGCGACTTGGCGAGCGGGAACTTATTCGGGTTCACATCGACCCCGATGATGCGCGATGCGCCCTTTAGAACCGCACCTTGAATGACAGCCATCCCCACAGCACCCAGGCCAAAGACCGCAACCGTCGAGCCAGGTTCGACTTTTGCAGTGTTGCGCACAGCGCCAATGCCCGTCGGCACCGCACAGCCCATTACAGACGCCTTGGACAAGGGCGCTTCCTTGGATATTTTAGCGACCGAGATTTCCGGCAGAACAGTGTATTCGCTGAACGTGCTGGTACCCATATAGTGCAAGATCTGCTTGCCCTTGTATGAGAAACGCGACGTGCCGTCCGGCATAAGACCGGCCCCTTGGGTCGCGCGGATCGTTTGACATAGGTTCGTTTTACCAGATTTGATGTAGGGACAGTCGGGGTCTTCGGGCACATAGAGCGGGATAACGTGATCACCGGGTTTGACTGAGGTCACTCCTTTGCCGATCTCCTCAACCACACCGCAGCCTTCATGTCCCAAAATGCATGGGAACAACCCTTCTGGGTCATCGCCGGACAACGTAAAGACATCCGTGTGACACAGACTCGTGGTGACAATACGAACAAGGACCTCACCGTCTTTCGGCCCTTCCAGATCAATGTCCTCAATCTCCAGGGGCAGGTTGGGTCCCCAAGCGATAGCAGCGCGTGTCTTCATTTTGTTTGTCCTCCCAATGGATCAACGATAAAATCGGAATTGGGTTTGGGCGATGGGGTATTGGATGTGCGATCAAAAAAGACGCATTGCTGGGTAATCCTATGCGTTGAGGCTAAGCGAGAGAAATGCCTCTCGCAACTCCTTAAGTTACAAACAGAATTGAGCTAGGTAGGCCTACATGATGAAACGTAACTCTCGCCTATCTCTTGCATTGCACACGCTATCCCACATGGCCCAAGATACGGGCCGCACCCAGACGTCCTCAGAAATTGCAGACCATGCCGGCACCAACCCCGTCGTTGTCCGGCGCGTTTTAGCAAGTTGCGCAAAGCTGGGCTGCTGACCTCTGAGCGCGGTCATTCAGGGGGCTGGCGGCTAGCGCGGCCATCGGATGAAATTACCCTGGCCGATGTCTATCTCGCGCTTGAAGAGAGGCTGGTCGCATCCCGATCCGACCCTGAACCACATTCATGTCAGGTTGAGCGTCACTTGGAGGTACGAGTGATCCAAATCCTGAATGAAGTCGAAGCTACACTGATAGATCGGCTGTACTGCACAACGATTGCCGAGACCGGTAGCAGTAAACCTCTGCAAGAGAACCTGTAGTGCTGCACAGGATAACTGTACTTCGAAATCTGGACCCAGTCAGGCGAAGCGACATAGAGAGCTTTGCTGCATGATGGACCAACTTCCCATTTGGCAATGGACTGCATCCGACGTCGCTATTGCGACACGACGCGGGCATCAACGGCGGCTCTCGATCGCAGAGCTGCGCCAAATCACCGCCGCATAAGTCGCATAATCTGGCTCAACTATTTTTTTGAAGGACAGAAACGTGGATCGAGCTTCCGGCGCCCTAAAATTCGCGTAAGGGGCTTCCCATGTGGGTCATATCTTCGATGACTTCACATGAATGCTGTCTCGGCAGCCTGTCCGTTGCGTCGATCCAGTCGTTTACAATCGCGGCGCGAGCCGCATCGTCACAAGGGTTGACGCTCCGTATTTCCGTGGTCATCGTTCATCCTAGATCTAAAGCGGGCGAAAGCAAACGGAACTACAAAACGTCGGCGATGTCGCTCCCGACAATTTGCCCGGGTTGTTTGTGAACCAGCGCCCTAATCTCCTGGAACCCTAAGGTAACGATCCTGATCTCGGTTGCCGGACCTTCGCAACCAGGGTCAGTACAAACCGTTTCCCTTACAGAGACGAGGCATTGGGCACCGTGTCCAAGCCGCTCCCGGACCAAGCGCTTGACCCTTTGTGTATGCCAGAAAGACTTGGTCCGTACTTTGAAGGCGATGTCCATTGCTATGCCTCAATCCCGAGCGGCGCATTTTGGTGCTCCGAAGGTTCTGAGATTTCCAAGTCACCGAGCAGAGGCAAGTCCCGTCAGAACGGGTCCTTTTGTGGCACGGCAACCGTCGTAAGCCCAAGTGCGCCCATCCAGCGTGTCACCTTATCAACTGATCTATAACTGCATTCGTTTGCACCGGTTCGCGTTTCGCGTGTCAAGCAGTTTTGGATGGTCCTTAACACTGCATCGGCACCATCAGGGATCGTGTCGGGTTCAACAGCAGCTTTAACAAGTTCTGACGCGCCCGCGCGAACACGATGAAAAAAACCCGACGTCACCTCTCGGGCTTCTGCGCCGCACAAACCGACTGCAACATCAACACTAGCATCTTGTAGCTTCATAAATCCGCCGCCGTTTACGCGTGTATCAGGGTCTTGAATAGCGCAAACTACGCGCGCGATGATCGCATCGGCGCAGGGTGGCGTCTTGCCCCAATGGCAACAGGGTTCAAGGCTCACGTAAAGGGTGGCACCTCTCGCGCTATCGCCTGCCATATCCAGCGCTTTGCGCTCGGCATGGGGGAGGCCGCCGGGATGTGTGGCCGCCTCGGCAATGATCGCGCCATCGCGCACAATCACGCAGCCGACAGGTGGGTTAGGCCAGACATGACCCCGCGCACTCCTAGCCAGGTCCAAGGCGCGGTGCATGAAAAAAGATCAGAGTTCAGTGGGGTTGGGGACATCGCCATAGACTTCCACGGGATCGAAGGTCTTTTGATCTTCAAGAAACTTCAGAGGTTTTCCAGCATCTTCGGCCACTGGGACAGCCCGGTAAAAGCAAGACCGATACCCCACGTGGCACGACGCACCTGATCCGGCCACAGAGACGCGCAACCAGATCGCGTCCTGATCATCGTCGATCCGAGCTTCAACAACCTTTTGGACCAGCCCAGATGTTGCTCCCTTGTGCCAAAGAACCCGCCGCGCGCGGCTGAAGTAATGGGCTTCGCCCATCTCGATGGTCAGCCTGAGGGCTTCTTCGTTCATCCAACCTAACATGAGGACTTCGCCACTGTTTGCGTCTGTCGTTATGCAGGGCAAAAGCCCATCAGCGTCGAACTTCGGCGCGAAGTCGGTACCTTCTTCGACTTGTTCAACGGATTGGCGGGTTTAGAACTCAGCTTTGCTCATGGAGTCGCCTTGTGATTTGTTACTTTATAACATATAGTTCTTCGCGCAGGATCGCTGGATTGTAAAGAGGACGAGCACTTCCATGGACACCATTGATGAGCGTATCCCCGTAACCTTGCTTACTGGGTTTCTCGGCGCGGGGAAAACGACCTTATTGAACCACTTGATCAATGATCCAGAAGCAGGACGGATCGCTGTGATCATGAACGAATTCGGTGCTGCTGGCCTTGACCATGACTTGATCGAAGCCTCCACCGAAGAAACGATCTTGATGCAGTCCGGATGCCTGTGCTGCACGTTCCGGGGCGACATTGCCAAAACGCTTGGCAAGCTCATGGCGCGAAAACAGAATGGTGAGCTTTCGTTTGACCGCATTGTCATTGAGACGACAGGGATCGCGGAACCTGCCCCCATCGTTCATACTCTGGTCGTCGACCAACTCATGCCGCATTACTACCGCATGGACGGGATTGTGACCGTTGCCGATGCGGCAACAGGTGCAAGCACGCTGGAGACACAGGTGGAAGCCGTCAACCAGCTCGCCCTTGCAGATTTGATCGTCGTAACCAAGACGGATTTGGTGTCCGACGCCGATCTTGCGTCCTATGAGGCACAAGTGAACACGATCAACAACTCGGCGCAACGCATCTACGCCAACCATGGGAAGGTACCGACCGGCGCTTTGTTCGGATTGTCGGCTTTACGGGAAGACGTGGCCACGGATGACATCGAAGCTTGGCTTGGCAAGGCGGAAAAACCACAGACGCACGACCACCACGGCGATGACCACCATCATCATGATGGCCAGCATGGACAAGGCCATCACCATCAAGAACACCAGATCAGGTCAGCATCCATCGAAGTGCCTGAGCCAATCCCGGCCAGCGTTTTTGATTTCTGGCTCGACATGCTGATCGCGATCAAAGGTCCTGATCTCTTGCGGATAAAGGGAATTGTGCATGTTGAAGGTATGGATTGGCCCTTCGTGTTTCATGGTGTCCAACATATCTTTGATGCTCCAGTGCCTCTGAAATCCTGGACCGGGAAAGATACGACCAGCCGGGTTGTCGTTATTGCTCGGAACATGAGCCAGGATGATCTCGACGCCAGCCTGAACATGCTTCGTATGAAGCCAAAGGAGGTCGAGACGGCAACCGATGGCATGGTCCTCGAAACCGTTGAGATGCCGTTCTGACAAATGCTGAATCTTTTCAATTCCATGGGCCGCAAGATCGAACCGTTTGTTCCCCATGACCCGGATCACGCCCGCATGTATGTCTGCGGACCAACGGTGTATTCCTACGCGCATATCGGCAACGCACGACCGGCCGTCGTTTTAGACGTTCTGGCGCGGGTGCTGCGAAGGCAGGTGCCAAAGCTCACCTATGCCCGCAATATCACGGATGTGGATGACAAGATCATCGCGGCTGCCGCGTCACGCGCGGTGAGCTGCGATGCCATCTCAGCCGAATTCACAAAAGCCTATCACGAAGACCTCGCCGCACTGGGTGTTGCCCCGCCGGATATCGAGCCGCATGCAACGGCGCATGTCGGGCCGATGATCGAGATGATCGAAGGGCTCATCGCTGAAGGTAAAGCATACGCCGCAGAAGGCCATGTGTTATACCACATTCCCGCTTTCCCGGATTACGGCAAGCTTTCGGGTGCGAACCCGGACGAGATGCTTGCAGGAGCGCGGGTGGAGGTCGCTCCTTGGAAACGCGATCCCCGCGACTTCGTGCTTTGGAAGCCGTCTGATGCCGACCAGCCCGGCTGGGATAGCCCGTGGGGCTTTGGACGCCCCGGCTGGCACATCGAATGTTCTGCCATGATCCGCGCGCATCTGGGCGAGCAGATCGACATTCATGGCGGCGGCATCGATCTGCGTTTCCCCCATCATGAAAACGAGATTGCGCAAGGCACCAAGGCACGGTTTTGGGTCCACAACGGCCATGTGACCGTATCGGGCGCCAAGATGTCCAAATCGCTCGGCAATGTTCTGTTGGTGCGCGATCTTCTCAAGAAAGCTCCGGGCGAGGCGATCCGCTATGCTCTCTTGTCAGCGCAGTATCGCCAGCCGCTTGACTGGACGCCCGAGACCCCAAAGGCGGCGCGCGCGGCGCTTGATCGGCTTTATGGCGCCTTGCGCGACCAACCGGCGGCAGAGCCATCACCGGATGACATGGCCCCGGTGCTGGCCGCGCTTGATGATGACTTGAACACCCCGGCCGCCTTTGCCGCTCTGCATGCGCTTGCTGCGCGAGTGCATGCTGAAGCCGACCCAAGCCGCCGCGCCCAGATCGCCGCAGGGCTGCGCCAGGCAGGCGGTTTCCTTGGTCTCCTGCAGCAGGATCCAATTGCTTGGGCGAAAGCGGGTGCTGGCGAGGTCGATCACATCGAAGCGCTGGTGGCAAACCGTGCTCAAGCACGTGCCGATCGCGATTGGCAACGCGCAGACGACTTGCGTGACCAGTTGCTGGCCCTTGGCGTGGAAGTTGAGGACTCTGGCGGCGAGAGCCGCTGGCGGATGCGCGCATGAGGGGTTTCGTCACCTGGCTTTTGATCCTTCCGACCCGTGGTTACAGGCTCATCCTGTCTCCCTGGCTTGGCCACTCATGCCGATTTCAACCAACCTGCTCTGTCTACGCGATCGAAGCCCTGGAAACCCACGGACCTGTTCGCGGCCTCTGGCTCACGCTTCACCGACTGGCACGCTGCAATCCATGGGGCGGGTCAGGGTTTGATCCTGTGCCACCAGTTGAAACCCCCGGATCAAATGAAGCCAGGTGTTGCATAGCAAAACGCAGTGATCAGTTGCGGCTACAAATCCCCACCGGCCTCGCTGAAGAAACCGGATTCTGCCATAGCGTCAGGTCATTGATGCGCACGGCATGCGTTTCGGCTGCGGCGTCTTCTCAAAGACGAAGGGTCCGAAGTCTGATGAATATTGTGAACCCCAGTCAGAATCAGTCTGCCCGAACAACTTGGACATCTGAAACGCTTACGACACTGACCCAGCCCCCTGAAATCGGGCCACTGGGGTGCTAGTAATCCGTCCAAGCAAAGGATGGACTATGAAACGCAGATTTAGTGATGAGCAGATCATTGGAACGATCAAGGAATACGAGGCCGGGGTGAAGCCATTCAGAGTCACCCCAGACCAGATGCTTGCTACCAAAGCCATAGAGGCACCTCCAAATTTTGAAGTCACTGCACCAAGGTACTTGTGTCAGCGAACCTTCGCTATAATCGAAACCGCAAAAGCGGCAAACGCGATGGCTGCTCCTACAAATCCGAGAGCTGCGAAGCCAACTGAACCGACGACAAGACCACCAATCCCGGCTCCAATGCCTTGGCCAAGATAAATGACGGAGGTGTTCAACGCGAGCGTAAGCGCACTTTGTTCAGGGTCCGCCTGAACCAGCGCCTTTTCAATCGCTGGCGACGGCGCAATGAGCGTGGCAGAGGTTAGGAAAATCACGACTGCGACGAGCGCGATATTGACCCAAGAGCCCTGCGTTCCACTTAGGAACACGACACTCCACGCTCCAAGGACGAGCGCAAAGAGAAGATACATGACGCGCATGTTTGGCAGGAAGGCCCGTCGATCCGCCAGAATGCTGCTGCAAGCGATGAGGCCGCCGATGGACCCAAACCCTATGGCCGATTGCATTGCGCCGATGCCAGCGCCTTCAAGGCCCGTAGATGCTGTTATGATTGGGCCGAGAAAGGCGATAATCGGATAAGCAGCGATGAACGATGTGCCGATCAGGAAGAGCCCCAGCAGTACGACTGGCTTTTTTACGACCGACCAATCAGATTTCGGCGGGGTTTCGTCAGCAGCGCTGTGGGGCACGAGGAGGGCAATCGCAGGGATTACTGCCAACACAACTATGGCCGCAAACACAAAGGTAGAGCGCCACCCAAAGGCACTTCCCACGATTGTACCAAGCGGGACCCCAACGATAAACGCGATAGTGAGCCCGGACAGGATAATGCCAAGAGCTTGCCCCTGGCGCTCTGCGGGGACGAGACTCGCGCCGATGGCTCCGGCCATTGGCATGACACCTGCCGACACGGCGGCCACCAAGACACGCGCTGCAAGAAAGCCTTCAAACGCTGGCAGGAACGCCGTACCCAAATTGACCACCGAAACGCTTACCAATGAAGCGATTAACACTCTCTTGCGCTCAAACCCCGACAGCGCACTTACCACCAAAGGCGACGCGATTGCGCTGGTAATTGCGAACGCGGCAATGAGTTGTCCCGCCGTCGAAACAGACACGCCAAGATCGGTCGCAAGATCTGCAAGCAGACCCGAGAACACGTAGCTTTGCGTGCCGACAACAAATGCCGCGAGCGCAAGGATATAGATTGCAATGGGCATTTCGACAGTCCTATGCAGGTACGGTTTCTGAAATCAGAAGTGCCAGACCACTTCGGAGCTTTTCGACCAACTCCGGGTCCGACAGGCTTTCTGTCGTCTCGTTGAACTTCTCCTGCCACGGGCCGACCGCAAAATGCGCCCGCACATCTCCACCAAGATATGGTGCAGCTTCGACAGCTGTAGCCAGGACCGTGGCACCGCCCCATTGACCGCCCGACGCCGACATGAAAAGAGCGGGCTTGTTCTGCCAGACATTCACGTCGATCCGGGATACCCAATCGAGTGTGTTTTTGAACGCTGCTGTGTAGCTGCCGTTGTGCTCCGCGAATGAAACGATCAGAGCGTCCGCCGTTTCGATCACACTTCGAAACGCATGAGCCGCATCAGGTATCCCATACGCCTCTTCGCGCTCTGGTGAGTAGATTGGCATCTCGAATTTGTTGAGGTCGAGAACATGAACCTCCGCGCCTGTTGCAATCTCTGTAGCCATCACTTGTGAGGCGTGGCGTGCAAGACGGGCATTGATCGAAGTGGTGCTGTTGCTCGCACCGAAAGCAAGAATGAGCATTAATGGCCTCCGAGTTTCAAAGTCTCTTGCTAAATATCTATTGTTGCATCAAAGTTTGATAGAGCACAAAATGAGCATCATATGCTCACAGAAGTGACAGGTTGATTTGGACAATTGGAATGAAATTCGCACGGCGGCACATGTCGCTCGGCTAGGGACGATAAGCGCCGCCTCTGCAGAGCTTGGCGTGCACCGGATCACCGTGACACGGCATATCGATGCCTTGGAAAGCTTGCTGGGGGCCAAGCTGTTTCAGCGACACGCGCGTGGCTTCACCCCAACCGAGTTAGGGCTGGAATTGTTGCGCATTGCCGATGCAACGGACGCACAGTTTGGCGAACTGTATCGGCTGGCGCGAGGTGCTTCAGACAAGATCGACGGCACAGTCGTCATCACAGCTCTCGATGTCCTGATCCCCTTCATTCTGCCAATGATTGCTCAGGTCCAAAACGAGCATCCCGGCCTGAACGTGAACCTTGTCAGCAGCGACCGGGTGCTAAAACTGGAGTATGGGGAGGCTGCATTGGCTTTTCGGATTGGAGCCAAGCCAGATCATCCAGACAACGTCGTCATTCCGGCGCTCACAATTGACATGGGGCTCTACGCGTCACCGCAGTACATCGAGATTCATGGGCGGCCGCACCATCAAGATACGTTCAAAGCACATCGTTTCGTCGGTCCGGACGACACCGCGCCCCGCCCCCTCTACTTTGATTGGCTCGAAGCCCATGTTCCAAGCAACTGTATTCACCTCCGCTGCAACAATGTGGTCAGTACATTCGAAGCCGCCAAAGCTGGCCTTGGGATAGGGTTCTTACCAAAACATACCGCTGAGGCGCTTGGCTGTGTTCAAATCATGGAACCAGAGCCACTGTGGCAGGAAACCGTCTGGGCCGTGACGCATATGGATCTACACCGCAGCTCCAAGGTTCAGGCAGTCTTGAGTGCTGTTCGATCCTAATGACGAGGCTAAATATATGACATAAATGAGCATATACTGCTCATTTGACGACCTACTCATCATACAGTCGACATATCATTTTCAGAGTAACATCAATTGGCTCTGAGAGGATTTGTCCATGTCGTCCCCCAAAATCTATGATCGTCCCATCGTTGTTTCCGGCGCGACCGGCAAACAGGGTGGTGCCGTCGCTAAGCATCTGCTGGCCCACGGCCATTCTGTGCGAGCCCTGACCCGCAGCCCGGATAAGCCTGCCGCGAAGGCGCTGTCAGAGATCGGAGCAGAAGTGGTGAAAGCCGATCTCGAGGATCGCGCCTCGCTGGACGCGGCACTGAAGGGTGCGGCTGGTTTGTATTCAGTGCAAGACTTTTTGGAAGCAGGCGTTGAGGCCGAAGAGCGTCAGGGAAAAACTTTGGCTGAAGCAGCCGCAGCGTCGGATATTGAGCATATCGTCTACACGGGCGCGTCGACCATGGACAGGAACACCGGCGTTCCGCATCTCGACAGTAAGTGGAACGTTGAGATAGCGATCCGCAACTCCGGCAAGCCCTGGACCGTATTTCGCCCCGCCGCCTTCATGGATAACTGGGAATGGGAACGCGAAAGCATCGCCGAGAGTGGTGCGATCCACTACCCGATGCAGCCTGACATGCCCTACGCCCAGATCGCCTGTGACGATATCGGCCGCATGGTGGCGCTTGCTTTTGAACAGCCAAGCATGTGGGCCAACAAAGCCTCTCCAATCACCGGTGACATCTCCACCATGAACGAGGTCGCAGCGACGCTCGGGCGGGTGATGGGGCGCGACGTGGCCTACAACCAAGTCAGCTACGATGAGGCCGAGAAGGCAATGGGCGAAGAGCTGATGCTGATGTTCAAATCCTTCGATGACATCGGCATGGACGGCAGCCCTTACAACCTGCGTCAGTGGCTTGGCGAGATCACCGACTTTGAACCCTATCTGCGCAACGCCGGATGGGGCCAAGATTAAGCACTTGAAACGGGCGAGGCGGATTAAGAGCCGCCCGCCCGGACCAATGAGGGTTTCTAAGATGACCGACGCTGTTCAAGACGTTCTCGAATTCTGGTTTGCCAAAGACATCGCTCGCAACTGGTTCAGTGGCGGCGATGCTTTTGATGCCACGGTGAAGGAGCATTTTGGATCAACGCTGCAAGCGGCAGCAGCAGGGCAACTTGAGAATTGGAAAGAGACGGTCGATGGGCGCCTAGCCCTCGTGATCGTGCTCGATCAGTTCAGCCGCAACATCCATCGCGGCGATGCCGCGACCTATGCCAACGACCCCGCAGGGCTCGCCTTGGCAAAACATGCGCTGCGCATGGGAGATGACCTCTGGCTCAAGACCTACCGCCCCGACGACTGGCGGACTTTTCTTTACCTTCCATTCATGCACAGCGAAGACTTGGAGGATCAGCGCCTATGCCTGGAGCTTCTCCAAATGCATGGCCCCGAACATGGCGTGGCCCACGCACGTCACCATCTCGACATCGTTGCGCGCTTCGGACGCTTCCCGCACCGCAACGCTATCCTTGGCCGCGACAGCACACCCGAAGAACTGGTCTTCATGACCGTAAAGGAGATCGTCGGATGATGCGGAGCTATACAACAGGCGAGGACGTGACTCGGGCTTTCTTCGACGCGTGGAACGCACAAGACCTCGATTGGCTCGCCGATCTGTTCGTGGACGACGCGGACTTCGTGAATGTCGTCGGCTTCTGGTGGACGACGCGTCGCCAAATCCGCAAGGCGCATGACTACGGGTTTCGTAAGATTTTCCAAGACGCGCGCGTTGAAATCGTCGCGCTGAAATCGCGCGCCTTGGGCAAGGATGTCGAGGTCGTTCACACTGTCTCGACCCTCGTTGGCCAGAATGACGAACACGGTATCACAGCAGGTCAGCGCATCGCCGTCATCACCATCGTGGCACACCGGCAGAAAGACGGCGGCTTCCGCATCGTGAGTTGTCAGAACACCGACCGCGTGGATGGTGCAGACACCCATCTCAACACCGATGCAGGCTTCCGCCCCGCATCCTATCAGGTAGATTAAGGAGACACCGATGGGCGTTCTCATTGAAGGCACATGGCACCGGGACGGTGACGAGGAAGTCATCAACGGTGCATTCCAGATGACCACATCGAAGTTCCGTAACTGGATCACAGCAGACGGCTCGGCAGGTCCGACCGGAGAAGGCGGCTTTAAAGCTGAGAGTGGCCGATACCACTTATATGTATCGTATGCTTGTCCTTGGGCGCACCGGACTCTGATCTTTCGTGTGCTGAAGGGCTTGGAAAAGCACATCGACGTTTCCGTCGTGTCGCCATTCCTCGGGGATGAAAGCTGGACCTTTGAACAGGATGCCAAGGATACGACTGGCGACAAACTGATGGGTCACAAGCATCTGCGCGACATCTATATTGCGTCTGAGCCCAAAGCGTCAGGCCGTGTGACGGTACCGGTTCTTTGGGACACGATGACCGAGAAGATCGTGTCCAATGAAAGTGCCGAGATCATCCGCATGTTCAACAGCGCCTTCGATAAGGTCACCGGCAATACCCGAGACTACTGCCCAGACAAATTGCGGAATGAGGTCGACGCCATGAACGCGCGGGTTTTTGAAGCAATCAACAGCGGCGTCTATGCAGCCGGGTTTGCGACAGCCCAGATCGCTTATGATGAAGCCATCACTGAGCTCTTTGACATGCTCGATGAGCTTGAGAAGGTGCTGGGGCGGCAAAGATACCTCATCGGCGACAGGCTCACCGAAGCCGATTGGCGGCTCTTCACATCGCTGGTGCGCTTCGATCACGTCTACCATGGGCACTTTAAGTGCAACCGGAGTAGGTTGATCGACTATCCAAATCTGACTGGTTGGCTACGCGAACTCTTTCAGATGCCGGGGATTTCTGAGACCGTCCGTCTCGATCACGTCATCCCAAACTACTATGCCAGCCACGACTGGATCAATCCAAGCCGCGTGGTGGCTTTCGGACCGGACATGACTTTTGACCAACCGCACGAACGAGAACATCTGAGCACCAACCCCGGCTAGAGCGCTTGCGCGAAGTTGTGTTGCTGTGCGGAATGGCCGCAGCTTGCTACGGCACTAAACACCTCAAAACATCGGAGGACGACCTGGCCAAAAGATTGGTCCATCCTGACGATAGGGAAGCTCGCTCAGTCCCGGATTTGCGCAACAAAGCCGTTTGAAGTCACAATAGAATGATCGATCTACTTCAGCGCGCGCGCGAGGAAGGCTTTGGTCTCTTCGCGTTGTGGTGTTTCGAACAGGGTCGCGGGCGGGCCCTCTTCGATGATTTTGCCGTCCTTGAGGAAGCAGACCTTGTCCGCCGCCTGACGTGCGAACCCCATTTCGTGGGTCGCCAGCACCATTGTCATGCCTTGCTGTTTGAGCATCAACAGCACATCCAGCACTTCGCCCACCAATTGCGGGTCGAGCGCGGAGGTGATTTCATCAAACAACATCACCTCAGGCCGCATCGCCAAGGCACGGATGATCGCGACCCGTTGCTGTTGCCCGCCGGAGAGTTGATCAGGGTAGTTGTGCATCCGGTCGGCCAGCCCGAACCGTTTGAACAGTTCCTCCACCTCACCGACCAGATCAACCTTGGACCGACCGTGAACGCGGCGCGGGGCCAGCATGGCGTTTTCAAGGGCCGTCATATGCGGGAAAAGGTTGAAGCTTTGAAACACCATCCCGATCCGCGCGCGCACGCCCTGCGGGTTCAGACCGGGGATGGCGATGTCTTCGCCATCAAGGAAAATCTCGCCGTCTTCGGTAGGCTCCAGTAGGTTGATACATCGCAACAAGGTCGATTTCCCGGCACCCGATGCCCCGATCAGGCAGACCATCTGACCTTCGTCCACATCCAGATCAATGCCATCGCACACGGTGCTGTCACCAAACCGTTTGACCACGCCGCGCAGTTTCAGTTTCGGCATCAGCTGCGGTCTCGCGTTTGTTTGGCCATCAGATAGTCGGCATAGCGGGTGGCCGGGATCGTGACGATGAGGAAGATGATGGCAGCGCCGACGTAGGGTGTGAAATTGGCGGTGAGGGATTTGAAGACACCGGCTTGGCGAAAGATTTCGACGGGGCCAATGAAGCTGAGCAGCGATACGTCTTTTTGCAGCGCGATCAGCATATTCATCTGCGATGGTACCACATTGCGGATCGCCTGTGGCAGAACGACGTCTCGCATCACCTGCCGCTCTGTCAGGCCAAGTGACAAGGCCGCTGAACGTTGGCTTTGATGCACGCTGTCGATGCCGGAGCGGAAGATCTCGGCCACATAGGCCGAATAAGTCAGGATGAGCGCGAGTGAACCCCAGATGTATGGCGAGTTCCACGGGCGCGGGAGGCCAAGGCCGGGGATGCCGAACCCGATCAGGTAGACGGTTAAGATGACAGGGACACCCCGGAAGACATCGGTAAACGTCGCGCCAAAGATGCGGAGCGGGAAGAGCGCCGGGGATTTCGCGTCGCGGGCGAGCGCAATCAGCAATCCCAAGATCGCAATCGCAGGCGCGGACCATGCGAAGATCATCAGGTTGATCTTGAACGCATCCAGCAGTTTGGGAAAGGTATCGGCCAGCACATCGCCATTGAAGAAACTGCGTTGTACCTTCTCCCATCCCGGGGTTAGGGGAATGAAAATGATCAAACAGGCAACCACCACCACTGTGCTGGTCGCTGCGATGATCAGGGATCGCCTGCGTTGCTGTGCCTCGTATCGTGCGCGGCGGGTCATGCCCGCCGCTTTGATCGTCGTCATATTAGAAGTCGATAAGCGGAACACCTGTGGTGTCCTGTAGCCAGGTCGCTTCGATCGCGGCCAGTTCACCGCTTTCGGTCAGCGCGGCAAGTGCCTCGTCCACGCAAGCCTTCAGCGGATTGCCCTCTTCCATCAACATGCCGAACTGATCGGGGTTGTCGCTGGCATCAGGGGCGAACTGCCCAATAACTTTGGACCCTTCGATCATGACCGCACTGAGAAACAGGGCGGTGGGCAAATCAAACAGCGCCGCATCAATCTGATTGGCCGACATCGCTGCATTCACGTCAGCGTTGTCACCGTAAAGCAGTGGATCGGTCGCGGGTTGGATCACATTCGCCAGCTTCGGCACCGCTGTGGTCGATCCCATGGCGCCCCATTTCAGGTCGCGCAGCGCATCCAAGGTGGGCTCTGTGTCGGTGACATTTTGGCCGACAAGAACGGCCATAGGTGCCGTGTAGTAAGGTGTCGAAAAATCGACAATCTCATCGCGGGCAGCGCTGATCGAATACTGCTGAATGTTCACGTCAAAGTTCTTGGCACCCGGTTGGATCGCCTCATCAAAGGATGAGCGCACCCAAACCACATCTTCATCGGCAAAGCCCATTTCGCCCGCCACGGCATAGGCCACAGCGGCCTCAAAACCCTGCCCGCTTTCGGGTGCATCATCCAGCACCCAAGGGTAGTAGGCCGGATTGCCGGTGGCGATGGTGAACTTACCTTCGGTCAGTGTTTTGCCCGCCGCACAATGACCATCGGCCCAAGCGACCGTTGATGTGAACGCGAACGCTGCCGCCGCAATGGAAAGCGTTTTTGTCATTTTCTCTACCCTTCTGTTTAACCCGTCGGACCAGAGGGTAGTGCGCCGTCATTAGGCTGTCCAGCAAAGGCAGATGGACCACGCCACAATGTCAAAATATGGGCAGTCCGCCGACCTCAGGTGATCAGCTCATCAGTTGTCCGGCTTCCGGCACCCAACGGAACGCTGCGTCGTCGCCGCCCGTGTCGACATAGCCAACAGCGGGGAAAGGCATGTGGTAACCAATCGCGGGCACGCGGTCCGCCGCGATCATACCCAGCACGTTCCGGCGCGCGGCAGCGGCGGCCTCTTTATCGGCGTCAAAGCGGACCTCCCATTCAGGCCGGGCCAAAGACCAGACCGGATGGTTGGCGAGATCGGCAAAGATCACAAGACCCGCGCCGGCGCTATCAAGGCGGTAGACCATATGGCCAGGCGTATGCCCAAAGGCCGCCATGCCAGTGATTCCGCCGACAACGTCATTCCCATCACCAAGGAAGGTCATTTGATCGGCCAGAGGGCGCACATTTGCATCAAAGCCGTCGTTTCCAGCGACTGTCCAATGGTCATATTCGACTTGCCCGGTGACATACCGCGCATTGGCAAAAGTTGGTCCGCCATTGTTCATCAAACCACCGATGTGGTCGCCGTGCATGTGCGTGAGTACGACGATATCAACCTGATCAGCGGTGTACCCTGCGCCCTCAAGCGCCCCAAGTGTGGCGGCCGCATTCAGCCCGGTGTCGAACAATACCAACTCTGATCCGGTGTTCACCAGCGTTGGTGTAAAGAAGAATTGCGAGGCTTCGGTTGAGAGAAAGTTTTGCGCGCTGACGGAGGCAAATTCTTCCTCGGACACGTTCATCCCGAAGATGCCTTGCGGGTTTTCGCGTGGGGTTGTGCCACCAAGGATCGTCGTGACTTCAAAATCACCAATCATGAAACGGCGGTGCGAGGCGAAGCTGGCCCCTTTCATCGGAGCCTCGGCATGTGCAGCACCTGCGGCGAGTCCGGCCAATGGCAGCGCGGCACCTGTGGCAAGCAAATTGCGGCGGGTCAGATTTGTCATCTCGTCTCTCCTTTGGGTCATGCGATGAGCAGCATGAACCAAAGATAGAGCAAAATCGCGACAGTTCACTCAAATGCCCGTGAAGAGTTCAGAACGCCTCTATTCGCTGGCCAAAGCCGTTGGGCCCAAAGCGTTCAGACCTTTCAAAATGTCGATGGCATAGGCCAACTGATAGTCATCCTCGCGCAAGGCCGCAGCCGTCTCTGCCCGTGCACGATCTTCTTCGATTTGACGGATTTCATCTTCGCTTAGACTGTCGTTCTCTAACGACCCGCGCAGTCCGGCTTCAGAGCGCTGCGTGCCCTCTTCCGCGTCTTCGCTGCCATCATCGCGCGGTGCAGGTTGTTCGACGATAATATCTGGCGAGATACCCAGTGATTGAATGGACCGGCCCGACGGCGTGTAATACCGCGCCGTTGTCAGACGCATTGCGCCATCCTGGCTAAGCGGTACGACGGTCTGTACAGAGCCTTTACCGAAAGAGTTGGTTCCGATCACAATCGCACGGCGGTGATCCTGCAAAGCGCCTGCCACGATCTCGGACGCAGACGCAGAGCCACCGTTGATCAGCACCACAATTGGCTTGCCCTCTGCCAGATCGCCCGGTGTTGCGTTGAAACGATCCCCGTCTGCGGCCTCGCGTCCACGGGTAGAGACAATCTCGCCCGCGTCGAGGAAAGCGTCAGAAACGTAGACAGCCTGACTGAGCAAACCGCCGGGATTGTTTCGCAGGTCCAGCACGATGCCGTCGATGTTTTCAAAACCACCCGCTTCTTCGACCTGTTCTTCCATACCCTCGCGCAGGTTCGGGAAGGTTTGTTCGTTAAATGTCGTGATCCGCATCACAACGGCATTGCCTTCGGTCCGCCCACGCACGGCAGTGAGTTTGATCGTGTCGCGGATGATCGAGACGTCAAATGGTTCGATCTCGCCTTCACGCACAATTGTCACGACAATCTCGGCTCCCACCGGGCCGCGCATCAGGCGCACGGCTTCGTCCAAGGTGAGACCCAGAACGCTTTCGCCATCAACAGCGGTAATGAAATCACCGGCCAGAACGCCCGCGGCCTCGGCCGGGGTGCCATCCATGGGAGAGACAACTTTGACCCAACCCTCTTCCTGTGTGACCTCGATGCCCAATCCGCCAAACTCGCCAGATGTACTGACCCGCATGCGTTGCGCTGCGTCGGGTGACAGATAGCTTGAGTGTGGATCAAGCGACGTCAGCATCCCGTTGATCGCCGCTTCGATCAACTCGCGGTCATCAACTTCTTCAACATAGTTGGACCGAATCCGCTCAAAGATATCACCAAAAAGGTCAAGCTGCTCATAGACATTGGTTTCCGATTGCGCTTCTTGGGCCAACAGCGGACCTGCAACCTGCGTTGTTGCCACCAATCCCAGAACGGCACCACCAGCGGCTGCCAAAAGTAACTTCTTCATCGCATATCCTTACCTACTCGACCACAAACCATGTGGCGGGGTCCACGGGACTTTGCCCTTCTCTGACTTCAAGATAAAGGACTTGGGCAGGCTGCCCAGCCGCATTCCCCATATTTTCGGTCAAAATACCGTCATTGAGGACCGTATCTGCCCCCAAAAGGCCAATTGGTGCACCCAAAGGCAGCACTTGGCCGATTGTAACAAAGACCTCTTCAAAGCCCGCCAGCACGAACATGACGTCGACTGCAGGCTCCAGAATCACGACGGTGCCATAGTCCAGCAGCCGACCGTGGAACAGGATGGTGGCGGGTGCGGGCGCCGTGACAAGGGCGCGCGGCTCTGCGGCGATGCGCAACCCTGCGCGCCCACTGGCGTCATCGGGTAGCAGCACACCCGCAACGGGCAATGGCAAATCACCTTCTGCCGTCAAAGTATTGCCGCCGTCGGGCCGCGCTGCCGCAACTTGCGCGGCAAAATCATCCAGCGTTTGCGCACTTGCCACCAGCAATGCCGTTTGGACGGGATCATCTTCAAACCGCGACGGCAGGTCGGTCCGCTCAGACACTGCCTGCCCTAAAGCAGCCCGCGCGGTTTGTGCCCCTTCCAATCCATCGCGCAAGGTTTGTGCCGCAACATCCTGTGCGTCCCTCACGGATTGGGTTTCGGCCAGAAGCGCATTCAGCCTTTCAACCTCGCCCTTCAGTCCTGGCGTGACATCGGCCACCAACATGCCGGCGCGCACCGTGTTCAATGCCCCATCAGGATGGGCGCGCAGGACAGGCTGGGGCGTGGTGCTGATGGCAGACAGAACACCAAGAAGCTGTGCAAACTCTGCGCGGCGAAGGTCCAGCTCTTCGGTGAGGATGCCTTCACGCAACGCGATCTCGCGTTGTTTGGCGCGCATGGCGGCCAGCCCTGTTTCATAGGCCCGCACCGTTTCGGTCAAGGCTGCGATCCGATCACGAGCGCTCTCTGCCGCTTCCAACTGATCCCGGGCCGCCTGCAATTGCAACGCCGCCTCTTGCGCGGTTTGTTGGGACATCGCGCCCGTGGCACAACAGATCAAAAGGGCGGCAAGGCGGATCATCTTTCAATCAAGCTCCGCCCGGTCATTTCAGGAGGCAGCTCCAGCCCCATCAGATCCAGTACTGTCGGTGCAAGATCCGCCAGGCGCCCATCGCGCAAGGTTGCACCCGGCCGTCCGCCGACCAAAGCCACCGGAACCGGGTTCAGCGTATGGGCCGTATGCGGCCCACCTGTTTCAGGATCAATCATGGTTTCGCAATTGCCGTGGTCAGCAGTGACAATCATCGCGCCACCGGCGGCTTCAAGCGCCTTCACCACCTGCCCCAAGCCATCATCAACGGCTTCGCAGGCCTTGATCGCCGCGCCCAGATCACCTGTATGCCCGACCATATCGGGATTGGCATAGTTTGTGACGATCAGATCATAGCCCTCTTCAATGGCTTTGACAAAATGCGCGGTGACTTCTGGTGCGGACATCTCGGGCTGCAAATCATAGGTCGCTACTTTAGGTGATTTAGGCATATAGCGATCTTCGCCCTTCTCAGGCGTCTCAATCCCGCCATTCAGAAAGAAGGTCACGTGGGGGTACTTTTCGGTTTCTGCTAAGCGAAACTGACGCAGATCATGTTTGGCGACCCATGCACCAAGTGTGTTTTGAATATCCCGTTTGGGAAAAACAGTGTCGAACCATCTGTCATGACAGTCTGAATAGGTAACCATGCCAAGGAGCGCGGCCAATTTGGACTGCGTGCGTGCAAACCCATCAAAATCCGGATCCGCAATCGCGGCTAAATTTCGCGAGCCCGATCAGAACGGAAGTTGAGACAGAAAAACCCGTCACCCTCGGCGACACCGTTGTAATCTGCAATCACGGTGGCAGGGATAAACTCATCTGTTTTGCCGTTTTCATAGGCTGCTGTGATTGCAGCCTGTGGTGTATCGGCGTTGCCGCCTTCGCCTTTCATCATCGCATCATAGGCCGTTTCGACCCGTTCCCAGCGATTATCCCGGTCCATGGCAAAGTAGCGGCCAATTACAGTCGCAATGCGAGCGTTTGGTGGCAGGTTACCCTGAAGGGCAGTCATGAAGCCTTCTGCCGAAGAGGGCGCCACATCCCGCCCGTCGGTAATCGCATGGACCGCAACAGGCACGCCCGCATCGGTGAGCGCCTTGGCCGCGGCAATAATATGGTCCAAATGTCCATGCACGCCACCGTCAGATACAACACCCATCAGATGCGCAGTGCCACCCGCTGCCTTCATTTTCGCGATGAACGCGACAAGCGCGTCAGCTTCAAAAAACGACCCATCCTCAATCGACAGTTCGATCTGCCCAAGGTCCATCGCCACAATACGCCCGGCACCGATGTTCGTATGGCCGACCTCAGAATTACCCATCTGACCACCGGGCAGGCCTGCTTCACGACCGTGGGTCAAAAGCTGGGCATGCGGGCCTTGCATGATAGCATCAAAGTGCGGGGTATGGGCTTGCGCAGGAGCGTTGCCCTCCACCTCATCACGCAGCCCCCAGCCATCGAGGATACAGAGGACGACAGGTTTGGGGGTGGGCATGGTGGTCTCCTGATAGCTTGGCGGTGGTTTAGCGCATCGTGGCCGGGCCGCAAACCGCTAAGCGCGGTGATATGGTCCACCGGCAAGAATAGACGCCGCACGGTAAAGCTGTTCGGCCAGCATCACACGCACCAGCATGTGCGGCCAGACCATTTTACCAAAGCTCAGGCTGGCATCCGCACGTGCACGCAATGTTGGATCAATTCCGTCCGCACCACCAACGATAAAGCTCACATCCTGCCGCCCTTGGTCACGCCAATCAGCGAGTAGGGCTGCAAAGTCCGGCGAGCTCATCACCTTGCCCCGTTCATCCATGGTGCAGATCAGGGCACCATCGGGCAGGGCACGGCCCAATAGCCCCGCTTCGGCGGCCATGCCGCCGCCTTTTTTATCTTCGACTTCGATCAATTGCGCAGGGCCAAGGGCCAAGGCCCGCCCGGTCCGGTCAAACCGGGTGAGGTAATCATCATAAAGATCGCGCTCAGGCCCTTTGCGCAAACGGCCCACAGCGCAGATTTGCACGCGCATCAGACGGCGTTCGCAACCCCGGGCTGCCACATCTTTTCAAGCTGATAAAACTCGCGCACTTCGGGACGGAAGATGTGCACGATGATATCGCCCGTGTCGATCAGTACCCAATCACCGGTGTCTTTACCTTCGGTCTTGGAGATGATCCCAAAGTCTTGTTTGACGCGATCAGCCAGCTTTTCAGCCATGGCCGTGACCTGACGCGATGAACGACCGGAGACTATGACCATATAGTCACCGATCTCAGACTTGCCGCGCAGATTGATCTGCACGATGTCTTCGCCTTTGTCTTCTTCAAGAGATTTGAGAACAGCCGCCAAAAGGGTTTCGCTGCTTGCTTGCTGGGCCGTCATTGCTGCGGCTCCGGCTTTGGCTGGTGTACCAGCCGTTGTAGAAAGAGACAGTTCATTGTCCTCCTTATAGCACGTCGTCATGGCCCCGACGCGAGGGCATATCCAAAAAGTAGCAACGCCCAGCGCATTTTTCAACATTTCGCTTATGGGCAAGCGCCCATGTCGCGGATTTGTGCATCCGGTGCAACCGCCGAAAGCGGGCCGTTGCGGACAAGTGGCAGGAATGCACCGTCTTCTGCGAGGCGCAGACCGACACTGACACGCGCATTGGGGGCTGGGCCATCGCCAATAAGGCAAGGTGATAGGCTGATTCCCAGTGACCCATTGCTCGCATCTTCATTCTCGGCCTCCCACGCGCGCGCGGTCGCTTGTAAGGCCCGCAGTTCAGAGAGATCCTGAGGTGCCACCCGGAACACTGATCCCTCGCGCTCTAATACAAAGGCACCTGATTGCATCTCTCCGGTGTCAGATCGTGTGACGGCGAACATCAACTGGGCCGTGCCGGGCACGATGTCGATGCCCGCAGGCAGTGACAGGTCAATCGCGAACCCCGCCAGGTCAGCCGTTGTTGGCGACACATCGTTCAAACGCATAACCGTGGACGGCACGATGCTGGTACAGGCTGAAAGCAGTAGGGCAGATAGAACTCCAATTCGCATACGAATCTCCTTTGACTTTATTTATTTATTGTTTTACGATAAATTATAAAAATGAAAAGGTGATAAATGTCGAAACTCAACCAAGTATCAAAATGGGCCGCTGTTTTGCGCGGCATCACAATCGGCGCGATGGTTGTCTTGCCTGTCACCATCACCGGCGGATTGTTGAACACACCGTTGGTGCCAGAGGCCCTGAACGGTGCGCTCAACGGGGTCACGGCATCGCCGGACGCCACGCGCGGGCAGATGATGACAGTTGTTGCCCTTAATCTGATCAGTCCTCTGATCCTGTTTTTGACGCTAAATGAAATGCGCAAGCTCTTTGGCGCTTATGTCAAAGGTCACGTGTTGACAGAGGCAAGCGCGCGACTGATCCAACGGATTGGGCAGGGTTTTCTGGCGCTGGCGATTGTACCTTTCGTGCTGCGACCCGTGCAATCCGCCTTGATGACACTGGCCAACCCACCGGGCGAGCGCAGCATTGCCATCGGTTTGGACAACGATATGATCTTCTTTGCGCTGTCAGGTGGGCTGATTGTCGTGATCGGCTGGGCGATGCGCGAAGCCTCTGACGTTGCGGCAGAAAACAAGTCGTTCGTATGACCGACGTGCAGATTATCGTCCGTCTCGACGTCATGCTGGCGCTGCGCAAAATGAAATCGCGTGATCTTGCGCAGGCTGTCGGCATTACCGAACAAAACATCAGCCTGCTGAAATCAGGCAAGGTCAAGGGGATCAGGTTTGATACCCTTGCCAAGATTTGTGCGGTTTTGAACTGCCAGCCGGGCGATTTGCTCGAGGCGCAGACGCCCGCAGATGACGCTGACTTTATGCGCGCGGGTCAATAAAGGCTTTGCCGTCGGGCAAGGCCAAGACCGCTGGCAACTTATCCATAGCCTCAGATAATGGCACGATCCCGGCAACATCGGTTTTCCACGTGCCGCTGACGAACCGGTCCTGAATCTCGACGAAAGCCTGCGGGATGCGCGCCTGATCAACCTCTTTCATCCAGCGGGTCAGCCAGAACCCTTCGATCTGTTTGCTTTGAAAGATCAGCTGTCCCAGCTGCGAAAGCGCGGGCGCCTCCATTGACAGTTTGCCGTAGTTCACCCAGCGGGTATGGCTGGGCATGGCAAAGAACAGGTCCGAGGTGAATTGGTCACCTACTGCATCCAGCAGGACACGCGGTTTCAGCGTCTCGAAAATCGTTTTTGCCGCGCCTAGCGGATCTGGTTCTCCGGTCACGATCACCGCGGCAGCACCCAGTGCTTTCAGGCTTTCGGCTTGTGCAGAGCGGCGCACCACGGCAATCGGTTTCACGCCGTGATCGCGGCCTAGGGCAATCAGCAGTTTGCCCAGTTGAGACCCGGCGGCATTCAGAACAAAGCTGTCCGCACCGCTCTCCTTCACGATGTCGAACATCGCAATGGCTGTCAGCGGATTGACCAACTGACCAGCCGCATCCACATCGGCCAGATCAGGACGGCAGGGTACCAAAGTCGTGACATCGGTCATTGCATATTCGGCCCAAGAACCAGAGGCGGAGGCGAAAAAGCTGACGCGTTGGCCCTTTAGCGGCGTCTCTCCTGCAACCACTTCGCCCACACCCTCAAACCCGGCGGGCATGCCTTTCACACGCGGCTGACCATATTCGCCTTTGATGAAGTGGATATCTGACGGGTTCACTGCGGCGAGATTGACCTTGATCACCGCCTGCCCCTTACCCGGCGTCGGAACTGCAACAGACCGTTTTTCCAGAAACGGGGTCAAATCGGCGATATTCGGGCCGCTCTGCGTGCCGGCGTAGCCATCATGCAGTTGGACAAGCGCAGTCATTTCGTTAGGCAGTGTCATCAGGGTCTCCTAAAGATCAAAAGTAGCAAAGACTGGCGCATGATCGCTGGGCTTCTCCCATCCACGCGCATCCCGCAGAACCCGGCTACCATATGCAGCATTCCTGATATCGGGTGTCGCCCAGACGTGATCAAGGCGGCGGCCCTTGTCGGCGGCGGCCCAGTCCTTTGCGCGGTATGACCACCAGCTATAAAGCTTGCCTTCTGTGATGTCGTTGCGGGTCACGTCAGACCAATCGCCAGCTTCCATCACATCGGCGAAATGTTCGACCTCGATGGGTGTATGGCTGACGACCTTGAGCAGTTTTTTATGATCCCAAACATCGTCCTCGCGCGGTGCGATATTCAGATCACCAACAAGGATGGATTTCTGCGGCTTCTGCGCATGATAAGCGTCGCGCATATCGGTCAGATAGTCGAGCTTTTGGCCAAACTTCTCATTCACCTCGCGGTCAGCAACATCGCCGCCCGCAGGGACGTAGTGATTGTGAATCGTCACCCCGTTTTCCAGCTTGCCAGCAATATGACGGGCATGACCCAGCCCAGCGTAGTCTTCGGCCCCGGCCTCGACCATCGGGATTTTCGAGAAGATCGCGACGCCATTGTACCCCTTTTGCCCGCGCGCAACCATGTGGGTGTAGCCGAGGGACTGAAACTGCTCGAGCGGGATTTTATCAACAGGGCTTTTGCATTCTTGCAGGCACAGCACATCCGGCGCTTCCTCTTGCATGAGCTTGGCAACGATGTCTTCGCGAAGTCGGACTGAGTTGATGTTCCAAGTGGCGAGTGTAAATGGCATTGTACTATCCGTTCTGATGATTGGGGCGTTTTGCCCAACATGATTTAAGTCGTCTCAAAGGCCGAGTACCGGCGCAGGGCGAATATACCCTGTTTCAATATGACGCCGGTTTTTGATTGCCGGACGCATCCGCGCCCGAGTAGCCGGGTGATCGGCATCAAGCACCCCGTATTTGACGAGGATCGCGGCGATCGCGGCCTCACTGGCACGGGTGGCGCCATCTGCAATCTTTAACGCAATGCCGAGGCGCTTCTCAGGAACAATTGCGACAAACACGCCCTCAGCGCCGGTCTTGATGGCAACCTTATGGTCCATCGCACGCATCAAATCTGTGCAGGCGCGGGTTTCGCCCGCCACCAACTCTGGATAGCGCGTCATTGCGGCAACCAGTTTCTGCGCTGCACTGCTGCGCAAATCTGATCGGTCCCCTGCCGTCGCAAAAAACGACATCGCGCGCGCCAACCCATGCACGGTACATGCGTGGTTGGGCGCAGAGCAGCCGTCGATCCCAAACACTGGGCTGGTTTCCTGGGTGACTTCTTCGAAAGCGACCTTGCAAGCTTGCTGCACCGGGTGGTCAATCAATTCGTAATCCGGCCCAGCTTTGAGGTGCTTGGACAGCGTCAGGAAACCTGCGTGCTTCCCAGAACAGTTGTTGTGCACCTGGCAAGGGCTTTGATGGGCGCGGATCAGACCATACCGCGCATCGCGATCATCGGGCATCTGCGGCCCACAACGAAAGGCATCATCTGAAAGGCCAAGGTCATCTAACCATGCTTTCACACGATCGGTATGGATCGCCGCACCCTGATGGGACGCGCAAGCCAAGGCGAGCTGCTCATCTGTCAAACCTGCTCCTGCCCCGCTTTCCAGCAAGGGCAAGGCCTGAATCATCTTCGCGGATGACCGCGGATAGATCAGCGCTGTCGGATCACCCCAGCTTTCGACGATCTGACCGGTGTCATCGCACGCAACTGCGTGACCTTGATGGATGCACTCCAACAGGTCGCCGCGCCACACTTCGACCAGATCAACGGGATTTGCCATTCTTTTGCCTTTTTGGATTGTATATGTCAGTTGCGTAGCGCAGAGCACGTCACACGGGGGCTTTCCCCTGCGGGCGATTTTTTGCTAAGCTCTAGGCTATCGAGTTGAACAACGTCTCGCCAGTCGAAAAGGTGCCGTCAGATGCGCCAATGACCGGATGGGGCATCCAGAGGCAAGGACAGCTTGGAGGCTGTAGAATGATTTTGAATTTTTCGCGTATGATTGGCGTGTCGCTGGCGCTGTTGCTGGCAAATGCGGCCACAGCACAGGAAGAAAGCGATAACCGCGTGTCTGCAAACACCGATTGGAGCGTGTTTGTTGAAAGCGATCCAAATGAATGCTGGGCGGTATCCGCGCCCAAGGAAACGCTCAACACGCGCGATGGTAACTCCGTTGATGTGCGCCGCGGTGATATCCGGTTGATCGTATTCTATCGTCCGTCAGAGAACGTGAGCGGTCAGGTCATGTTCACCGGTGGCTATCCATTCGCAAACGAATCAACCGTCAGCGTGCAAGTGGGCGACACCACGTTCCAGATGTTCACCCAAGGTGAAACCGCCTGGCCTGCTACGCCAGAGGACGACGCAAAATTCGTGGCGGCCATGAAGCGTGGCGCCAATGCTGTTGTCACAGGCCGTTCTGGCCGGGGCACCCAAACACAAGATACCTTCAGCTTGCTGGGCTTTACCGCCGCTGTGGACGAAGCGGCCAATCGCTGCGCGGGCTAGGCCCCTCACTCTGTTAACGCAAAGAGGCGGTTTCCTTGTGGAAACCGCCTCTTTCTCTTATACGGCCCCCAAACCCCGAATTGAGAGATCAGCCCATGGACGCCAAGGCCCCCATCACGCAGGACGTGCTGACCATTCCGCGCAAGCTGTCCGACGGACCACAGAACCTGATTGGTCTCTCCCGCGATCAGATGCGCGCGGCGCTGATCGCGGCTGGCACAGCGGAAAAACAGGCCAAGATGCGGGTCGGCCAGATCTGGCAGTGGATTTATCATTGGGGTGTGCGTGACTTTGGCGAGATGACCAATCTTTCCAAAGACTATCGCGCGATGCTGGCCGAGACCTTCGTGATCGAACTGCCCGAAGTCGTGACGCGGCAGGTGTCGGATGATGGCACACGCAAATATCTTGTGCGTATCGCCGGGGGCCATGAGGTTGAGGTTGTCTATATCCCAGAGACGGATCGCGGCACCTTGTGCATTTCCAGTCAGGTCGGCTGCACGCTGACATGTTCGTTCTGCCATACGGGTACGCAAAAACTGGTCAGAAATCTGACGGCGGCAGAGATTGTCGGTCAGGTGATGGTCGCCCGCGATGATCTGGAAGAGTGGCCCGCACCGGGTACGCGCAACTACGACTCACGTCTGTTGTCGAATATTGTTCTGATGGGCATGGGTGAGCCGCTGTATAATTTTGAGAATGTGCGCGATGCGATGAAGATCGCGATGGACCCTGAGGGGATTTCACTGTCGCGCCGTCGGATCACGCTGTCGACGTCGGGTGTCGTGCCTGAGATTGCACGCACGGCCGAAGAGATCGGCTGCCAGTTGGCAGTGTCGTTCCATGCGACCACCGATGAGGTGCGTGACCGCCTTGTGCCGATCAATAAACGCTGGCCGATCGCTGATCTGTTGGATGCGCTGCGTGAGTACCCGAAAGTGTCGAATTCTGAACGCATCACCTTTGAGTACGTGATGCTAGATGGTGTGAACGACAGTGATGAGGATGCCCACCGCCTGATCAAACTGATTGAGGGCATTCCGGCCAAGATCAACCTGATCCCTTTCAACGAATGGCCGGGCGCACCTTACAAGCGGTCATCCAACAACCGGATCCGCAAGTTTGCTGATATCATCTATGAAGCTGGCTATGCATCGCCCGTGCGCAAACCACGGGGTGAAGATATCATGGCGGCCTGTGGTCAGTTGAAATCTGCGACAGAACGGGCGCGGAAATCGAAAGCGCAGATCGCGCAAGAGGCTGGGCTTTAACCTCGCGTTTACCATGCGGATGCATGTTGGCGGAATGAACACGACCGCGACGATTCACATGCCACCCGAGATGGTCGCAGCCTTGCGCCAAATTGCCGGGGATGAAGATACTTCCGTGGGTGAACTGATCCGAGGTGCCGTTAAACGTGACCTCTATCGCAGAACGCGCGCGAAGACAGCTCGCAGAGCGGATGAGCGGCTCGTCGCGCCCTTGCGGGCGCTTCTCGCTGATGACTTGGCCTATGCCACCGGATGGGACGATTTGCAGGCGCGTTTGTCGCGCAAAGGATACCAATTGCGCGAAGCTGGCGGTGGGCTTGCCTTGCACAACAACGCTGGCGCGCGCATGTGCAAAGGATCCGACCTCGGCTATAGCTACAGCCGCCTGATGCGCCGCTTCAAAGCGCCATTTCCCGGACATAGTCACCGATACCTGCATACTGCGCGGTAACCTAACGCCCAGGGATCACCCCACGCTTCTCACCTTTGCCTTCCCAGTTTTCCAATGCCGCCACCGCATCTTCGGCTGTCTCGACGAAACGGAAAAGTTTCAGATCATCCGCAGAGATTGTCCCGGCATCCGCCAGCGCCTCCCAGTTGATGATTTTTTCCCAGAAGCTTTGCCCGAACAGCAAGAACGGCACCTGCTCCATCCGACCGGTCTGGATCAGCGTCAATGCCTCGAACATTTCATCCAAAGTACCAAATCCGCCGGGAAAGATGCAAACGGCAGATGCCCGCATCAGGAAATGCATCTTGCGGATCGCGAAGTAGTGGAAGTTGAAACACAGTTCGGGCGTGACGTAAGGGTTCGGCGCCTGTTCATGCGGCAGCACGATGTTCAACCCGATTGAGCGTCCGCTTAAGCGTCTTGCGCCCCACGGTTGCCCGCCTCCATCACACCGGGGCCACCACCGGTGACGATGACGTCGTCCGTGCCGCCGGTCTTCATTGATTTGGCGGTCATCATCTGCGCAAAGCGTTGTGCCTCGGCGTAGTATTTGGACAAATCCGCGAGTGTCTGCGTGCGGGCGGTGTCTTTCTTGGCCGGTTCAGGAATACGCGCGCCGCCAAAGAGAACGATGGTCGAGTTCACATCCGCCTCGTTCATCAACATCTCAGGCTTGAGCAGTTCCAACTGCAACCGCACAGGCCGCAGTTCTTCGCGACACATGAAATCTTCGTCTGCAAAGGCCAGCGCGTATGATGGCGCGCGTGTCTGGGCTGTGTCGGGGATATGACTTGCGGCTTCACGGTCTTCATGGCTGTCGCGGAACGGGTGGTGACGGTTGTCTTTCATTTGTTCTTGGTATCCTGACTTTGGTTCCGTGCAGAGTTGCCCGACCCAGCCCAAGATGCAACGCCCTACACATAGATTGATTGATCCGCCCCACCCCGCTAGATACCCGGGGAAACAGTCTGACCGGAGAATCCCCCATGTCCAATGCTGCCCTTGAGACCGCAATCGAAGCTGCGTGGGAGGCCCGCGATACAATCACCACATCAACAACCGGGGAAACCCGCGAGGCGATTGAAGACACGCTGAATGCGCTGGATAGCGGCAAGCTGCGCGTGGCTGAAAAGCAGAATGACGGCAGCTGGCATGTGAACCAATGGGCCAAGAAAGCGGTGCTCTTGGGTTTCCGCATCAAGGATATGGAACCACAGGACGGCGGCCCCCAAGGTGGCGGCTGGTGGGATAAAGTCGACAGCAAGTTCAAAGGTTGGGGCGCAAACCAATGGCAGGCTGCCGGTTTTCGTGCCGTGCCCAACTGTGTTGTGCGCAAATCCGCGTTTATCGCCCCCGGTGTGGTACTGATGCCATCTTTCGTGAACCTCGGGGCCTACGTCGACGAGGGTACAATGGTCGATACATGGGCCACCGTCGGGTCATGTGCCCAGATCGGCAAGAACGTGCACCTTTCTGGCGGTGTTGGCATCGGTGGCGTATTGGAACCGATGCAAGCTGGACCAACCATTATCGAAGATAACTGCTTTATCGGCGCTCGCTCGGAAGTGGTCGAAGGCTGTATCGTGCGCGAGGGGTCCGTCCTCGGCATGGGCGTTTTCATCGGCCAATCGACCAAGATCGTGGACCGGGAAACCGGCGAAGTCATGTATGGTGAGGTACCGCCCTATTCCGTCGTCGTCGCAGGCTCCATGCCATCCAAGAACAACGTCAGCCTGTATTGCGCGGTGATCGTAAAGCGGGTGGACGAGCGGACACGCTCCAAGACCGGCATCAATGAACTGCTGCGCGACTAGGCGTTTCAGTTCGAAATGAACCATCAATCGCTGCCTCTCCCTGACGGTCGAACGCGATTGCTCGTAAGGATATTGATTTTGGTGAACTGGAAACGCCAGAAATGATCATCAGCCGCCTTCTGGCGCGCAAGCGCATTGCGGCGGGCGTGCGCCCGTCGTTCAAGGCCGCATGGCTGCCGGTGGCGGCCGACATCGTGATTATCTCGCTTTTGCTGGCATCGCTTTTCTTGCCAGCGGTGTCTTTGACCATTGTGATGGACCTGTCGCTCTTTTTGCGCATTCTTGCGCTGATGCTGGTGATCTATGCGCCTTTGCAGATCGTGATTATCGTCTCAACAATCTGGGCGGTCCGGTCGCGCTGGGAAGAGAAAGAAACGAAATGAGCAAGAAAGAAAGCCGCCAGCAGGTCTATACGCTGCTTGTCGAAGTGGGCCGAAATACCGGCGACGGCCTGCCGGAAGAGGCAACGGGTGCGGCGCTGATGTGCTATGCCAGCGGTGTGGATGAGGCCGAAGCCGTGCGCGAAACCGTGGCAATCCTCAAACAAGCCGACCTCGCCCCTTTGGATGTGTCAGGATACGGCACGCTGGAAGAACGTCTGGCCGAGGGGCACGACATTTCGGACGATGAAAAGGCGCTGATGGCCCGCGCGCTGGAAGAAAACAGCGTGATCGTGGCGCAAATGACCCCGTTCTTCGACAAGGCCTAAACGGTACAGAGCATTGCAGATCGCATCAGGATCAGTGTGACGACGATCTGCAATACGGCAAATGCGATGACGAATGACCTGTTGGCATTCAAGACCATTAGTAACCTTCCACGGGCCGCAATAAGAAATGCAAAGAGCGTGCCCAACAGGACCAGGATCAACAGCATACTGGCCTGTGCACCCATCATTCCTGTCATACAGGCCGCCATTGAGATACTATTCTGTGCGGTCAGATATAACGCCAGTCCAGCGACCGCCCCCTGCCCCAGTGCAAAAACGTAAGGCAGCGGCGCAAAGAGGATGGCGCGATGACGGCGATAGGCGATGGTCAGCCAACCCAATGTGGCCAGTAAGACAATCGCCCAAGTCAATGCAGGCATAGTGGCAACGTAGAACATGAGCTGTACCTGTGCGACGTACTCAGGCGCGTCAAGCCAATATGCCGCCGGTCGCCATTTGACGCAGCCTGCCCCTATGGATTTGCGATTTAACTCGACCCTGACAACGTGCAAAGTCCAACCACAATCAACTACGATAGCCCACTATGGAACCGATCCTGCAAAACGCCCTGCCCGATTCGCATCTCAATGATCCACGACTGCCCGGCACAATGCCCTGTGATCCTGATGGATGGTTGCACGTCGATGATGCGTACGGCGCGCAGTTGGCCCTGCGCAGGAATCTGATCCATACGCAGCCAGATAAGGTGATTTATGAACCCCAAGAGGTCCGCGCCGCAGGAAGTGAGGTTTTGCACGAGGCCCTAAAACTGCTTTCGGGACTTGGGTTTGAGGTTTCTGAAAGCACGGTGACTTGTCCCGACGGGCACTGTCTTCAAATCAACCATGATCATCCTCTGCGCACCTTGGGCCATCTGGTGCAGGAAGACATCTGCATTCTTCAAAAGCGTGGGGACGAACATGTGTTGACCGGGGCGGTACTGTGTTTTCCGGCCAGTTGGCGTCTGGCCGACAAGGCCGACCGGCCGTTGACCGATATTCACGCCCCGGTCGATGAATACGATGACAACATCGCGCGCCGTGTGCAGCGCTTGTTTGACGGCGTGCGCGTGGGGAAACCCCTGTGGCGGTTCAACAAATTACGCTATGCGGATGCCGATCTGTATCAGCCAGGCCGCAAACCCGAGGACGGTGAGATGCCGTATGTCCGGTCCGAACGACAGTGCATCTTACGCCTGCCCCTTACAGATGCCGTAGTATTCACGATCCATACATATGTCGTGCGCGCATAGTCGCCGCTTTACACAGCCAGCGCCCTTTAAAGAACTGCCGGGATGGACCATATCTGTGTAACACGCCCCCGCTGTAGCACCTTTGCCCCAAACGCTGAGGGCATTTTAAAGAAAGACAGATCATGAAAAAGATCGACGTCGACGCCGATACCAAACGTTCCAAGTTTCTCATCAAGGCGATGATCTTTCAGGTCGTTTTGGTCCTGATCCTGATGTTCATCTTTTGGGCATATCTGGCGGGTTAACAGGACCGGGTGCTTTCGGCCCGGCATAAATCCAAAATTGCATCCTTGCATCCTTCCCGCTAGCCATAGCGCAAAGGAGCCTTACGCATGCCCATTGATCCCGTTGCCCTGACCGCTGATTTGGTCCGTTGCCCGTCCGTCACGCCAATCGAAGGCGGTGCGTTGGCGCTGTTGGAAAAAGTCTTAACCGAAGGCGGGTTCACCTGTAGGCGCGTCGACCGCGGCGGCGTGTCCAACCTATATGCGCGCTGGGGGCGGCAAGGTGCAAACCGGACCTTTGGCTTCAACGGTCATACCGACGTTGTACCGTTGGGGGATGAAGCTGCCTGGACAATGCCACCATTCGGAGCCGAGATTAAAGATGGCTTTCTTTATGGACGTGGTGCAACCGATATGAAGTCGGGTGTGGCAGCTTTTGCCGCAGCTGCGATTGATTTTGTGCAAGACACCCCGCCAGATGGTGCCGTCGTGCTCGCGATCACGGGGGATGAAGAAGGTGATGCCATAGACGGCACCATCGCCCTGCTGGACTGGATGCAGGCCAACAACGAAGCAATGACCGTGTGCTTGGTAGGCGAGCCCACTTGCCCCAACGAAATGGGTGACGCCATGAAGATCGGGCGGCGCGGGTCCATGACCGCCTTCTTCACAATAACGGGTGTGCAGGGGCACGCGGCCTATCCGCACGAGGCCAAAAACCCGATGCTTAAGCAATGGCCCGCATGATGGATGTTCTGTCCAGTCATGTGCTGGACGAAGGCACAGACCATTTCGACCCATCATCCTTGCAGATCTTGACCATCGACACCGGCAACCCCGCCACAAACGTGATCCCAGCGCAGACCAAAGCGACAGTTAACATCCGCTTTAACGATACACACACCAGTGCGGATTTGACGGCTTGGATGCAAGCGCAAGCGGATAAAGTCGCCAATACCTTTGGCGTTCAGATCGACATGCACTTGAGAATCTCAGGCGAAAGCTTTGTGACCCCTCCGGGCGACCTGTCCGATCTGATCGGCAAGGCCGTTGAGGCCGAGACCGGACGCAAGCCAGAGCTGTCGACGTCGGGTGGCACCTCGGATGCGCGGTTCGTCAAGAGCCACTGCCCGGTGGTTGAATTCGGGTTGGTCGGCAAAACAATGCATCAGGTGGACGAAAGGGTTGCCGTGGAACAGATCGGCCAGCTCAAGGCGATTTACACGCGCATTTTGACGGACTATTTTGCGTGATTTCGGTGCTTGCTGGCTACGCCGCCAGGTATCGTATGGCGGCTTCAGGTGTTCATTGCGGAATAAGGCATCTACAGATTGGGCGCTTAAGACAGCACCCTGGCTTTGTCGCAACCGGCCCGTTCAATGACAATGCTGCCATTCCGCATCAGGAACTGATCCCAGAGTTGTGATGACGCCCGCATCGCGGCGTGCTAGGCGGGTGACATGACACGTATTCCTTCCAAATCCGAAGTTCTTGCATGGATTTCCGAGCATCCGACAAAAGCGTCCAAGCGCGATATCGCAAAGGCCTTTGGTATCAAGGGTGCCGCCCGGATTGATCTGAAACGCCTGCTCAAAGAGCTTGAGGAAGATGGCAAACTGACCAAGCGCCGGAGTTCCTATCGCGATGCAGAGGAGCTACCGCCCGTCGCTGTGCTAGAGGTTGTCGGAACGGATGCTGATGGAGATCTGTTCGCCCGCCCTCTCGAATGGAAGGGCGACGGGGCTGAACCACGTATTCTGATGATGCTGCGCTCCAGCGATCCCGCCCTTGGCGCAGGTGATCGCATTTTGGGGCGGTTGACCGTCGACCAGACCGAAGACCACAGCCATACGGCCCGCATGATCCGGCGGATCGGGACCAACCCGCAACGTATCCTTGGCGTTTTCCGTCAGGCGTCCGAAGGGGGACGTGTCCTGCCCATCGACAAGGGCACCGACAAGCAATGGACCGTTGCAGCTGGGGCCACCGGCGGCGCAAAGGATGGCGAACTGGTCGAGGCCGAACAGTCCGGGCCAAAAGGCCGTATGGGTCTGCCCAAAGCACGGATTGTAGCGCGTCTGGGCGACCCGACCGAACCGCGCGCAGTCTCGCTGATTGCGATCCACCAACATGGCATTCCCGATCATTTCCCTGATCAGGTCGTTGCCGAGGCGGACAACGCCAAACCTGCTGGCCTGAAAGGCCGCAAAGACTTACGTGATCTGCCCCTCATCACCATCGACCCATGGGATGCACGCGATCACGATGATGCATGTTTTGTGGAACCAGATACTGACCCAAAGAACGCCGCAGCGGTTTCATCATCTGGGTCGCAATTGCAGATGTGGCCCACTACGTCACGCCCGGATCGGAACTGGACCGCGAGGCGCGCAAGCGCGGCAACTCCACCTATTTCCCCGACCGCGTTGTGCCAATGCTGCCAGACCGGTTGTCCGGCGATCTCTGTTCGTTGCACGAGGGGGTGGAACGCGCGTGTCTGGCCGTTGCAATGCGTATTGATATGGCTGGCAACAAGATTGATCATGCCTTTCATCGCGGGTTGATGAAATCGGTTGCCTCTCTGAATTACGAAGAAGTTCAGGCTGCCGTTGATGGCGCGCCAAACGACAAAGTGGCTCCGATGATGGATGAGGTCATCACGCCGCTCTATCAAGCCTTTGCCGCCCTGATGAAGGCACGCGCCCAGCGCCAGCCCTTGGAACTTGACCTGCCAGAACGTCAGATCGTGCTGAATGATGCAGGCAAGGTCACATCCGTGCAGTACAAAGAACGGCTGGATGCCCACCGGCTGATCGAAGAATTCATGGTGCTGGCGAATGTGGCTGCGGCCGAAACGCTGATCGTCAAGAAGTCACCGCTATTGTTCCGGGTCCATGAAGAGCCAAGCCCCGAAAAACTGGACACACTGCGCGAGGTTGCAACAGCATCTGGCCTTGTGCTTGCCAAGGGTCAGGTTCTGAAAACCGCACATCTGAACAGGCTACTGAAGGGCGCGAAAGACACCGAGCATGATGAGCTGATCAACATGGCGACCCTGCGGTCGATGACGCAGGCGTACTACTTTCCCGAAAACTTTGGCCATTTCGGTTTGGCTTTGCGCGCCTATGCGCATTTTACGTCGCCCATCCGCCGCTATGCAGACCTGATCGTGCATCGGGCGCTAATCAAAGCGCACGGCTGGGGCGATGATGGTCTCAGCCCGTGGGATATTGAACACCTGACCGAGACAGCCAAGCAAATCAGCGATACGGAACGCCGGTCGATGACAGCAGAGCGTGATACCACCGACCGCTATCTTGCTGCATTCCTGTCGGATCGCATTGGGGCCGAACTGACCGGGCGGATCAGCGGCATTGCCAAGTTTGGTGTCTTTGTGAAACTGGATGAAACCGGCGCCGATGGGATGATCCCGATCCGCACCTTGGGGCGCGAATACTTCCACTATGACGCGGATAGTCAAACTTTAATGGGATCAGACACCGGCATGGTGATTGCGTTGGGGCAGCGCGTGACCGCGAAACTGGCAGAGGCCGCCCCCGTCACTGGCGGATTGATCGTTGAGTTGTTGACACTTGAAGACCGCATCATGCCGCGCGGCCCGTCGAAGGGACGCGGAAAACCGCCGCGACGCAAGATGGGATCAGCACGCAAGAAGGCCGCCAAAACAGCGCGAAAGGTCAAACGGACGCGGAAGTAGCTTTGCGTGTATGATAGGTCAGGCCGTGGTGCACCAATAGCCGCAGTCGCGCAGGCACAATGTCATCGGCGCTGTGGAAAACCACCGCGCGGTTCCCCTCAATCTGATCCATATCGGCAAAGCTCGCCGCATAGGTGCTGATGATGTCGGTGCCGCAATGGGCAAAAATCGCCGCTCCGCCACCTTTCGCCAACCCGATCCTCAAGGTCGAGCCTGATTTCGTTTCAGGTGTGAGGTAGGACGGCTGACCCCACTTCAACGTTTCTTCCAGTTGTCCCACCTCTGGCGTGGTTTCCGCGACCTCAAAGATAAGATCACGCAGCGCAAGCGCCATCTGTCGTTCAGTCTTTGGAAAGGCTGCAAAAACACCAGCAACCTTGTCGCTGGCAAAGGGGTATTTCATGGCAATGTCACCTTTGTCTTCTTTCATCCGCAACATACCGGCAAAAAGCTGCGCCTTGAACAAGAGTTGATTTTAGCTGGCATCAGATTGCGCTAGATTGGGATCAAAACAAGGAGGCAGACATGCACCGCAGGCAATTCATCGCAACAACCGTTTCCGCACTCGCGCTACCCACTTTGCCTTGGGCGCAGGCCGCAGGGTTTCAAAACTGGGTCGCGCAATTTCGCGGGCGCGCGCGTTCCGCTGGCATTTCGGATCGGACTTTCAATGCCGCTTTCGCCGACGTGCGCTATCTGCCCGACAGTATCGAGCGCGACCGCAACCAGGCCGAATTCGTGCGCCCCTTGGCTGATTATATGTCCACCGCCGTATCGGACGCACGTGTCAGCAACGGAGGTGAGATGGTGCGCCGCTACGCAAATGTACTTGCGCAGATTGAAGCGCGGTTTGATATCGAACCACAGGTGGTCGTGGCTGTCTGGGGCATGGAAAGCAACTATGGTCAGCGCCGGGGCGATACGCCTTTGATCTCGACATTAGCGACACTGGCCTATGATGGGCGCAGGGGGCAGTTTTTCGAAAGCCAGTTGATCGCTGCGTTGAAGATCCTGCAAAATGGGGATGTGGCCCCCCGCAACATGACCGGTTCATGGGCCGGGGCCATGGGCCATACCCAGTTTATCCCGACTTCCTACGAAGCCTATGCCGTCGATTTCACGGGCGATGGGCGGCGTGACATATGGGCCGACGATCCCAGTGATGCGCTAGCCTCCACAGCTGCCTATTTTCGCCGCTTCGGTTGGCGCAAGGGCCAGCCCTGGGGTGTTGAGGTGCAATTGCCGCCCGGCTTTGATTTTGGTCAAACGGGCCGTACCGTGACACGCCGCCCAAGCGCGTGGGCGCGGCAGGGCGTGGTCGGTACTGATGGGCGCGCTGTGCCTGACTACGGTGATGCCACACTCAGCACACCGACAGGGGCGGGTGGTCCGGCCTTTTTGTTGTTCCGCAACTACGATGTGATCGGACGTTACAACAACGCCGAAGCCTATATCATTGGTGTCGGCCATTTGTCGGATCGCATTCGCGGGGCAGGCCCCTTGCAATCTGCATTCCCGGCCAATGAGCGACGACTACGGCGCGCGGAACGACGCGAGCTGCAACAGCGCCTGACAAATGCCGGTTTTTCCACGCAGGGTGTCGATGGGCGTATCGGTCCAAACTCACGAGCCGCGATTCGCGCCTATCAACGCAGCGCCGGCCTGCCGCCCGATGGGCATCCGTCGCTGGGGTTACTGCAAAGGCTGCGGTGAACAGGCGCCGCCCTGCATGCAAGAGGTCAGCATTTCAATGACGGCTGCGCTGGGTTCTTCAAAAATCATGCCACCGCATGGACCCGCCTGCATTGTAACTGGTGGGTCACTGGCTGCGACGAAGTAGACGGCATCAACCCCACTGCGGGCAGAGCCGCACCATGGTCCGCCGCATTCAATCTGCAAGGTGACATCGCTGTGATAGTCAATCGTAAACCCATCCCGGCTCAGGCCGTTTCCGGCAAACCGGGCTGCAATCGGATCAGGTGCGCGTGTCTGGTTCGTTAAGACACCTGCTGGCAGTTCAGCCTCATCAAAGGTCAGTTGCCCATAGAGTACAAAGTAGCTTTCTGGTGCAGCAGCCAGCCGCTGAAACGTCTCAATCGGATCGGGGCGCAGGCAGCTGAGCGCGTTGCCTTGTGCCGCGATCATCGCAAGAGCGGCGGCAAGAAGAAGTTGCTTCATTCATCTGTCCTCTTCATTCGATACCTTTGTCGGACGTTTGTTTGGCGCTGATCCTTGGGGCCTCACATGGAAGATCAGAGCTTGGGGCCAAACTCGGCAAGAACCTGTTCATACACCGCGCGTTTAAATGGCACGATGTTGTCGACAATCTTGTCTGCCGCCATCCATTGCCACGCCGTGAATTCGGGCGTCTTGGTATCCAGATCAATCTGGTTGTCCAGCCCGTGAAACCGCATCAAAAACCACTTCTGTTCCTGACCACGATAGCGACCTTTCCAGATGTTTGGCACCAATGCATGCGGGATATCATAGCGGATGAGCCCCTCACTCTCAGCTTCAATCGTGACCAGCTTGGGCGGAACGCTCGTTTCTTCCTCAAGCTCGCGAAGCGCCGCGTCGCGGCTGGTTTCGCCTTTGTCCACACCACCCTGTGGCATCTGCCATGCCTCTGTATCGCGATCCTTGCGTTGCGCGACAAAGACATGCCCGCGGGGATTGACCAGCATGATACCGACACAGGGTCGATAAGGCAGTTCAGCGATTTCGTCAGGGGTCATAAACGGGCCTTGGTGTTTCATTTGGGGGCGATCCTTTTTAGGTTTGGCCTAAGAATAAGATCAGTACCAGCGGTTATGCGATAACAAGCCTGGTTTCATGACGAATACGCGCAGCGATCCAGCGCAGGTGATCTGGGCGGAAGGCCACGCAACCGGCGGTGGGGCGACCGGGACCACGCCACGCGTGGACAAAAATGGCAGAACCGCGGCCTTTGATGGCATAGGGCCAGTTCCAATCAGTCAAAATCACAAGGTCGTACATGGGATCAGCCCTGCGCAGCCGTTCATGGCTATAGGCATGCGGTGTCCGCACCATCAGGTTATAGTCTTGGTCCTTCACATCATCCGACCAAAGGTCACCGGGCCCAATTGGTAGCGCCCAATCCGCAGGGCGCGCCATACGGTCAGGACGGTAGAGCATCCCCACAATGCGATGTGTTCCACGGGGTGTGGCACCGTCACCCTCTTTCTTACAACTGGTCAGACCACCACGTCCAATCGTGCAAGGGAAGCGCCGATTCATAAAGCGCAAGTGCGTTGGGGTCAGGACAAGATCAGAGTGTTTCATACCTGATGCATAATAGGTCAGGCCGGATCTGTCAGCAGCGTTCCCTTTTCCATCTGACAGCAAAGGCCGCATGCTCTTTACAAGCCAATTCCATCCTCACAAGGTGCCATGTAAAGCAGACAGTTAGGATGAGACATGATTTCTGTACGTTGGCATAACTGGAACGGTGCCGGGCTAGAACATTGTGTGTGTCGCTATGACAATGACGGATTGAGTCTCGAAGGTGTGGTGGCTGGAACCCGGCATGGATTGTATGGTGCCCACTACCTTGTGCGCACAGATCGCCTTTTCAGAACACGCGAGGTGACCGTCAACTATGTGGGCGGCGCGCGCATGCATGTCGAAGCGGATGGCGAAGGTAACTGGACAAACCGCCACGACCATCAGCCCATTGCAGCGCTGGAGGGTTGCATTGACGTCGACATCGGCGTGACGCCCGCCACAAACGCCTTGCCTATCAAGCGCTTGCAGCTGCGCAAAGACGAAAGTCAGGACATACTGGCAGCCTATGTGCCACTGCCCGATCAAATCGAAGGGGATTTTCTGCCGCGCCCGGCCCCACAACGCTATACATGTTTGGTACCAGCACAGACATATCGCTACGAAGGCCTTTTTCGAGGGTTCACAGCGGTGCTGGAAATTGATCAAGATGGGCTAGTGATCGACTATCCCGACACCTTCAGACGGGTGCCCCTGTCTGCGTAGGTCAGTAGGTCAAGGGTCGGCCTGAGCAAACAGACCCTTAACCTACAACAAATGCCCTGACTTCGCGGCTTTCGTCGCCAGATACGCATGGTTATGTTTGTTTTCGCCCACTTTCAGCGGCACCCGTTCGGCCACGGTAATCCCGCAGGCGTCCATCCGTGCCACCTTGGCCGGATTGTTTGTCAGCAACCGCACAGCACCAAAACCCATACGTTTCAATATCTCAGCACCAATGCGAAAATCACGTTCGTCATCTTCAAAACCAAGGCGGTGATTGGCCTCGACCGTATCGAACCCTTGGTCTTGCAGGGAATAGGCGCGCATTTTGTTAGCCAACCCGATCCCGCGCCCCTCCTGATTAAGGTAAAGCAGCACGCCTGCCCCTTCAGCACCCATCTGTGACAGCGCCCCGCGTAGCTGTGGCCCGCAATCGCATTTTAACGACCCTAGCAGGTCGCCAGTAAAACAGGCCGAATGCAACCGTGATAGAACCGGTTTGCTGCGATCCGGTTGCCCGATCTCTACGGCATAGTGTTCCTCCGCCCCATCATCGGGGCGAAAGATGTGCAAACGTCCGGCCTCGGACACATCCAATGGCAAACGGGCCGAGATAATGGGGTTTAGCGGGCTCAGCCCGGTATCCAGAGCCGCATCTGCCGGAACCAGCGTGAGGTTGTGCTGCTCTGCAAACGCTGACGCGTTGTCCAACGACAAAACGACGACCGCGGGCAGCAGGCGCGCGGCCTTCACCATTGCGATGGCTGCACGATGCAAATCCGCCTAGCCCATCTCGCAGGGTTTGCAACGGCCCCTTCATCGGCGCACGCAAATCATCTGCGGGGTCTGCGACGGCACGCACCCAGTTCATCGTGACATCAAGTGGAAGCACGATCCGCGCAATATCCCCATCATATGCCCGCGCCTTGAGCGTTTGCGCACGTCGCCCGGTTACAGCCAAAACGGCCTGCCCGCCCAATGTGCGCAAATCAGCCAGCCGCGCGGCATCCAGCGTCTCGGCAGACAAGACCAAAGCCCCGCCATCAAGCACGACAGGCACGCCCATACGCAAATCGGCCCGGGCGCGGGCCAGCCGTTCTGTGGTATCGGGGGCAAATCCCATGTCATCCACCTCTCATTTGTTTCAACTGATAGCTGTTTCTGACCCAAAGTGAAACATTTGCACTTTAAATCACACGACCGTGTGAAACCGCGAAGGGAGCGGTTGTTTGAAACGTAAACAAAGCACAAATCTAAGTTCACAACCAAGGAGCATGTCATGGGACAACTCAAAAAGATTCTACTCGTCGACGATGACGATGACCTGCGCGAAGCACTCGGCGAACAATTGCTGATGACCGAAGATTTTGACGTCTTTGAGGCAGACGATGGGGCCAGTGCAATGGTGAAGGCCAAGGAAGGCCTTTATGATTTGATGATCCTTGACGTGGGCCTGCCCGACACGGATGGCCGCGAACTATGCCGCTTGATGCGCAAGCAAGGGGTGAAATGCCCGATCCTGATGCTGACCGCACAGGACAGTGATGCAGACACTATTCTGGGGCTTGACGCAGGGGCAAACGACTATGTGTCTAAGCCCTTCAAATTCCCGGTTCTTTTGGCGCGCATCCGCAGCCAGTTGCGCACACACGAACAGTCCGAGGATGCTGTTTTCCAGCTTGGGCCCTATACCTTTAAGCCTGCCCAGAAGATGCTGGTGACAGAGGACGAAAAGAAGGTCCGCCTGACCGAAAAAGAGACAAATATCCTTAAATTCCTGTACCGCGCGACCGAGGGTGTTGTGGCCCGCGATGTGCTGTTGCACGAGGTTTGGGGCTATAACGCTGGTGTGACCACGCACACATTAGAGACACATATTTACCGTCTTCGCCAAAAAATTGAACCAGATCCGTCAAATGCCCGCCTTCTTGTCACCGAATCCGGTGGCTATAGATTAGTGGCGTAGTACTCCGCCCGGTGGTCTTGAGTTTTCCCTCTCTTGATCACCGGGTTCCCAAGATCCCGCCGGAGATCGGGTTATATCTCCACCTCCCTGTTGGACTTGCCCGGACCTTGTGTCCGGGCTTTTTTTGCTCCGCAACGGCGACGCATGACGTCCTTCAAAAACAAACTATGCGGCATTTGTTCTTGCGTCGCGCCCGGCCCCTATGGCTGGTCAGCCTTGGATCACTCTATTCGGCAGCATCTGCCGCCAGGGCCTTCCAAGCCGCGTAATGAGACAGGTAAACTTTGCCGTTTAAGCTATCTGGAAAGTGTGACCGCTGCAGCCGATCCATGACCGGCCCTTTCACCTCGGACAGGTGAAGACCGACGTCCATATCTTTTAGTCGGTGATTGATGGCCTCAAGGCTTTCGAGGGCAGAGTAATCAACTTCGTTCACCGCAGAGAATATCAGAACGACGTTGCGGATCGTTTGACCATCGGTCACGCGTTTCTGTATCAGGTCTTCGAGAAATCGGGCATTCACAAAGTAAAGGCTTTCGTCCACGCGGAGCGAGACCAAAGTCGGGTCAGTTTCGACCTTGTGACGATGGATATTCCGGAAATGCTGGGTCCCTGGCACTAGGCCAACTTCAGCGACATGAGGGCGGGACGTTTTGTGAAGATGCAGCAGCACCGAAATCGCGACACCAGACGCGACCCCCACTTCAACCCCCAGACTAAGCGTGAGCAGAATAGTTGCAGTGACTGCGATGAAATCAGCACGAGAGTAGGCCCAAGTTTTCTTGAGGATCGACAAATCGACAAGGCTCAAGACCGCCACGATGATTGTCGCGGCCAACGTTGCATTGGGTAAATAATAGACAAGCGGGGTCAGAGCCACGGCCGCAATGGCCAGGCCCATAGCCGTAAAGGCCCCTGCCGCGGGTGTCTCTGCCCCGGCGTCGAAGTTCACGACTGAGCGCGAAAACCCACCTGTGACGGGATAGCCGCCGGTGAAGGCCGCCCCAATATTGGCGGCGCCAAGGCCGATCAACTCCTGATCGGGGTCAATGCGCTGCCGCCTTTTGGCAGCAAGGGTCTGTGCGACAGAAACAGACTCGACAAAGCCGATCACGGAAATCAGGATTGCCGGGACCAATAGCGCGCGCATTAGGTCGGGCGCAAAGCCCGGCAGCGTCAGTGGCGGCAGGCTTTGCGGCACATCACCGACGATATTGACGCCTCGCGCATCCAGACCAAAGCCCCACGTTACCAGCGTGGTGGCAACGACGGCGGCCACAGGCCCTGCCTTGGTCAGAATGTCAGCCAGAAGCGCCGATGCGCCAAGCCGCTTGAGTGTGGGTTTGAGGTTTGTGCGTACCCAGAACAGAAAAGCCGTCGCCGCAACGCCGATGATGACTGTAGTCAAGCTGACATCGGCGAGGTGCTCAAATATCGACCTCACCATCTCGGGCAACGTATGGCCGTGTGCGCTGATACCCAGAATATGCTTGAGCTGACTTGTCGCGATAAGGATGCCCGATGCTGTTATGAAACCCGCAATCACGGGGTGAGAGAGGAAATTGGCAAGAAAACCAAGACGGAAGATCCCCATCAGCACTAGAAATCCCCCTGAAAGAAATGCCAGCGTCAGTGCGGCCACTGCGTAGCCCGCAGTCCCCTGTTCCGCCACTTGTCCAATCGCCGAAGCGGTCAGGAGCGAGACAACCGCAACCGGTCCAACAGCCAATGCGCGGCTGGTTCCGAATATCGCGTAGAGAATAATGGGCGCGATTGATGCGTAGATCCCTGCTTCTGGCGGCAGTCCTGCAAGCAAAGCATAGGCAAGCGATTGCGGGATCAGCATGATCGTCACAATAACCGCAGCGATCATATCGTTCGACAGCGCGGTGCGGTTGTAGGTGCGGCCCCAGTCGAGGACCGGGAGATAACGAGAGAGTTGCATCCGTTGCGGGGCTTTCATGTCAAATGCCGACGGTTCCGTGCGGTTCCGTCGGCACTCTCACCCCGACCTGTTCGCGAGTCTGGGCAAGGGTTAGCTTTTGCCGATTTACTCGGCCGTAACGTTCAGTTTTTCGGGCTTGGCCATCCATTCCTTGCCCTTGAGCATGGCCTTCCAGTAAACCGGTGGCAGCAGGGTTTCTTTGAGGAACCAGGCTGCCCGGCTTGGCTTGGTTCCATCCATCAGGAAGGACGGGAAACTTGGCTTCAGGGCACCGCCATAGCCAAACTCGGCCAGCACAATTTTGCCACGCTCCACTGTCAACGGGCAGGATCCGTAGCCATCGTATTGCGCCACGGCTGAGCGCCCGCTGATATCTGCAACGATGTTGTTGGCCACAGTCGGTGCCTGTTTGCGCGCCGCCGCTGCCGTCTTGGCATTTGGTGCATTCATGACGTCACCAAGCGACCAGATATTGTCGTAGGTTTTGTGGCGCAGCGTTGTCTGATCCACATCAACCCATCCAGCAGCGTCGGCCAAAGGTGATACCCGGATGAAATCCGGTGCAGTTTGGGGGGGACAGACATGCATCATGTCGAACTCGACGGTCACTTCGGTAGGATCGGTATCGGGCTTTGCAACCTTGAACGTCGCTTTCTTTGCTGGGCCATCGACCGCGACCAGATTGTGGAAGAAGTTCAACGTCGCATCGTATTTTGCAACGTAGTCCATCAATGCCGGGACGTAGTCTTTGACGCCAAACAGCACACCGCCCGCATTCATGAACTGGATATCTACATCCTTGAGTGCACCATTTCGAAACCAGGCATCGCCCGAAAGATACATCGCTTTCTGCGGTGCGCTTAGGCGCATTTGATCGGCATCGGTGGTTGCGTGAACAACGCACGGCCTTCTTTCAGCTCTTGCACAAGTTGCCATGTATAAGGAGCCAGATCATAGCGATAGTTGGAGGTGACACCATTGCGGCCCAATGTATCTTCCAGACCTTCAACCTTGTCCCAATCCAGCTTCAAACCAGGACAGACGACAAGACGGTCGTATTTCACGACGCGACAACCATCTAGAATGACCGCATTGTTTTTGGGTTCGAATGCCGCGACGGCAGCTTTGATCCAATGCACGCCTTTTGGGATCAGGCTACCCATCGTTTTCGCAGTTTGCTGAGCATCGAAGATACCGCCACCCACCATCGTCCACCCCGGCTGGTAATAATGGATGTCAGCAGGGTCGATGATAGCGATGTTCAGCCCCGGTTTGCGGGACTTCAGGCTGGCAGCCACGGAAATGCCGCCTGCACCGGCACCAACTATGACTACTGAGAAATGAGCATCACCTGTGTCGGTGGGGGTCTTGCCCCCATTGGCAATGCGGCGGGCAACACCGTTCATGTCATACCCCGCAGCCTTGGTCGCGGCGAGGATTTCGGGCATAGGCCGTTTCTTGGACTCGTGGAACGACCACAGCGTCGCCGACCGCGTGCCCGTGCGACAATACGCGAGGACAGGCCGCTGGATGTCGTTCAGCGCATTGCTGAACGCCGTCACATCATCGTCTTTAACCATTCCGGTTTGCACTGGTACATAGCGCGCCTCAATACCTGCGGCCTTCGCAGCCGCTTCGATCTCTTCAAACGAGGGTTGATCGGCACCTTCCCCATCGGGGCGGTTGCAGATGATGGCGCGAATGCCAGCCGCCTTGATGTCGTCCATGTCGGCGGCGGTGATTTGCGGGCTGACGATGACTTTTTCTGTGATTTTCTTGAGTTCCATGGGTCCCTCCTCCGGACGTTTTACAAACCGTTGACCGGCACCTTGAGCATCGGATTACCATCCAGATCGGTTGGCACTTCTTTTGTGATATAGCTGATGGTAGTCATCGCCTCGTCAAAGTCGGAAGGTTGCAATGAGGCCAGTCGCGACGCTACCTACAAGCGAGACCCAAGTTGCAAAGGCCGTTTCGACTGTCAGCAGTCCTGGCACGTCTTGAGGCCAACAATGCTGTAGAGCAGGCAGTTGCCGACAAAAGCGGTCAAGGTGAAAACGCCCGCGACAATCAGTGCCAGCCAGAACAGGATACCGGATCCAAGCATCGCTGTGCCGAAGGCGACAAAAGCAATTGCTGCCGCGATGAAGAGCCGCAAACCACGGTCAATTTTTCCCATGTTAGTTGTCATGTCTCACTCCATAGAGAATCAATGATGAGACAATTGCATGCGCAGTTTGAAAAGTTTGGTGATCTAGTCACCAAGACGATTCCTTTCTTAAGATGCCACCCTGAATCAAGGGGCAACCGTCAATCAACTTACAAGCGACGACCGCGATAGACTTGCAAGGCGTTTCTCAACGGATCACGTCAGCTATGCATGCGCCCCGGCAGATTTGACCAGCCGCTCCAGACCGTCTTTCCCGATAAGGCGCACTTCACCGCGGGACTGTTCAACCCAGCCTCGGCGCTGAAACTCCGATAGCGTTCTTGAGATCACCTCCCGTGCGGTGCCCAATTCGGTGCCCAAGACGGCATGCGTCGCATGTATGACATTGTCTACGTCGGCAAGTTCCAGCAAGCGGGACGCCAGACGCACATCCATGCGTTGAAAGACAATGTCATCGATTAGCGTGAAGAGATCGGTAATCCGACGTGAATAGGCCGTGAAAACGAATTCCCTGAACACCGGCGACTTTGCCACAAGATCGTCAAACGTCTTGCGCGGGATCGCGACGGCGGTCACGTCGGTTTCGGATTTGCCTTCCGCCGCATAGTCTTCAAAGGCAAGCATACAAGCCGTCGTCAGGACACAGCTCTCACCCGCATGGACACGGTAGAGAAAGATTTCGCGCCCCGTCTCGGACTTTTGCTGTACTTTCACGGTCCCATCCAGAAGCAGCCACAGATTGTCAGCGGTCTGCCCCGGCGCAAATATCTCGGTCCCCGCCAGAACCGACACGATCTGGCTTCCTGCTTCGAGTTCTTTGCGGATATCAGTAGGCAGTAAGCTAAGCCCCTTGAATTTGTTGATCCATGACTCATCCATTTTCTTATGTCCCAGGCAGCGTGTTAATAAGGGTCGCGGCATGACAGCGCCCGGATCGTAACCGCACTTTCAAATCTGGACGGAAGATACTTGGTTAAAAACACCAATCCTACCAACTTCGGTTTCTGGTCTGCCCAGAAGCCAAACAGCATCCAAGAACGTCGACGTCCGTGACACACGGTGCCAGTAGTCCAGACCGATGGCGGCCCCAGCCATCTGAATTGCGATCAAACATGTTTAAAGGTAGATCACGGATCAACGCTGGAACAAGCCCTATCAACGTAGTAAACATTATTCTACTCTTCCTGCATCAAATGGATGATATATGGAGCACAAGTACCGGCCAGAGGTCGATGGACTTCGCGCAATTGCCGTAAGTGCCGTGATCGTGTCCCACATGGGGGACCCATTTTCGCACTATCTTAGGGGTGGTTTTATCGGCGTTGACGTCTTTTTCATCATTTCCGGCTTTCTGATCACAGGTATTCTTTATCGCGAAATGAATGCCGACAGTTTTACCTTTCGCAACTTCTATGAACGTCGGGCTTGGCGCATTTTACCGGCGCTGATCCTTGTCACGCTTGTATCTATTCCCTTTGCATGGACGTTGATGTCACCCGAACAGCTCACCGAATTTGGTGCAAGTCTGATTGGTATCGGCCTTTTCGCCTCAAACATTTATTTTTGGCTGACTTCTGGGTATTTCGCCCCCGCTGCCGAAGAGCTGCCGATGATCCACACATGGTCCCTGGCGGTCGAGGAACAATTCTATGTCCTGTTTCCGCTTTTGTTTCTGTTTTGTGGCGACGCAAGAAAATAGTGATTGGATTGGCTTTGGCCCTGATCGGCAGCCTCGTTTTAGCCGAGGTTATGGGGCGGTTCGCCCCCTCAGCGGCGTTCTATCTTGTGACGTCGCGGGCATGGGAGCTATTGGCGGGCAGTTTAGCCGGATATCTTGTGGCGCATTATGGGTTGCCAGATGGCGCATCGGGACCCGCAGGATGGCGGTTTCTTGGGAGGCATCGGACCGTGCTGGGGTGGATTGGCGCGCTTGGAATTGTGGGATTCGGCCTCGCCGGGCAGGTTCAAAACGGATTTGGCGCACAGCGGTTCGACCCCATCATATTGGCGGCTTTTGATGCCACAGCCTCCAGCCCAGATCGCGACAAATGCCACAATCTCCCACCCGATGCGGCCTGTCAGTATAACGTCGGTTCATCACGTATGCTCACAGTTATCGGTGACAGCCACGCAGTCGAACTCAGTTATAGCCTGCAAAACACACTTGAAGGCCATGACTATGGTGTGACGCACCTATCACGCTCTGGTTGCCCACCGGCTCTACTGTTTAAGACAAATGTAGACGGCTGTACGGACTGGACCACATCAAGCATTGACGCTCTGGAACAAAGCCCCCCGGGGTAGTTGTCTTGGTCTACCGGCATGCCGCATATCTTTATGGTCTCAACGAGCGTGCTGATATCGCCTACCCCAACCTGCCAGACACCCCCTCCAGCATTTTGGCCAACGCGTCAACGGACGCCAAACGCGCTGCCTATTGGGCATCGTTGGAAACCATGGTGACACGTTTACGCTCTTCGGGTCATGATGTGATCCTGGTTCAACCCTTTCCCGAAATCGTCAGGCCTATGACAGCTTACCTGTTCAAATCAGATCTTGATGTCGAAACTGGCTCCATTCCTGCGGTCTCTAGAGCATATTATGAAGCACGGTCGGCTGATGTGCGACAACGTCTAATCGCTTTGGCTGAGGGACAAAATGGTGTTGAGGTTTTCGACCCATTGCCAGTCTTTTGCGATGATCAAAATTGCTATGCAATGCGCAGTGGGGTACCTCTTTACTTTGACAGCGATCATCCAAGCGTTGCAGGAGCCGACCTCGTAGCAGCCAGCCTGAAAAGCAGCATTTTACACGGCCAGTTTGCCCAGTAAGTGCAACGTATTATCATTTGAACATCCAGGATTTTACCGCGCGCGTCGCATTTGAAGCCACTCTTTGAGGATAGGCCAAAACCGTCTGCAATCCAAGCTGACAAGCAATTGTCAAAGACCGCCCACGTCAATGTGTGATGCCATGTTTTGATGGCGGCGACGCTCCGGTGGCGCAATTGCCGCCATAGGGCGATTGTCTTGGTGCCTTGCTGCAATCATCCTCGCATCAGACAGGTTCTTCCTGAGGCCGGTGTCTGAATGAGTGTCACACCGTAGAAAGCAGTGCTTCCTTCAGATCCGCAACTTTCTGCGCGTTATCCTTCGCAACAGAACCGGAGCTGAGTATCCGCGAATTCTCGAAACCAACCCGACACTTTCCCCCCAGCGCGAAAGCCTTTGATAGGCACTCAGTTTCCGTCGTTCCGAATGCACACACAGCCCAATCTGGATTGATCTCTCGTTCTGTCAACCAACGCAAAAATGGCGCAAGGTCGGCGGGATCGGCGGTTGAGGTTGGGCTGTGCCGCCCTAAAACAAACAGGATTTGCAGCGAAGGATCCATCAATGTGCTGCGCGACACTATGCTTTCCAGCAGCGCGCAATCGGTCTTGTCATACAATATATGCTGGATCGCGATTCCCTGGTCAGCGCATTTGTTGTAGAACGATGCTGCCGTTTGTGTTCCAGCGCGGCAAATTTCACGTACCGCAGCTGATACCATGGTCGCACCAGATCGCAGAGCAACATCCATTTGCACATCAACGTCGTAGATGCCGACCGCCTCTGTTGTGATCTGAACCGCCATTTCTGGCACCGCATCTTGGAGTGCAAGCAACAACTTTCGATACGATTCAACATTCAAAAGATGCCGCCCCGCATCATCACGGATATGCGCATGAATCCCATCTGCTCCGGCCAAAAAACACGCCTTTGCACATTCGACGATTTCCGCTTGCGTTAAAGGAACCTCGGGGTGATCAGTCTTAAGAAGTCGCGCACCATTTGGGGCAACCATGATCTGAGGCAGCGGTCTCAAATCACGCCCTCTACACTTTTTTGAAGCTTGTCGACCAACTCATCAATTTGGCTTTCAGTGCAGATAAAAGGCGGCGCCAGCAGCACATGGTCGCCATTTTGGCCATCGATTGTCCCGCCCATCGGGTAACAGATCAAACCATTCTCCATTGCTTTTGTCTTCAAGCGCGCCGCCAGTTTCCTGTCCGAGTCAAACGGCGCCTTCGTTTCTCTGTCGGCCACAAATTCAAGCCCGCGGAACATGCCGCGCCCACGGATGTCACCCACGTGCGGGTGTTGCCCGAAGGCTTCTGACAACGCCGCGCCAAAGTACGCACCAATCTGCGCTGCTCGGGCTGTCATGCCACCATCGGTCAGTTTCGTCACAACCGCATGCGCGGCGGCGCATGCAACGGGATGACCAAGATAGGTGTGCCCATGTTGGAAAAACCCACTGCCATTCTCAATCGCGCTATAGATGCCACCGCTACACAACATGGCCCCAATCGGCTGATACCCGGCACCAAGCCCTTTGGCGATCGTGATGATATCCGGGCGAACGTCGTCCTGCTCGCACGCAAAAAATGTGCCAGTGCGGCCCATCCCGCACATGACCTCATCGAGGATCAACAGAATGCCGTATTGGTCGCAAATCTGGCGAATGCGTCTGAAGTAGCCTTCAACCGCCGGAACAGCACCTGCCGTGGCACCAACCACCGGTTCAGCAAGAAATCCGATCACAGTTTCGGGGCCGACACGCAACAATTCTTCTTCGAGTTCATTGGCGACGCGCTGACCAAAGTCGTAAGGGGTTTCATCATCGGCGCGGCCCCGATATTCGAAGCACGCGTTGATGTGACTGGCCGATACCATCACTGGATCAAAGGGTTCTCGCCGCCACGCATTGCCACCTGTGCCCAAAGCACCCAGAGTATTTCCATGATAGCTTTGGCGGCGAGAAATGAACCGCGTGCGTTCGGGCTGGCCAATTTCAATCATATACTGGCGGGCAAGTTTCAGTGCGGCCTCGACGGCCTCTGACCCACCAGAAACCAAATAGACGCGGTCGATTCCTTCTGGCGCATGGGCGATCAGTTTCGCTGCCAAAGCTTCAGCCGGGGCCGATGTCAGGAAACCAGTGTGTGCAAAATCCAGAGAATCAAGTTGTGTTTTGATGGCTGAGATGACGTCTGGATCGCTATGGCCAAGGCACGAAACAGCAGCACCACCCGAGCCATCAAGGTAATATTTTCCCTCACTATCAATGATATATATCCCGTCACCTTTATGGGCGGTCGGTAACACGGCCTGTGTGTGACGCGGAAAGACCTTTGACATGGTGCACCTTGGGTTTGTGAGATTGAATGCAATGAAACAGATGATTCGGGTGTTGACAACGTGTGAAACAATTTGAACATTGCGTCTACTGGGGGATAGGGTTTGAACGCAAAGTTCGAAGCACGGCTGCAAAAACGATATGGTGACCTCAGCGGGTCGCTTCAGTCGGCTGCAGATTTCATTACCGAAAACCCAATCGATGCAGCAACACGCCCACTCCGTCATGTGTCAGGCGAAAGCGGCATTTCACCGGCCGCGTTTTCCCGCCTTGCGCGGGCGCTTGATTACGAAGATTTTGCTGAACTGCGTGAAGAGTTACGGGTGAAAATATCAGACCGCGTTAACCGATTTGCGGATCGCGCTGAACAACTACACCACGATCACAGCGCGCAGAACGCGCATTTTATTGATGCCCATCTTGCTGCGTGCCAATCAAACCTTCAAACGCTTGTACGCGACATTGATCGAGACGCACTTGATGTTGCAGTTGATCGCATTTCTGTCGCACGAAAGGTCCTATTGCTGGGCGCACTTGGGTCGACCGGCGTCGTCGAATATTTGTCATACCTCGCGAACTTCTGCGCCGAAAACTGGATGATGGCGTCCAGAATGGGCGCGTCGTTGGGTGGGGGCTTGCCGGACTTGATGAGCGCGACGTTCTGATCATTGTGACGAAGCCACCGTTCTCGGGTCGCGCCTTACGCGCGGCGGAAATGGCAAAGTCCCAAGGCGTCTATGTTGTCCTGATCACCGATACTCATAGCTGCCCCGCGCTAAAACATGCGGCGGTGTGTTTTATTGTGCCGACAAACAGTCCACACTTCTATTCGTCATACGTCGTGACAATGTTTCTTGTTGAAACCCTGATTGGGGTCTTGGTCAGCCGATCCAATTCGGATGCGCGGGCCAGGATCGCTGACGTTGAGAATGCAAACAGGGTCCTGGCGGAAGTCTGGGATCTTTAACCCACGAAGAACATTACACCAAGGGAGAATGAAAATGTTCAATAAAATCAAGATGACAGCAATGGCCGCGGCCGCCACCGTCGTGATGACCCCAACCGCTTATGCGGAAGAGTTCATCACGATCGGGACAGGCGGTGTGACGGGCGTTTACTATCCAACGGGCGGCGCGATTTGCCGTCTGGTAAACCAGGGTCGCCGCGATCACGGCATTCGCTGTTCCGTCGAATCCACGGGCGGTTCCGTGTACAACATCAACACCATTCGCGAAGGCGAATTGGAGTTTGGTGTCGCCCAATCTGACTGGCAATACCATGCATATAACGGCACGTCCCGCTTTGAAGAGAATGGCGCATTTGACGATCTGCGCGCCGTCTTCTCTGTGCACCCAGAACCCTTTACCGTCGTTGCCCGTGCGGATTCAGGCATCACTAGCATTGAAGATCTTGCCGGCAAGCGTGTGAACATTGGCAACCCCGGGTCTGGTCAGCGCGGCACAATGGAAGTGCTGATGGCGGCCCTCGGTTGGACAACCGATGATTTCGCTCTGGCGACTGAGCTGAAAGCCGCAGAGCAGTCTGCCGCACTTTGCGACAACCAGATTGACGCGATGGTCTACACTGTCGGTCACCCTTCCGGTTCGATTTCTGAGGCCACAACAGCTTGCGATTCCGTTCTGGTCGAAGTTTCCGGCGAAGCTGTTGATCAGCTGATCGCTGACAACTCGTTCTACCGCTCGGCGACAATTCCCGGTGGCATGTACCGCGGAAACGACAATGACGTCACAACATTCGGTGTTGGTGCGACATTCGTAAGCTCTGCATCTGTCTCTGAAGATGTGGTTTACACGCTTGTCAAATCTGTCTTTGACAACATCGACGACTTCAAAGGTCTGCACCCTGCATTTGCAAACCTTGAGCCAGCAGACATGGCATCCGCTGGCCTGTCCGCACCACTGCATGATGGTGCTGCCAAATACTATAAAGAAGCTGGCCTGATAGAATAACTCTGGTCAGATCAATAATAACGCCGGGGGCGGGTTCGCGCGCCCTCGGTCATCAACTCAATCAGCCGGAAACCGGCGGCAGGGGGACATATGACCAAATCAGAGAACCGCGCGCTCAGCGAGGAAGAGCTTCAGGAACTGGTCGCGGCAAGTGACAGCGGCGCACGCAGCCCAAGTGGGGCCGTGGGGAAGATGATCGCGATCACCGCGCTGTTATGGTCCGTCTTTCAGGTGCTTCTCGCCTCGCCGGTCGGTCCTTACATCCTGCCCGGTGATCTGATCAATAACTCCCGCCAAATCCATCTCGCCTTTGCGATTTTTCTCTCTGCGATGGCCTATCCTTTATTCAAGAACAGCCCGCGTGACCATATTCCGTGGTATGACTGGATTTTGGGCGTCGGTGGTGCGTTTCTGGCACTTTATGGATACTTTTTTTACGACAAGATTGTCGGCAATGGCGGCCTCGCTGATACTGCGGACGCCTATTTCGGCCTTGCCGGTTTGATCTTCCTCTTTATCGCGGCCTACAGAACGCTTGGGCCCGTCATGGTGGTTCTGGCTGTTGTGTTCCTGGGCTACGTCTTTTTCGGATCATCCGAGGTTGTGCCAGACCAAATCCGCTGGGCCGGGGCAAGCCTGCGCAAAGCGATGAGCCATATGTGGATCACATCTGAAGGTGTGTTCGGGATCGCGCTTGGCGTTTCCACACGGTTCGTATTCCTGTTTGTTCTGTTTGGGGCCTTGCTGGATAAGGCTGGCGCTGGGAACTACTTTATCAAAATGGCATTCGGCGCGCTTGGGCACTTGCGTGGCGGACCTGCGAAAGCCGCCGTTGTTGGCTCTGCCGCGACCGGTCTGATCTCGGGATCTTCGATTGCCAATGTGGTGACAACAGGCACGTTCACCATTCCGCTGATGAAACGTGTGGGGTTTAGCGCGGAAAAGGCAGGTTCGGTCGAGGTGGCGTCATCCGTCAACGGCCAAATCATGCCCCCGGTCATGGGTGCTGCGGCGTTCCTGATGGTGGAATATGTCGGCATTTCCTATGTCGAGGTGATTACCCACGCCTTCTTGCCCGCGATTATTTCTTACATCGCTCTGGTCTATATCGTTCACCTCGAAGCGGTGAAAAACAACATGCCAACTATCGGCAACAAGGTTGTGAACCTGTTCAACACGGTCCTTGGGATGTTTGGCTTCTTCGCCGGTTTTGCTTTGCTATGCTATGCAACGCAATATCCGGTGGCGGCCGTCGTGTCGCTGTTCCCGGAAGGCTCCGGTTGGATTCTCGCAGCACTTCTCGGGTTGGTCTATATTGCACTGGTCTATTTGGCCGCGCAGACAGACGACCTGGAACCAGATGATCCAAATGCAGAGGTCGTGGAGCTTCCCGACCTTGCAAAGATCTACAAGTCTGGCCTCTACTATCTGCTGCCAATCATCGTTCTGGTCTATTTCCTGATGATTGAACGCAAGTCACCTGGTCTGTCGGCGTTTTGGGCAACCTTCCTGCTATTTGGCATCTTGATCACGCAAAAGACGCTCAAGGCGATGTTTCGTGGCGAAGCAAACGCTGTTGGACGCCTCTATGACGGGTGTGTTGATCTGGTCGAAGGCATGATCGACGGTGCGCGCAACATGATCGGTATTGGCCTTGCGACGGCGACAGCAGGTATCATCGTGGGCACGGTGTCGCTCACGGGTATCGGCCAAGTTATGGCTGACTTCGTGGAATTCCTGTCAGGTGGCAACCTGATCCTGATGCTGGTCTTTGTGGCGATCCTGTCACTGATCCTTGGGATGGGTTTGCCAACGACGGCGAACTACATCGTCGTGTCGTCGCTGATGGTCGCTGTGGTTGTCGAGCTAGGCGCGCAAAACGGCCTGATCGTTCCATTGATCGCGGTTCACCTGTTTGTTTTCTACTTCGGGATCATGGCGGATGTGACGCCACCGGTAGGACTTGCCAGTTTTGCGGCGGCCGCTGTCTCGGGCGGTGACGCGATCCGGACCGGATTTACCGCGTTTTTCTACAGCTTGCGGACCGTTGCCCTGCCCTTTGTGTTTATCTTCAACACCGATCTGCTGCTGATCGATGTGACATGGGCCCAGGGCATCGTGGTCTTCATCACGGCAACGATAGGCATTTTGGTGTTTACGGCTGCCACGATGGGCTGGTTCCTGACCAAGAACCGGATTTGGGAAACGCTCGCCATGCTGCTTATCGCATTTGCGCTGTTCCGCCCTGGCTTTTTTATGAACCAAATCCAACCGCCGTTTGAAGAAATCGCACCCGCTGCATTTACAGAGGCATTGGCGAACGCGGAACCCGGCAGCACTTTGCGGACAATTATCTCCGGACCCGACTTTGACACCTTCGAAATGAAGGATGTGACTGTTCCCTTGACCGTGCCTGATGTTGATGGCGGCGATGCGCGGCTTGACGCTCTGGGCATTATTCTGGTGCCAGATGACGATGTTCAACAAATGGACGAGCCCGGGTTCGGTACCGACTTGTCAGATACTTTGTCGTCGTTTGATTTCTATGGAGACGAGCCTGTTGCGATCACCGGTGTTCAAGTCGCATCCAATCAAATGCCCAAAGAACTGATCTGGATCCCTGCGTTGCTGTTGCTGGCTTTGATCGCTTACTTGCAAAAAGGGCGCGCAGCACCCGCCGTTCGAGAAGGAGAGATGGCATGATCAAAACGATCTTATGTGCGGTTGATATTACCCGTCCTGACGAAGATGCGAATGTGCTTAAGGCCGCAAAAAAGCTCGCCGATATGGACGGTGCGCAACTTGATGTCATTACCGTTGTTCCCGACTTTGGGGCGTCAGTGGTTGGTGCTTACTTCCAAGATCACCATGTCAAATCTGCGCAAGACGGTGCAGCCGCCGCTCTAAGTGAGATGGCGGAACAGGCGATTGGCAAAGATGCGAACCTGGCGGTTCGGCATATCGTTTCTATTGGCTCAGTGTATGAGGAAGTTCTTAAGACAGCGAAACTGTCAAAAGCTGATCTGATTGTGATTGGGGCACATAAGCCAGACTTTAAGGATTATCTTCTCGGCCCGAATGCGGCACGTGTCGTACGCCATTCTGAATGTTCGGTATACGTGGTCAGATAGCGGCGTAAGCACAACACATGTCTGAGTTTCGTATTGGCGCTGTACGAATGTCAACGCCGGAGTAGCGGCACCAGGGCATCACGAACTGCTTGCAATGTCTGCTATGGGCCAAAGTATGATAACGCTACCGGCTCCATATCAGCCGTAAGGGCAATGTAGCTACAGCCACCTTCAAAGGCCGCGCTTTCGTCGCGCGCTCTGGTGACATTTCTACTTGGTTGGAACGGGCTCTTGCTACTTAAGAACAGTCCTTCAATGAAAGTCCCGAGACTTCGGAATGATCCTGACATCACGTGGATGCCTTTGGACATGGGGCGGGATGGGTTTTTTCACTTCATCTGTATGTGCAAGCGGGACATCCATATGATCATTTGACAATCCTAAAAGCGCATCGCTGCGATCCGTCAAACGATGTGCGACAATATGGATGACCTGACTGTCTTTATCCTTTTGCACAACGCCTGAAACGTCGATCAATCTCGCGCCCATGATCACTTTTCGAAACGCGACCATGACTTTCGGCCAGACCACGATATTGGCAACCCCTGTTTCATCCTCAAGCGTGATGAAACACACGCCTTTCGCACTGCCCGGTCTCTGCCGGATCAACACAATCCCTGCCAGAGAGATTCGTTGCCCATTACGCATTGGGGCGAGGTCAGCGGCAGGATTATAACCTTGCCGTGTCATGCTTTTGCGCAGGAATGACATCGGGTGCGCCTTGAGCGACAGCCGAAGTGTTTGGTAATCTGCCACCACATGTTCGCATATGGGCATTTGCGGCAAAGGGAATGCCACCTCTGGCCCCTCATCCCGTGTTTCCGCAAAAAGCGGCAAATCGGGTGCGTCGCGCAACGCTCGCGCATCCCAAAGCGCCTGACGACGGTCAAGGGCTATAGAGCGAAACGCATCTGCCGCAGAGAGTTTCTGCACTGTGCCCGCATCAATCAAACTACGCTCTTTGAGGTCTTGGATGTCAATATAAGGCATGTCGCGAGCCATCATAACCCGCGCGGCTTTTTCCTGTGCAACACCATCAACCTGCCGCAGTCCCAAACGCACCGCGAATTGCCCGTTCCCTAATGGCTCAAGTGTATTATCCCAATCGCTGTAATTGATATCGGCTGGACGCACTTCAACGTCATGTTCCCTTGCATCCCGCACAATCTGGGCGGGGGCGTAAAACCCCATCGGCTGGGAATTCAGTAACGCCACACAAAACACACCAGGATAATGGCATTTGATCCAGCTTGAAACATAGACCAGATGCGCAAAGCTCGCTGCATGGCTTTCGGGGAACCCGTAATCACCAAAGCCTTTGATCTGGTTGAAACAGCGATGCGCAAACTCAGGATCATAGCCGCGCTTGATCATGCGGCTGACCATTTTGTCTTCAAGTTCGCCAATAGTGCCCTTGGACCTGAATGTAGCCATTGCCTTGCGCAGTTGGTTCGCCTCATCTGGGCTGAACTCTGCGGCAACCATCGCCAGCTTCATAGCTTGTTCCTGAAAGATGGGCACACCCTTGGTACGAGACAGCACATTGCGCAATTCATCAGGGTCATGCGGCGGCGCGGGCGATGGGTAATCCTCTGGTTCTAGCCCGTTCCGTCGCCGCAGATAGGGGTGCACCATATCCCCTTGGATCGGGCCAGGGCGCACAATGGCAACCTGAATGACCAGATCATAAAATTCTCGTGGTTTCAGGCGCGGGAGCATATTCATCTGTGCACGGCTTTCGACCTGAAACACACCGACACTGTCGCCTTTGCAGAGCATGTCGTAGGTTGCTTCATCACCACCTTTGATATCTGCGAGCGTCAACTTTTCCCCATAATGCGCTTCAATCAGATCAAAGGCTTTACGGATACAGGTCAGCATCCCCAAGGCCAGCACATCGACCTTGAGGATACGCAATTCATCAATATCGTCCTTGTCCCATTCGATGAATGTGCGATCCGGCATTGCGCCGTTGCCAATTGGCACGGTCTCGATCAGTTTCTTTTCTGTCAGGATGAACCCGCCAACATGCTGCCCAAGATGTCGTGGCATGCCAATCATCTGGTCAGCCAGTTTGATCGTGCGCGCCATCAGTGGGTCTTTAAGATCAATACCCGCTTCTTCGGCCTCTTTCATCCCGACGGTGCGCCCCCATGACCCCCAGATTGTCTTGGCGAGGGCGGCAGTTACATCCTCAGATAATCCCATGACCTTGCCAACCTCACGTACGGCCATACGCGGGCGGTAATGGATGACAGTTGCACAAAGCGCGGCCCGGTCGCGCCCATACTTCTCGTAAATATGCTGGATGACTTCTTCACGCCGTTCATGTTCGAAATCGACATCAATATCCGGCGGCTCTTTGCGTTCTTCACTGATGAAGCGCTCAAACAACAGATCGTTCTTATCAGGATCAACCGCCGTAATTCCCAGCACATAGCAAACCGCAGAATTGGCCGCTGACCCGCGCCCCTGACACAAGATTGGCGGTTTGGATTCATAGCGCGCGTAATTCACAACCTGCTGGATCGTTAAAAAGTACTGGGCGATATCCAGCTTCCCAATCAGTGCAAGTTCTCTGTTAAGAGTGACTTTTAGTGTTTCTGGCACACCATTTGGATATCGCTGTGCGGCCCCTTGCCATGTCAGTTCTTCCAGATAACCTTGCGGCGTGCGCCCCTCTGGCACTGTTTCTTTGGGATATTCATAGGCCAGTTCTGTCAAAGTAAATTGACAGGCATCCGCTATGTCACGGGTGGCCTTGATCGCATGGGGCCATTCGGCAAAAAGTTGTGCCATTTGAGTGGGGGATTTCAAATGACGTTCCGCATTAGCATCCAGCAAAAACCCAGCTTTTTGAATGGTTGTCTTGTGTAAGATGCAAGTCATCACATCCTGTAATGGCCGACGCTCCGGCGCATGGTAATGGACATCATTGGTCGCAAGGATGGACATGCCATGTGTCTTGGCAAGATTGTCGAGCCTGTTGATGCGCGCACGATCATCCCCACGATAAAGATAACTGGCTGCAATATGTTTAAGTGTTGGGAGTGCGTTTTTTAGGCGATGTAATCCAGATGCAAAGCTGTCTACATCGACACGTGGAACGACAATTAACTGTACACCATCACTGTATCGCGCAAGATCATCTAATGTGATGTGGCAGGTGCCCTTGTCCTGCCATGCCCCGTCAAGGTTCTGCATTTTTCCTTTAGAGAGCAATGTACATAACCGCCCATAGGCAGCGCGATCGCATGGGTAAGCCAGAAATTCTTCACCAGAGACGAGTTGCAGGCGACACCCAATGACAGGGACTATCTGCGCTTTGCTCGCTTCGGCATGTAATCGTACAACCCCGGCCATTGTATTGAGGTCCGCACAGCCAAGCTTGTCATATCCAAGCCTATTGGCTGTCGTTGCAAGGTCCACGGCATCAGAGGCACCACGCAGAAAAGAAAAACACGTGGTCACACCCAGCTCGACAAAAGCTGCCTTTGGGTTCCTGCGAAACCCGTCATCTTCAATCGTGCGGCGCGGGCGTTGATTGTCCATCTCAGGCATATGATGAAATCCCTATCATCTTGCCCCGAAAGCGCGCGCTGGAAAGATCCCAAACGCGCCGTATGTATTGCCGCCAAATCATCATGCAAAACACCCGTGCACAAACCAGCGCGGGTCACCGCCACGGCCATCCTCATGCAGCCCTTCGCGATACATCCAGATGCGATGACCGGACTGGTTCTCGACCTTAAAGTAGTCTCGCAGCCGGGTACTGGGGCGATCATGCCACCATTCAGGCGCAATACGTTCTGGTCCCGCATATCTGGCCACGCGATGTGTTTGCTTAGGCGCCAGACAAATTGTGCAGGTGGCCCTTCTGGTACAGCATAAAGCACACGGACTTCCTCAGGGTTTGCAAACAGGCGCAGCGGGCGCTCTTGGCCCGTTGCAACACCCATCTCGACATCGCCACTGAGGGCATAAAGCCTTCGTTCGGCCCGTTCCGGTACATGGCTTTCATACAAAACAGGGCGCGTGACAGCATGTGTCCCAAATTTTGCGCTGAGCCGATCCACTAATCGGTTCAGGTGCACCCCATCATCTGTTCCACCATCCAAGCGATTTTGGCGTGTCTGCATCTCTTCAACATCGCCTGCATTCAATATGATGAGGTCAAACCCAAAACCCGGATTGATGCGTTCAACCTTATCCCGGAAAAGACTGTGCAAGTGTATCGGATCACGGGTGATGGCCGCCGTCGCCACGCTGACCTCGCTCACATCACCATCGGTGCGATAGACCGCCAAATGCAGGCGGCGACAGCCATAACCTGCCTCTTGTAGCTTATCGCAAAGCTCTGTGCATAGTTCTGGCAGATAGGGGGTTGGGTCAAAAATAGGTTCGGCCAAGCGGCTTTGCACATGAAACCGGGGTTTGGCATCCACGCTTGCAACTGGTTCGGCCAGTTTACCCAAAGCCTGATCAAGTCGCATGAGCGGATTGCTTGTCAGGGGCGCTTTGACAAAGCGGCGAGTGAGCGACAAGCGCGGTACACCCATAAGCACACCAATGGTCTTGAGCCCTAAACGACGTAAGAGAAGGACAGTCTCAGGCTGCAAGCGAAGTGCAGTTACAGGCAAGGGTCCTAGTTTATGACAAACGTCATCCGCCTCACAAATAGAGCGGACCGCGTCGAAACGGGCCAAAGCCCATGCCGCACCCCATGTGGGTGCGACCGCCAGTTGTGCGCTAAGACCCAAGCGTGACAGTTGCGTTTCCATCTCAACCAACATGGCGGCCTCACCACCAAGCAAATGGTCCGATCCCGTTGTGTCGAGGATCAGGCCATCCGCGCCATCCCGCACAGTCCAGGGACACCAGCGGCGCGCCCAAAGCACCAAACGGTCCAAGGCGGTGCGATCCCCTGCCAGATCAGCATATTCAATCTGCAATTCAGGACAGATTGCACGCATATCAGAAACCCGGGCGTCCAGATTGATCCCCTGCAAACGGGCGGCGCGGTTGGCAGCATGGATCACAGGGCCATGGTGGCCTTCACTGACCAGTGCGATTGGGACATCATCCGGCGGCGCGTTGCCCTGTCGCTCCATCACGCGCTGCCACCTCTCCATCGCGAAATGGGGCAGCGAGATTGAAACGATCCGCCGTTCCATCATAACTGGCGACCCATGTTCCCGGCGAACGATTGCGCGACCGGAACAACGTGACCTGCCAGCGTGGCGCACCTGGGGCGTGTATATCTTGCGGATGTGGGGCAGATGGTAGCGACTTCACACGCCATCTGTCTCGCGCCGCACTGAGGTCGGCAGAGGCCGCACGGCGGATCAACCAACACGGCATCCTGGCCGCCTCCGCCCGCATGGATAACCGTTTGGTCGCAGTGAAATCCAACGCTGGCGGGTCGCCCCAGATCTCGCCCATAACGGCGGTCAGACTGTGACAGCGCAACCCTTCCTCTATCGCAAATAATGCATCGGCAGCGCGGCTGACAGTCACCTGAATAATCGGGCGTTTTATGCCAATTCCCGGCAGATATGGCGCACCTGTTTCCTTGCGCGAAAGATGATCCTGCACCCACAAGATAGGTGCGACCTTGCGCGGGAGACTGGCGAGTACAAAGCCCATAACCCCGGCATCGGTGACGACATCGGCAAAAACCTCTGACGAAAATGACTGTTGGGTTTGGTCGGACTTGCGACATTGATCTACCAAACGCTTTTGGGTTTTCAATGATCCCATCTAAGACATACCGAATCTGCATAATGTTCACTATTTGTTCTTATATCAAAATATACAAGATGCCGTCAAAGGTTGATTATGGGCGCTGCAACGGTTCGTTAGGAATGCATCGCGCAATATGCAGCCTACCGCCTAGCTTGAATCCAGCTTGTGAAAACGTCATTAGCCTTGACAACTACACGATGCCAAAACGCACACTGCATCGTAACAGCCGAGCCCGCGACCGACCCCTTCATAGCACAGTGTGGCCTTGTCAGTTGAAACGCTCACAGCCGCGTTTCGCACCAATTGCGTGAATCCCTATACTTGGCAACGTTCTAGCAATTGTTCTTTGCGATATCCCGATGATCTTTGGGCGGCTATAGAGTACAAATCATGTATTTAGCAGCGCCAAGGTCGCCGCCCTGATTGTGCGCAGGCGTGACCGCAATTGTTCTATGTCTTTTACCCCATACTTTGCATTCAAGCTGGTTGCGTAGAAGAAGTCGGCAATTTCGTCGTGCCCTTTTGTAGCGTCGGTCCGTTCAGGTCCATCGGTGTTCAGCATTTGGGTGATCGCGTTGCGCCACTGCAGGTCAAGGGTTGTCATCTCCTCGGATGCGGCCTTGTGCATGCCGTCCATAAGCTCAGCCCAGTCTGGAGCTGCATGGATCGCTTCGAACCATTTGAGCGGACCGAACGTCTGGAACGCGCTCAGTTTCTCCTCAAGGGTCGTCGCGTCGGCCCACTCGTTCATGACAGCGGCATAGGTTTCTTCACCGGCTTGTCGCACCACGGCGCGCAGGATTTCCTCCTTGCCCGGAAATGCGTTATAGACGGTTTGTCGCGCGACACCCGCTTCCGCAGCAATATCGCCCATCGTCGTCTTGGAATAGCCGTAGCGGGCGAACATGTTTGTCGCCGCAGTAATGATCATGTGGTTCTTATTGGTCATGAATTCCATTTGACATATCAGCGAAAATATATCAATTAGACTTAAAGTGACTAATTGTCCAATCAACAGAGGAACAGACAGATGCGACTACTGGTGAACGGTGAGGAACGTGAAGTCGATGTCGAAGATGACATGCCCCTGTTGTGGGTGCTTCGCGACGAATTGGGGCTGACCGGCACAAAGTATGGTTGCGGAGTTGCCCAATGCGGTGCCTGTACTGTCCATATGGATGGCGTTGCCGTACGCAGTTGTCAGGTCGCAGCAGCAACAGCTGAAGGCGCAGATGTCGTGACGATCGAAGGGTTGAGCGCGCCCGACGCCTTGCATGCGGTGCAGGAGGCATGGGTCGAACATCAAGTCGCACAGTGCGGTTACTGCCAGTCAGGCCAAATCATGCAAGCGGCCTCCCTGCTCGAAAACAACCCGGAGCCGACAGACGATGACATCGACATCGTCATGGGCGGCAACCTATGCCGTTGCGGCACCTATCCACGTATCCGGGCCGCTGTGAAGACGGCCGCAACCAAACTGCAGGAGGCGTGATCCATGGGACGTTTAAAAACAATTGGTAAGCGTTCGTTTCTGATTGGTTCGGCTACGGTTCTCGGCGGTGTGGCCTTTGGCACCTTCATGGCGGCGCGTCCTCACGCCAATCCACTGAAGGTAGGATTGGGTGAAGGAGAGGCCGCATTTAACCCCTTTGTCAAACTGACGTCTGACGGGATTACGCTCATCGTCCCGCATGCTGACATCGGTCAAGGCGTGCAGTCTTCGCAGGCAGCCCTCATAGCCGAAGAGCTGGATATCGACGTTGAACAGGCCACGCTTAGCTTTGGTGAACCCAATGCGGCCTACTACAACACCGCATTTGCCGAAGAAGGCGTCCCTTTCATGTCGTTTGACGACGGCTCAGTAGCAGAGACGATGCGCGGCGTCATGGGTGGCGTGGTTAAACTGCTGGGTATTCAGGGTACAGGTGGCTCGACCTCGATGCCCGACCAATACGAGAAGCTCCGCATGGCGGGTGCTGTCGCGCGCGAAACGATCAAAGCTGCCGCAAGCCAGCGCACGGGTATACCCGTAGCGCAGCTCAAGACCGCAAAAGGTGAAGTCGTCCTGCCCGACGGGGCGACAATTGCCTACACGGATCTAGCGGCTGATGCCGCTGAGATTTCGGCAGTGACCAAAGTCGCGCTACGCGACCCTTCGACATGGGTGAAAGTCGGCAAGCCGATGATGCGGACCGACACGTTTGCCAAATCCACCGGCACGCAGATCTTTGGCATCGATATCACATTTGAGGGGATGGTTCATGCCTCCGTCCGGATCAATCCGCGCAAAGGCGGTCCTATACAAAGTTACAGTGCAACAGAAGCCGAAACCATGCGCGGCGTGCGGGCCATTGTACCTGTGACTAACGGCGTTGCGGTGATTGCGGATAATACGTGGCGGGCCATCCAGGCGGTCAACGCGATCGAGGTTGATTGGGGAGAAGCCCCCTACCCGGCCGAAATGGACGGCCATTGGAAGGAAGTCGCGGCCAGTTTTGTTGCGGACCGACTTGATCAGGAATGGCGCGCCGATGGGGATGTTGATGCGGCGCTCGCAGACGCTGAAACCATCACCATCGAAAACCGCGCACCCTATGTCGCACACCAGCCATTGGAACCGCTCAATGCAATTGTACTGGTTTCTGACGACAGCGTCGAAGTGTGGACGGGCCATCAGATGCCCCGGTTTGTCCAGCAACAGGTTGCGGGCGTCGCGGGTGTTGACCCGGAGAAAGTCATATTCCACAACCAGTTCTCTGGCGGAAGTTTCGGGCACCGGCTGGAGTTTGAGCACATCAAACAGGCGACCGAAGTCGCCATGACAATACCTGGCACACCGGTCAAGCTGACCTACAGCCGTGAAGAGGATTTCTTACAGGACTTCCCGCGCCAAATCGCGATGTCACGGGCGCAGGGTGTTGTCAAAAACGGTCAGGTCACAGCGCTTTCACTCGATATCGCATCTCCTTCCGTTATCGGATCGCAGGGTGCTCGATTAGGGCAATCTGTGCCTGGACCGGATATGCAGATCGTCGCGGGCGCATGGAACATGCCTTATGACATCCCCGATCTAAGGGTGCGTGGCTACCGGGTGCCAGAACTGGCACCGGTCAGTTCCTGGCGGTCAGTTGGCGCCAGCCATGCCGGGTTCTTTGCCGAAAACACGCTGGACGAGCTGATCCGCGCGGCAGGCGCTGATCCGATGGAAGAACGTCTGCGACTCGTGAACCATGCGGTCCATCGTGCAGTGCTCGAAGCTGTGGCAGAGATGTCGGATTGGGGCAAAGACCTTGGTCCGAACAGGGGGCGTGGTCTGGCACTAGTCGAAAGCTTTGGTGTGCCCACAGCAGAGGTCATTGATGTGTCCATGACCGACTATGGCATCAAAATCGACAATGTCTATGTCGTTGCTGATGTGGGCAAAGTCATCGACCCAATCAACTTTGAAAACCAGGTGCAAGGCGGTGTCGTCTGGGCGCTGGGACATGCGATCAACTCGGAAATCACTTATTCCGACGGCATGGCAGAGCAGACGAACTATCACGCCGCCGAGGGTATGAGGATATTCCAAACGCCAGAGATCGAGGTGCTGGGCCTTGAAAACGCCGCGAAAATCCGAGGCATTGGCGAACCACCGGTGCCGCCAGCGGCAGCAGCCCTTGCCAGCGCGATCTATGACCTGACCGGGGTACGTCTGCGCGAGATGCCGTTCAACAAATTCGTCGATTTTGTATAGGTGTGAAGGGTATGAAGAGAGTCCTCGGAGCGCTATGCGTAACGGTCGTCGCATTCGCGGCCTTTGCGGAAGGTGAAAACGTCATCATTGCACCCCCCGAAGAAGGGTCTGTCAGCCGTCAGGCTGGCCTGGAAGCCTGGTCCCGTGTTTACGAAGTAACGTCGCACCCACGCTGCGCCAATTGCCACGTGGGAGCGGACAACATTCCGATGTGGTCGGGGCCCAGCTACGGAGAGGCCCGCCCGCATGGCATGAACATCAATGCAGGCGACAGTCGCATTGGCATGGAATACGTGCAATGCAGTGCGTGTCATGCCTATCGCGAAGCGAGCAACGATATTCCACATGCCGCCCCACAGGTTGCGATGAACTGGCAATTGGCTCCGGTCGAAGCGGAATGGTTTGGCAAATCATCGGTTGAGATCTGCAATCAGCTGCGCGATCCTGAACGCAATGGCGGACGCGATTTCCGCGAGATCGCAAGCCATCTTGACCACGATCTTATCCTGCATTGGGCGTGGAGCCCAGGTGGTACACGCGAACCAGCACCCTATAGCCTCCAAGAGCACGTCAACGATATCCTCGCATGGGGCGTTGCGGGCTACCCATGTGCTAACGATCAATGAGGTCCGATATGACAAAAGCAAGCGGTGCAATGCGCTGGGGGGCCGTCTTTGTTGGTATTTCCGCTGGCCTGCATGTCCTTGCTCTCTTCGTGAGCGGCTTTAGCAGCGAAGCGATGCGACTTTTGCCGGTCGCGCTGGTCTATGCAGTATTGGCCTATGGAGTGCTGCGTGGATGGCGTTTGCTGGCCTATGCCGTTTTCCTTGTGATGCTGATCGGCACCAGCTTCGCCGTGTTGGGGATTTGGGCATCTGGTGATGTACCGCAATGGATTTATAGCTCTATCGCTGCATCCAATATACTGGCGGCAGCGGCGCTGTTTGCAGCTCTTTGGAAAGCGCCGGAAGCGTCCACCTGATCAGATTATTGCACGTGTCAACGCAGGTTGACCGTAATGCATGAAAACGCTGCAGGCCGGCGGAATACCTGACGCTTCGGTGACGAAATCTGAGTATATTGTCAAAGCCTACCCGAGGGTGACGATCGCGCCACCTGCAGCCTGCGCATCATCTGCGTCATGTGTGACCATCAGTACCGGCAATGCACGCGCCTTGGCCCTGTCAAAGACCATTTCGCGGACCTGCGCGCGTAAAGCCGCATCGAGCCGCGAAAACGGCTCGTCCAACAAAAGCCCGCAAGGCTCTGACAGCAACATCCGCATCAGTGCCACGCGCGCCTTTTGGCCGCCGGACAAGGTCGCGGGGTCGCGGTCTGCAAAGCCGCCCAAGCCGACCTCCAGCAAAGCTTCCTCGATCTTGGTTCGCCGCGCAGCGGCATTGCCGCCCGGCTGTAGGCCAAAGGCCAAATTTGCCCCAACCGACAGGTGGGGAAACAGCAGATCATCTTGGAACAAGATCCCAACCCGGCGCTGGTGCGGAGCGGTATTTGTGATGTTGTGACCATCCAGCCAAACCTCGCCAGTGGCTGTGAACTCGGGTGCAAGTGTGCCTGTGATGAAGGCCAGTAAGGTTGATTTCCCAACACCCGAAGGCCCCATGAGGGTCAGTACCTGACCAGGATCAATCTCATGGTTCACTGAAAGTAGCGGTACTTTGTTTTTGGTGATCGTCACATCACGCAGGGCCAAACCCCTATCCATGTCGTAGCCCTCTTCTATTGCGCCAAACCAATGCCGGGATCAGCAAGGCCAGCGCAAACGGCACCAGCGCAGCCCCGGTTTGCATCAGCCCATACACGCCAATCGCCCTGCGGTCACCGCCAGACGCGAGCGCAACTGCTTCAGTCGTCAGGGTGGCAACACGCCCGCCACCGATCAGCAAAGTTGGTAGGTATTGCCCCACGGAAACAGCTAATCCTACAGCCAAAGCCGTCAGGATCGGGCGCAGCAACATCGGTAGACGCACACGCCAAAGCACCCCATTCGGGCTGGCGCGCAATGCAGCGGCGATCGTGCCCATACGCGTATCCCATGCGCGGAATGGATCGGCCAAGGACAGGAACACGTACGGTAGCACAAAAACCAGATGCGCCAGCATCACAGGGAGACGCCCAACGTCTGCGCCAAGGCTCAGCATCAACGTCTGTAACCCCGGCAGGAAAGCCGTCTGCGGGATAAGAAGCGGCAGATAAAGCAACCAAACCGCGCGTTGGCTGAAGGAAAGACCAAAGCGATACTCGGCCTCCAGACATCCGATGGTCAGGATCAGCGCGACAAGCGCCACGGTCACCGCAATGAGGGCCGTTTCACCCAATGCTTCCAACGTACCGGGGCCAAAACGCATCCAGTTTCGCAGCGTGAACGCGTCGGGGAATGCATCGGGGAATCCCCAAAATCCGGCAAAGGACCAGATCGTCAGAACGACAAGGCCGAACAAAACACTCAGCGCACAAACCACTCCAGCTGTCAAAGCGCCGACAGCAACAACGCCATCCAGCTTCCCGCGCGTGCCAGACGCAATCCATCGCACCCCCAAGCCTCCGATCGCGAACTCTCCAAATCGCCAGAATGCCAGCGCACCAATCACCAATCCCAGCTGCAGCAAGGCACCTGCAGCCCCTTCAAGCCGCATGGCAAGATCAGGATCAGACATCCATTTGACGATCTGCACGGACAAAGGAGGCGGCGTGTTCGGCCCAAGGATGACGGCAACATCCACCACAGACATTGAATAGGCCAGCACCACATAAATCGGCGGTCTGATCTGCGCATAGACACGCGGGAACACGGTCTTGAGCCAGCCCGTCACGCGCCCATAGCCCAAGGCCTGCGAAATCGCGACGCTGCGCTGTGCGTCAGCCTGCCCAAGGGCGGCCAATGTGATCAAGAGCAAGAAGGGAACCTCTTTCACGATCAATCCGGCTGTCATCGTCAGACCCCAGGTGTCCTGCACGATCAACAGGTCTGGTGGACGGTCCCAACCCGTCAGACCCGGAGAGAACAGACGAGACAGCCAACCTGATGGCGCGATCAGAAAGGCCAAACCAAAGGCGGCCGCCGCATGCGGGACCGATAATAGCGGCGAAAGCAACCGCTCCAATGCGCGGAATGGTTTGGTACCTGACCAACCGGCCGTGACCAGCATGACGATGGCCAGCGATATGGACGTGGCCAGCAATCCTGTTGAAATCGACAGCAGCATCGCACGCGGCAGGCCCGCCCAATCAAACAGATCACGGAACGGGTCGATCGATGGGCCGGTCAGCCCTGCCGCTGGCAAGTGTCCAAAGGCTGGCAGCAACGTACCCCACAAGCCAGCCGCCACAGGCCCCAACATCGCAAGCAATGTCAGGACTGGCAGAATAGGAAGGAAACGGCGGCGGTTCATCTGGGCTCCCGTCCCGGGCAGAACCCGGGACGGGTCAGCATGGTGATCGGCTTACTCGGACACACCGTAGCGTGTCATCCAGTCATCGGCGATACGGGTGGCCCAGCTTGGGTGCGGCTCGGCCTGTACAGTGCCCAATTCAGCGGGCGACAGGGTGGCAACGCCCAGCTCAAGCGCGTCGAACAAGGCGCGGTCATCGTCGGACAAGGCATCCATGTTCAAAACTGTGCCGTAGCCCAAGATCGCGGGGTCTTGTGCACGCGCCTGTGCCTCTGGCGACATCAGGAAGTTGGCAACAACCATCGCGCTTAAGCCTTTGAGCCAGAATTGTAAGGGATCGCGACAAATGACGCGTTACCGATGGTACCTTTATCCAACACAAATGTGCGCACCGATGGCGGCAGTTCATTGTTTGCAATTGCGGTTGAGGCCGCACCGGGGCTGAAGGAAATGGACAGGTCCAGCTCGCCGTCCGCAATCAGTGGGAACATGGCCGTGCCTGTGGGCGGATAGGCTTTGCCTTCACGCCACAGGTTTGGCGTCAACTCGTCCAGATAGACCCAGAGAGGGGCCGTGATCTCATCATAGTTTTCATCTGTTGCCGGGTCGGCCAATATGGATGGGTCAGGCAGAATGTCGACCAACACCTGCTTCAGGAATGTTGTCCCAAGGAAATCCGGTGGCTGTGGGTAGCTGAAACGACCGGGGTTGGCCTGGGTCCATTCCAGCAGGGCCTGCATCGAACCAAGGCGCTCTGGCATGTCGGCAGTGTCATGAACGAACACAACCTGCGCCATGGCCCATGGGCTTTCGAACCCTTCGACGGGGACGGTAAAGTCGGTCTGCACGGTTTTGCCCTCAGCATCGACAAAGGCCCAGTTTGGCAGTTGCTCGGCATAGGGGCCAAACAGCAAATCTGCCTCTTTCATCGCAGCAAAGTTTGCGCCGTTAATCCAGATCATGTCGATGGCGCCGTCGTCATCTTCACCGGCCTGCTTTTCGGACAGCACGCGGGTGACGGCATCAGCGGTATCCGTTAGTTTCACATGTTCCAGCGTAACGCCGTAGTCTTCCATCACACGGTCTCCGACCCAAGCAAGGAAATCGTTGGTGGTCGTGGATCCGCCCCAAGCATTCCAATAGACGGTCTGGCCTTCAGCCTCGGCTGTGACGGCATCCCAGTTGGTGGGGTCAATGTCGGCCAGCGCAGGCACAGGGGTCAGCAATGCGGCCAGTACGGTAAGATGTTTCATGTAGGTGTCCTTCAGTTCGTGTAGATTTGTTTGGCGGCATAAATCCGCAGTGTGGCGGTCGCAAAGCACAGGGCACCAAACACCCAGGCCAGAGGGGAGAAGTATACAGGCAGCAGACAAAGGATCACAAAAAACACGATCGTCTCGGTCCCTTCCAGAATGCCGTTGGAATAGTAGAGCGACTTTTGGCCCTGCGCGTCGGTTTTATGCCCATGCTTTTCAGCCAAGATCGCGTAGCCCAGAAAGCTGGTCCCATTGAAATAGAACGACGCGAGCAGGAAGGCGCCAGCGGCACCGTTCGAGGCCGGATCATAGATGACAAAGGCCATTGGGATCGCGCCGTAGAACAGAAAATCGACCGCGATATCCAGATAGCCACCAAAATCCGTTTTTTGCGTGGCGCGGGCTACAGCACCATCCAAACCATCAGCAATGCGGCTTGCCAGTAAAGGGACAAGCGCAAGCGCAAATTGGCCAAAGACAATCAAAAACGCCGCAATCAAACCAAGGCCAAGCCCAATCAGTGTTACGCTATCAGCTGTAAACCCACGCGATGCCAGCCCGCGACCGATCCGGTTCAACGGCGGGTCGATCAATTGACGTGCGTGACGGTCAAGCATCTGGCCTCATCCCAAGTTGGCTTCCTTGTGGACGATGCGACCCTTTGGCGCAATCAGCCTGACAAGAATGTGAGGTCGACAGGTCGGATTGTCACAATTGGCACGCGCATGATGTTTCAATGGTGCATGACCCAGCAATCATCGAGGCGGCCGGTTCTGCTGCAAGCAACGATAGAGAAAAGCTTTTTGAAATACGCGCCAATGTCAGCATGAACCGTCATTCAGGTCGATCCCGATCACTCGTCCGATGCAATCCTTGGTCGTCCACTTGCCTCGACCCGCAATGTCGCTTCGATGAACATCGCGCGGCTCTCGACGGTGATCTCGGATATGTCACGCGCAACCTGAAACCTGATTTCATCTACACCAGACGCACGCATGCGCATTTCAGCCTCTGACCTCAGGGCCGCCTCAAGTACACCCAGCGCCTCATCCCGGTTCGCGAATTTCTGCGGCCCCTCCGCCAGATGGACAGCAAACACCCCTTCGCCCGCGCTTGTGACCGAGCCTGTCGCCTGAGTACGCACCTGGCCGACAACCGCACCGATCGCATTTGCCACACCGCCGTGCTCAGGCAAAATCATACGCGTACCAAGCCGATCGCCAACCGCATCATAATAGGTGGCGGCAGATGCACCCAGCCCGATCACCGGCACGCCCAAAGACATCTGCATTCGCACAACACCATCGTGCCGGTCTAGTCCCGCGACACTCAGGGGGTGCCGGGCAAGTTTATCTGGATCGGTCCAATTGCGGTCATCCTCGGCAAATCCCGCCTCTAACAGGCAATTCACTGTTTGATCCGTCAATTGATCTATAATTTGGCGGGCAAGCGCTGGCCCGTTCTGGGCAACCCGCGCGCCCGCCCCAGTCCGACGCCGGGCAAAAAGCGTCAGTGCCTTTTCGGCCGCTTCACGATCCCACGCATCGACAAACCCAAGAGCGTGCGATGCATCAGACGGGGTCACACCGGCCAATACAACCAATCCACGCGCGACCAAACGGCCAAGTGCCGGGCTTTCCATGCGTGATTGGACAGCGTGCCCCAATCGCAAAGGTCCATCCGCCAGCCGGTCTGCGACGGTCTGTTCGCGTGTGTCGAGCCCAGCAGGTATCTGTGCCCAAAGCGGGATCACAAACTGACCGCCATCCGGTGCGGGGATATCCTGCGCCAGGCCACGATCCAGCGCTGCATGAACAAGATCTGGATAGCGATGCGCCGCCAGCGACACTGGCATCAACCGTCGCGGACCCAACCGTAAGCCACCGTTCAACCCCTCGACCACATGCACTTCGCTGTCACCGCCCAGGCCTGTTGTGCGCATCGCCACGGCCTCGACCATCGTACGAAAGGGGCCAACGCGCGCGCCTTTGGGGTCAATCTTGGGGCGGCCATTGCGTAGCAGGCAAACGTCGGTGGTCGTTCCGCCAATGTCGCTGACCAAAGCGTCTGTCTCGCCCGTCAGCCAAGCTGCGTAAGCAATTGAGGCAGCGGGCCCACTCAGAATGGTCTCTATCGGTTTTTCACGCGCCAGATCAGCCGATACCAAAGCCCCATCGCCGCGCACGACCATGAGTTTGGCGGTCACCCCAATCTGATGCAGGTGGGTTTCGCAGGCCGTGATCAGGCGATCCAACATGCCGATCAATCGGGCGTTCAATACGGCCGTCAGCGCCCGTTTCGGGCCGCCCAAGGCCTGACTTAACTCATGCGAGCAACTGACCGGCTTGTCAGTCATCTGGCGGATCACGTCGCGTGCGGCCACTTCATGCGCAGGATTGCGCGTAGCAAAGCTTGCAGCGACGGCAAAACCTGTGATGCCCGGATCGAAAGATTGCAACCTGTCCTTCAACGCTGCCAGATCAAGCGCCGCGACCTCGCCCCCGAATGATTGTGCCCACCGGCTAAATGGATCACCGGATCACCTCGCAAGGCCTCGGTCAGGCCCGCACGTGACAAATCGGCATCTGAAAAGCCGATCGCAATCAGCGCGATGCGCCCACCCTGCCCTTCGACCAACGCATTGGTCGCCAATGTTGTGGACAATGAGACCATCGCAATATCGGCCTCGGCGACCTGCGCATCATTAATAGCCGCATCAATCGCTGCCCCGACACCGATGGAAAGATCAGGCCGCGATGTCAGCGCCTTGGCTGAGGCAACAACACTGTCCCGTGCCTCATCAATGACAACCGCGTCTGTATAGGTTCCGCCAGTATCAACACCCAAGAGGTAAGCCATTGATGCGCCCTGTTCTTTGCTGCCTTGCCACTGCGCACAACGATGGTCCAAATTGCGACGCCAATCCACCTCAGTTCTGCCAAAAGCGCCATTTAATGCGCGGCAATCCTTTACGTTAACCGGCTGTTCATCCAGTCTGACCCAAGCCCAAGTGACAAGAGACCCAAGATGTTCAAGCAATCCATTGGCCAAGCACATGAAAAACTAGTGTTCAACCGCCGGGTTCGCGTTCTTGTCGAGCAGATCGGAGCCCTTCTGCCACCCGGGTCAGACATGCTGGATGTGGGTACGGGGGACGGCCAGATCGCCAAGATGATTGGCGCGCGGCAGGATGGTACAAAGGTACAAGGCATCGACATCATGAAGCGCGAGACAATCCATATTCCGGTCACGCTCTTCGACGGCACGACTATCCCAATGGAGAACAACGCCGTTGATGTCGTGACATTTGTTGACGTTCTGCACCACACAGATGATCCGCAAATCCTGATAAGCGAAGCCGCGCGCGTAGCCCGCAAGGCAGTGATCATCAAAGACCATCTGAGCGAAACCAAACTGGATCATATGACTTTGCGGGCAATGGACTGGGTCGGCAACGCGCCACATGGCGTCGTACTGCCTTACAACTATGCGCCACGCCGCAACTGGGATGGCTGGTTTGACAAAGCGGACCTAGCAACGGATGAGTTCATCACTGACGTGCCACTTTATCCCGCCCCGCTGAGCTGGGTGTTCGGCCGCAAGCTCCATTTCATCGCCCGACTGACACCTACTGCGGCTTGAATATCACATAGCGACAAATCAGATAGCTGATGACTGCAGCTGTGCCTGCGGTCACCAGAAACAGGCCTGTATCGAGAATGAAATTTTTGGTCACAAAACGGCTGCTGATTGCCGACACAAAAGTAAGACTGCCCAATTGTGTTACACCATAAATCAACATGGCCGCCTTGCCTGATTGATCATCGCGGAAGGTGAACTTCTTTTGCGCCAGAAATGCCAATGGAATGCACAACAAATATACAATCATGCTGGTTGGCAGCGGCGGGGCATCGACCATACCAATCAAAGCGGCCATCACCAGTGCATAGGCAAGACTAAAACTGCCTCCTACCAACAGAAAACGCGCGAATGCCCATAATTGGTTGGGCTCCCTCATTCGCGTAGAACTTCGAACAGGATTTGGGTGTCGTCATCAATAGCGACAGGGTGCAACCAATCCGCACCGCCGCCATTGGCAAGGGTGTCGACGAAATCGCTTTCGTAGTCATATCCGCGACAGATCAGCAAATGCGTCGCGGGTGATGCACGGACGTAGGTCGCCATATCTGCGCTTTCCATGCGAAACGGTAAGATGCCGTTCTCCATGGCTTTGGCGCTGCGGTGATAGGGTGCCGACAATCCGTCATGATGGGTGGCCCAGATCAACCCAGGGCCAAAGTTCAAATGGCTGAGGATCACACCGGGTGGCACGGCATTCAGCGCCATCAGAGACCTCTGCTCTAGGCAACCACCGCGCGATATGACCTCTTCGCTCCGCTCTTTTGCGACGTAAGATTCCAATGGGCCAATGATCAACCCCGGAGACGTGATCACCACAACCATAACAATCGCCAGCAATCCTTGCGCCAGATCGCGGTTCTTGAGATAGCCACGCACCAAATGCGCCGCAACAACACCGCCAATCACAGGGACAACGGACGCAACCATGATGACGCTGCGCATTTGCACAAAAACCAATAACACCCCGATGACGCACAGGATCAAAAGCAATCCGAGCGCTTGATCCTGATAACGCTTCGGCTCACCTGACAAGCGCGACACGATCCAAAGTAGGCCGTTACCAGCAACGATACCAAAACGGGCAGCATGAACAAAAGCGCTCTCTCAGGCTCGGTACGGGCAAAAGATAGCCCGGGTCGGGCCTCGGTGATGCGCCCGCTGATTGTCTCCTGAATGACCTCAGGCAACGCACCATAAGGCCCAGCCAAACACCCCGACAGTAGCGGCCACGCCAAGCCCATGCCAATTGCAGTCAATCCGAGGGCGGCAGCCAGTTGAAACCATGGGCCTTGAAACCACCTACCGGCAAGCAGCGGTACAGTGCTGGCAACCACAGCGATCGCCACCAGCAGCAGTGTCTGCAGACCCAATTGGTCACAGACTTGCTGCGCCCATATTCCGGGGGGTTTGGCCCATCCAAAAAAGGACGCTGCCAAGCGTCAAGGCCGCACAAAAGGTAAACAGCAATGTCCGACTATGGGATGATGGCAAAAAGACAGCACGTATGAATATGGCCAAGCCGCCGCCCACAATAAACGGCAGGCTTTCTAACCCAACGGCCAGCGAAAAACCCGCCGCGATGCCGCCAACGCAACCCGCGGCAACAGGCCTGCTGGGCCAGATCACCGCAAATATCAGAAACACCATCGTCAACATCTGCATGTTATGATGGTCAAGCTGGCCCGCCCGCGAATGCAAGTCGGCAGTAACGGGCCAGAACGCCACGCAAAATACGGCGAAACACGCTGCCGCGCCTCCAAAAATACGCCGCGTACCAAAGCCAATTGCCAACAGATGAACGACCATAATCAAAGTCGGCCAAAGCGTGGCTGCGATCAGTTCGGCGGTGTCCATCGGAAAGATGAAAGAAAATGGGATAACGAGCGCAGCAATGCCAACGTCAATATAGCGCGACCAGTGCAACGGCACACCGTCTGGCGGCAGCAAGCGATACTGCGCCACATCATACCAGTCCTGGCCTGCAATCCAGTCACGCACAGACAACATGCGCATGATATCATCATTGCCAAGGCCCGAAAATTCAGAGCCGAGTTTCGCCCCATCAAGCGCAGACTTCAGCATGACAACCAAAATAGCTAACCAAAGCGCGGCCCTCAGGGGGTGCGCAAGCAACAATCGCAATCCGGAAGGGTGGGTCATGGCGGCCAACAATCTTTGGATAAACAGTGAAACGGATAACATCTGTTCGTATCGCGCAACATTGTTTGAAATAGGGCGTCAGATCGTCACAAAAAGCTGTTGCACAAAGGTCGCGGTGTGCCAAATGTACCGTACAGCGCCGTCTGAATTGCGCCCTATTTAACCGCTATCTGCAATCCGGCGATGTGACAAACCAAAGCGGACCAATATGACCGAACTGACAATCCTGATGCCCTGCCTTGATGAGGCTGAAACGCTTGAAACCTGCATCGTCAAAGCCTTTGACTATCTCAAGCGGTCCGGCGTGGACGGTGAAGTATTGATAGCGGACAACGGCTCGACAGATGGCAGCCAAGAGATTGCAAGGCAGTTGGGTGCCCGCGTCGTGGATGTACCGATTAAGGGCTATGGTGCGGCACTGAGTGCCGGTATCGCTGCGGCCAAGGGCCGTTTCGTGATCATGGGCGATAGCGACGATTCATACGATTTTTCCAATCTTGATCCCTTTGTCACAGAACTGCGCGATGGCGCCGACCTTGTAATGGGCAACCGTTTCAAAGGTGGGATCGCCAAAAACGCGATGCCTCCGCTACACCGCTATCTTGGCAACCCCGTGCTATCGACTGTGGGGCGTGTCTTTTACCGCACACCTGTTGGCGATTTTCATTGCGGGCTGCGCGGTTTTTCACGCGATGCAATTTTGGGTCTGCATCTGAACACCCCCGGCATGGAATTCGCATCCGAGATGGTGATCCGTGCGACACTGTTCGGCCTCGATATCCGCGAGGTGCCAACCACGCTGAAACCCGATGGTCGCACCCGCGCACCCCACCTGCGCAGCTGGCGCGATGGCTGGCTGCATCTGAAACTACTTCTGACCTTCGCGCCCTATTGGTTGTTCTACTATCCCGGGTTGGTGCTTTTCGGCGTCGGAGTGATTAGCTTTACTGCGCTGATGTTCGGGCCGGTCACGATCGGCGACGTCAGCTTCGATGTGGCCACCATGATTTTGGCAAGTGCGCTGATCCTGACCGGTTTCCAGATGGTTTGTTTTCACGTCCTCACACGTATCTTTGCCGTCCGTTTCAACCTTTTGCCCCAATCGCCCCGATATGAGCGTTTCCGCAACAAGATTTCGGTTGATAACGCGTGCATCTTTGGCGGGCTGCTTTTACTTATCGCCCTTATCTCAACCCTTGCCGGTGTGTTCAGTTGGGGTGCCACCGGGTTTGGCGATATGATCGCGACCGACATTGTGCGACCAGCAGCACTATCGGTGGTATGCGCATCGCTAGGCGTGCAGGTGATCACCACCGGTTTCCTGTCTTCGATGCTCCAACAGCAAATCCGGCCCGATACACCCATCACTGACTAACGGCTATTGCGACAACCCGTTCTCTGGTCGCTCACCAGAACGAGAGAGAACACGCATCCTTTGATACAACAGGTCAACGATCCACACGAAGACCTGATCCACATACCCACACTGAACCCGTCGGGGATTGCGACCGCGAGATCTGCGAATATCCGGACGGGCGATTGCAACAATCTGGCCTTGCAATCGAGTGGGCCTGCGCCGATTGAACTTTTGCTGCATCGCCCATGGGCTTGGCGATTTTTGTCCTGGCTCACAACAAGCCCGACGAATATGTCGCGGTGATGATATGATAGATAGTGCACAGGTGATGGCGGGGGCTTTAAAGAAAATCTTACCACGCGAGTAGAAAGGTTGATGGCTAACGGCGTAGCAAAGGTCCGGTTTGAGCCCGGAAGTGCCGGATGTTGCGTTCGCGACCAATTTCAGCGATGCGCAGAAAGTGGACTTTGCAAAGATGCAAAGTACCGTTTCCGCCGATTGCGAAGGCCTTTCCAAAGGAACGCCTAATCACAAGCGGCGATGCTGCAGGTGCAGCCCGGATAGCGGACATTCAACGTGACGAGAGATGCCGCTCAACATCCATGCTTTGATGAAGAACCCTTATGGTTGTGATGAATTCACCATGGCGTTTGAAGTAGATGGCATGATGGCCAACGAATACTTTGCGGTATCCCTCGCGGAAATCGACCGTTATTCCTGTCTTGTGATCTAGCGCAATTTCCTCAAAAACATTGATGATGTAGTTGGTGTAGTGCTCTGCCTGCTCGGCTGACCAATCACGCGCGGTGTATATCCAGATGTCCGCGAGGTCTGCTTCCGCCATCGGCGAAAGCAAATAGGGTGACGACATCAGCTCGTGTTCTTCTGACGCATACGCGTTTGAAAGGCGTCACGGTCAAAGAAATGCGGCTCTCCCGAGTTCTCACCGGCCACCAAGGCGTCCTTCAGTGCCTGAACTTTTGCTTCATGCTCCTCGAGAAGCCTAAGACCAGCCCGAACAACGTCGCTCGCCGATCCGTAGCGCCCATTGCTGACCTGCGTCTCAATGAAACCTGCGAAATGGTCCCCCAGGGACATCGAAGTATTTTTTGCCATGACTTGCCTCCCTGAGGGTATCTATACCAATATTGGGTATTTTTCAATATCGTCGAAATGTGTTATGTGACCTTGTCAGACTACTGACGATGGAGTGCATGTAGCGGATCAGAGGATCAGTCATGGACACACAAAACTTACCAGCAATTCGTGCGGCTCGCTCGGCATGGAACAAGGGCCGGATCGCTGCGGCATAAGCGTCCGCTCAAACCAAAGCATGTCTGGGCCATCAGGGTTCGTCTTGAACTTGCCGAACACCATCGCGACCTTGCCCTGTTCAATATGGCAATCGACAGTAAACTCCGCAGGTGTGATTTGGTGAGGATGAAGATCGCCGACGTTATGGCTTCAGGTCAAATTAAAGAACGCGCATCGGTCCTACAAAGCAAAACAAAGAACGCCGTTCGCTTCGAAATATCGGAAGGCACGTGCGCCTCTTTGATCAGATGGGTGCAAGATCCGCAAATGGCCGGGTCGGAATACCTTTGGCCAGAACGGTTTCACGGGCGTCTGCACATCTCCACACGCCAATACGCGCGGATCGTCCATGATTGGGCTACATCGATTGGTCTGGAGGAAAGCGCTTACGGTACACATTCAATGCGGCGAACCAAGGTAGCGCAGATCTACAAGAAAACAGGCAACCTGCGCGCCGTCCAGCTGCTGCTTGGGCACACCAAGATGGACAGCACAGTCAGGTATCTTGGCGTTGAACTTGAGGATGCGATTGCGATTGCGATTGCCCAGTTGATCGAAATTTGAGCTAAGATAGAAGCGGCTCGAACCGACCCCGGGTCAAAGTTCGGGCTGCTGCGGTGCCGCCGGGCCCATTACTGCCGCTGAATTGATCTTAGCAGTCTGCGCTGCGGCCCGTCGAACCAGACATTTGCTGCTATTGCTCAGTTACCGAGAGTTCAGTTGGTCAACAGGGGCTTCTTGTTATTGACATGCCGAGCAATTAGCTTCCGCTGCAACTTTCCTGTTGGGATATACCGAGCTGCTTTTGGTGCGTGGTTCCGCGTTGATATCTCCGGAAAAATTGTCAGTATTTCATCTCTCGCATCAAGGCTAAGGGCCCTCAAGGCTTCGGGCCCTGTAAAGAGGCTTTCTGTTGGAGTCCCTTCAGCATAGATGAGCTCATGCTCTTGGAAAAGAAAATGAAAGTACTCGACAGTGTCGACAGACTCATCGACATAGATCCCCGGAAGGGCGGTTAACTTAATCGCTGAAACTAGTACTTCAGAATTTCCAAACATCCGCAGCGCAATTTTTGACCGCACGAGCATCCGATGTTGCCTTGAAACCAAGAGATCTCGTTCGGGCAGCCCATTGCCCAACGCTCCCTTCACGATGCGAACGGGGCGCATATTTGGATTTTCCTTCAGTTCACTGGATGAGTATCGACGACGACCAATCCAACATATCTTTTGAAGGCCATGTTCAACCGTGAGAACGGGATCTCCAACCGCATATTCCTCAGCAGACCTATCACCTGTGCTTCCGGTCATCAACGTACCCGCAGTAAGGCAAGGGATCAGCCCATCTTCAAAGGCAATGATGCCGACAACCTCAGTTGTGTGACCTGTCTCTCCATCATTTGACTGTTCTTCGTCAATAAAGACGCCAACGGTGCTGTCAGTCTGACCTGTGATAGAAACGGTTGCAGTATCTGGACCATCGAGTGTTTGGGTTTCAGCTAGAACTACGCTATCCGTAAACGTCGCACCCAAACCGAATGTACTTACTGTCTGCGTGACGGTATCGCCCGAAACGCTTGCTGTGCCACTTGTTGCATCTCCACCCGCTTGAATAGCGATCCATCCAATAGTTTCAGCGCCATGTACGCCGTCCTCCGCCTCTTCCTCTTGTAGTGTAAGATTAAAACCTGCCGTCGTGATGGCTGAAGGGTCGCTATCGACTGTTGTTGTATCGTTGTTCGACATCACTGACGTCAGCACAACCGGTGGGTCAGTAAACCCTCCATTGAAGGTCGCGCTCCCACCCGCATTTTGCCCAGAACTAGAAACAGAGGTTGTGCTTAGCCTCTATCGTCCGTCCATCCGGGAGAGTATGGACACCTTCTTCGATGGCGAGCCAATTCACCGTCTCTACGGCTGGATGTGGGCCATCAAGATACTCCCACTCCTCAATAATAAAGGTGAAAGAGGTCGTGTTTCCATCGGCATCAAATGTCTGGCCGGTCAGACGGATAGTGAAGTCATCACTGCCGTTACTGGTCGCCGAAAACGCAAAGACGGGATCGTCTAGGGCTTCTGTGAGGTTCACTGTGATTGGTTGGTTCGCTACCGGCGAACCAGTGGTTATGCTGCCTGCCTCACCAATTGCCATTCATTTCAAAAAACTGGAAAGCCCAGTTTCCCCCGCTGCCATTGTGTTGCTAGTCTGACATGAGGACAGGTTAACACGACACACTCTATTGGGCACCCACAATCATAGCGCGATTACCAGTTTCAACAGCGCATCGTGCAAAGCTCAGTCAGAAAGCCCCATAATCGTCATGGCTACAGTGTGTGACGGCCCGATGCGGACTTTTAATGAACTGTCAGAATGCCGAGCTTGCAGCCCGCTTTACGGACATTCTCCGCGATAGCGAAGTCTCGAGAACTGTGAATCGGAAAGTCGCGGGACAAAGCCACTGTTCGGTATTGAGTTCAAATAGCTCATTTGAACTCAATCAATACCAGCCGATCATAGGTTTTTGAGGAAATTCGACATCTTTGGTCAGATGCAATGGCGTTCAGCGATATCGCGGTATGGGCATTCATCACTGTTTCAGGCCGTCAACCTAGAGGTTCTTCTAGGTTATCTGAAAAGCGAAAAACTGCAGGCTACCAATACGTTTGTTCCGCATAGGAACGTAGAATTGGAAGGTCAAAAAATGCAAAAATCTCTTTTTCTGGCACTTGCTGGATTAAGCCTGCTTGGACTAACGGCATGCGGTAGTTCTGGTGGCTCAGGTGGAGGGGCTAGTCTTGGCGACTCTGCCGGTGAAAGCCTCACTGACTATGACGATGTCGACGATCTGCTGACAGATATCGAAGACGGCACGCTTGCAGCCGAGGATACGACGGCGCGCACAGGCTCTGTTTCGATGACCGGCGCGGTGGGTGTGAGCGATCTTGGCGATGACGAAAATCTAACACTGATTGGCGATCTGGTCGTCAACGCAAACTTTGACACCGACACCGCCACCGGGTCTGCAGATGGCTTTACGCTGTTCGACGAAGACACTGATGCCGTTGACAGCGATGTTACAGGATCGCTGACGATGTCCGGCGGCACCATTAACGCCGCCGATTTCGACGCGATGCTGTCGGGTACATTGACCGAAAGCGGTGATGATTTTGACGTCGCGCTGACGCTTGATGGTGGCTTTGCCGACAATGGCGGCACTTTAGTCGTTGGCGGGGGTGTGTCTGGAACCATCACTGGCCCAGACGCCATGCCCGAAGATGTTGAGGGCGGCTTTGCTGCCTCTGAGTAATGAGTTCTGGCGGGCAAATCCGAAGACGTTTTGCCCGCCAAGCTACAAAAGTGATGTATCTGTACCTTATTCTTTTGACCTTATGGATGATAGCGCTCGGCGTTCCTGCTGAGGCGCAGGACAGAAGCTCTCGGTTCCTGTCAACACTTGAGACACTTATCCGAGATGGTGAACATCGACGTGTCGAAGCCAATTTGGCGCGGCTTATCCGAAAGGCACCTACTGAGGAAGCCGCAGCACCTTATGCTGTGCTCCTGGCAGACGTCTTGCGGCGAAGGCCTGTGCAACTAAATAGCAGTTTCAGGTTGCTCCCGAGCACAAATGTCACCAGGGCGGCGGCATCAAGAACGTTTTCAACGCTATTGGGTGACTTCAATATTGATAATGGTGGTGATCCAAAATCTGGACTTGGCCTGACTGTCGGCCTTGGCGCAACTTATCGGCTGCCGCTGGAAAGCGGGCGAACACTCCAACTGGGCGGGCAATTGGGAAGGACGCTTTACGAAGATGATGCACAGCGCTATTGGTCAGGCAACTTAGGTGCCGACATCATCGCGCGCAGACCTCGGTCCACCGTTCAATACGGGCTCGCGATCAGTCGGACGGTCTATGACCAGAACGGTCCGAGCGACACCGATAGTCCGGACGCTTGGCGATATACTCTGAGCGCAAGTCATTCTCAGGATCTTGAAACTGCAACGCGTTCCCTCAAAGCCCGTCTTGAGTACCGTGACTATGTCGAGCAGGACGCAAAAGACGGCCCCTTTCTGTCGTTTGGCGCCACTTGGTCGAAACCAGCAGGATCGCGAGGCAGGTTGCAGTGGGGTTTTGGGCTTGAACGACATTTTCCAGAGTTGGCGTATCAGCGCAATCTGGGTGGGACGGTGCATCTCGGCTACAGCCACCTACTGACAGATACTTTTCGCCTCAGCGGTACAGCCAGCACGACCTACCGTTTCTACGACACGGACTTTGGCGCTGTTGACTATGCGCGTGAAGACAAGATCAATCGTCTTGCGATTTCGGTTGCAGACTCGCGATTGCGCCTCGCCGGCGCAATGCCAACATTCTCGTGCACCTACACAGACCACATGTCCAACATCGCGCTCTATGAAACGGATTATACTGATTGTTCGATTACGCTGTCATTTGCATTTTGATCAACAAAAAGACCGTCCAAAATCTGATCCAGCTTTTGCCCCAGGACCAGATGCCCTGCATCCTCAAATGACCGAAATGTTGTGCCGGGTATACCCGCTGCCATCGCCCGTGCGTCATCAATCGGACATAGCGTATCCTCGACCCCGTGAAAGAAGCGCATCGGCCGGGTCAGGCTAGAAAGATCTTTGACCCAATCTGAATGCAAATGGGCCACCTCGTCGATTGACGCACGTGCTGCCTTATTCGCAATCAGCCGGATCCACTCTCCCAGCGCAAGAGACCTGTAAGCGACATCAATGCTTGCAAGATCGGACGGGGCTTCGCGCAGCATGAAGTCCAGTGATTTGCGCCCCAGCGATGGAACGCGCGCGATCGCATTGTAAATCCGTGTCAGTCCGGCAATCACCCGACCATCCTGCCTGAACCGCGTTGAAACCTCGGAAAAGAGTGCGGCAGACCCAGAAAGCACGCGGGCTTCATCCTCGGGTCGGATCGCCTGCGGTGTTGCAACGAATACGACTTCACTCACTTGTTCGGGATGGTGTCGTGTAAACTGCGCGGCCCAGGCGCACCCAGCACTTTCGCCCATGCAGATAACGGGTTCACCGCAAAAATACTCTACGATTTCTGATGCTGCCTTCAAGATTTGCCTTTGGGCGGTGCCTGCACCGTCATTGGCGCGAAAAAAGTGCCGGGGTATCATCAATAGCCGCAGATTCTTGGCCCTAAGCTCTTCGACCATGTCTGGCGTGAACATGATGGGCGCAAGCATCGAATGAAAATACAAGATTGGCTGTCCACGACGTGCGCCAAACTCCCAGACTGGGATATCTCTTGTTGCGTCGAAAGAGATCGAATGTACAACAACATCGCGACCGTAAACGTCTCGTACCAAATCAACTTCGGGACTGCGCTGATCAGGCCGCAACAAATCATCTAAGATGTATGATGAGAGCGCGATTGAGATTTCACGCAGCAAGGCTGGCTGACCGTTCACACCAGCCTTTTCCAAAATCAGACGAACTTGTTTGCGCTTGGTGTCATAGCTTGCATCAACAAAAGCGGCAGCCGAGGCGAGGTCGTGGCCCGTCAGCAGCAAGCTGACCAATCTGAATTCGCTGGGTGTCAGGTCCAAAGCCGTCGATGCAGCGAATGTTTCCCGCGTCACAAAGACTGCAATAGCGGCGACCGATCGTGGGGCCAGGGGCCATCGCTCCAGTCGATCAAAGACATAGACCAGCCCCGCCTCGGTCATCGCAAAGCGCGGTCCATTGGCCCGCCCAGCAAACTCTGCGAAGTGCTCAGGGAAAGGAGAGGTTTCGCCGGGACTAAGGGGGTGCACCAACCGGCGCCCATCATGTCCGTAGAGCGTGACGGGTAGGTTGCAATCGCCAAATGCGCCGAAAAAGAAACGGTCAAAGACCCGCATGTCGTCAGGTAAGGAAAGCGTGCCGTTTGCGTGATCACGCCAGGTCGGTAAACCCGCTTGGACAGTTTCTTGCAAGGCAGAACGGCCTTTTCGCGACATACTCATCAATGATCTCCACGTTGGGCCAACTGTGCCCTTTCGGGTGGCAATAAAGCAAGTTTCAAAAAGTAGGCAATGACCCCCCTGTAGGGGGGCGAGCGGCACATTCGATATCTGCCATCACAACGGCAGTTATCATTGAGGTGCCTTGCTGTGTTTCAGAATGCAAAAGACTTTAGCCCCCTTCAACACATTGCGACTGTGGTGTCGCAAATAAACGCTGACGGTCGTTTGATTGACCTTCCTGATGACGAAGCAAAGACACTGGCTGCGTTTTCTGATGTTCTGAACGTCGGCGATCACCTGTCTATTGTGTGTCCGGACAGTGGGCACAGCTCTGAGCTTGCGGCACATTTGACTGATCCGTTTTCGCCCCTGCACAGGTCTTTTGTTCTCTATTCGCGGCGCGCGAATGCGGATGTGGCCGTTCACTTACTCAAGCAGTCTCTTGAGCGTTCACTCGTCGTTATCAACATCCATAAAGGTGTCAGTTCTTACGAAACACTCTCGCTTACACCACGAGAGAAGGATGTTGTCCGCCTGGCTGCACGCGGCCTCAGACGAGACAGAATGGCGCATGCATTGGGAATATCAGTCGCAACCATCGACCTGCACTGCGCCAACTTGCGTCATAAACTCAATGCAAGGACGACGGCTGAAGCCGTTGCAAAGGCGACGGTTCACAGGTGGTTAGTCGGCTAGTTGGATACTTCTTTGCCGAGACATACGCCACGTAGCGCGGCAAGTAGGGCCACTTACCGGATACCTTTGATGTTCTGTCAGTAACGTCGGCGCAATACTTCTGCTTACAATCAGACATACAAACTCAACAGTTGTTCGCGAATGTCAGCTTTTCTCTGCAGTCCGTATCTATTGGCAACCCTGGGCCTCAGGTTGCGGAAGGATCGTGTCCGGTTGGGGCTGGCACACGTCATCAAGCGCATATGGGTAGTGCTCGCTTCGTCCGGCAAAGCCGACCTTCAGTGCACCGGTCTGCTCTACACTGCGATGTTATCAATCAACCGCACACCCGCCAGCCAAGCCGCGGCAAACAGGCGGGCTTCTGGCTTAGTCTTGTCAAGCAACGACAAATCACCACCATCCCGCAGTTCCAGATAGTCCACGTCGTTGAACCCAGCGGCCATGATGCGCGTTTTGGCGTCTGGCAGGATGTCAGTCATCGACGCGCTTAGCTCGCAGCTTCTCCCGCATATCCTCCATCACCTCGGCCAATACCGGTGCACGAATGCGTGAGCGATCTGACAGAAGCAGATTACGCGAAGACATCGCCAACCCATCCTCTTCACGGATCGTCGGGCAGCCGATCACCTCAACGGGCAAATCCAGATCGCGGGCCATCCGTCGCACGATCTGCAGTTGCTGATAATCCTTCTTGCCAAAGAACGCATAGTTGGCCGACGTCTGCGTAAACAGCTTGGACACCACCGTCGCCACCCCGTCAAAATGCCCCGGGCGGCTTTCCCCGCAAAGCATATCCGTCAGACCGGATACCGACACGGTTGTCGCAAAGCCATCAGGGTAAATCTGGTCTGGTTCCGGCACATAGATCAGATCGACACCAATGGATTCCAGCTTGCGCGCATCCTCATCCTCGGTTCGGGGATATTTCTTGAGATCATCAGGATCGTTGAACTGTTTGGGGTTCACAAAGATCGTCACGATCACCCGGTCACACTTTTCCCGTGCTGCGCGGGCCAAGGACAGATGCCCCTGATGCAAAGCGCCCATCGTGGGCACAACGCCAATCGTCTCATCCGCCTTGCGCCACAGCGCCGTTTGCTGGCGCAGGCCTAACAACGTCCGTTCAATTGGGGCGATCATGTCGAAGGGGCCTCATCCGCAAAAACATGTTCGTCCGCCGGAAAGCTGCGCGCGCGCACTTCGGCTGCGTAAGCCACAATTGCGGCCTCGGCATCATCCCCTAGATGGGCGTAACGCTTTACAAACTTGGCTTTGAACGCGGTGAACAAGCCCAGCATGTCATCAACGACCAGTATCTGCCCGTCACACCCCGCACTCGCGCCAATCCCAATCGTCGGGATCGGAATGCGCGCGGTAATCTCATCGGCCAAGGACTGTGGCACTTTCTCCAACACCACAGCGAAGGCCCCGGCTTCGGCCACAGCATCTGCGTCCGCCAGTGCCGCATCACGCGCCTCACCGCGCCCCTGCACCTTATAGCCGCCCAGCGTGTTGATCGACTGCGGCGTCAGCCCGATATGCGCCATCACCGGAATGCCCCGCGCGACCAGAAACGCTATCGTCTCGGCCATCGCAAGGCCGCCTTCAAGCTTCACAGCCCCCGCCCCGGTTTCAGCCATCAAACGGGCGGCATTGCGGAACGCCTGTTCCTTACTCTCTTCATACGACCCAAATGGCATGTCGATCACCATCATCGCAGTGGTCAGCCCCCGCGCGACGGCCTGTCCGTGCATGATCATCATCTCCATCGTGACCCCAAGGGTCGAGGGCAGCCCATGCAGCACCATCCCCACGCTGTCACCCACCAGCACAAAGTCGCAATGTTCATCCATCATTTGTGCCATCGGCGTGGTGTAAGCGGTCAGGCTGACCAGCGGTGTGCCGCCTTTGGCGGCGCGGATATCATCCGGCATGGGGCTGCGTTTTCTGGCGGTGGCACTCATATCAGGCTCCCTCAAGTCTGCCCGCTCGATATCAGCCCGCCTTTTGTGTTTCCAGCGCGAAGGACTTGATTTGACGAAACGTTCCGTCAACACTTCCCCTAGCCATAAGGGGGTCCATCATGCATCATCTCAAGACATTCGCCACTTCCGCCGCCGTTGTTCTTTGTGCGTCCGGGGCCTTGGCTCAGGACAGCATCACCGTCGCGATCCAGTTGGAACCCCCGAACCTTGACCCCACAGGCGGGGCCGCGCAGGCGATTGATAGCGTGCTTTACGCCAATGTGTTCGAGGGCCTCACCCGGTTTGACGCTGATGGCGCAATCATTCGGGGGCTCGCGCAAAGCTGGGATATCTCGGACGACGGGTTGGTCTATACCTTCAACCTCGCCGCTGGTGTGACGTTTCATGATGGCACCACGATGGACGCCGAGGACGTGAAGTTCAGCCTTGATCGCGCGCGCGCCGAGGATAGCACCAATGCGCAAAAGGGCCTGTTTGCGGGGATAGCAGATGTGACTGTGGTTGATCCGTTGACCGTGCAGATCACGCTGGACCAGCCAAACGGCAGCTTCCTGTTCAACATGGCATGGGGCGACGCGGTGATCGTGGCGCCCGAGAGTATCGAGAGTATCGCCTCAGACCCCATCGGCACAGGCCCTTTCACCTTCACCGATTGGGTGCAGGGCGACCGGTTAGAGCTGACGCGCAACACCGATTATTGGGGGCTAAGCGCCTGCGTTGGAGAGTGCAACGTTCCGTTTCATCTCTGACCCCACAGCAGCGTTCGCGGCGGTGATGGCCGAAGACGTTGACGCCTTCATCGGCTTCCCCGCCCCTGAAAACCTGCCGCAGTTTGAGGCCGATCCGCGCTTCCAGGTCCTTGTTGGCAATACCGAAGGTGAGACGATCCTGTCGATCAACAACAAGATGCCCCCTTTTGACGATGTGCGCGTCCGCAAGGCTGTCGCCCATGCGATTGACCGGCGGGCCATCATTGATGGGGCGATGTTTGGGTTAGGCACACCGATTGGCACACATTTCGCACCGCATCACCCCGACTATGTCGATTTGCTGGACAACTCCCGGTACGATCCTGACTTTGCGCGCGCTTTGCTGGACGAGGCAGGATACTCTGGTGGCTTCACAACTACCCTGAAACTGCCGCCCCCATCCTATGCACGACGCGGCGGCGAGATTATCGCCAGCCAATTGCGCGCGGTCGGGATTGAGACAAAGATCACCAATCTGGAATGGGCCCAGTGGATCGAAGAGGTCTTTTCCAACAAAGACTTCGGCCTGTCCATCGTCAGCCACACAGAACCGATGGACATCGGGATCTATGCGAACCCCGACTACTATTTCCAATACGAAAATCCCGCGTTCCAAGACCTGATGGAAACGCTCAACGCCACCACAGACCCTGCGATGCGCAGCAATCTGCTGGCCCAAGCGCAGGCCATCATCTCAGAGGATTACGTGAACGGGTACCTCTTTGAACTGGCTGTCGCGACCGTGGCGAAAGCAGGTATCGAGGGGCTGTGGGTCAACCAACCCACCGCCGCCGTTGACCTGACTGGTGTGAGCTGGGGCAATTAAGACAGTGCCCCCCGTCATATCTTTGCGGGGGCCTCCAATCACGCGGCGCGGGTCTCAGCTCCGCTCAGGTCAACCAAGGCTTTCGCCGCTAGTGCCGCTTCCTTTCCCTTCGTCACAAAGTGTTCACGAAAGATCGCCCGGTGATGATCAGTTTCCTGAAATTGATGGGGTGTCAGACTGACCGACAGCACGGGAACCTGCGTATCCAGACCCACACGCATCAGCCCATCGACCACTGCACTAGCGACAAAATCATGCCGATAGATCCCGCCATCGACGACCAGCGCGGCACAAGCAATTGCGTTAAAGCGTCCGGTCAAAGCCAGCTTTTGCGCCAGCATCGGCATCTCAAACGCCCCCGGCACGTCGTAGACGGTCACCTGCTCGGCGGGAATTTCACTCAAGAATCCATCAAGCGCCCGGTCCACGATATCGGCGTGCCAATTGGCCTTGATGAATGCAAACTGGGGAAGTGTCATAATGTGATCTCCTTTTGGTTCCGACACGTCACCCAAGGCATCACACGCAACACCATGCACCCGGCAGGCACACAACGCTCCGCATTCTCTTTCATCCGGACTATGACCGTCGGCTCAGGCCTCGCACCTGATCTGCTGACCCTTCCATGTGGAAGGCGCTCGCGGGCTCGTGGAGTTACCACATACCGCCGGTGGGGATTTCCGCCCCGCCCTGAGAATAGTTTTGTTCTGACATCTCATATACGACACTACAAGAGCGCGTTGATATGATTGTCAGGTTGGAAACAGCGGCCGATCATCAAGCGATTTATGACCTGACGCGGGATGCATTCGCGCCGATGTCTTTCAGTGATGGCAGCGAACCCGACATGATTGATCTGATGCGCAAGGACGGTGATTTGATACTGTCTTTGGTGGCGGAAGAGGACGAGATCATCGGGCATGTTGCGTTCTCTCCGGCCAAAATCAGTAACACCAGGGGGGTGTGGTATGGGCTCGGCCCGATTTCGGTTCGGGCTGATAAGCAAAGGCAAGGGATAGGCACAAAACTCGCGCATACTGGCTTGGACATGCTGCGCAAGATGGGTGCCGCAGGATGTGTCCTGACCGGGAACCCGGATGTCTATCGCCCAATGGGTTTCTCGAACGACCACGCGCTGACCTATAGCGGCCTGAATCCCAAATTCATCCTCTACATGACCTTCAACGGCACAGCCCCCAAAGGCGAAATCAACTTCGCGGAAGCTTTGGAAGAGGATCATCCATGATCCGCTATGCTTTGGGCCGTCTGACATCTCTCATCATCAGCCTCATCGTCGCCTCTATTGTGATCTTCGCAGTCATCGAGGTCATCCCTGGCGACCCGGCGGCCTTTATGCTTGGCGTGAACGCACGGCCAGATACCATCGCCGCGCTCCGGGCGGAGATGGGTCTCGATCAGCCACTGATCACGCGCTACTTAGACTGGGTCACGGGGCTACTACGCGGCGACTTCGGCCAATCCTGGACCTACAAAACCCCCGTATCCGAGTTGATCAACGACCGTATCTGGGTCTCTCTCCCCCTCGCAATCTATGCATTGATCTTGTCCACCCTCATTGCCTTTCCGGCTGGTATCTATGCCGCCAGCCGCAGGGGCAGCGCTGGTGATGTGACCATCATGGGGGCCACCCAACTGGGCGTCGCGATCCCGAATTTCTGGTTTGCGATGATCCTTGTGCTGATTTTCGCGATCAACCTGCGTTGGTTTTCTGCGGGCGGATTTCCGGGCTGGTCCGATCCGCTCCGGGCCATCAAGTCCCTCACCTTGCCCGCCATAGCGCTCGCCTTGCCACAAGCTGCGATCCTTGCGCGCGTCATGCGCTCCTCGCTGCTCGACATGCTGGGTGAGGACTTTATCCGCACCGCGCGCGCGAAGGGCCTCTCGGCGCGTCAAGCGCTGTGGAAACATGCGGTGCGTAACGCACTAATCCCGGTGCTAACCATCATCGGCCTACAATTCTCATTCCTGCTCGCGGGCGGTATCATCATCGAGCAAGTCTTCTTCCTGCCGGGCCTCGGCCGCCTGATTTTCCAATCGATCAGCGCACGTGACCTGATCGTTGTGGAAAGCGTGGTGATGCTGCTTGTCTTCACCGTGATCATGGTGAACTTCCTCGTCGATCTGGCCTATGCCGCCGTGGACCCGCGATTGAGGACGAAGGCATGAGCCGCAATCTGATCATTGGCGCGATCCTGACGCTTGCCTTTATGGCGCTTGCGGCGGTTTCCTTCATCTGGACGCCCGCGGATATCGAAACCCTCAACATTCCCAACAAACTGCAAGGACCAAGCGGAGCCAACCTGCTCGGCACCGATCACTTCGGGCGCGATATCCTGTCGATGATCATGATGGGTTCGCGCACCTCAATCGCCGTCGCGCTGGTTGCTGTCGGCATCGGTATGGCGCTCGGCATCCCTTTGGGATTACTCGCGGCGGCACGTCACGGCTCACTACTGGATGAGTTGATCATGCGCGGGAACGACCTTGTCTTTGCCTTCCCCTCTCTGGTTATCGCCATCCTGATCACCGCGGTTTTCGGCGCATCTGCGGTCAACGCCATCATTGCTATCGGCATCTTCAACATCCCCGTTTTCGCGCGCCTGACACGCGGGGCAGCGTTACCGCTGTGGGAGCGCGATTTCATCCTTGCCGCCCGCGTGTGCGGCAAGTCGGCGACCCGCATATCCATCGAACATGTCCTGCCCAACATCACCAACCTGATGATCGTGCAAGGCACGATCCAGTTCTCGCTCGGCATCCTCGCCGAGGCTGCATTGTCCTACATCGGTCTTGGCGCCCAACCACCCACCGCCAGTTGGGGGCGCATGCTGGCGGACGCACAAACGCTGGTCAGCATCGCGCCGCATACCGCCCTTGTTCCGGGTTTCGCCATCCTTCTGATGGTTCTTGGCCTAAATCTGATGGGTGACGGGTTGCGCGACTGGCTCGACCCGCGCATCCGGGTGGCGCGAACATGAGCCTGCTTGTGATCAATAACCTCTCGCTATCGATTGGCGACACAGAAATCCTGCACCACGTCGACTTCACGATGCGGGCGGGCGAGATCGTCGCGATCACCGGTGAAAGCGGCTCGGGCAAATCTATGACGGCGCTTGCTGTCATGGGCTTACTGCCGCGTGGAGCGGACCCCAAGGGCACGATCGTCCTGGATAGTACCGACATTCTGCAAACGTCAGAACCAGACCTCTGCAAGATGCGCGGCAACACCATGGGCATGGTTTTCCAAGAGCCGATGACAGCACTGAACCCAGTGCAGACCATCGGCGATCAAGTCGCCGAAACCATTCTGATTCACGAGAAGACAACCAAAGCAGCGGCCCACAAACGCGCCACCGCCATGCTGGAACGGGTTGGGCTGAAGGTTGCGCCGACACGCTATCCTCACGAACTCTCGGGCGGGCAACGGCAGCGCGTTGTTATCGCCATGGCAATTGCCTTGCGCCCCAAACTGCTTATCGCGGATGAGCCAACGACAGCGCTTGATGTGACCACTCAGGCGCGCATCCTTGATCTGCTCCGCGATCTCGTGCGCGAATTTGATATGGGTCTGCTGATCATCACCCATGACCTCGCTGTCGTAGCTGACGTCGCTGACCAAATCGTTGTTGTGCAAAAGGGCCGTGTGGTCGAAGCTGGTCAGACACAACACTTACTCGCCCATATGCAGCACCCTTACACCAAGGCACTGTTCGAGGCGTCAGCACACACCGTTTCACTTCCAAAGGCGTCACAATCCGCGCCCATGCTCAGCGTGCAGAACGTTAACCGGGACTACGCCATGCCGCGCCAAACGCTCCTCGGGCCAAGGCCCTCTTTCCGCGCCCTGCATGACATCAATTTTCAAATCAATCAGGGCGAGCGTGTCGGGCTTGTCGGTGAAAGCGGTTGTGGAAAATCGACGCTCACACGCGCCATCTTGGGGCTGGAGGACGTGCAGGGCGGCGCAATCCGTCTTGATGGTGAACCCGTTTTCACCGGCAAACACCCCAACCTCGCCGTGCGCCGCAAGATGCAAGTGGTGTTCCAAGACCCCTACAGCAGCTTCAATCCCCGGCATCGCGTGGATCGGCTGATCACCGAGCCATTTCACCTGCTGGAACACCCGCCGACCGGGACCGCACGCGATAAAGCCATCGCCAAAGCGCTGACCGACGTTGGCCTTTCGCCCAACGATGCGGGCAAATACATCCATGAATTCTCTGGCGGCCAACGCCAGCGGATCGCCATCGCCCGCGCGCTGATGATCGAGCCCGAACTGATCATCTTCGACGAAGCCGTCTCGGCGCTTGATGTCTCTGTCCGCGCCCAAGTGCTCGACCTGATTGCCGACCTCTGTCGCAAGCGACCCTTGGCCTATCTTTTTATCAGCCATGATTTGTCTGTCGTGCGGACCGTGACGGATCGTGTGATGGTCATGCAGGCCGGAAGAATTGTGGAACAAGATAAGACAGAGGCTGTCTTTTCCAATCCGCAGCATCCCTATACCCAAACGCTGATCGCCGCTGCACCACAACTGCCCACCTTGGGCATGGCAGTCTGAGGCAGAGGTTGCTACGCTTTCAGCCAGCGGAGGGCGACATCATGCGACTGGCAGGCAAGACTGCAATTGTAACCGGCGGCGGATCTGGCTTTGGTGCCGGAATCGCGCGGAAATTCGCGGCCGAGGGGGCACAGGTCATCGTCGCCGACATCAACACCGACGGTGCCCAGCACATCGCAGATGAAATCGGTGGGCGCGCGCTGACCTGCGATGTAACAGACGGGGCTTCTGTCAACTATCTGGCGCAGTCGGTGCTGGGTGCTGGACCGTTGGACATCTTGGTAAACAACGCAGGCGTCACGCATCTGCCCAGCGCAATGGAGGATGTGAGCGAGGACGACTTTGACCGGGTCTATCGGGTGAATATGAAGTCGGTGTTTCTGACCGCGCGCGCCTTCGTTCCACACTTCAAGGAACGCAAATCCGGGGTCGTCTTGAACGTGGCTTCCACCGCAGGCGTATCTCCGCGCCCGCGCCTGAACTGGTACAACGCCTCAAAGGGCTGGATGATCACCGCGACCAAGACCATGGCCGTAGAACTCGCCCCCGACGGTATCCGTGTGAACGCCATCAATCCGGTTGCGGGCGATACGCCCTTACTCAAATCCTTTATGGGCGAAGACACGCCAGAGGTACGGGCCAAGTTCCTGGCCACCATCCCGCTAGGCCGGTTTTCCACACCGGAGGACATGGGCAATGCCGCCTGTTTCCTCTGCTCGGACGAGGCCAGCATGATCACTGGTGTCGCGATGGAGGTGGACGGTGGCCGCTGCATCTAAGGGACCGCGCAATTTGATCACCGATGTGGCTGGCCTGAGAGTTGGCAATGCGCAGGATGATCATATCAAGACAGGGACCACCGTACTGGTCGGTGATAAGCCTTTCACTGCCAGCGTCCATGTCATGGGCGGCGCACCGGGGACAAAAGAAACCGATCTGCTCGCACCCGACAAGACCGTAGAACAGGTTGACGCACTCGTCCTCTCTGGTGGGTCAGCTTTCGGGCTGGATGCCTGTTCTGGCGTGATGGATGGACTGCGGGCGATGGGCCGAGGCTTTCAGATTGGTGCAATGCACATTCCCATTGTGCCAGGCGCGATTATCTTTGACCTAATCAACGGCGGTGCAAAGGATTGGGGTGAAAACCCTTATCGTGCTCTTGGGCGCGAAGCGCTGGAAAGCGCGTCCGCGCAGTTTGAAACGGGTACCGCGGGCGCGGGCACCGGCGCTACGGCGGCCATGCAAAAAGGCGGGCTGGGCTCTGGCTCAATGGTGTTGCCCGACGGTACGACCGTTGGCGCTCTTGTCGCGGTCAACGCACTTGGCAGTGTGACGACACCAGGCGACAAACACTTTTGGGCAGCACCGTTTGAGATGGATGCAGAGTTTGGTGGGATGGGACCGGATACAAACACCGGCCACGTCACCCCAGAACCCAGCCGCAAAGAACAAGCAATGATGTTGCAGACAACCCAAGGCGCCAACACCACCATCGCCATCATCGCAACCGATGCCCCGCTCACCAAGACTCAATGCCACCGCCTTGCCGTGACAGCGCATGATGGCATGGCGCGTGCGATTGTACCGTCGCACACACCGCTGGATGGGGACTTGGTTTTTGGTGTGGCCACCGGGGACGACACACCAGTAGATCAGATCAAGTTCCGCGAAATAGCAGCCGCCGGGGCGGTCTGCCTGAGCCGGGCCATCGCGCGCGGCGTCTATGATGCAACGGCTGCGCCGGGTGACCTGATCCCAACATACCGTGCGATGAATGGTTTGCGTTAGGGGGCAAAGGCCCCTTCATACATATCGGCGGGAATGGTGCCGCCAGTCGCTACCAACGCACCCAACCGCCCCAGTTCATCCGCGCATTTCGCGCCTGCCCCATTCCCGGCCGTCAAAGCGATGATGCAGTCAGATTGCGGATAAATGAACGGATTGCCGTTGGGCGAAAATGACGTCACACAGCTGTCGAAGGAAACTGAGTGATACCGCAACCCCGGCATCAAACCGGTCAGGATGTCAGCCATCGCAGCACCCGCCGACGGATCGCCACCGCTGCGAAACCAGTCGATCATCTCGGCCACGGACCCCAACTCACGATCCACCGCATCGCCACCGATTTTGATGTATGTTTTGCCATCAGGATAGCGGACAGGTGGCAGGATGTAAGGATCCGCGGAAAGATCGGGCGGCAAATAGACGACCGAAGGCATCCCCGCGAGCCGCGCAGCTTCTTCCGCATCCAATTCAAAGAACGCGATCGTGCGAGCATAGACCCTCGTCGGAATTGGGTCCGGCAGTAGCCCTTCTGACTTCGAAAAAGCGCCACAGGCGACAACGACCTTATCGGCCGCCAGAACGTCACCGCCTGCGCAGACCACACGCGCTTCGCCGTGTTCCTCAGTGATCCGCACCACTTCATCACACAAAATATAGGCACCGGTTGATCGGGCCGCCGCAATCTCGGCGCGGACATGGGCGCGTGGGTTTATCCAACCTGCCTCTGAAGGCTCATAGAGGGCAAGAATACCTTCAGGAAAGGCAAAATCAGTGAAACGGGCAGCAAGGGCGGCCCCACGCAGCGCTTCATGCGCCACGCCATCCGTGACCGCATTGCGCCTGGCATTGAGGATGAAATCACTGCCATCGCCGACCTCTGGCCCCGCAATGATCGCACCCACAGCAGAGAAGAATGATACACCACCCTTCTCTTCAATCTCTTCATAGCGTTTGATCGCCGCTTGCGAGAACCGGGACCAATTCTTTCGGGCATCAATTTTGCGGGTGATCCGCGCCTGATCATAGTGACTGGCGAAAACACCGGTATGGGCCGCTTTCACCTCAGGTTCTGCCGGTCCAACCAGCGCTGTTTTTACCCCCATTTCGGCCAGATGGCGCGCCGCAGCACTGCCCATCAGGCCTGCGCCCACAACGATCACGTCAAAGCTTTGCTCAGTCATGTTGGCCCTCAAACACACGTCGGTACAAGAAGCATGCCAAGCTTTGCCAGAAATGAAAACGGCCCATAGCGTGATGCAACATTACGGACGGCGTGGGCGCACGCCCATTGTCCAAACCCTGCGCCGGATCACCGCCAAAAGCAGCACTGCAACCAATAAACCTGACAGAGCCGTTTTGGATACAGGCTCCATCGTGCCGGTAATCTGGAGAGCGTGCACAACCGTTCCTGCGACAGCCACACTCACCAAAACCGTATGCCCCCAACGCCATAGGCGCAGCGGCAATCGCGCCCGCCAAATGGTAAGCAAAGCGGCCCCGAAAACAGCCCACATCGCCAGCGCGCCCCAGATTGCAAACGGCGTGGGCGACCGAAACAGAAGCACGTCAATCACGTCCGGGGGCTGGTGACCCACAGGCCTACCATATGGATCACGACGGCCAGAACAAGGATAGTGCCTCCATAGCGATGCACGCGGCGACTGGCTTGTAGCGAAAGCCCCGGCAGTGCCCCAATCACCAGCAAAGGCTGGATCAGCATCAGAGACATACCAATGACACCGGCAAAGCCCGCTGCGATGTAAATCGGATCACGCCACTGCAACAAGGGACTCATTGCCGCCGCAAGGATCGGCACGAGGAACGCCGTGATGAGCGCGCCCCAGACCAGAACGCTACGCAGGCTCAAGCACGAATTCTACATGTAGTGTGGTATCGTTGGGGCTCGCCAGCAATGGTCGCAAGAACACAGTCTTGAACGCTGTACTGTCATAGGCCAAATGCCCATGCGCCTGCCCAAAAGCAGGTACAATCTGCGGCATCTCCAAACGGAATGCGCCGTCGGCGTCAGTCAAGGTCGCCCCATGACTATGGGGATCCCGTTCGTGCCCCTCGGTGGTATGCGCCCACATCTGAATGCGCTGATCAGGCAAAGGCATACCATCACCCGCGCGGCGCACCGTTCCGGTCATCCAAAAGCCGCCACCGCCGATGCGGTCCACAATCGGCGCGTCAGGGCGATAGTTGTTGGCACCCCCACGCATGGTCGGGGTTGGGGCCAGCCCCGCAGCCCGTGCGGGGGTCAAAAGGCCTGTTGCAGGTGTCACTAGGGCAGCAGCACCAAGGGCCATCGCCGAACGGCGGTTCATCGGTGATGTCTTCATCTGAAATCTCCGTAAAACGATCTCGCTTCCTCAATCATAGCACGTCACCGCCGTTTGCCGACCCTTCGTTGTGCCTGTCATGGGTCCAATCCCTCAAACCTTCGTGAGATCACCGCTAAAAAGCAAATACCCCGGGAAAGCCCCGGGGTATCGCCAGATCATCAAAGTCAGCGCGTCACGGGCGCCGACCTATTCGCTTAGTTCAGCGCCTGATCCGTAATCACGCTGGTCCACGCGCCCTCAGGCTGCTGGGAAATCACCGGATCGGATCCGCCAGCCAGCAGTGTATCCACGGTCCGCTGGAAATCTGCCGGATCAAGTGAACCATCTGACCCGGCGGTCAGCTTGGCAATTTCGCCCATCATGCGCACTTGTGCCGCCTCGGACTGTGCACCGGTTTCATCATTGTCGAGCACGATGCCTGCTGCATCTTCGGGGTTCTCCTCAGCCCATTTCCAGCCGCGCATCGACGCACGCACAAAGCGGACCATTTTGTCGACGAACACCGGATCTTCGAGGTTCTCTTCCAGCGCATAGATACCGTCTTCCAGCGTCGCGACGCCCTGGTCTTCGTACTTGAAGGTCACCAGTTCATCCTCGGACACACCAGCATCCAACACCTGACCGTACTCGTTGTAGGTCATGGTCGAAATGCAATCCGCCTCACGGTTCAGCAATGGATCGACGTTAAAGCCTTGCTTCAGCACGGTCACGCCATCGTCACTACCATCGGTTGGAATACCCTCTTGGCTCATCCAGCTGAGGAACGGGTATTCGTTACCGAAGAACCAAACGCCAATGGTTTTGCCACGGAAATCCGCGACGCTTTCAATGCCGGTATCTTTCCAGCACGTCAGCATCAGACCGGATGTCTTAAACGGCTGCGCGATGTTCACCACTGGCAAACCCTTTTCACGGGCGGCCAGTGCCGAGGGCATCCAGTTCAGCATCACATCAGCGCCACCGTCTACCAGCACTTGTGGTGGGGCAATATCGGGACCGCCAGGCAGGATCGTGACGTTCAGCCCTTCTTCTTCGTAAAAGCCCTGATCCAAAGCAACATAGTACCCCGCGAACTGCGATTGCGTGACCCACTGCAATTGCAGCGTCACATCATTGGCATGGCCGTCAGCATGCGCGGTCCCACCCAGTCCTGCGGCCAGTGCCGCTGCCATCATTAATTTCTTCATTTCATGACCTCCTAGTCAGTTTCATTTGCCCTCTTATCGGGGCTTGGTCCCGTTATTTACGTTGCGATGGGTGCCAAAAGGTCACCCGCCCCTCAATCCATGCCATCAGCCCGTAGAACGCGCTTCCCGCGAGTGCAGCCACCACAATCTCGGCCCAGACCATATCAAGCGCAAGCTGGCCTACAGACGTGGATATACGAAAGCCCATGCCCACCGTGGGAGAGCCGAAAAATTCAGCAACAATCGCACCAATCAGCGCCAGAGTAGTCGCAATCTTAAGCCCGTTAAAGATAAACGGCATCGCTGCAGGCAAGCGCAGCTTGAACAGCGTTGGCCAATAGCCCGCACCATAGGTGCGCATCAGGTCGCGTTGCATAGGCGTCGTATCGCGCAAACCCGCCACAGTATTCACCAGGATCGGAAAGAACACCATCACCGCAACAACCGCCGCCTTCGACTGCCAGTCACTGCCCAGCCAGCGCACAAAGATTGGCGCCGTGCCGACAATAGGCAAGGCCGCCATGAAGCTACCCACCGGCAAAATACCACGGGTCAAGAACGCAGATCGATCCGCCAGAATGGCCACGGCAAAGGCCGCGATCATCCCGATGATATATCCCGTCATCGCGCCTTTGATGATCGTTTGTTCAAAATCGGCCCAGAGTGTCGGTAGTTCACTGGCAAAGCGATCCGCGATCATGGTTGGTGGCGGCAGGATCACAGGGCTGATTTCAAGCATTCGCACCAGCAACTCCCACATGATCAGCAGCGTCAAACCAAAGATCGCCGGAACCAGCAGCTTCACCAGCCTGTTTTTGGCCATGACGCTATTGGCCAACCGGCTGTTCACAAACCACCCCACACCCCAAACGGCCAATGCACTTATAAGAGCCGTCCCTGTCATGCCGCTTGCATCCCCATGCGGCGCAAGGTCCAGCGCTCTATCAAGCTAAAGAGCCCCACTAGCGCCGCTGCCGTAATGGCCGCCGCAAAAAGCGCCGCCCAAGTGACCATCGGCTGCCCGTATTGGTCACCAACCAGCATACGCGCACCAAACCCAGCCCGCGCACCTGTCGGCAGTTCCGCCACGATAGCACCAACCAGCGATGCCGAAATCCCAATCTTCAGCGAGGCGAAGAGATACGGCACAGATGCAGGCAGTCGTAATTTCCAAAACGCCTGCGATGGGCTCGCATAGTAGGTCCGCAACAGGTCCAACTGCATCCCATCAGGGCTCCGAAGCCCCTTTACCATGCCCACAACGACCGGAAAGAAACTCAGGTAGGCACTGATCACTGCCTTGGGAAACAACCCCTGTATCCCAATCGACCCCAGCATCACGATGATCATCGGCGCGAGCGCCAGGATCGGAATAGTCTGGCTGGCAATCGCCCAAGGCATCACGCTCATATCCATCGCGCGGTTATAGACAATCCCAACCGCCAGCAAGATGCCGAGGCCGGTCCCAATCGCAAAGCCAAGCAAAGTGGCCGACAGCGTTACCCACCCATGGTAAACCAACGACCTGCGGGACGTGATCTTCTTCAAGGCAATCGTATCCCACATCTCGACCGCCACCTGATGCGGGGACGGCAGACGCGGGCGTTCCAACGTATAGGTCATTCCAAAGAGATGCGTGTTGCGTAGGGCCAGCCCGATGCCCGAGTACTCCTGCCGCGCCGCAGGCGTATCAGGCGTCACCGCGATATCCTGCCGCTGCGCCTGATCCGCCGTCAGATGCATATTCATCGGCACGACTGAGACGATCCAAAACAAAAGGATCGCCCCGACAACGGTCAATACGGGCAACAAAGACTTCAAGCAGGCCCCCTGACGCTCTTCGCCCAATCAAATTTCAACCCGTGGGGTCTATTCATCAATATGCCCCGCCCGCAGACCATCGCGTACACGATGCGCCACCTCGATAAATTCCGGCGTATCGCGAATGTCCAAAGGCCGCTCCTTTGGCAAAGGACTATCAATCACATCCGTAATCCGCCCCGGACGCGGGGACATCACAACAATCTTGGTCGACAGATACACCGCCTCGGGGATTGAGTGGGTCACAAACCCAATTGTCTTCTCCGTTCGTGCCCAGAGCTGTAAGAGCTGTTCATTGAGGTGATCACGGACAATCTCATCCAGCGCACCAAAGGGTTCGTCCATCAGCAGGATGTCCGCGTCAAACGCCAGCGCGCGGGCAATCGAGGCACGCTGCTGCATCCCGCCCGACAATTGCCAAGGGAATTTCTTGTCAAACCCGGCCAGATCAACAAGCTCCAGCACACGTGTCACTCTTTCGTTCTGCTCGGCTTTAGAAAACCCCATAATCTCCAACGGCAGCTTGATATTGCCCCCAATTGTGCGCCACGGATAAAGGCCCGCCGCCTGAAACACATAGCCATAAGCACGCGCCATCCGCGCCTCATCCGGGGTCATGCCATTGACAGAAATCTGGCCACCTGTTGGCGTCTCAAGCCCCGCAATACAGCGCAGAAACGTCGTCTTTCCGCAGCCCGAGGGGCCGATAAACGAAACAAAATCGCCCTTATTGATCTCAAGGTTCACATCCTTGAGCGCATGTACAGGGCCATCGTTGGTCTGGAAGGTGAGGTTGAGGCCCGAGGCTGATACTGTAATCATCGCAATTTAGCCTCTAAACCCCATAATCAATGAGAAGAGTCTTTCCGCAGTCGCCCAAGTCACATTTCTCCTTATTCGCTCGCGCCTTGTTATCTCACGAATGATATCATCTGGCTTGTGACCCCAGTTGCCCTTCGCTCGCCGTTCTCTCAGTGTTCGGGATGTTTCGCGGAAGAATGCTGCTAGCTGACTGTCTGAATAGTCGTCCAGCGACACATACTTTTGTCTGCTTCCAGGATCGTAGTTATCAAAGACCATACAGGGATACTTTGGCTCTGGAATGCCATACATCATTCCCAATCGTAGCGATAAGTTAGAATTGAAGTGCTCCTTCGCAAACTCTCCATAGCCAATGCCACTCCGCGTCTCTGTGGTCGGAACACACACGTGCCAAGTGCTGTCGCTGTCCTGGTGAATCCTGTTCCAATTTGCAAACAGCCAATCGGTCTGTTGGCAGGAATAATCAGCAACTAAGACACTCGTAACAGCATTTCGTTGGTATAGCGTTCGGATCTCTTTGCTACTTGCAATTGCCCACATGCTAGCTTCCCAATTTCCCTAGACTCCTGTCGCCGGAATACCCGTCCGCTTCACTGGCTGCGGCGCGGTCAGTTCTTTCCACGAGGACAGCGCTTTGTTCACAGGCGTATTCGCCTCGCGCTTCACGAACTTGCCGTGCCCTTCCTGCGTGCGCACTTCCCCATCATGGATCGCCACGTGGCCGCGCGTCAGGGTAAAGCGCGGCAGGCCCTTCACCTCTTTGCCCTCGAACACGTTATAGTCGATAGCCGATTGCTGGGTACCGGCAGCGATCGTCTTGGTCTTCGCTGGGTCCCAGACCACCAGATCGGCATCAGCCCCGACCATCACAGCACCTTTGTTCGGATAGCAGTTGAGTATCTTCGCGATGTTGGTGGAGGTCACAGCCACAAACTCATTCGGTGTCAGACGCCCCGTCTCAACCCCGTGGGTCCAGAGCATCGGCATCCGATCCTCAAGCCCACCCGTACCATTTGGAATTTTCGAGAAATCACCCACACCTGTCCGCTTCTGTTCGGTCGTAAAGGCGCAGTGGTCCGTCGCCACAACGCTCAATGACCCAGATTGCAAACCCGCCCAAAGGCTATCCTGATGCTGCTTGTTCCGGAAAGGCGGTGACATAACGCGGCGCGCGGCATGGTCCCAATCTTTGTTGAAATATTCACTCTCATCGAGCGTCAGGTGCTGGATCAGTGGCTCACCCCAAACGCGCTTGCCCTGTTGCCGCGCCCGGCGAATGGCCTCATGCGCCTCTTCGCAAGAGGTATGCACCACATAGAGTGGCACACCCGCCATATCAGCGATCATGATCGCGCGGTTGGTGGCCTCGCCCTCAACCTGAGATGGGCGTGAATAGGCGTGACCTTCTGGGCCGGTATTTCCCTCGGTCAGCAGTTTTGCGGTCATCTCGGCGACAACATCCCCGTTTTCCGCGTGGACCATCGCGATGGCCCCCAGTTCTGACAGGCGGTTGAAGGATGAGAAAAGCTCATCATCATTCACCATCAACGCGCCCTTGTAGGCGAGGAAGTGCTTGAAGGTGTTGATACCACGATCCTTCACGACTGTTTCCATGTCGTTGAAGACCTGCTCACCCCACCATGTCACCGCCATATGGAAGGAGTAATCACAGTTCGCACGGGTCGATTTGTTGTCCCAGCGCTTGATCGCGTCGAGCAGGCTCTCGCCCTGATTAGGCAGGCAGAAATCGACAACCATCGTGGTGCCACCCGCAAGGCCAGCACGGGTGCCGCTCTCGAAATCATCGGAGGAGTAGGTGCCCATGAACGGCATTTCCAGATGGACGTGGGGGTCAATACCACCCGGCATGACATAGCAACCGGTCGCATCCAGTTCCTCGTCGCCCTTCAGGTTGGGACCAATCTCGATGATCGTGCCGCCGTCGATCAGGACGTCCGCTTCATAAGTCAGGTCATGGGTAACAATCGTGCCGTTCTTGATGACTTTGGTCATGATCTTTTCTCCCTGTCGGCCTTTCGCGGGCCCTCATCTTCTCATGTTCTCAAATACCTTGGGGGAGGCCGCAGGCCGGGGGCAGCGCCCCCTTTACCCCACAATCTCCGCCGTCTCGACCACCGCATGAAACAGCACATCCGTGCCCGCCGCCGCCCATTCCGGTGAAATCTCTTCCGCCTCATTGTGGCTCAAACCATCCACACAAGGGCACATCACCATCGCTGTCGGATAAAGATCGTTGATCCAGCAGGCATCATGTCCGGCACCCGAGACGATATCCATGTGGCTATAGCCCAACCGCTCCGCCGCGTCGCGCACGGCTTTCACGCAGCCTTCGTCAAAGGCGGGCGGGTCGAATTGCCCGACGATTTCGCAGGAGAACTCCACGCTGATCTCTTCGCAGATCTTCGGTGCGCGTTCTTCGAACTCGGCCACCATCCCGTTCAGCTTGTCCAAAAGATGCGTCCGCATATCGACGGTGAAGACCACCTTACCGGGGATGATGTTGCGGCTGTTTGGGTAGACGTCGATATGCCCGATGGCCCCCACCGCATTTGGTTGGTTCTTCATCGCAATCTCGTGCACCAACTCGGTCACCAAAGCCAAACCGCGCCCCGCGTTCTTGCGCATATGCATCGGCGTTGATCCGGTATGGCTTTCCTTGCCGGTGATCGTACATTCGATCCAGCGCAGGCCCTGGCCGTGCGTCACAACGCCAATGTCCTTGCCTTCAGCCTCCAAAATCGGCCCCTGTTCGATATGCAGTTCAAAGAAGGCATGCATCTTGCGATCACCGACCTTTTCCTCACCCCTCCAGCCGATCCGCTCCAGCTCATCCCCGAAACGTTTGCCATCCGCATCCACCCGGTCATTCGCCCAGTCGAGCGTATGTTTGCCCGCAAAGACGCCCGAGGCGAGCATGGCGGGGGCGTAGCGCGTGCCTTCCTCATTGGTCCAATTCGTCACGACAATCGGATGTTTGGTCTTGATATCGAGGTCATTGAGCGTGCGCAGGATTTCCAGACCACCTAATACGCCCAACACGCCGTCATATTTGCCGCCGGTAGGCTGGGTGTCCAAATGCGAGCCCACATAAACAGGCAGCGCATCCGGATCCGTGCCCTCGCGCCGCGCAAACATGTTGCCGATCTCATCAACACCCATTGTGCAGCCCGCCGCTTCGCACCATTTCTGGAACAGGTGACGGCCCTCGCTGTCTTCATCGGTCAAGGTCTGGCGGTTATTCCCGCCTGCAACACCGGGGCCGATCTTGGCCATTTCCATCAGGCTGTCCCACAGCCGTTCGCCGTTGATACGCAGGTTCTCTCCGGGGGCTGGCATGGGGGCTCCTTCGCTTGCATTTGACCAAGTGGTCAAAACAACGCTAACAGAGGGAAAGCACCAGTCAAGTTTTCCGCTCGGATTACAGGCAGATGCAACCAAAGCTGGCAGTCACGGGCACGTTTGCCCAAATTCCGCCCGGTTTTTAAGCGAAGGATCGGCATGACCAAACCCCCCACCCGTATTCAGCAACGCAACCGCGCTGCGATTTTGTCCGCCGGTTTAGACGTGTTTTCACAATTCGGGTTTCGTGGAACGACTTTGGATCAGATTGCTGAAGCAGCCGGGCTGTCAAAACCCAACTTGCTGTACTATTTCGCCTCAAAAGAAGCGATCCATGCCGCATTGCTGGAACGGTTGCTGGAAACATGGCTAGACCCGCTCAAAGCCCTTGACGGTGCAGGTGACCCCGTCGCCGAGATCATGGGCTACGCCCGGCGCAAACTGGCGATGAGCCGGGACTACCCGCGTGAAAGTCGCCTCTTTGCCAACGAAGTTCTGCAAGGCGCACCACGGATTGAGAATATCCTGAAAAACGACCTCAAGGCACTTGTTGATGAGAAAGCCCGGATCATCAAAGCATGGGTAGATGAGGGCAAGATCGCCGATATCGATCCGCACCACCTGATCTTTTCAATCTGGGCTTTGACCCAGCATTACGCCGATTTCGATGTGCAGGTGCGGGCTGTACTAGGCCGGGACGATCCGTTTGATGGCGCCGAAGAACACGTCGCGAAGGTCATTGCGCGCACCCTTCAATTGTGATCACAAAATGGAAACTTGGTTGCGTAAGTCCGGAACCCTCCCCATATTAGTTTAGTGTTTGCGGCATCGGCGCACCCTGAACGAAATATTTAGGTGTATCTGCAATGTTGGGGCTCATCGCCCCATTTTGGCCCAGATCCTTGGCAGAATGATTGGTGCTTGACCTGCGGCACGAACATCGATTCACTGACGACAGGCAAAAAGGACCTTTGATATGGACGAAAAAATCGCATATTCGCCTGCCTCGAGCAAGGGGTCGAAGCCAAGTACGCGCAACGATTATGCCCCAGGAACATTTACGATCCTGCAGATACTTGAAGCAGCTATTGCCGCAGGGACAGTGCAGATCGCTGGTGGCCGCGACAAGACTGCTATTCATAAGGATGCCGCCAAAATCATGGATCGGTTGAGACCACTGCTCACACCTGAAGAGCTATTCAATCTGCAATTCCCAAAGTCGCGGAATGTAACAGAAATGGGTGGAGATGCGTGGCATACTGCTTTTGAAGCCGCTGGAACGCAAGCCATCGCTGCGACAACAAAGCTTGGCCTAACGCCTGCAAATAAACGATAGGGTCAGGACCGCCAAAAGAGATGGCGGACCGCCCAACACTTCTTGTTATTGGCGGCCCGAACGGGTCTGGAAAGACGACTGTTCTTTCTTTCCTACAGCGCGCCGGGCGCGAGATCCCAGACTATGCAAACGCTGATGAGATTGCGAAGATGCTTCCCGGCGATCTGCATGAACGCAATATACAATCCCAGCGTATTGTAAGAACGAGACGTGACGCTGCCATTGATGCATATGCCTCATTCTCTTACGAGACAGTGATGTCGCATCACAGCCATGTCGACGCCATGGTCAAGGCGAGGGATCTTGGGTTCTTTGTTCAGTTGGTCTTTGTGACCACCGATGATCCGCAGATCAATGTGCAACGCGTTGCAAACCGGGTGCGCGAAGGTGGACATGACGTGCCCACTGACCGTATCATAAACCGCTATCATCGTATTTTTAAAGACACATTGTTCGATGCCATCGCGACCGCTGACGAAGCAATGCTGTTTGACACAACGCGAGGAAACACGATGGCGAGACCGCAGTTTGTCGCCCATATTCGCGGATGGCATGTCACTGTAAAGGATCCTGAGGGACTGTCTTGGCCCGTCTCCCTGCTGGCGCGTATGCAGGCAGACATACGATTTGTATTTGGAGCTTGACTACTCAGCCGCCACCGCACCCGGATTATTCGGGTGCGTTGTCCAGTTGGCGTATTCCTTCTCGACAACCTTGCCCGTGCGCGGGTCAATCTGACCGGGCTGCATCGCCTCCATCGTGATGCAGTTTTCAACCGGACATACGTCGACGCAAAGGTTGCAGGCGACGCATTCCTCATCAATCACGGTAAAGGTACGATCTTCTGACATCGCAATCGCTTGGTGGCTGGTGTCTTCGCAGGCCGCATAGCAACGTCCGCATTTGATGCAATCATCCTGATTGATCTTGGCCTTGGCGATATAGTTCAGGTTCAGATATTGCCAATCCGTCACATTCGGGACGGCACGACCGACCACCTCTTCCACCGAGGTATAGCCTTTTTCATCCATCCACTGCGACAACCCGCTGATCATCTCTTGCACGATCTTGAAACCATAGGTCATCGCTGCCGTGCAAACCTGCACATTGCCTGCACCAAGGCTGATAAATTCCGCCGCATCGCGCCAAGTTGTGATCCCGCCAATGCCACTGATTGGCAGGCCGTGCGTTTCGGGATCGCGCGCAATCTCTGAGACCATCGACATGGCGATGGGTTTCACCGCCGGGCCGCAATAGCCACCATGCGATCCTTTGCCGTCAATCGAAGGCTCGGGTGACATTGTGTCAAGATCGACCGATGTAATCGAGTTGATCGTATTGATCAGGCTGACCGCATCCGCCCCACCACGCATGGCGGCAGCAGCCGGTTTGCGGACATCGGTGATGTTCGGTGTCAGCTTCACGATCACTGGCTTATCGTAGTACTGTTTGCACCAGCGCGTCACCATCTCGATGTATTCAGGCACCTGCCCAACAGCCGCGCCCATGCCCCGTTCCGACATCCCATGCGGGCAGCCAAAGTTCAGCTCAATTCCGTCTGCGCCAGTGGCTGCCACGCGGGGGAGGATGTCTTTCCAGGCCTGTTCTTCACAAGGCACCATGATCGACACGATCATCGCGCGATCGGGGTAGTCGGCCTTCACGCGGGTGATTTCTTCGAGGTTGGTTTCAAGCGGGCGGTCGGTGATCAACTCAATATTGTTCAGACCCAACAACCGCCGATCCGCGCCATAAATCGCACCATAACGCGGGCCATTGACGTTTACGACCGGCGGCCCTTCGGCCCCGAGTGTTTTCCAAACGACGCCGCCCCAGTAAGCCTCAAATGCGCGGCGAACGTTATATTCTTTGTCTGTCGGCGGGGCCGAGGCCAGCCAGAACGGGTTAGGGGATTTGATCCCTAGAAAGTCTGTCGTCAGATCAGCCATCGTTGGTTTCTCCTGTCAAAATCAGCCGCATGCGCCAAAGCGCCCGACCGGAACGCGATCAAGGTACACGTCCATATCTATATCGTTCACCAGCACCAACCGCAGATGTCGGGTGCCTTGATCAAGGGTTCGTGTTGTCACCGGATCGGTCGCGGCATCCAAAACATAGACGTTCCGGCAATCAATCAATCCGTGAAGCGAGAAGGCTTTAACCACCGGCGGATCGCGCCAGTCGCAGACCGTATGTTCGTTGAAACCAATCGCACCGGGCTCAACGTGGATGTTTTCGTTCGGACCGCATCTTGTCCCGAGGAAAGGGTCGGGCTGTGCAAGCGCCATCGTTCCTAGGTTCGCCGCCACTATGATGGCGCCCCACTTCACCCTTTTGCGCCCATCAAGACCGCATGAATATCCATCGCGGCATCGCGCCCCTCGGCCACGGCAGTCACTGTCAGGTCATCACCACCACTGGCACAGTCACCACCGGCCCAAACACCATCGTGGCTGGTGCGACCGGCACCCGTCACAGCAATCTTGCGCCCTTCCAGATCTAGCCCGCCATCGGTGGTCAGCGTCTGTCCAATCGCTTTGAAAACTTGATCAGCGGCAAGTCGGATCGTCTCACCCGTCCCTTTCAGGCCGCCGCCGTCATCTGCTGTGTATTCCAACTCAATCTCGCGCACGGCACCGTTGCCATGGATCGCAACCGGCTGCGCGTTGAACATCAAACGCACGCCTTTGGAGGCTGCGAGGTCTTGCTCATATGCGCTCGCGCTCATCGCATCGCGGCCACGACGGTAGGCAATTGTGACGTTCTGGGCACCCAGCAGCTTGGATTGCACAGCAGCGTCGACGGCTGTCATGCCGCCGCCGATGACAACCACATCACGCCCGACGGGTAGCGTTGCAAGATCACCGGCTTGCCTCAGGTCCTTGATAAAATCGACCGCATCGCGAACGCCATCTTTGTCTTCGCCTTCGCTGCGCAAAGCGTTCACTCCGCCAAGGCCTACACCAAGGAACACCGCATCAAAGCAATGGGTCAGGGAGTCCATGGTCAGTTCATCCCCAAGACGCATACCCGGTTTGATCTCAATCCCACCAATGCCGAGCAGCCAATCCACCTCGCGCGCGGCAAAATCGTCGGTGGATTTATAGGCAGCAATGCCGAATTCGTTCAGCCCGCCCGCCTTGGCCGCAGCATCGTAGATTGTCACGTCATGGCCATGCATCGCCAACCGATGGGCACAAGCCAACCCGGCAGGTCCGGCACCGACAACCGCGATCTTCTTACCCGTCTCTGGCGCACGGTCATAAGGATGGCGCTGTTTGGCCATCAGGGTATCGGTGGCATGTCGCTGCAAGCGCCCGATCTCAACCGGCTTACCCTCGGCCAATTCACGCACGCACGCCTGTTCGCAGAGGTCTTCTGTCGGGCACACACGGGCGCACATGCCGCCGAGAATGTTCTGATCAAAGATGGTTTTCGCTGCTGCCTCGGACGTGCCCGTGCTGATCTGGCGGATAAAGAGCGGGATGTCGATCTCTGTCGGGCAGGCCGTCACACAGGGCGCATCATGGCAAAAATAGCAACGATCTGCAGCAACTGCAGCCTCGTGCGGCGCGAATGGTGCATGTAAGTCTGCGAAGTTTTCGGCAAGCGCGTCTTCTGGCAAACGCGCCGCGGCAATACCGGGGGTCATAGGGCTGGACATGGGTGTCATCCTGTCGTGGCTTCTCACGAACAGCCTGCCACAGTTTTATTTTTTATCAAATGGTAAATTTTTGGCGATTTGCGAAAAGGCCCGTGAGCGTCTGATTATGGATCAGGATGCCTCCGGCGGAGGTATTTTTTCAACATGAAAAGCAAAGGGTTAGATCAAAAATGGAACGGGTCGACTGTGATCCGTTTGCCCAACGTGAGCGCGTCGGCCACATGGATCATTGGCGATACGTCCACCTCTGATGCGCTATTTTTCACCAGTTCTGCCATACGATCATAGAGTGCGGGGTACTCGCGGTTATTGCCAGCGACGATCTCTTTGCCAGCGATGATCAAACGGTCACCACCGTCGTGCAGGTGTAGCGTGCCCGCCGTGGTTTCCACAGTGATGTCCCAGTTCTGCGGCCCCTCTTGCCGCCAATCAAAGTCACCCGTGACATTCTCGGTCCATTGCAGCTGTGCTGCAATCGGTGTGTCCCGGTTTTCAGGGAAATACAGGTCTGCAACGCGCAGATGGATCGGCATTAGCAGGATTTCAGTGATGATCGAAAGGGCATTGCTGCCGGGATCAAAGACCCCCATGCCGCCGGGCGCAAAAACCCATTCCTGCCCCGGATGCCAGCGCCGCACGTCTTCCTTCCAAGTGATATGCGCGCCAGTAACACTTTTGTCGGCAAGCCATGCTTTGGCGGGCGCAACCCCTTTGGCCATGCGGCTATGCCATGTGGTGTAGAGCGTGACGCCTGCATCTTTTGCCATTTTGGCCAGCGCATCGACCTCTGCAAGTGTCGCACCGGGTGGTTTTTCGAGCATCACGTGGCGACCTGCCGCAATGGCTTTGGCCGCGTAATCGTAGCGCGGCACCGGGGGCAGACAGAGCGATATGACAGGGACATCCGGCCGTTCGTTCAGCATCTGATCAAAATCAGTGTAGGCGGGGACGCCATCTACCGTGCCTGCCCTGCTGACGGTTGCGGCCAGTTCCCACTCATCGCTGCCGTTGATCGCGGGTACGTGCTGATCGACCGCGATCTTGCCGATCCCTACCAGACAAATGGGCGTCATCAGTGGGCTTCCTTGCCAACGGCATTGCCGCGGTGACCGACGAGGAAATCGAAATCTGCGCCTGTGTCTGCGCCCATCACACGGTCATGGTAGAGCATGGCATAGCCGCTTTCCGGGCGTGGATTGGCCCCAGATTTTTCGGCGGTCCATTCTGCCATACGGGACGCGAGTTCTTCATCGGTGATATCCAGATGGATACGGCGACCTGCAACGTCTAGCTCAATCATGTCGCCATCACGCACCACGGCCAGTGGGCCACCTACGGCGGCCTCTGGCGAGGTGTGCAATACGACCGTGCCGAAGGCGGTGCCCGACATACGCGCATCGGAAATCCGCACCATGTCTGTGATCCCTTTCTTTAGGATCTTCGGCGGCAGCCCCATGTTCCCAACCTCGGCCATGCCCGGATACCCGCGCGGGCCACAGTTTTTCAGAACCATCACGCAGGTTTCGTCGATATCCAGATCATCATCGTTGATCCGCGCTTTGTAGTCGTCAATGTCCTCAAACACGACGGCGCGGCCTGTGTGCTGCATCAGTTCAGACGTCGCGGCAGAGGGCTTGATCACGGCACCGCCCGGGGCCAGATTGCCGCGCAGAACGGCGATGCCACCCGATTGGGTCAGCGCCTTTTCAACCGGCAGGATCACGTCCTCATTCCAGTTCTTGACGTGCTTGACTTCGTCCCACATAGACCCGCCTGACACGGTAAGCGCATCCTTGTGAAGCAGACCCGCTTCGCCCAACCGTTTGATGACGACAGGCAATCCACCCGCATAGAAGAATTCTTCCATCAGGTATTTGCCCGATGGCATCAGGTTCACGATTGTCGGCACATCACGCCCCAAGCGATCCCAATCGTCCAGTGTTAGCTCAACCCCCTTGGTGCGACCCGCCATGGCCAAAAGGTGAATAACGGCGTTTGTCGACCCGCCAATCGCGGCATTCGTGCGAATGGCGTTTTCAAACGCTTCTTTCGTCATCACATCAGACGGCTTTAGGTCATCCTTCACCATATCCACAATGCGCCGCCCCGTCAGATGCGCCATCACCCGGCGGCGGCTATCAACAGCTGGAATTGCGGCATTGCCGGACAAAGCCATGCCCAGCGCCTCGGCCATAGAGGCCATCGTGCTGGCGGTGCCCATCGTGTTACAGGAACCAGGTGAGCGAGACATGGAAGCCTCAGCCTCGACGAACTCTTCCGCAGTCATGGTGCCAGCGCGGACCGCTTCAGAGAATTTCCAAAGATGTGTACCAGAGCCCACCCGTTCACCATGGAACATCCCGTTGAGCATCGGGCCGCCAGAAACGACGATTGTAAGCAGATCGACAGAGGCAGCACCCATCAATAGCGCAGGCGTGGTCTTGTCGCAGCTCGTAGCCAGCAGCACGACACCATCCATCGACATACCCCGTATCGCCTCTTCGACGTCCATGGCGCACAGGTTGCGGAACATCATCGCGGTCGGGCGCAGGCTTGACTCCGCTGGCGAGAACACCGGGAACTCGACCGGAAAACCACCCGCCTCGTAAATCCCGAACTTCACCCTTTCGGCCAGATCGCGCAGATGCGCATTGCAAGGCGTCAGCTCTGACCACGTATTGCAAATCCCCACGACAGGTCGCCCGTCCAGCAAATCGGCTGGCAAACCCTGGTTCTTCATCCATGACCGGTGATAGATCGCGTCCTTTGACGACCCCCCGAACCATTCCTGAGACCGCAGCTTGCGGGGCCACTTCGCGGGCTTGAATGCCATGTTAAGACTTCCTTTGATGGGGTTGATACGTCATCAATACCCTGCACCATACCCAATTCCAAGGAGCCGTCATGAATACCCATCCACAAAACATTGCCCATTGGGCCGAACGGGTTGATATGGCTGCTGCCTTCCGCTGGACTGCGCGTTTGAACATGCACGAAGGGGTCGCAAATCATATCAGTCTGGCAATCAATGATGATGGCACCAAGTTCCTGATGAACCCCAATCAAATGCACTTTAGCCGGATCAAGGCGAGTGATCTGATCACCGTGGATGCGAATGATCCTGACACGCTGAAAGGACCAAACGCGCCGGACCCCACGGCCTGGGGGCTGCATGGGGGCATTCACCGTTTGGTGCCGCATGCCCGCTGCGCGATGCATGTGCATTCAATCTTTGCGACGGTGCTTGCGTCTCTCAAGGACAGCCGCCTGCCACCGATTGATCAGAACTGCGCCACGTTCTTTAACCGCTATGTGATTGACGATGGCTATGGCGGTTTGGCGTTTGAAGAGGAAGGCGAGCGCTGTGCAGCCTTGTTCAGCGACCCCAAACAAAAGGTCATGATCATGGGCAACCACGGTGTGCTTGTGATTGGTGATAGCGTGGCTGAAACCTTCAACCGGATGTACTACTTCGAGCGGTCCTGCGAGACGTACATCCGCGCCCCTGCAGACCGGGATGGCGTTACGTGTTCTACCGGATGACATCGCCGAAAAAACCGCGCAGGAGTTGGAAGAGTATCCTGAGCAGGATGTGCGGCATCTGGCGGAGTTGAAGGCGATTTTGGATAATGAGAGTGCAGATTACGCAAGCTAGCCCGCCACTAAACGCCTGGCGTCAAAAGTTTTCTTGCCTACGGCGCCCAATGAATGAGGGCTTGTGATGACACCCGGACTGAGCCACTTAGAGATATGACCAAGACACTGCTTTCCTTTGGCCACGGTTATAGCGCCCGCGCTCTGTCTCGCCTGTTGCTCCCACAGGATTGGCGCATCATTGGCACTACGCGATCCGAAGACAAAGCACCGCGCCTGATGAACGAAGGGATCGAACCGCGCATCTGGCCGGGGGCCGATATGATCCCGGCACTGAATGCAGCAACGCATTTGCTGATCTCGGCGGCGCCGGGTGATGCAGGCGATCCGGTGTTGGCGGAACTGCGCGAAGAGATCATGCAGCGCGCAGATCAGTTTGAATGGGTTGGTTATCTGTCCACAACGGGCGTCTATGGCGACCACCAAGGTGATTGGGTCGATGAAAACACCCCCCTCACCCCGGCCACAAAAAGAGGCATCGCGCGGGTTGAGGCAGAGGCAGCATGGTCCTCTATTCCAGACCTGCCACTGCATATTTTCCGTCTGGTAAGCATCTATGGACCCGGACGCGGGCCTTTCTCGAAGGTACGCAATGGCACCGCGCGGCGGATCATCAAAAAGGGGCAGGTGTTCAGCCGCACGCATGTGGCCGATATTGCGCGTGTCCTTGCCGCCTCAATCAACAAGCCGAACCCCGGCGCGGCCTATAACGTCTGCGACAACGACCCGGCGCCGCCGGAGGATGTGATCGCCTATGCCGCCGAACTGTTGGGGCAACCGATCCCGGAAGCCGTCGATTTTGAAACGGCCGAAATGACCCCAATGGCCCGCAGCTTTTATGCTGAGAGCAAGAAGGTGCGCAACGACCGCATCAAGGATGAGTTGGGGGTCGAACTGCTGTACCCCGACTATAAATCAGGGCTTAAGGCGTTGCTGGCGCAGGAAATCGGCGCCTGAACGCCCAGGCGATACCCGCATAAATCAACAAGAATACAACGCCAGTGGCGAAGTAAGAGCCGTAAACGATCATACGATCCGCAAACTCCAGATTGTTCAGGAACGGATAGGGCAAACCACTCGTCACTGTGCCTGACGGGCTGGTGTTCAGTGGTTCGTAGACCAACTCCGCGATTGAGAGATAGGCAGCTACTACACCAAACAGCCAAGCGAAGGCCGCACCTAGCCTGCGGTAACTGCGATGGATGAATATGCTGTCTATCACCTGTAACGCAGGCCCCAGCCCGTGCAGATATAGCTCCAGATGCCAGCTGTTCAGCTGCCCGTCGCTGGTCACAGAATTTGGGTCTGCAAAGAAGAGTCGCCAGTAAAGAAGCACAACCATCGTGTTGATCACCGCCGTCATACAGACGAATCCATCCCAGCGGCGGGTGCTGCGTTCCTCCTCAATCGCCATCATACGGCTGAAGGCGAAGAACGAACAAAACAAAGCCCAGACGGTGAGGAACCGAAACGGACCACCAAACTGGTCCCAGCCGCCAAAAACCAGCATGCGGATGCAATAGCCCCCGGCTAAAAGAAACGCGGTCCAGCGGAAAATCAAACGCGGGTTCATCGACATTTAAGGCTCACTTTTTAAGCAGAGCATGCGCAGCGCTGCGAATATCCGTCCAGCATAACCTCACGTCCCGACAGGCTCTTGCTCAAATGTTGCAAACAACCCATATCAAGGGCGCTCTTCATTAAAGGCTAACTGTATGACCCTTCGCCAAAAAACCGCTGATCTGCTTGAAACTGCCTGGGTGCGCAATTTCATCGTCGGCGTGATCATCTTCAATGCCGTGATCCTGGGGATGGAGACATCCAAAACCATCATGGCGGCGGCGGGTCCTTTGATTACGGCGCTTGATAATCTTTGCCTTGCGATCTTTGTGGTTGAGCTTGCGGCGAAGTTCTTTGCCCAGCGTGCTCAATTCTTCCGCAGCGGTTGGAACATCTTTGATTTCATCATTGTCGGCGTGTCACTGGTGCCCGGCAATGGCGGTTTGTCCGTTCTGCGTGCGCTGCGCATTCTGCGAGTCCTGCGTGTCATCTCAGTCGTGCCATCCCTGCGCCGGGTGGTCGAAGGTTTCGTGACCGCCCTGCCCGGCATGGGGTCGGTATTTCTGTTGATGGGCATTGTGTTCTATATCGCCGCTGTCATGGCGACCAAGCTCTTTGGCACATCATTCCCCGAATGGTTCGGCACCTTGGGTCGCTCGGGCTATTCCCTGTTCCAGATCATGACGCTGGAAAGCTGGTCGATGGGCATCGTGCGCCCGGTGATGGAAGTCTACCCCTATGCGTGGGTGTTCTTCGTGCCATTCATTATGGTGACCACTTTTGCTGTGGTGAACCTGTTGGTCGGTCTGATCGTGAATTCGATGCAGGACGCACATGCCGAGGAAGGCAATGCCGCCACAGATGCCTATCGCGACGAGGTGATGAAAAAGCTGGAAGCGATTGAGGCGCGTCTCGATCAGGGTGGCAAATAGAAAAAACCCCGCCATCACATGGGATGGCGGGGGAAAAGTTAGTGCTCGCGTGCCCATCCAGTATTGGACAGGCTTGCCGCAGGCACCGGCGGTATCAACTTTGGTAAAACTTAATGCTTCGCCATCTCTGAGCGGATCTGCTGGCGCAGCAGATCAATGGGCACCTTCTGCCCGTCGCGTTTAAACTGCCAATAGGTCCAGCCGTTACAGCTTGGCGCACCTTCAAGGTGGGCCCCGACCTGATGGATTGACCCTTTGATGTCGTCACCGATCAACGTGCCATCAGCACGGACCTTTGCCTTGTGACGGCCGTTCATGCTCCACAATTCCTCACCGGGGCGCAGCATGCCGCGCTCCACCAGCACACCAAAGGCGACGCGGGGTTCAGCCCGTTTTGACGTGGAAACTTCCAGTGCTTCCTTGTCGAACTTGCGGGTATTTTTGATGCGCTTCTCGGCGACCTTGCGGTATGCCTCTTCACGCTCGATCCCGATGAAATCGCGGCCCAGCATTTTTGCGACCGCGCCCGTGGTGCCAGTCCCGAAGAAGGGGTCAAGGACCACATCGCCGGGGTTCGTGGTGGCAACAAGGACGCGGTGCAAGAGGGATTGCGGTTTTTGCGTGGGATGCGCCTTTTCGCCTTCATCATTCTTCAGTCGCTCATGGCCGGTACAGATAGGCAGAACCCAGTCAGACCGCATTTGCACGCCCTCGTTCAGGGCTTTAAGCGCTTCATAATTGAAGGTGTACTTGCTGGCCTCTTCTTTGGAGGCCCAAATCAGTGTCTCATGGGCGTTTGTCAGGCGCTTGCCCCGGAAATTCGGCATCGGGTTCGATTTGCGCCACACGACATCATTGAGGATCCAGAACCCCTGGTTCTGTAACTCTGCGCCCATGCGGAAGACATTGTGATAGCTGCCGATGACCCAGATCGCGCCGTTTGGCTTCAGAAGACGACGGGCCGCGGCAAGCCATTCACGGGTGAACTTGTCATAGAGTTTGAAGCTATCGAATTGGTCCCATGCGTCATCAACGGCATCAACCTTGGAATTGTCGGGGCGATGCAAATCGCCCTTCAATTGCAGGTTATAGGGCGGGTCAGCAAAAATCAGGTCGACAGAGCTCGCTGGCAGACTGTTCATCACTTCGATGCAGTCACCATCCACAATCGTATTGAGCGGGAGCTTCACAGCCCCTTTTGCTTTCGTCTTGGTCGTCATCACTTGCCTCATAGCCCCGGCGGGTGTCCCGCTCTTTGGTTGAGCCCAATGTGAGTCAGAGGCGATTCCGTGTCAAAATCTTTATTGATTCAGGGGGTTACGTTTTTATCTTGATACAAGATGTTGTGTATGGGTTTGAAAGAGCGTCTATGATGCGCAGTCACTCCAAACTGCTGGAGCCCCAATTTATGTTGGGCTGTTGGGTATCCGGCGTTCTTCTCCCAGCCATAGTGCGGGTGCTGTTGCGCCAATGCCACCATGTGTCTGTCACGCCACACCTTGGCCACGATAGAGGCCGCAGCGATGCTCAAACTGCGCGCATCGCCCTTGATGATTGTCTCGGATGAGATGGCCAAATCGCGGGGTATCATGTTGCCATCAATCAGCGCGTGATCTGCTTTGGCGGACAATCCTGCAACCGCCCGGACCATCGCGATATGTGAGGCGCGCAGGATGTTATGTGCGTCAATCTCGGCAACGGTTGCTTCAGCGATAGAAACGTCAGCAACCGCAAGTAGTTCGTCATATAGCGCATCCCGCCGTTTTGCGGTCAGCTTCTTACTATCATTCAACTCGTCAGGGATATGCGCTGGGTTCAGAATGACCGCAGCAGCCACGACTGGCCCGGCCAATGGCCCGCGTCCGACTTCATCAACGCCCGCCACATGCACAAAACCATGTTCATGTGCGGCACTCTCAAAACTGAAATCGGGTTTGGTCATGGGGTCAGTGACCAGAACACAGCTGTCACTGCAAGGAAAAAGGGGCAGAGAGCCATGTCCAACCTCTCTGCCCCATACAGGGTGTTTGCCTCTTTACGCTCTACGCAGCGCACTCTTTAAAGGGCAAACCACCCAAGGTGGCGCGGTAACCGGGGCATTGGAACCGCGCAACGCCGGCACCTTAGTAGTGCCGATCAGAACGGAAACCCTGTTCGCGCAGGCACACGGGATCAAAGCCGCGGCGGGGGCCATCTGTGGTATAAATCCGTACGGCGCAGCGATCCGGCAAACGGTTTACATGGCGATAGTTCCGCTCAAGGCAGCGTTTGCCGAAAAGGCGTTGCTGTCCAAAGCGCGTTTCAACACTGCGCAGGCAAGCATGCGGCAGCGCGCGGCGTCTGTTTTGGGCATTCTGATGGTCTCGGTTCAAGTCAGACCACGAGTTGTTGCGTTGCGGTGTCTGATGGACCTGCGTCCTGCGATTGCGGTCGCGATCACGGTTGTTATCAATGGCCGCGCCAATCACTGCGATTGCAGCCAGACCAAAAATCAGTTTGCCTACATCGTCACGATCCAGACCTTGCGCCTGAAGGGGCGTTGTCGTGGCGAGGGTCAGCGACAAAGCGGTAATCCCGGCGATCAATGGCTTAAACATATCTGCATCCTTTCAGTTCGGGTGCCGTCATGGCGGCGATGAACCAAAATTGGCGCGAGTGATGCCTGCCAAACAATAACGGGGGATGGTTATACGATTGCCATCGCGATAACATTGGGCGTTATTGAATAGCAGAACGGCTTTGGATCAGGTGGAGCGCATGAAACATCTTTCTTTCTCATTCATAGCTCTGATGCTGAGCGCTACCTTTGCGCAAGCCGCCTGCTACGCCGACTATAAAGCCAAGCAAGACGATCCTTTGCGGCTCCACTATGGGGTGGCAGAGGTGCGGGGCGAGTGTTCTGTCGGTTCCGCCCAAAGCCAGCTGCGCGACCGGCTGGCTGGCAACGGTTGGCAGCTGTTGAATGTGCTGGGTGTCTTTGATGACGCCAAGCCTTGATGAAAGAAAGGACAGCGCAGGTGAGTTCTTCCTCCGCTACTGAAGCACGCGAAATTGGCAATAAAATCGTCGTCGCAGGGATTGCGGCAATTGTACTGATCTTGGCCATTGCAGCCATTCTGCTGTTTATCAACCTGCCCGATGCCAACGCATTTAACATGCGGGTAGAGCGGTTGTTTGTTGAGAATGATAACCTGACCAGCAATGCTGAGATTAAACTTCTGGAAATCCTCGCCGGGTCAGGCACCGCCTTCTCCGACACGCTCGCCTCTTACCGCTTCGTCATCTTTGTCTTGCTGATCTTTGCGACGGCCCTTTTGGTCGCCGCTGTTGCCTTCCTGGTCATGTTGATTGCCTTGAACCGCCGCATGGGCCGGATCGAACGGCAAGGGATAGAGGTGAACTCACTGACGATCAGCCGCGATCAAAAGGCCGTCTACCTCAACGACTTTGAGTTCAAACTGACGGATGCCGCGATTGAAACGCTGTCGGTCCTCGCCGAGGCGCGCATGGATGATGAGGTACTGACCGGTGCCGAAATCGAGGGCGTGATTTCGGGACGCTCCGCTGCCGACTGTGATGAAGCCGCCGGTGCAACCCGTATCAAGCGTCTCCGCGATACGCTGGGCAATCAGATGATGAGCGAACTTCTGGTCAAGAACATCGCCCGTAAGGGTTATGTTCTGGCGATCGATAAAGATGTCATCCGGATGGTTTAGCGCCTGAGGCGGTTACCCAGCTTTTTGACGAAGCCGGGATGGATGTCAGCTATGAGCCCAAACTGTCAAATGCTGCGGGGCGTATGAATGACCGCTTCACAATTATCAAAAACAACTAGAGCTCTTTTGTCATGACTTAACTTCTCTACAAGAAGTCACTTGACTTGCATTTTGCAATCTATATAAGTTGCGAAATGCAATCTAAATTGAACTCATGCGGCAACCGATCCAAATGTCCCATCAACGCTCTCGTCGAAGTGGTCGGCGACCAATGGAGTCTTTTGATCCTGCGGGACATGATTTTCTCGAACAAGTCGCATTTTTCCGAATTCAAGAGTGCGGACGAAGGCGTCGCCACAAACATTCTGAGCGCGCGCCTTAATCACCTGATCACGCATGGTTTGGTCGAGAAGTTTCCTGACCCGGTTGATGGTCGCGCCTCAATCTACCTGCCGACAGATCGGGCACTCGACCTTATTCCGGTACTGCTTGCCGCGATGGCATGGTCCGAGCAGCACATGCCTGACACCAAACAGAATACTCAAGTCATACAGGCCTATCGTGCTGACCCCAAGACACTTGCCGACATGGTTGCTGCAAATTCACGTGAATTCAGAAGGAAAACACTGAAATGATGATCGTTGTCCCCTTGCTCATCTTGCTCGTCCCCCTTGGTGTCACTGTCTATTTCAGTCGCTACTTCTGGAAACGGGATCGAACGATCTCGGTATTCTTCATTGGGTGGTTTCTGGTCGCGTTAGGTTTGAATGCCTTTCCAATTTACCCAGGCGTAGGTATCTGGGTGGAAGGGGACCGGGCGCGTACGCCAATTTATCTCGCGATCATGGCTTTGCCCGTTGTGATCTACCTCATTGCGCGTTCCACAAGTTTGGCGCGCCGGACGGCAATAGACAATGTGCCAACCAGTCTTTTGGTAGGCAGCCAGTTTTATCGTGTCGTCGGCTTCACGTTTTATTTTGCTTACCTCGGGGGACTTTATCCCGCCGAAATTGCGTTCCCTGCTGCAATCATGGATGTTTTCATTGGGATCACCGCTCTTCCGCTCGCCTATTTGATAACACGACGGCCCATGCGCGCTGCTGTTGTTGGATGGAATGCCATTGGACTTTTCGACTTTGCATTGGCGGTCTCATTAGTTGTTCTTTCGGTTTATGGAGTGGTCTCACTTACGCCTGAGCCATCCGCAATAGGTCAGGTTCCGTCTATGCTGACGACGGTTTTCGCTGTGCCATTCGGGGTCATCATTCATCTTGAAGTGCTTAGACGCCTGCTGAAGCGCCAACTGCCAGTCGCTCAAGCTTGAGGGATACGAAATGATACTTGAGAGAAACGCCAAAAGCTCAGACGAGCAGAGCCAATACATCTCAATTACCGGTCTAAAGTTAAAACAAGTCTGGCACTGGCCTGTCTTCGCAAAACATGCAGGCGCGTCGATGAGGCAGGCGAAAAATGCTCAAGGCTGCCTGTCTGCAGACGCCAAGCTGATCGACGGTGTACACCACACGCTCAGCATTTGGTCCAGCAAAGCGGCCATGCTTGAGTTTATTCACAGCGACGCTCATGCGCGCGCGATCAAGGTTTTTGGCAGAATAGCCACAGGCAAGACGTTCGGATACCACGCGAAGGAAGCTCCGAATTGGGAGGAGGTCCATGGCCTTTGGCTGGAGCGCGGGAAGGACTACAATTGAAAGCTGCCTTGCGACGCGACCGACCTTCTGAGTTTCTCGTTCATGAAGGCCAAATAGGCCGCATAGCGCTGAAGCGGTCATTTACGTTTACAAAATGAACGGCAGCAAAGTCCGCAAACCTGACGTCGCTACCAATTCATCCGACCTAGGCCGAGTAAGCGCGCTGTCGTTTTACAATCATTGCAACCGAAGGCTTCACGCCAAGACGAACCACCCTAACGACGCAGCGTATCGCCCGGTGACAGCGTAGGTTCCAGCGCGACGGTCGGACCATCGGGCACAGCGTCTCCGGCATTCAGTGCTGCGATGATCTGGGCCGCCTTCACCCCAATCTCGCGGCGGCACGCATCCATGGTGGCCAATTTGCGCGGCAAACCATCCAAAAGCTCGACGCCATTAAACCCGGCCAGACCAATGGTACCTGGAATATCGACGCCCTGCTCTTGCAGGTACAGCAAACCACCGGCGCCAATCATGTCATTGGAATAATAAAGGAAATCCAGATCGGGGGTGCGCTCAATCATCTTTGCCGTCATCTCACGCCCTTTGGCAAGTGCAGACCCGCCAGAGTAAAACTCCTGATCCGCAATCTCGATCCCGGCTTTGGCGAGGGTCCGGGTGAACCCCTCAAACCGTTTGCGCGCCCGGTGATCCAAAGGCATCTTCGTCCCCATAAACCCGATACGTTTGTAGCCAGCGGCGATAATCTCTTCCGCCATCTTTCGCCCGGCGCGACGGTGCGAAATACCAACACAATGATCAATCGGTTCGCCATCGGTATCCATAATCTCGACAACGGGGATGCCAGCCTGCTGCAACATAGCCTGTGACGCTTCGGAGTGTTCCAGCCCCGCGATGATCACGCCCGATGGGCGCCAAGAGAGCATCTCGAACAAGACCTTCTCTTCTTTCTCTGGCAGATAGTCCGTGACACCCACAACCGGTTGAAGCTCTGTATCCTCCAGCGTCTCGGAAATCCCCGAAAGAACCTCTGGAAAGACCATATTGCCCAATGATGGAATGATTGCCGCCACGAGGTTCACCCGTTGCGAGGCCAGCGCACCAGCAATCTTGTTGGGCACATAGCCCAGTCGCTTCGCGGCATCCTGCACCTTCTGGCGCGTTGCGGCGCTTACGTCGCCTTTGTTGCGCAACACGCGGCTTACGGTCATCTCGCTCACGCCTGAGGCCTCAGAAACATCGCGCAGCGTCAGGGGGCGTTTGATTGCATCGGTCAAATGACTAGTCCTATCAGTCGTTTCCCCATTGTTAGCGGGGCTTGTGGACAAAGACCAGAACAGCATCATCATTGCCCCCTGCGACAAACTCGATGTGGCGTTGGTATGAGCAATGCACAGGTGACATACCCCAGCACCAGGCTTGATTTGGGTTATGACTAGCACCATCAAGGCGCAAGCTGATCATGCCGGATAGCGCGTCGTCACCCTGGAAAGCTGGCGCATTCTTGTCACATCAACGCTGTTCCGTTGCGGCAACCATGACAACCTGTTTGCAGCCCTGTTTTCAACCTGCGTATCAATAGCGCATGCGTCTTTATCTCCTGCTTTTGGTTCTTGCTTCATCGGTGCTGTCCGCGCCCTTTGCCTTTGCACAGAATGGGGCGTTGGGCGCACCTGAGCTGACAACATCAGGAAAGGCCTATCTGGATGCCATCGCGCGCCGTCGCATTGACAGCGACGTCGCCTACTTTGACCCAACCGCCGCCGCCCCCGCGTTGAATACACAGGAACGATTGGCCACGGTGGACGAACCTGAAAACAACTCTCGTAGCTGGAACGGGCCGGGTGAAGCTTGGCCTTTGGTTTGGTCGCCGCGATCATCCTGATTGCCATCATCGTGGTTTTTGTGCGGTTTGGCGGCAACGTCGGGATCATGTTGCAGCCCTCATCTGATAATCCACATGCTGCCCGTCGCGGCCCAAGGCATATGCGTGATAGCGCTGCAAAGGTGCAACCTCGTAACCTGTCTGAAATCACCAGCATGGCAGATCGACGCGCGGCACTTGTGGCCCTTGCGCAGAATGCGCTGCGCAAAGCCGTGACCGCCAACGGCGTGCTATTGCGCCAAAGCTGGACTGATCGCGAGGCGCTGCGGCGCTTACCTGCCGACCAGCGGCATCTGCCCGCCTTGCGTGATCTGATCCGCGCCAGTGAGCGTGTCCAATTCGGCGGTCGCGACGTGACCGAGCCGGAGTTCGCTCATCATGTGACCCAGATCACCCCACTGTATCGCGAGTTGGCATCGTGAGCGACGCAACAGCCCAACCTGTCAAACAACGCCCCGAGTTGGTTCTGATCGCTGTGTTTGTTGCGATCGGGATTGCGGTATTGCTCTATTTTTCAAGCCAGCAGCAACAACAGCTGCGCAGTTCGGCGTCGGGGATGGATGGGCTGGATATCTGGCTGTCATCGGAAGGGCATGATGCGCAGAGTTTTGCGGGCGGCTGGACGATCAACGCTGAGACTCTGGGTTTGGTGATCACCCCGCTCTATGACAGCGATTTATCAGAGCAGCGCGTCAGCCCCACCACGCAAGAAGAGTTGCTATTGCAGCAGGACGAATATGATCTGTGGCTCTGGCAGGTTGAAGAACGCGCCGCTCTGGCCCAGACAATGGTGGTACTGCCCAAATGGCGCAGTGGCGTGCGCCTGACCGGTCTGAGTCATCCCATTTTGTTGGTTGATCCAGAAAGAACCGAAGATGCACTGCATCTCATCACCGGTGAAGAAATCGGCGGAGTCGGTCACATTCCTAGGCCGTTTAGTGATTTCTCCTACCGCGCCCCCAATGGCGACCGCCTGACCGCGCGATTTTATGTGGCGCAGGTGTTTGAAGGGCAGGGTTGTGACCCAATCATTGGCGATGTCGGCGAGATGGTGCTGGGATTTTGCGCGTTGGCGAACAGCGACGACAGCGTTCTCGTCCTCTCCGATCCTGACCTCATCAACAACCATGGTTTGCGTCTGGGGGACAACGCCCGGATTGCCCAAGTCCTGCTGCCGCAATTGGCAGACGGGGGACGCATTCTGATCGACTACAGTCAGGATGTCTGGATTACCGAACAGCAAGAGGTTGTTCAGCATGAACGCAGCTGGTCCGATTTTCTGCGCTATTTTGAATACCCGTTTTCAGTCCTTTGGATTGGCGGCGGCATCCTGATGCTGATCACTTTCTGGCGGGCGGGTCTACGCTATGGCCCGATTGTGGATGCAACGTCCAAACTGAGCGCGCGTAAGGGACAGGCAATCAACGCGCGGGCCAAGCTGATGCGCATGACCGGTCAGGATGGTGCCTTGTTGGATGACTACGTAACCGCCCGGATGAGTGCCGTCAGCAGCACGCTTTTTGGCCCCGCTATTTCAGGCACTGCCACCAAGGAACAGGCGTATCTGAAGCATATGAGGCGCCTGCACCCCGCTCTGACCGAAAAACTGACATCTCTTTTGAACGAAATGCGCAGCTTGCCACCGCATCTACCGGCAACCGCGGCCATTTCCTATGTCGAAGCCTTTGAACTTACTTTGGAGCAACTTGCCCATGACACTTGAAACACTCAGCGCTCGCGCAGACGCCCTGCGCACCGAGATCGGCAAAACCGTGAAGGGCCAAGAAGAGATTATCGATCTGCTGCTGGTGGCCCTTTTTGCGCGTGGGCATGTCTTGCTAGAGGGGCCACCGGGCACCGCCAAAACCCTTTTGGCCCGTAGCTTTGCCGCCGCTTTTGATCTGGAATTTGGACGTATCCAGTTCACGCCCGATCTGATGCCGGGCGATGTGCTGGGCACCTCGATTTTCAATTTCCAGACCAATGATTTCACGCTGACCAAAGGCCCGGTGTTCAGTCAGGTTCTGTTGGCGGATGAGATCAACCGCGCGCCTCCAAAATCGCAGGCCGCCCTGTTGCAGGCGATGAACGAACGCATGGTCAGCATTGATGGCACCGACCATTCGCTGGGTAATGAGTTTCTGGTGATCGCGACCCAAAACCCGATTGAACAGCAGGGTACCTACCCTCTGCCCGAAGCGCAGCTAGACCGATTCCTCTTCAAACTGGTCGTGGATTTCCCGCCCGCCGATATCGAGATGGCAATCTTGCAAGCGCACGCGGCAGAACCGATTGAGGTACGCGCCACGATGGATGCCCAGGACAAGGTGATGGATGCCGCTATCCTTGCCGAATGCCGTGCGGCGATTGATGGGATCATCCTGCAAGATGAGATTTTGGCGTACATCCTGCGTCTTGTGCGGGCGACGCGCGAGAATAACGAGATTTCTTACGGTGCCTCTACCCGTGCCGCTGACGCGATTGCAACTGCCGCACGTGCCACCGCTGCATTGGCAGGCCGCGACTTCGCGATCCCTGACGATGTGAAAGGGTTATTTGTCCCGGCCCTGCGTCACCGTATCGTGCTTGGCCCCACGGCCGAGATTGAAGGACGCGGACCTGTGCAAATCCTTGAAAACATCCTTGATCAAGTCGAGGCACCCCACTGATACGGCCATCGCGCAGATTGCTGACAGTCGGCGGGGCCGCCCTGCTGATCTCGATGCTGATCGCCTTTGTGGGCGACGCCCCCTTTGCTGCGGCAGCGGGGTTGTGGGTGGTATTGGGTGTTGCCGTGCTTGCAGATCTAATCATGTCACGATCCGCGCGGAAAGCGATCACGGTCGATTACCCATCCGAAGTGTTTGTCGGCGAAACAGTTGATCTGAAACTGACCGTCAGCAACGCACCGATAGCGCTTTCGGGGCAGATCGACTGGCCTGACGGCATTAGCGGGGACACCGACATTGCGTTCACGTCCGTTGATGGCGTAGCGCGTGCCGTTATCACCTGCCGTGCGGTCCGCCGTGGCACTTGGACCTGCGAGCATTTATGGCTGATTTGGACCTCCCATTGGGGTTTCTTTGAATATGTGCCCAAGCTGACTTTAGGCGCAGAGCTGCGGGTTGTGCCGAATATCCGTTTGGTCGAGTCCGGGCAGATCACTACCTCCGTCAATTCTGCCCTTTTTGGCGTGAAGGAAAACCGTGCCATTGGCGAAGGGTCTGAATTCCATCAGCTGCAAGACTTTGTGCAGGGTATGGACGTGAAAACAATTGATTGGAAACGCTCGGCTCGCAAACGGTCTTTGGTGGCGAAGGAATTGCGTGCCGAACGTAACCACCATGTCATCATCGCCCTCGATAACGGCTATCTGATGCGCGAAGAAATCGGCGGCATGCCCCGGATTGATCATGCAATTACGGCAGCCTTGGCGACCGCATGGGCCGCGGCCATCGGCGGTGATCTGGTTGGCTTCTACTCCTACGACGTCCGCCCCCGCATCTTTTCGGCCCCAACAGCGGGCCGCAAAGCCTTTGCCCGCCTGCGCAGCCGCACCGCTGATCTGGATTATGTCAGCCGCGAGACAAACCATACGCTGGCAATGACTGAGCTGAACGCACGCACGCCCAAGCGTAGCCTGATCATCATTTTCACCGATTTCGTCGATACGACCTCTGCCGAATTGCTGATCGAGAACATTGGCATCCTCGCCCGCCGCCATCTGTTGATCTTTGTCACCCTGCGCGACCCGGAGTTGGAACAGATGGTTGCGAAAGCGCCCGAGAGTATGGACGGTGTCGCCGAACTGGTCGCCGCGAACCAGTCCATTGACGAACGCCGCATCGTGATGGAACGGCTGACCCGCATGGGTGTCACAGTGATTGACACCGAACCCGGCAAAGTGACTGCGCAACTGATCTCGCATTACCTTGAAATCAAAGCAAAAGAGCTGATCTGATGGAAGAACCGACCGATCTGATCCGCTCTGCCAGGTTCCGCAAGGAACGTGAAGACGACTGGATGCGCCTTGAGGCGCTGGTGACCAAAGCCGAAGGACAAGGGCTGCGCCGGATGAGCTTTGGCGAGGCACGCGATTTGGCAGCACTCTATCGCGAGGCGACGACATCTCTGGCGATTGCCCGCGAAATCTCGCTCGATAAGGGTCTGTTGCGTTATCTGGAGGCGCTGACTGCTCGCGCCTATCTGTCTGTCTATGCCCCACAGGAAAGCGCGCGCGGCATTGTTGCCCGGTTTATGCGCAAAAGCGGGCCTGTCGCGATGCGCAAATCCTGGTTCTTTGTCCTGCTGGGCTTCCTGAGCATGGGGCTCGGCGGATTGGCGGGCTATCTGCTGTATCTTGATGACCCGGCCTGGTTCTACGTTCTCATGCCCGGGGAACTTGCCGGTGGGCGCAACCCAGAGGCAACGACAAGTTACCTGCGATCAGTGATCTACGACGATGACCCAAGCGCATCGGGTTTGGGTGCTTTTGCGACCTTCCTTTTTTCGCATAACACAAGGATTGCGATTTTTGTCTTTGGGCTTGGCGTGTTTCTGTGCGCTCCTGCCATTTTGCTGACCTTCTACAATGGTCTGATTATCGGCGTCTTTGTCGCACTGCATGTGGATCGCGGGCTTGGCTGGGATCTGTTCGGTTGGTTGTCGATCCATGGGGTGACCGAATTGTCGGCGATCTGCATTGCTTGCGGCGGTGGGATACAGCTGGGTGCAGCGGTGCTTTTCCCCGGCCAAAACACAAGGGCCGAGGCTTTGCGCATCGCAGGACGGGATGCTGCCAAACTGGCGATTATCGCCGCACTTATGCTGGTTGCAGCGGCCTTGATCGAAGGGTTCGGGCGGCAGTTGATCCAAGACAGAAACGCGCGGTTGATCATCGGCTGGACCATCGGTGGTCTCTGGCTGATGTGGTTTGTCCGTGGTGGGAGGGCGCAGTCATGAGGTTGCGCCGAAACACCAAAGCGCCTGCACCCGATCCGAATGTCCTGCTGCCCCCAGAGGGCGTGCCTTTGCATCTGTCAGTGGCTGGCATGGGTGCGCGGTTTGGCGCGCAAATCACCGACATCCTGATTACCGTTATTGGCGCCATTGCGCTGGTGGTTCTGCTCGCCGTGATGAACCTGACTTCGCCTCAAACACTTTGGGCGATCTCGGCGCTCCTCTTTTTCATCATCCGCATCCCTTACTATGTGCTGACCGAACTGGCGTGGAACGGGCAGACTATTGGCAAGCGGATGCTGAAAATTAAAGTGGTTTCACGCGATGGACTGTCGCTGAGCGCGCATGCGCTGGTGGTGCGGAACCTGATGAAAGAGGCCGAGATTTTCCTGCCCGGTACGCTCTTGCTGACATTGGATACCGCATCGCCCGTGGCATCCTTGATCGCGCTGGGCTGGATCGTCGGCACCATCATGGTCCCACTGCTGAACAAACGACGACAGCGTTTGGGTGATATGATTGCAGGCACCTATGTGATCGATCTGCCAACACCGATCCTGCTGAAGGACCTCGCGCAATCGGTACCAAAGCCCGTGAAAGACAAGTTCGTGTTCTTGTCCCACCAGTTGGATCACTATGGCGCATTGGAACTGCAAACACTGGAAGACCTGCTGCGCGCGCAGGAAAACCGTCCAAGTATGCAAACCAATGCGCGCAACAAGGCAACGTTAGACTCGGTCATTGAGAAAATCCGCAACAAGATCAGCTATGCCGAAAAGGTTGAGCCAGCGGACAGTGTCGCCTTCCTACGGGCATTCTACAACGCGCAACGTGCGCATCTTGAGCAGAAGCAGCTTTTTGGCGAGCGACGACAGGACAAGTTCCATGCGGATCAGACGACAAAGGACTGATGCATATTTGCTGCAATTGCGTATGGTGCCTTGGCCCATGCCATAATCCTGTCTAGAAACCGGTTTATTGAGCTTGCTCATCTCGACGCATTGGGCAGCCAGCTCTGCGTTAACCAAAACTAAAATTGTCATTAGGAACTTTACATGACGAGCATACCTTCCACCGGCCCCAAAGCGCCCCTTGGCGTTGGCGGCATCATTTCTAACAGCTTTTCCATCCTGTTTCGTAATCTTGTTGCGGTAATGATCGTTGCATTCATTCCATCGCTCATTGGGCTGTTGTTCTCGGTTGCAACCAACGGCGTTGGTTTGACACTTGGCGTCGCCACGAGCGAGCCGCTGGCCGTTGGATCACCTGCGATGATTGTCATTGGCGTGATCATTCAGCTTGCCCTTCAAGGCCTAACAATCGCGCTGTTGGTGCAGCTTGCCTATGATGCGAAACTCGGCCAGCCGATTACACCGATCGCCTATATTGCGCCTGCAATCAAAGCGATTGTGCCCATTATTGTACTGTCACTCGTCATCGGTATTCTTGCCGGTATCGGCTTCGCGCTGTTGATCATTCCCGGCCTTTATATCTACGCAGTTTTCTGTGTCACGACACCAGCGATCATGATTGAGCGCGCAGGCTTCGCTGGTATGGGTCGTTCGGCGGCGCTGACAAAAGAGTACCGCTGGCCTGTTGTCGGCGTTTTGATCCTGCTTGGGATCTGCACCATTGGTTTGTCGATTGTGATGACTTTCCTTGTTGGTATGATTGTCCCAATCATTGGTTTGAACGCCGCCGGTTACGGCGTTGGTATCCTGCTGTTCGCCTTAGTGAACGGATTGACCTACGGCCTGTCCGGCATCGGCGCTGCACTGATCTATGCCCGCCTGCGTGACATCAAAGAAGGTGTCAGCGTTGATAAACTTGCGGCCGTTTTCGATTGAGGCACACCCTTTGAAATGAAAAAGGCCCCGTTGCGAGGGATGGCAGCGGGGCCTTTCTTCTTTGAGGCGTAAGTGGCTGTTTTAGACGAAACGCAGCCGATGTTTTTCAAGGACATCCACAATGATTTCCTTCGCATGGTGACGGTGAGCACGGTGGGTTTCGCGTGCAATGTCAGGTCGGCCATCCTTGATCGCTTGAAAGACTTTGCGGTGGTCTTCGTTTGATTTGGTCGGCAGTGGCCGCAGTGCCAACGTGATCGCGCGGGCGCGACGCACCTGATCGCTCATCATATCGACAATCGCTTTGACCCTGCCGTTGCCCCCCAGTTGGACCAGTTCTCTGTGAAAACGGTCATCGGCCGCGGACCAGGCATCAAGGTTACCGGCGGCTATGGCCTTGTCCATATCATCGATTGAGGCCTCTAGCGGAGCAAAGGCGCTGGCGGGGTGCCCTGCGATGGCAGCCCTTTCCGCAGACAGGCTTTCCAGTTCGGTTAGGACATCATAGATATCGGCCATATCGCCAGGTGAAATCGGCAGGATACGCACCCCTTTGCGCGGTTGCAGCTCGAGAAGGCCCTGTCCTTCGAGCATCAAAAGCGCTTCGCGGATCGGTGTACGTGACATATCCAGCTGCGCGGCAAGCTCTGTTTCAAGATGGTTGGACCCAGCAGGCAGATCACCCGCAAAGATCATCTCGCGCAGTTTGCCCAAGGCGCGTTGTGTATTTGAGATCGGCTTGCCCGTCACAGCATCACCCCTCGATCCGCTGCTTTTGACCTGTGTTTGCGGCGGCATAGATTTTCTCCTCGACGCGCATGACATACAGATAGTCGGCGGCTTCATTCTCGAACGGTTGCCCGTCCAGTACGCCGCTCACCACATGGCTTTGCAAGGCATGGACGCAATCACCGCCAAAGCCATCCCATGTGTCCGGCCCAAGAACCGTGGTCTCGGTCGGACTACCAAAGGCACGTTGTGTTACAGATCCATCGCCATGCAATCGGAGCGTGCCCTGCGTGCCTTCGATCAACGCTTCGCCCATGGTGCGGCGCAGATTATCGGCCTTGTGATCAAGGTGGCGGTTGCCGTCAAACAACGCGCGCGCGCCGTTTGGGTGATCAAACAGGATGTAACCTGCATCTTCCCCGGCAATCGCGGGGTTCATTTGGCGCAGATCAGCATAAACGGCCGTCGGATTACCCAGCAGATATCGAAAGGTATCAACCCAATGCACCCCGGTTTCATGGATCAGAAAGCGCGGCATCTGTTGGAAGTAAGGTTGCCGGTCAAGGTAAGCATCAGGGCCTTGGCCATCACCGGGCCGCAATCGAAACGTGACTTGATGCACATCACCGATTGCGCCCTCATCCAACACTGCTTTGATAGTGCGATACCAGGGTTGAAACCGAAAGTTCTCGTGCACGACAATCGTCGCGCCGGCGGCTTTTGCCGCGGCGGTGACAGCCTGCCCCTCGGGCAAATCACGGCAGAACGGCTTTTGGCAGATGATCCATTTCACACCCGCGGCAAGAGCCGCACGGATCACCTCAGCATGGGCACCGGGTGGTACGATCACATCCAGCAGGTCAGGCGTTTGATCTCCCAGCATCTGTCTCATATCGGTATATGCAGGCAAGCCGGTTGCAGCGGCTTTCTCAAGATCGCGATCACATGCGGCTACCAGATCAGCCCGGGCCATACGCCGCCAGCTGTCATAGTGAAATTGAGCAAAATAGCCCGCCCCCACGCAGGCAACGCGCAGATGGTTGCCCCCAGTCATGCGACAAACAACGCGTCCAGAACCGCGCGCGCCGCATCGTTAGTGCCATGTTTTCCGCCCAGATCGCGTGTCAACACCTCACCCCGCGCGACAACAGTCTCAACCGCTTCACGCAACCGCGTACCATCGGCGCGCATCGCTGGGTTGTCATGCCGAACACCCAGCCAATCCAGCATCATGGCCGCCGATAGGATCATCGCGAAGGGATTGGCAAGACCTTGCCCCGCGATGTCAGGGGCAGACCCATGACACGGTTGAAACACCGCATGCTCCAACCCAATGTCGGCGGAGGGAGCCAGCCCAAGCCCACCCATCAAACCTGCCCCAAGGTCTGACAGGATATCGCCGAACATGTTCTCGGTGACCAGCACGTCGAAGTCCCATGGTTTTTGGACCATCCAAAGCGCAGCCGCATCCACATAAGCATGATCTGCTGTGAGATCAGGATGGTTGATGGCTTCTGCATCAAACATCTCACGAAAAAAGGCAAAGGCGCGAAACACGTTGGCTTTGTCGACGCAGGTAACCCTGCCTTTGCCGCGACCCATCGCCTTGCGAGACTTGGCGAGGTCAAAGGTAAAGCGGAACAGCTTTTCAGAGATATCGCGCGTGATCAAAAGCGTCTCACGTGCTTCATCCTTGGTCAGCGCGCCGCACCCTTGGGTGTGAAAAAGCCCTTCGGTGCTTTCACGGATCAACACAAAATCAATCTCGCGCCCCGGTGGCAAACGCAGCGGTGTATTCTGACCCGCGCGGACGGTGACTGGGCGCACGCTAAGCAAAAAGCGTCAAGGTCTTGCGCAAGTCAATCTGTGGCGAAATCTCGGTTCCGTCGTCGTAACGCACATCGGGCAGGCCCATCGCCGACAGCAGGATCGCGTCGGATGATCGCGCGATATCCATTGAGGCATCAGGCAGCGCATCGCCGGTCTTGGCATAATGCGCAGCGCCCGCAGGCGCATCGGTGAAAGACAGCGTATAGGCCCCGGACGCCGCGGCCATGCGTCGGAGTATCTGCACCGTTGGCATCATTATTTCTGGGCCAATCCCATCACCATGGAAGACTGCGATATCGAAATTTTGGGTCATCTGAGCCTTTCTGTGTAGCGGCAACTTTAAATATCCAAGAAATCGAATCGTTGACAATCCATACATTAATGTATGCATTAAGAAATGCAATAAGTGAAGATGAACCCCGAAAGACTAATGTTCTTCTTTGCACCACAATCACTTGCTGGCATCTTCGCAGTGCCATGACCGGCAACACAGCCAAGAAGGAAACCTGCATGTACGCTGTTGTTGTGACGTTTCAGATCGTGCCCGAAAAAATGGCTGCATTCCTGCCCTTAATGCAGGACAACGCCACCATATCGCTGGCGCAAGAAGACGGGTGTCATCGATTTGATGTTTGTACTGACCCTGCGCGCCCAAACGACGTGTTTCTGTACGAACTATACACCGACAGAGCTGCGTTTGACCTGCATCTTGCCAGTCACCACTTTCAAAGCTTCGATGCGCAAACCAAGGCGATGATCGCGGCAAAATTCATACGCACATTTCGGGATGTCACCACATGAGCGATTGGGAAGTCTACTGTATCAAATACGCAGAGCGGAACGCACGCGTCCGCGCCGATAGCTTTATCTTTGATGATAACCACGACGCACCTCATCCCATGGATTACTTCATGTGGGTTTTACGCCGCGGCGCTGAGGTTATCCTGGTTGATACCGGCTATGATGCGACAGAGGCCAAAGCACGCGATCGTCCCATCCGGCTTGACCCTGTCACCGCCTTGCAGCCGCTTGGGCTGCAGCCAGAGGACATCACAAAGGTGATCGTAACCCATCTGCATTATGATCACGCGGGCGGTCTGCATTTGTTCCCGAACGCGACCCTGCATCTGCAAAGCGCCGAAATGGCCTATGCCACTGGCCCCTGTATGTGCCACGACACACTGAAGATGCCCTTTACCGCCGGACATGTTTGCGAAGCGATCAAACGGCTCTACGCAGGAAAGGTCGTATTTTACGACGGCGAGGCGCAGGTAACTGAAGGTGTGACCGTCCATTGCATTGGAGGGCACAGTCGCGGGCTTCAATGTGTACGCGTCCGGTGCCAAGCGGGCTGGATGGTGTTGGCTTCGGACGCAAGCCATTACTATGAAAACGTCTTTGCCCGCAAACCGTTCCCGATCGTGGTCGATCTGCAAAACATGCTTGACGGTTTTGAAACCTTACACAGCCTCGCCTCCGCCCCCAGCCTGATCATTCCAGGGCATGACCCTTTGGTACGCACCTATTTTCCGCAAGCGATGGCACCGCATATCTTCCGGCTTGATGCAGGTCCACATCCACAATTCAGCGCAATGTTTCCACAAGACCCCAAATAAGTTGCCTGTGACTTTCCATCGGCGCGATGTCTGAAAAGACAACATGCGCCAGATGTGGGCTGATGCCGTGGCCTTCCCAATGCATGTTATCGGCATCAAGATACACTTCATTCGAGAGGTTCAGCGCCCAGCCATTCGGAAGCGTGCGTGAAAGAATATCAGAGAAGGCCCCTCTGGTGGGTTCTCCGAGATGTGTAACCTGGGGCAGCGCGCGCATCGTGATCGCAAACACCTCTGCTGCGCTTACGGTAATGTTGCTGGTGATCAGAAACACGTCGCCCTCGAACCTTGGGCCTTCACTTGGTGCGATCACAAACTGCGTTTCTTCTCGCGCTGATGCGTCCGCCGCGTATTTTGAATAGGCCATAAATGGTTCGGTGACGAACCGGCTGGCGATCTCGCGGGCGACGTAGTCATGACCACCCAGGTTGAAACTAACATCAAGTATCAGTGATTGGGCATTTTGTTCGTTAAAAAACCGGATGATGCGGTCAAATAATACCTGCGTGGTGACCAGCAACGCAGCGTGGTCGGCCCCGTCTTCGGCGAACCCGGACATGCCCGCAATTGCCAAATAACCAACACCGTCTTCCAGCATGCCGTATTGGACAACCTCGTTCCCGGCCATGGTTCCTTTGTCTTGCAGAATGCCCTGCGCTACGCCCTCGTACCAAAAGCTCTGACGGAACTCATGCGCGGCCTGTGCAGGTTCAAGACCTGCCGCCTCTGCTGCTTTGCGCAGCTGCGTACTGGTCCGGCCCCTGTTGCCGTTAAACCGGTGAAAGGCACCATCGAATTCTGCCCACAACGAAACATGCGCATCTTCGATTGGCTCCATCATTCCAGTCATCAGTTCAAAGAGCTCTTGGTCGCTGGTGTTGGGGCCAATCATTGGTTGCACCTCGGCGACTGTCTCGGCCCAGTTTACATCGTAGAGATCAAAGAAAGGGTAGTGTTCATCAAAGAAGGTGACAAACGCCAAAAAGTTGTCTTCTGGCGTATCAATGGTGGTCTGATCACAGGCCGTCGGCAACGCATCAATGCGCCTTGCGTTAATCGCAAAAGGTTCCGTGGATTCCGCAAAGACCCTCAATGCTGTGCCTTCATCGGAAAGCTCTAACCGGGCCGTTGGCAACAGCGCCGATAAGGGGGCCGGTTCAGGGTGCTCTTTTATGCAAATATCGCCACTATACTGGTAGATCTGCGTGTTACCATCTTCGATATGAAGCAACCAGCCGTAGCCGTCCGTGACCCAGACCCCTTCATATTGATCTTGTGAATTCGCTCCGGCAAAGCCGGACATAGTGCAAAGACACATTAGTAGTATCATCTTTCTCATTGGCGCTCTCCTGTAAGTGAAATCCAATTAAGCGAGAGAAAAAGAAAGATCGTCCGGCTGTGTAGGGGCGGATAAAATACGATAGATCAGCCGCTAATTTATGGCACTTGCAAAGCTCGCACAGCGCCCGTGGCCTTGCCCGACAAGAACATCAGAGAGGACGGAGCCAACGACCGACTGACGCTTTGTGCGATACGTCCGGTCCGGCATGTCCAGATTGAAGGCAAAGACATAGGCGTCATCTTCACAGGTCAACCAGCCGACGTACCAGCCGATATCGGTGATGTTGGCGTCATACCACCAACCTGTCTTTGCCATCAGCGACCAACCAGCCCCATGTCCGACTTCCATTATGTCGGCCGCTTCAGCGTAGGTTTCATTCGCTAGTGGAAGCTGCTCTCTGACCAGTCTGGACAGAAAATCAATCTGTTCCTGTGCCGAGATGCGCAGCGTGCCATCCAACCAATATGATGTCAGCTGTTCTTCGGAGCCGATGGATTGATTGCCATAGCTCAGACCGGCCATCCACCATTGCATTCCTTCATACCCCACCCGAGTAGTGATGTCCTGATATGCCCAAACGACGGACTGCTGAAATGCTGTGACCAGCGTATGATCCCGGTTCCAGTTGTCGTTCCAGGTGGCTGCACCGTTCCATATGAATGGAGTTTCAGATGTCAGATCAAGCTCTTCAAGTGCGATCAGAGTATGTGGAATTTTAGATGTTGATGCGGGTGAGTATCTGACTGATGCCCGCGCAGCGTTGCTGATCCAGACCTGATCGTCCGACAGACGCTTGATCACCAAAGTCGATGTGTCTGCATCTGCCCCGGAAGCCGACACATTGGTAGATACATCCATTGGACCAGCCTCTGCATGTAGCGGCCAGGTGGATATCGCAAAAAGAAGTGCGGCTGCGCAGGCAACCCTGCAGGTGACGTTAAAATCAATGTACATTGGCGATGCTCCAGCTTGGATTAAGAGTGATTTCGGCAGGCTCTTCAAAGGCCTGTGCTGCGTAACTGTCTTGCGTGAGGCGGTACAGCATCCAGGCGGTCAGATACCCTTTCATGCGCCCACCATCATCCGCGAACTCAATATGGGTGGCGTCTTGTGCGACACCAAGGACCCGGAGGTTCGCATATGTCATTGCGTTAAAACTTGCTTGATTCAATGCAATTGGCGAAATGAACTCATCTTCAGTGCCCGTCATGACAAAGATAGGCGCAGTGACACCGGCGACATCGTAGCTCAAATCAAGGCCAAAGAAATCAATCGCTTGCCGAGTGGGCAACCCGTGTATGGCCAGTGCTTTGATCGTGCGGCCTTCGGCAAATCTGGTGTGCGCGTTAATAGTGCCGACCGCTCCTTGGGAAGAGCCCGCCATGGCGATGTTATCCACATCAATGCGTCCGTTCAGTGGATGGCCGGGCAAAGTGGCCCATTCCTGCAGATTGTGTAAGATTGCAATACCCGCTGCGCCCGAGCCCATTTGCTGATCATATGAGCCAACGACAATCAGACCCCAACTGGCCAGATGCCGTGCGAGCGCGTCATAGGTATCGATGTCAACTCCGGTGCCGTTTTGCAAAACAACAACCGGTCGCTCTGACTGCCTGCCCACCGGAATGTAGGCCCGTAGATGTCCTGCCTGACCTTGTGTTGCGATCTCTATCACCTCGGCTGCATAACGGCCGGTCTGACTATAGTGGTATTCAATCGGTGCTTCAGTGCTAAACACATGCGGCTTGGGATCTGCGCAAGACATAAGGACGATCATTAAGCAGGCTAAAGGGAGGGCCGTTCGAAAGGATTTTCGCCATCCAGATAACTGGGGGTGCTTTGCCATAACGGGATTTACTTTCATAATGTTGTTCTGCCAGACAACTGTCATCTTCGACCCATTCAGGTCGTCCAGTCCTACCGGCACGGATGGATTGCGATTGCACCGCAACGAACACGTCAACTGTCCGCGCCTTCCAGCCAAGCAATGACATCAGAGATGAATTGCTGATTGCCCGGCTCATCAATGATCCAGTGACCACGGGTGCCATAGTAAAGCTCGTCACATGCGACAGACTTGTGCCGATAGTGCTCGACGGACTTGTGGCGATAATGCTCGACCGTCTTGTGAACGACCCTCGCGGGGATGATCCTGTCTCGCCCACCGGCAATCACGAGCAGCGGAACCTGGATACCGTATCTCGGTATATCCACGCCCTTCATCATATCGCTGAATAAGTGCCCCGGCTCGTAACGCAACTTGGCGTGAATGCGATCCCGCTGAAATGGTGGAACCCGATTCAGAAGTACAGTTTCCACACCGCATCGCCATGCCTTGTGGTACCGGTTGCGCTTACCCGTTAGAAGTACGTTCGCATAAAGCCAAAGCTGCCAGAGCGACAGGTTTTTGACCGCCCTCGGCGGGGCCGGTGCGATCAAAACAGCGTGGCTGCAGCGGCCTTCGGCGGCGAGTGCCTGAGCGATTAGACCGCCCATCGAATGCCCAATTACAACAGGCTTGCGACCCGTCTCATTTTCAACCTGCAAGCAGAGTTTTCTGGCATCAGCGAGATATTCATTTAGTCCAATCTGCGCCGCTTCTTGCGGCGGAAAATTCAGCGGGCGATCTGCGTCGCAAAGCGTTGGCGCGAGGCAGGGCCAGCTGTGATCCTGCAATGCGGCCTTCATTTTATCCCACACGTCGCCGCCACAACCAAAGCCGTGGATCAATACAATCGTCCGGCGTTGCATAGCCTTGGTCATTCGATTTTACTTTCTGATAAGAGATTCTAAATTTCGGCCTGCACCACGTGGTCTTACATGGAACGCACAGTGCAAATGGTCGCCTAGAACTTGAGCGCCGCACGAAAGCTCAGGCTGTTGGCATCGAAATCAATGCTGTCGTCTTCGCCATCTTCGGCGCGCCTGAAAAGGAACTCAGCCCCAACCACAAAGTGCTCACCAACAAGGTAGTCAACGCCAAGACCAAAGTTCGCCCCAAGGCCTTCGTAGTCATCGTTGTCTTGCTCTGCATCTAGGTTGGAAAGCCCGATGGTGGCATAGGCCAGCGTCTTATCAAATGCGTATCCTAGCCGACCTTTCACATCATATATGTCAATATCCAGATCATCTTGGCCGGAGGACTGCGCGTCAGACGCGGTTAAGAAGGCAAATTCACCCCCATAAACCACATCACCCCGTTGAACCTGAGTGCCGATGAATACGCCCCGCAGTAAGCCGTCGTCTATGTCGAGATCGGGCAGATCGCCGTCATTTGATCTCAGTTCATTGTGTATGGTGGTACCGCCGGAAACACCTGCATAGATACCACTCCAGTCAGCCAAGGCATGTGTCGGGACGAGGCATATGGATGCAACGCCCAAGATTTTAAAGATGCTTTTCATAATTCAATCCTTGTTAGTCAGGGTTCATGATCCGCGTCGCGCAGACCAAAAGCGTGCGCCTGTTTGGCATAAGGAACTGGTCGACGAAGCAAATCTGATATGTCGCACCAAACAGGACGCGCCCGCTGGCTAGCCGGGGTTCAGAATGTTGAGAAGCATTTGGGCGGGTCAAAACGTCCGCGCCGATAGGCCAAGCCACTTAAGACAGCATAAACCATGCATCGTGCTGCTGCACAGCAGCCGGATAGGCTTACATCATGACCGTCGTCTCGCTTGTCCGGGTCTTCTTGTAGCCAGACGGAGTCTGGCCGGTCTTCACTTTGAACGCCGTGTAGAAAGAGGAACGCGAGTTAAACCCGACCTCATAGGCGATGGTGAGTACTGTATTCTCACCTTTCAGCAACAAGGGAATGGCTTCTTCGACACGCCAACTGTTGACGAACTCGAAAAAAGACTGCCCAACTCGCTCGTTCAGTGTTTGCGAGACATAGTTCGGGGTCACGCCGATGTGCTTGGAAAGCGCGCTCAGCGTCAGGTTGGGGTTACGGTACTGTTTATCGTCACGCATCGCAGCCTGTAGCTTGCGGGCTATCCGCTCTGCCTGATCGACACCCAACGCGCTCTTTTGGTACTTTGGGACCCCTCGATTTTCCGTCGCAATCTCTTGCGATGCCCGTGCTACGCCGATTGAGGGGCGCAGACCCCACAGCGCAAGTATCGTCACGACAATCAAGATCAGCAGGCTATCCAACTGCTCACTGATCAAGGCACCATGGTCCAGTATCACAGCCAGAAAATCAGTCAGCGAAATCAAGGTATAAACCCCAATCGCACCGGCCACCAGGCTGACCCAACGCAACTCCATTCCCTGCGTGCTGGCAAAATGTTGCCGCAAATCCTTGAGGCGATTGAGTTGCGCGCGAAAGATCCACGCAACGCAAACGAGCCACTGAATATGTATCAAAAACTCCAATACGACGAGCGCCAGACCAACGGCCCGCGCTTGAACCGTAAGCAGATCAAATCGACCGCCGCCAAAAAGCCCCTCACGTTCCGACACGTCAAGAATTAAAAATAGGACACCAACGATAGCGGCCCCGATTGGCAAGGGCATATGCCAGCCCAACGATGCCATCGGATTGGGCGGATCACCAAAAACAATCAGATGCCGGACGTATTGCACCAAGAGCGGCGCAATAGCGAAGGTCGCGACAAAGGACGCGATACGGATGACGTCCAGAAACATCTGCGGCGCCTGCAAGATGACAATCTCGGTAACGCTGGAAAGCTCACTTGCGGCCAATGCCAGAAACAAGGCCGCCAGAACGTATCTTGTCCTATTGTGGCCGCGCCTTGCAATGCTCAGGATGGCGGCCAGGATCGCAATTGAAAAACCCGCAAACTGTGTGGCGGCAAAGAGCAAATCTGCATCTAGAAACATTGCCTGCCTCCAATATCCTTCAAGTTGGGGTGCGGTTTGCGGTGAACTTCACGTGGCTATTACAGGGCATCAACCGGTGCTTCAATCTGCGCAGTAGTACGCTGTGTCTTTGCGCATAGGTTCGGACATATTTGACCTGCATTCGGGCGCATATTGGGCCAACCAGTACTATCTTCATAATCAAGATGAACGCCTTCGGCTGGCCGATGCATCATCTGTCATTGTACCAGAAGGAAAGCGGCATGGCGCATAAATCGGAACTGAAACAGAACCCAATGCACAAGGCGGGCGACAACCAATCTCAACTGGCGGGCAGACCCAGCTTTTGGATTCACGGTGCGGGCATGTCCGGTTCAACGTGGGACGCCCTTACTGCGGCCATGCCGCTGGCCCAAACGCCGGATTTGCCATGGCACGGCGCAGCAGAAGAGATCACGCCACCAACGGTCGAGGCCTTTGCAGATTACCTTGCAGAGGACGTAAAGCCAGACACCATTCTAGTTGGGCATTCCTTGGGCGGAATGGTCGCGATGGAACTGGCTGTGAAGATGCCGGAAAAGGTTGCAGCGTTGATCTTGATCGAATCTGTACCAACCGCCTCCGATGGATTTGCCCAAAAAATGGTCGCCGGATTTGCCCGTCTCTTTGTCCGGCTAACACCGCCAAAGTGGCTCGCCAGACTTTCAAGTGCTGGGCAAGCCGAAGAGGTCCGCGCGGAACTCAACAAACAACTCTCGCAACACACCAGAGCAAGCCTTGCGGCAACAATGGACGCTGCCGCAGCTTATGACGGGCGTAAAAGACTGGCGCAGATCAAAACACCAACCCTGATCATCGTCGCGAGCCAGAACAAATCGACCCATAGCGGCGCGTTGCTTGCGTCACAGCACATTCCGACAGCAACGCTGATAGAACTATCAGGCGGGCATATCCTCTACGTCGACAACCCAGTGCAGATGCTCAGGGCGATTGAGGACTTCCTCGCTTCTGTGACCTCTTCCAAGCTTTGATCAATGGGTTAGAAGAACCGGCCTTTCGGTCTGTTTGATCATCTCTTCGGTGGTACCGCCAAAGAAGCGTTCGTTCCAGCGGCTGCGTCCATAGGCCCCCATGACCACCAGATCTGCGGTATGTTCCTGCGCGCGGTCCAAAATAGCCTGAGACACAGTTTTGCGTCCGGTGACATATTCTTGCACCGTCACCTTGCACCCATGATGACTTAGCCAGGTGGCAAGGTCAGCGCCCGGATTTTCTCCATCCGCCCAGCGCGAGGGATCGGCGTCGAAACTTGCAACAATTACCTCGTATGCGGCTTTCAGCATCGGCAGTGCGGCACGCACTGCGCGGGCGGCAGGCACGGAGCTATTCCATGCGATCATCACGGTATTGGGGGTAAGGGCCTTGCTGCCCGGTACAACGTTGAGCAAGACCGGTCCCGGCGCTTCGAACAGCAAGCCATAGACGATATTGTTGAAAGCGGTGTCATTGTCCCGCAGGCTGTCCTGCACAATGCTGAAATCCGCAAATAGGGCGCGCAGACCGACAAGATCATGCATCGCTGCAGGTTCCACGCAAAGCGTGGCAACCTCGCCCGTCAACCCCTGTTTGACCAGATGCGCGCGGGTTTCCTTCTGCTGTTTGACCAGATGCGCGGCCATTTTGTTGCGTTCGCCCAACCATCCTTCGGGGATCACTGGTATCGCATAGGGGCTGGCGGTGATCGAATAGCTCAACAAAGGAACCGGACCAATATGCATGACGCTCAAACGCCCGCGTTGGGCCTGTGCGGCGTCAATGATAGGGGCAAGATCTGCAGTAGTCCCCTCTGGGCCCTGAAGGGCAAGGAATGTCGCGCTGGTCATGGTTCGGCCTCTTGGTTAATTCCGTTTGACCTTAGGCCTCTACTGTGGTCGTGGATTGAGATTGGTCAATTCAGAGCCGGAGAGTGTTATGCACACTTGTTATGATATGCTTAGCACCCCTAAAAACGCGCGGGCCATGATCGCCACGGTACCGATTGGGTGATCTGGTTGGTAGGCAATGGTGTCGTTACACCCATCACCCGCAATGCCCCGGAATGGGAGTTCGCCCCCACCCACATCGCACGCGCTGGCTTGTCCGGATGGAAGAGGAGCGACCAGGATGGATCAGCATAATGTCCAGCTGGACAGGTAGACCTCTAACAACGGGTTTTGATAAAGCACGAAAATACCCGACAGCACGACCAGCCCGGTTGCGCCTGCAAGCCAATAGATCGCAGGATGATTGCTCATGCCGTCGCCCTCCTTTCGGACAGGGTGCGCTCGGTGATTGGCCAATTCAATATGGCCGCCAGAATGCTCAGACCAATCGCAATGCCCCAGGCCATGTCATAGCTACCCGTGTGATCATAGAGCCAGCCGCCAAGCCAGCCACCCGCGAATGACCCCAGCTGATGCGCAAAAAAGACAATGCCACCCAGCATGGACATGTGTTTGACACCAAAGACCGCAGCAACAGTACCGTTGGTCAAAGGCACGGTAGACAACCAAAACAGCCCCATGACCGCACCAAACACATAGGCGGAACCGGCCGTGACGGGCAAGAGTACAAAGGCTGCAATCGCAAGGGCGCGACCCAAATAGATCCATGAAAGCAGCATCGGCTTACGGTGCCTGCCACCCCAAAGGCCCGCAAAATAGGTGCCAGCGATATTGACCAAACCGATCAGGGCCAGAACAATCGTAGCGACGCCACTGCCGACACCCTCATCCGCGAGGTATGCGGGCAGATGAACGGCGATAAAGACCACCTGAAATCCGCATGCAAAAAAACCCAGAGACAAAAGCCAGAAGTCGCGTTCTGCAAAAGCATCGCGCAGGGCCTGCGCAAAGGTCACGTCTTCATCGGCACTGGCGATGGGCGCAGGTGCGTTCCTAATCCCGAAGGCCAGAGGAAACATCGCAAGAGCAAGAACGGAAAAGGTGATCAGCGCCCCTTGCCACTCTAATCCCACAATCAAGCCAAGCGAGATGGGTAGCAAGGCAAATTGCCCGAAAGAACCGACGGACATGGTGATTCCCATCGCGAGCGAGCGTTGCGCTGGCGCGACCAGACGGCTGATCGCCGCGAAGATAACCGGAAATGTCGTGCCCGACAGCCCCAACCCAATCAGAACGCCTGCACCAAGAATGAACAGGCCCTCGCCTGCAACCACACTCATCATCCAAAGCCCAAGACCATAAAGGACTGCCCCAATGGTGATGACAGGCTTCGCCCCAAACCGGTCAGCCAGCATGCCGGTGAAGGGCTGACTGGCGCCCCAGACCAGATTTTGCAGCGCAATCGCAAATGCAAAGGTCTCGCGCCCCCAGCCCTGATCCATGCTGACAGGTTGCAGGAACAGTCCGAAAGTATGGCGAACACCCAGCGAGATAAGCAGGATCAAAGACCCGCAGATAAGTGCGACGCTGGCACCATGCCATTTGCTGGTTGTCTGGGCTGTCATATCTGGCGCCCTACTTCATGGGCGGCAAGGCGTTCCAAAAGCGCCATCGTGTCTGCGCCAATCATCTGGGCATAATCAGCTTGCGCCCTCCGCCAAAGCGGCTCTGCCGCCACCAGTGTGACCCGGCCCATATCGGTCAATGAAATCATACGCTTGCGTCCATCCTCTCCCACGCTCATTTTTATGAGGGATTGCCTTTCTAGAACACGCAGGTTGCGTCCCAATGTACTGCGGTCCAGTCCCACATCCGCGGCTAATGCAGAGATGGACAGGTTTGTCGCGTCATTGATGCGCCGCAGCAGCCGAAACATGGTGACCTTGACACCAGCGGGGGCAAGCATCGCATCATAATGCGATGTGCTCTGGGCCGCCGCCTGGCGCAATGCTGTACAGATGCAGGCCTCTACCATAATACTGGTATATACCCGCAATATGATTGACACAAATCAAAATCCGGTTGATGAGATTGCGATACGATCCAACCATGCCCGCTGCAACAAACAAACCCGAACTACTTGCGACCTTTGATAAGGATCTTGCCAAGCTGCGAAAAACGCTTGATGGCGTTGATGAAGAACATGCCTCTTTGTCAGCGCCTGATGATGGCACGACGATCAAAGGGGTTGTCGCGCACCGCACGCATTGGATGAGTATGTTCCACCAATGGTATGAAGATGGGGTCGCAGGTCGCGAGGTCCACGTCCCTGCTAAGGGTTACAAGTGGAACCAGCTAAAGGAATACAACGCACCCCTTTATGCCAAGGGGAATGCGATGGATTGGGACAATCTGCGATCAGAGTTTGATGTGGCATGCGACACTCTGCGGGCCTTTATCGCGGAACATGACGAAGGTGATCTCTATAAAGCAGCTGCGCACGCATGGACGGGTAAATGGACCCTTGGCCGATTTGCTGAGGCATCTGGTCCGTCCCATTTCCGATCTGCGAACACCTATATTCGTAAGGTCCTCCGCGCGGCAAGCACGACCTAGCGGTGCTTGCGAAACAGCCGTTTGTTCAGTGCGACAAACCGGTCAATCGGCCAAGTCCAGAAAGACCGATCCTTAGCCCGGAGGTATACATAACCCAGCCAGCTGGCAAAGGCCGCGCCGATAACATCGACAATCAGGTCGCCCATCGTATCCATCAATCCCGATTTTTGCATATTGAGGCCAAACCACTGGTCCATTGCGAATTCGAAAATCTCCCAACAGGTGCCGACAGTGACCGCAAGTCCAAATGCCATCACGCACATGGCCCACGGCGGGGCCGCAAAACGGTCACCCTCGAACATCATCAGCACAAAGACAAAGCCCAACAGGCCAAACCCGATGGCCGATGATCCGTGCAAGGCGATATCCCACCACCAGACACGTTCATAAAAATCAAAGGCCTCGCCCATGAAAACCGAGGCCACCATAAAAATCGTCATGGCGACGACAAAGGGCAGTGGCAGGGTGATGTCCAAACGGCTGGCCAGAAACAGTGGCGCTAGAGCCAGCGCAAGCGTCGCAAGCGCCACAAAAGTCAGCGACCAGCGCCCCTCGAATGCGGCGGCGATGGCCGAAAGGAAAAGGAGTGCCCAAATACCGTGCACAAGGATACCTTGCTGGCGCAGATGCGAGATCATGAGAGCAACCCCTGTAATCTAAGGCGTTCCTTACCTATATGTCAGTCATGCCCCAACCATTCAAGGACCGGCCCGGCCGGATTGCCAGCTATAACATCCGCAAGGCACGTGGCCTTGACGGGAAGCGTGATCCGGGCCGTATCGTAGATGTCATCAACGGATTGGATGCGGATATCATCGCATTGCAAGAAGCAGACCGACGATTGGGCGACCGGCCTGCGGCCTTGCCCCGTGATCTCATTGCAAGGGCAACCGATTTTGACGTCGTTCCGCTGGCCACCAACACGGTCAGCATTGGCTGGCATGGCAATGCTGTCTTGGTGCGGCGCGGTACGGCCGTGGCCGAAACGAACCTGTTTGACTTGCCCGGCGCAGAGCCGCGCGGTGCAGTTTCGGTTGAACTGGAACATGGTCCGACCATCGTCGGGGTGCATTTGGGGCTTTTACGCAGTTCGCGACGCAACCAACTGGACACGATTTTGTCCCGGCTCGGGTCGTCTGAAAACAACATTATCATCGGTGATATGAACGAATGGGCCACGCGCCGCGGGTTTGAGCCGCTTGAGGAGGCTTACACCCTTTATGCTCCGGGGCGCAGTTTTCATGCGCGGCGCCCGGTGGCCGCACTGGACCGGGTGGCTCTGTCCCAAGGACTGCACCTGACCGATGCAGGTGTGGAACAAGGCCGTTTGGCCAAGCGCGCCTCTGATCATCTGCCAATATGGGCTGATGTGCGAAATGAAGGCCTATCGCGTTGATAAGCCGCAATTACTGCACTGATGTGGGATGCTAAGGGTGGCCCGTCTTTGACGGGGTATCTCCGACGTGTCAATTTTACTTACGCTCATAGCCCCGCTTGGGCTGTTAATCTGGATTGTCTATCGCGGCTGGCCGGTTCTTTTGGCAGCGCCAGCTATGGCACTTCTTGCTGCGGGTATGGCCGCTGACCCGCTGTTTGCGACGCTAACACAACGCTTTATGCCCGCGGCGGGGGGATTTGTGGTCTCCTTCCTGCCCTTGTTCCTATTGGGGGCCGTCTTTGGCAAACTGATGGAGGACACAGGAGCCGCCATGGCACTGGCCCGCGCCATTGTCGATCGTCTGGGAACCGGGCGCGCTATATCTGCGGTCGTCTTGTCTTGTGCCGCGCTGACCTATGGCGGGGTATCGCTGTTTGTGGTGGCGTTCGCCGTCTACCCTTTGGCAACCGCGCTGTTTTCCGCGGCGGGCATCGCGCATCGACTGATCCCTGCAGCAATCGCGCTGGGTGCTTTTACCTTCACGATGAGCGCGCTGCCCGGATCGCCCGCAATCCAGAACGCGATACCGATGCCCTACTTTGGCACAACGGTCTTTGCCGCCCCCGGATTGGGGCTGATAGCCGGAGCCATCATGCTTGTGGGAGGATTGACCTATCTTGGACACAAGGCACGGGTGGTTAACCCTGATTTGGCGGCACAGTTGGCCGATGGCAGCGTGGCGCATGACCCGCCCTTGCCCCCACTGTGGTGCGCTACTTTACCCATCCTTACGGTCTTTGTGGCAAACTGGTGTCTGGCTCAGATCGTGTTGCCCCGGCTGGATCTGGGTTATCTGGCGTCATCTGAATGGGGCGATGCAACGCCTTCGCAGGTGATCGGGCTATGGGCATTAATTGGTGCGCTGACTGGCGCCATTGTGGTGTTATTGGTTTTCACTTGGACCCGTCTGGACCAACCACGCGAGACCCTAAACCAAGGGGCGCAAGCCGCGCTTTTACCACTATTCAACACGGCGGCCCTTGTTGGATTTGGGGCGGTTGTGGCGGGCTTACCAGCCTTTGGCATCGTTACGGACCTGACGGCGGATATGGCTGGCAGTATGCTCACAGGGTTGGCAGTACAGGCGAGCCTTTTGGCTGGGTTGACGGGATCTGCCTCGGGCGGGATGTCGATCGCCTTGGATACCTTGGGACCCCGCTATCTAGAGGCCGCATTGGCAGAAGGTGTGGATCCCGCAGCACTACACCGGATTGTTGCGCTTGCGACGGGCGGGTTGGACGCATTGCCGCATAACGGTGCCGTCGTCACGCTGCTTGGCATTGTTAAGCCTGACCCACAAAGAGGCGTATGGCCCGATCTTTATGGTCGCCGTGGTCATCCCAATCATCGCTTTGCTCGCGGCGCTGTTCCTATCACAATGGATCGGGGTATTTTAGGGCCAGAGCCCCAAGACATCACTTGGAAAACAGGACCGGCAGCTTGGCCTCGCTCAAAAGCCCCCGCGTGGCGGCGCCGATGACGAAATCATAGGCGCGCGAATGTCCAAAGGCCCCGGTGACCAGCATATCAGCACCGACCTCAAAGGCATCCTGCAAAAGAACATCGGGTATCTTTCCGCCATCCGGTTCGCGGTGCACAATTTCGACATTGGGGCCATGGCGAGCAAGAGCTGCGGCCAGATCATTGGCAGCATAGTCGGCCAGCGCATTACCGGGCGGCGCACCAACATGCAGGATGCGGATTTCAGCGGCGGGGCTGGCGACATCCAGCATGTCATGAACCGCGCGGGTCGCTTCGCGGGTTTCGCTCCACCCCAGCAGCACCTTTTCACCTAGCTTTTCAGCCGTGTAGTCACGCGGGATCATGAGCACTGGGCGACCGCATTCCTTAATGACCCGTTCTTGCAGGTTGTTAAGCAGCATGCGATCATCGTCATCGTCCTCTTGCGCCATGACAACAAGATCAGCCCCGCGCGCGGAAGCCACGATACTATCAGAGGAAAACCCGGTATCGCTGCTGACTTTGCGCCATTCGCTCGGGAACTCTTCATGGATTGTTCGCGCATCAAAGATCGTCTTGACCTCATTTGCATGTGCCTTCTGGCTGGCCACCAGGCGTTCAAAGTTCACGTCAGGGATATGCATCGCGATACTAGGGTAGACCATCAGCGATTCCGCGACATAAAGCCCGATAACATGGGCATTGTCGCGCCGCGCCAGAACCGTCGCGGCACGCAGTAGATCGTCGGCTGATGCGGTGTTGGTCAGGCAGACAAGAATGGTACGCAGTGACATAAGACTTCCTTTAACTCAGTGTGCCGCACCCGGACAGACCGGGTACCGCCGTCCTATTTAGTCTTGATCTCGATCTTGCGAGTGGCGGCTTTTGCTTCTGCCGGTTTGGGAATGGACAAGCGCAACACGCCGTCTGAGAAATGCCCTTCAATGGCATCTTCCGCAGGCGTGAACCTCAGCGGGATCTGCCGACAGAAGCTACCATAGCTGCGTTCATGCATATGATAGTTTTTGTTCTCTTCGACGCGCTCATCAGATTTTTCGCCTTTGATCACCAGCACATCACCATTGAGCGAAACATCGATATCCTCTGAACTGACGCCGGGGATTTCCGCGGTAATTTCGACAGCCTCGGCCGTTTCAGCCACATCGACAGCGGGGTTCAGCCCTGTACCAAACGCGCCGAATGATCCCTGACCCGCAAGCGGCGGATAGCCGCGAAACCGATCAAGCAGTCGCTCCATCTCGTGTTGAAGTTGCTCAAAAAAGGGTTGCGGCTCGTGGCCTTTGGGCCGGGTTGGGGGGAGGTTTGTTTGCATATCAATTCTCCTTTTGGCAACGCCAGATGCGTCAGGAGATTTTAGCCCAGAGCCAGGCGGGCGGCTTTGATATTGCTCAATCGGGCCAGCGCCGGGCTGCACTACCAAGGGCCAGAAAATCCGATTTTGTAAGGAGACGATCCATGCGACATTTTCTGATTTCGATATTAACGATCCTCACGCTGTCATCTGGTCCAACTGCGGCGGATCAGGTTAGCCGCACCCATGGCGGAGACACCTATCTGGCGGGCGACACAGTGACCCAAACGCTGTCGGCCACTGGTGACGTGTTTGCCGCTGGCAGCGTTGTCAGCACCACCGGCACGACAAGCGGCGACACCCATGCCGCTGCGGCTATGACGTCGATGTCAGCACACAGACAGGTGGTGATGTGTATGCAGCAGGCAGTTCGGTCACGATTGACGCTCCGGTGGGCGAAGACGTAACCGCCGCCGGTTTCAGTGTGCGCAGCACGGCTGATGCGATTGTCAGCGGCAATCTGCGGTTCTTTGGTCGCTCGTTAATCATTGACGGCCCGATCAATGGCGCTGTCTCGGCCTTTGGCGGCTCGGTGCATCTGAATGCACCGGTGTCTGGCGATGCCTGGATCGCCGCTAAACAGATGACATTCGGGCCAAATGCCAGCATCGCTTAAGCAACCTGACACTGACCGCTCCCGACGACCAATCCGTCCCGGCCCGTGTCATCCCGGCAGAGCGGATCACCCTCGAAGACTGGAACACCCGTGAGATGTACCGCGAATTTGATCGCAGTTGGGACATGGTCGACATGCCGATGTTGCCGGTTTGGCTGTCACTTTTCTCGGCCTTCGTGATTTCGACGATCTTTCTGCTGCTTCTTGCCGCGGTGTTCCTGACACTGGTCCCGAACCGTGTGGAAAAGATGCGCCGCCGGGTGACCCGCCAGCCGTTGCAGACCTTTCTGTTGGGGGTGATCGGACTGTCGGCACTGTTTGGCATGGTGCCGGTGACGGGGCTGACCATCATCGGCATTCCCTTTGTCCCCTTCGCCTTACTGCTGATTATCGTGGCATGGACACTGGGCTATTTGCTTGCAGCATACGGTGTAGCACGGCGGATACTGCTGGCCTTTGATGGCAATGAAGACCCGTCCTTACTGATGAAACTGGCGACGATCCTTGTGGCTATCTGCGTCGTTGCGATCCTTAACTTCATTTCCTTTGTGGGCTGGGTTGTGAACTATACGCTGGTTTTGCTGGGCGTGGGTGCGATGACGGCCGGTCTGCTATCGCTATGGATCACGGATCCCGATCCGGCGGTTGAGTTGGATATGCAAACGCCGATTGATGACTGACGGATTTGGGACCAGGTGGATCGCTATGCCCGGACCCTCAGCGTTGCCTAGGTCAATGAACAGGTCACGACACCGATGGCTAGCGTGATACCTGTCTAATCTGACAAAAAACCACCGAGGCGTTGCAGTAAAAACAACGGCCTCGGCAAGTTAGGGGGTGAACGGAACTAGTTGTTGTCGTCACCTTGCGCAATGCAGCGCAATGCGGTCGGTTTGAGGATGATCACGGTGTTGACGTGATCAATGGCGATGATCTGGGACTTGCGTAACTGGGTGAAGGTGCGGCTGACCGTTTCGGTCGTCAGCCCCAGAAAATCAGCGATGTCAGCACGGGTCATGGGCAGCGTGACCTGATCGAACTCACCCAGTGGTTCGCCGACGCGCGCGGTGAGCACCAGTAGGAATGAGGCCAGTTTTTCAACGGATGACTTGCGCCCGAGCATCATAAAATGATCCTGCATCGCGCTGATTTCGCGCAAAGCGGCGCGCAAGAGGCGCTGATGCAATTCATGGTCACCCTTGGGCGATTCCAGTTGGCTGCGCTGATGGACAATCAACGTCGCCTCGACCAGCGCATCACAATCCGTATGGTAAAGCCCATCACTGGGAAAGCCTACCGTATCCCCCGGATACCCAAAGGCTATCACTTGGCGGCGGCCGTCTTCCATCATACGGGTCAGACGCAAAACGCCGCTAGCAACCTCATAGATGCGATCAGCGGAATCGCCCTCTAAAAAAAGGTGCTTGCCCGGCCTGATCTTGATTGTCCTGTTGCGGACAATCGAAGGGCGCGTTGGTTTCGCATGAAGGTCGTCATCTTGCCCTGGGTCGGTGACATACATTGCAGCTTCCTTTCATGGCGTTCAAAAGAAGCTGTGGTTTGGTTGTATCGCGCGCACTGGCCCGACGGTATCGATTTGTATCAATTTGTATCAAAATCGGAAATCGGTTAGGATTGGAATGATCGAACCCTTAGGTAATGTCCGTGAAAACGGGACTGGGGCGCCTCATGAAAAACGCTGTTATTCTGGTCGTTGACGACGACCCCAAGATACGAAACCTGCTGCGCCGCTGCTTTGAGGGTGAAGGCGCAACCGTGCTTGAAGCCAGCGACAAAAAAACAACTTTGGCCGCAATCACTTCGAGCTCATTTGATCTGATGACGCTTGATCTCAGTCTTGGCGCAGATGATGGGTTGAACGTCGCCCAGGCGATCCGCAAAATATCAGCTGTCCCTATCATTATGGTCACGGCCAAAGACGATGTCATCGATCGGGTTGTCGGGCTCGAAATCGGAGCAGATGACTACATCACCAAGCCGTTCCATCTGCGTGAAGTTGTCGCGCGTGTCAAAACCGTCTTACGCCGCGTGCGTGGCGAGGTGCATCCCACATCTACCCCCAAAAGCAACTGCTGGGAATTTGACGAGATGCGGGCCGTTCCGGATGAGTTGATACTTGCGGATCGGGAAGGACACCTTATCGATCTGACCAGTGGCGAGTTTAAGCTGCTTGAGGTGTTTCTCAAACGCCCCAAGCGGGTTCTATCGCGTGAACAATTGATGGATTTGACCGGCGGACATAGCTATGCACCAATGGACCGGACCATTGACAACCAAATCGCCCGGTTACGCAAAAAGATCGAGCGCAACCCCGCGCGCCCGCGCGTGATTTCGACCATACGCGGGATTGGCTACTCCTTCACCTGTGATGTCAGATCCTGCGACGCCCCGGTGGTTTCAAAGAGTGCAGACAGCGCCTTGGCCAGATCAGACTGACGGTAGGGTTTGCGCAAGATCTGATGTTGGATGTCGTCGGTTTGACGGCGCAGGATATCCTCCGCATAGCCCGAGGTCAGCAAGATGCGCATCGTCGGGTATGTTGCGACAACATGCCGGGCCAGCGCCAGCCCGTCCAGTTCGCCCGGCATCACAAGATCCGTGAACACGGCATCAATCCCTTGTTCCTGACGCAATATCTCGGCCGCGACATCACCTGATGCGGCCTCGCGCACTTGATATCCCATATCTCTAAGCCGTGCAGTGGTCAGTTTGCGCACATGTGGATTGTCTTCGACTACCAGCAGTGTCTGGCCCTGCGCCTTGTGGTGCGCAGGGGTTTCAAAGGGTTTGTGGTCCGCGTTGGTTGGCCCGTCAATAATCGGGAAGTAAAGCGCGATTGTCGTGCCGTGTCCGACCTCACTGTAAATCGTGACGTGCCCGCCACACTGGCGCACAAAGCCATAGACCATGGCCAACCCAAGGCCGCTGCCTTTGCCGACCGGCTTTGTGGTAAAATAGGGTTCGAACACTTGTTGCTGGGTGTCTGGCCCCATGCCCCGCCCGGTATCGGTGACAGAAATGCGCACATAGTCGCCCTCGGTCACGTGAAGCTCTTGCGCAATGTAGGTGTCATCGATGCTGACCATCTCGCTACGCACAATCAGCTTGCCCCCATCGGGCATCGCATCCCGCGCATTGAGGGCAATGTTGATCAACGCCGATTGCAATTGTGTGGTGTCCGCCAGCACCACCGGGAGCGGGTCCATGAGTTCAAAAGTGATATCATACTTCGGGTCAAAGGTGCGTTTGATCAGGGTCATCGCCGCATCGCAGGCGGCGTTCACATCAACCGGGTCGCTGTGGATGCCCGACTTGCGTGCAAAGGCACCCAGCCCTTCCGTCAATTCTGAACCCAGTGCAGCAGCCTCGAGCGCGTCGGCCACCATTGCCTGATCTTCTCGGCCGCTCAATCGCGCCTGCAACAGTTCCAGATTGCCGATAATAACAGTCAGGATGTTGCTAAAATCATGGCTAATCCCGCCAGTCATCTGCCCAATGGCATCAACCCGTGCCGACCGCGCTAGGGCATCTTCAGCGGCGAAGCGCTCGGTAAGGTCCTGCAAAACTGCAACGAATTGCGTTTCCCCATCATGTTCGGCTTTGCCGACTGACAAATGTAGTGGAAAGGCGCTTCCATTCCAGCGCAGCCCTTCGACGACGCGCCCGTGTCCAATGATCCGTGCCTTTCCGGTCTCAAGGTAATTTTGCATGAAACCGTCATGGCGATCTGCCAGCGACAGGGGCATCAGCATATTCACGCTCTGTCCGATCAGCGTGGCTGGGTCATGGCCGAAAAGCTTGCCGACAGCGGGGTTGGCCCGCGTGATTATCCCGCGCGCGTCACTGATCAGTACCGCATCGGGTATCGCGTCCAATAGCGCATACAACAAAAGTGCGTCGCGTTCATGATCAATCATTGCTCTTCCACTTCGCTGCCGCACTGTTCATCCCACGACTGTGCCGCTGATCATTGAGAAAAATCAACTGCCGCCCGCCGCCAATCAATAGCTTGCTCAGAACACGAAGGAACAGAGCAATGAAACCGATCAAGACCTGGATTGTATTGGCCGATGCCCAAACCATACGCATCGCTGCCAATGAAGGCCCCGGTAAGGGTATTTACGGGGTTCCAAACGATGGCCTAGCAGCGCCCGCAGTGACAGAACTATCGGATGCGCCGGGCGTTATGAATGCCCCCGTCGGACCCAACCGTGGCGGGATCAATGAGCCCGACCTCAAAGCTCAGGCCGCCGCCGCTTTTGCCGAAAGAATCGTCACGCATCTGGATCATGCCCTGCAGAGCGGTCAGTTTCAGCGCCTTGTCCTTTGTGCCGCACCCGCGATGCTGGGGATCTTGCGCCAAAGACTGACTGGCCCGCTGAAACATGCGTTGCGCGCGGATATCGCCAAAGACCTGACCCATCTGCCGCTCAATGATCTGCCAGCGCATTTAAGCGATGTTATGGTGGTCTAAATCTTTAAGGATGAAAAAGCCGCCCCACCGCAAAGGCCAAGGTCGCGGCCGCACCGCCGATCACCAGTGTCTCAGTCCCTGAGCGCAGCCAATGGGCAAGTGACCAGCGCGCCTTGATCGCGCCAATGCCAAAGAATGTGCAGGCAGCAATGCCAATGGACCACGAAAACGCCGGATCAAGGCCAATCAGATAAGGCAGCAGGGGCAAGAGGCCCGCTGCCACGAAGGCTACAAAAATGACAACAGCGGCCCGCATCGGGCGTGCCTCGACCGTTGGCAACCCGTATTCTTCGGCCATCATCAGATTGACCCATTGCTCTTTGTTTTCGCTGATCATCGCAGTCGCATCTTTCAGCACCCGTCCACGCAGCCCCTTTCGAGCCAGAATCTGTTTCAGCTCGTCCAGTTCCCCTTGGCGGTTCTCGCGGATGTGGCGTTCTTCGACCTGTAACAATCTGCGTCGATCATCAGCCACAGCTTTGGTCCCGGAGTAATTGCCAGCCGCCATCGAAAACCCATCCGCCAACACATTGGCCAACCCTAAAGCCACGACAACGCCCGCGGGCAAACCCGCACCCTGCACGCTTAAGCAACAATCGCAAAGGTCGTGACGGTCCCATCAATCCCGCCAAAGATCGCATCCCGCAATCGCGTACTGTCAGTGTTTGCATCCAGTCGCGCGGCGATATCTTGCGGTGTATGCCCGTGTTCAAATGTCATCGGTTTTCCTTCGGTGCATGATCCTCTCGACACGTTTACGCATCTTACGGGGCGGGGCATAATACAGTCCAACCTGCTGCCATTTGAGCGGCGTTGATACAGATCAATCCTGTCTTTGCTACCCCGGATAAAATCCAAAAATCGCTCAGATCAGGAGACAGACGATGGCGAAATCAAAGGCGGACACCACGGCAAGCACTGACCCTGTCGCAATGGGTCAGGACTTGATGAAGCAGATCGAAGATGCAGGACTTGGCCCGATGCGTTGGCTGGGTGCTGCGTGGTTTGAAAAAATGGCGGATATGAACGGCGAGGTGATCAGCTTTGTCGCTGACCGTATTCGCGAAGATGTCAAAACGCAGCATGCGTTGCTGCACTGCAAGACCACGGAAGAGGTGCAGAAAACGCAAGTCGCGTTTTTGGAAAAGGCCTATGCCCAATACACCGAAGAGACGGGAAAATTGCTGAAGATGAGCATGGATATGCTGCCAACCAGCAATGACGAAACCAAGAACACACCGGTCTAGCAACTTGGCTTGCCCCGGTTCATTCTGGGTCAAGCCCCTGCAGCAATCTCTTTAAGAAATCATCGATCCGTCCTGCGCCTTGGGTTCGTTTTCGATGCTGTTCCCAATCGCCGCCTTACCCTGAAAACCCCGCCCCAGTTCCACCTCTGCCATGGCAAACGCTTTTTCCGGCGGGGAATGGTCACCGCATGTCAACATCAGGCCCAGCACTGGGGGCAGGTTTCGCGCCTGCCTCATGTAGCTGATCAACGGGGCTGCCGGATATGAGGTCCAGATCGGCCCACAAAGCACGGCCACGTCAAACCCACCAATATCAGGCAAAGGATGCGCAAGCGGCGGGCGCGTGCGGCGCAAGCTGTCTATTCCGGCCCGGAAATACCCAAAGAAAGGCGTGCCGTAGCGCGGGGTGTGCAGCGCAAAAACATCCGCGCCCAGCGCTGTGGAAAGACGTTCGGCGATCAACTGAGAATGGCCGGACTTTGAATAATAGACGATGGCGATCTTCGGCATCCGGGCTCTTTTTATAGAACGTTCAAAGGGACTTTGAGCATCTCATTGCCGTCGTCATCCTTGGGCACTTCGCCCGCCCGCATGTTCACCTGCAAGGGATGGGATGATCAGCTTGGGCATATCCAGCGTCGCATCGCGTTCGGTACGGAATTTGATGAATTCCTCACGCGTTTTATCACCACCCACATGAATGTTATGGGCTTTTTCTTCGCCCACGGTAGTTTCCCATTTGATATCCCGACCATTGGGCCCGTAATCGTGACACATGAAAAGACGCATATCATCTGGCAGGGCCAGGACCTTTTGAATGCTGTCGTAGAGCGTACCAGCATCACCGCCGGGGAAGTCAGCGCGGGCTGACCCGCCATCTGGCATAAAGAGCGTGTCACCCACAAAGCAGGCGTCACCAATCACATGCACCATGCAGGCGGGTGTATGGCCGGGGGTGGCGATGGCAAAGCCTTGCATCCCGCCGATGGTGTATGTGTCGCCCTCTTTGAACAGCGCATCAAATTGCGACCCGTCGCGCTGGAATTCTGTGCTCGGCGTTAAAGACCTTGCCGAAGGTGTCCTGCACTACGGTGATCTTATCGCCGACACCAATCTTGCCGCCCAGCTTTTCCTGAATATAGGGGGCCGCGCTCAGGTGATCAGCGTGAACATGGGTTTCAATGATCCAATCCAGTTTCAGATCGCGGCGTTCCACCTCGGCAATCAGTGCATCCGCGCTGTCATAGGTGATACGACCAGCAGCATAGTCGATGTCCAAAACGCTATCAATGATGGCGCAATGGTCACCGTCGGGCTCTGATACGACATAGCTGATCGTGTTTGTCGCCTCATCGAAAAAGGCAGAGACGTGGGGTTTTACAGTCATATCAACGGGATAAGTCATCGCGTGCTCCTTCAATAATATATTTTATTTTTAAAATATATTAGGATCTGCGCCCCAACATTGATCAAGATCAAGCCGCAGCGGCACAGTTGCGACAGATCATCGCGTAAGGCACGGCCGCAAGACGCGCATCCGAGATGTCATCGCCGCATTTGGCACATACTCCGTAACTGCCATCCGCGATCCGTTTCAGTGCGGCATTCAGCAAACGTACCTCTTGCTGGTTGGCCTGTCCCAATCGTTCAAGCACCTCATCATCTTCCAAATCAATCGCCTGATCTTCAAGATGCGCTGGTAACGGCTGGTCAAGATCATCCGATATCTTTTGCATCTGCGTCGTCAGCTCAGCGATCCGGTCTTCAATCTGTTTCTTGTGTTTGTCGGTATTCATGCCTGTGCCTCCTGCAATGGTGATGGATCGCAGAACTGTGCATCAAAGCATCGGCCACCAATTGACCTATGTCAGTCGGTCGGAAGCACACGCAGGCAGTATCACGTCAAACGCGATGTGAGAGGACGCCTGATGACCAAAGCTGCACCCCTTGTTCTGAACTTTGCCACGCTGCGCCGTGGCGACGTGGACACCGTTGGCGGTAAGAACGCGTCACTGGGTGAAATGATTCACGCTTTGGAACCAAAGGGCATTCTGGTACCGCCGGGCTTTGCAACCACAGCAGATGCGTTTCGGACCTATCTGACAGCCAATGATCTGGATGCTCAGATCGCCAAGATGCTGGATGCGCTAGCGGCAGGCCGGGCCACGCTGCAAAAGGCGGGGAAAGCCATCCGCGAACTGATCCTGGGTGGCGAATGGCCCGACGAGATGCGCGACGCCATCCTTACGGCATACCGCGCCCTGTCAGATGCGGCGGGCGAAGCGGATATCCCCGTCGCCGTGCGGTCCAGCGCAACGGCCGAGGATTTGCCTGACGCCAGCTTCGCCGGGCAACAGGAAACGTTCCTGAACGTGATCGGAGAAGCCGCCGTGCTAGAGGCCTGCCGTAAATGCTATGCCTCGCTGTTTACCGACCGGGCGATCTCCTATCGTCAGATTCAAGGGTTTTCGCACACGCAGGTCGCCCTCTCTGTGGGTGTCCAACAGATGGTCCGTGCCGATACCGGCGGGTCTGGGGTGATGTTCTCGATTGATACGGAGTCAGGCTTTCCCGATGCTGTGCTGATCAATGCCGCATGGGGCTTGGGCGAAAACGTGGTGCAGGGTGCTGTGGACCCAGACGAGTATCAGGTGTTCAAGCCGTTTCTGGATGATGAAACCAAGACGCCGATCCTTGAGAAGGCTTTGGGCGCAAAGAAGATCAAGATGATCCACGACCGTGATGGCACACCCCGCAATGTGCCAACCTCCAAGGCGGAACGTGGGCAGTTCGTGCTAAATGACGCAGAGATTCTGACCCTCGCGCGGCACGCCAAAGTGATCGAAGACCACTACGGCTGCCCGATGGATATGGAATGGGCGCGCGATGGTAAGACCGGCACATTGTACATCGTGCAAGCACGGCCCGAGACCGTGCAATCGCGCGCGGATGTCGGATCAATCAAATCTTACGCGGTCACCGATGCTGGCGACACGCTGGTGTCCGGGCTGAGCGTTGGCAACGCGGCTATCGCCGGGCGCGTCTGCATGATCGAAAGTGCTGCAGATATCGCCAAATTTGTGGACGGGTCCGTTCTGGTTACCTCCACGACCGATCCAGATTGGGTGCCGATCATGAAACGAGCCGCCGCCATCGTCACGGACCACGGCGGGCGCACGTCGCACGCGGCCATCGTCAGCCGGGAACTGGGTCTGCCAGCGGTTGTTGGCTGTGGTGATGCCACGCATCTGTTGCACGATGGGCAGGATGTCACCGTATCCTGCGCCGGTGGCGAAGAGGGCGTGGTCACTGAAGGGATTTCCAAGATCACCGTCGCCGAGGAAACACTGGGCGATCTGCCAGAGGTCAAAACCAAAGTCATGCTGAACCTCGCCAACCCGTCGGCCGCGCTGCGCTGGTGGCGCTTGCCAGTTGATGGTGTTGGGCTGGCACGGATGGAATTTGTCGTGAATGGGGCGGTGCAGGTGCATCCGATGGCCTTGCTGAACTTCGATGCCATCACCGATGAAGACACGCGCGACAAGATCGAAACCCTGACAGCAGGCTATGACAGCAAGCCCGAATACTTTGTCGACCAGCTCTCGCGCGGCCTGTCACGTATTGCGGCCTTTTGTTATCCCAAGCCCGTGATCGTACGCATGAGCGATTTCAAAACCAACGAATATGCCGAGCTTCTGGGCGGGCGCGATTTTGAGCCACATGAAGAGAACCCGATGATCGGATTTCGCGGGGCGTCGCGCTATTATTCCGACCATTACCGTGATGGTTTCGCCCTTGAATGCCAGGCGATCGCACGGCTGCGCGGTGAGATGGGTTTTGACAACGTCATCATGATGATCCCCTTCTGCCGCACCCCGCAAGAGGCTGATCAGGTTCTGGCTGTGATGGCCAAAAACGGGTTGGAACGGGGCAAGGACGGCCTGCAGGTCTATGTCATGTGCGAAATCCCGGCCAATGTGGTACGCGCCGCCGAATTTGCAGAGCGCTTTGACGGCTTCTCCATCGGGTCCAATGACCTGACGCAACTGACCCTTGGTATCGACCGGGACTCAGATGCACTGGCTGACCTGTTCCGCGAAGATGATCCTTCAGTTCTGTGGATGATCGAAACTGTGATCAACGCAGCCCATAAGACAGGGTCCAAGGTTGGGTTCTGCGGGCAGGCCCCCAGCAACGACCCGGGGTATGCGCAGAAACTAGTGGGATACGGGATCGACAGCATTTCGGTCACACCGGACAGCTTTGTCAGTGTGCTGCGGAATGTGGCGAAAGCCGAGAAAGGATAGTAGGGGCGGGCGTGACACAGACGCCAACGGGGCAGGTCTTGGCTCAACGACGTGGGTCCGGGCCTTCGCATCTTGCACTTTTGCTGACCTATACTTAACTCCGTTGCACATCGGAGAAACGGGATGAAGACCATGGATTGCACACACGTCAGTTAACCCAACACGGTTTCTTACAGCGAGCATCTAATATGTCGTCCATCGTTATTGCTTAAGCCTCAGCTGGCACACCCCGGGCAACGCCCCTCTTTTCACCGATCTCAGCCTAACATTTGGGCCGGTACGCACCGGACTCGTCGGCCGAAACGGAACCGGCAAAACAACGCTTTTGCGTCTCATCGCGGGCGACCTCGTTCCGGTGTCCGGTACCATCACAAAACCATCTTCGGTCGGGTTCCTGCGTCAGAACCCGGAACGGCAGATGGATGCCACATTGGCTGATGTTTTTGGCGTAAAGGACCAACTTGCCCTATTGGGCCGTGCCGAGAGAGGTGAGGCAACAGCTGACGATCTTGCAGATGCCGATTGGACGTTGGAAGCGCGGCTGGAGGCAACTTTGGCAAGCATGGGTCTTGACCAGCCGCCAGAGACCCGGATTAGCACACTCTCCGGCGGGCAGCGCACCCGGGCTGGTCTTGCGGCGCTCGCATTTTCCAAACCGGATGCGTGGTTGCTGGATGAGCCGACCAATCACCTCGACAGTGCCGGACGCCGCCACCTGATCGACATGCTTCGCGCCTGGCACGGATGCGTGATCATCGCGAGCCATGACCGGGCCTTGTTAGGCGAAATGGACGCCATTGTAGAACTCACAACACGCGGCGCCCACAGCTACGGCGGCAACTACGACACCTACCGCACGTTGAAAGCCGCAGCTCTGGCATCAGCCGAGACTGAATTGGCGCGGGCCGAACAGGCTGTGACAGACGCGCAGACCCGCGCACAGCTTGCCGCAGAGCGCAAGGCCCGCACCGACCAGCAGGGCAAACAGCTTCGTGCCTCGGGCAGCCAATCGAAACTGCTTCTTGATGCCGCCAAAGAGCGCAGTCAGGGATCAGGTGGGGCGGCGGCGCGACTACGCAGCCGCCAGGCGGAAATGGCGAGCAACGCTTTGGAAACGGCACGCGAGGCAGTCGAGGTTTTGCAACCGCTCAGTATCGACATTCCGCCTTCGGGCCTCGTCACTGGCCGCGATGTGCTGCGCGTCGATGATCTGTGTTTTGGGTATCAAGATGGGGCGCCACTACTTGAAGGTGTGTCCCTGACAATCCGAGGGCCCGAACGCATCGCCATCAAGGGCCAGAACGGGTCGGGGAAATCGACACTCCTCGCCTGCATTCATGGTGATCTGCAACCAACGAGCGGCACCATAACGCGGCATGTTCCCATGGCACTTCTTGATCAGGACCTCAGCCTTTTTGATCCAGAGGAAACCGTACGCGATGCTTTCGCGCGCATCGACCCGGAAGCGAGCGAGAATGCCCGGCGTGCAGTGCTGGCCCGATTTCTTTTCCGAGGGGATGACGCGCATCAACGGATCAGCGCCCTCAGCGGTGGGCAACGTCTGCGCGCGGGGCTAGCCTGTACTCTCGGGCACAGCCAACCACGTCAGTTCCTGCTTTTGGATGAACCCAGCAACCATCTTGACATTGAAGCCATCGAGACGCTGGAGGCAGCACTGATCGCTTACGACGGCGCGATCCTTGTTGTTAGCCACGATGTGACGTTTTTGGAACGTATCGGCGTGGAACGGTCGCTCGCATTGTCGCGTTGAACAACTGCGCCAACCTGCAAGGCGACCGTTCGCGCCGATCTCTTTAGGCAGACAAACGGGCGCCAAGCCGCTTTGCTATTCATACCTATCCAACATGGAAATCATCGTCGTCAGACCCGATAGGACGTGAGCTAAAGCACCTCAATGCGGCAGGCGTCAAAACAGGTCTGCACGGATGCCAACTCGCACAAGGCTGTGCCTTCCGTCTTCACGGTCGCGCCCGCCGCGGCGACGCCCCATTGCAAGGCCTGATCAGGCGCATCGCCGCGGGCCAGCGCCAGCGTCATCGCCCCAACAAACGCATCACCTGCGCCGATTGTGCTATGCGCTTTGATCACGGGGGGGCGACAGAAAAACCTGTGTTTATTGGATACAAGAATGGACCCCTCGGCGCCGCGCCCTGTCACAATAGTCTCCGCCACACCGCATGCGACCAGATCAGCGGCAAAGCTCAGGCTATCGGCAACAGTGGTCATCGGGCGACCGGCAGCTTCTGCCGCCTCACTTTGATCGACCCGCAGCAGGTGCACAGGTGTTGTCGGATGCGCAATCAGCCGATCCAGTGCATGGCTTGAGGTGTCGATGATCACCCGCGCGCCTTTTTTGGCAACCAGCGACGCGATCTGGCTTTGGAAGTCGGCTGGCAGCCCGGGGGCAACGCTGCCGCTGATCACCACCCACCCGTCCTTTGCGGCGTGTTCCGCAATCGCGGCCAGCAACTGATAGGCATCCTTTGACTGCAACGCTGGTCCCGGCACGCTAAACCGGAACTGCGCACTGTTACTATTGTCAGTGACGGCAAAGCTTTGGCGGGTCTCACCGCTGACCGCAACAGGCAGAGCGGGGACATCTTCGGCGGCCAGCAGTTCGATCAACATCTCGCCCATCGCCCCGCCGATAGCAACAATCGCCCGGGCGACACCGCCGAGCTTGCACACCGTGCGCGCCACATTCACGCCGCCACCACCAGGATCAAACCGCGGCGGCCCACAACGCAGTTTCGGGCCTGCAATGACCTGGGCAACATTTGTCGCCAGATCCACTGCCGGATTCAGGGTAATTGTCAGAATATCGGCCTGGGCGCGCATGTTCAGGTTTTTTGCAGCTTCGCAAGGCGCATCACGGCGGCAAGGATGGCCTGCCCCAACACAGGTGAGCGCCCCATACCAATGGCGGCATCACTGTCGCGGCTGTCATTTTCGCGCAGGGTACAATGCCAATGTCCATCACGATCATTGGCGCGGCCCCGGATATGAATGGACCAATTGGGATAGGCTTCATCCGCGATCAGGATGGCCTCATCCGTCGCACGCACCTGGTCAGTTGAACGCAACGCAAGATCGGGCAACAAGAAGGCGAGCGCATGGGTCACACCATCAAAATCCGCAATGGTCATGTCGCGTTTGGTTTCCAGCTCGTCAATCAAGATGTCCAGTTCGGGGTCTTTCATCAATCCTGCTCCAAAATGGGTATACTTCGTCTTGTGTTAACAGCCCCATGCTGACCTCTTTTGATTTTGGTCAATCCACCATCCGCCGCATGAGCTAGGGGATTTCAGCCACCATCATGAAAGGAAGTTCCAATGACACGTACGATCCACGTCTTTGAACGCACGAACCATGAAGCACATGAATGGGTCAACGATCTGGCCGGGCGCACCGGTTGGGGGAATGAGCGCGAAGTCCTTCGCCTGCTGCGCACCGTCCTTTGCAAGATCCGCGACCACCTGCCGGTGAATGAAATGGCGCAGTTTGCCGCGCAACTGCCGCTGATCCTGCGGGGCATGTTCTACGAAGGTTGGCAGCCCAAGAACACGCCCGTGCATGAACGCCACGCGCCTGAGTTTGTCGCCGCAGTCGATGAGAAGGTTGGCGACGTCATCGACTATCAAGGTGTCACCGACATCAAAGCGGTGTTCAACGTCATCAACGCCCGCATCTCACGCGGCGAGGTCGAAGACGTGCGCGCCTGTCTGCCGCAAGAGCTGCGGGATCTATGGCCAGCGCCATGACTAGTTAGATCGCGCGCATCAACACCCAAGGCACAGCATCGGACAACAGCGCATCAAGTTGCGTCTGAAAGCCTTGCGCAATTGTGGATGCCGCATCATCAGATACATTCCCGGACTGGGCAAACCGGCGCGTGTCAATGACGCGCTGATCGCGGTCTCGCAACAGGGTCAGCTCACATGCAATGCGGACGACAAACAGGCCGTCTGCCTGGCGGTCCACGCCAAAATCATCAATGCGTGTCAAAAGCACGGTATCAGGAATCGGCCCCGCGCCTTGCACACCCACAAAACCGATCCGCCCGGTCGCGGCGAGCGACTGCACCAGTATCGATTGCAGCATCTGGGGTGCACCATCGGCCCAACGGGCGTCGGGCAGATAGGTCACTGACAACGGGTCGCGCCGGATCAAAATCCGGTCCGTGTCAATCGCGGCCGAGGCCGTTGGCTCAAGCACCAGCAAGGAACGTGCAGACCGGCGCCCTTCAGCAGCTATATTGATGGGTTGCAGTGCGAATGTGTCGCGCGGCTGTGCGGCTTCATTGAGCGAGCTGATCGCGGTGCATCCCGGCAATGCAAAAATGCCCAGTGTGAACATGCGTCGTGTCAGAGCCATGAGGCTACCTCCGATATTCGGGAACGCGGTTGTCCAGAACGAACCCTGCCGGGTTCTGGTCCAGACGGCGGATCAGGTCATTCAGGGCGCGCACCGCCGCACGGGCCTCGCCCCCCAGTTCACTATAGTCCCGCATCCCGGGGCTGAGGGCAGCAATCGCCGCACGCGCCTCGGTCACGCCTGCGCGCAGGTCGGCCATGATGGCCGGGACATCTGTGGTCAGTGCTGTCACTGTGCCGGTCAACTCACCAAGTGCCGCGCGGGCATCTGTCAGGGCTGGGCCAAGATCGGCGGCCATGACCTCATCGGCGCGGATGAAAGCCTGATCCGCACTGCCCAATGCCGCGCGCAGATCGTCTGCCAGCGGTGCGAAATCCTCAGCAACCAGCGCATTAATGGTGGCAATCGCCTCATGCGCCTGGTCGATTGTCGGACCCAGATTTTCAATCGCGGCGTTGGCGTTGTCAAACGTCTCGGTGATGGTCGCAAATGATGTGTCGGCTGCCGAAAGCGTGGCGCGCGTCGCGTCGCCCACGCCTTCAAACCCTTCCACGAAACCGGTGACCTGATCTGTGGCGGCGCGCAACGTGTCGGAGATATCGGAAAAATCCACGAGCGCCTGCTCAAGACCCGTGGTCGCGTTATCGACGTTCTCAAGGATACTGCGTACATGGCTCTGATTTTCCGGGCCAGTCAGTTCCTCAAGCTGATTGATGATCGTCGCGGCGTCCTCAAGCAATTCTGGCGCGCTGTTGACCAACGACTGGAACGACGATTGGCGGGACGCGATGATCGGCGGACCATTGGTTTCCGGGGTCAGCATGGCCGCACTGGGTGCACCGCCAGACAAGGCGATATAAGCAACGCCTGTGACACCTTGGGATTCCAGCTGCGCGATGGTATCGACAGCTATCGGCGTCGTCGCGTCAATTTCCAATGCCACATAGGCTTGGCTGGGGTCGTTTTCCCAAATACGGATAGCCGTCACACTGCCCACAGCGACCCCGTTGAACAGCACATCGGCTGATTGATCAAGGCCGGTCACATTGTCAAACAGCACACCGTATTGGGCATACTGCCGATCAATCTGGACACTGGCTAACCATAGGAAAAAGCCCAACCCCCAAGGATGCCCAACACCGTAAAAAGCCCGACAATGATGAAATGTGCGCGGGTTTCCATCAGATCAATTCTTTCTGCGCAAGCGCGGCACGGGCGCGGGGCCCTTTGAAGTAAGCCTGCACCCAAGGATGATCAACTTGCTGCATTTCCGCCATTGTACCAGTCGCTAGGACGCGACCCTCGGCCAGCACAGCAATGCGATCGCAAATCGCGTGCAAGCTATCAAGATCATGGGTAACTAGGAACACGGTCAACCCCAAAGAACGGCGCAACTGTGCGATCAATGCGTCGAAGGCAGCGGCGCCAATCGGGTCTAACCCGGCGGTCGGTTCATCGAGAAAGACAATCTCGGGATCCAATGCAATCGCCCGGGCAAAGCCTGCGCGTTTGCGCATACCACCCGACAATTCCGACGGCATTTTTTGCAACGAGTCTTCCGGCAGGCCCACCATGCGCACCTTGATTGCCGCCAAGGCCGCACGCGTTTCGGGGGCAGGTCCAATTGTTCGCGCATCGGTGCTTCGACATTTTGCTGAACATTCAACGATGAAAAAAGCGCCCCGTCCTGAAACATCACGCCCCAGCGTTTGCGCAGGCGGCGGTAGTCAGCGGCGCTGGTATCGCGCACGTTTTCCCCAAATACCGTGATTTGCCCGGCGGCGGGTTTTAACAGGCCCACGACCGCTCGTAACAGCACCGATTTGCCGGTGCCAGAACCACCAACAATACCAATAATCTCGCCCTGCCGCACATCAAGATCAAGGCCGTCGTGAACGGTATGGCGGCCGAACCGGGTCACAAGACCACGCACACTGACAATAGAGGCACCGGACATCATACCCCCAGCACAGCAAAAAAGATCGAAAACAAAGCATCGGCCGTGATCACCAGAAAGATCGCCAGCACGACCGAAGTCGAGGTTAGACGCCCCAGCGACTCGGCGTTTCCTTTCACCTGCATCCCCTCGTAGCAGCCGACAATACCGATGATCAGCGCGAAGAAAGGCGCTTTGATCAGGCCAACAAGCAAATGCTCTACACCTGTGTTACTGACCAATCGAGACTGGAATACACCGGGTGAAACACCCAATTCAATCCACGACATCAGCGCACCACCGAACAGACCGGCAAAATTGGCGACCACACCCAGCACGGGCAGCATGATGATCAGGGCGATGACGCGCGGGGCGACCAGTACCTCGACCGGATCCAGCCCAAGCGTGCGCATTGCGTCGATCTCTTCGCGCATTTTCATCGAGCCGATAGCCGCTGTAAAGGCCGACCCGGATCGCCCTGCAACAATGATTGCTGTCAGCAGGATACCCAGCTCGCGCAGGATTGAGATGGCAATCAGATCGACGACAAAGACCTCGGCCCCGAACTGGCGCAACTGGGCAGCCCCCTGAAACGCCAATACCACACCGATCAGAAACGCCATCAACGATACGATAGGCACGGCATTCAGGCCGACTTGTTGCATATGATGCACAATCGCCGTCCACCGGATACGCGAAGGGTGCAGGAACAAACTGAAAATCGTGGCCACAACACGGCCAAGAAACCCAATGATCGACAAGGTTTGGCGCAAAGCAGAGACTGTCTGACGCCCCACTTGTTCTAACCGATCCATCACAGTGATACGTGAAATGGGTGCTGCATCCGCCACTGGCATATTGTCTCGCAGGGTCGCGATCAGGTCGTGTTGCAAAGCCGTTGCGCCCGTGATCACTGGTGCTGCACCAGCGGCCTGCAGGCGACGTTCCAACATGATTACGGCCCATGCACCAGCGGTGTCACATCGCGACACGCCACTAAGGTCAATGCGGTTTCCATTGCCTCGCGGCATAGAAAGACCCGCGATCGTGTTGATCAGCAGATCCCCCTTCAACACAAAAACGCCATCCGCAAGCACCGCTTGCGGGCGGGTTGATACCTGCGCCGTACGGGGAGTTTCGGTCTTCATATCAGTGTCCTAAACCCGCAGCAGGCCAGATAAATTGATCAAGGTCAATCAACTTTGACAAACATCAATCGTGCGGGTGCAGACGCAGATATCCTGACATCCATCGAAGATTACTTTTTGAGGCCCTTTATGAAATTCATCCCTCTCTTTGCCGTTCTTGTTCTGGCTGCTTGCGCCCAAGAAGGCCAATATCCGATCACGGGCGAAGAATGCGGCCCCAATGATCCGGTTTTAACCCTGGATGCGGCTGATTGCGGCGTACCTGCCCTAGGCTAATGGACTTTCAATACTGATCCCGGTGTTTGGGGGGCGTTCGCGGCCTGTCAGCTGTATTCCCAATACCATCCATATGTTGGCGCGATCATCTGCCCCCTGGCGCAAGCCATCCCATATATGCCCCATCGCTTGATCTGAAAATCGAGACGTTTTGCCTGCACCGGTTTTCCAGCACCCATCTGATAAAGCGGGTGTCGCCCGGCTGCGATGTATTGACAGTTGCGACACAGGCAGAGGCAGCGCCCGCACCCAGCATGAGTGCCAAAAATGCCGCTGTAAAAACTGATTTCTTCATTTTGAATTCCTCTACTGAATAGAATTGCAGGCCCAAGCCGAATGACCATTTGCGCCACGTGAAATCAAAGTACATTCCCCGCCTGATGAACTGGATTGGGGGCGCGACGCGGCCACTTGCGAAGGACCACCGTAATAGCGGGCAGCTGATTGATTGAACGCGGCCTGATCAAAATCTGGGTTCTCGACGGATGCCACTCCTGCCGCGATGCCCATCACCGTGGGATGAATGAGCCCGTCGTCGGTACAGCCCGATAACATAAGGGCGACAAAGCTATACAACAGTGCGTATCGCGGCGTGCATCTGGCGAGCTGTCCCTGGATGGTCCGGCATGACTGGCAACTGCGCGGAAGCTTTGAGGGAGGTAAGGGCAATTGTTTCATCCGTTTATATTGACCCAGAGATCGCCACCCGTGAGGTGATTGGCACGAGGCAAAAACCGGTGCTGTCATCCTTGCAACTGTGAAAAATGTTATCCAACTTACGTAAGGGCAGCTTGAGGGTACGTCATGACGCAAACGCACTATGACCAAGGCGATCAATCGCAAAAAACTGACATCTTGCTCGCGCTCTACGAAACCGTCTTTGCACCTGAAAAATTCCTGACCTTTCTGACCTTGCTCGAAAACGCCCTGTCTCATGAGGCAGCCGAACAAGTCTTTGGCCCGTTGGAGCGCCCGACCGAGGATGTCTTGCAGAAACTGATCGCCGAAGAACGCAAGATGTTGCCCGAGGCGACACCATGGCTCACGGCATCCGACCTGCACACTTTGCAATCCCTTTTGGTGCAAAAGGGGTTCGTCCCTTACCCCGAAGATATCGGCTTTCTGTCGAAGGGACAGGATACAAAGGCAAGTGTTGTGCGTCTCGTCTCCGCTGATGAAGACATCGACTGGATCATCGTTGCGCGTGGGGCTTACGCGCTCGAAGCTTATGGCATGCCACAGAATTGGGAGACATTCCTACGCCACCGGTTCAAGGCGCAATTCGCCATCACAGATGCCGAACTCGATGTTTTGGTCGGGTTCGCCCGCGGGGCCGACTTACGCATGATCGCCGAGAATAGAGGTAGTTCCTACAATACCGTGCGCAATCAGATCCGCAGCGCGATGGATAAAAGCTCAGCGTATCTTCGCAAGCCGAACTGACATCGGCAGTGACCCGCGTTGCAGCGCTCGCCCCCGCGCAAGTTTAAGCAACACTGATCACAGCCTAAAGCCTGACAATACAATCACGCAAATACGGCAGCTATCTGATGGTAAACAACAAGAGTTCAATCTCTATAATGGCACAGGCAAAAGAACCCTGATGTTGTTCCACTGTCTGGCGGGCGGCAAACATCTGTCGGACGAAACAGTGGCCTGGGCCAAATCGCAGAATTTTCGTGTGTTAAGCCCATCACGAGCAGGCTTTTCCCGATCAGAGAGCAGTCAGCGCAATGGTGCAAGTCTATTGCAAACGCATGTGCAGGATACGGCAGAGTTGGTCCAAGCGGTTGGTGCCGCAGGGCCCGTCACTGCGGTTTGCTTTGGTACCGGTTTTTCAGTTGCCCTTAGCTATGCCATTGCGCATCCGCAGCGCTGCCGCGACCTTGTCGCGATCAATCCGATACCCCCAATGTCTGCCATCGGCAAGGCAAGCAACCTGAAAGGGTCGTTCAAAGTGGGGTTCATGGCAGCGAAATATGCTCCGGTGTCTTTTAAGGCTTTGCCGTACTTTCACGCCCGGATGCATCGCGCCACGCGCGAAACCCGTACGTCTCCAACTGTTTTGCCCGGCTATGACTTAAAAGCGCTTGAGACAGTGAGTGGTTACGCAGCATTCAAGCAGAATGCGGATGATGCTTTGTCCAACGGTCCCGACACAATTTGGAGCGAAGCAAGCCTGAGTTTGTCTGACTGGTTGCCCAGTCAAGTGCGCCAAAACTCGCTCCCGCGTATTATCTGGGTGGAAACAGCTGATAGCCCCTTCACACAAAACGGTGCATTTGAAGATTTTCGCAAATCCATCGGCGCGGATCTTATCAAAGTTGACAGAACGTTTCCGCTTTATGCCTCGCAATTGCCCACCGCTTTTGCTTCACTCCGTCAGGCTGTCTAACCTGTCGCAGGCATTTCGCCTGCTGCTTACGGCTTAGTTTGTCACACAACCCCCAACCTCAGTGATGCCGCGGCTGAGATGCCAGGCCCCCCGGACCCTCAAAGCTGATCTGGACAATGCCCGCGCAGCAAGGAGGGCATGCATTATGTTTGCAGTCGCTCAACCGCCGTCCACTTGGGAGAGAGCGGACGGCGGGATTGATCAGACCAGTTGTTCTTGGCCTGTCACTCACACAATCCATGGTTGTTTCAGCTAGTCGTCTTGGTTCGTAATAGCAGCCACACCCACAAGAAGCGTAACCACTAAAACTGGCACGAGCCAGTTGGATACACTTGGACCCGGTTCCGTCGGTGTCATAAGCTCTGGTGCGGGCTCAACCATCGTTTCAGACAAGCTTCCGGCATGCGCTGGTATAGCAATCGCGATAGTGCATCCTAGTGCAAAAATGAAGTTTTTCATGTCGACCCCTCGATCAGTCAATTCAGCTACTATTGATCGTCACTGGCCCGCGGTAAAAGACCAGACACATTGCCCGCAGGATTACCGAATGGGGGCAGATTGCGCAAGCTTAGGTTGTTTGGTCACGTACAGTTGAGTCTTTTGCGGCACACTCGGAACTTGCTCCCGGATCTGATGTATTGCCGTCTACTTTTCCCCCCGCGCCTCTTTCGCCGTCCCATACACCGGCAAATCCGCTGCTGTCTTGCCATGTGCGGCCATCAGCGTGTCGCGCACGAATGCAATATGGGCGGTCTCTTCGATGATCTCGGCCAGGTACTGCGCCGCCGTCAGCGTCTTGCCAACACCGATCGTGCCGTGATTGGCCAGCACCGCGGCCCGCACCGATGTGTCTTCGAAGACCGGGCTGATCTCGACTTCTGTTTGCGGTCCACCATTGTCTGACAGGGGGATCAGCGGCATACGCCCGATCTTTTCGATGGTTTGCACGGTCAGGCAGGGAATCTCGATCCCTGCACTGGCAAAACCAGTCGCCCATGGGCTGTGACAATGCACAATCGCGTTGATGTCTGGCCGGATGCGATAGAGATCGAGATGAAAATCCATGTCCTTGGACGGTTTGAAAGCTGACGGTTCAATCGTCCCATCCAGATGCACGACCTGCAGGTTATCACGGCTGCATTCGGCAAAGCCCACGCCCGAGGGTTTGATCACGATCCCCGGCCCCGACGACAACCGCACCGACAGATTGCCGCCCGCGTTCGACTGCAAACCCCGCTCAAAACAGCGGTTCGCAGACCAGATCAGAGCGTCTTTCTTGGCTTCGATATCGGAAGGGTCGAACATGGGCATTAGTCCTTTGTGATTTCACGTAAAGCATCAACGGCGGCATGCGCTGTGGCAGGGTCATTTATGTGTCCATCAAGGCAGGCCACATCCAAATGAGCAGCGATCACATCGCGAAAGACCTCGCGCAAGGCGCGGCTTTCGATGGCACCCCCAGGTTTATCTTCGGAAGAAAAACCGCCCATGGGGATCAGCACCCGCGTTGGTGCCGTGGCCTTCGCAAGCGCGACGCCAAGGATGTCAGCGCATTTTTCCACCTCATCGGCGGTGCATTGCACGTGTGTGAACAAGGGCGAATGGCTGTAATGGGGCCGAGCGCCATAAGCCTCGGGCATCAGGTCAGCTTGCCCCATACCGATGAAATTCACGCCACCGGGCAAGACCACACGCGGCACGTCGCCCATCGCGGTAAAGCGACCGGGCATATCGGCATTGACCCCGGCGATGTAGCAGCGGGTCAGCTCATGCGGGGTATAGTCGATGACCGATTTGAACGCGCCATTCTGCGCCCAACGGGTAAAGGCCGCACCGCCAAACCCATTGGCGTGAAAGACCGTCACCTCATCGCCATCTGCACGCAGCCTGTCGCAAAGCACATCCGTGCCCGGACCGGTCACACCCAAAGAGGTCACGCCAACCGAAGGGGCCAGCGACACCGGGCCAGTCGGTAAGCTGGCATGATAGAGGCCACCTGCAATCGCCGCCGCCTGATCCAAGGCCGCGCGCGTTGTGGCGTTCAACCCGCAGAGATCGGCTATTGTTGGAACCAACACGATAGAGCTGTCGGCAATCACATAACGCGGATCAAAGGGCAGCGTCGTCACCAATACTTTGGGCATCGCCAAGGGCAACGCCCGCAACACATCCACCGCTATCTGCCCGCCGGTGCCGCCACCGATCGCCACCACCATGCGTCGCCCCGCCTGTGGCGCGTTACCAATCTCGGCGATAGCGCGCGCGGTTGCGGCTTTCATGCCGGCGACCTTGGCAGCGGGCGACCAGTGTTTGCCGCCTGCGTTCAATGAGATGTCACATTTCTCGACCGGGACCCCCAAGGCCTTCAATCCGAGGATCAGATAGTCTGCTTCCTCCTGCTTGGTGTCATAAGTCGCAAGAAGAAGGACTGACATTACCCTTTCACGGCCCCCGCTGTCATGCCGGTGATAATCTGGCGACTGGCCAGAAAGGTAAAGATAATCGGCGGAATGGCCAGCAACATGCCCGTCGCCATGATCACACCCCAGTCGATGTCAAACTCGGTCAGGCTGTTCACAATCGTCACCGGCACTGTGCGGCTGTTGCGATCTGCCAGCGCGTTGGCCAACAGGAATTCATTCCAAGCCACGCGGAAGGTAAAGATCGAAGCAGCTGCAATCCCCGGCTTGATCAAGGGCAGGACCACAAGAAAGAAAACCTGGAAGGGACCGGCACCGTCCATACGGGCGGCCTCTTCCAGCTGGATTGGTACTTGTACAATGAAACTTTGCAAAATCCAGATCACGAAGGGCAGGTTAAGCGCCACATAAACAAGAATGATCCCGCCGCGCGTGCCATCAAGGCCGAACTGAAACGTCCAGATGCCAAAGACCGGTACCAGCAGAACAGCGGGTGGGACCATGCGCATCATCAAGGTCCAGATTGACACGACATCACGGCCCATGAACCGGAAGCGGACCAGCGCGTAGGCGGCCATCGTGCCGATGACCAATGTGATTGCAGTTGAGACCAGACCAATAATCAATGAATTTGTTAGTGCCCGCCCAAAGGTCGGATCGCAGCGGCGCAGATGTTCAGGCTCGTACCACAGAAAATCGCAGAGGGCGGTTTCATAGTTGCGCAGTGTCGGCATGAAAATCAGGCTGGAGGTGTCGGACATAATATCGACATTCAGCTTCAACGAAGTCACCAGCATCAGATATATCGGGCCGATGGCCATCAGCACCAGCATAACAATCAGGACGTAGAAGGCCGGGTTCTGGCGGTCGTAGGTTTTCTGGCTCATGCCTCTTCCTCCACCGCACGCATACGTTGGGCGCGCACTTCCTGCGCCTTGTTGTAGATGAACATCGCAAAGGTCAGGATCAGCAAAACGATCAACAGCAGGTTCGACATGGCCGCCGCCTCGCCCAACTCGCGGAACTCGGATGCGGTACGGTTGATGCGGATCGACAGGATTTCGGTCGACAGCCCCGGTCCGCCGTTGGTCATCACAAGGATCACCTCAAGCACCTTAAAGCTGTCGATCAGACGTAGCAGAAGGGTCACAATCAGCACGGGCAACATCAGTGGCAGTTTGATATAGACGATCTGCTGCCAACCACTGGCGCCATCAATCTTGCTGGCTTCAATGGCAGAGGCAGGCAGCGATTGCAGCGCTGCCAGCGACAGGATGAAGATAAACGGGGTCCACTGCCAGATATCGGCGATTACAATAGACGCAAAAGCCCAGTCCCCATCAGCCAACCACGGGACCGGCTCGAAACCCCAATCTGTCAGCGTGCGGTTAAATATCCCCACGGTCGGGTGATACATGTACCGCCACATCAGACCCACAACGATAGGCGCAATCATCATCGGCAAGATAAACAAGGTTCGTAAAACGGACATGCCGCGAATGTTGCGATCCAGCAAAAGTGCAAGGCCGACACCAAGGATCATCTCAATAGTCACTACGACCATAGAAAACTTGATCGTCACCCACATGCTTTCGCGGAAGGCATCATCGCTGAAAAGCTTGGTGTAGTTGCGCAGGCCGATAAAGTCAGCTTCGCCAATGCGCTGGCTGGGGTTCCAGTCCAGAAAGCTGGCATAGATCATATAGCAAATGGGATAGAACAGCGCGACAGCCAGCACGGCCCCAGCAGGGGCCAGAAACAGATAGGGCGTCAGGCGATTAGCGCGGGCAATGCTCATGATCCGGGGGCTTTCCTATGCGCGGTGCGAATATGGCAGGCCGATGCAGATGCACCGGCCCGCCACTTGGGAGGTGTTACTGCCAGGTGTAGTACCCGGCCTCTTCCATCGTCGCGCGGGCGCGTTCAGCCACACCATCAAGCGCTTCTTGCGGGTCCAGACCTTCGGTCAGAACCTGGCTCATGGTTGTGCCGATATCCGCATTGATCGTACCCCAAGTCGGGATGATCGGGCGCCAGTCCGGGTCAGCGTATTGCAGCGCCTCACCGAATGTTGCCGAATAAGGGAACTTCTCGTTCAACTCGGCATTCTGGTAGGTCGAGAACCGCGATGGGTTGCCGCCAGCCATTGCAATCGCAAGATCCTGCTCTTTGCTGGTCAGCCACTGCATCAACAGGAACGCCGCTTCTTTATTCTGGGCGTTCGACGGAATGCCGATACCAAAGCCACCTGTCTGCGATCCGCGACGTACACCTTCGGGGTGCATCGCATAGCCGACGTTGCCCACGACAGTGGAACGGGTCGGGTCTTCAAACCCGGCGGCAAAGGCGATCGAGTCCATGAACATGGCGGCCTGACCCTGCTGGAAGGCAGCAGCCGCTTCGGCCGGGCCAAACGTCGTGCCACCTTCGGGGCCGCAATCAACGATGGTTTTCAGCGCATTTGCAGCGGCGACACCTTCAGGGCTGTTGATGATCGGGTTCCATTCGCCGTCAAACACGCGACCACCAAGGGGGGCGAGGTGCAAAAGGAACGCATGGCTGGCCTGGTGCCCAGAGGCCGCGCGTGATGCCATACCGCCCATGCCCGGCTCGACCTCTGGGATCTGGCAGGCTACTTCCAGCAGCTCATCATAGTTGGTGGGCACGTCGATGCCGTGCTTTTCGAAGATGTCCTTACGATAGGCCAAAACAGATGTCTCTGACCCAAAAGGAATACCAAAGAGCGACCCTGTCTGACCCGGCAGATACCCCTTTTCGCCACCTGCAATACCTATGTTGGCGACGTAGCCAACAATCAAATCACCTGCGTCATAGTTTGGATCAGCAAGCCGTGGGTTCATGAAATACTTGGCAAGGTTTTCCAACTGATCGGCAAAGACATAGTCCGCCTTGGAAAACACAACATAAGCGATCAGATCATAATCACCTTCGTCCTTTGTCAGCTCCAACGTCTGGCGCTCGCGCATCCGCAGGTACTGCAACTGATCGACTTCAACCTCAATGCCGGTCTGCTCGGTAAACTCTGGCAGCACCTCAAGCACCGCATTATAGTGCGGGTGCGCAGGGAAGTTCACAACCAGCGTTGTCCCTTCATAGGGGGCATAGACATCAGCCGTATGGCCATCCGCATATGCCGCTGTGTAAGTCAGGGACACGGCCATCGCCGCAGACCAGACAGTCGTTTTCGTCACTTTCATATCATCCTCCCAGATGGATTTTGCGGGCCTCAAAGGGCCGCTTCGGTTTTGGGATCAAAAAGATGGACTTCATCCCCTTGCACCGTGAATTCACGTTCTTCGCCTGCCCGAATGGGCGCGACGGTGTTGATTTCGATAGACACGCGCTGACCACCCAGTTCTGAGATCAGAACCGATTGCGCGCCGATGTATTCCGACAAGATCACCGGCATTTTCAGGCCACCCGGACCTTCGGCAAAGCTGGACGGGCGAATGCCCAGATGAATGTTTCGGTCGCGGTGGGCCTGCAACGCGCCCTTACGCGCTTCCGGCAGTGGGATTGAGAATCCTTCGCCCTTGGCAAAGAGCGTCCCACCTTCATCGGCCAATTCCGCATTCAGGAAATTCATCGTTGGCGACCCGATAAACCCCGCCACAAACTTGTTCGCCGGGCTGCGGTACAGCTCTTCCGGCGTGCCAGCTTGCATGATCTCACCAAACTTCATCACGACGATCTTGTCTCCCAAGGTCATCGCCTCAACCTGATCATGGGTCACATAGATCATGTTCTTCTTGATCCGCTGGGACATCAGCGCCAGTTCGGCGCGCATCTGCCCGCGCAGCTTGGCATCCAGGTTCGACAGCGGCTCATCAAACAAGAACGTGCCCGCATCACGTACCAGCGCGCGGCCCATCGCGACGCGCTGCCGTTGACCGCCAGACAATTCTGCCGGTTTGCGGTTCAGATAGGCAGTCAGATCAAGCGTTTCCGCCACTTCTTTCACGCGCTTATCAATGTCTGTCTTGTTCATGCGCGCCAGACGCAGCGCAAATGACATGTTCTTGGCCACGTCCATATGCGGGTAAAGCGCGTAATCCTGAAACACCATCGCCAGATCGCGTTCCTTTGGCTCAAGCTGCGATACATCGCGATCACCGATCATGATTTCCCCACCGGTGACACTTTCCAGCCCTGCGATCATACGCAGGGTCGTGGATTTGCCACAGCCGGACGGGCCAACCAGAACAGTGAATTCACCATCCGCCATCTCAAGGTTCAGGTCCTCGATCACCGTCAACGCGCCGTAGTCCTTGCGCAGATGTTGCAGTCTTATCTCTGGCATTAACGGACTTCTCCCCCTCGTTGCCCAGAGGGAAACATGAGTTTGTATACAAAATCAACACAAAATATCCAAAAATCGTGGTTTTAGTAGTTTTCAGGCAAAGAACATGCTATTGCAAAGCAGGCTCGCAAATAAATTGAAGGGCAAGTCATGGATCGAAACGGCACATCACTCCGCGAATCGACCTTCCATCGTATCGAAAGCGCTTTGCTCGATGATATCGCCTGCGGGCAGCTGCAACCCGGCGAACGACTGGATGAAACCAAACTGGCCACAAGGTTCAATGTATCCCGCACACCCGTGCGCGAAGCACTCAGCCGCCTGACCGCGCAAGGCGTGCTGGTCAGCGGTGAGAAACGTGGTGTGCGCGTAGCCCAGTATTCGCGCGAAGAACTTGCTCAAATGTTCGAAGCTATGCAAGAAATAGAAAGCATTTGCGCAAGATTAGCCAATCAGCGCCTAACTTTATTGGCCCGGGCCGAGATTGAGGCCGCGCAAGAAGATTGCAAAGCGGCCGCTAAGGCAAACGACCGCTTGGCTTATATCCGAGCGAACGAAGCGCTGCATCTGTCCATCTACCGTGCCACAGAAAACCGCTATATCTTCGATCTCGCCTCGGACTTCCGGCGCAAGACTGGACCGTTCCGGGCGAAGAAACTAGAAACACAGGCTGACTTGAATGCATCCGTGCAAAACCACGAAGATCTGCTGGCCAAGATTTTCTCCGACGACTCACAGGTCGCTGTTGATGGTATGCGCAAACATATGACAGAGAGCTTTATGCGTGTTTTGGCCGCGAATAACTGAAGTCGATCGAGAGATTTTCGAAAAAATCACGCTGCACTGTAGACAGTTTTAGATTTTTGTATACAAAAGTGAGGACTCGTAACTGGAGGACCTCATGGGCGTTGCTGAAACCAAAATCTACCCAATCAACACCGGTTGGCTCGAAGCCGACCTGGGCACATATATTTTCTGGAAAGGTCCGGCAGGAAAGAAGATTTGGAACCCGGTCTATTGCCACTACGTTGACACTGGCACCCATAAGATTCTGATCGATACCGGCCTGTGCGATGAAGAGCGCGCCACCAAGTACCACCATAAATGTGACAAACGCGGCTGCTTGCAAGTGCACGAACATCTTGAGCAAAAGCTGGGTGTGCACCCAGATGAGATTGACGCGATTGTCTTCACCCATCTGCACTGGGACCACGTGCAGAACATGAAAGAGTTCAAAAACGCCCGCTACATTGCGCCCAAGGCCGAAATCGAAATGGCCTACAACCCCCTGCCGCTTTACTACCGCACCTATGAAAGCGGTTATCTGGGGATTGAACCGGCCTATGCCAAGCTGCGTATTCGAAGCGGTTGAAGATGAATGCGAGGTGCTGCCCGGTATCACGATGTTCCACACACCGGGTCATTCTGTTGGGCATATGGCGGTAACAGTGGCGACCAGCATGGGTGATATTGTCGTCGCAGGCGACGCGATCTTTCAGGAACGCAACATGGAACCCAACCCCGATGAAGGCTGGCGCTATTGGGTGCCTAAGCGCGGTTTGTGAACTCCTATGAGGGCTGGAAATCCGTGGAAGAATTGGACAAACGCGCTGACTATATCCTTGCCTGTCACGACAAGGTCGCAAACGCGCGTTCTGACGTGTTCCCTTACGAAGGCATGCCGCTGCGCAAACGGCGTCAGGTGATCCCCGGCTATCAGTTCTACTTCGGCGACATGCCCGCAGACATGACAAACAAAGCCGCGCCCGCACTAAGTAAGGAAGAGGCCGAAGCCTACATCGCCGGGCTTGTCCCGCCAATGCCGGACCCCAAATAGGCGATGCAACCGATCGACAGCATACTGGCGATCGCAGATCAGTATGACGCCATTGTCTTTGATCAATGGGGGGTGCTGCATAACGGCACCTCGCCCTACCCCGATGCGGTCAACACGATTGATGCGCTGAAGGGCAAGGCGCTGGCCGTGCTGTCAAACTCTGGCAAGCGCGCCGACATCAACGCCGAGCGCATCACCGGCATGGGGTTTGCGCCTGATGCATTTGACACTGTCATGACATCAGGCGAAGCGCTGCATATTGAGTTCAAAGGCGGTCGCCTGCGCAATATCAAAACGCTGCTGCCGATTACAGCAGCCGCGGGCGATGCCGCCAATTGGGCAGGGTCACTGGATGTGACGTTCGCCGATACGATTGATCAGGCCGACGCTGTCCTGTTGATGGGCCTGCCGGATGCAACCGATCACCCAAAACAGCAAGCCGTGCTTGATCGGGCCCGCGGCCTCGACTTGCCGCTAATCTGCTCCAACCCCGACCGCGCGTCGCCCCGCGCGCAGGGCAAAACGGTGCAATCCCCCGGGGCATTGGCCCATGACTATGCGGATGCCGGTGGGCGCGTTATGTTCTACGGTAAGCCGCATAAGGCAATCTTTGATGTGCTCTCTGATACGCTTCGCTTCGCGGACCCCACGCGCGTTTTGATGGTGGGCGACAGCCCCGAACATGACATCGCCGGGGCGCAAACAGTGGGCTGGGACAGCCTTTTTGTGGCCGGTGGGCTGCATGCCGACGCAACGACAGATATCTTCGCTGGCCACCCGCCCGCCACTTATACAATTCCAACACTCAGGTGACGCAATGACTGAACCTTCCGCAGAATTCTGCACCTTTTCTGCCCGTTTGGGCCAAGACCCGCTCCGCGTCCAAGGCCCTGGCGGCAACACCTCGATCAAACTGGGCGACATCATGTGGATCAAAGCATCAGGCACGGAATTGGCAGACGCAGACACGAAACCTATTTTCGTCGCTGTAGACCGGGCAGCGGCAAAGGCCGAGGCCGCAGGCGAAGGCGATGGCAGCTGCAAGAACACGGTGATTGATCCGGCCAACACGCTGCGCCCTTCGATCGAGACGACATTCCATGCGGCATTGGATTGGCCCGTTGTGGCCCACACCCACTCTATCGCAACGCTCGTCCACGCGATCAGTCCGGAAGGTCGCGAGGTCGCAGCTGACAAGCTGGTCGGTCTGCCCGTCGTCTTTGTCCCCTATGCCAAACCGGGCCTGCCACTGACCCGCGAAATCCTGGCACGGGTGACGGCTGAGACCCAGATCGTCGTCCTTGAAAACCATGGGCTGATCTGTTGTGGCAACACCGTGGACGAGGCCAATCAGATCATGCAGCAGGTCGAAGACCGCCTGAAAATGCCCGTGCTGCGTGACACAGCCGCCAGAGCTGCCAGTGCCATGGACGGTTTCGAAGCCGTCACCGAAAGCTGGATGGCACATGATGCGCAAATCTGCGCACTGGCCCTTGGCGGATCGTATTACCCCGACCACGTGGTCTTCCTTGGTCCGGCCCTGCCAACAGCAGATCATAACGAGCACCCCCGGTTATCCTCAAACCCGGACAAGGCGTCTACCTGCGCAACGGCGCCACATCATCGCAACGCGCCATGACCAAATGCTTATCTGATTGCATGTCGCGCCTGCCAGAGGACTGGACAGCAGAACCCATTGGGGCAGAAGCCGAAGCATCACTTTTGAACTGGGACGCCGAAAAATACCGTCAGGCATTGGCGGCAAGATGACAGACGATCTGTCAATGGGCATTGATCTGGGCACCTCTGGCGTGCGCACGGCCGTCATTGACGCAAGTGGCACAGTGCTGAGTTCGGTCAAAACCAAACATCTGCCGCAGGCGCCCGCTGCCATTGATGCCAGCAAGTGGTGGATGACCGTCCAGAACTGCATCATTGAACAAGCAAAAGCGCTGAAAGCCGCAGGACACAACATAGCAAACGTCGGCCGTATCGGCGTTGACGGCACATCTGGCACAATGGTCCTGACGGATGCCGCACTCAACCCGGTGACCCCAGCGCTGATGTACAACTCAGCCGGTTTCACCGCCGAGGCGGCAGAGATCGCAAAACACGCCCCTGCCACCCACATCACAAAGGGCAGCAATTCCGCGCTAGGACGGGCGCTGCGCTTGCAGACAAACGACCCGGAAAACCGCGCCGCCCATCTGCTGCATCAGGCTGACTTCGTAGCAGCTCGTCTGCGCGGCACAGGTGGCGTCAGCGACGAAAACAACACGCTTAAGCTCGGCTATGACCCTGACACAGGTACGTGGCCAGACTGGTTCGCCAAAGCAGGTTTGCGCACCCATCTACTACCATCTGTGGTACAGGCAGGCGCGGCGCTTGGCCCTGTCGCACCCGATGTGGCGGCTATGCTTGGCTTGTCCGCGCAAGCTGTCATTCATGCAGGCACCACCGACAGCATTGCGGCGTTTTTGGCCACAGCGCCGTTGGAAGCAGGTAACGCCGTGACCTCACTCGGGACGACGCTGGCGGTCAAGATCCTGTCAACGAGACGGATTGATGAACCGCAAATGGGGCTCTACTCACATAAACTGGGCAAAGTCTGGCTGGTTGGTGGGGCGTCGAACACCGGCGGAGGGGTTTTGGCGGACCTCTTCGATCCGGACGAGCTGACCAAACTTTCGGAACAGATTGACCCGACTACTGCCAGCCCGTTCGACTACTATCCCCTCTTGCAGAAAGGTGAGCGGTTCCCGATCAACGATCCCGACCTAGCGCCGCGCCTGTCACCGCGCCCAGCCAATGACGTCGTTTTCCTGCATGGCATTCTGGAAAGCGTCGCGCGGATTGAACGGCAGGCCTATGACGCGATTGCAGCGCGCGGCGGCCCTAAACCGAAGCGTCTTTTTACAGCGGGCGGTGGGTCGCAAAACACGGTCTGGACAGCAATTCGCGCGCGGGTTCTGGGGATAACACCCGCGCCATCCGCCCAAACTGAGGCATGTGTCGGCATCGCCAAACTGATTAACGCTTACTAGCGCTTTCGGGTTACGTCGCCCGGCCACCACATCGCAAACCGTATGTGGCAAACAATACGATCTGCATCGCTCCGTTTGGACTGATCCTGACTTACGATTTCGTCTCGATTCCAAGCACCCGGTAGAGGGGACAGATGCCAAACACGGCCGTCAGACCCAGAATGGCACCCACGCCGACCATGACGTAAACTGCGATTGAATTTGCTCCCAAACCCATGAAATTGACTAGTGGTGCCACGATCAAGAAAGCACCGACGACCAAACGGATCACGCGGTCGATCATTCCTACATTCGAAGACATGTTTCGTTCCTTTCGTGTATGGGGCGAGCCAAAACTGACCAGCTTCTGTATTGCGAATTCTAGGGATTTATCGGACTGGATGATTGATTTTGGTCAATGTCCCTACCGTGCAACTTGCCAATATCGGCACATCATCCGTCCGCACCCAAAAGGGGTTCAAATCTGTGCCAGAGGTTGTTTTTCGCACGCAGGGCGTCACAAAGGTCTATCAGACCGGTGACGTAAAAGTCTTCGCCCTCGCCGGTGTCGATCTGGACCTTTACGCCGGTGAAATGGCAGTCTTGCTGGGACCATCCGGCAGCGGCAAGTCTACCCTGCTCAACATCCTTGGCGGGTTGGATCACGCGACAACTGGCAGGGTCTGGTTTCGCGACAAAGAACTGACAAATATGCCAGATCGCGGCCTGACACGATACCGGCGTGATCACGTCGGTTTCGTCTTCCAGTTTTACAATCTGGTCCCCAGCCTGACCGCACGCGAAAATGTGCAATTGGTGACCGATGTCTCACCCAATCCCATGCCCGCAGAAGAGGCGCTGGCTCAGGTCGATCTGGCCGACCGGTTGGACCATTTCCCATCCGAGATGTCGGGAGGTGAACAGCAACGCGTCGCCATCGCACGCGCGATCGCGAAACGGCCCGAAATACTGCTGTGTGACGAACCGACCGGCGCACTGGACAGTACAACCGGCATTCAGGTGCTTGAGGTGCTGCAAGACATCAACGAACGCTTTGGCACGACCACCGTCATCATCACCCATAATGCCGAAATCCAGCGCATGGCGCATCGCGTCATCCAGTTTCAGGATGGCAAGATCAGCAGCGTATCCACCAATGACGAACGGCTTGCCCCGGCCGAGATTGTCTGGTGATGCAGGCGCTGGATCGCAAACTACTGCGCGACTTTGGGCGGCTTTGGAAGCAAGCCCTTGCCATCGCGATGGTTCTCGCCTGTGGCGTAGCGATCCTGCTGATGGCGCTGGGCACGTATAAGTCACTTAGCGACACGCGCGAGACTTATTATGAACGCAACCAATTTGCCGACGTCTTCAGCGCGGTCAAACGCGCGCCGGAACGGTTGACCGCTGAATTGGCGGCGATTGACGGCGTTTGGGCGGTTGAAACCCGCACCTCTGGCAGCGCGATATTAGACGTACCCGGTAGCAATGTCAGCGTCACCGGGCGCATTCTGTCTCTGCCGATTGATGGCATGCCGCGACTGAATGTGCCCATTGTGATCAACGGACGCGCGCCTGACCCAGCCGCGACGGATGAGGTGATGGTGAACGCCAATTTCGCCATCGCCAATGATTTGCAAATCGGGGACCACTTCTTCGCCAATCTCAACGGTCAGAAACGGCAATTGACCATCAGCGGCACCGCCCAATCGCCCGAATTCATCTATACCATTGGTCCCGGTGCGCTGATGCCGGACAATGCAACCTTTGGGATTTTGTGGATGTCGAAGGTGGCTGTCGATGCCGCTTTTAATATGACAGGCGCGTTCAATGACGTCACCCTGAAACTGACCCCACGCGCACAAGAGGCAAATGTGATCGACGCTGTCGATCGCTTGCTTGATCCATATGGGTCATTGGGGGCGTATGGCCGCGATCTTCAGCCATCCGATGCCTTTATCGAATCCGAGATAAAGCAGCAGCGCAACATGGCGACCGTATTACCCCCGATCTTTTTCGGGATATCCGCGTTTCTGGTCAGTATGGTCATGGGGCGGATCATCGCATTGGAGCGCAGCCAAATCGGGTTGCTCAAGGCAGTGGGTTACTCTGACCTCGAGATTTGCCTGCACTACTTGATGCTGGCAGCGTTGATTGCTGTCGTCGGCATCGGGATCGGCTGGTTCGTCGGAACATGGCTGGCGCAATACATGGCCGCCGAATATGCCCAGTTCTTCGATTTTCCGTTCCTGATTTTCAATACATCGCCTTGGGTCTACGCTGTCTCTGCCATTGCCGCACTGCTGACCACAATGCTGGGAGCCACGCAAACCGCCGTCAAAGCTGCACGTCTTGCGCCCGCCATCGCGATGCAACCACCAGCACCGCCACAGTTCAAACATTCGCTGATAGATCGCACAATGGCGGCGATGCGGCTCAGCCAACCAACGATCATGATCCTGCGCGCCCTGATCCGCTGGCCAATCCGCAGCGGGCTGACGGTGTTGGGGATCGCGCTGGCGGTTTCAACCATCGTGTCGCCATCGTTCTTTCAACCCTCCCTGAACAAAATCATCGACAGCGCTTTCTATGAAACCAACCGGCAGGACGGCATGTTGGTGCTGTCGCATGACATGCCGCAGATCGTGATGGAAACAGCCGCGGATCTACCAGCCGTGTTGCAAACCGAGGGGCAGCAATTCCATGCCGTCATCTTGCGCAACGGCCTTCATGAAAAGCGTACCTCAATTCAGGCGAGCCAGCCTGCAACCGACCTGAGCCGTGTCCTCGATAGCGATAGCGCTCAGGTCATTGTACCGCCGGGGGTGTTGTGCTGACCGACAGGCTAGCCGCGCACCTTGATGTGCGGGTTGGCGATACGCTTGATGCCAAATTCCTTGGCGGCAGGCAGGAAACCCACTCGCTGATTGTGACCAACATCATCGCGCAGTACTTTGGGATCGGCGCCTATATGGACCTCGACTATGTGAACGGTCTGTTGCGCCAATCGCCGCGCATTTCAGTTATCAATGTCTCGCTTGAGGATACGCAAGTGCTGGAGCTGCATGCCCGCCTCAAAGACATCCCAAACCTTGCCAGTATTGTGATGATGACCGACACGCGCCGATCGTTTTCCGAAACAATTGAGGAAAGCATAGGCATGATCAACGCGATCTATATCATCATCGCCCTGCTGATCACTATTGGTGTCACCTATAATGGCGCACGCATTCAGTTATCCGAACGGTCGCGCGAGTTGGCTAGCCTGCGCATCCTTGGTTTTACCCGGTCTGAGGTATCCTACATCCTGATTGGCGAAACCATGTTGCTGGCCGTGCTGGCTCAGCCACTGGGCTGGTGGATCGGCACGTTGATCGCAGCCAGCATGTTCAACAGTTTCTCCAGCGATCTTTACAACCTGCCGCTTGTCATGGAGCCCGCCGTCTATGCCAAAGCCAGCTTTTTCGTGCTTTTGGCCAGTTTTGGTTCTGTCATGTTGGTACGAAGGCGTCTGGACAAGCAAAACCTCGTTTCTGTCATGAAAGTAAGGGAGTAACCGATGACTTGGAAACCTCGGACCATCGGACTGGTCGGCGTGGGTGCCGCCATCATGCTTGGGCTGGGATATGTGTCCCTTCAGGATGACCCAATACCCGTTGACCTGCATGTGCTGACGCGCGGCCCGCTGGACGTGACCATCAATGCCGATGGAGTCACGCGGATCAAGGATATCTATGATGTCGCCAGCCCTATTATCGGCACCGCACTACGCTCACCCGTTGATGTGGGCGATCCGGTGGTTGCGGGCGAAACCTTGGTCGCCGTTGTTCGCCCGGTCGCCCCCAGCTTGCTGGATAGCCGCAGCATGCTGCAGGCTCAGGCAACCGTACGAGAGGCCGAAGCTGCATTGAACGTTGCCGAAACCGATCTCGCGCGCGCATCTGAGGAACGATCTGTTGCGCGGTCACAATACGACAGAACACAAACGCTGGTGGAACGCGATGTGGCCTCGCTGACCCAGCTTGAAGACGCACTCCAAACCCTCACTGTTGCCCAAACCGCCGTCGAGGCCGCCGAGGCCCGGATCAATATGGCGCAAAGCACCCTCGCCCGGGCTGAGACGATGTTACAGGCGCCACAATCCGGGGCGGAGGCGGCCGCGAGTTGTTGCCTCGAAATCGTCGCCCCCGCGAATGGCGTTGTCCTAAGTGTGGAAAACATCAGCGAACACCCTGTCCTGACTGGTGCACCGCTTTTGCGCATCGGCGACCCATCCCAGCTAGAGATCGTGGCCGATCTGCTGTCCAGCGACGCCGTGCGCTTGCAACCGGGTGTCGACGCGGTCGTGGAACGCTGGGGCGGGCCAGACGCGCTCTCGGCCAACTTAAACCGCATCTCGCCAGCTGCAGAAACCAAAGTGTCGGCCTTGGGGATTGATGAACAACGGCTGGATGCCTTTTTTGACATTACAACGCCCGCATCAGAGCGGGATGGTTTGGGCGATGGCTTCGCCGTCTTTCTGCGCATCACAGAATGGCAAACAGAGGATGCGCTGCAAGTTCCTCTTAGCGCTTTGTTCAAAAGCAATGGCGATTGGGCCGTCTTTACCGCATCGGACGGTATTGTGACGGCGCAGACCATTCGCATTGGGCGTCAAAACACCCAATTCGCCGAAGTCCTCGAAGGGCTAGAACCTGGCGCGCGGGTTGTGACCCACCCCAATGATCAACTAACCTCTGGTGCCGAGATCATTGCACGAGGCAGTTCATAAAAGAGGAACCGTCTGAACACCGGCAAATGCCGTGACCTTGTTATACTTTACTTCACCGTCAGGCACGCGCATGGCGCGTCCTGTGCGATCTTTTGCGAGGTGCTGCCTAGCAGGAGACTGGCAATGTTTCCAACCCCCCGCCGCCCCGAAACAACCAGATCAGAATTGGTGCTTTCGACAGCGTGTAAAATCTCTGCCGATGGAATGCCGGGGCGTATGATCTGGCTTGATGGGGCGATCCCGTGTGCTCTTGCGCGCGCGACCGCATCGGCCATAACCGTTTGACCTACATGCATGATCTGTTCCATATCGACCGGTACGTCAATTGCACCGATGCCAATCGCGATTGCAGATGGTGGGATTTCAGGAACATGGATAATGTGCAACTGCGCTGTGTATCGCTGTGCCAGATCACATGCGGCGGTCAGCGCGCGCCAGCTATGATCCGACCCGTCGACACCAATGGTGATATTGTGAAACATCGCAAGTACCCCTCAATAGTGGATACCTAAAACAACTAAGGCACCCAAAATCTGGATGCCTTGATCAATGTCAACGAGATGATGCCGTTCACCCCGTTGACGTCCTTTAGATACTCTAACCGATCAACGCGTTAAGAGTTGCAGATGGGCGCATTGCTTGGGCGGCGCGCTCTTCGGATGGGTTGTAATAGCCAGCCAGATCAACCGCTGTTCCTTGTCCCTGACCCAACTCAGCCAAAATCGCGGCTTCGCCTGTTGTCAGCCCCTCGGCCAAAGGTGCAAAGGCTGCTGCCAGATCCGCATCATCGGTTTGCGCGGCTAGCGCTTCGGCCCAGTAGCGTGCGAACCAGTAATGGCTGTGGCGGTTGTCGGGCTGTCCCACTTTTCGCTGCGGCGATCGGCCTTCGGTCAATAGCTTTTCCGTGGCTGCATCGACGGCGTCGCCCATGACCTTAGCCGCAGCTTTGCCCTGCGATGCGCCCAGAAACCGCAGGCTTTCGCCCAAGGCGCAGAATTCACCCAGAGAGTCCCAGCGCAGGTGATTTTCCTGTACCAGCTGTTCCACATGCTTGGGCGCTGATCCACCAGCACCGGTTTCAAACAGGCCGCCGCCGTTCATCAGGCCGACAACGGACAGCATCTTGGCCGATGTGCCGACCTCAAGGATTGGGAACAGATCGGTCAGGTAGTCGCGCAAGACGTTGCCAGTAACGGCTATCGTGTTGTCGCCTTTGTAGATCACTTCAAACGACCGGATGGTTGCGTCACGCGGGGCCATGATCTTGACCTTGCCCGCGACACCGGCCTTTGCCAGCGCTGGTTCCACATACTTCAGCAACTCCGCATCATGCGCGCGGTTGCGGTCGAGCCAAAAGATCGTCTCGTAGCCGGTGGTCGCCATACGGTCGAGCGCCAACTGTATCCAGTTTTCAATCGGTGCGCGGCGGGCTGAGGCCATACGCCAGATGTCGCCGACCTCGACGGTATGTGTATGTAGCACATCGCCGTTATCCGCGATCACGCGCACGGTGCCGTCTGTTGGGATTTCGAACGTTGTCGGGTGCGATCCGTATTCTTCTGCCTTCTGTGCCATCAGGCCAACGTTCTGCACGGTACCGGCCGTGACCGGATCAAGCGCGCCATTTGCTTTGCAGAATTCAACCGAGGCGTCGTATACAGGCGCGTAAGAGCTGTCGGGGATCACGCAGTTGGTGTCATCCTCCTCTCCGTCAGGACCCCAGCCTTTGCCACCTGCACGGATCACCGCAGGCATAGATGCGTCGATGATCACGTCAGAGGGCACATGCAGGTTCGTGATGCCACGGTCCGAGTTCACCATGTAAAGCGGTGGGCGTTCAGCCAGCAGCGCGTGGATCTCTGCCCGGATGGCAGCACCGTCTGGCATCGTGTCGATGGCATCAAACAACGTGCCAAAACCCGCATTCGGGCTGATCCCGGCGGCGGCGAAATCATCGGCGTATTTGTCAAAGACCGGCTGCAGGTAGGCTACAACTGCGTGGCCAAAGATGATCGGGTCTGAGACCTTCATCATCGTCGCCTTCATGTGTAGCGAGAAAAGCGTGCCATCTCCCAGCGTGCGTGTGATCTGCCGGTGGAAGAACGCTTTCAGCGCCTTGGCAGACATGAAGGTCGCATCGACGATCGTGCCTGCGGGCATCGCGATCCCGTCTTTGAGGGTGGTTACGCCACCGCCGCCGTCTGTCAGCTCGATCTTCAGTGTAGCGGCGTCGGACAAGGTGACCGACGTTTCATTCGAAAAGAAGTCATTCGCGCCCATTGTCGACACGCGCGTCTTGCTGTCGGCGGTCCACTTGCCCATCCGGTGCGGGTGCGCCTTGGCATATGCTTTGACAGAGGATGGCGCACGGCGGTCGGAGTTGCCTTCGCGCAGCACCGGGTTCACTGCCGAACCTTTGATCGCGTCATAGCGTTTGCGGGCTTCGATCTCGTCGGCACTTTCTGGTGTGTCAGGATAGTCAGGGATGTCATAACCTTGCCCTTGCAGCTCCTTCACAGCTTCAACCAACTGTGGCACCGAAGCCGAGACATTTGGCAGTTTGATCACGTTTGCGCTGGCTTCTTTCACAACGGTCCCAAGCAGCGCCAGATCGTCGGACACCTTTTGGGCGTCAGTCAGCTTTTCGGGGAAAGCCGCCAGAATACGACCGGCCAGCGAGATATCTTTGGTGCCGATGCTGATATCTGCCGCCGACAGAAACTTGCGCAGGATCGGCAGCAAAGAGGCGGACGCCAGTTGCGGCGCTTCGTCGGTCTTTGTGTAGATGATATCGGGAAGGGTCTGATCTGACATGCGCATGTCCTCGTTTTTGGTGTGTTTCGTCGGCTTTGAGGGGCCGGTGCAACCTAGCAGGAATACACAGGCCGGATTTGATTCACATCACTAGTGGAACGGGTTCAGAAAGGGAATAGTTTTGGTGTACAATTGTACACAAAGGCGACGGAACGACTCCCCGATGTTGAGGAACAAGCCAATAGCCGAGCATCGACCGAGTTGGGCGCCACCGTGAACGATCATGGACCACCACAACCGAACGTAGTGTTACATGGTTCACAGACGCAGTTTTGCTTCACAAAGCAGTTCGACAGGCTAGAGTATCGGGAACGCTTTTGGGAGGAAGTACGTGACAGATCAGACACGCCCATGGACGGCCTTTTATGGCCCGTCCGTTCGCAAGACCATTGACGCCCCCGAACATAGAACAATTGGCGGTTTTATCACGGCAATGGCTGAGCTTTATGGTGACCGGCCTGCATTCACGACTTGCCTGCCCAATGGGATGAACGGCACGCTGACTTATGCGCAGGCCGACGAAATGTCAGATGCGCTGGCCGTCTATTTTCGCGAAATCGCGGGGCTGAAAACGGGCGACCGTGTGGCTATCCAGGTGCCGAACTGCCTGGCTTATCCGATTGCAGCAATGGCTGTTTTTAAGGCCGGGTGCGTATTGGTTAACGTCAACCCGCTGTACACGCCCGAAGAGATGGCCAAGCAGTTTGCTGATGCAGGGCCTTCGGCGATTGTCGTGGTAGATATGTTCGCCGACAAGCTGGTCGAGGCCATGCAGGGCCACCCGATCCCCAATGTGATCGTGACCCGCGTGGCCGAGTACTTTCCAGCTATGCCGCGTGGTATCGTCGGTCTTGTTCAGAAATACTGGGACCAGACAATCAAACCGATCACGATCCCGCATATGCGCCTGCCTGAGGCCGTGAAGGTAAGCCGTGCCAAGCACGACGAAACACACAACGCGCTGCAAAGCTATCGCAAGACCATTGATCCTGACGACGTGGCTTGCCTGCAATACACAGGCGGGACCACCGGTGTATCAAAGGGTGCGATGCTGACCCACACCAATATTCTGATGAATATGGAACAGACGATGGAGTTGATCGAGCAGTTCGAGAAAGGTGAAGAAGTCGCTCTGACGGCGCTGCCGCTCTACCATGTGTTCGCCTTCACCGTAAATTTTCTGGGCATGTATTCCCAAGGCGCGCACAACATCCTGATCCCGAACCCACGCCCCTTGAGCAACCTCAAACGGGCGTTTGAGAACTATAAGATCACTTGGCTCAGCGGTGTGAACACGCTGTTCAATGGTCTCAATGGTGAGATTTGGTTTCAGGATACGCCGCCAAAACACCTCAAATTTGCATCGTCCGGCGGGATGGCCACCCAAGGCGTTGTCGCCGAACGATGGGAAGAGTTGACTGGAAAGCCATTGCTTGAAGGGTACGGGCTCACCGAGTCTTCGCCGATCCTCACCTTCAACCCCTATGGCAAAAGCCGTCTGAACTCGATCGGGGTGCCGTTGCCCTCAACCGTTGTGAAATGCGTCGATGAAGATGGCGCGGATGTACCGCAGGGTGAGGCAGGCGAGCTGATCGCCAAAGGCCCTCAGGTCATGAAAGGGTATTGGAACAAGCCTGAAGAGACTGACAAAACCTTGCAGAACGGTTGGTTGCTGACCGGCGATATCGGGGTGATGGACGATGATGGATACTTTAAGGTTGTCGATCGCAAGAAAGACATGATCCTCGTGTCTGGATTCAACGTCTATCCCAATGAGATCGAAGACACGATTGCCGCACACCCCGGCGTTGAGGAAGTTGCCGTTATCGGTGTTCAGGATGGAGCATCGGGCGAAGCAGTGAAGGCATATATCGTCAAACGCGATGATACACTCGATAAAGACGCGATCCGGGCCTACTGTAAAGAACATCTGACAGCCTACAAGGTGCCCAAAGCGGTTGAGTTCCGCGAAGAGCTACCCAAATCAAATGTCGGAAAAATCCTGCGCAGAGATCTGCGTGCCGAAGAACAAGCCAAAGTGGAGAACGCATAATGGTTGGACCACTTGAGCAAGCCATTCTGGCGTTGATGATTTTTGTGATCATGCTGGGGATGGGCGCATCGCTGACACCGCGCGACTTCACATTAGCCTTGAAACGACCTTACGGTTTGATGATTGGCGTTGTGTCTCAGTACGGGTTCATGCCGCTGATCGGCTTTGTTTTAGCAACGACGTTGCCCGTGTCAGACACAATCAAGATTGGCATCCTGATCATGGCTTGTATGCCGGGTGGGACCACTTCGAATATCTTCACCTACTTTTCCAAAGGCAATCTGGCGCTGTCAGTGCTGATGACGGTGACTTCAACGGTCTTTGGTGTTGTTTTGATCCCACTTGTTCTGGTGCTCTATGCCGGTGCGCTTGATCTGGATATCCCGCGCGAGAACATCATAGCCACGCTTGTGTTGCTACTGGTGCCCGTGGGCATTGGCATGGTGATGCGTAAGCTGAATGCCAACGTCGGCGCCGTAACCGAGTTCATGGGCTCCATGCTTGCGATTTTCTTTATACTGTTCCTGATCGTGTCTTGGATTCCGCGAAACTGGGAGTTCCTTTTGACAACAACGTGGGCCACCTATTTTGGGTCTATTGTATTGGGGCTTTTCGGGTTTGCGTTGGGTTATGGTTTCTCGATCCTTCTGAGACTGCACCCTCGGAACGCCCGTACCGTAGCGCTTGAAACCGGCATCCAGAACGGACCGCTAGCTATCGCGATTATCGCCTTCACCTTTGCGGGGACCGAGGCGCAGTCGATCATGGCCGTTCCGGTGCTTTATTCGCTCTTTATCGTCATCACATCAACCATGCTGACGCTTTGGTTCCGCCGCGTGAACACAGCGAATGAACAACCGCTGCCGAACGGTTTGCTCTAGCCATGCGTATTGCCGCGACGTTAGTTCGCGGCAATCCCCGCACTTGTCGTGAGCAGTGACGGCACAAGTTGCTGAACCACCCGGTTCCAGCGCGTCACGGGTTGTTCTGCGATAAAGACGATATCATTTGGCAGCAGGTTCAAGCGCGTTGCAAGAAGCAGATTGCTGACGTTCTCGGCATTCAAATGCCATGCTGTAATCGCGCCGAAATCCTCATCCGAACTGCGCAGCACATAGATTTGGCCAGGGTTGCCCGTTTCGCTGGAAAAGCCGCCTTCTGCAAAAAGCGCGTCTGCAAGAGTAGCTTGCCGCCCGAACGGCAACGGGAAGCGTCCCGGCTTGGTGACTTCACCGGTCAGGTAGACAAAGTCCCTTGCTACAGCATCAAGCGCGATCTGTTCTTGAAAATTGCTGCGTGCCTCGGCCAATGCAGCACGGCGTAGCTCAACCTCGGCGGTCAACTCGGCCAACGCTTGTACACGTCCTTGTTGGCGGAATTGCGCAAGGGTGATCTGCTCTTCGAAATAGGCTTGCGCCCTTTCCAGTTCGAATGCGGTATCGACAAAGATACTGTCCCCGGCAAGCAGCCGCGTCTTTTGCAGGCTGGGGTCACGCAGGTACGCGACCAATGGAATCTGATAAAGGGTGCCGCCCCGATAAATACGGATCGAGGCAAAATCGATGTCCGGTGTGGCGATGCCGCCTGACAGGGCAATCGCCTCGTCCAGAAACACCGGCGTCAACGCGATTGGCACAATGGCTGGGTTACCAACCGCCCCGCCAATCGACACCCGTTTGGAGTTGAACTCGGCAATCTCGAGGCTGAAGGTCGGGTCAATGCGGTTTTCGACCAGGCTTTGAAAAAGTTGCGCCTCGGCGCCTTCCAAGGTCAGCCCTGCCAGCATCACACGGCCCACGTCAGGTACTGCGATAGCCCCGTCATCTTGCACGGTATACCCTTCACGGCTGTTCTGCGCTGCCAAGAGACCGCTAAGCTCTTCAACCGTGTCGCCCGAAGACCGCGTCGCTAGTAACAAAACATCGCCAACCCCGATACGATAGGGGCCGGGGTCCGCGGTGGGTGGCGGCCGAGTGGTCAAAGATGCGGGGCGTTGCTGTTCGGTCAGGCTGGGCGGCGGAGCAGCACCGGCACCGCGCAGCGCAGAGGGGCTGCCTGCAGTCTGAAAGAACGCGTCAGGTATCTGTTCCGGGGTTCTTATGTCACGGTTCGCGACCAAAACCGACTCAGCCGTCAGCGGGACGATCCGTACTTTACCATCCGCTGCTGTTACCTGAGGCGAGATATAAGCCGTACCGCAAGCGCTTAGTGTCACCACGGTCAGGATCCCCAAGCACCATCGTCGCATTGCAACCTTCAACTATGATCCCCAAAACTGAGTGGCTTATGCATGAAGGCTGCGCGAGGCCTGATGGGCCCATATCGCATAGGTCGAGCGACCGCAGTGCGGCCGATCCTTCAATGCAGAGTGACTGCTGCTTTACTAATTTGTTGTTGTCGTGCTCGAACCGGATTCATCACCGCTGGCGACCACGGCGACAAACGTCAGAATTCCCGCAGCGTAGGCGAAATAGATCGCGTTGTTCACCACCACAGTCGCACCCTGTGCAACCGTAGGGTCAACAATCGTAATCTCCTGCTCTAGCGCGAAACTGGTGGTCCCTGTCAGCATCAACGCGACAACGATAGGCATAAGACGTTTCATTTCTATGTCCCTTTATTCAGAAGGAGTTTCATACTTTAGTCTATACTGATGGGCCAAGACTGACAATTGATCTAGCACAACGAGGCCATGACACCAGCCAATTGTCGCCGTCAATTGAGCTCCTGAACTTCAAGTAACCCAATTTCCGGCGAAACCCACTGCTTTGATTCCGTGATACGTCCACTTTCGTTAAAAGTGTATGAATTTGTGAAGGATACCTTTGACGATTTGCATGTCTCGGTCGCGGACAGAGCGTCGTGGAACTGCAGGTCGCAGCGGAAGCTTTGCGCAATGATCTGATTTTCGCCATCCAGATACCGGTGAATCCGTACCGCGTTGCCCATATCGTGCCTCAATCTGGCGGCCACTTCAGAAACATCTGCCGTCATCAGGTCAAACCCGAAACCCCGCGTCGCCACAACCAGCCCGTCTTGCAGACTGATCGAAACACCATCGGCCGTCAGATAAGTCTCAACACCCTGGTTGGTGTTGACCAGTGAGAGAATTGCCACAGCTTGCCGCGCTGGTATCTCGATCAGGATCAAGCGTGTGTTGAGCTGCGAGACCACGTCGGGTGTCAACGTCCGCCGCAGGTCATCGGCGGTGATCACCTGTGCCGCTGGTTGTGGTATCATGGTCGCCAAAACCTCTGAAACACTGGGGAAATCACGAGGCACATTGCCGCAGGCGGCCAAGACGAACAGAACACCCAAACGTTGGAACACGCGTAACCCGGTCATCGCCAGAACCTTCCCCAACTGCCTCGCAGGTCATTGTCATGATAGCTGCGCACGGTTTCATAGAGCCGTCCATCAACGTTTAGACGCGCGCCACCATCGCGGGTCAATGGCCGCAGTACCACTTGTTCGACGCGCCGCGACGGAGTGCCTAGGAAATGTTCCATCGGGATAGAAAAGCGTATCCCTTTGTCGAATGATCCCTCACCGAAATCATCAAAGGAAACATCGGTGAAAGTCGCAAAGGCACCCACGCGCCATCCGTTGTCAAACTCCCGATCTAGCGCGAGTGTTGCGCCATAGTCCCCGGCCAAATATCGGCCAACATCAATCTGGGCATGCAGATTGTTCTCAAACGTATAGTAGGCCGAGGCATGTCCGGTGACGACATCATAATCCTGAAAGCCAAAGAGCTGATCAAAATCCCGCTGCTTGACGTAGTTCAGCTCCAGCCCAACACCTAACCTGCTGTCGACGGGTTTCCACAGCACCTCTGCCGACAATCCGCCAAACATAGGTTCTAGATAGCCAGCGGAGACCCGCCCATAATAATCGGGGGCCAGATTGAAATGATACGCCCCTGTCAGTTGCGTCAACGCAGGTTGACCTTCTTGCGCGTAAAGCGCGCCATTGGTGCGGACGGGTTCAATCACAGAGTCAGACCCCTGCCCATCGCCTATGGTGCCAACAAGAGGTTGGCGCAGCTTGCCTGCCAGCGTCAGACCGGGGCCAATGACATAGCGCCCCGAAAGCTCAAGCCCGATATCGGCACGAATTGGGCTGTCAGGGTCAAAATATGATGTTGTGATGTAAGGGCCAAAGCGCCACCGGAACTGGGGATAAAGCGCCTCATTTTGTACCGTACCACGGCCGATTCCGGCAGCGTCGGTGATCTTAGCCCTGGCGTAGGACTTCCACGCATTGTCCGGTTCAAACTCCAATACTTCCACATCTGTACGTGTGATATGCACCGCAGATGTGCGGATACCACGCACAACAGGGACAATGACGAATGTCTCGACTGATGCCGGCATCACCTTGGTTAGAATGCGTGCCGTGCGCCCCACCGCCTCGGCCCCTGCGATGTAAGTGTTGTTGCGGATTTGAACTGTGGCGAGGGTCGGTGCAACAGTCATGGCCTCCAGCGTCATCCCCTCAAAGGCGAGCAGGCGATCAACGTTGCTGCGCAGGATATCGAGGCCGTCAGGTTGCTGTGTCCATGCGAGTGATCGGGTCTCTTCGGGCGGGCGGGTCACCACAGGTGTCGGGCGTTGCCCAGTACTGCCGTTGACCAAGGGCCTTTTGGGGTTCAGACCAAAAGTCAGACCAACCGCCAATTCAGAGCCATAAAGATAATGGGCCTGTACGGCGGTCGTTTCATTGAACGCATAAGACAGCCCAAAGTTAAGCGCAGATGCGCGATCAAACAGGTCGCGCTGGGCATTGCGTTCGGGGGCATAGTCGTCAGACGAATACTCAGCGATCAGGCTTAGGCTATCGGTGGTCTGCCACCGCAACCCGCCGAAAAGGGCCGCATCACCGCGAAACCAACGGGCGCTTTCCACCTGTCCGCCTGTCCCTGAAAACCCCGTTGGGCGGGTTTCAAAACGGTCGTTGATAGCACCCAAAGGGTTGGTGAAACCGTTATAAGACCCTAGTAAGCCCCATCCGATACCGCCTGACACTTCGACCGTAGGTGTTACCTGCTTGGTGGCCACAATGTACTCAGACGAATAGACACCTGTGCCGATGAAATCCCGCAACCCCACAGCGACACTGGGCCTGACGTGCCCTTCATCTACCAGCCGATACCGCAGATCAAAGGAACGATCAAAAAGACCGTCGCCCCCAACATCGGGGGCGTTCTCGATGTTGGTATATCGAAAACTGCCCGACAGGCGGGGCGTGATCTGAAAGCTTAGGGTTGTGCGGGTCGTTCCGGCAAAATGGCTCAGCGTTGCGGCCAGTTCAGCATCATCTCCACTGCGCGCCGTTGGCATATCGATCAGTCCGGGCGCGCCAAACATGTTGTAGTGATAGGTTGGAGCGTCTGTCTGACCTTCAGCATATAGCGGGTTTCCCATCACACCTAACGTGACACAACAGGCCCATAGCGGGCGGCAGCGCATTTTCTGGCATAGGCGTATCAGATATGTTCGCAACTGCTTCTCCGGCCGGTGAAGAGAAATGGGTATCTTTGGGTATGTCGCATGACAAGGGCACGACAGGTATCTGTAACGAGGGTGGAACTGTTCTTGGTTAAGATTTAGACAACAACCATGAAAGAAGTTACCTGAAGGTACTTCAACCATAATCAGACACCCATAGCAGGAGAATCGCTGATGCGGCAGTTGTTACCACGGTTCCTGCGCAAACTTGGGGGGCATATGGGGCTTAGCTCGGAAAACCGCCAATATCATCAAGCCCGATGAGCCGTTTTATGCAATCGGCGATGTCCATGGCTGTTTGCATCTTTTGGACGCACTGGTTTCCACGATAGATCCAGACAAGAATCAACAGCTTGTCTTTTTGGGCGATTATGTCGACCGCGGACCGGATTCGGCCGGTACACTTCGACGGCTCTTCGAAATGAGTGCTGAGCATCCGGGCCGGGTAGTGTGTTTGATGGGGAACCATGAACGGATGATGCTGGATTTTATCGATGACCCATTGGGGCGCGGCAACATCTGGTTGCGCAATGGGGGTGTGACAACCATGAGCAGTTACGGCATTGAGGGTCTGTCTGCGCAGTCTGCGTCGGACGATGCCATGGACGCGTCGCGTGAGCTGGAACGCGTCTTGGACCCTGAAGTGGCTGCATGGTTGCGTCATCTGCCATTATTCTGGAACAGCGGAAACCTGTGGTGCGTACATGCCGCAATGAACCCGGCCAAAGCACCGACAGACCAGTCCACAAAGACGATGCTATGGGGCCATGCCGATTTTTTAAAGATGCCGCGACATGACAACTTGTGCGTTGTGCATGGGCATACGACGGTCAGTACGCCAACAAATTACAACAATCGCATTGCAGTAGATACCGGCGCACACAGAACCGGATGCCTCACAGCGGCCTATATCGCAAAGGATACCTGCCGCTTTATCCATTCTCCGCCGAATTAGCACCATCACGCATGCTTAGGTTGCAATACAGATTTTTGCCAAATATTAACCTTAATGAATGATGCCGGTGTAGCGCTCGTTTGCTCTGACCGTTCTTCGTCATGCGCGACGTTTTGAATGCTATGCCAGCCACAAGGTTCGATATGACACGCCATCCCCACGATCTGACCAAAGGCGCGCAAGCTGTTGTGTCAAAACCCCAGGACGAAATCGATCTTGGTGCCCTGATCAGCACCCTGTGGCGCGGCAAACTTTGGGTTATCATATGTGCCACGATCGCGCTTTTCGCGGGTGGATATTATGCGTTTGGAGTGGCGACGCCTGTTTACACGACGACTTCTTCTGTCGCTTTGGAAAGCCGCCAAGAACAGATTGTCGATATTGAAAGCGTCATGTCCGGGCTGTCAGGCGATCAGATCACCATCAATACAGAGGTCGAGGTACTGCGATCACGCCGTCTAATTGGCAAACTCGTTGATGATCTGGACCTTGTCGCAGATCCTGAATTCAATTCCTTACTGACCGAAGAAGCATGGTTCTCTTTGGGCGCTATTGCCGATGCGGTGCGCGAAAACATCTTTGGGCAAACCATACAAAATGCGCCTCAATCGAATGAGGCGATACGCGACGCGGTCGTGAATGCGGTGCTTGATCAGATCTCTGTATCGAATGTGCGCCAAAGCTATGTCTTCAACATTTCTGTGGTCACCGAAGACCCCGCAAAATCAGCCCAAATGGCAAACCGGCTTGCAGAGCTTTATGTCGAAGATCAGATTGTCCTGAAATTTGAAAAGACGGCCGAAGCGACCGAATGGTTGACCGCGCGTGTTGCAGAGCTTCAGATCGAGTTGGAGGCCAGCGAGAACCAACTGAAGGAATTCAGCAGCAACACCGATCTGGTCAGCCCGGAGGGTCTGATCGGCCTGAACCGCCAGCTGAAAGAGTTGCGCGAACGGCAAGCAGATATTGACGCCGAGGTTGCAACAAACACCAATCGCGTGGCCGTATTGAACGCTGCATTGAACACCGGCGATCCTGTCCGTATGGCCGATGCCGCCAATGACCCGATACTGCGTCAGCTTGCCATGGCAGGTGATGCATACACAATGCAGGATCAGTTTCAGGCCCGTTTTAGCACCGTTCTTTCGCGCGCAGAGATGGAGCGTGAAAGGTCCACAACTCAGCTAGATACCGTTGCATCGTCGATTGCTGAGATGACCCAGAGCATTGCAACGCAATCGACTGAACTGGTTGCCCTGCAACAGCTACAGCGTGAGACCGAAGCAAGCCGCTTGATCTATGAGTTTTTCTTGGCGCGATTGAAAGAGACATCGGTACAACAGGGCCTGCAACAGGCGGAAAGTCGCATCTTATCTTACGCGGTTCTGCCCATCGAACCGTCAGCACCACGAAAACCTATTGTCTTGGCGCTTTCAGTCATTCTGGGGCTGATCGCAGGTGCAGGATTGGTGCTTTTGCGTGAAATGGCGCAAAACACATTTCGCACTGCCGAAGATCTTGAAGCAAAGACCGGTTTTGCCGTTGTTGGTCAAATACCCTTGGTGCCTGCACGCAGCCGCAAGAAGGTGCTGCGATACCTGCAGGACAAACCAAACTCGAGCGTGGCCGAAGCAATACGCAATCTGCGCACTTCGCTTTTGCTGGCAAATCTGGACAACCCACCAAAAGTGATCATGTCAACATCATCGGTCCCGGGTGAAGGCAAAACCACACAATCGATAGCCCTGGCCCTTAATCTGGTTGGGCTGGGCAAGAAGGTTCTGTTGATCGAGGGCGATATCCGTCGCCGCGTCATGAGCTCATATTTCGACGTACCCGAAAAACGCGGCTTCCTAAGTGTGATGCTCGGTGAGGTCCCGCTTGACGAAGCAATCACACAACTGCCGGGGATGAACTTTGATGTATTGTTTGGGGAAAAATCGCAGACGAACGCCGCCGATATCTTTTCCTCTGACCGGTTTGGCGCGTTTTTGGCCGATCTTCGGGATAGATACGACTATATCATTATCGACACACCACCGGTTCTGGCCGTCGCTGACGCACGGATAATCGGGCGCTGGGTTGACACCACACTCTATACGGTACGCTGGGATCATACGACACAAAGGCAAGTTCTTGATGGTCTGAAATCCTTTGAGCAAGTCAGCGTCAAGGTCGCTGGCTTGGTCCTGGGGCAGATCTCGCCCAAGGGCATGAAACGTTATGGATATGGCGACAGCTACGGCGCGTATCAGACATATTATGACACCTAAAAACTGAGAGTATCTCGCGTGACCTCTGGCATCTTTCTTTTTTCATCTCCAACAAGATGCGTGTTGTCTAATGTGCGATTTTTAAGGCATGCAACGTCGGTTCAGACCCAAAGGGCATGATATCGAAAGGCGCAGTGGCCTGATGGTAAGCAGCCAACCCCCATACAAAACATGATTCATCATATATCAATCTTGTTCTGGCACTGAATTGCTGCAAGTGTTCAAGAATGAACGCAAGGAGAAAATGTGTGTCTTTCACAGATCACAGCCGCGACCTCTGGTGGTGTAGCCATGGGTCGTTCTGAACAACATGTTCTCAGTGACCGGGCCGAAATCCGGTTTCGGGTCATGCAAGCTTTGCAGGACAATCCCAAAATGTCCCAACGCGCACTTTCGCGGAAGCTGGGCGTCAGCCTTGGTGGCGTGAATTACTGTATCAGGGCATTGATTGAGAAGGGAGCCATCAAGGTTGAGAACTTTCGCGCATCCAATAACAAGAAGGGCTATGCCTACATTCTGACACCGGAAGGGTTGACCCAGAAAGGGCGACTGACACGGCGTTTCCTGCAACGAAAGATCGCTGAATATGAAACCTTAAAGGCCGAGATCAGCCGCCTCGAAGATGAGCTGCGAACAGAAGATCAAGATGGATAACATAACAGGTGAGCATGCTTGGCGTTTGAGTTGCGATGCAAGAGCTTTGGAGTGATCGGGTTTGAAGAACAGATATAAAGTCCTCTTGGTGTTTGGAACACGGCCTGAAGCCATCAAAATGGCACCGCTGGTTGATGCTTTGGCACAAGACCCGCGCTTTGATGCAAAGGTTTGCGTCACAGCACAGCACCGTGAGATGCTCGATCAGGTGCTTGATCTCTTTCAGATCAAGCCGGATCATGATCTGGACATTATGAAGCCGGGCCAATCCCTGCACGAAGTTATGGCGCGGATCTTGCTTGGTCTTGCCCCTGTCCTTGAGGCTGAAAAACCTGACATGGTGCTGGTCCATGGGGATACGGCCACATCATTGGCAGCAACGCTGGCGGCCTATTATGCACATATTCCTGTCGGGCATGTTGAGGCGGGTTTGCGCACGGGGGATATGTACGCGCCCTGGCCGGAAGAGGGCAATCGCAGAGGCACCGGTGCACTGGCCAGCTTGCATTTTGCACCAACACCACAAGCGCGCGATAATCTGCTGAAGGAAAACATTGATCCGCAGTCAATCATTGTGACGGGGAACACGGTGATTGATGCTCTGATCAGTGTGCGTGACCGGATTGATCGTGATGCTGACTTGCGTAGCGCGCTCGACACGCAATTCTCATACCTGGATACGTCCAAGAAACTGATCCTTGTGACGGGTCATCGGCGTGAAAGCTTTGGTGGCGGGTTCGACCGCATTTGCCAGGCGCTGAGCCAAATCGCGACAGAGCTTCCTGATGCGGAGATTGTCTATCCCGTGCATCTCAACCCGAATGTGCAGGGCCCGGTTGCACGGCTTTTGGGCGGCGTTAAGAATATCCATCTGATCGACCCTTTGGACTATCTGCCTTTCGTGTTTGTCATGTCGCGCGCGCATCTGATCCTGACAGATTCCGGCGGCATTCAGGAAGAGGCGCCGTCATTGGGCAAACCCGTCCTCGTCATGCGTGAGACCACCGAACGACCCGAGGCGATTACGGCGGGAACTGTGCGTCTGGTGGGCACGGATGTTGATCTGATTGTCAGCGAAGTTGTGAAACTGATGACCGATACATCTGCATATCAAGCCATGAGCCACGCACACAGCCCCTATGGTGATGGCAAAGCCTGCGGTCGTATTCTCAATATGCTGGCGGAAAGACAAAATGATGGATGAATTCAAGAAGGTTTCTGTGATTGGCCTTGGATACATTGGCCTACCCACAGCAGCCATGTTCGCGTCGCGCAAAATCGAAGTCGTGGGCGTTGATGTGAGTGCAGCTGTAGTCGATACGATCAACCGCGGCGAAATCCACATCGTGGAACCTGATCTTGATATGGTGGTCCATGCGGCGGTGAACGAAGGATATCTGCGGGCCACGACAACCCCTGAACCTGCCGATGCGTTTCTGATTGCGGTGCCCACGCCCTTTACCGGCGACAATCACGACCCTGACCTGTCCTTTGTAAAAGCAGCGGCACAGGCCATTGCACCGGTGCTGGCGCCGGGGTGCCTTGTGATCCTTGAATCCACCTGCCCTGTTGGCGCAACAGAGGCGGTATCGCAGTGGCTCGCTGAGGCCCGGCCGGATCTTAGTTTTCCGCAGAACGAAGGACCCGCGTCCGATATCCGGGTAGCCCATTGTCCAGAGCGTGTCTTGCCAGGCAGGGTAATGCAGGAACTGGTCAGCAATGACAGGATCATCGGCGGCATGACGGCCCGCTGCTCCGAGGCGGCAACCCAACTTTACAAGGCGTTTGTGACCGGCAAATGCGTTGTCTCTTCGGGGCCGCGCGCGGCCGAAATGGCGAAACTGACGGAAAACAGCTTTCGAGACGTCAACATCGCCTTTGCAAACGAACTGTCGATGATATGCGGCGCGCTTGATATGGACGTGTGGGAGGTCATTGCGATGGCCAACCGACACCCCCGGGTCAATGTGCTGCAACCCGGGCCCGGCGTGGGTGGGCACTGCATTGCCGTTGATCCGTGGTTTATCGTCGCCTCAGCACCTGAACACAGCCAACTGATCCGAGCGGCGCGCGGCGTGAACGACAGGAAGCCCGATTGGGTTCTTGATAGAGTAAAGGGGGCCGTCGGCACATATTTGACAGAAAACCCCGACAAGACCGCACGCGACGTGACGATCGCGCTCTATGGGCTGTCGTTCAAACCCGATATTGATGATCTGCGCGAAAGCCCCGCCCTGGAAATCGCGATCCAGACGGCGGCGGTCCACCCTGGCACCGTAGTGATTGTTGAACCGCATATCACCACCCTGCCGGATGGTTTGGCGACCGCGACCCTTGCAACGGAGACGCAAGTGAACGCCGATGTACATGTGATGCTGGTAGATCACCAGATATTCAAAGAGACGGCGCGCCCCGACGGCACAATTGTCGATACACGAGGTGTGTGGGATTGAGGAACCATTGATCGTTAACACAGCCCTTTGGTCTATTTTTGTCGGTTTTTTGGCCGTTGGTTTTTTGTGCGAATACAGGCTCAGAAGCCCGTTCCTGTTGGTTTGGCCAATGATCTTCGCTTTTGTAGGGCTGCCAATAGGTCTTGAGATTGCAGGGGTCATTCCACCGCATGATCCAAGAACAATTTTTTATGGGCTAAGCATCGGCATTGTCTTCAGTGTTTGCTATTTGTCGGGCTTCTTAGTCATAACACATAATTACGGCAGTCTCGTCAGCACGGCTATCTCCCCACCAGTTTTTCGCCATCGTGGTCAGTTCGCTCTGATCTGCTTTACGGCAATAGCGTTGATTGTGTTCTTGTTGTACATCAATGGGGTAACACTGCAGCTAATCTGGTTCTCAAATTGGCGTGACAAGTCAGAACTTGGCTTCGATAGCGTGTTGATCAGTTGGCTCGTCGCCGGTTTGGCTGGATGTCTTTTCTACGCGCTGGAGAAAAGATATCTTTTTGTTGCAATCTCGATCATTGGTGTTTCTTTGACAGTCTTGGTTTTCTACCGGACCAGAGGCATTGTCGCGAGCTACTTTGTAGCTGGTTGCATCTACTGGATAATCCACAAGAGAGGCTCATTTGTCCCGGTAGTCATCGTTGCTGGGATTGCTGCATTTGTGGCTGTTCTGGTGCGGTCGGTTCGTTTCATGGGCTCATTTTCAAATGTAACAGATTTATCGGACGTCCTGTTTATCTTTCAGCGCCATCTATCCGAAATATTCGTTTCGGGTGATTTATCCGTTTACCAGTACTATCTACAGATCATTGAGCAATGTGGGCAAACGCTAGACTGCTTCAACTTCACCTATCTGACGTCGATCGCTGGCCGCCTCGGGTTAGGGGACACTACTTCTTCCAGAATTGAGTATGCGCTCTTTGATCAATTGGTTCAGGAGGGAGTGGGAGGCTCCATTCATCCGACGATATTTGGCACCATATTTGCCGATTTCGGTCTAGTTGCCGGTATGGTTTTCGTCTTACTTCTCGGCGGTGTACATGGCGTCTTGAAAATCCATGTGACCGGTCAGCGGATGCTGTTCCTGATAGGATTCCTTGGCAGCTACACTGTTTTCTTTGCTCGGGGCAGTATTTTTAATGGATTGGTAGCGCTCTTTGCAGGAATAGTCGTCTCGTTTGTTTTGGCATACATGCTGCGATTTAAAGTTGTGAAGTATCGCCGTGCTTAAACAAACCTTCCTGAATGCTGTTTTTACCGGGGGTGCGCAGGCGGTCTCACTGGTCGTGATTGTTGCCCTTGCGGCCGTCCTTGATGCCGCCGTTTTCGGGGCGCTCAGCATTCAGTTGTCTCTTGCTGCCGTCCTGTCCATCCTGTGTACACTCCAGTTCGAGCGGGTCTATGTCCGCGTCCGTACGGCGGCACTGGCCCGCTATATCGCCTTTCATATCTTTTGCCTTGCCTGTGTGTCAGCCGGTTTTCTGGCAGTTGCCATCGCGCTGGGTATCGGGCAGATCGCCGTCCTTTTGGCCGCCGCCACCGGCTTGTCCCAGATTGCGCTCTATGGTGCCGCAAGGCAGGGTCTATTTGTACGCATCTGGGTGATGAAGGCTGTTCAGGCCACCAGCCTGCTTGGCCTCAGTGCCATCATCTATGCCGTGCAACAGGACACCCTGTATTGGATCGCTTTCGTCGGATCGTACTTTGGTGCGGGTCTGTTTGCATTGGATCAACCAACCCGGCATGCCTTGTTTCACAGAACACTGCGGCATGACATCCGCCGCGCCGCCTATAGCGCCCGGATCGCGGCTATGGCGCTGGGTTCACTTTTGGCGGGGTCGTTCACACGTGAATTCCCGGTGATCCTGTCAGGCGCGCTGGGCTTAGCCAGAGACAGCCGGGGCACTGGGCCTGGTTTTGCGCACCGTCGGCGCACCCATTGGCCTGCTGGCCCGCTCGGCTGCGGCTGTTGTATCAAACTATGTGGCATCGGGCCGTTTTGATGTGACTGCCATGATCAAGCTGTCAATCGTTCCAGTGATCGGGATCGGCTATATTGCCGTAGTACTGGTGGCATCATACTTTGTCCCCGCAGTGACCAAATACGCCCAGTTTGCCACCTTCCTGATTGCATTGGCGCCCTACTTTGTACTGCGGGCCTATGTTGGCCTTTTGGGGTCGGCTTTTGTTTTCTATCGCATGCAGCGGTTTGACCTGATGTGTAACACGATGATCGCCTTGAGCGTTGCCGCCACTGGCCTGGCCGTCAGCTTTGCCGGTCTTCCGTTTGCAACACTGCTTTGGGCCATTTCAATCACCAACATGATCTTTGCAATCACCATTGCACGCAGGCTTTTCTTGCATTTAGGACGGGCACCAGCCGTTCCAGGTCAGCCATGAGCAGATCAAATGTCCAAAGATAGTACGGCAAAAACGATCAAGGTGGTCTATTCTACCCGCGTGATACCTCACTACCGTATCCCCTTGTTGGAAGCGCTAGCCAAGGATCCCAGGATCACGTTCCGCGTGATTACGACGCGTGATCGAAAGGGCAGCAAAGCGCAAAATTTCCGGGGTCCGATCAATTTCGATCTGGTCAAGCTATGGGCCTGGCGCCCGGCTATATACACCCGCAATGGCAAGGCGGAACTATCGGTTCCTCTAGGGTTGGGACGCAACCTGTTTCGCTTTTCTCCCGATGTGGTGATTACCGAGGGCGCCTCGCATGTCTTTAGCAACATCACCGCCTTCATTTATGCCAAGCTTTTTCGCCGCCGGATTGTTCAATGGAGCCTTGGTGAGCTGCGCAATCGCAAACTATCACTGCCGCGGCGATTGCTGAACGCCGTGTGTTTTCATGCCATTGAACGCAAATCCGATGCCGCCATTGCCTATAGCGAAACTGGTGCTGCCTATTTCGAGCGTATCGGCATGCCGAAAGAAAAGATCGTCGTAGCGCTCAATACAATCGACACAAAAGATCGGATTGCAAAGCACAAGGCCTATGCCGACACTCACGAGCTTGCCTACCCTTCGCCCTGCCCAGAGGTATTCAACATCACCTATGTAGGCGCTCTGATTGATGTCAAACGCCCCGCACTGTTGATCGAGGCATTTACCAAAGTCAGCAAGGAAATCCCGAACAGCCGTCTGTCGATTGCCGGCGATGGCCCCCTGCGCGAGGAATTGGAAGCACAAGTCAATAGCGCGGGCCTGTCAGACCGCGTTTCCTTCTGGGGGCATATCTCGGACGAGATGCCACGGTTCTTTTATGATGCAAGCGTTTTGGTGATGCCTGGCCTTGGAGGGCTGGTCATACCAGATGCGCTTGCACATGGCGTCCCTGTGATTTGCAACGAAGGTGATGGCTCGGAAAAAGACATCGTTACCGAACAATGTGGACTGCTGTTGCCCCAAATGGACTCTGCGCAGTTAGCGGATGCTTTGGTGAAGCTAGCGCATGACCGCGGTAAGCAAAGCCGCTGGCGAGCGGCGCGCTACGAACGGTCGACGAAAAACTCTCAATCGAAAACTACCACAACAACATTTATCGGGCTGTTGAGGTTGCTCTTAGTAGCTGACGCCACGCGGACCGATGTTAGGAATGACAATTGCGAAACCCAAATAAAACAAACGTCTTGGTGAATGCAGTTTCGGCCAAAGATGGCGGCGCCCGCACAATTGTCGAAGGGCTTGTCACCGCTGCAGACCACTATCATCAATACGAATTCATTATTCTGGCCGGTTTTCGGGCGGACCGCCAATATGCTGCCAACATTGTATGGGTCTACTTGCCAAAATCAGGTTTGCGGGCCGTACTTTTCAACCTTTTGGGTGTTGCGTTTTACTTCTATTGGCACCGCTGCCATGCCCTACTTTCGTTGAACAACATGAACTGCGTCCTTGTGCCAACGGATCGCCGTACAACCTATTTTCACCAACCAAAGGCACTGGATTTTGCCTTTAGTGACGTCAAAGCACGGATCATTCGCACCTATCTAATGCACACACGCGACAGGGTTGTTGTGCAATCACCGCAAGTCCACGCGGACTTTGTCGCGCTCTTTGGGCAGCGTCATGAGGTTCAGATTGCATGGCCGGGGTTTACAACGCCAGCTCGTGTAGATGCACATGCTAGAAACACTCACGAAGTACTGGTGCCCGTTGCGGGTTTTGAAAGCCCGCATAAAAACTTCGCGTTTGTGCATGATGTCGCCGAAACGCTAGGCTCAGACTGGCGCGTTGTGGTTACAGCAAGAGACAGCGCAGGTTTTGAAGGGGTGGCAGAGAATATCTGCTTCATCGGCCCCCAAACGCGGGAGGATTTATTCTGCCTTTACCACAAAGCAACTGTCGTTCTGATGCCGTCAACCCATGAGACGATTGGCCTTCCCATATTCGAGGCATTGAGTGTCGGAACACCGGTTGTCGCGTATGACGCCCCCTACATCCGCTTGTTTCAAGAGACGTTTGGTATCACGTCGGGTTTGGGAATCGCCGCCAGCGCCGCTGAAGCTAAGGATTGGACTACGATGTTCAGTAACGGCGATAAACAAATCACTCACGCGACAGATTTTCGCCAAGGTGATTGGAAAGAAGTGTTTGATGCTCTTTAAGAACAGGCCAATGGAAACTCAAAATTCAAGCAAGGCTCGACGCGTTCTGGCAGTGTCCCACTATCGCTCAGGCAACGCGCGTCCACTTAGGATCTGCAAATGAAGCAACTTCTCCAATCTCTCAAGGATGGATCAACCGATCTGGCGGATGTTCCTGCACCGAAGGCTGCGCATGGCCAGTTGCTTATACGTACAACAAAAACACTGGTATCGACGGGCACTGAGCGGATGCTGGTCACCTTTGGAAAGAGCAATCTTGTCCAAAAAGCACGTAGCCAGCCCGACAAGGTGAAGATGGTGCTGGAAAAGGCCAAGACTGACGGTTTTGCCGCCACTGTTGATGCGGTGCGAAGTAAGTTGGATCAACCGCTTGCATTGGGGTACTGCAATGTCGGACGGGTTATTGCCTGCGGCGAGGGTTTAAGTGGATTTGAAATCGGCGATCGCATCGCCTCGAACGGCAAACACGCCGAAATTGTCGCTGTTCCCAAGAACCTTTGCGCGCGTATTCCTGACGACGTCAGTGACGAGGAGGCCGCCTTTACCGTTACTGCGTCTATTGGGCTACAGGGTATCCGTCTTGCCAATCCGACGCTGGGCGAAACGGTGGTAGTTACAGGGCTGGGTTTGATCGGTCTTCTGACCGTACAAATGCTCAAAGCGCAGGGGTGTCGCGTATTGGGTGTCGATTTTGATGCCACGCGCTTACAACTCGCGCGTCAGTTCGGCGCAGAAACAGTTGATCCGACGGTAAGTGGTGACGTGTTGGTCAAAGCGGCAGCGTTTTCCCGAGGCGCGGGCGTTGATGCCGTCATTATCACTGCAGCAACAAAGAGCAATGGACCCATCTCGCAAGCAGCCCATATTTGTCGGCAAAGAGGCCGTATCATTCTTGTTGGCGTCACAGGGCTAGAGCTGAACCGCGCTGACTTCTACGAGAAAGAGCTCAGCTTTCAGGTGTCATGTTCATACGGCCCGGGCCGCTACGACAGCAACTATGAAGAGCTGGGGCAGGACTATCCCATTGGTTTTGTCCGTTGGACCGAGCAACGCAACTTTGAAGCCGTATTAGATATGATCAGCGCTGGATCGCTGGATCTGAAACCACTGATTTCCCATCGTTTCGACATCTCTGAGGGTAAGCAGGCAATGGACCTGCTGGCGTCAAAGGACGCTGCGCTGGGTATCTTGCTTGACTACCCAACGGATCAGCCCTGGGCCCCGCCTGCACGAAGCGTCGTTCTGGTTGACAATACGGCTATGACAACCGCCTCAAGCAAATCCAACGTCGGTTTCCTGGGTGCTGGTAACTATGCAGGACGCGTATTGATCCCCGCATTCCAATCTGCCGGTGCAGTTTTGGATACGGTCGTCAGCGGTGGCGGCGTCAGTGCCGTCCATTTTGGCCGCAAGTTTGGCTTTGCTGAAGCTGCGGCTGATCAATCGGCCGTTCTGGAAAAGGACAGCATCGACACCGTCGTCATTGCAACCCGGCACAATGCCCATGCTGGTCAGGTTATTGCATCCCTCAAGGCTAAGCAAGCATGTTTTTTGCGAAAAGCCGCTTTGCCTGACGGAAATTGAACTCGCGAACATCCAGGCCGAGGCCGCGTTGCACCCAGAACTGCACCTGATGGTTGGCTTCAACCGCCGTTTTGCGCCACATGTGATCAAAATGAAAGAGCTTTTAGCGAACGAGAATGAACCGAAGTCGATTGTAATGACCGTCAATGCGGGTGCCATCCCAGCCAATCATTGGTCACAGGATGCCGAAATTGGCGGCGGGCGCATCATTGGTGAGGCATGCCACTTCATTGATCTGGCACTTCATCTTGTAGGATCGCCAATCGCTTCGTGTCAGGTGCAGGCGCTCGGACGGTCATCATCCTCGGCTATCTGCGATGACAAGGTCGTCGTCACCTTAGGGTTTGAGGATGGTTCTTTTGCGGCAATCCATTATTTGGCCAATGGTCACAAAGGTTTCCCAAAGGAACGTATCGAGGTGTTCTGCTCCGGTCGTATTCTGCAACTGGACAATTTCCAGAAACTCAAAGGATGGGGCTGGTCTCAGTTTTCCAAGATGAACCTTTGGCGCCAGGATAAGGGCCAGTCAGCCTGTGCGAAATCCTTTGTCGATGCCATTAGGCGAGGCACACAAACACCCATTCCAAGATCAGATATCTTTCAGGTCAGCCGCACGGCAATTGAAGCCGCGACGATGGCGCGGCGGTAAGGGTGGATGCTGGGAAGGGTCGGATTGCTATGGCGTACCTTGCGGTACCTGCAACCCGTGCAGATATTTGGCCGTGTGTATTTTCGTATGATGCGGCCCCGACCAAACTTTTTGCCGGGCCCCCGACCCAGAGCAGGGCGCGGCCCCTATCGGGATGTCGCGCGTCGCTCTGCCCGTATGCTGGGTCCGACAAAATGGCGGTTTCTTAACGAAGACGGTGAATTGACCGAAATTGGTTGGCAGAATGATCAGCGCTCAAAGCTCTGGCGCTACAATCAGCATTACTTTGACGATCTGAATGCCGAGGCCGGACAGGATCGTCTGGGGTGGCATATGGATCTGGTTGCCATTTGGATCAAGCAAAATCCTGCCGCCCATGGACAGGGGTGGGAGCCGTATCCCACATCGTTACGCATTGTGAACTGGGTCAAATGGACCTGTGCCGGGCAAACATTGACCCCAGACATGATGCACAGCCTCGCGGTGCAGACACGCTGGCTGACAAAACGTCTGGAATGGCATCTGCTAGGCAATCACTTATTTGCGAATGCCAAGGCCTTGGTCCATGCAGGGCTGTTTTTCGAAGGGCCGGAAGCAGAGAAGTGGCTGGAAAAGGGCCTTGCAATACTGGCAAAAGAGCTGCCGGAACAGATACTTTCGGACGGTGGCCAATTTGAACTAACGCCGATGTATCATGCCTTAGCGCTCGAAGACCTGCTTGACCTTGTGAACATCGCATCAGCCTACCCGGAAGCGTTCGCGGCCCCGGCGCGGTCAATACAGGTTGATCATTGGCGTCAGACGATCCCAGCGATGCTACGGTGGCTTCTTGCCATGAGTCATCCTGATGGACGCATCGCACTATTTAGCGATGCCGCCTTCGACATCGCACCTTCGAACACCGCCCTATACGACTATGCGTCACGCCTTGGCTTTGCACGGCCTGTCATTGATGAAGAGGGCATTCTTGATCTGCCTGCATCGGGCTTCAGCCGTTTGGCCAAAGGCTCTGCTGTCCTTCTGGCAGATTTGGCAAGGATTGGGCCCGACTATCTGCCCGGTCATGGACACGCGGATACGCTGTCGTTTGAATTGTCGGTTTACGGTCAGCGCGTATTCGTAAACTCTGGCACATCCGTCTACGGCTTGGGGCAAGAACGACAGCGGCAACGTGGTACGCCAGCCCATAATACCGTGACCGTGAACGGTGCAAACTCATCCGAAGTTTGGTCGGGGTTTCGTGTGGGTGCCCGCGCCCGGATTCTGGATCGCCGGGTCGTGCAGGATGATAATGTCCTGCTGGCATCGGCAAGCCATGATGGATATGGCCGTGTGGTCACCGGCTTGAAACACAAGCGGGACTTCCGACTGACCACCCGATCTTTGACAATCAACGATCAGATCAGCCGCCCGGCACAGGCGGAGGCCCGGTTCCATTTGCATCCCGCCGTGAAAGCCACGCTTTCCAGCAAGGCGGAAGGGCACCTGTTACTGCCAGATGGGCAAAAACTATCGTTCCGTGTCGAACCCGGCGCGCTGCGGCTGGAACCTGCTACATGGCATCCAGAGTTCGGGATATCTCAAGACACGCATTGCCTCGTTGCTGCTCTTGACGATCAACATATTTGCCTGACACTGGAGTGGCCCTGATCCGGATGCATATACTCTTTCTCACAGACAACTTCCCGCCAGAGGTCAACGCGCCAGCGTCCCGCACGTTCGAGCATGCGCGCGAGTGGGTAAAACAGGGACATCAGGTTACCGTGATTACCTGCACCCCCAATTTCCCGGATGGAAAGGTCTTTGAAGGGTACAGAAACAAGCTGTGGCAAAGCGAAGTCGTCGCAGGTATTCGCGTTATTCGTGTCTGGAGCTTCATCTCGCGCAATCAGGGCTTTGTCAGACGTATTCTGGACTATCAAAGCTACATGATCAGCAGTTTCTTTGCGTCCCTTTTTGTCCGCCATGTTGATGTCGTCGTTGGCACTTCACCACAGTTCTTTACCGTATGTGCTGCATGGGCGTCAGCAGCAGTCAAACGCAGACCGTTTGTGTTTGAGCTGCGCGACATCTGGCCAGAGTCCATTCGCGCCGTCGGTGCCATGAAGGCATCAAAAGTGCTTGATGTTTTCGAACGGATGGAAATGTTTCTGTACCGCCGCGCCAAGGCCATCGTTTCTGTCACACATTCATTCAAGGATACGCTTGTTCAGCGCGGTATCGACGGGGCGAAAATCCATGTTGTGACAAATGGTGTTGATACGTCGCAGTTTTCCCCCAGGGCCAAAGATCCCGAGCTGCTGAACGAACACGGCCTGACTGACGCATTTGTTGCAGGCTACATTGGCACGCATGGTATGGCCCATGCTTTGGAAACACTGGTCGATGCCGCTCGCCTGCTCGAGGCGGACCCCGACGCGGGCGACATCAAGCTAATGATGCTGGGAAATGGCGCGCGCCGAGATGCGATCATCGCACGTGCAGCGGGCCTGTCGAATATCACCTTTGTCGAAACCGTATCGAAGAAAGAAGTGGCCCGCTATTGGTCGCTGCTGGACGTCGCGATCATCCACCTCAGAAGGAATGATCTTTTCAAGACGGTCATACCATCCAAGATGTTTGAATGCATGGGCATGGGCATACCAATTGTGCACGGGGTCGAGGGTGAATCTGCCGACATCATAGCCCGACATGATGTCGGCGTGCCGGTGGAGCCGGAAAACCCAGCCGCGCTGGCCGCTGCGCTAAAACGATTGCACGCGCGTCCTGATCTGCGTGACCGGTTTCGCCAGAATGGGTTGAATTGTGCGCAGCAGTACGAGCGGACGTCACTTGCGGACGAAATGTTATTGGTTTTGACGGATGTGGTAGGGTAAAGGGCTAAGGTTTTCCACGCCGCCGCGCCGCAGCCATGGCGGCATAGTAGGACACAAAGAAGATCCCCAGAAACGCCAAGACGGCCAGAAAAGCGGCAAAGTTATCGTCCCACAGCAGCACCCCGGTGATCGGTGGGATCAGAACGAACGGCGCAAGGACGGCAGTGGTTAGCGAATTGCAAAGATGGCGCCTGTTGCGGCCCAAGACGCGGATCTCGATGCCGCGCATCACCAGTTGATGCATATGCAAACGGTCAGGCAGCATCGCATCCCGATTGCTACGGGCCCGGCGATACATGGCAAGCAGCGTGTCCGCCAATGGCCAGAACATCGTCAGCAAGATGGCCCATGGTGCCGCCGCCGGCGCATTCAGCAAAGTCGCAATACCAAACCAACCCAGTACGAAACCAATCGTATAGGCCCCCGCGTCCCCCAGAAAGATCAGTCCAAAAGGGTAGTTCAGAACAAAAAAGCCCGCCACAACTGCGGCCACCATCATGCTTAATACTGCGGTCGGAACATATCCCGCCTGCTCTGCGATCAAGGCAATTGAGAACGCCGCGCCAATCGCAGCGAGAGCTGCCAGGCCGTTTACACCGTCGATCAGATTGAAGCCATTTGAAACGCCAGCCGTCAGAAGCAAGGTGAACGGCACACCTATGAACCAATACGCCAACGCCTGATCGGCAACCGGCCAGCCGATGGTTCGCAGCCAGTCCCCGATCAGCCCAATGACGAACAAGCTGGCGACGGCAACCGTCAGCAAACGAATTCTGGGTGTGACACGAAACCCAAGGTCCTCTTTCAGCCCCACAAGAAACACAAGCGCGGTCGCGATGATGAACACCCCATACTGCCGCACGAGTGCTTCGGGTGCGAAGAATATACTGCAGGCCAGCGCACCAAAGATTGCCACGCCCCCGACGCGTGGTGTGAGCCCAACATGCATAGCCTGAACTGCTGTTGCGTCATCGGCCCGTCCGCGCAACCTTGGGACTACGCGTGCAAGTACGATCAATGCAATGCACAAAAAGAATGAGACCAGCGCAAGATAGACGAGGTGAATTTCAAAGAGCTGAATTCTCTCAATATCCATCACTAAAGCCCAACTTTGATACTTGCAACAACACAACCCACTGGTGCATGCCGTTAACCATTGCCACGGCAACATGTGGGATGCAATGTCCAAGAACCAAGGGGACGCAAGGCGCCAATTGTTGCCACCTTCATCGGTGCACTCCGGTTGTCTGCTTACCCCTAGTTGTAAAGTCCCGGAACCAAATTTTCAGCTAGTATCTTTAAAGTCTCGGGTGCTGTTCCGGGCGGCTGTACCGGCCCGTAGTGGACATCATAGGCTCCGCCAAGCTTGGCCTTCAGCTCCGACACATATCGCAGTGATGCAACCTTGCGCCCCAACTCGTCGTTTCCGCCGCTCAACAACGCGACCAGTCGGCGCGTCCGATAGTAGTGCCGCGAATTGCGCATATCGGCCGAAGCAGGCACAATCGGTGCGGCGCAAGATGCGGATGTATGTGTCACACCGGTGCGCCAGGGCGGCTCAACCAACAGCCCACCCTGCATGCGTGGCACGCGCCCGGATCCAAAGACCAGCAGCGCACCGGCATTATTCAGGTGGGCGATCATGCCTGCCCGCGTATGCCGTGCCGTCAGCACTCTGTCCTTGCTGTCCAGATCCACCGCGATAAGACGTTCGGCCCCCAAAAACCGTTCGGTTTCGCGGCCCGCAACCACCTTGAGGTCAGGACGATGATCAAGCAACGCGCCGGCGTGCGCGATGAAGTCGAATGTTCCAATTGGATGGGTCGAAGCAATGACGACTGGCCCCGCCCTTGGAATGTTCTCTAGTCCATGGGGAATAATCTGTGTCCCCCCGTTCATTGCCAGCAGCGCGTGGATCAGATCTGTACCGGTACGGCCATCGAGCGCGATCAGGATCTCCTCGGTTTCACGCAAGGCAAAAAAAGCCTGTCCAGTGAAACCGCGATTAACAGCATCCACCGCCCGCATTAGCCAGCGCAGTAACTTCAGCCGTCGATCTGCTCCTTGCGGAATACGCAACCGCGCGCGCAAAAGTGCATCAAGCGGGTTATCGGTCTTGGGTTGGTTCAATATTCGCCTGTCGCGCCTGTCTGTCGTTTGCCGCACGCTAACACGCCTTTTCGCCCAGCGCATCAAGTCATTGATCCATGAAGGTTTTCATGGACTAAACGCGCGGGCTGCGTCAAATTCCGTTTACCGGTACGGTCCAGTTATCATTGGCCGTCAGATGCGTTTGTTTCGAACAGGATAAAGGCTGCGCCATGGTTGAGGACATAGACGCCGTTGTACTGAACTTTTCGTCAACCAGCCTGAACATCCTCAATCTGGTTCTGGCGATTGTGATGTTTTCGATTGCGCTTGAACTCAAGCCATCAGATTTTCAACGATTGTTTCGGGCACCCAAGGCCCTGATGACGGGTGTCGTGTCACAGTTCATCCTATTGCCAGCGCTGACGTTTTGCCTTGTTGTGGTAACCAATCCACAGCCATCCATTGCCCTTGGTCTGATCCTTGTGTCGGCCTGTCCGGGTGGAAACATCTCTAACTTCATCACGCATCGGGCGGGTGGCAATTCTGCCCTATCGGTATCTCTCACGGCATTTTCCACTGTCGCCGCGATCTTCCTAACCCCAGCCAACATCGCCTTTTGGGGCAGCCTTTATGGACCGACCCGTGCGATATTGCGGGAAACCGCGATTGATCCGATGTCGGTTGCGATCACTGTGGGGCTGATGCTGGTCTTGCCGCTATGCCTGGGCATGTTGTTGAACGTCAAACGGCCCGATATCACGGCACGCCTGCGGACACCCTTGCAATATGTATCCATGGGTATTTTCATCACCTTCGTCGTTTTGGCTTTGGCCAGCAATTGGCAACTGTTCCTGCAATATGCGACAGCCGTTGCGGCATTGGTGTTTCTGCACAACGCACTGGCGCTCGCCGCAGGATACACTGCGGCTACATTCGCGGGCCTTTCAGTCTTTGACCGGCGCTCTATCACGATCGAGACCGGCATTCAGAACTCTGGCCTTGGCCTTATCCTGATATTCGGGTTCTTTAACGGTTTGGGTGGCATGGCTGTTGTAGCGGCGTTTTGGGGGATGTGGCATATCCTGTCGGGCATCTTTCTGGCCGGTATGATGTCGCGGACCACAGCACCTGGTTACTCCTGAATAGGCATGTTGGGACTTTATGACCCAATCGCAGCTTTTGCGGCTGCTTCACTCTGGTCTATGCCCGCGAAACTTGTCAGTTTCTACCGGCAGGGAGAAGGAAAAGGCGCATGGTCGATCTGTGGGACGGTTTGACACAGGCCTTTTGGTTGGTGCTGACCTTTGATGCAGAGCTTGCTGAAATTGCATTGCGGTCTCTTTATGTGACGCTGACAGCATTGGTGATCGCTTGCTTGATCGCGTTTCCCCTGGCTGCATTCCTTGCTGTGCGCCGGTTTCGGTTTCGCCGTCTGATCATTGCCATTTTGAACGCATTGATGGGTTTGCCGCCCGTTGTTGTCGGTCTGATCGTTTATGTTCTCCTGTCGCGGTCGGGGCCCTTGGGCGTTCTGGGCCTGCTCTTTACCCCAACGGCGATGATCATCGCACAAGTCGTCATCATCGTGCCGCTGATTGCCAGCATCGCACATCAGTCTTTGCGTGATCTTTGGCAGGAGTATCATGATCTGCTGATTTCCATGAATGTCACTCAGCGCCAGAAGATGCGGACGTTGATCTGGGATGCCCGGCGGGCTTTGCTGACAGCAGCGCTTGCGGGCTTTGGGCGCGGAATTGGCGAAGTCGGTGCGATCATGATTGTCGGTGGCAATATCGATAATGTCACCCGCGTGTTGACCACGGCCATCGCGCTCGAGACCGGCAAAGGCGCATTCGGCCTCGCGCTCGCGCTTGGATTTGTTTTGATTGCGCTGACTATCGCGATCAACCTTACAATCCATTGGCTTGGCAAAACTGAACGTGAAGGGCGGTGGTAGCGATGTTGTTCCCTCTGAACGTCACAAGGGCCGAGACCCGTCGCCGGGGCAAAACCCTTGTGGGGCCGGTGGATATGCAATTGAATGGCGAAGGCGCGACAGTCATCATCGGACCGAACGGGTCAGGCAAAACCACTTTGCTCAGCCTTTTGCACGGCACCGCGCGGCTGCATGCGGGCACAATTGCCTGGCAACTACCAATGGCGGAAGCGCGCGCGGTACAGTCTTTTGTATTCCAGCGCCCGGTTATGCTGCGCCGGAGTGTCGTGGACAATATCGCTTATCCGCTGTTGATCCGAGGCGTACCAAAACCGATAGCACTGGCACAGGCCCGCGATTGGGCAACACGCGTTGGTCTGGGCGATATGCCAGAGCGTGCCGCACCCAGCCTATCGGGTGGCGAGCAGCAAAAACTGGCTCTGGCCCGTGCTTTCATCACTGAACCACAGGTCGTTTTTCTGGACGAACCCTGTGCGTCTCTTGATGGTCGCGCCACCTCTGAAATTGAAGCCATCCTGCAAGATCAAAAAGCGTGCGGTACGCGTCTTATTTTATCCACGCATGACATGGGTCAAGCCCGCCGTCTTGCCGATGAAGTAGTGTTTCTACGTGGCGGTCAGGTGCATGAAACAGCCCCTGCCGCGCAATTCTTTGATGCGCCACAAACAGATGCGGCGCGCGCCTTTCTGAATGGAGACATAGTAGAATGAACCGCTTCTTATTTGCCGCCGCCCTGTTTTGCGCAACCGCCGCCCACGCACAGGACAGCATGCGTATGGCTGTGACCACATCTTTTCACAACTCTGGCCTTTCGGATGTTCTGCTACCCGAAATTCAGGCTGATCTGGGACTTGAGGTCCAGTTGTTGATTGTTGGCACCGGACAGGCGCTGCGCTTGGGCGAGTCTGGTGACGTTGACGCGATCCTTGTGCATTCGCGGGCCGCAGAAGAGGCGTTTGTGGCGGACGGCTTTGGCACGCACCGCCGCGAGATCATGTATAATGATTTTGTCTTTGTGGGGCCGTCGGATGACCCGGCTGCGATCGGTGATGCGGCGGATGCGACCGATAGTTTGCAGCGAATGGCCGATACAAGCGCGCCCTTTGTCAGTCGTGGCGATGACAGCGGCACACACAAGAAAGAACTCGGCCTCTGGGGCGATGCCGGGCTTGATCCGGCCGGTTTTGATGATTGGTATCGCGCGGTGGGCGCAGGCATGGGGGCGGCATTGAATACGGCGTCAGGCATGAATGCCTACATCCTTTCAGATCGGGCCAGCTGGCTGAACTTTGCCAACAAGGGTGACCTCGCCCTTCTGTTTTCAGGTGATCCGGTACTCTTCAACCAGTATGCCTATCTACCCGTAAACCCGGGCCTGCATGACCATGTAAAATCTGACCTTGCCGCGCAGCTGGAAGACTGGCTGACGTCAGAGCGCGCGGCGGAGCTGATCAATAACTACACGGTTGAAGGTGAAACCTTGTTCGTTTTCAACGCACAAGCGGAATAGCGCGCCTAATGGCTATGCCCGTGATCATCCTCGGTCACGTGAATCGCGAATTGCTCTAACCCGGCGGCTTGCGCCTCAATCGCGCGATAGCTTTCGCGCACGCCAGCCGGTGTTAACTCGCGTGCAACGGTCAACAGGGTGTTGGGTGCGTGATCGGCGCAGAGTTCGGCCATTTGCGCCAGTTCCTCTTGCGCCGTAGGCAACGCCGCTTCTACCGAGGGCGCGCCATAGTAGGTCACAAAATGCGCAGCCAATTGCTGCGCGAGTGTGTCTATCTCTGCCTGCTCAACTTGGGTGACAGCGACAAATGTCACCCGCCCGCCTGTTTCCAACCCAAGCCATCCATTCGCAAAGGCCTGCCGCGCCTTGCCGACCAGATCACCTTCGGTCCAGTCCGAAAACTCAAACCCACCCGAGATGCAATATTCACCGGTGCGCGCTGGGCTGGCAAAGACTCGTTGATCGCTTTCATCGAAATGGATCGCGCGGGCAAGCATCATGGCTGGGCCTCCAAAAGTGTTGTCAGAGGGATTAGATGGGTTTTGTCGTCACCATCACGCAAAAGCATCCCAAAGTCCTCGTCTACACCGACGAAGGTGCCAGTGCGGTCGCCTATTCGCGCCTCAGCTCCGATCCCGTGGCACAGACCACGCCAATTGGTATGCAATGTACGCACGTCATCTGCTTCCCACCGGCTGATCCAGTGCAACGTATGACGCGCCCAGGCCTCGATCAAATCACCGGGGGCGACATCGGCGCAGCCTTCGGCGTAAAGTACGGTCCGGTCGGGTGTATGTCCCATGTCTTCGGCATCTGCCATCAGCGGTATGGTCAAGCCGACGATCAGCCAGTCAGGGACTTCTGCCGGATCGGCGGTGGAGGCCGTTATCTGCAGGTTCCCGCAGGCGGCACCGTTGATGCGGATACCACCTTGCCATTCCAGATGCACCGCAACTTCGGGTGGGGCCAGCGCACCCAGCGCGTTTTGAAAGCCCACACCGCATAAGGGCAGCATGGCCATAGCTTTTGCCAAGGGCACCTCTGGCGCAAAGACCAATGCCGCTTCGACCATATCAGGGCGCAAAACATAGGCTACAAGCCCAGCGTCACACCCCAATGTTGCTTGCCGCGCTGCCTCTGCCATGGCGTCGCTGGCAACAGGTTGGCCATGCATCAGAGGTGGGAAAGTCAGGCTCACGCGTGCCCCCCGTTGATCAGGGTCTTGGCGATGCCTTGGAAGGCCTGCGCCTGCGCCCCGTCAGGTTGACTGACGGCGATTGGCGCACCGCCGTCAGAGGCCAACCGAATTTGCAGATCAAGCGGGACTTCGGCCAGCAACGGCACATCCAGTTTCGCAGCCTCTGCGGCGACACCACCGTGCCCAAAGACATGCTCCTCATGCCCGCACTGGGAACAGATATGCGTGCTCATGTTTTCGATCATGCCAAGAATTGGAACGTGGAGTTGTTGGAACATATCAATCCCCTTGCGCGCATCCAGCAGGGCCACATCCTGCGGGGTTGAAACAATGATCGCGCCGTCCACTTTTGCCTTCTGCGCCAGCGTCATTTGCACGTCGCCGGTTCCGGGCGGCAGATCAACAAGCAGCACATCAAGTGCGCCCCATTGCACCTGCGTCATCATCTGCTGCAACGCACCCATCAGCATGGGGCCACGCCAGACGACGGCCTGGTCTTCGTTGGTCATCAGACCAATCGACATCATCGTTACGCCATGGTTGCGCATCGGCAGGATGATCTTGCCATCGGGGCTGGCGGGCCGCCCAGAGACACCCAGCATCCGCGGCTGGCTAGGCCCGTAAACATCTGCGTCCAACAGACCGACGCGCCGTCCTTGCTGTGCCAAGGCACAGGCCAGATTGGCTGACACAGTTGATTTACCCACGCCACCCTTGCCGCTGGCAATCGCCAGAATACGGTCAACACCGGGAATGGACTGCGGGCCTGCTTACCAGCGGTGCGTTGCGGTTTCAGGTCAGGCGGCGCAGGTGTTTCACTGTGTCCGGTCATCACAATAGAAACCGAACCTACACCATTCAGTGCAGTCAAAGCAGCCTCCGCTGCGTCTTTGATAGCCGTGTATTCCTGCGCCTGCGATGGTGGAATTTCCATGACAAAGCGCACAGCGCCATCGTCGCCAATGTTCAGGGCGCGCACCACACCAGCGCTGACGATATCACTGCCTGTTGGGTCTGCGATGGACTTGAGCGCGTCCAGTACGGCGGTTCTTTCAATGCTCAAGTGTCAGTCTCGCCCGTTGATGGTGCCTGTAACCTCATGGGTCATACCAAGCTCTTCGATCGTAATCACGGCGCGTACATTGTAGGTTTTGCCGCCACCTTCAGCGGCGCGTACGGCCTCCTCAATCGCGGCTTGCGACGTGATGCCAACCTTCTTGAGGAACTTGCGCATCGACATGTTGAAGTCTTCGTCATCCATTTTCGCTCTCTCCCTTTGGTATTAGTGGTCACGCCGCTTTGACAGATAATCATCTGTGGTGCGCGGGCGTGGGCGTTCGCCCCCTTGCAACGGTTGATCGGCGCTGTGGACCTGCGCGACGATGCGGCAGTCATCACACATCTGGATCATCCGCAGTTTGCTTTCATCGGCGAACATGGAATGGCCGGTCAGCTTTTCGGTGATCCGGTCAATGGTAGACTTTGACCCGAAAAGCGCGCCGCACTCGACGCAGGCAAAGGGCTCTTCTTCATTCAGAACCGTCTGGTTCAACGCTGCATCAGTCAGGTCAAGGCGCGGGGACAGGGTGATGGCGTCTTCCGGGCATATTTGCACGCACAGGCCGCATTGCAGGCAAGCATCCTCCTGAAAGCGCAGTTGCGGCTTGTCCGGGTTGTCGCCCAAAGCACCCGATGGGCACAGCGACACACAGGACAGGCACAGGGTGCAGTTATCGGTGTTCACAAGGATCGTGCCATAGGGCGCTCCTTCGGGCAGCTCCAATGCGGTGGCGTCCGGGTTCAGTGCGCGTGCGGCTTGGCGGGCAACCTGACGGCGGCTGCCCATCGGGCGGATCGGAGCAGTGGTTGAGGCTGGCCCGGTGGATAAGATGTCCGCCAAAGCTTCTGGATCGGTAGTGTCGGCCAGAGCTACCGGTGCACCACCGCCCATTGCCTGCGCCAGCGCGATTTGCGCTTGCAACGCGTCGCGGTCAGCGCCGGGTCCGGGTAGTATCGTGATAGCGGCGAAACCAGCAGCCAGACCCGCCAGTGCCTCTGCATGGCCAAAGGCACCGACGGCAGGCAGTGCCATTGGCACTACGTCATCAGGCAGACCGCTGAAATGCCGGGTGGCAAGGCGGATCAGCTGACTGCCGTGGGCGTCATGAACCAACAGATGCGGCGTCATTCCCCCGGCCTCGCGGACTGTCCGGGCCAGTGTTTGAACCCGTCGCAGTGTCAAATCCACTGGCGGTGCATCATAGCTGATCGCCCCTGAGGGACAGGCCGCCGAACAGGCGCCGCAACCTGCACAGATCATCGGGTCGACACTAACGTGATCGCCGTCCGGGCTAATCGCACCCGTGGGGCAAAGATCGAGACAGGTGGTGCAACCGGTTTGGCCCGCCCGCGAATGCGCGCAGAGGAGTGGCGCGGTCTGCACATAGAGCGGCTTCTCAAACGTCCCCATCAGATGCGATGCTGCAAGCACAGCAGCCGCGACCGCGGGCGCATGTGACGGATCCGCGCGCAAATAGCCTTCGCGTTTTTCATGTGCAGAGAACAGTGGCGTTCCGCCGCTGAGGTCCAGCAAGATATCGCAGGCAGATTGCCCCCCATCGCGGGCTTTGGACCAGTGATAGTCAGGCAAGGGCTGTTGCAGCGCATCAATCACAACATTGAACTGCCCCAAAGCGCCCGTGGCGCGGCGCAGCTGTCCCGCAATCACATCAATCCCGGAGATGTCAGGCAAATCGGCACCCGGCGGCAAGAGCAATGTGACGCTGAGATAGGGGGCCAACTGTTCGGCCACTGGCAATGTCACCTCTTCGGGGCCGAAGATCAGACACATGCCTTCGGACACAACGTCCAATGTCTTGGCGGCAGGGGCGGGCAAGAGCGCTTCTGCGATAGCAGCGGCAAGTTTCGGTAAAGGCGCGGTGCCCTCACCTGTCCATCCAGTCGCCATATTCAGGTCGAGCACGGCCGGGGCGGCCAGTTCCAAATCGTCGGCCATCGCGTCTAGGTGGTCGGCATCCTGTTGGCAGCACCACAGCGCGTGGTCCTGCGCCAGCGCCTTTACCGCCATAGATGTGTCAATATCACAAAGTGCGGACGAGGCGATTTTGATCTCGGCACCCGTAGCTTTGGTCAGCTTTTCTGTATGCGCAGGTTGCAGACCGGAACATGGACAGATCATCACTTTTTCAGCCATCAGATCCCCCCTCCCTGCGGATTGGCGCGACAATTTGCTCACCCTACACACATTCGGTTTGCAACGACAATCGCAACATGGTGCGGCGGAATAGCCCGCCCGATTTTCTTTGCAGATGCAGTAAAAACCTAGTCTTTTCATCAGATTAAGAAACTCTGCTGCGATATCAGTGCGTTGATACAAATTGCGACACAAATGGTCGCGCTAGTACGATCTTCCGTTGCGTCAACGATTTTTCATACAATAGTATACAGTTTACGGGGGGTAACTTTTGATCCACGTAACCAACAGATATGACGTTCTTCCGGTGGGTGTTGTGATGCAACGGGCACCGGGTGTCACGCCTTGGGCAAAGTGGTCTTGGACGGCACGTGCGGTGCTTCCTGGAGCGCAACCCGCACACTGGGTTGAAATGCGCCGCGATGGTGAGACCACCGAATATCATGCGGGCACACTGAACCTTGAGTTGCACCGCGCGGACACCGACGCCTATCTGCATGGCCTGCATGCCAAGGACCCCAGCGTCTATATCATTTTGCGCGAAGGCGTGGGTGATGCACCCCTTGACCTCGTCCTCTTGACGGTTTCGCCCTACGAGGCGCAGGACTATGCCGACAGTGGTGAGGAGATTATCGAAAAAGTATCCATGCCACCTGCCTTGCGTGCCTGGGTAGAGGACTTTGTCGAGAAACATCATCAGGAAGAAACCTTCATCAAGCGCAAGCGCGACAAAAAGCGGATTGATCTGAAGCAGGATGGAATCGGTGACGCCCGTGTCAGCCGCGGACCTGATGTTTACGCGTCGCCCCGCCGCCAAAGGGAGCGCCTGCAATGACCAAAGCGAGCTTCTGGGATCGTCGCCGCGCGGCTGTTGCGGTTGAAGCGGAGGAGGTTCGCGCCGCCGAACGCGAAGCTGACCTGGCTGAGCGCAGCGATGAAGAGATTCTGGCCGAGCTGGATTTGCCCATGCCAGAAGAGGTTGAAGACCCCGATAGAATCCGCGCGTTCCTGACACAGGCCGTGCCACAACGCATCAAGACGCGGGCGCTACGCCAGCTTTGGCGCATCAATCCGATGCTCGCCAATCTGGACGGCCTTGTTGATTACGGCGAAGACTTTACCAACAGCGCAACAGTCGTTGAAAACCTGCAAACGGCTTATCAAGTCGGCAAGGGCATGATCGCCCGGATCGAGGCGATAGCGCAGCCGCCCGAGCCGGAAACAGTGACGTTACCGGACGTCGCGGATGACGACGAGGAGCTGCCAGAATTGGCGCACACCTCTTTTCTGGAAACGCACACGGATGAGCCTGACGAAGCAGCCGTTACGCCACTTCGTCGTCGTATGACATTTGCCTTTGAGACCACACCGGAAGGAACCGCATGAACGTGGCGACCGACATTCAGATCCCGACTGAAGATCGCCAGCGCGCTGATCTTTATAACTTCTTAGGGGTCATCCTGTCATCGCCACCCGATGAGATGATGCTGGCTCAGGTGGCCAGCCTATCGGGTGATTATACAGATCTGGGGCAGGCTATTGCCACGTTGGCCAAGCTTGCCAAGCTGAGCAAACCCGAGATGGTCGAACGCGAGTTCAACAATCTGTTTATCGGAATCGGGCGCGGCGAACTCTTGCCCTACGCCAGCTACTACATGACCGGTTTTCTCAATGAAAAACCATTGGCGACACTGCGCCTGGATATGTCCCGCCTTGGTTTGACCCGCTCTGAGAATGTGTTCGAACCCGAAGATAACATCGCTTCTTTGATGGAGATCATGGCGGCGATGATTGTTGGTCGTTTTGGTCAGCCCGCGCCCCTATCGGAGCAACGGACGTTCTTTAACGCGCATATCGCCCCATGGGCCCGCGTGTTTTTTGCCGATCTAGAGGCGGCAGAAGGCTCTGTCTTCTATGCGCCTGTCGGCACTGTTGGCCGCACCTTTATCGAGGTCGAGGTCGAAGCCTTCCGCATGAGCGGGCAGGCGTAACCAAATCCCGAACGCGCCCTTAAGGGGGTGTGTTTGGTTCACCGGCGGTCACCGCCACGCAAGAAAGGAGAGTTATCTATGACTCACCCATCCAGCGAAAAACGCAGCGAAAGCCGCCGTGATTTTCTCAAATTGTCTATGACAGCCGCGCCATTGGCCGCCGCTGTCGTTGCAACCGGCGCGGACCCGGCTGCGGCATCTGTCGCCGACCTTTCGGATGATACGATACAAGACACCGCGCAGACCCGCGCATATTACGACGCCGCCCGATTTTAGTCTGACGCCGTTTGCCGTGACCCTTGTTTGGGTGCGCGGATCAACTGCATCTGGCGACTGGTTGCGTGACGCCCGACTGCCTTGATGCAAAACCAACAGACCCATGACGTGCAAACGCTGTTTGCGTTGATACGGGGAGGAGAGAAACATGCTTAGGAAAAAGACCAACGGGGTTGCGCGACGCTCCCAACGGACTTCGATCCTGACCGAGGCAGCAAACGCTTCGGTAGACCGCCGCGGATTTCTGCGCGGTTCTGGCCTTGCCATTGGTGGCATGGCCGCGATTGCCGCGACCGGCGGCACGGTGACCCGTGCTGATGCCGCGACAGCCGCTGTAAGCGGAAACATTGAATTGAGAAAGACCGTTTGCACCCACTGTTCAGTGGGCTGTTCGGTCATTGCAGAGGTGTCTAACGGTGTCTGGGTCGGCCAAGAGCCCGGCATGGACAGCCCGTTCAACCTGGGCGCCCATTGCGCCAAAGGGGCCGCCGTACGTGAACACGCCCATGGTGAACGCCGCCTCAAGTACCCCATGAAGAAAGAGAATGGCGAGTGGGTTCGCATCTCTTGGGATCAGGTGATCGACGAAGTCGGCGACAAGATGTTGCAAATCCGCGAAGAAAGCGGCCCTGACAGCGTTTATTGGTTGGGGTCGGCCAAGCACAGCAACGAACAGGCCTATCTGTTCCGCAAGTTTGCTGCCTACTGGGGCACGAACAATGTCGACCACCAGGCACGGATTTGTCACTCGACCACTGTGGCTGGTGTGGCAAACACATGGGGCTACGGCGCCATGACCAACAGCTACAACGACATCCACAATTCCAAGGCGATCTTCATGATCGGATCCAACGCCGCAGAGGCGCATCCGATTTCCATGATGCACATCTTGCGTGCCAAAGAACGCAACAACGCACCCGTTATCGTATGTGACCCCCGCTTTACGCGGACAGCGGCGCATGCGGATGAGTATGTGCGCTTCCGGCCCGGTACGGATGTCGCCCTTGTCTGGGGTATCCTCTGGCACATCCTTGAGAACAACTGGCAGGATGATGAGTTCATCCGCACCCGCGTATGGGGCATGGACCAGATCAAGGAAGAGGTCGCCAAGTGGACACCTGAAGAGGTTGAGCGTGTAACCGGTACGCCCGGCAGCCAGCTTGAGCGTGTGGCCCGTACCTTGGCTGATAATCGTCCCGGCACTGTCATCTGGTGCATGGGTGGCACACAGCACACCAACGGTAACAACAACACCCGCGCCTACTGTGTGTTGCAGCTTGCTTTGGGCAACATGGGCGTTAGCGGGGGTGGCACAAACATCTTCCGTGGCCACGACAACGTGCAAGGTGCAACCGATCTTGGCGTTCTGTCGCACACATTGCCAGGCTACTATGGCTTAAGTGCTGGTGCATGGGCGCATTGGGCCCGCGTTTGGGAAGAAGACCCTGAATGGCTGGCCGGTCGCTTTGATAGCTTGCAGTCCGCTGATGGCAGCACAAAGTCATTGCAGAACCTGACCGGTATTCCGGTATCGCGCTGGATCGACGGCGTTCTGGAAGACAAAGACAACATGGACCAGAACGAAAACGTCCGGGCCATGGTGCTTTGGGGCCACGCGCCAAACTCTCAGACTCGTCAGGTCGAGATGAAAGAAGCGATGGAAAAGCTCGACATGCTTGTCGTGATTGATCCCTTCCCAACGGTGTCAGCTGTCATGCAGGATCGGCCAGACAACACCTATCTGATCCCGGCCACGACACAGTTTGAAACCCGTGGTTCTGTCACGGCATCGAACCGGTCATTGCAGTGGCGCGAACAGGTCGTTGATCCTTTGTTTGAGGCAAAGACAGACCAGGAAATCATCGCGCTGTTCTCCAAAAAGTTCGGCTTTCACGAGCGTATCTTCCGCAACATCGCCCTTGAGGATGACGGCCTGACGCCTGATCCCGAGGACACGCTGCGCGAGATCAACCGCGGTATGTGGACGATCGGCTACACGGGTCAAAGCCCCGAGCGGATCAAGAAGCACATGGCCAACCAGCACACCTTTGATCGCACAACGTTGCAGGCGGTTGGTGGACCGGCCGACGGGGATTATTACGGTATGCCTTGGCCAAGCTGGGGTACGCCCGAGATGAACCATCCCGGCACGCCGAACCTTTACGACATGTCCAAGCCTGTCTCTGAAGGTGGTTTGACCTTCCGCGCCCGCTTTGGCGTGGAACGTGACGGTGAAAACCTGCTGGCCGAAGGAGTTTACTCCAAAAACTCCGAAATTCAGGATGGCTACCCCGAATTTACCATGCAGATGCTGATGGATCTGGGGTGGGATGGCGATTTGACCGCAGAAGAGCGCGCGTCAATCGAAGCCGTTGCCGGTCCGAATACCAACTGGAAAACCGACCTCTCTGGCGGAATCCAGCGGGTTGCGATCAAGCATGAATGCGCGCCCTTCGGTAATGCCAAGGCGCGAACCGTTGTCTGGACATTCCCCGATCCGGTGCCTGTGCACCGCGAGCCGCTTTATACAAGCTGGCGCGATCTGGTCGCGGATTACCCCACATACGAGGACCGCAAGTTCTATCGCTTGCCAACCATGTATGCTTCGATCCAGAAAAACGACTTCTCGCAGGACTATCCCATCATCCTCACCTCTGGCCGTCTGGTCGAATATGAGGGCGGCGGCGATGAGACCCGATCGAACCCATGGCTTGCGGAATTGCAGCAGGACATGTTCGTGGAAATGCACCCACGTGACGCCAACAATCTGGGCGTGCGCGATGGCGCAGACGTCTGGGTCGAAGGCCCCGAGGGCGGTAAGGTAAAGGTCAAGGCGATGGTCACCCGGCGGGTTGGCGAAGGCGTAGCCTTCATGCCTTTCCACTTTGGCGGCCATTTCCAGGGCGAGGATCGGCGAGCGAAATACCCTGCCGGTGCTGACCCCTACGTCTTGGGTGAATCGTGCAACACAGCGCAGACCTATGGCTACGACTCTGTAACGCAGATGCAGGAGACCAAGGCCACACTCTGCAAAATCATGCCAGCGTAAGGGAGGACATATTATGGCAAGAGCAAAGTTCCTTTGTGACGCCGAGCGCTGCATTGAATGCAACGCCTGTGTCACGGCCTGTAAGAACGAACACGAGGTGCCTTGGGGCATCAACCGCCGCCGGGTGGTCACCATCGACGATGGTACCCCCGGGGAACGGTCGATCTCGGTGGCATGTATGCACTGTTCGGATGCGCCATGCATGGCCGTTTGTCCGGTGGATTGCTTCTATCAGACCGCTGATGGTGTAGTTTTGCACTCCAAAGATCTGTGCATTGGGTGCGGGTATTGCTTCTATGCGTGTCCTTTCGGTGCACCACAGTTCCCGCAGGCAGCCAGCTTTGGATCACGCGGCAAGATGGACAAATGTACCTTCTGTGCCGGTGGCCCAGAGGAAAACCATTCCGCTGCCGAGTTCCAGAAGTACGGGCGCAACCGCATCGCAGAAGGCAAGTTACCGATCTGCGCTGAAATGTGTGCGACCAAGGCGCTACTGGCCGGTGATGGTGATACAGTGTCTGACATCTACCGCGAGCGTGTCGTTGCACGCGGGTTCGGGTCTGGCGCATGGGGTTGGGGTACCGCCTATGACGGGCGCGATACCTAAGCACCGACTGACATTGTGAAAGGGGCGCATAGGAGCGCCCCTTTCATACAGAATTCAAATGATTTGGGATTTGCCTCATGTTGATCAAACGCCTCATGACCCTTTTTGTTATGCTGCTTCTGGCCGCCCCTTTGGCCGCACAGGATCGTGCTGAAACAGGCGGCGCGCAGACCTTGGAAGATATCATGGCCCGCCAAGCCGCCCAAGAGGTGGATGACGCCTTTCGGCGCGATGCAACGGGTGATCCTGAGGCGGCAGCAGCGACGACTGACCAGTTAGGGTCTCTAGGTGGTGTCTCGGACGCCGAAGTCTGGCGCGCATTGCGCTATGACAGCGCCGATATCACCGTATCCGCCGGGGGCCGTGTGGCGGAAACACTGGTGCAATCGTCCGGCATGCGTTGGCTTGAGTTCCGCGAAGGTCCATTGGCAACCTATGGCGGCTGGGCCTTGCTGGGGACTATTGGTGCATTGATTGTGTTTTTTTCCTGCGTGGCCGCATCGGCGTGGATGGCGGGCTGGCCGGACGCACTGTACAGCGGTTCAAATTCATCGAACGCTTTGCCCATTGGCTGCTGGCCGGATCATTCATCCTGTTAGGGTTGACCGGATTGTTGATCCTTTTTGGGCGGTTCTTCATCGTGCCCGTCTTCGGACACGAAGCAAATGCGGTGATCCTGCGCTTTGGGATTTTCGTACACAACAACGTGTCATGGGCTTTCATGCTGGCGCTGGTGATGATTTTTGTGATGTGGGTCTGGCACAACATCCCCAACCGGCTGGACCTTGTCTGGTTCGCTCAGGCTGGCGGCATCATCGGGTCAAAGCACCCGCCAGCCAAGAAATTCAACGCGGGACAAAAGCTCATCTTCTGGTCCTGCATTGTGTTCGGTGGGCTGATTTCAGTGACAGGTCTGTCGCTCATCTTTCCTTTTGAAATCCCGGTCTTTGCCTGGGCCTTCGGCGTTTTGAACGCGACTGGTTTGGCTGAACTCTTCACCGGGGCTCCTCTGCCTGCAACGCTCACACCGCATGCTGAAATGCAGCTCGCACAGGTACTGCACGCAGGCTTTGCATTCCTGCTGATGGCGATCATCATCGCGCATATCTACATCGGTTCGGTCGGGATGGAAGGGGCCTCTGGTGCCATGACCCATGGCGAAGTGGATGAAGCATGGGCCAAACAACACCATTCGATCTGGCTTGAGGAACTGCAGGCCGAAGAACGCAAATCCAGCGCGACCCCAGCGGAATAGGAACCACGCATGAAAGCAATTTTTGCAGGGCTCGCCGCTGCGGTTCTCATTACGCTGCTCTCAGGATATGGGCTGCCTTTGATTGGCTTTTCATCGGCAGAAACGCAAAGCGGCGAAAGCGTGCGGCTGGACTGAAGTCTGTTGTGCCATAAAGGCACCTACGCGTGGCGGACCCATTGGGCAACCATACCATTTGTTACCGAAAGATATAACGCCAAGCATGTGCCATCTCCTCCACCAGCGCATCGTGGATGCGATGGCGTAATGCTTTGATCGGTTTGGCCGTTCTTGATGTCATGTCCTAAATAGCGTTCTGCCCGGCTCCCAAACTGTCCGGCCCGGTCGGCACGGACGCAGATCAGTCGGACAGCCAGCGACTTGACCTCGTTGATCGTGCAGAAGTGGCTACCGACCCACAAGCGCCATGGCCTGTGCCTCACACGCCGTATGGTCGTTTTGGGCGAGACTTCTAGTGACATCAGTGATGAAAAGAACGGACCTAAAAATGCAATTGAAAACACCTCTTTTGGCTATCTCCCTTTGCGCGATGGCAGTGCCCCTACACGCCCAGAATTGGGAGGGTTGGCATGCCGGTCTGCAATTCGGCGGCATCAGCGCGGAAGGGCAGCACAATATTACCGAAGACGGCTTTGAGAACTTCGACCTCGATGCACCGACCAAATTGGATGAGATCGAAGGTGGGCTAGTCGGCATACGGGCGGGGCGCGACTGGATGCGTGGATCACTCGTGTTCGGTGCCGAGGCTGAGATTTCCAAGGCGGGAAACGGCGTGAACCAGTTTAGTGCTGTCAACGATACCAGCGACAACGTCGGCGAGTTCTACGAGACGGAGATAAGCGGCCTCGGCTCGATCAGGGGTCGCGTTGGATATCTTGTTGGTGCCGAGCAGAACACACTTCTCTACGGTCTGGCGGGGCTTGCGGCGGCAGACATCAGGGCCTCTAACGGGGATGCGGACGATGCGGACCCTGACCCCGGCACGATTGACCTTGTGGCCGACTGCGACACTGCGACCGGCGCTTGTGCCGAAGCTAGTGATACCGTGTTCGGCTATACGATCGGTTTTGGCGTAGAGCATCAATTGCCAGATGTGCAGTTCGGCGGCGGCAATCTGAGCGTCGGCCTGGAATATGCTTACTACGACTACGGTGACGCGGAACTGAGCACCACGACAACCGAGGCAAATCCGGCAGACCATGAATTCGATGTCGATCTGTCGGCGCACACCTTACAGGCGGTCTTGCGGCTGCGCTTCTAGTGTTACGGTGTGATACTAACAAAGCGCGCCAGTAAGTAGCGCGCAAGTGGCAGGTCTGGACGCTTTTTGAGTACCAGATCTGCCACTTATCGGCGCCATGGCAAGCGGCGATATGAATGCGCTCGTGGCTGATAATCACAGATGCTAGCATAACTTGTGGCCCGCAGGCAGCAGGCCGCGCACAAAAAAGGAGGTTGCTTATGGGACGGGGACTGGAGAATGTGCGCCGTATCTATCTGGAAGGGATCGCGGGCGGGAACGCGCGTGAAGCCGTGATGAAGTACACCGGGCACCGCTATACGCAGCACTCTACCGGTGTGGGTGACGGCGCCGATGGTTTCCTGGCTTTCTTCGAACCCTTCGTCGCCAGAAACCCCAAACGTCACATTGAGATTGTCCGCATCTTTGAGGATGGGCCATGGGTATTTTGCAACGCCTATCAATCGCTGAACGATGGGGCCGCACAATGGGTCACAATGGACATGTTTTATACCGATGCCAGCGGATTGATCCTGGAACACTGGGATACCATCGCACCTTACACAGCTAAGACCCTGTCTGGCGCAAACATGGTGCGCGGGGCAACCGACGTTGATGAATCCGCGGATGGCGCGGCCAGCAAAGCGCTTGTTCTCGAGTATACCAAGCAGGTTCTTCAGCAGCGTGATCATGGGACACTGGGCGCGTTTGTCGCCGAGGGCCTGATCCAGCACGCGCCAACAATTGCAAGTGGCCGCGCGGGTCTTGCTTCTTGGCTCGCGTCGGCCGATGGGGGGCGCTACGAGATGATGTTCCAGATCATTGGGCAGGGCAACTTCGTGGTAACATACGGAAAACGCCATGCGCACGGCAAAGACATCGCCGTTTTTGATCTGTACCGCGTGGCAGACGGGCTGATCGTCGAGCATTGGATGAATGAAGAAGAGATTGGCCCCCGCGAAAACTGGGGAAATACCGGGAAGTTCTAAAGCACCAAAATTGGTGCATACTCGCCGTCAATCAACCACAGCATAGTTGCCCCTTCCAACGAAGACAGGTGACTATGTCATCTCCGACCACTTTTGTGGCAGCCTCAAGCCAAGGTGAATAGGCCGGACCGCAGCATCGTCGACGGCGACAAGATCGACATAGAATGGGCGATCCACAGACGCTACGCCCAGCAGAAGATGTCCACCCGAGAGCACATCGGCAGAGGCTGCGGCCCCTGCCGCAAGGCGCAAAGGCAGAATAATACTGGCAACGCCAAGTGCGGGGGTTTGTTTATGGATTCCTGTTAGAACACATTGGGCGCAATCCAGTATGGACTCAGCATACTTGTTGAGCCGATCCGCAGAGACGGTTTGCAGCCATTCAGGGATAGCACCCATTTGTCGAGACGGGCTCAAAACGGCAAATCACCCACCCTATACAAAGATTTGGTTTCCCGTTCGGGCCAAGGTTCAAGGGTCGGTACCGCAATCATCCGACCGTCCATGCCCTACTCCGTCACGGCAACCATCGGCCCCAATGACTGAAACCCAAAGTCGCTCCGCCCTTGGGCCCGGGCGTAAAGCCGTGACACTTTTCCGTCGAAATAGAGTGCATTCGGCACTTTCAGATAATCACGAAAGAAGCTGCCAAATTCATGGAACGTTACGCCATCGTTGGAAATCACAAAAACGGCTGTCTCACCATCCCCGCTGGTCCCAACCCCATTGCGGATAAAACGTGACGTGCTGTCCACCAAAAACCGCGGATGCAGCGCCCCATCAATCACGAGCATCGGGCCGGACTGTGTCGCGTCCCGGCACGTTGGCGCGCGGGCCACATAGTCCAGCGTTTCGTAGACCAGCGCGCTGTCTTCATTGATGCAGAACACGCCATTCGGCAGCAGCCCAAAGTTGCCCGGCCCCGCGTTCGGAATGACCCGCATGGTTTCCACACCATCCTCAATGTAGTGGCCAACCGGGGACCGATCATCGTGGTACATGCCAGCGTTCATTGCGAATGACAGGCTGTTCACCTCCGGCAAATCCTCAATCCCGCCAAAGCTGCCGATGACCGTGCCGTCAGCATCTTTGTGAAACAAGCTGAGGTTTTCAGATGTCACATCCACAGTGCAAGCGGTGTAGCTGTTGCCTGCATACGCAACATCCTCGCAGGTCACTGCCGCCGCTGGCGCAGTCCAGAACAGCAACACCGCGAAAAACCAGCGCATCAGTCGTCTAGGTCCTGACGGACATGATCCTCTGCCAAAAGCGCGCGGGTAGCGTCGATCTGATCAAAGGTGCCGTCAATTTCGAACCGCAGCTCTGGTGCGAATTTCATCGTGCCACCCTTGACCACCAAATGCCGAATTTCGTGTTTGTTGCGGCGCAGAGCCTCTAATGCCTCTTCCTTGCCCTGCCCTCCAAGGGGCAACACAAAAGCCGTCGCGATCCGCAGATCGGATGTCATACGCACCTCGCCCACCGTGATGGACATGCGCGCGAGGTCATCGTCATGCACGTCGCCACGTTGCAGGACTTCGGACAGGGTCCGGCGGATCACCTCGCCCACGCGCAACATGCGCTGGGTAGGGGCCTTGCCGTCTCGGTTTGATTGCTTTGCCATACCGCCCATTTAGTCGTTGCGGAAGACGATGCCAAGCTAGGCTTTGCGTCAGCGGCAATCCGGCGCTAAAGGAGGGGCCAAGAAGAGGAAACGCGACATGACAGACACACCAGGCATCGTGATCACGGGTGGATCAGGCAGAATGGGGCAAATGCTGATTAAATTGGTGTTGGCATCAGACAAATGCCGTCTGGTGGGTGTGCTAGAGCGATCCGGGCATGATTGGGTCGGGCAGGATGTCGGCACCATGATGGGTGGGCAACCCATGCGGCGTGAACGTGACGGACGACGCAGTTGAGGTTTTTGCCAAGGCGCAGGCGGTGATCGACTTTACTGCGCCAGCGGCGACGGTCGATTTTGCGGGCCTCGCAGCGCAGGCGCGTGCGGTGCATGTGATTGGCACGACTGGGCTATCGGACGATGACCTGAAAGCCATCAACGCCGCATCGCGCCACGCCGTAATCGTGCGCGCGGGCAACATGTCTTTGGGTGTGAACCTGCTGGTGCAACTCACCAAAAAGGTCGCCGCCGCGTTGGACGATGACTTTGATATCGAGGTGATCGAGGCGCACCACAACCAAAAGGTCGACGCCCCGTCAGGCACCGCGCTGATGCTGGGTGAGGCTGCCGCCGAAGGGCGCGGCGTGTCGTTGAAAGACGTCAGTGATCGGGGGCGTGACGGGATCACGGGTGCGCGTAAGAAAGGTGACATCGGGTTCAGCGCCATTCGTGGTGGCGACATCGTCGGCGAACATGACGTGTTGTTCGCAGCGGCGGGCGAGCGGATTGTGCTGCGTCACCTTGCAACGGATCGCGCCATTTTCGTGCGCGGCGCACTGAAGGCCGCCCTTTGGGGACAGGACAAGAGCCCCGGCGAGTACGACATGATGGATGTGCTTGGCATCTGACCAAGTCCAAAAAACAGGAACACCTCTATGACCACCAACAAACGCGTTGTGCTTTCAAGCGATCACGCCGCCATCGAAATGCGTCAGGAGATTGCGGCGCATATCACGGCCAAGGGTTGGGAAGCCATTGACATCGGCCCTACAACGCCCGAAAGCACGCATTACCCCGCACATGGCGAAGCAGCTGCGCGTCGCGTGGCGGACGGTGACTGCGCGTTCGGTATAATCCTGTGTGGCACAGGTCAGGGTATCATGATGGCCGCCAATAAGGTCAAAGGCATTAGATGTGGTGTCTGCTCCGACGTGTTCTCGGCCCAGATGACCCGCGAACACAATGATGCGAATATGTTAGCGATGGGCGCACGTGTGATTGATAACGCAAAGGCAATTGAAATTGTTGGTGCGTTCCTGACTACGGATTTCGGCGGCGGACGGCATGGTACACGGGTCGAGATGATCAAAGCACTGGAAGCCTGATCCGCCAATCGGCCTAAAGCCGCCGATCGCAGGCGCAAATCGTACGTTCTGCGCCGTGTAAGTGAACCAAACACCGGTGCTCACCGTATCAAGGGGTATCCTGCTGACGATGGAGGGCCCGATGCGATCCGCGATCCTATCTTTGACCTTTGCAACCGTCGCCGCACCTGCGGTGGCCGACAGCTACGTCCCGGTGAAAGATCAAGCGACCTTCCTGTCGCTTGTCGAGGGCAAGGAGCTGCGCAATTTCTTCTACGGTGTCCGTTTGAACGTGCTGTCAAATGGGGACATTGACGGCTCGGCCATCGGTTGGGAGATCGACGGGAACTGGAGTTGGCAAGACGGCTACTTCTGCCGTGAACTGAGCTGGGGTGGCGATCCGATCCCCTATAACTGCCAGTTGGTTGAAGCACGCGGTGAGGACAGATTGCGGTTCACCGTGGATCAAGGTGCGGGCGACTCGGCTTCATTCCGGTTGCAGTAGGCCGGATTGAAAGCGGGCGAATCGATGTCACTCCTCGCGGCCATCGAATTACATAATTTCGCTTAGCTACTGGAATTGCGCAGTTTATTGTTCGGTCGGACCAAGTTTTGGACGAAGCACAGACTACCGTAGGGTCAATCTTGGATTCGGCTTGCCATTTCCTGTCTCGCGTCAAAGGATAGTGGCACCAGCGCGATTGCGCCCCGAAGCCAACGATTGCATCACAAGAAGATGCAACCATAGGGAGATTCTACATGACACTCAGAACCAAACTCTTAGCGACAACCTCTGCTGTATTGATCGCCACAACCGGCGCGCTCTATGCCGACGGCCACGCAACGCATCCCGTCACCGGCGAAAAGCTCGCCTCTGACCAGTCATTTACATACCGCGATCTCGACGAAAGCCCGTCGATTGATCCGGGTCTGGCAGAAGATCAGGCGGGGGGCGATATCCTGCGTGACCTTTTCGAAGGTCTTTATAACCAAGATGCCGCTGGCAACCTTGCCCCCGGTGTCGCACTGAACCACACGGTGAGTGACGACAATCTGACCTATACTTTTACACTGCGCGACAACGCGATGTGGTCCAATGGTGACCCGGTCACGGCAGGTGATTTTGAATATGCTTGGAAACGCGCCGCTTCTCCCGAACTGGCCTCCCCATACTCATGGTTCATCGAAATCATGGCGCTTGAGAATGCCTCTGAGGTAATCTCTGGCGACTTTGATACATCCGAATTGGGTGTCACAGCCATTGACGATACCACATTGGAAGTTCGGCTGACGCAGCCGTTACCCTACTTCCCGCTTATGCTGACCCATTTCACAACCTTCCCTGTGCCGCAGGGCACAATTGAAGAGCATGGCACCGACTGGACCAAGCCAGGCAATATGGTATCCAACGGCGCTTACATCCTGACCGAACATGTCCCGCAAGAGCGGCTCGTGCGTGAACGCAATGAGATGTACTGGGACAACGAGAACACAATCCTTGAGAAAGTAACGTCCCTTGTCATCAACGATGAAAATGTGGCCCTGACCCGTTATCTGGCTGGCGAATTGGACCGCACGCACGTGCCTGCTTTACCAGTTCCCTCGCCTGTCCGCCGAATACCCTGATCAAGCCGTATCCGTGCCAGAAGCGTGTTCCTATTACTACATGTTCAACCTGCGTGACGGTGCATCCGCGGACGTGCAAGACGTGAACGTCCGTCGCGCCCTCAGCCTTGCCGTTGACCGTGACATCATCGTCGAAAACGTGCTCGCCGGTGGTCAGAAAGCGGCCTATACATTCACGCACTGGGCCACAGCTGGCTTTGAAACCCCCGACATTCCCAAAGCATCCATGACCCAAGCCGAGCGCAACGAAATGGCGCAGGAACTGATGGCAGAAGCAGGCTATGGCCCGGACAACCCGCTTGAGATTGATCTGGTCTACAACACCTCTGACAGCCACCGGTCTGTCGCCGTCGCTATCAGCCAGATGTGGAAACAAACATTGGGTGTCGAGACCGTGCTCGCCAATCAGGAATGGCAGACCTTCCTTGAAGCGCGTTCCAATGGTGACTATGAAGTCGCCCGCGGTGGTTGGTGTGCTGACTATAACGAAGCCTCGACCTTCCTTGATCTGATGCAATCTGAGTCTGGCTACAACGACAGCAAATTCGTCAGTGCCGAAGTTGACGCGCTGATGGAAGAGGCCAAGACTTCAAACAATGCGCAAGCCAACTATGACCGCGTTGAGGAAATCATCGCGGAACAAGCGCCGATCATCCCGATCTATCACTATGCATCTGTCTATATGTATAGCGAAAACCTCGAAGGCTGGCCTTTTGAGAACTTCCAACAGCAATGGTACTCCAAAGATCTCTATAAGATCGCTGAGTAATCACGTTTCGTGATCAGCCGCGTCCCCCTATTTGGGGCGCGGCTTTCCCATTCCGTTAGGACATCTGACACATGCTCAGCTTTGTTGTTCGCCGCCTTGCAGTGGCCATCCCTACCCTATTAATATTGGTCATCCTGTCGTTCATCCTCATGTACGCGGCCCCCGGAGGCCCCTTCAACTCTGAACGCCCTTTGCCGCCCGAGGTTCTGGCGAACATCGAAGCGAAGTACGGGCTGGATCAGCCTTTTTGGAAGCAGATCGTCAATTACGTGTCTGGCGTTGTGACGGCATTCGATTTCGGGCCGTCGTTTCAATACAAAGATCGCTCAGTCAATGATATCATTGCACAGGGCTTTCCGGTTACCTTGACCTACGGCTTTTGGTCATTTGTTGTCGCCGTCGTTGTCGGTGTTTCGCTCGGCGTCGCTGCAGCAATCAAGCAAAACTCATGGATCGACTACTTCGCTGTTGGTGTCTCTATCGGCGCGCAGGTCCTACCAAACTTCGTGATGGCCCCGATCCTGCTTCTGGTTTTCACGCTCTGGCTTGGTTGGTTACCCGGAGGCGGTTGGCAGGGTGGCCAATGGCAATTCCTGATCATGCCGGTGATCGCCCTGTCGACATCCTACATGGCCTCCATCGCACGGATTACCCGGTCTTCGATGCTCGAAGTCCTGAACACTAATTTCATCCGCACTGCCCAGGCCAAGGGCCTGCCCATGCGCCGCGTTATCTGGCGGCATGCAATGAAGCTTTAAGCCATTCTGCCGGTCCTGTCCTACCTCGGGCCTGCCTTCGTCGGCATGATCACCGGCTCGGTCATCATCGACGTGTTCTTTTCTACCGGTGGCATCGGGCAGTTCTTTGTGAACTCTGCCTTTAACCGCGATTACTCCGTCATCATGGGGATCACCATTCTGGTGGGCACCCTGACAATCCTGTTCAACCTTGTGGTCGATATCCTTTACGCATGGATCGACCCCAAGATCCGCTATTAAGGGGGCCATCAGATGTTTCCTAACAGAGCAGCCATCGAGGGTGTCGGCGACGCCGCGCAACTGGCCGAGGTCAAAGGCCGGTCCCTCTGGGCCGATGCACGCATGCGTTTCTTCCGCAATCGGGCGGCAGTCATCTCACTTGTTATGCTGGGGTTGGTTGCTGCATTTGCCCTCTTTGGGGGCATGTTCGCGCAATACGAGCCGGATTTCGTGAACTTCAGCCTGATCGGCAGCAACGCCTATCTTGGCGTGCCGTCTATCGAGAGCGGCCACTACTTCGGCACGGACAGCAACGGACGCGACTTGTTTGCCCGCACAGCGATGGGGACCGGTATCTCACTTATGGTCGGCATTGTCGGGGCCTTGGTCGCGGTGATCGTCGGCACGCTTTACGGTGCGACGGCAGGCTACTACGGCGGTCGTGTTGATGGGATCATGATGCGGATTGTCGATGTACTGATGTCCATTCCGTTCATGTTCGTGTTGATCCTGATGCTTGTGATCTTCGGGCGCTCGATCTTTATGCTGTTTCTTGGCATCGGTCTGATTTCATGGCTCGACATGGCGCGGATCGCGCGGGGGCAGACGCTGACCATCAAGAACAAGGAATTCGTTGAGGTCGCCGTCGCAATCGGTGTGCATCCTCTCAAGATCATTCTGCGTCACATCGTACCAAATCTGCTTGGTATTGTGATCGTCTACGCCACGCTGCTGGTTCCCAATATGATCATCTTTGAAAGCTTTATCAGCTTCCTGGGCCTTGGCGTTCAAGAACCGGCCACATCACTTGGGGCATTGATCAACGAAGGATCACGCACGATGCAATTCGGCTACTACTGGCAGATCGCCTTTCCTTTGTTCTTTTTCGTCGTAACCATCTTCGCGTTTTTCTTCGTCGGTGACGGTCTGCGCGACGCACTTGATCCAAAGGACCGTTAAACATGTCACTTCTTTCGGTCAAAGATCTGAGCGTCACATTTGAGACAGCTGATGGGCAAGTGAATGCGGTCAAAGACATCAATCTGTCCATTGCGGCTGGCGAATGCCTTGGCATTGTCGGCGAAAGCGGGTCCGGCAAGAGCCAGACTTTCATGGCATTGATGGGTCTGCTTGCCCGGAATGGCGGCGCAACCGGGTCGGCAGTTTTTGGCGGTCGAGAGATGTTGAACATCCCGCAAGCCGAAGCAAACCGCGTGCGGGGCAAAGACATCTCGATGATCTTTCAAGACCCGCTGACGGCCTTGACCCCGCATCTGACGGTCGGCCAGCAAATGGCGGAAGTGTTGGAGATACACAACGGCATCGGTGGCAGAGAGGCCCATCGAATTTGCCTGGATTGGCTGGACAGGGTCCGCATCCCCGAGGCACGCCATCGCATCAACCAATACCCACATCAGTTATCTGGAGGGATGCGCCAGCGGGTTATGATCGCCATGGCCATGGTCTGCAAACCCAAGCTGTTGATCGCTGATGAACCGACGACCGCGCTGGATGTGACAGTGCAAGCCGAAATTCTCGATCTGATGGCCACGCTACAACGTGAAGAGAATACCGCCATTGCGCTGATCACCCATGATATGGGGGTCGTCGCCCGACTGTGCGACCGCGTTGCAGTGATGCGGCACGGCATCTATGTCGAAGAGGGTGACGTGGACGCAATCTTTCACAATCCGCAGCATGACTATACACGCATGCTGCTGGATGCCATGCCACGCATTGATCAGCCCACCGAAGAACTGCACATCGAGGCAACGCCCGAAAAGACAGTGCTGGAGGTCAATGATGTAGAAGTTGACTTTGATATTCGCGTCAATCGCGGCTTGTTTGGCAAAACCATTCCATTGCGTGCCGTCGATGGTGTCAGCTTTGATCTGGCCCGGCGTGAAACGCTGGGGATTGTGGGGGAATCCGGTTGCGGCAAATCCACTCTGGCACGCGCCGTTTTGCAGCTTATCCCACCGACTGCGGGATCTGTTGCCTGGTTGGGCAAGAACTTATGCGGGCTAAGCCGACAAGAGATGATGCCCCACCGCAAGAACCTTCAGATCGTGTTTCAGGATCCGCTGGCAAGCCTCGACCCGCGTATGACCATCGGCGCATCGATTGCCGAACCACTGCAGAGCTTTCGCCGAGAACTGTCCTATCAGGACAGACAAAAACACGTGGCCGAAATGATGGAGCGCGTCGGGCTGGACCGTCGGATGCTGAACCGGTATCCGCATGAATTGTCCGGCGGTCAGAACCAGCGGGTAGGTATTGCCCGTGCCGTCATTAACCAGCCTGAACTGGTGATCTGCGATGAGGCCGTCAGCGCGCTTGATGTCTCTATTCAAGCGCAGATCATTGATCTGCTGAAAGAGCTGCAAGCCGACATGGGTCTATCGATGATGTTTATCTCGCATGATCTGTCGGTGGTGCGCGATATCTCGCACCGTATTATGGTTTTGTATCTTGGTCGCGTGATCGAACTGACGGACCGTGACACGATTTATGAAAACCCCATCCACCCCTATACGCGCTCTCTGATTTCGGCAGTGCCCATTCCAGATCCTCGGATTGAACGGACACGCCAACGCCTGCGTTTGCCCGGTGAACTACCATCGCCGCTTGATCCGGGCGCCGGTCTACGGTTCCTTCCATCACGACGGCATAAGGACCCAAATTATCGACCTGCCCTGCAGCAGGTTACGCCGGGCCATTGGGTGGCTGAACACGACACGGTTGAAGATATTGTCGAGGCGGAAAAGCTACGTATCGCGATCTAGTGGCTGACACCTTCGCCGAGCCATCATGGCGTTACACTACAGTGCACTAGTAGTCCCGTTCAAAGAACAGACCGATCCCTGTCTCACCATCCTGATCCACGCTCCCCTTGGCCGTGATCTCATTCGTGATATCAAGGTTGAGGTTAATCTCGGTGTCGCCTTCGCTGGTGACGGTGACATCGGTATAGACATTTTCTGACAGATAAGCCCCTGCGCGCACCGCCGCGTTACCTTCATCATCCGTCGTGACATCAAAATCATCCAGGCCAATGCTTTCGCGGAAGTTGTTCAGCGTGCCACCACCCCGCCCAGCCAACGTGCTGATTGCCGACGCGAGCTGGACCGCCTGCAAAGGACTGATGCTTTGCAGATCGCGTCCAAAGATCAGTTGCGACAATACCTCGTCCTGCGGCAGTTCCGGGATCGAGGTGAAGGTCACCTCTGGTTCGCCCGCCGGTCCTTCCACGATGATACTGATCACGGTGCCAGTATCCGTCTCGGTTGTGGCAACCAGGCGGATGAACGGATCAAAATCGCCTTGAAGCGTCGCTGTACCTTCGTCCAGTGCGAAGCGTTGTTGCAAGATATCAATACGGCCCCGGATCAGTTCGAAACGCCCGACCGGGATGACGTTGCTGGTTGTCCCGCCAATGGTCAATCGCCCCCCAGTTCTGCGTCCAGGCCGCGCCCCCGAATGAAAATCCGCGAAGGGGCGTTGATGACAATATCCAGTGGAAAGGCGCGCCCATTGCCGCTACCTCCACTTTCGCCGCCATTCCCACCCAGCAGCCCAGCCCGCGCGAGGGTTCGCCGTACCGCCGCTGTTTCGCCCACATGGGTGACATCTGGCAGATCACCCAAAGCGCTGATCGATGAGGATGGTACCTGCACATCGGTCTGTCCCAGTTCCAACCGCCCCGAGATACCCGCACCACCTTGCAGCGGGCCGTTCAGGTTAATTGAGCCCGCTATGCGGGAAGAATAAAGGTCAGGGTCCTGCAAGACCACATCATCCAGGGTAACCGTGATGTCAGCCTGGTTCGCACCAGTCAGCGCCACCGGCCCCGTCACACTGATGCTGCCGCCGCTTTCGACGCGCGTATTCAAACCGATCTGGGCATTGCCGTTGGTCAGGCGGACCTGACCGCCGATGTCGGTCAGGGCTTCGCCGAGATTGGGCGCGGCCAACCGCCCGTTGCTAAACGTAACCTCGCCGCTCAGCGACGAGATCGCAGGGGGGCCATTCACGTTCAGATCAAAATTTGCCAACCCGCTCAGCCGTCGTGGATCAAGTGCAGCATTAGCCAGTGCCAAAGGCGCGCTGCCGTCGACATCAATCGCCAAGTTGCCATCCTGGTTTACCTCACCCACGACCTGTGCGGCCAAACCGCCAGGACCGGTACCCGTGGCATCAATCCCCCAGTTGCCCTCCTCATCCAAAGACGCAGCGCCCCGCGCCCGGACCGGCCCGCTGATCTGGTCGGTCAATACGCCAACATCACGCAAACTTGCGTTGAAACGACCCTGACCAAAGCCTGACGCCCCGTTGAGCGCGCCTACGATGGACACCTCGCGCGTTGATATCTCCAACGTACGCACAGCAAGTACATCATCTGCAAAACCGATTGTGGCGTTGATCCGGCCTGTGCTTACCAAAAGTGGATCAAGCGAAGGGTTCCCGATAGCCAAACCCTCACTGCGCAGATTAACCTGCGTGTCAAAGCGGGTCAGGTCAGGAAGAACGCTGCCTGACGCGGCTACATCAATACTGCCCGCTACCGGCTCCCCGATCTGCGTGGCAAATGTCGCAAGACTTGCGATCTGCGCGGTCAAGTCACCAGTGACTTCGCGGTCATTGGCGGGTGAGGCCACTCGCGCATCAAGCACAACATTGGTGCCCGGGCCGGAAACCCGTAAATTAACGTCCGTGGCATCAAGCTCTGCTGGTGTGGCATCAAGATCGACTGTTATTGGGCCGTTCAGACTGCCATCAAGAACAGCAGCATCATTGATGCGGAACAGAAGATCGGCGGTATTGGACCCATCCAAAGAAATATCCGCATCGCCGCGCAGCGACATCGCGGGTGTCTGCATCAGCATATCTGCAAAACGAAACCGCGCCTCGCCAGTGTGCGCAACAGCCGTTGTAAAACTCCCATCACCGGCCAACAGCGGATCAATACGCGCCTCGCCCGTAACCACATCCAGCGTCGCGCCGCTGATGTTCAGATCAAAGCGCTGCCCATCACCCAAAAGCACGCCATTGGCCTCTAGGTTGACAGCACCCGCGAGGGGGCGGCCCGCCAAAACGGCATAACGGCTAAGGTCGCGCAGATCGGCAGACAACGCCGCATTTACGGTCTGACCGGTCTCGGCGGGATTGACTGTACCGTTGGTCTCGAAGGCGGCGGCTGGGCCCGTTCCGTTCAGCAAGAATCCAACGACACCATCAGCACCTTGGGTCACCTCACCCGCAACAGCGGCGGGACCAGACACACCAGGCAATACCAAAGCGACATCCCGCAAACTGGCATTCACACGCGCTGCGGCACCCTCACTGGTCAGGTCTACGGCAGCGCGCAGGTTGGCCGCATCCGTCTGCACCCTTAGGTTTTCCAACCGGGTACCATCGGTATCACGCATCGCCGTTGCAGCAATCGTGCCACGCCCGGCAAGCACGTGGTCTGCCTCGGGGATACCCACTGACAGATCATTGGTTTGCCCCGACAGCACGATATCGAACAGGCCATCAAGCGGCGTGATATCTGCCTGCACGGCCACTTCTGCACCACCGCCGATATCCTGACCAATCAAGGTGGCAAACCGGGCGAGCCCTGCAATCTCGGCGTTCAGGTTTGCGTTGGTACGAAAACCTGCATCCGGGCCAGCGATTGTCGCCTGCGCCTCGGCATCAAGCCCGGCACCGCGCAAGGTAAAGCGTGAAATCTCGGTCGGCTCGCCTTCGGCACGCGTGGCAATGAATGTACCCCCAATCTCGTTGCCGAACGCTTCAGAGACACCAGCCCCTGCCAATTGCAGGCCAGATGCTCCATATTCCAGTTCCGCCGTCACCAGACCGTCCTGCGCACCTGCACCGGACCGCAAAGTGCCTCCACCGGCAAGTTGCAATACGTCGATCCCAAGTCCGGGGCGGTCAAAACCCTTTATGATGATATCGGCACGCCAGTCCTCGGACAGGTTCGCATCATAGGTGATCGCCAGATCCATGCCATCGACAAATGTTCTGGGTCCAGTCAGTGGCAACAGCACAGGCTCATTTCCCAGCGGTGTGATCCCACCCGACAGATCAATCAAACGAGGCCATCCTTGCGCGCCAATCTTAACCACACCGTTTAGCGAAAGGCGGCCTGCATCCAACGCGATCTGCGGGATATCGATCCGCCCATCTGTGGTTTGTACCACTTGCGCCCGCAGGCTGGCGTCACTGCCGAAGAACCCTTGATATTCGGGGGCAAACAGAGGCGAGATATCACCGCCCAGGTCAAGCGCGATCTGCTGTTCGCCTTCGGCGTTGCTCAGGCCGAACGTCCCTGACAGCCTATCTTCGCCATCTGTCGCTATGGCCAATGTCGCCTCATAGTCATCCAGCGGCGCGTTCCCTGCCACCGCTAGCCTGATCGCTGGACGCCCCGGCAGATCAAGTATGCGGGCAGCAATGCCATCGGGCCCCTCTTCAAGGTTCAGCAACAGATCAAGCACGTGGGTGGCGTTGACGAAACTACCGTTGATCTCGAACACCCCGGCCTTGTCACCCATGCGTTCGGCGATCACATTCGCCGTCCCCTCACCCTCGCCCAGTTGCGCCGACCCGCTCAGAGATACGGTAATCGGCTCCCCCAAAAAGACCTCGCCCAATTCCACCTGATCTATCCTCAGCGCATCCAGCGATACGCTGACAGGCAGTTCAGGCAGGGAAAACGGCTGCGCCTCAGGCGATGGTCCGGTGTTCTCCGCCACGGGTGGGCGCGAAACAACAATGCGCGCGGCACTCAACTCTTGCACATCGATGGCGCCGCGCAGCAAAGCGCCCCGGTTCCAACTCAGCACAATATCTTCAAGCGTCAACCAGACACCATCAGAATCTGCGATGTTCAGCACGTCAATTGTGGCCTCAGAGCTAAGCGCGCCTTGAAATCCCTGGATCGTAACCTCGCGACTGACGCCAGAGAGATTCTCTTCAATCAGTTCGGTCAGATAACCTTTGTCTTCGTCCTCTTGCGTCTGGGCTATCCCTGCAAACGGGGCCATGCACAGCGCACCTATGATTAGAAGCCGCTTCAAAACGCTTGCCCGATCCCGATGTAGACTTGCAAGTCGCGACCCGCATCATCACCATTGGCCTGTGTACCCAGGTCAAGACGAATAGGCCCGATCCCGGTGTTGTAACGCAGGCCAATGCCGGCACCGGCATGCCATTCGGCATCCTCACCCGGGGTTGCGGTCGCGCCCACTTGGCCAAAGTCGTAAAAACCGACCAGCGCGATGTTATCGCGCACCATATAGCGGGCCTCTAGCTGCGCACCGACGAAAGACGTACCACCCGTGGTCACGGTCTCGGCCCCATCCACCGTATCAATACCCAACGACTGGTAAGGCTGACCCCGCACAGTCCCGCCGCCGCCCGAATAAAACAAAAAGTCAGCGGGTGCTTCGGACAAACCGGCCCCCAGCACGCTGCCCACCTGCACCCGGGCAGCGAGGGTTAACGCCTCCTGTTCGCCTGTGGTCAGATATCCCCGCGCATCACCAAACAGGCGCGACCCGCTGATATCGCCATCAATACTGACAAAGGGCGTCGCGCTGAGGTCGATGTAATAGCCACTGCTGGCATTTGTCGGCACATCGCGCCGGTCCAATGTGGCGTCCAACGGCAGCGTCAGCAGCGTGTATTGGCGTGTTTCCAATGCCGTTTCTTCCCGCGCGCGCAGAATACCAACAGCCGGCACGCACGGTCACATCATCGCTCAAGATACGTGAAAAGCCGGTTTCAAGGGCGACCGTATCCAGCAGGAACTCAGGCTCATCTTCGCGCGAAATCTCACCGCTGAGGAAGTATTCGGTATCGGGGCCAAATGTGGCAGGCCGGGTGAATGTGCCACCCAACGAGTAATCAACTCCCCCGGTCTCGCCCGTGATGCCTGATATTTCGCCGCCGACGCGAAATCGTTCTGCCCCTCCCAGAAAGTTCCGGTGCAGCCAGAAAGTCGAGACGGTCAGACCCTCGACCGAGGACAGCTCTAACCCAAAGCCGAAGCGGCGTGGTTTCGCCTCCGACAGTTGGGCGTTGATGGGCAGGGTATCGCCAGGGCCTATCTGGTCGCTTTCGCTCAAAGCGACGCTTGCAAATGTACCGGTGCGACGCAAGCGGCGTGCGGCGGCTGCAATCTCGGATGGGGCATAGACCTGACCTGTTGGTAATCCGGCAATTTGCCTGACACGGTCATCGCTGACAGTTTCATTGCCCGATACGTTCAGCGGGCCAAACCGCAGACTTGGGCCAGTATCAAGGACGACATCCACATCAAGTTTGGCTTGTTCATGTCGTGCGACAACAGACTGACCAACCACCCGGGCCTTGGCATAGCCCAGATCACGCCAACTGTTGATGCTGCCCGCCACCGCCGCCTGGATGCGTGCAGAACGTGCGGTACGACGCGGCCCAAGGTCCTCTGACACGGTCGTTCGGGGCGGCAGAGGGGCGATCTGGACGTTGCCAAAAGTAAACCGCCGTCCAGGATCAACGGAAATGACGACCTCTTCGATCGCATCTGGGGCAGCCAGCGGCGCAATATTCGCCGCCTCAACACCGTCAACCGTGATCGAGATCTGACCCCCGTAATAGCCTTGCGCATAAAGTGCCGTCAGCAGGCGGCGATAGTCTGCGCGGGCAGCGGCGATATAGTCTTGTGGCACGGCTGTATCATCCAATGCACGCAGCAACGACGCATCATTCAAAGCGCCACGCGCCGCTTCAGAGTTCAGGCGCACATCTTGTGCCACAGCAGGCATGGCGCAAAGAAGCCAAGCAGCGCAAACGTGTCTAAGCATCTTAAAACATCGCCTCCCTCGCCCGACGCGCGGCCAAACATCTTTGGTTCCAACCGGGTTTATCCAAGCCGGTCGGTATTTACCAATCACTTCGCAAACATGCGTCGTTTTTGTACTAGGTCTGATGCCTGCAAGCGGCTAGATTGCCACTTATGAAAGATCTTGCAACACCGCAACAGATGCCTCTGCGCCCGCCGTCAACCGTCATGCGGCTACGCCGGATGGGTGCTGCGTTTCCCACGCGCCTGTCTTTCCTGCGCACGTTAATGCGCTCGCTGGCTGCCGATAAAGTCCAGGTCACACGCCCTGTCTGGAACATGGACGCCGCTGGTTTTGGCCACGCCGTCTATACCCTGCGCTTTGGCGGTTATGACTATGCGCTGGTCGCCGTATCCACCGATCTGCCGCCTGAAATGCGCACCGACCGGGTGATCGCGACGGCGTGGGACACCACTTATGTCCTTTATGACGGCATTCCTGACCAAGCTGAGATCGACCGCATCGTCGCCAGCGCCCCCAAACAAGAGGCCGCCCGCTTTACCGCCCGTGATCTGGTCCTGAGCCGTGCGAACAAATCCGTCCGGCTTTTCGATCATGTGACCGACGCACTGAAAGCAGGCAAACAACCTGACCCACAAAAAATCCGCGACACCGGCTATCTGATGCGCACCACCGCCGTTTATGGCAACGGCAAATTCGGCATCGCCGATCGCGGCCATATCGCCGATCATCCCGGCATGGGCGGCCCCTTTATGGCCGAGATGCTGACCGTTTGGTTGATCCGCGGGTTCACACACGATCTGGCCGAACATGTGGGTGGCGGCACGCTGTCGCGCGAGGCCAAGCGGCATCTTGGGGTGGGCAACTCCACCGGGCTCGGCATGGCGCCCTTCGTTGTGAACCACCCGCTATTGCTGGATGCATGGATGGCGGTGCGCGAAACTGCCATCGCGCGGGTGCGGGCGATCCCCCGCCTTGATGAGGACCAGATAGGCCGCATCTATGATCTTGTGATCCGGGTCGCGCAGTATCTTGCGGAATGGAATGTACCCGATGATATCGCCTCAGAACGCATCGCAACAATGCGCGACGAATGGCCCAAGTTTGCCGCGACACTAACGCCCGAGGCGCTGTCAGCCGAACAGCCCATTCACCGCATCATCACACAAAGCGCGCAGTGGTCCGTTGATACCCAAGAGCTAATCGCAGCCCTGATGTTAGAGCCCTTTGGCGATCTGATTGACGGGCTGACCGACTGCATGGCGACACCTTTTGTGCCCGAGTTGGACCCGACCATGTCCTGCGCTGACCTTAAGGCGCTAATCGCGGCTGATTGGGATTGGGCTTGCGACGTCGATTATGACGCCCCTGCGGAATGCGCCCAGTTCTGGTACGTCTCGGAGGAAAAACTCGAACCCCGTCTGGGCAACCGCCATGAAGAACCCGGCGCGGAATTGGAAACGCCGCTTGATATCGGGCGGCAGGTCAAAGCATTGACCGCCGATCTGACGGGTGGCGACACGCCGGTCGGTCGGTTTCTGGCCATGTATCCTGAACACCGCGCCGCAACGCGTCGTGTGCAATCACTGGCGCGCCACCCCTACGGCGAAATCCGCGACAACCTGATTGGCGACGCCTGCCTGCCCATCGACATTCTGCGCTGCAAACTAGCGTTTTTTGGTGCGGGCAAGTTTGACCCGAAATCTGACCGCTGGACGCGGATCACCCTCGCGCAGGGTGCGCCACTCTTTGACGAGTTGGACAATGCCGACGACTGGTGGCTGCCGGTGGCGAATATCTGATGAAATCCCTGAATGAGGTCGCAGGTATGGTGCAAAAGGCCGCACGCGGTGCGGGCTTTCCGGTTGGACAGGCCGAAGACCTGGGGCGTATCGCTGCCTTTCTCGCAGGAACAGGGGGCAGCATTGCACCAGTGACCGCAGCGTTGCAGGAACCGGTAAGCGCGGTTGACGTCCGCTGGCAAGACGACAGGATCGAGGTCGCTCAAGGCCCCGCAATCCTGATCGGCCCCATTGTTCGGGATGCCTTTGCGATGGGATGCACGACGGCTGTACTGGCGGATACGGCCCACGCCCCGCTGGTTAGCGCATGTCTTGCGCAATCAGGGATCGCGCAGAAATGGGATGGTTGCACCGTAACGCCCAGCGACACGACCGTCCTGAAACCCGCTTGCAAAGCGGTCACGATCCCGACAGATGACTGGCAAATATGGCAGGGCCTTGCGGCAAAGACCTATGTGCCAGAGACCGCGTCCTCGCGGTTGGCGGGGGCTGGCGCAGGGCTGACGGACAACGATTAGGCGAACGGGTTCTGGGGGTATTTGACGCCCGCGAGATACAAGCCGTGCGGCGGTGATACCGGACCGCACGCGCTACGATCCTTAGCGGCCAAAGCTTTCCCGACATCATCCGGCGTCCAGGCTCCGGCACCAACACGTTCCAATGTGCCGACAAAACTGCGCACCTGATTATGCAGAAAAGACCGGGCGCGGACATGGAAGCGATATTCGGTGCCATTCGCGCGCGGCACGACCTCAACCCGCAATTCATCCAATGTCTTGACCGGGCTTTTCGCCTGACAAATTGACGACCGGAACGTCATGAAATCATGGTTTCCAACCAAATGGTCCGCCCCCGCCTGCATGGCGGCGGCATCCAGAGGATGGTTCACCCGCCACATCTGCCCCGCCTCTGACGTTAGCGGCGCACGGCGCGACATCAGGCGAAAGAGGTACTGGCGCTCGGCCGCATCGAAACGGGCGTGCCAGTCGTCTGCGACCATCGCGCAATCCAGGATCGCGACTGGCGCAGGTTTCAAATGAAAATTCAGCGCCTCGGACAGCCGAAAAGGATCCCACTCCCGCGCCAAATCACAATGGGCGACTTGGCCCTTTGCGTGCACCCCCGCATCAGTGCGTCCTGCCGCCGCAATCGTGTGTTCGCGCGGTTCCAGCTTGGCCAAGGCGGCCTCAATCGCGCCTTGTACCGAGGGCTGATCGTTCTGTCGCTGCCACCCGGCAAAGGGGGCGCCATGGTATTCAACAAGAAGGGCATAACGAGGCATCTGATCCGATTAGGGGGAGCATCGGATAAAATCAATCCCTACACATCGCATGCCACCGTCCCTATCTTGCCCCTAAAGCATTGAAAGGGCCTGTTTTGGTCATCTCTACCATAGCCGACCAGATTACCCGCATGGTTGAGGGGGTCAGCGACACACTCTCAGCGCCCTTTAGCGATCCGGTGATCAGGCTGGGCGTGACCGGGCTGTCGCGCGCGGGCAAGACGGTGTTTATCACCTCACTTGTCGCCAATCTGATGGATCGGGGTCGGATGCCGCAACTGGAGGCGGCGGCGACCGGGGCCATCCGCACGGCATATTTGCAGCCACAGCCCGACGACACGGTGCCGCGGTTTCATTACGAGGCTTATCTTTCCCAACTGACGGCACCTGAGCCAAGCTGGCCTGATGGCACACGTCAGATCAGCGAATTGCGTCTGTCTTTACGTGTCCAGCCCAGCGGGTTGTTATCCGGTATCTCCGGCCCGCGCACGGTGCATATCGACATTGTCGATTATCCGGGTGAGTGGTTGCTGGATTTAGGGCTGTTGGATCAGACCTATGCAGAATGGTCAGATGCGGCCTTGAGCCGTGCACGCGGACGACCCGGCGGCGAAGACTATGTGGCGCTGGTCGCTGGCGTTGATCCGACGGTCCGGCTGGACGAACCCGAAGCGCAAGTGCTGGCCGAACGCTTTACTGCGCATCTGCGCGAAGCGCGTGAGGCAGGGTTTTCTGACTGTTCGCCCGGTCGGTTCCTGCTGCCCGGCGATCTTGCCGGTTCGCCTGTGCTCACCTTCGCACCGCTCCCCACCACCCGCTATCCACGCGGATCATTGGGGCGTGAGTTTGAGCGGCGCTTTGAAAGCTATAAACGCAATATTGTGCGGCCTTTCTTCCGCGATCACTTTGCCAAGATCGACCGCCAGATTGTTCTGGTCGACGTGTTGGGCGCGATCCACGCTGGCCCTGCCGCGCTGGACGATCTGCGCAGTGCCATGGCCCGCATTCTTGGGGCCTTCCGCCCCGGGCGCAACGCATTCCTCACCCGTATCTTCCAAGGGCGCAGGGTCGAGAAAATCCTTTTTGCCGCCACCAAGGCCGACCACCTACACCACAGCCAGCACCCGCAACTGACCGCGATCACCGAAGCGCTGCTGCGCGAAGCCAAGGACCGCGCTGACTTTGCCGGGGCACAAACTGCTGCGATGTCGATTGCGGCATTGCGCACAACGGTCGAGGAAACGGTCGATCACAAAGACGGCCCGCTCGATGTGGTCCGCGGTCGGTTGCTTGACACCAATAAACAGGCCGCCTTCTACCCCGGCAAACTGCCGTCCGATCCGGCCCATCTACTCGCACCCGCACGCGAAGGCTCGGACACATGGCTGGATGCCGACTACAGCATCATGAACTTCGCCCCCGCCCCGCTGACCCGACGGCCGGGCGACGGGCCGCCGCATATCCGGTTGGACAAAGCGGCACAGTTCCTGTTTGGAGATCGACTATGAACCGCGGCCCCGTATTGATCGACCTTGAAGGCACCGAGGCGGCAAAACCTGACGCAGCCCCTGCTGTTCAGGATGACATCGACGCGCCGCAAGGGGTGGCGATGCAACAGGTTGCCGCCATCGCAGCGCGCCGTCCGTCGCGATTGGCCCGGTGGTTCTGGTTGATCGCCATCACGCTCGTTGGTTTTATCGTCTCGCTGGCGGCATGGGACTATATCACCGGCTTGCTGACACGCTCACCCGTCTTGGGTGGCATTGCGACGGCCCTGATCGGGCTTTTGCTACTAATTCTCTGCATCATCGGCCTGCGGGAACTGGCGACCTTTGGGCGGTTGCGCAAGCTCGATAGCATTCAACACGAAGCCGCCAGTGCACTGGCCTCACTTGACCTCAGGGATGCCCGTACTGTCGTGGCCGATCTTGAAGGTCTTTACAGTAACCGTGAGGATACGGCCTGGGGGCGCGCTGAACTGAAAGCGCGGCAAGGCGATGTTCTTGATGCCGATGGACTGCTGGGATTGGCTGAAACCGCGCTATTGGCTCCGCTTGATGCCCGCGCGCAACGCGAGGTTGAAGCAGCAACAAGACAGGTGGCAACAGTTACCGCTATTGTGCCGCTGGCCTTGGCTGATCTTTTCACCGCCCTTACGGCAAACCTGCGCATGATCCGACGAATTGCGGAAATCTATGGTGGACGTTCGGGGACCTTGGGCAGCTGGCGATTGACACGCACGGTGTTGACACATCTTGTGGCCACCGGTGCAGTCGCCGTCGGGGATGACCTGATCGGGTCAGTGGCGGGTGGTGGTGTCCTGTCAAAAGTGTCGCGTCGCTTTGGTGAAGGGGTGATCAACGGTGCGCTAACCGCACGCGTCGGGGTCGCCGCAATTGAAGTTTGTCGCCCACTTCCATTTCACGCCGCTAAGAAGCCGTCGGTCAGCGGTCTTGTCGGCCGCGCGATGAGCGGGCTTTTCGGTCGCGACTAGTCCGCGCGCTTGGCAGAAGCGAACGGCAAGCGCATCAGCACTGCAAGACCGCCCAGCGCATCGTCTTTGGATAGCAAAATCTTTCCGCCGTAGGCATGGATCAGGTCATGTGCAATCGCTAGTCCGAGGCCAGTGCCTGGCTTTGACGTATCAAGGCGCTGACCACTTTGTGTCGCCTTTGCCACTTCATCTTTCGGAATACCCGGCCCGTCATCCGCAATTGAAATCATGATCTGACCGTCGGTCGCCACTCTGGCCTCCAGCTTCACCTCGGACTTGGCCCATTTCAGCGCATTGTCCAAGAGGTTGCCCATCACTTCCTCAAAATCATTCTGATCCATACGCACGCGCAGGTTTTCATCATAGGAGGCGGTGAAGGTCTTGCCCTCATTGCGGGCAAGTGCCGTAAAGGCGCGCTGCATCCTGCCAAGGGCGGTATCCAGCTCGGTTGCCACCCCAACGGTCGCATCTGTCCCATCGGCGCGCATCCGGGCAAAAGACCGTTTGAGTTGGGCATCCAGCCGGTCAAGCGCATCAACGGCCTCTTGCACATCGGTGCCTTCCATCATCAGGTTGTCCAACTCGTTGCGCATAATCGCTGAGGGGGTCTTAATCGCATGGGCAAGGTCAGCGGCCTGACGGCGCGAACGGCGCATGATATCGCGGTTTCGCTCCATCAGCGTATTGATGTCGTTGACCAGCGGAGCGACCTCAATCGGGTAGCTTTGCACCTCAAGTCCGTCATCCTGCTCCCAGCGCCCCGACACATCCTGACGCAGCTTGTTGAGCGGTTGTAGGACGACCGCCACTTGTGTCAGCGCACCCAGAACACCCACAAAGGACACGAATGCAAAGGCGGTTAACAGGGTGTTACGCAAAACAACCTGATCTTCCTCAAAGCTACGCAGCGATGACGCTACCTGAACATGCCACATCGTCCCGTCATTGATGGATACCCACTGGCCAATTGCGAATACGGATTCACCGGCAGGCCCGATCACTTCGCGCATCTGGCGCTCGCCCGAGAGGCCAGTCGGACCGGGCAGTCGTTCTTGCTCCAGGGACGGAGAAGCGTAAATCGCGCCACTGTCCGTCTGAACCTGCCAATACTGCCCTGAAAACGGGACTTGATAGGCCAGATCGCCAATCGCACGAGCAAGATCATCGGCAGAGTTGCTATTGTTGGACACAGCCACGATGGCCTGTGCATGGCGTGTTTCCAACACTTCGATAAAACGTGCCTGCGTTTGGGACGTCAAATAAGAGGATACACCGGCCAATCCCAGCACGATAATCGCCACGGCCCATAGGATACCACCCGTGACAGCACGGGCGCGCAGCGATGTCATGCGCTTGCTTTGATCACGTAGCCTCTGCCGCGTACCGTTTCGATCAGGTCACTGCCAAGCTTCTTGCGCAGCCGGTTCACGAAGACCGCAATCGTATTGGAGTCGCGATCCCCATCGTGCTGATAGATGTGATCGGACAGCTCAGTCCGCGACACAAGGCGACCAGAGTTATGGAACAGATACGACAGCACGGCAATTTCCTGCGAGGTCAGGTTCATGGGAACGCCATCCACCATAACCTGATTGGTGCGTGTATCAAATGTCACGTCGTCTTTGGAAAAGACTGGGGTTGCCTTGCCAGCCTTGCGGCGGATCAGGGCGCGTACTCGCGCCGAAAGCTCGGCCATATGGAACGGTTTGGTCAGATAATCATCGGCACCCGCATCCAGCCCATCGACACGATCGGTCCAGTCATTGCGGGCGGTCAGGATCAGGATTGAGGTTTCATTGCCTCCGCTGCGCAGGTTTTTCAATACCGTCAAGCCATCCCGAATAGGCAGGCCCAGATCGAGAATTATGACGTCATAGGGCTCAGTTTCACCAAGATACTGTGCCTCAGCCCCATCAACCGCCACGTCAACGGTCAGGCCTTCGGACGTCAATGTTTTCTTCAGTTGGCTCGCGAGCACGGGCTCGTCTTCAGCAATCAGTATACGCATGGGGGTTGGCTATCGGTGTGAGGTGGCAAAAGTTTGACGAATATACGACAGTACACAGTTTGATTTTGTTCGTTGCAAGGCCCCAAACGCCCAAATTTATGAAGCAATTGACAAGAATTGAACAAACGTTCATTTTTTACGCGATGCTGGAACACTATCCAACCCTTTCACAAACGCGCGACGGTTTTCGCTGGGATATTCCCGTGCGGTATAACATCGGCGTCGATATCTGCGACAAGCATGCCCGCATGACGCCCGAAAAATGCGCTATCGTTGATGTCGATGCGGACGGGCAGGCAACGACATACAGCTTTGGACAACTCCAAGACCGCTCTAACCAGCTGGCACATGCGCTGTCGCAGACATGCGCGCCAAGGGACCGTATTGCCGTCCTGCTGCCGCAATGTTTTGAAACGGCCGTTGCCCATGTGGCTATTGCCAAGATGGGCTGTATTGCACTGCCGTTGTTCACACTTTTTGGGCCAGAGGCACTTTTGCACAGGCTCAGGGACTCCGGGGCAAATACGATCATCACCAATGCCGCAAGTGTGGACCTGCTAGGCCCACTCAGGTCGCAACTTCCCGATCTCAAACGCATCATTTGTATTGAGGGCATCGTTGCCGGGGCCGAAGAATTTCACGCGCTTTGTGCCAGTCAGCCAACGGCGTTTGACCCATACCCCACCAAAGCAGACGACCCCGCAATCCTGATCTACACCTCTGGTACGACAGGCGCGCCAAAAGGCGCCCTGCATGCTCATCGCGTGCTGCTGGGCCATCTGCCGGGGGTGGAGATGAGCCATGATTTCTTTCCGCAACCGGGTGACAAAATCTGGACACCAGCTGACTGGGCATGGATCGGCGGATTGCTGGACGTGCTGATGCCTGCCTTGCATCACGGTGTTCCGGTTGTTGCTTGCCGGTTCCGCAAGTTTACCGCAGAAGCCGCGTTCAATCTGATCCGCGACCACGGCGTCCGAAATGCATTTCTGCCACCGACGGCACTGAAACTCATGCGCCTTGATACGCCCGAGCACCCTGTGCCCATGCGTTCAGTCGCCAGCGGCGGCGAGACCTTGGGCAAAGAGCTGATCGCCTGGGGTCAGCAGGTCTTTGGCACCACCATCAACGAATTCTACGGGCAAACCGAATGCAACATGATCGTGTCGTCCTGCGCGGCATTGGAGCCCGCCGAACCGGGTGTCATGGGCTGGGCCGTACCCGGTCACACCGTTGATATCATTGACGAAGATACCGGCACGCTATGCGGCATTGGGCAGGAAGGCAGCATTGCAGTCCGTGCCCCGGATCCTGTGATGTTTCTCACCTATTGGAACAAACCAGAGGCCACCGCCGATAAATTCATCGAGGCTGTGGGTGCGCAATGGCTTTTGACCGGTGACAAGGGCTGCAAAACGCCCACAGGCCGCATCCGGTTTATCGGACGTGATGACGATGTCATCAGTTCGGGTGGTTACCGCATCGGTCCGGCAGAGATCGAGGATTGTTTGCTGACCCATCCCGCGGTGCAATTGGCGGGTGTTGTCGGCAAGCCAGACCCGATCCGAGGATCCATCGTTGCCGCCTATATTCAGCTCGCTGACGGCCATTCCGGGTCTGACGCACTCGCAACCGACATTGCCGCGCACGTCAAATCCAGACTTGCCGCCTATGAATTCCCGCGCGCTGTCCGGTTCATCGATGACATGCCTATGACGACCACGGGAAAGATCATCCGCGCCGATCTGCGCGCACGTGCCGAAAAGGAAGCAGAAAATGAACAATGACGTCGTCCTTTATCATGCTGAAAACGGGGTTGCGACGGTGACCCTGAACCGTCCCACGCAACGAAACGCGATCAATCCAGAGGTCTGTGACGCGATCCGCACCGCTTTTGATCAGGTCGAATCGGATCCGGACGTGCAGGTCGCCATACTCACCGGCGCGGGCACGCTGTTTTGCGCGGGCATGGACCTCAAAGCCTTTGCCGGTGGGGCTGGCGACACGATCCTTTTCGGCGAGTACGGCTTTGGCGGCTTCGTCAGGCGCCCGCGTACAAAGCCCGTAATCGCCGCGGTCGAGGGTGCGGCCCTCGCCGGTGGGTTCGAGATGATGCTGGCTTGCGACATGGTGGTCGCTGGCACCTCCGCCCAATTCGCCTTGCCCGAAGTCCGCATCGGCCTGATCCCCGGTGCAGGAGGGGCTGTGCGTTTGCCCATATCTATCCCCCGCGTCCGCGCCAATGAAATTTTGCTGACAGGCAAGCCATTCAATGCGCAAGAGGCGGCACAGTGGGGTGTTATCAACCGTGCGACTGCTGATGGTGAAGCTTTGCAAACCGCACAGATCATCGCCGCGGATATCGCCACAAACGCGCCACTCGCCGTGGGGCATACGCTGGCCATCGCCAATCGCGCGCATGCGGAAAATGACGCAGCACATTGGCCCCAAAACGACAGGATCATCGCAGAAATTGGTCAAACCGCAGACGCTGCCGAAGGCGCGCGCGCCTTTATTGAGAAACGCAAGCCCATCTGGCAAGGCAAGTAACGCTACGCAGAGTTTGACAACGCCGTCCAAGCCGCAAAGATGCGTTATGGGAGGATGATCAAATGCAAAGTGATGTCATCATCATCGGCGCAGGTCTGGCAGGGCTCGTTGCGGCAAACGAATTGGTCGCGCGCGGTAAGACCGTGACAATCCTTGATCAGGAAGGGCGCCAGAACCTGGGTGGTCAGGCGTTCTGGTCGCTGGGTGGGCTCTGCATGATTGACACCCCGGAACAGCGGCGGATGCGGGTAAAAGACAGCATTGCACTGGCCACGAATGACTGGATGGGATCGGCGCAGTTTGACCGCCCGGAAGATCATTGGCCGCGCCAATGGGCCCAAGCTTATCTGGAATTTGCCGCAGGCGAGATGCGCCCATGGCTTTATGATCTGGGCATGCGCTGGTTTCCTGTCGTCGGCTGGGCCGAGCGCGGTGGCAGCTTTGCCAACGGGCATGGCAATTCGGTGCCCCGCTTTCATATCACTTGGGGCACTGGCCCCGGTGTGCTGCGCCCTTTTGAGAGCCGTGTGCTGGAGGCCGAAAAGCAAGACAAGGTGACCTTTGGTTTCCGCCACCGCGTCACCGGTTTTGATATCACGAATGGCAAGGTCGCAGGCATCACCGGCGACATCCTCGCGCCCGATGACGCGATCCGGGGTGCCGCCACCAACCGCGATGTGATTGACAGCTTCGATATTCGCGCCGATCAGGTGATTGTCACCTCTGGCGGCATTGGCGGGAACTTCGATTTAGTGCGGCGCAACTGGGATGCCTCCAAATCCGGGCCATTGCCTGACAAGATGGTTTCTGGTGTGCCTGAACATGTAGACGGCCTGTTGCTGGACATCCTCAAGGACGCAGGCGGCGAGCTGATCAACACCGACAGGATGTGGCACTACACCGAAGGTGTACAAAACTGGGATCCGATCTGGCCACATCACGGGATCCGCATCCTGCCGGGACCGTCCTCGATGTGGTTCGATGCGACGGGCGACAGGCTGCCCGCCCCTTGCATGCCCGGCTTTGACACGATGTCGACGCTGCATGAGATCTGTCGTCGCGGTTATAACCACACATGGTTCGTCCTGACCCAGAAGATCATCGAGAAAGAGTTCGCCCTTTCAGGGTCCGAACAGAACTTCGACCTGACCGAGGGTGGCTGGAAAGACGTACTGCAAGCACGGCTGGGAAAAGGGGCGACGCCGGCGGTTGAGGCCTTCAAGGAAAAGGGTGAGGATTTCGTCGTCGCGAACGACTTTGACACGCTGGTTGCGGGCATGAACCAGTTGGGTGGCAACCTCATTGACCCGGCCAAACTGCGCGCCCAGATCGAAGCCCGGGATGCGCAGATGGACAATCCTTTCACCAAGGACGTCCAGGTCAGTGCCATTCACACCGCGCGCAACTATTTGGGCGACAAATTGATCCGCACGGCCAAACCACACAAAATCCTCGATCCCGATAAGGGACCCCTGATCGCTGTGAAGCTGCATGTGGTGACGCGCAAGACCTTGGGCGGTATCCACACCGATCTGGATGCAAAGGTCTTTGCGCCGGGTAGGCAAACCATCGACGGGCTATATGCGGCAGGCGAAGCTGCAGGTTTTGGCGGTGGCGGCTATCATGGCAATAACGCGCTGGAGGGGACATTTTTGGGGGGCTGCATCCATTCTGGCAGGCGGGCCGGGCGCGCGGTTGGCTGATCTGGCGCGACCCATCCGAGTTGCCGAAACCTGACACTTTGTCTGAACAGGCCGACCACGCGGAATACGGGCTTGGAAGCGCGCAAAACACACTTATAGTGTGTCCGTTACGCGGGCAGGTGATTTTATGAGCGACCCCAACACGTCCAAGTCGACCACCTTGCCGGGTGAGCGTAAGCAGATTACGGCAGTGTTCATGGATATTGTTGGCTTCAGTGGAATCGCGAGCACAAAAGATCCCGAAGATTTGCAGGACTGGCTTGAGGCGTTTTATGTGCAGGCCCGCGATATTGTAACAGATCATGACGGCGAGGTGACGGAGTACCTCGGTGACGGCATTGTCGCTCTGTTTGGCATGGATCACGCTGACGAGCTGGCGGCATCCAAGGCTGTTCAGGCCGCGATGGCCGCACTGGACAAAATCGACGCAGGCCATCATGACAACGGGATCAAACTTCAACTACGAGCCGGAGTTGCAACAGGTGATGCGGTGGTGCGTGCGGCAGATGAGAACAGCAATCGCACCCGCGCGACAGGCATTGTCACAACGCTGGCCCAGCGCATTCAGGAAAGGGCCGCGCCCGGAACAGTCATGATCGCGCAAAGCACCCAGGACTTGCTGCGGGGCCGGATCACGACGCAAGAGTTCACAAACGAAAAATTACGGGGTTTTGCCGAAGAGCAAACCTTGTTTCGACCGCTGACGGACCGCGCCACTTTGCTTCCCGCAAAGCGAGTCTTTGTCGGGCGAACAGGAGTTTTGCAGCGGATCGCCGACAGCGCCGACCCTGCGTTATTGATTGGCCCTGCAGGCATCGGAAAAACTGCAGTTGCTCAACAATTGGCTGCACGGGAAGAACGAACCACTTTTTTGGCGGCGGACGGCGTACATCGGCACGCGAGCTATTATCCGTTCACCCGGTGGCTATTGCGCCAAACAAAGCCAATCCTACCTGACTTTGCTGATGTATCAGCGCAATTCTCCACCTTAACAGAGACAGCGCATCTGGCCCTCGCCCTGATCTTGGGTTTGCCTCAGGGACAGCGGCTTTTGACCGAGCGCAGCAATGTAGGCCTCAAGGCGCTAATTGAACGCAGCTTGTGGGATGCGATCCAGACCCTGCAACCACAGGGTCTGTTGATTTTTGAAGACTTGCATTGGATGGACAATGCAACCCTTGGCGTCCTAAACTACATCATTCAAAGCAAAGAAGCAGAAAGCTACCAGCTTGTCCTGACCAGCCGTGACGACACACGGATGAATACCCTTCTGGCGTCAGCAAAGATCAATACCATCCCGCTTGGGCCGCTGAGTAGCAATGAGGCAACCCAGCTTCTAAATGCCTTGTCGCAAGGGAAAATGGCTGCCCATCAGCGGACGATGATGATTGATCACGCGGCTGGCATTCCGCTTTTTATCGAGCAACTGCTCCAGCGCGATGCGGCACAGCCAAATCGCCGGCGCAATGTGCCGGGATCACTGAAAGATCTATTGGCTCAGCAGATTGAGAACACCAGCCCCGCCAAGCCAGTCTTGCAATGTGCAGCTGTGATTGGCGTACGCTTTGATCTTGAGATGCTGGGCGCCATCGCGACAGAGCACGGCCCGCTTGAAACTCACCTCAACACTGCACGCAAGCAAGGCGTGTTGCGCAAGGTCACCGAAGGCACATGGGCGTTTGCCCACGCCCTGTTGCAGCAAACCGCCTATGACAGCATGTTGCGACCGGTGCGGGTGAAACATCATGCGCAGATTGCGGCGCATTTGCAGGATGATCACCCAGCGGCCATTCAGCGTGATCCAGCCCTTTTGGCTGAACACCTCCGCCGGGCAGAACAGCATGCCCCTGCAATCCAGTGCTATTTGTCGGTCAGCCAAAGCGCGCTGTTTAAGGGCGCTTTCGAGGATGCCGAGGCGCACGTGCTGGCGGCGGTTGCACTATGCGATACGGCACCCGCAGATGTGGACGTCAGCGCCCTTGAAATCGCATGCTATACGGCACTTGGTTCAATTCGCATGCAAACGCAGGGTTTCACAGCAACACCCGTGAAAGAAACCTTTGAGAAAGTGGCTCGGCGTGCCAAAGATCAAAACGCATATGCGGCCGGTAACGGACCGGCGTTTTATGGCGGTTTTACCCATGCTGTGATTTCGGGCGATATGCCCGCAGCGGTACAATTTAGCGAAATGCTTGAGGATACGGCGGCCACGGGTCCGGCGGGAGATCAAGCCAAGGAACTGCGGCTGGCATCACTGAATGTCGATACGTCCCTGCATTTCTATACAGGTGCATTCCATCAGGCCTCGGCTGCCTTTCATGCCTTACGCAACGACTATGATGTTGCACAACACGGCACGATGATCTCAAAGTATGGTGCCGATACTTACGCAGCCGCGCAGATGTTTGAAAGCGTTGCCCGTGCGATCTGTGGTGATACGCATATTGTGCCCGCATTGGTCGCCGAAACCGATACCCACCAAGAGCGGCTGAACATTCCTGTTATGCAGCCATGGGCGTTGATCTGGGGCGCGGTTCCGCTGTATTATGCCGGTCGGACAGAGGCTGCGATCACCCGCGTGCAGCGTGGCCTGAAGATTGCAACACAGCAGGCCGCCGCATTTTGGCAGGTCACCGGTGCTGCCTGGCTGAATGTCATGGACACGACAGAAACCTACGACGCTGAAGGGTTGGAACAGTTCTCTACTGTAATCAAATCGCATGAAGCCATCGGCGCGCATGTTGGGCTGCCGTATTTCCGGGCACATTATGCGACCGCTTTGGCAAAGCACGACCGCGCCGATGATGCTTATCAGGCATCTTTGCAGGCCATCCGCGACAGTGAATCAAGCGGGCTGCATTGCTGGCACCCGGAGGTGCTGCGCCTGCATGCACGTATCTGTGCGCAACGCGGCGCAACAACCGGCGCCGCAAGGTTTCGAAAGAAGGCGGCCAATATTGCGCAGACACAAAATGCGCATTTGTGGCTATTGCGTGTGCGCTTGGATCAGCACCGGGCAGGTGAAATCGCCGATGCTCCGCTGCGCCGGGCCCTGAGCCGCTTTGACCCTGCCGCACAACCACCCGAATTGATTGCCGCTCAGAAACGGCTGGACCCGCATGACACCTGAAAAACTACTCAGCTATGATCTGCCGCTATTCGAGGGTATCAAGCCCGCCGATATCGCCGATATTGCGCTGGGGGTGAAGGAGCAAACCCTCGAACCGTGGCAAACGATTTTTGATCAGGAAGATACATCCTACGATCTCTATTTCTTGTTGTCCGGTTCTCTCTTGGCGGTGTTCTGGACAATACAAGGGCGCGAGATCGTCTTTTCACGATTCCCCATCGGCGCTTACTTTGGGGAGCTGGCCGCATTTGATGGCACGCCACGGTCTCTAGCGGTTGTCGCCAAGACAGAAGCCAAGGTGCTGGCCATGCAGCGCGAGAGCCTTTTGCAGTTGTTCAATGAAGTGCCTTTGATCCGGGAAAGGATCACCCATAATCTGATCGGTCGTATCCGCACATTAACCCGACGCAACATGGAAATGACAACATTGTCCGTCGAACAGCGTGTCGGCAAATTTTTGCTGCGACTGGCGGCAGAGCGAGGCAAACTGACCCAAGGTGCCGTGATCGAAGACGCCCCGACCCATGTAGAGATTGCGGGATACATCGGGGCCAACCGGGAAATGGTCAGCCGGTCGATCAGCAAACTGGCAAAGAAAGGCGTGATCAAATCAGCGCGCCAACGCATCGAGATTCTCAATCCCGCAGCACTGTCAAAGGGCCTTGCCTAAATTTAATCGCATTTTCATCTTTTTCGTCAAAACTCAGCCATGATCCTAGATTAATTATAAATTAACGGAAGCGAAGGTGAGTAAGTTGGCACGTATTATTGGTATCTTGGGTGGTGAAGTCACACTGATGCTGGCTGGTGGCACAATTGGTCTGGTTTTCTTGATCTTTGGCTAAACGCACCCTGTATCATAGCGATCTGTGACAAGATATTCACGGTGGCACAATCCACCCAAATGCTGCCCAATAGGGATGTCGTGAAAGATTTCCCTTGGGTCCAACACAACCGTTGGGTTAAACCACAGTTGTTCGACCCCGAATCAAGGAGACTGCAATGACAAGAAAGGTTCTACTCACCCGCTGGTGCTAGCCACCACGTTGCAGTGCTGTTGTGCCCTTCTGGCGCAAAGCAAACACTCCCTTGAGATTCAAGATCGGATACATCCATGCATCCCCCGTTTTATATGGTCGATCACAAGATCGGCCCCGATATTCATCACCACAGTGACAAGAAACCTGTCACCCGGCGCAGCTTGCCTGAACGGCTGGCGTTGCGGCCAAGCGCGTCAGGTTGGCCCCCGATACCGATGTCGTCCGCTGCGTTCACCGACAATGGCGCGCTGCATCTGCCCAGCGGTGCTATGCTGGCCCCCCAGACGACCTTGCAAGTCGTACCGCCGCCACAACGCACCTGGCGTGATGTCATTGGTCGGATGCTGATCCGGGCGGGTCAACGTATGATCATGGAAAACCGCGTCTGAGGGAATTGACCCTCGGCGCGGAGCCCTTACCTGTATCTAAGACAATCACACAAAGGATGGCGCATGTTCCTTCGTTCCGCCGCATCAGTTCTTTTCACCCTGACGGCGTTGCCTGTGGCCGCGGCCTGCGTCGGCGAAAGCTACCTCGACCGCATGACGCCGGACCAGCACGCTGAATTGTCAGCGGCCGTCGCACACATGCCTTACGCCGAAGGGCTGACTTGGACAGCGACGAAGGAGGATGCCTCAATCACCGTCGTTGGCACGATGCACATTTATGACCCGCGTCTGGAGGAATTGCGTGCCGAGTTGGTCGACACGGTTGCATCCGCCGATCTGGTGATGCTGGAGGCAACCCCGGAAGAAGAAGCTGCGCTTCAAAACCTGATCACGACAGATCCCAGCCGCCTTTTCATCGTAGATGGTCCAACATTGCCTGAATTGGTGGACGAAGAGACGTGGCAGTTAATCTCCGCCGCCGCCAGCGAACGGGGTATCCCATCGTTCATGGCTGCGAAGATGCAGCCTTGGTATCTGTCATTGACCCTTGCCGTACCGTCTTGCGCGATGTCCGACATGATGGCAGGTGCACGCGGTTTAGACCATATGATCATTCAAGAGGCCGAAGCCGCTGGTGTACCCATGCAGGCGGTTGAGCCCTATACGACTTTGTTTGACCTTTTTGAGGATGACAGCTTTGACGAACAGATTGATATGCTGCGCGTGAATATGCTGGTGCCCGATCTGCAAGAGCAAATGTTCGTTGCGATGCTGGATCGTTACTTCGCCGAAGACATCGGGCGGTTGTGGGAGATGTCGCGCATCGCGTTGTCGGACGTTCCAGATCTGGACCCTGCCGAGGCCACGGCGATGTTCGATGAAATGGAAGAATCCCTGCTGAACACCCGAAACCGCAACTGGATTCCGGTGATTGCCGAAGCCTCTGAAACCCATGACGACATTGTCGTGGCTGTCGGTGCGGGCCACCTGATCGGCGAAAGCGGTGTGTTACAACTCTTGGAAAACGAAGGCTGGGCCATCACGCGCATCGATTAAGGTGCCTCAAACGTCCCCATAGTCAGCCAACCCTTTGCGGCCCACATCCGTCAAATCGTACACGCCACGCGACACCCGAATGAACCAGCCATAGTGATCCGCCGCCATGATTTGTGTGGCCTGCGGCACTTCGGTCCATTCCTTGACCTTGGCCCCCTTTGACGGCCCATGTACTGCCAAGAACCGCGCGCAGCGCAACGCATCCTGCCGGTAGCCCGTGATGATCCCATGCCGTGTGGCACCGCCATCGTTGGGGTCGCCCTGCAAGCGCTCAAAGGCCCGCAACAGACGGGTCTTTTTCTTCTGCGATTGCCGTGCAGCATAAGGCCCCGGGTCGGCCAGAACCTCTACATACCCATCACGCAACCGCACGGTCAGAACACCCAAGCCAGCGCGGCGGGCCAATTTCACATTCGCTTTCAGCGCCTTCGCTTTGCCGCCAGACGGCACGGCCAGATAGACATGGTCGGTGGTCAAAAGCCGTTCCACCCCCTGATGAAACAGCGCCAGCGAAAACCCCAGTTTCAGCTCAACCACCACCAGATAGTCGCCGCGGCGCCCAACGACATCGGCAGCGCCAACTTCGCCCTTCACCTCGTAGCCTTGCCTTTGCAGGTAGGCTTTGATCGGGGGGTATAAGTCAGCCTCACGTGGCATCGAGTCTCCTTCGCGCGCAGCCAAATGGAAAAACCATGCCGTGACAAGCCCCGCCACCATCGGCAGCGGGGCCCGTTTGCTATCTGCCGCCCAAACGCCCGGGGAACTTTGGTGGTCGGCGATCAAACCGCTTGTCGCGGTTTATGGCTGACGGCGTGCGGGGTGCACCCTTGGGGTCGGGTCGCGCGGCACGACGATTTTTGGTTGCAGGCATAGGGTTCAGACCCGGCTTGCGGGGTTTTGCTGTTTTGCGGGGCATCTTGTGCACCTCTCGTCTGAAAGTGGTCATAGGACCAAACGGCCCGGCGGTGCGCCAAACGGCGTTACTGCGTCATGTCCATTGTCAGGGTGCTCCTCAAAGTGGATTACGTGGGATCAATGCGGGCGGTTTAAGCGTGCTTGTCCATTGTCAGCGTCCTCCTTTTGAGTGCCCCGAATGTACATCACCGCCACCTGTCGGTCAAACAGACACCATGGGGTGACACTCAGAACGCACGCTTCTATATACGGGCCAAATCTGATCCCATTGAAAGTGACACCCATGACAACGCTCGTATTTGGCCACAAATCCCCCGACACCGACAGCACCGGATCACCGCTGATCTGGGAATGGTTCCTGAACCATACCGGGATTGAGGCGAAGGCGGCCCTGCTGGGTGACCCGAACACCGAAGCGACATTTGTGACCAAGCGCTGGGGCTTTGACCTGCCCGAGATCATTGCCGATGTTGAAGACGACCAATCCTGCGTCATCGTCGACACCAACAACCCCGCCGAACTGCCTGCCAACATCAACAACGCCGATGTGCTGGCGGTCATCGACCACCACAAGCTGGCGGGCGGGTTAGAGACAAAGAACCCGATCAACATCACCGTGCGCCCCTTGGCCTGCACCGCCACCATCATGCATCAGATGATGGGCGAACACGCGGGGCATATGCCCGAAGGGATCAAAGGGCTAATGCTGTCATGCATCCTGTCCGACACGCTGGCCTTCCGCTCGCCCACAACAACAGAGATAGACAAGGATTTGGCCGAAAACCTCGCCAAAGACCTTGGCGTCGACATCGAAGCCTACGCGAGTGAGATGTTTGAGGCGAAATCTGATGTCTCGGCCTTCTCTGACGCCGAGTTGTTGCGCATGGACAGCAAGGAATACGAAGTCGACGGCAAGAAGTTCCGCGTCTCGGTGCTTGAGACCACAGCGCCGCAGATCGTGCTGGACCGCAAAGATGCGCTGATAAAAGAAATGCCCAAAGTCGCGAAGACCGACAAGGTAGATGAAGTTCTGCTCTTCGTGGTGGACATCATCAAGGAAGAAGCCACCATGCTGATCCCCAATGACATGGTCAAAACCGTCGCTGAGAAATCCTTTGATGCCACGGTCGAGGGCGACAGCGTTGTTCTGCCCGGCATCATGAGCCGGAAGAAACAGATCATCCCGGCACTGAAGGTCTGATCACTGCACCCTGAACATCCGCTCAAAAGGCCGCCTTATGACCCAGATTATCGACCAATTCGCCGACATTTCAGGTCAGTATGACGCCGCTTTCGTGGACCTTTGGGGCTGTATGCACAACGGCGTAGCGGCCTTGCCAGAGGCCGTCACCGCCATGCAGAAATACCGCGCCGCAGGGGGTGTTGTCGTGCTTGTCACCAATTCCCCCGCCCATGGGACAGTGTGGCGCGTCAGATCAATGGGCTGGGTGTGCCGGATGATGCCTGGGATGCGATTGCGACCTCGGGCGACAGTGCGCGCGCGGCAATGTTTCGGGGGATTGTGGGTGAGAAGATTTGGTTCATGGGGGAAAGTCCGCGTGATGATGATTTCTTCAAGCCGCTGAAGATCATTGATGATCCGGCAAACATCCAAAAAGTACCCCTGGAGGAGGCTGAAGGCATTGTCTGCTGCGGTCCCTTTGATCCACTGGCCGATGTTAACATCAACCGGCCCGAGTTCCTCTACGCAAAGACCAAAGGGCTCAAGCTGCTTTGCGCCAACCCGGATATCATTGTTGACCGGGGCGAGGTGCGTGAATGGTGCGCAGGCGCTTTGGCTGCACTTTATACCGAAATGGGTGGCGAGAGCCTCTATTTTGGCAAACCCCACCCGCCCATCTACGATCTCGCGCGCCGCAGGCTTGCGGCATTGCCCAATGCCCCATCCGATCCACGCATCATCGGGATAGGCGACGGGATAGGCACCGATATTCTGGGTGCCGTCCAAGAAGACATCGACGCGCTGTTTATTTCGGGTGGCTTGGCCGCTGCTGAGACCAAAACAGACCGTCAGCCCGACCCAGATGCGCTCAACGCCTATCTGCAAAGCGAACAGATGAGCGCCACCTACACAATCGGGCAACTACGCTAGAGGAATCACTTGATTTTTCTGCATCCGCGAAGTAATAAAATTTCAATATCACTGTATTAGTGGAATTTTTGTTGCTTTATGGAGCCGGACATGTTGGACAACGCACCCCGCGGGACGATCTGTATCGAAGATATCGAAATCGGCATGACCCGGTCGCTGCGCAAGGTGATTACGGATCGTGATATTGAGATGTTTGCCGATGTCTCGACGGATCGGAACCCCGTGCATCTGGATGAGGACTATGCGCAGGATACGATCTTTGGCGGGCGCATCGCGCATGGCATGCTGACAGCAGGATTGGTCAGCGCTGTGATTGGCGAACAACTGCCCGGGCACGGTACGGTGTACCTGGGCCAAAGCCTGAAATTCCTCGCCCCTGTACGCCCCGGCGATATGGTTCTGGCAGAGGTCGAAGTGACCGAAATCGACCATTCCAAGCGCCGTGTGACCATGAACACACGCTGCCTCGTGAACGACAAGAAGGTGCTGGTTGGCGATGCGACCGTGCTCGCACCATCCCGGAAATTCGACTAGCGCTTATCAAGCGTTCCGCTTTCTGCGCGAAGAAGCCTGCAAGGGCTGATAAGCGATGCTTGCACGGCCCTGCGCCGTCCGCTACGCAAAGCCATGCATATCATTCGTGACACCGTTTTCGTTGATCCATCCGACCGTGGCGCTGCCGCGGCGATTGGCAATTTCGATGGTGTGCATATCGGGCATCAGGCCGTCATTGATCTGACACGCAAGGCGGCAAAGGACGCGAACGCGCCTTTGGGCATCATGACGTTTGAACCGCATCCGCGCAGCTATTTTTCCCGCGATCCCAAGCCGTTCCGCCTGATGAACGCCGAAGCACGCGCCAATCGTCTGGCCAAGCTTGGTGTCGAAAAGCTCTACGAAGTGCCCTTCAATGCCGCCCTCGCTGGGTTGACCCCCCGTGAGTTTGCGCAAACGATCATCCACGATCAACTGGGCCTCAAACATGTGGTCGTTGGCGCGGATTTTTGTTTTGGCAAAGGTCGCGCCGGAACCGTAAAAGACCTGCAGGCCTTCGGCGCAGAAATGGGTTTCGGCGTCACCATTGCCCCGATCGTCGCCATCGATACGGCCAATGTGTCGTCGACTGCGATCCGCCAGGCCCTGACCGACGGCAAGCCGCGTGACGCCGCTGCGATGCTGGGTCACTGGCACCGAATTGAGGGTGAGGTCATTCGTGGTGATCAACGCGGCCGTTATCTTGGGTATCCAACCGCGAATATGTCCATCACAGGCCTGCATCCGCCCAAGTTTGGGGTTTATGCGGTGAAGATTGATGTGCTGGATGGGCCGCATACAGGAACATATGACGGCGCCGCGTCGATCGGTGTCCGCCCGATGTTTGGTGAGAATACCGCCAATTGCGAAACCTTCATCTTTGATTTCAAGGGCGACCTTTACGGCACCACCCTTTCGGTCGCTTTGGTCGATTTTCTGCGCCCTGAACTAAAGTTTGACGGGCTTGACGCGCTGATCACGCAGATGGACGCCGACTGTGTCACCGCGCGACAGATTCTCGCCGATGTCCGCTGAAATCCCCCGCGACGGCCTGGCCCCACGGTTTTGGGAAACCAAACCGATGGCGAAGCTGAGCCAACAGGAGTGGGAAGCGCTTTGTGATGGCTGTGGCAAATGCTGCCTGAACAAGCTGGAGGATGACGATGGCACGGTCGCCCTGACCCGCATCGCCTGTCGCCTGTTGGACGGTGAAAGCTGCCTGTGCAGCAACTACACCAACCGCCACCGCTACGTGCCCGAATGCATCGTGCTGACACCCAAAACCATCGCCGACAACCTGTATTGGCTGCCCATGACCTGTGGCTATCGCTTGGTTTACGAAGGCCGTCCGCTCTACGATTGGCACCCGCTGATCTCGGGCGATCCGGCGTCGGTGCATGACGCTGGCGTGTCGGTCAAAGGCATGACGATCCCCGAGATAAACGTCGATGAAGATGACTGGGACGACCATATCATCGAGGAGCCACTTTAGATGTATTTTGCTTCAGACAATGCGGGCCCGGCCCATCCAAAAGTGATGGAAGCGCTGATGACTGCCAATCAGGGCTATGCCATGGGCTATGGCGCCGATCCGATCATGGATGACGTGCGTGCGCAGCTGCGCGAGGTTTTTGAAGCACCAGAGGCCGCCGTTTACCTGATCATCAATGGCACCGCTGCCAATTCGGTGCTGTTGGCGGCGATGACGAAGCCCTGGGAAACCATCTTCTGTACCGATTGCGCGCATATCCATGAGGACGAATGCAACGCGCCCGAGTTCTTTACCGGGGCCAAGCTGACTTTGGTGCCATCAGTAGATGGCAAAATGACGCCAGAAGGCTTGCGCCAGAAAATCCTTGGGGAAGAAAACCGTGGCGTGCATGGCCCCCAAAGAGGCCCGTTGTCGATCACACAGGTAACCGAAAAAGGGACAGTCTATACGCTTGACGAAATCCGCGCGCTGACCGCCACCGCGCAGGAGTTTGACATGCAAACCCATCTGGATGGGGCGCGTTTTGCCAATGCGTTGACGGCGCTTGATTGCACACCGGCTGAGATGACGTGGAAAGCGGGCGTCGATACGGTCAGCTTTGGCGGCACCAAGAACGGAGCGCTCGGCGTTGAAGCCTGCGTGATCTTCAACCCAGAGATCGCTTGGGAATTCGAGTTGCGGCGCAAGAGGGGCGGGCATTTGTTGTCCAAGCACCGCTACTTGTCTGCCCAGATGCAGGCCTATCTGGCTGACGGGCTGTGGCTGGATATGGCGCGGTCAGCGAACGCGCGCTGCACGCAACTGGCTGAGGGGCTGCGCAAGCACAACACCGTCACGATGCTGTTTGAACCGCAAGCCAATATGATCTTTTTCGAGATGCAGCGTCGCGAGCATAAGCGTATGCTGGATGCTGGTGCCGTCTACTACGTGATGAATGGCGACCATGAGGTTGGTAATCCAGACGAACCGCTGATTGGGCGGCTCGTTTGCGATTGGTCGATGACTGAGGAAGGTGTCAGCCAGTTTCTTGATCTGCTGCACGGATAATCGCGGCGACGTCTTCGGCATGCGTGATTGGCACCATATGGGCAGCACCCGCAATCTCGTGATCGGTTGCCATTGGCAGACGCGCCAACAGCGTATCATGGATGGCCCTGATCACGGGTTGGGTATCTGTGCCCCGGATCAAGGTCACAGAGGCATTTACCGTACCGAGGCGCTCCGCTGATGTGATCCCGGCTGCGTCTTCCTCAATCGGGGCGGCCCCTGCCACGATCAAATGAATGCGGCGGGTCAGTTTGTCTTGCAAACGCGCTGGGGTATCTGCCCAAGCGGCGGCACCCCAGAGATCATTAAAGACCGCCGCCGCCCGCGCCTCATCCCCTGCCAGCATTGCACTAACGAAGGGGCGGAAGTCCTTGGCGTGCTGGGCGTGTTCCGGCGTGCTTTTGGCTGCTGCAAAGTAGACCGGTTCGATCAGGGTCAAACGGCTGACCAGATCTGGACGTTCAACAGCCAGACGCAAGGCGGCGGTAGCTCCAAAGGAATGCCCGATCAAATGGGTTGGTCCATCACAGCAGGCAGCCGCAGCATCCATCACAAGTGTCTGATAATCAGGCTTGCCGTCCCAGTCATCACTGCGGCCATGCCCGGGCAGGTCGATCAGCGTGACCTGCCCGTCAACAGCATTTGCCAAAGGCAGCAATGGCGTGTGACTGGACAAGGCACAATGGATCATCACGGTGGGCGCACCATCGCCCATCGTGACAGCATGGACATAATGCCCTGAAACGTCAGGCATTAGATTTTGCCAGACAAATACGCATCCAGATCGACGATCCGGTCTTCACCCCAAAAGCGCTCATTCGTGTCGGTGATGAAGAAGGGCGCACCAAACGCACCCGCACTGACCGCGTCTTCAAGGTTTTTGGCAAAGGTATCGGCCGCCGTCAGCATATCCTTGTCGGCCAACGCCGGATCGAGACCGCATTTTTCCAAACAATCGCGCACAACCTCGTCCTGGCTAATGTCACGTTCTTCCGCCCAGCAGGCCGCCCCAAATGCCGTTACGAGTTCGGCCACATCCGCACCCGCATTCTGCGCCGCGATAATCGCATAGGCCGAAGGCGCGCCGTTCGTCGGCCAGAACATCGGCTTCAGGTTCAGTGATTTGCCCAACAGCTTGGACCGGCGCGCCATATCCTGCAGGCGGTATTCCTGCCGGTTGGGGTGGCGGTCTTTGGGTGGCACACCGCCCGTCCGACCAAACAGCCCCATGATATCCAGCGGTTTGTACGTGATCGTGGCCCCATGTTTTTTCGCAATTTCTGCCGGTCGCGTCCCGCTGAGGTATGTAAACGGTGAAAGGGTAGCGAAGTAATAGTCGATATGGGGCATTTTGCGGCTCCTTGGGCAGCTGAATTCTTTGCGGAACGGTAAGCTTGTGCTAGGCGGTGTCAACGCCACGATTCTGTTACATCGGTGTAGCAGCCCTTCTGCCAAAGGACCCCTTCCAATGCCCACAATGATCGAGCCCAAGCTGATTGCAGGAAACGCCAATCAGCCTCTCGCCACATCCATCGCGCGTCGCATGTCGATGCACCGGGGCATGGAGGTCGGACTATGTGATGCGCGGGTCGAACGGTTTAATGATGGTGAGATCTTTGTTGAGGTGTTCGAGAACGTGCGCGGCGAGGATATGTTCATCGTCCAGCCAACCTCGAACCCCGCCAACGACAATCTGATGGAACTGCTGATTATCGCCGACGCGCTACGCCGCTCATCTGCGGCCCGGATCACCGCGGTAATCCCCTACTTCGGATATGCCCGCCAGGATCGTCGATCAAAGGCGCGCACCCCGATCACGGCCAAGCTGGTGTCGAATATGATCGTAGAAGCTGGCATAGAACGCGTTTTGACCCTGGATTTGCACGCAACGCAAATTCAGGGTTTTTTCGATATTCCCGTGGATAACCTCTATGCTTCGCCGATCTACGCGCTGGATGCGATGCATAACTTCCGGGGCAAGATGGGTGATGTTATGGTCGTCTCTCCTGACGTCGGCGGCGTGGCCCGCGCCCGTGATCTGGCACAGCGGATCGGAGCACCGCTGTCGATCGTCGACAAACGCCGCGGCAAGCCGGGTGAGGTTGCTGAAATGACCGTGATTGGCGACGTGAAAGGCAAAGTCTGTGTGATCGTGGATGACATCGTCGATACGGCTAAGCACGCTTTGCAAAGCCGCCGAGGTGCTGATGGAAAACGGCGCAAAGGAAGTGCATTCTTATATCACACACGGTGTGCTGTCCGGCCCCGCGGTGGATCGCGTCTCCAAATCCGTCATGAAAAGCCTTGTGATCACCGATACGATTCAAGCGTCCGAGGCTGTAAAAAACTGCAAGAATATCCGCATTGTGCCAACCGCACCGATGTTTGCGCAGGCAATCCTGAACACCTGGAATGGCACATCGGTTTCATCGCTGTTTGATCACAAGACGCTGGGGCCAATCTACGAAGGGCTCTATGCGGCAGAGTAAACGCTAGTAAAGCTCCCAACCATCATCATGTGAAAGCTCGCCAAACGACGTCCAGGCGACGCGTACTCGCGCAACCTGGGTATCTGACCACGTACGAAAGACGATGGTGAAACCCGCCTCGGTGATGCCCTCAGCCTGCACATCGGCGCGGATGTTTGTGTTGTTTGAGATATCCCACATCGACATCGATACCTGCACATGCGGTGGCGTGGCGTAGGCTTGCGCAAAACTGACGGCGGCGCGTGATTGACGCGGCCCGTCACCACGCCACATCTGGCCGTCATCTTCAAAATCAGAAAAGAGCACCACATCACCGTGGTCTATACCTACCGTGCCACTCTGAAACCGACGCATGACCACCCCAATGCTCTCTTAACTCATAATAACACTTGGTTAATGAATCACTGATAGCTCAACCTTAACGATTTTTAAACGTCAGGTGAGTTGTTGCTGTGAAACATCCATATATTCGATCTTTAGTAGTGTATGCGCTGGTCTTGGTGCTTTCGGCTTGCGGGGGCGGCGGGGGCGCGACCGATGATGGCGGAGGAGGAGGCAACGGTGGCGGTAGTGGCGGCGGAGGCAACGGCGGCGGTGGGAATGGTGGCGGCACCCCGACCAGCCCGTTTACCCAGCCGTCCGAGGCACAGGCACTTTACTTTGTTACTGAAATGCCAGGGGCGTTCACTGCGGTGAAAGACGTCTACAACACTGGTGGTTTCACTCCTTTTGCAGATCTGCGGCGGCAACCACTGTGAACTATGAAGGCTTTATAGAGCTGGCCTTTACCAGTACGCCCAATGCCAACATCACCAGTCAGGCAGAGATGTACGTCGACATGCAGACAGGTGCCACCAGCGGCAGTGCCTCAGAATTCATGGGGTGGGTCGCTAACCCCGAAACCGGGCTGGAGGAACTGGCGCTTTATGAAGGTGACGTGATGATGTCAGGCGGGAACATCTTTGCTGGCGGCATTGGCCAGACACAGTACAATATGCAGATCAACGGCGCGCTTGATAACGGCGAACAAGCCTTCACCGTGGATGGGCAACTGAATGGGTTTATCTACGGGCCCAATACGGATGGCGTCTTTGTCACGGGCAGCGACTTTGGAACAAATAGCAATCTGGACTTCTCCGCTGATGGGCAACCTGTGTTTGGCACCGCAGCGATATGGGCTGTGAAGGATTAAATGCAGGGCGAAAGTGCTGAACAGCTCTCGGTTCACGCATGAGATATGCCGCATCAGAAAAACTGCAGATCATTCGGCTCGTGAAAGAAAGCGATTTCTCAGCGCGGCGGGGGTGAATTGCCAGATCAAGCACCAAGGCTAAAGCCTGTTTGGAACCGTGCGCCAACGGAGGTGCGGCGCAAAGTCGTCAAGCTGGCGTTGCAGGAGACGGTGCAGTCACCGCGCGAGCTTCCTATGTGCCTCGGCACACCGAGTCTGTTGATTGCCCAGGCCTCTGCAGCGCGTTTGCATAGATATGCACAGGAGCATAACACCTAATCGGGCCGCATGCGCAAAATTCAAAAAGGTGTCAACTTGATCTTTTTTAGGATTTTTAGAGCATTTAAAGTGTTTTCTTGATATGCCGGATCAACGGCCTCAGGAAATCGCGATCACGCCAGTAGTTTTGATGGCTAAGCGGCGTAAACCCGGTAATCAGACCGGCATTGATGGCGTGGTCCTTTGTAACTCGCGCGGCGTAACTGGCACTGAGGTCGGCAAGCGGCCACCCCAACACGTCATCTTTGTCATAATAATTGTGCCACTCAAAATCTGGGCTGAGTTGCGGAATGGGTGTAATATCAACCGGATCAATACCTGCGACAAAGATCGGAATATTGCATCCGGTGGTCAGCAGGCGGACGGTTGTTCGGCCACGGCAAAACGCCTCTTCCTCTGGGCTCGCAAAGTTCTGGGGGACCGACCACACCCCATCGCGTGCAAAGCCAGTGCGGGTTGCGTCCCACAGGTAATTTGAAATCACCTGACCACCCAGCGATTGCGCGACAATGATCAGTCGCCGGTCAGTGCCATCCAATGCGTTATAAAGCGTCCTCAATCTGTCCAGGATCTTCGCCTGCGCTTGAAAGTACGGGCTGTTCAGGCCGTCTTTGCGCGACTCAAGACTGGCCGCATCGGAGAACCCATAAAGGATGAACTGACGCAGATCATCCCACCGCAACCGGCGCTTGACTGCCTTAAAGTAGCGGCTTTGATTGTCCTGCAAAATGTCCTGATAAAAAACCGAGGCTGTGGCAACACGTTGCGCATGCACAGGCCCGAGCCGGTCAGCGATTTCGTCAAAAAGCTCGTCTGCATAGGTTGGTTTGGTGTCGCCCATGCCGTGCAATGTAAGAATACCCAGACTGGCCATCTGTGACCTCCTTTATGATGTCGCGATCATTTGCGCGATGCGACGTATGTTTAGTCGAAAAACCAGCCGCACCAAATAGCGATGCAACTGATCTTTGTGTCAGGCACCCATAGCTTTCCAGCCTTTCAACCGGTGAAAGACTTCCGGCGTGATGCGGGTCGATTTATTCGCGCATCCACCATAATTGTGGATGCCGATCACATGACGCTTGGCCGTGGTCTTCGAGTATCGCCATGTCGGGCTACCGCTTTGACCCGGCGCGGTGTCGAACATATAGGCCAGCCGTTTTGGCTCGACCCCGACAATCCGCCCGGCGTTGTACCACTGCGTGCCAAAGGCTTTGTCTCCGGGGTAACCAGAATTGTTGGCCAGCAGGTTCATCAGTGACGCGTCCGAGTAAGCCCCAAAACCGAACCAGCCTGTCTTGTCACCCAGTGGCGCACTTTCAGGCAGAATGATGCAGCCATAGTCCTCGGCCATTTCGCCGCGATTGACCCAGCCGCTGACGCTTTGGAACGTGGTACTGATGGCCGATCCATAAGGGCGCAGTTGACCGCTCATGCCCGGCACAACCTCGATCGATTGTACCCATCCGCCATTCGGCGCTGAAAACACGCAATGCCCTGCGGTAATCACTGTGCGCGGTGAGATCAGCCAACCTGTGCCGCGGCTGACCGCGCCATTGGCCATAGTGATCAGCAGCTGACAGATCATCCGCCAGGGTGGCGCGCCATCCTGGGCAATCTGGACACGCCCGTCGCGACCACAAACCGATTCCTGTGGTCCGCCACCAAAGTGCAACGAGGCCGCAAGCGGCATTTGGTCATAAGCTTCGGGCAGGCCGCATGGTGCAGATTCACCCAACCCGTGCACCATCGGTTCCAGTAGCGAAAAACCGGGGGCTGTCTCGAGGCTACCGCCGCCATGAGTCATGACGTCATAACCATCTTCGAGCAAGGTTTCGTTGGTTGCCATCTCAGGAGCTGGTTCTGCCTCTGCATAATCTCGCAGAAACGCAGCCATCTCGGCTTCTGCTGCCTCGGATACAGATGGCGTACCGGAGGTTTTGGCCGACTTATTGGCGGTTTTACGCGCGGGTGCCTTCTTCGGCGGAGTTTTCTTCGCAGGCATTTCAAGCCCTCCCAATCAGGGGCGCACCGGGCCGCGATGCCCGATGCGCCGTGGCCATTAAGCTTTGGATTGAATGCAAGCGAAGGCGGCCAGGGCATCTTGCAATGCGGTCCCGTACTTCTTGGCGGCAAACGACCGGACGGCCTTAACGACCTTTGGGATGCAACCCGCATACTTCGCGTATTTGCGCACCAGCGCCACAATCTTGCGGATAATCTTTTGCGCCCGACGCTTGATCGCGTTCACGACCGGTTTCAGAAAGTCAAAAAACCCTTCCTGCCCGTTGCCCACATTGCCGTCTGCGATATCCAGCAATGTCAATGTGCCGCCTGTTTCCGCGCTGGGTGCTGCAAACACTGTCCCCTGCGCGGCCTGGTCAAGCTCGTCCATCGCCTCTGGTGCGCCAAGACGAGCTGTAAGGCCAAGACCGAAATCTTCTTCGACCTGTGCAAAATCCGCCGCAATCTCTGCAACTTCGGCGCTTTCAGGCGCATCGTTTGCTGTCATCTGGGGTGCGGTTGGCGTGTTGCCGACTACTTCGTTGTCCATTTTAAAACTCTCTTTTTCAAATGTTGTGCCGCCATGCGGCTTCGTTGAAATCAACCGCAGAAATATCGGCTGATCTGGTGACGTTGATCACCTGCCAACCACCATGCCGACGGACCGTCAGGTCAGCGTCACGGCACTGTCATGCCAGCGACAATGTTTCCAAGACAAAAGAGAGCTGTTTGGTTAGTTTGACGCCAAGGGGAAGGAATGACATGGCACACGCGCAAGGTGATCACTATATCACACTGCGTGCCCTTGGGGGTGCGTGGATCGAATTGCCGGGCGAGGTGGCGCGCATCACCGCGCCTAAGAAAGTTGCACTGATCGCATATCTGGCGCTGGATCGGTTCAGTGCCTCCCGTGACCTGCTGGCTTAGGCCTACTGTGGAGCGATGTACCCGACCCAAATGCACGCGCATCGCTGCGGCAGGCCTTATCCGAGTTGCGCGCTGCTCATCCAATCCTGCGCGACGCATTGCAAGTGGACAGAACAAATGTGCTGCTTGATCAGAATGCAGTGCAATGCGACATAACTGTTCTGCGGGATGCCCTCAAAGCTGGTGTTCTGCCACCTGCCTTACGCGGTGGCGGTGGCGAGTTGGTCAATGATCTGCTCTACGGTTTCGAAGCATTGGGTGACCGGTTCGCCGATTGGCTGGCCGACACGAAACGCCAGATCACGGCGAGCTACCTTGATCGCATGGAAAAGGCCGCCAATCGTACGGATTTGTCGCCCCAGTTACGCATCGATATGGCCGAAGCAGCACTTGCCCTTGATCCGCTTGGCGAAAACGTTTGCCGCTTTGCTATGTCGCTGGCCAATGACCTTGGCGATATAGGACGCGCGCTTCAGATCTATTCGGCCTTTTATGCCCGGATGGAGGCCGAACTGGATATGGAGCCGTCTTTGGCCACGCAGGATCTGGCGGCCAGCATCAAACTTGGGACAACCAATGAATTGGACAAGACCACCCCTGCGTCCACACCAGCCCATAACCCGGCCGTGTCGTTGCCAAACGAACCAGCCGCGCTGCGCAACCACGGCAGACCTATCATGGCAGTCCTGCCCTTGCAGGTGGTTGGTACACAGCCTTTGCAGACTCATCTGACGGACATGCTTGTTGACAATGTCATTATGAAGATCACCCGGCAGCGCGAGATCTCGGTCATATCGCAAGTCTCCATACGGCATCTGACTGACCGGCCAGATGTTGTGGCCGTCCTGTCCGAAAACTTTAACGTCCGCTATGTCCTCAGCGGGACAATCCGGATCACCGATCTGGGTTATCACCTTAACATGGCATTTACCCGCACCGATGATGGTGTGCTGCTCTGGGCGCATAGCCTGGAAGTGACGGAAGACGCATTGTTTCAGGCAAACAGCGACACCGCAGAACAGGTTGTGCATATGTTGATGCCACACCTGCAACGCTCTGAGATTCAAGGCATGGGCAGCAACACCATCGAAAACCTCTCAGCCTATCAAAAACTGCTCAAAGCACAGGAACTGGTCTATACGCTATCCAAACCGCTGGTCGAAATGGCCGGTGGTATGTTGCAAGACGCCGTCGCCACTTGGCCGGACTATGTGCCTGCCCGCGTCGCGCTGGCCGATTGGTACAGTTTGTGGGTCGGGCAAGGCTGGTCGCAGGACCCGCAGGCCGATATGCGCGCGATCCAGTCCATGTTGCAAAATGTCGTGACAAATGATGCGCGCAGCGGGCGTGCGCTGGCGATGCTTGGACATAACCTTGCCATTTATGCCCGCCGCTATGACGAGGCACTTTCCCTCTTTGAAGATGCCTTGCGTGCTACGCCGGGCGATGCCGAAACGCTTTTGTGGACAGGCCCAACATTGGCCTATACCGATCAGGAGGGCGAAGCAATTGAGCGGCTGTTGCAAGCCAGCCGTCTGACGCTCGATAACCCGTTGCGGTTTCGCTACGAGCATTTCCTTAGTCTTGCCTACTTTGCCGCCGGGAACATGTCAGAGGCCGCCCGGATCGGCGTGAGTTCCCTGATGCGGAACAGCCGCTATACCTCAAGCTTGCGTGTGACGACCGGGGCTTGCGTAGCCATCGGCGACATGGAAAAGTCCCGCGAGCTTGGCGCGCGTATCCTGCTGCTAGAACCCGATTTCAGAGTTTCGGAATTCATCAAGCGACAGGGTTTTCGTGACCCTGCCCGACGTGCCGATTTTGGTGATCTGCTGCGGCGGGCGGGCTTACCGAACTAGATGCCTTTTGCAAGGCGGGCGAAAAGACGGTCGTGACCTTCTAAGCAAGCAGAGATTGCGACTGCATCCAGCGCAAAGGCGCATCAGGATCGCGCGGCTTGAACTCTGCCCCCAGCGGCGCGGTCCACCCGAGTGATGAGATATGGCCAAAAATGGCAGTATAGTTCAATTCACCATGATCCGGGGCACCCCTATCGGGAACCGCAGCAAACTGGATATGGCCGATCAGAGGCAGCAAATCGCCGAGCCTTGTCATCACATCACCTTCGGTTCGGCCCACGTGATAACAGTCAAACATAAGCTTGAGGTTGGGGGCATCGACCCGTGACATAATCTCATGCGCCTGACCCGTCGTTTCAAGAAAGTAACCCGGCGCATCATGGCGGTTCAGCGGTTCGATCAGAATGGTCCTATCAGTCTGAGCGGTCGCATAGGTGAGGTTCGTTTCGAATGTGTCGCGTGCCGCTTCGCCCTTGGCAAAACCCGCCATGACGTGGATGGCCTGCGCATCAACTGCGTCGGCATAGGCGATCGCCTGGTCGATCGCGGCGCGCGCCTCTGTCTCGCGGCCATGAAGTGCCGCAAGGCCGTTTTCACCGACCTGCCCACGCACGGTGTTAAGGCCCAGCATCGGCAGGCCTGTTGCATCCAACGCCGCACGAACATCGCTTGCGGGCGTCTCATACGGCCAATGGCATTCCACGGCGGCAAAACCAGCTGCATGCGCCGCATGGATCGCATCTGGCAAGGGTCGGTCGGTCCAAAGGAAGCCCAGGTTCGCTGAAAACCGGGTCATTTGTCCCAATCCACATCGAATTTAGTGACAACACGCGTGATCTGTTCTGGTGAAAGCGTGCGGGCCGGGATGCCTCGCATCATCAAGGCAAGGCGCGCTGTCGCTTCAAGCTCTTCAATGGCATTGCAGGCCGCTTCGACGGTTTTGCCCGCGACAACAGGCCCATGATTGGCCAGCATCACAGCGCTGCGCTTGCCTGCCAGACCACGCACAGCATCGCCCATCGCGGGATCACCAGGCACGAAGAAGGGCAGAAGTTTGACATGGCCAAGCTGCATGATCGCGTAAGGCGTCAGAGGCGGCAAAAAGCTGTCTTCGTCGCAATCAGGCAAAAGTGACAGCGCCACTGAATGACATGAATGCAGGTGAACGACCGCACCAGCTGTACTGCGTGTGTCATAAAAGGCCGTATGAAGCGGCATCTCTTTGGTGGGCTGATCACCATCAATCAGCCGACCCGCGGTGTCAAACCGACTAAGCCGCGCAGGGTCCAAACGCCCAAAGCTCGTGCCCGTGGGCGATACAAGCAGCCCGCCATCTTCGGTGCGCGATGAGATGTTACCGGTTGACCCATGGGTCAGGCCACGATCAAACAGCGACTTGGCCAGAAGACAGATTTGTTCACGTAGTTTTGCTTCGCTCATGCGTCCAATACGACAGATGCTTTTTCAAAAAAGTCCTCTGCTCCAAAGTTGCCCGACTTGAGTGCCAGCACAAGGTCGGGGGTCGCCCGCAACGCAGGCACGCCGGGGTCAATTTCGGGTCCGATGCTGAGCGCGTCAAGGCCAAGCGCGTCTACAACAGCGCCAGATGTTTCGCCCCCGGCGGTGATGATCCGCTGCACACCAGCCGCAACAGCCGCCCGGGCGAGGTTGGCAAAGAAACCCTCAATGGCGGTGGCGGCAATCTCGCGGCCAAACCTGCTTTGCACATCATTCACAACCTCTGGATCAGCAGAGCTATAGATCAAGGGCAACCCGCCAGGCGGCAAGCGCCCAGTCAAGGATGGCGTCGGGCATAATACGTTGTTCAATGATATCTTCGGCAACCACTTCGCGTGCGGGATGGCGCGCAGCGTGATACTTCACCTGAGCGCGAGTGGCCGCCGAACATGACCCTGAAACCGCCAGAACCGGCCCCGCTTGCCCCGTCCAAACAGGTACGCCGGGTGTGCAGCCAAAGTTGCGCGGCAAACCCAATGCAACGCCGGATCCACCTGTGACAAGCGGCAAATCTGCTGCGGCGCGCCCAATTTCCATCAGGTCCGCATCGCGAATGGCATCGACAACTATATGACGCTTTCCCGCAGCGTGCTGGGCATCCAGCGCCTTCAGTATTGCCTCTGCGCCTTTAAAAACTGTGGCAGCTGCGACATGGCCGATCTGGTTTGTCGTTTGCGGCGCAAGCCATCGTCGCAGGTCTGGATCGGTCATGGGCGTCAACGGATGGTTCTGCATGCCCGATGCATTCAACAATACATCATTTACAAAAAGATGCCCCTGGTAGACTGAGCGCCCCGTTCCGGGAAATGCAGGACAAAAAATCACGCGATCGGCGCCCAGCGCATCTGCCAGCGCATCCGCGACCGGGCCGATGTTGCCCTTTGGTGTGGAATCAAAGGTCGAACAGTATTTGAAAAAGAACTGGGTGCAGCCCTGATCCTGTAGCCATTTGAGCGCCGCCAACGATTGCGTAACAGCATCTTCTGGCGCGATTGACCGTGATTTGAGAGACACAACTCCGGCTTCTACCTCCGGTGCGGCAGGCCCCGCGGGGATACCGGAATACTGCGCAACGCGCATGCCGTGTTTGGCCAGCGTATTGGCAAGGTCACTTGAACCGGTAAAATCGTCTCCGATACAGCCAAGTTTCATTGTTTTTCTTCTGGCAAAACCAGCCCCGCTTCTGCTGCATAGACCTTGGCGATGGCGGCGTCGTCTTCATGGCCAAGCCCCATGGCAACCGCGCGTTTATATTGCTCCAAAGCTGTCTCTGTAATTGGAGCGTGAAAGCCCGCTGTCCGCGCAGTTTCCAGCACGATACCAAGATCCTTCGGCCAGATATTGACCTGGCTGTGCGGGGTATAGTCGCCCGCCACGATATGGGGCGCGCGATTTTCCAGCATCCAAGAATTGCAAGCGCATTTGGCGATCACATCGACAAAAACATCAGGTTTGATGCCTTGGGTCATGCCAAAGGTCATTGCTTCGGCCATGGTGGCGATGTGCACGCCCGCCAACAACTGATTGACCGCTTTCATGGCAGATCCCGCGCCTGCGACATCACCAAGACGGAACACGGTCTCGGCCGTTGCGTCAAGGATCGGCGCCAGTGCTGTAAATGCAGCAGCGCTCCCGGATGCCATGATACCCAGCTTACCCTCTGCCGCTTTGACCGAGCCGCCGGAAATCGGCGCATCAAGGTAGTGCACGCCATGGCTATTGCAGCGACATTCCATGTCCTTTGCAAACTCCGGTGGGACTGTGGCGCAGGCCATAACGGTCGCCCCCTTGCGCAGGCGGGGCACGATACCATCCGCTCCGAAAAGCACGCTCTCGACCTGGGCTGCATTCAGAACAACCACCACAACCGTATCGAGGTCTGGTGCCACCTCTGCAACGTCACCGGCTTTCCCACCTTCCGCGACAAACCGCGCGACGTGTTCAGCTACAACGTCAAAGCCATGTACGGTGAACCCGGCCCGCAAGCAGGACCGCGCCATGCCATGGCCCATGGACCCAAGACCGAAGACAGCCATACGCACGCTCATAATGGGTTCCTTCCAGTGCCTTTCAAGACGTGGGATGCATCGCGCCGTTTGCTTTCCACAAGGTGAATTTTGTCAGATGAAGTGATAAACGCGGTGCGGCCCGACACGTCATCAATCGCAGAGGCCCAGATGAAGCCCTCATGATCAACGCGAAACCCGTTTGGTACGCCCGGAGCCACGACAGCAAAGTCGGGAGGATTGAACAGCGCGATGACTTTGACGTCAAAGACCATGATATGGTGAGGGGTATCATAATCGATTCCGGGAAAACTAGCGCCCTCAATCGCGCCAGCGTTAGCGATCTGAAGTCGTTGGGTGAGGTAGTCAACGCTAAGTACTTGCGTGAAGAAAAAGCTCCCCACGGTGATCAATACGACAACGCCAAAATCGGGCATCAGACTATCAAGCGAAGCCAATTGCCGAACTTAATAGAAGCTTTTTCATTTTTCCTCCCTGCCGCCGCCATCTTCAAATCCTTGCAATGCGCCATAAGTGTTTACGTAAACATATTGTCTCCACGGTAGATGTTTACATAAACAGTAGTCAAGTGAAGATTCAGGGGAAGCCGCAACATGGCGAAACGGCGGGCGACGCGATCTGGAAAACAACAGCCGACGATGCATGATGTTGCGCGCGTCGCAGGCGTAAGCCAAATGACCGTTTCCCGCGTCATGCGCGGTGCTGGCTACATCTCAAAAGACGTGACAAAAGAGGTGGTTAGGGCCGCGCGCGAGATCGGCTATGTGCACAACAGACTGGTAAGCGGGAATGCCACATACGACAATCCGATTGTCGGGGTTGTGGTGCCGACCATGCAAAACCGCGTCTTTACCGAAGTGCTTTCAGGCATCAACGCAACCCTTGACGAAAGCGGGTTGAGGCCGGTCTTTGGCGTATCCGACTATTCCCTTGAGACAGAAGAAGACCTAGTTTTCGACCTTCTGTCCTGGCGCCCGCGCGGCCTGATTCTCTCGGGTTTGGAACACACCGATTCCCTGCGGAAAATCATTGCGCAAACAGGCGTACGGCTGGCAGAGATTATGGATACAGACGGCGACCCGATGTCCGCCTGTTTCGGCGTCTCACATACCAAGGCGGGGCACGACATGGGCAAACATCTGATCGCGCAGGGCTATCGCACCTTTGCTTATGTTGGCAGTCAGGGTGGCCTTGATCTGCGTGCGACAAAACGCTTTGAGGCCTTCGCTCAGGTCATAAAGGAAGCAGGCGCGCAAATCGTGGCGCTGGAAACGTCGGATGGTGCATCTTCGATGGAAATCGGGCGGGCAATCACAAGTTTAGCTCATGCAGCAACAAACCCCGCCGCACGCTATCTACTTCGCGAACGACGATTTGGCGGCGGGTGGTCTGATGCATTGCTTGGCAGAAGGGGTTTCCACACCAGAGCAGGTTGCCCTCGCCGGGTTCAATGGTCTGAGTTTCCTGTCAGCCCTGCCCAAACTAATCACGACAACGGTAACCCCACGCTTTGATATCGGGACAGCCGCTGCAAAGTGGCTCATGCAACCGGATGAAGAGACAGCCATACGTAAGGTTGTGCTTGAAGCGACGTTGCGCATCGGTGACACCACATAGCGGATCGCGGGCAAGGCAGCTGTTGCGGTAAAACAGCCCCGTTTCAAGATGACAACAGCTCATCCAGCATAAGTTTCGCCAATAGAGGATACCTTTAAAGCTGTCTTGCGACTTGACGATAGCTTGACGGCCCTTGGGCTACCTTTCTCGCAAGATAAACGCATGAGGGGGATGCCCATTGTTTGGTTTTATGAACGGCGGAAGCAACGGGGGCTCCAATGGTGGCAGCAACGGTGGGTCCAACGGCGGTAGTAACGGCGGGTCCAATGGGGGCAGTACCGGATTTACCGTGCCAACAGGCGGGTTGGACGGCGCATCCGGGGTGATCCCATTTGATGGCGTTTTGGCCCTTGATGACATCGACAATGCCTGTCTGCCCACCGGGATGACCTTTCCAAAGGCGTCCTGGTCGCCCGAACTGCGTGCGCAATTGGTGCTGGGCGACTTTGGTGCCACCGACTGGCGCGACATCAACAACGCGAATACTGTACCCCGCGTCCGCTGGGAACACAGCGATGGTTTCACTCTTGCGCCCGCGCCGCTGGATCATGTGGACAGCGCCGAGGCCGAGATTGCCGCCCTTCTTGAAAAACGCGACACGCAACGCAATGGCGCCCGCATGTCCGAGATCGCCTGGCAGGCGGACCGCCCCGTGGATTACTGGACCACATTGTTGTCCATTGATGCCGCTAGCAAGCCCGCGACGATGGCGGCAATCCATTGCGCCTATAGTATTGGTCAGATGGTGGGAATGTATTTCAAGGACTTCTTTGCCCGCGCCCGTCCTGCACACCTGATGCCCAACCTGTTGACAGTGGTGCCAACACCCAATCACCCATCGTACCCATCCAATCATGCGCTTCAGAACGAACTGGTGGGCCTGTTGCTCTTGCGGCTGCTACCAGATTCGATGAAGCACTGCTATGGCGACACGATCGGTGCGATGGCATTCCGGTTGGCCGAAAATCGCGAAATTGGCGGTCTACATTTTTCGCAGGACAGCGATGCCGGGCGCCAGATTGCCCGATGGCTGGACCAAACCTATCTGCGCAATCTGACGACGATGCAGTCACTTCTTGCGGATGCTCGCGCTGAATGGAACATCGCAGGCCACGCCCCCATGCGCAATCTGCCGTATCTGAATGGAATCTCCTATGCCGCCGGTTTTGGCGGCTCAACCAACACACCTGAAACAGAGGTCCACGCATGAGTATTCGCCCTGCATTTGGCACCGAAGCGCCGTTCAAGGCGGATTATGACAGTGACCGCGCCACCCGTAAGGGCCGTGCTGCCCCGCAAGCCCTGAACCCACAAGGCCCCATCTTCCTTGACGCGCAATGGCGTAACATCTGGCCCGCGCGAGACCAGTTCGGCCGCGGCACTTGCGTGGCATTCGGCACCATTGCCGCGATCGAACTTATGCGTGCCCGCGAAAAGGACCTGCCCCCGAAAGACTGTCGGAACAGTTTATGGATGAGCAAATGAAATCGAAATTCCCTCTGAGAAGCGCTGAAGAAGCCACGATGCCTGATGGCGGTCTCTTGCTACGTCAGGCCTGGGCTGTAATCGAGAACGTGGGCCTTGTTGACACGGCACATGTGCCCTACCGGTCGGCGGCCCATAGCATGGCCGCCTCGGGCCCGCCCGCCCCCGCAAGTGTAGAGACGCGTGCGGCTCAGGACACATTTACCTGTGTTGAATACGGGCGCATCGGCAAAGCCCGTGAAGGTGATGATCCACGCACGGTCTATTTTTCCACCGGTGAGGGTATCGCCCAGAAATGCCTCGATTTCCTGTCGGCGGGCTATCCCATTGTGGTCGGCATTCCGCTTTTTCTACATCCCAGCGGATTGACGAACTGGACCTTACCCTCAGCCCTGGCGCACGGTCTGGTTCATTGCCCCGAAGATGCTGAAAGCCCACCATTGGATGGCCCCCGATCTGACGGGCATGTGGTCTGCCTGACCGGCTTTGTCCCCGACGAAACCGAACCAATGGGTGGGTGGTTCACGTTCCGCAATAGCTGGGGCACGGAATTTGCTGCCAGATCGCTGGGTGATGACATGCCACAAGCCGCCAAAGGCCGCGGAAACGGCAGGCTGTCCGCAACCTACCTGAACGAATATTGCTGGGAATACCTTGTACCCGGGCCCGTGATCAGCCAGCAGGAGGGTCACGCCGCATCGGCTTGACCCGGGATCAACTGCTACCAATGCAGACCAATGACGGAGGTCGGTCCGTGGTCATGCAACGCAAGACAGCATACCCCGTCCCTGCCAACCCCAGCATAAGGCCGGGTGGTTTGTGTGTGGCACCGCCGCCGTAAGCCAGAGGGCGCCCGGCATCCAGATATGTCGATTTGATGAAATCCAGCACTTCGTGCAGCACCGAGCGATCATCTGTGATGGGATGCAGGAAAACCTCGATGTCGCTGCACACACCATGACACAGGCATAGATTTGTCTGTGGCGTCAGCCGCGTAAGTAGGGTCTTTCTGGTCAGAGCAGCCGCTGTTTGAGCCGGTGCCAAAAATGCTGGATCTTGGGTCAACGCAAAGGCGCGCAACCGAGCAAGGCCGATGCCTGTTGCACCATGGCACCATGCGACCTCTGTGCAACCACTGGCCTCTGTCTGCCCATGATAACGTAAATCCGGCCAGACACCGCGCAGATTGTCAAACCAGCTTTGTTCATACGCATAGGCTTTTTTCCTGCTGCTGTCATATGGTCTTGCCCAAAAGCCACACCAAGTTCGATCAGCGCCAAACCAATGCCGCAGGCCCCATGACCGTAACCCAACAGGTTAGGTTTTGCTGGCGCATCGGCGTCCAGCCAACCGGCATTACCCGCATTGGCGCGCATTTCGGATGTTGTATCCCATGACAACCCACGGCTGTCTTCGACAGCTTGCGCAAGGATGTCTTCGCCCCAATGCAGCAACGGTTCCTCGATGCGGTCCCGACCCAGAACATCCTGCAAACTGATGATCGCGGGGATGGATGCTGCGACACCCAGCATGACATCCAAAATGCATGTCCCTTCGGTGTCTGCCTCCAGCGCTTGCAGAATGATCGCCTTGCCCTTGGCAATGAGCGCGTCCTGCCCTGTCATCTGCCCGACCACAATGGCAGCATAGCCAATACCGACATGACCAGTGTAGAACGACAGCGCAACCGTCGGCGGACAATCCTGATACCGCGAGAGCGCATGGTTGATCGCGCCTTGTGCTGTCTGCTGGATCACCGGATCGCCTGTCATCTGGCCCAGATGCGCCAGAAAGAGTGCGATGCCTGCGGTCCCGTCATAGATACTCGGGCCAAGCGCACCATAGCCCGCCATCGTCGCACCCAGAAACATATCATTCGCCGGGCCAAGCCAGTTGCATCGTGCATCATCCCAGATCGCATCACGCGCCAGCATCTTGCCAATATGCAATGCCATCTGTCGGATATCGTCGTCGGTCATGCGGCAATCGTCGCTGACGGCGCATTCAGACAGTAGTCCGTATCTGAACCCGGGTTTAGATAGAGCCTGCCAACGTCCAGATTTTGTGCTGCGCAGAGTGTCTTGAACACTGTCTCAAAAAGGTTTGGATCAATCTCTCCATCAGCACGCGCCTGCATGATGGCCTGCGCCACCAGCTTGCATCGTGCTGCGCCAAAACTGCCTGCGTCAGGGGTATCTTCGGCCAGTCCGATACCGCGCCCCATCGGTTTGGTAAATGGCGGGACCGCGTCATCAAGGAAATGCTCCAACCGCGCCAGCTGTGTTGCCAATGCCATGGCTGCGACGGTGAACACACGTTGGGGCAGATACAGCACCGCTGTATCCACCCGCGAAAAATCACAGATGCGCGTGGCGGTCTTGAAGCGAAAGGGCACAAGGTAGTCGTTCAGAACCTGCGAAATCAGCCCGGCCACAGGTGCCGCGGCGCCCGGTCCCGTCAGATTGAAATAAAGGCGGATGTTTTTAACCTCTTCTGCTGCATCCAGGTGTTCCTGTCCAAAGATATGAAAGAACCCAGGTTGCACCGTCTTGGAGCCTGCAAGATGCGTCACAGTAATCTCTGACCCCGAGCGGACAGGTGCAGCATCGGGTGCCGCCAAAAACTGACCGGCAATAAACTTGCGCACAGTGCCAAAACGCTCAGCCATAACGGATCCTTCGGCAAGCACACTGCGCACCACCCAGCCGTCCTCAACCTTGGGAACGGTTGTATTCGCTGCCGAGATATCCGCGATCAAGGCCGCGCTTGGTGTGCCACTGCCAAAGGCGTCACCGATCTGGCCGCTCGGGTGGGTGTAGAAGTACTTGTAAGCAAACTCAGTCAATTGCAGTTCAAACGGTGCGCCCGATTGACTGGCGCGCTGTACCGGCTGACCTTTGAAAGTGATCTGATCCTGCGCGTTAATGCCGACCTGTGCGACAAATGCCCCTAGTGCAGGTGTCATGCTGCTTGCTTGCATGGCCGAGCCAGAGTGGCGGCAATTTCAGCCTGCCCTTCTAGGGAGATGACAGTCTCTGCCAGCTGCATCAGAGCCAAAGACAAGTCCGGCAGATCATCCTGTGCAAAACAGTATTCGTAACCCGCAACCAACAGCCGGGCCGCCATCATTGCGATACACCGGTCCAGAAACGCGCTGTCACATCCGCTGCGCGACGCGCTGTAGGCCGTCCAGAAGGCCCGCATCTCGGGCAAAGCTGCACCCAAAGCGTCACCGCTTTTCTGCATGACACGATGGATCACAAAGGCCCCAAATCCGCAGCCCACATCCCATGCGGGATCGCCCCGATCCGCCCGTTCCCAATCAATCAGACGCAGTGTCTGGTGGCCGGGATCAGCCTCGGACGGGGCGGTCAGGAAGTTCTCAAGCTTGAAATCACCATGGATCAATGCGTCAGACACCCAGTTGTCGCGACACCATTGCAAGCTGTGCTTGATCTGCGGATTAGCGCGCAGGGCATCAATCAGCGCGGCACTGGCCGGGCTGCGCCCACGTAAGGATGGCAAAGGGCTGGGAGTTTCCTCAAGCCGGAAGATCCAATGCGGCTTGGCCGGGAAATCGACCGCTAGCGCGTCAACGGCTGATTGGGGCAGAATATGATACTGCGCCGCTATCCGACCCATCTGCCCCGCGTCATCACAGGAGTTCTGGCCAAGACGCCGCGCGCGGGTACCAAGATCTTCGGCGTCTTTGATCAACAGCAGCGTCATGGTCGCGCTGTCTTGGTCAAAATGCAAAAGCTGCGGCATTACGGCCTGCAGGTGTTGGAAGTCAGCGTTATCTGCAACGGCTTTGTAAATCTGCGCCTCAAGGGTGACGGACTCAACTGTACCTGCCTCGCCCTCATGCGCATGTTTGATAAAAAATGAGGGCCCGTGGAGCTGTTTGTAGACAAAGAAACGATTACGTTGGCGGCCCATAAACAATACACTCGAGCCATCTACAAGATCACGTTGCGACACCAATCCTTGCGTTTGAAGCGTTTGGATAATGTTGCGTGCAATCGGTTCCACGGGTTCCTCACTAGAAAGTGCTAAAAGGTCTTGTTGAGGGCGGCGCACGACGTGCCGCCCCCTAAATTTTTAAACGCTGCAGACTGCGGTGAACATTACACTGCCGCAGCCAAGCTCTGTTGATGTAAGCGCATCAATATGGGGTTTTGCAGCGGCCTGAGCTTCGGCGATATCACCAAAGGTACAACCCGCCGTGAACATGACGCTGACACAGCCATCAGAGACCGCTGGCGGCGTAGTCGCAGCTGCGGCTTTTGTCGCCTCAGCAACATCACCAAAGGTACAACCTGCTGTAAATGCAACACTAACACACATTATAAAATCCTCTCGATTGAAATTTGTTTGATGCCCAAGGCCGTCTCATCGACCTCGTGACCACTTCGTTTTAGGGTGCAGAGAATGGTACAGATGTGCGGCCGGACACAATTTTACGAAAAATTTGCGCGTCGCTGCAGGCTGGCTATCGTGGGACGACAAAGCTAAGGTGACGCCAAGATGACCCTGAGGCAAAAATGGCCGTCAAAGACGTAACCCAACAATCGCTGAAAGACTGCACCCTCTTGCGGGGTATTGATGAGCGAGCATTGGATGCGGTGTTACAGGAAATGGAAGTTTTGAGCGTCCCGCGCGGTAAGCTGATCATGATGCATGGCGATACGACAACCGAGACGTATTTCCTGTTGTCAGGGTCTGTCATTGGCCAGATTGTTGCCGAAACCGGGCGGGAAATCCTGTTTACCGAAATTGCGGAAGGCGGGTATTTCGGAGAGTTGGCAGCACTTGACGGCAAAGCCCGGTCGATCGCAATTTCAGCTCATTCCGACTGTGTGCTGGGCAAGCTTCGGGGGCCAACCTTCTTGAAGCTCCTGCGCGCATATCCCCAAATCGCTATCAATCTTGCCACTGATCTGGGCGCGCGACTGCGAAACATGAATGACCGCGTCTTCGGTCTTGTGGTCTATGATGTCGAAACACGGGTTCGCGTCCGGCTGATGCAACTGGCTCAGGAACAGGAACAGCTTTTGGATGGCGGTGTGATTGCCAACGCCCCAACGCATGAGGTGATCTCGAACTTCATAGGCGCAAACCGCGAAGCGGTCAGCCGTGTCATCGCCAAACTGAACCGCGCTGGTGTGATCGCCGCAAAACGCGGCGAAATTAGGATCAATGACGTCGAGACTCTAATGGATGTCCAAGATTAGCTGTGGCGTGCGCCAACGCACATCGCAGCACCTGTGCAGATGATTGAGTGATGGGGCCGATTTGCGAGGGCCCTTTTGTTTTTGGGCTACGTGCCGCGCAATCAATAAAACCTATCAATCACGGAGACCTCCATGGACCGCAATCAAAAACACAAACACATCACCGGTGTGCTGTCAGCCTTTCATAGCAGTGAAAAAGATGAGGGGCGCATGGATCTGGATCGCAGCAAAGGCTCGACCTCGCTGGCGGGTTGGTTTCTGGGGCCCATGGCCGAAAACCAGGAGGTGCTGGCGCAATCTGTGACCAAGGCAGTCGCCGCCCATTGCGATGCCCGCCGTGAATACGGCGATCAGTTTGGGGATCCGGTTTTTGTCACACCAGAGATCAAGGCCTCTGAAGAGTACCGCAAAACCATTGCCACATTGGACACCAAGCTGGATGATCTTCTGGGTGCGCTGCACGGATCCATCCCGCTTTCCAGCTATCGCAACCAATCACATATGTATTGGGATATCACGATGCCGGGTGCCATCGGGTATTTCGCGGCAATGCTGTACAATCAAAACAACGTGGCAGCAGAGGCATCGCCCGTCACAACTCTGCTTGAAATCGAAGTCGGCAAGGATCTGGCGCGTATGCTGGGGTATCATGTGCCCAGCGATGCAGAGACAGCCAAAGGCGCACTGACGCCATGGGCGCATATCACCTGCGATGGGTCGGTCGCCAATGGCGAATCCATGTGGGCGGCGCGTAACCTGAAATACATGCCCATCACATTGGCCGAAGCGATCCGCAATGAACCGGAAATGGCAGGTGGTAAGGATGTCAAAGTCACCCTTGCGGATGGGCGATCAGCCAAATTGCTTGATCTGGATTGTTGGGAATTGCTGAACGTGGCACTGGATGATGTCATCGCCCTGTCCCCGCGCCTGCAAAAGGATTTCCACATCACCCAAGAGGCGATCAAAGCAGCGCTGGACAAATACTCGGTCCAGAACCTTGGGCTGGCTGAATACCAGCAACGCTTTATTGCCAAAGACGTCCAACACCTGCCAGTGGTGCTGGCTCCATCAACGGCGCATTACTCATGGCCGAAAAGTGCAGCTCTGATCGGGTTGGGCGCCAATCAGTTGTGGCGCGTCCATGTTGATCAGGATGGTCGCATGCGCATGGATCACCTGCGCGAGACATTGCAGGATTGTCTGGACAACAAGCGCCCCATTGTCGAAGTGGTCGCCGTCATCGGCTCTACCGAAGAAAGCGCCGTCGATCCGCTCGCCGATATCGTGGAATTGCGCGATGAATTCCGCAAGAAAGGGCTAGAGTTTTCCCTACATGTCGATGGAGCATGGGGCGGCTACTTTGCCTCGATGTTGCGCGACAGCAAGGAACCGATTGACCCCAATCAGGCTTAAGCGCACTGGAACAAACCCCTGCCATGATCATGAGCGACTATGTCATGCGCCAATACCGCGCCTTCAAACATGCCGACACACAAACCGTCGACCCGCATAAAGCCGGATTTATCCCCTACCCAGCGGGCGCCCTGTGTTATCGTAATGGGGCGATGCGCGACATGATCACCTTTACCGCACCGGTCGTCTATCACGGCGGAGTTGATCCAACAGTCGGTGTTTATGGTATCGAAGGGTCCAAACCGGGGGCAGCCGCCGCAGGTGTCTATCTGTCCCACGCGATGATCCGACCTGATAAATCGGGCTATGGTAAGTTGCTTGGCAAGTGTATCTTCAACTCCAAACGACTTTATGCCGAACTCGTCTCGCTGGATGGCACCGATGACTACATCAAAGTGGTACCCTTCCAGCGCTTGCCTTGCGAAAAACAACACAAGGGCGATCACGCGCGCGCTGAACAGGTTGCCTACATCCGTAGGAACTTTGTACCGCGGCAAAATGATGATCTGGTCGATTTCCTGCACCATGATGACAAGGCACTGGAACTGTTCAAGGAACTTGGGTCGGACCAGAACATCGTCACCTATGCGGTCAATTTCAAAACCAGTGACGGCTGGAACACGGATGTCGACCTGATGAACGAGGTGAACACTGCGATCTATCAAGCCTTGTCGATCAGCACCTTCGATGGTGGCACTGTCCCCAAAAATCCGATGTTTGTGACATCTTCGGCCTTCGATGTGCCAAGTTATGGTCAAAGTTTTGTGGATGGTTACGGTGCAAGGGCCGGATTGGACCCCACGGATGGCACGTCGATCTCTTTCTTGATCTCGACAACGCAGGATCCATGGGTATCTGCAACAGCAAAGGGGAATTATCTACCCGAAGTTGTTGCAGCATTCAAAGCGGCTGCTAAAACTGCGGCTGACGACGTTATGCGCAAACACGGATTGCAGCGCGGCTGAATACACCAAAACCTTAGAAAGGGTCTCTTATGCTGAAAGTTGGAACTGGTTGGTCAGATGATCCCGATAGTGCCATTGCAGCGAAAGAGGCCTTGGACATGGCCGTCTCAGCATTGGACGGCCATGCTCCGAAAGCGGCATTAGTCTATGCAGCCATTGATCAGGACCTTGCATTGGTCGGACAAGCGATGCGCGCCGATTATCCTGAGCTTCTGATCGCAGGCGGGACGACAGATGGCGAAATCGCCGGTGGTGAAGGCTTTCTCGAAGACAGCATTGTGATAATGCTCTTTGCCTCTGACACCCTGGATTTTTCCGTGGGTATTGGACACAACGCCATTGCAGAACCGGCCCAGTCCACAGCCGATGCCGTGGCCATGGCGCGGGCCGGATCAGACAAGGATATCTGCCTTGGCATTGCCATGCTGGAAGGGTTGGGCACGAACATCCATCACCTTGTAGGCGGGTTGCAAACGGCACTGGGCTCAAATGTACCCGTTGTTGGCGGGGCAGCTTAGCGACCAACTACGGTTTGAGGGAACGCACCAGATTTGCAATGACACCGTGACAAGTGATGCTGTCGTTCTTCTGACGCTGCACGGATCGGTCAAAGTTTCGGTTGGTCTGGCCACGGGTTATACCCCATTGGGTCAACCACATAAGGTCACCAAGGCCGAAGGTGCCGTCGTCCACCAGATCGACAACCGCCCGGCGGCGGACCTTTATGCCGACTATCTGCAACAACCGTCGATCTTCTACCCCCTCGCGGTTCAGGACGAGACACGTAAGTCACTGGTGCTAAGTTCACCGCTTAACTTTGACGCTGATACCGGCGCATTGCATCTGGTCAATCCGGTAGCGCAAGACAGCGTTGTGCAGCTTTCCACAGCATCGCGACAGGAAATTGTCGATGCGGCGCGCAATGCGGTTGGCCAAGCGGCGGCTGGCATGCAGGGCAACACGGTCGATGCCGCATTGCTTTATTCCTGCGCGGGGCGTCGGGCAACATTGGGTACGCGCACCGTGGAAGAGTATGAGTCAGTGCGCACCATCATCGGGCAGGATGTACCCACTGTCGGATTCTACTGCTATGGTGAAATTGGCCCCGAAACAGTGGACGGCCCCTCGCTGACACATACCAACGCCTTTGTGGCAGTATTCCTGAGCGCATCAGGGGCCTAGCAAAGAAGAAAGCCCCATGACCAACCAACCCGCGCCGCTAAACAAAGAGTTGTCGCGCCTGAAACGCCGGTTGGCGAAATCGGACATGCGCAGGGTCGAGCTTGAGCATCTGATCGATACCGGCCAGTCTTTTCAGCGCAGTGTGTTGGCTCAAGTCGAAAGGGCAAAGGCAGAGCTGCAAAAGCTCAACGAAAAGTTGCAGCAAGAGCAGGCGCGCAGCGACCGGCTATTGCGCTCGATCATGCCCAACTCCATCGCCGACGAATTGAAACAACAAAATGGTGTTACCCCCCGGCGCTGCGAAAATGCGACTGTCATGTTCGCAGATTTCGTGGGATTCACAGCCAAATCGGAAACGCTCGATCCGCTGGTGCTGTTACGCATCCTTGACCACTATTATTCCGAGTTTGACCGCATCACCGCCCGTCACCGCATCGAAAAGGTCAAAACCATCGGTGATGCCTATATGTGCGTCGCTGGGTTGGACGATGATCCGGCATCCCCCGACCACGTCATTGCCGCAGCCCATGAGTTTGTGCAGTTTGTTGCACAGGTCAGGCCGCCCAGTCTGGACCCGCAAGGACCACTTTGGCAGATCCGGATAGGCATTAACTCTGGTCCTGTATCAACAGGCGTCATCGGTCAGGACAGGCTAAGTTTCGATGTTTGGGGGGATACGGTCAACATCGCCTCACGGATCGTAAGTGCTAGCCACCCCAACGAAATCAGACTGTCGCGTAGCACTGTCGAAATGATGACAAATCCATCAAGCTTTGAGGCTTGCGGTCGCGTCAATGCCAAGGGGCGCGGCATGATTGAGCTGTTTTGCCCGGCCTGAAGGACGGCGCGACATGGGTGTCCCAGCACGATACCGGTGGCTTCCGCATGGTTTTCCTGGCATTCACGCATGGTCATTTGTTGTGATGGCGCCAAAGATGCATCGGACTGCGCCCACGAAAATAGCTTGAATTTGTCCGGTATTCCGGGTCACTGAACGAAAGGAGAGCAAGTACCATGGCCCACCCGCTTTTAACTCAGGATCACATCGACAGCTATGCGCGCGACGGCGTCGTGCTTGTCAAAGGCCTGTTCAAGGATCAGGTCGCACAACTGCGCGCGGGTGTCGCGCGCAACATGGCCGAACCGGGCCCTTATGCCGCCGAAAACCTCAAACAAGGTGAGAGCGGGCGCTTCTTTGACGATTACTGCAACTGGACCCGCATCCCCGAATTCCGAGAGGCCATTGCGGCGTCATCTGCAGCCGCCGTTGCGGCGGAACTAATGGGGTCAAAGACCGTTCAGATGTTCCATGATCATGTATTGGTCAAAGAACCGGGCACATCAAAACCAACACCCTGGCATCAGGACAGCCCGTACTACTTTGTTGAAGGTGAACAGACGGTCAGCTTCTGGTCACCGCTTGATCCGGTGCGCGATGCCTCACTGCGCTGCGTCGCGGGCTCGCATCATTGGGAAAAGCCAGTCTTGCCAACCCGCTGGCTCGCCGAGACCAGTTTTTACCCCAATGACGATGACTACATGCAGGTCCCCGACCCAGACGCCGAAGGTATGGACATCCGTGAATACGAAATGGAACCGGGCGATGCGGTGGCGTTCAACTACAAGACATTGCACGGCGCACGCGGCAATGAAAGCGACGCACGCCGCCGTGCGTTTTCCTTGCGCTTGCTTGGCGATGACGCGCGGTACGTGGAACGTCCAGGTCCGACGTCTCCGCCCTTTCCCGGTCATGCCATGACGGCGGGCCAACGCTTGCGAACGGACTGGTTCCCCGTTCTGTTAGATACAACAACCTAACGGTAGCAATTTGGTCAAAGTCATAACGACAGATGCGACTAGGCCCGACCTCGTTCCTGAGGGCGCCTTCACCTATCCAGTGAAGGACCCACACGGCACCCGTTGGTTCGGCTTCCTACTCTTGCCGCAGTTTACCTTACTCGCCTTTAGCGCCGCCGTTGATCCATTGCGCATTGCCAACCAGCTGGCGCAAAAGCCGCTCTATGGCTGGGTGGTCCTATCCGAAGATGGAACCGCTGTTTCGTCGTCTTCAGGCATCGATATCGGTGTAAATGCGAGCCTCGATGTTCTTGACCCGGATACCTATCTGTTTGTCTGTTCCGGCAACAACGGCATCAAAGTCGCCTCGGAAAATGTCCTTGCCCGCATCCGCCGCCACGTCCGATTTGGCGGCATGGCGGGCGGGATTTGCACGGGGGCTGCAACATTGGCACGCACCGGGTTGTTGGATGGAAAAGACTTCACACTGCATTGGGAAAATCAGCCCGGTTTCTTTGAAACCTTCCCCGACTATGCCCCGACACGTCACAGGTTTGAACGCGACGGAGATTTGCTGACTTGCGGCGGCGGCATGGCGTCGACCGAGATGATGCTATCGCTCATCTCGGAGGACTATGGTCAGGATTTTGCGCTGGCCGTTTCGGATATGTGTCTGAACCGGCCAGAGGTATCGCCACATACCGATCAACGCTCGTCCATTGCCAAAGCGATCAGTTCGCGCAATCCACGCATGTTGTCAATCCTGCGCCAAATGTACGCCAACGTCGAAGACCCGCTGACGCTCGAGGAACTGGCCGAGAACGTCCAGGTATCACGCCGACAAATGGAGCGCCTGTTCATTCAACTGATGGATGAACCACCCGCGAAGGTGTATCGCAACATCCGGCTCGACCGGGCGCACGCCTTGCTGACCGAAACCGATCTCAGTGTTTCGGAAGTCGCCGTCGCCGCCGGTTTCAACTCAAACTCGGTCTTCACCCGCCATTACAAAGCACGCTATGGCGAAAGCCCATACGGACAGCGCGGACGTGGCAAGAGCTAGTGTTTTCACCAGTGGGACAAATGGACATGCAAAGGTACAGCTTGCAACTGCCATTGCATGTCCCATTCTCAATGACCTAGGTCGGTGACATACCCCGCAAACGCTCGGACCGGCGGCGCAAAAGCTCTAGCGTAAACAGCAACAGCACCGAGATTCCGATCAGGATCGTCGCAACCGCCAGAATGGTCGGGCTGATTTGCTCGCGCAGCCCGGTAAACATCTGCCACGGCAGTGTCTTTTGTCCGGCTGAACCGACAAACAGCACCACAACAACCTCGTCAAACGACGTGATGAAAGCAAACAACCCGCCTGATACGACGCCTGGCAGAATCAACGGCATCTGGATCTTGAAAAAGGTCGTCACAGGTCCGGCCCCCATATTGGCCGCGGCACGGGTTAGCGACTGGTCAAATCCAACAAGGGTTGCTGTCACGGTGATGATCACAAAGGGGATACCAAGGGCCGCATGCGCCAGCACAACGCCCCAATAGGTGCCCGTCAGCGTGAAGGGCAGTTCAATCTTTCCGAATGGCGTGGGGATGTAAGGATTGGAGTAGAAGAAATACATGCCCGTCGCCGAGATGATCAGCGGAACGATCATCGGCGAAATCAAAATCGCCATGATGGCCCGGCGAAATGGTACGTGGCTTTGTGACAGACCGATAGCCGCCAATGTACCAAGCGTTACTGACAGGATCGTCGCCACCGGCGCAATGCGCAGCGAGTTGCGCAGCGCGAGTTGCCAGTCAGAGTTGGTGAAGAAATCCTCGTAGTGTTTCGTTGAATACCCGGCCGGATCAAGCGCCAGCATCTCTGGGGTGAAAGTAAAGAAATTCTGGGCGTTAAACGACAGCGGGATGATTACCAGAATCGGTGCGATCAGGAAGAAAAAGATCAACCCGCAGATCACGCGGAAACTGTAGTGCCAGACGCGCTGACCGGTGCTTGCATATGCTGGCAGTGCCATGTCCTAGCCCCCAATTTCACGTTATCGATGCCGACAATCTTGTCGTAGACCCAATAGAGGATCAGCACGACAGCCAGCAGGATTGACCCAAGCGCCGCCGCCAGTCCCCAGTTCAGCGAGGATGAGATATGGAACGCGATCCGGTTCGAGATAAAGACACCCTTGGTGCCACCCACCAGTTCGGGCGTGATGTAGTATCCAATAGCGAGGATGAACACGAGGATACACCCGGCGCCAATGCCCGGCACGGACTGCGGAAAATACACCCGCCAGAATGCCGTCCAATCGTTGGCGCCCAATGATTTGGCGGCGCGCAGATAGCTGGGCGGAATCGTCTTCATCACAGAATACAACGGCAGGATCATGAACGGCAGCAGAATATGCGTCATGGCAATGATCGTACCGGTCTGGTTGTTGATCAGCTGCAACCGGCCATCATCGGCGACAATCCCGATCCAGACCAACACATCATTGATCACACCTTGCTGTTGTAACAGCACTTTCCATGCAGATGTCCGCACCAACAAGGAAGTCCAGAACGGCAACAGCACAAGGATCATCAAAAGGTTCGCCTTGCGGTCGGGCAGGTTCGCCAGCAACCAAGCAATAGGATAACCCAGCAACACGCACATTCCCATGATCGACAACGACATGACCATCGTGCGCACAAATAGGGTGATATAAATCTGTTCGTTTTCGGGCCGCGTTTCGATCCCGTCGGCCCCTTTGGCCAGATCTACGGAATTCAGAAAATAGCCGCTGGTGTACGAAGGCGCATAAATCTTAATGGTTTGCCAGACATCCGGATCCAACCAATCCTCATCAATATCGGCAAACTGTGCTTGCAATGAGATCGGCACGATATCAGACAGATCAACGGCGATGGGGGGCTGCGCTCCGGCCATCACCTCTTTGTAAAGCGCGGTATAAACGAAATCCCAAGGCTCTTCCTCGGAGGGGACGTCGCCTTCGGCCTCAACAATCATCTGCGCCCATGCATCATAGGTCGCGGCGGTTTCGGGCAGGCTTGTGCGCACGTTGGCGTCCTGCATCCATGCGGACCATTGCGCCGGGTCGGCGTAGGCAGGATCGGCTTCCTGAAAAGCGTTTGTATAGGTATCCGTGTCAAAACGCCCGACACCGCGGCCCGATTTGCGGAACAGTGACGAAATCCCTGTCATCTCATAGTTCAGGCGACTGCCAAGGCGGGTGTGGGTCTTGTATTCGGTTGCCAGCGCCATGTCGGTATAAAGCGCGGCAAAGACCGCTTCGCCCGGTGCCTCATCACTGTTGGCGTCCCAGTCTTCAAGTGCTGTGACCGTGCGCGGCAAAGTCTCTGATACGATCTGGTTTTCGACCGAGCGGAACAGCATGTCGCCAATCGGCATCACAAACGAGACCAGAATGAAAAGCAAAAGAGGCGCGATTAGCGCAAGTGCGCGCAGTTTCTGGCGTCGTAACGCACGGTTCAGCGACGCCTTTAGGGGCCGCCCATCTGCTGCCAGTACTTCTGTCACGTTACGCTCTCCCGTTGGGTATGGGGCGCGATCTTTGTGCCGCGCCCCAAATCATTGGCTTATTGCGCCAGCCACGCTTGGAACTTTGCGTCCAGATCGTCGCGATAATCCGCCCACCACTCGTAGTTATAGAGGAAGGTGTTTGTCGCGTTGGCAGGGTCTGTCGGCATATGCGCGGCCATTTCGATGCCCAGTTCAGCATGTGTGCTGACCAACGGTGCCGAGGACGCACGCGCCGGGCCATAGGCGATCCACTTCGACTGGTCTGCAAGACGCTGCGTGTCTGTCGCGAAGCGGACGTAATCAAGCGCACGCGCTTCGCGCTCGGGGCTCAGACCGGTTGGGATGATCCAACCATCAAGGTCAAACACCTGCGCGTCCCAAAGCATGGCAACGGGCTGGTTTTGCTCTTCGATCAAGCTGAACAGACGGCCATTATAGGTCGAACCCATGACAACTTCGCCGTCAGCCAAAAGCTGCGGCGTATCTGCACCAGCAGACCACCAGACAACGCTGTCCTTGATCGTATCAAGCTTGGCAAATGCCTGCGCCTGACCTTCGTCTGTTTCAAGAACGTCATAGACGTCGTCTTTGGCAACGCCGTCACACAGCAGCGCCCATTCCATGTTGTTGATGGGGCGCTTTTCCAGCGAACGCTGACCGGGGTAGGTTTCTGTGTCGAAGATCGCGCAGATATCTGTTGGCGCGGTATCACCTACCAGATCAGTGCGATAGCCAACAGTTGTCGAATACACGATCTGCGGAATGAAGCAGTCGGATACAATCAAGTCACCAAAGTCGTCAGATGCCGTTGACCCGTCATCACCGGGGGCAAGCTGTTCATCGTGGTCGATCTCCAGCGCCAGACCTTCGTCACACAGACGGATCGCGTCCGAGGCCACAACGTCAACGACATCCCAGGTGACGTTGCCAGCTTCGTTCATGGCACGCAGCTTCGCAACAGCCTCGGCTGAGCTTTCGTCGTTGATGATGTTGACGCCCGTCATTTCCATATAGGGGTCATGATATGCATTCTGTTGTGATGCAGAATATGCGCCGCCCCAGCTGACGATCGTCATTTCGCTGGCCATATGGCCGTCAGATACCGCCATCGACGCCGTCAGCGTCAGGCACGTGGTTGCCATCAGTTTCATCGTAGTTTTCATTTTCGTCTCCCGAAGTAAGGCCCGGTTTGGTATTGAGAGAAGAGCGATCCGGGCGACCGCAATCCCTTGTTTGGTTCAGGCGTCCAGCGCCCTGCAATCCTGCGCAAGCCAGCCGATTTCCAGTGTCTGGCCGGGTTTCAGGCGCGTTTGGTCCGGCGCATTGCGTGTCTTGATTACAAACTCGTCCGTCCCCGCCACACGTAAACGCGTGCGGAAGATATCACCCATATAGATGAACTCGAGCACCTCAGCCTGCAGCGTATGCGCATCGGCATGCAAACGCGCACGGTCGAACTCAACACGCTCTGGACGGATGGACACTTTGGTGCGTTCGCCCACCTTGCTGACATTCACAGGCACGGCATCGATAATGTCGCCGCTATCCAGCTTGACGATACAAGTATCGCCCTGAATCTCCTCGATAACACCATCCAACGTATTATTTTCGCCGATGAACTGCGCCACAAAGCTGTTCTCGGGCTTCTCATAAAGCTCATCCGGTGGGGCCAGTTGCTGGATACGGCCATCGTCAAACACGGCCACACGGTCTGACATCGTCAGTGCTTCAGTCTGGTCGTGGGTCACGTAAACGGTTGTGATGCCCAGCTCATGCGCAAGATTGGTGATCTCAAACTGCAAAGTTTCGCGTAGCTGTTTGTCCAGCGCACCCAATGGTTCGTCCATCAGCACCAGCTCGGGTTCGAACACCAAGGCACGGGCCAAAGCAATCCGCTGTTGCTGACCGCCTGAAAGCTGCGCAGGGCGGCGGCCTGAAAAATCACCCATCTGGACCATATCAAGGGCGCGTTTGATCTTCTCATCGCGCTCGGATTTGCCCATCTTGCGCACTTCCAGCGGAAACGCGAGGTTTTCACCTACCGTCATATGCGGAAAGAGTGCATAATTCTGGAACACCATGCCGATGCCGCGCTTGTGCGGTGGGATATTGTTAATCGACACACCGTCCAGCGTGATATCACCATGGGTTGCGGTCTCGAATCCCGCCAGCATCATCAGGCAGGTTGTCTTGCCAGACCCCGATGGCCCCAGCATCGTCAGAAACTCGCCCTTTGGCATCGACAGGTTCAGGTCTTTAACCACCAATGTCTCACCATCGTAACTTTTTTGGACACGCTCAAAAGCAACAAAGGCGTCTTGTGCATCTAGCATTGAGAGGGTTTCCCTTTCAAACAATCGTCTACTGGAACCGGTCATAAAACGGCACGTTAGCGAGTAGCGTGCAAAATGCAGATGCAGAACGCAAGCAAACAGTCAGCGACACTATGTTGAACAATCTCACCCAATGATTTTTTACGCATGGATGCAAAGCAGTTTGCTGCAATTTGTGGCACCGGACAGCCAGCATGCTGTGCCGCCCGATGGATTGTGGGTAAGCCTTAGCCAACGACATTGAAGTCCGGGCCATAGGGGTAGCCTGTGATGTTCTCATTGCCATCTTCTGTGATGACCAGAATGTCATGCTCGCGGTAACCGCCAGCCCCTGCCTGACCTTCCGGAATTGTCAGCATCGGCTCCATCGAGATCACCATGCCGGGCTCCAACACAGTGTCGATATCTTCGCGCAACTCCAAACCAGCCTCGCGGCCATAGTAGTGCGATAGAACCCCAAAGGAGTGACCATAGCCAAAGCTGCGATATTGCAGCAGATCGCGTTCTTCAAAGAACGCATTGATCTTATGGGTGACCTCGGCGCAGGTGGCACCCGGCTTCAAAAGGTTCATCCCGTATTCATGGGCCGCGACATTGGCCTCCCAGATCTTCAGACTGGTCGAATCCACCTCTTGCACAAAAAGGGTCCGCTCAAGCGCGGTGTAATACCCGGAAATCATCGGGAAGGTATTGAGGCTGAGGATATCGCCACGTTCTAACTGGCGCGATGTGACCGGGTTGTGGGCGCCATCAGTGTTGATACCGGACTGAAACCAGACCCATGTGTCGCGGTATTCGGCATCCGGGAACCGTTTGGCGATCTCAAGCTCCATCGCATCACGCCCGGCCATGGCGACATCAATCTCGCGGGTGCCTGCCTTGATCGCATCCTTGATCGCATAGCCACCCACGTCAGCCACCTGTGCACCTGCGCGGATCAATGCAATCTCTGCGTCAGATTTATGCATGCGCTGCACCATGGTGACCGGCGCGATATCCTTGGATGCGCTCGGTTTCAAAAACCCATCCAGCAGCGCTTTTTGCGCAAGGCTGATGTGGTCACCTTCGTACCCGATCACCTTGCCCTGCCCTGTCACAGATTCAATGACACGCCAGTAGTTGTTCCGTTGCCAATCTGTGAATGTGATGTTGTCTGCATGGCTGCGGCGCCATGGCTGCGCGGCGTCAATGCCAGCACTAACAGTAACACTTTCGCCGGGGGTCACAACCAAGGCGTATGGGCGACCAAACGCACAGTACAAAAAGCCCGAGTAGTAGGCGACATTGTGCATCGACGTGAAAACACAGGCATCTACACCTTCGGCAGCCATCGCCGTTCGCAGCTTGGACAGGCGCGCATCATATTCGGCATCCGCGAACGGGAGGGTCTTTTCACCCTGATGAAAACGGTATTGCTGTGGACGATCCATATTCGAACTCCTTCGTTCCGCATGCGACGCGCAACGAGGGGCCAAGACTTTCCCCACCGCACACATCAGCAAAGCAAAATCCCGGCGTTCAGGATAGATAAGATATGCTGGCGCATCAAAGTGCCCTGACGACGCCATCGCCAAACCAGCGAAGTTATGTTGCGAAATTTCATAACTGTAGGCAAGAAAAAATTGCCACCTCATTTAAGGTGACGTTCGGCAGTTGATGCTCGCCGTACTAAAAGAGCTGGAACTGCTCATGAAACCTGACCCCAGTACGTTAACAGCCGGGGTCAGGTTTTCCGTTTTGGCCAGATCAGATCAGAAATCGAATTCCAGCAAAGCGCTGGCACCGAAGGCTTCGTAACTGTCGTCCCCGATCCCATCATAGCTGGTCATGATCGAGAATTGGCCAGTGGTCCCGAACGCGTAGCGCGCGCCCAATCTCACCTCGCCCCGGTCGCTCTCGGTCCGGATGAACCCATCATCAAAGACCGATGCGTTAGCGCCAAACCCACCCAGCAGATCAAGCGCGCCGTCATCCATGCTTATCGGCACAATGAAATCGATGCCAAGCCGCGCCTCGGTTGTGGTGACGGTGATGGCGCGTACCTCAAAACCATCACCGCCAAGATAGGCCTCATTTTCATCCCTGACATGAGCAAGATCCAGCATCGGGATCAGCGTGACCCGGTCCAGCGCAACTTCACCCGCCACATTCAGCGTCAGGATGCTGCGGTCGCCTGTGAAGTCATCTTCGTAAGTACCCAAGGGCGATAGTGTGTTGTCGGTTTGACCCAACAGATAGGAACCAGAGAAGACAATATCTTGCTCGGGCAAACGCACCACAGCATAGGGGCCGACCAGCCAGCCGGTGCTTTCGAATTCCATCGGACCATCGTCAGACGTCATCGTGTCGAATTGCGCCATTGCACCAATCAAAAGACCTTCACGCACCTCATAATGTGAGCCCAAGGTCAGGTTGGCATAAGCGCCTTCAAGATCGTCCTGCGTGCTCCATTGCCCGCGCGCAGACAGCCAGATGGGACGGTCGGACGCGGTGCCCAGATCAAAGTTACCGGCCCCTTGCGTCGCGCTGAGGTTGAAGCGTCCATCATGACCACCCAACAAGAACCGGTTGATTTGCGGCTGCGACTGGATCAGTTGTCTGGCGCGCTGACGCGCCGTTTGCGTGATCATCTCTTCTGTTGCGGTTATGGCGCCCAAGCCGATTGATACCGTTGCAGAGGCTTCATTGGGGTTCGCAAAATCATCCTCGGCCACACCGGCGGCCACGTTGATTGTAACCACTTCAGTACCCAACGGCGTGATTTGCGCAGTGTAGGTCGTACCTGACCCCGCAAAGGACGTCACATTGCCACCTGTCACGCTTAGATCACCCTGCACAAAGCCAGTCACAGTTTCGGAAAAAGTGATCGTCACAACAAATGGCGTCGCATCAGAGATGCTGGAAGGTGCGCCACTGATCGCCACTGTCGGTCCGTCAAAGTCCGGGAACAGGTCAACGGTTGCCGCGGCAGACGTATTGCCAACTGCATCGGTGGCCGTAACCGACACCGTGCCGCCCGTCATATCAGCGGCTGAAGTCACCGAATATGTGCCCCCCGTTGCAGTAACGCTTTGCATGCTGTTGTCGGGGAAGGTCACGTTGACGATTGAATCAGCCTCCGCCGTGCCGCCAATTGTCAGGGACCGGTTTGCATTGATTACCGACGTCGTGATCAAAGGTGCATCCGGTGCCACCGCTGCGGCGACAGTCACCACAAAGCTTTGCTGCGCAGCCATGTTGCCAGCCGCATCGGTTGCATCCACCAGCACCGTATTGGCACCAACGGCAAAGTCGAACGGGCTGGAAATCGCATTCCCTGCCAGAGTGTACACAGGTGTGATTGACCCGGCAGCGTTATCGGTGACCACAGCAGCAAAGCTGACGTTCGCCGTGCCACCGGGCCCTGCTTCGGCAGAGATCGCCGCTGGTGGGGTGATCACGGGAGCCTCGGTATCGCTGACCGTTACCGTAAAGCTGGCAGTGCCGGTGTTTCCGGCCGCATCACCGGCCTGATATGTCACCGTCGTCATTCCTGTGGGAAATGCCGCCCCAGACGCTAAACCCGCTGTCAAAGCCGGGCCTGTTGTCACGGCAACGTTGTCCGTGGCCGTAGGGGCAGCGTAGGTGACAACGGCTGTCGTCAGCCCCGGATCAGCGGACACTACGATATTGGCTGGCACTGAGACAACCGGATCTTCGGCATCTGTCACCGTCACGTTAAAGCTGGCTTCGCCAACATTTCCTTCGTTATCGGTAGCCTGATAGGTCACAACGGTAACCCCGACAGGGAACCCGGCACCAGAGGCAAGACCAGCGGTGAGCGTCGGACCAGAGGTGACGGCAATGTTGTCTGTCGCAGTGGGGGCAGGGTAAGTTACCGTCGCCGTGCTCTGACCAGCGTCTGTTGTGACGGCGATATCGGCCGGGACATTCACTACCGGATTTTCATCATCTGTGACGGTCACCGTGAAGCTTGCATCGCCAAGATTGCCAGCCGCATCGCCAGCCTGAAATGTGACCGTCGTCACCCCGACAGGGAATATCGCGCCAGAGGCCAGACCGGCGGTCAGCGCCGGAGCAGTTGTCACAGCAACATTGTCCGTGGCGGTTGGCGTCGCATAAGTAACGGTGGCTGTGTTTTGGCCCGGATCAGTGGCGACCATGATATTGGCTGGGACGCTAACAACCGGCGCTTCGTTGTCGTTGACGGTAACATTGAAACTGGCTGCCCCAGCGTTTCCGGCAGCATCGGTCGCGGTGTAGGTTACCGTCGTTGTGCCAAGCGGGAAGCTGGCACCAGAGGCCAGACCTGCCGTCAATGCAGGACCAGATGCAACACCTACGTTGTCCGTAGCTGTCGGGATTGCATATGTGACAGTCGCAATATTTTGGCCCGAGTCCGTCGAGACAACAACATCGGATGGTCCGCTGACGATGGGGTCCTCGTTGTCATTGACGGTGACACTAAAGCTGGCGGAACCGGTGTTCCCGGCAGCGTCAGCGGCCTCGAATGTCACAACGGTTATTCCAACAGGAAAAGCAGCACCAGAGGCCAAACCACCAGTGAGCGTAGGACCGCTGGTGACGCCAACATTGTCTGTCGCCATCGCTCCGGCATAGCTGACAACTGCCGTACTTGCACCGGGATCCGTGTTCACACTGATATCAGCAGGCACAGTCACAACGGGGTCCACTGTATCGGCGGGAGCTTCGACCGTGACTGTGACGGTTGCCGCTACCGAGGATGTGATCCCATCAGATACGGTTAACGAGAATGTTAAACCAACATCAGCATCGCCAAGGTTTAAGGTTGGTGCTGTGAAGGTCGGCATATCTGCAGTGGGATCTGACAAAGACACCGCCGGGCTGCCCACTTGCATCCAGCTATAGGTCAATGTTTGGCCGGTGTCCGGGTCACTTGAGGCAGAGCCATCAAGTGTAACCAAGGAACCAGAGGGAATCGTTTGATCAGTACCGGCATTCGCAGTGGGTGCTGTGTTTGGTGGTGGTGTGATCGTAATCGTTACAGAATCAGCAACAGAGCTTTCGCCATCATCATCCGTCACAACAAGTTCAAAGATATGTGTCACAGCACTGCTGCTTGCGTTGAGCGAGTTGTCTGTAAATGTCGGGTTTTCGGCGGTGGCGTCATTCAACATGGCGTCGGCTGCCGATCCGGTGCCACCCGTCCGTGACCAGGCGTAGGATGCGATGCTGCCATCTGAGTCAGCGCTGCCCGAACCGTCTAGTGTGACTTGCGTGCCGGATTGAACAGACTGGTTCGACCCCGCATTAGCGGTAGGTGCGACGTTCGGGGCTGTGAATACCGTCCTTTCGTTCACAACAACCGTTGTTGTGACACCCTCTATCCCTATTCGGTACTCATAGGTGAGGGGGTCGCCATTGGGCTGCGCACGAAATGTGATGCCCATGAAATCGTCGGCGGCGTAGCTGCCGTTGTCAGCACCATTCTGCGAAACAATGGTCGCATTCTGAAAAGGACAACTGGCCAAAAGGTCTGCTTCAGTGACCGGGCTTGCAAAGGTGTCCACACTTCCGAAAAACCACTCGCTACCACCTGTTGCGGTAATCCCGAGACCTGGAGCGTTAAACGATACGCCAAGCTGAATCATTGCCTGGCTCATTGAAGCCCGTAAACAAACATGACGCGTCTGAGATGCCTTGCGGCTTCAAGGTACTGCCGGTGTCAATATTGCTGCCCCCCAACGCATTCGCAGATGCAGGCGCCAGAATTGCGCCGACCACAGCAACGGCCTTCATAGCTCTCAAAAGTCTCGGTTTCGCAAAACGACCCATTTAAACAACCCTTCACATAATTGCTGCACGCCAAGGCGACGCACGCTTGCGATATGACTAGCCGAACAGAAAAAGTAGTAATGTGCGCGCAGACACAGAACATCGTGGATAAGCCGATCACTCTGACATCACGAAGGCGGGCAGACCTGCAAAGGTTTCCACTCACCCCGCTGAAACACATTGATTGGAGTAACAATGGAACCATTTATCGCGCAAATCATGCTTTTCGGGGGCAACTTCGCCCCGCGTGGTTGGGCATTCTGTGATGGGCAGCTTTTACCCATTGCAAGTAATTCGGCGCTGTTCTCAATTCTTGGCACAACTTATGGGGGCGACGGTCGCACATCATTCGGCTTGCCCGATCTGCGTGGGCGCGTACCCATGCATGCAGGCACCGGACCCGGGTTGACACCACGTCAAATTGGACAGCGTGTCGGTATCGAGGATGTTGCCTTGAGCGCAGCAGAGCTACCCAACCACAATCACGAGCTTCTTACTGCTGCTGCGCCTGCCGCAAATGACCGTGCATCCGGCGACGCGATTGGCCGCACCTCAATCTACGTAAACCGGGACGATTCAAATCCGGCGACCTTGCCGTCGATTGCCCTGAATGCCGGTACAATCTCAAACGCGGGCGGCGGTCAAGCACACCCAAACATGCAGCCAACACTTTGCATCAACTACATCATCGCATTGCAGGGAATCTTCCCGTCGCGTAGCTAAAGCTGATTGCATCGCATACAAATGGGCAAGCCAAGACATTTTGGCTTGCCCGATTTCATCAATTTCGAAAGGAACAGCATTTGTCTCTCCGTTTTCCGCCATGCGCGACAGCCCTTTTTTGCATTACTTTGCAGGCCTCAGCTGTCAGCGCATCTGACCATCGCGATGCGCCGCTGACCCAGCTTTATCCCATGTCCGATATCGGTGACAGCTTCCTATTTCGCGGGGCACAAACCGGCGGGTTAACTATGGCATATACGCTAAACCCGCTATCCGGCAGCGGCGCTCCAGGCACGTTAGGGTCTGAAGAAATCAAGCTTGATCCAGACCTGATCTACATGTTTCGCCTTGATACAGATGGCGACGCGATCGCCGATATCGCCTATAAGATCAGAGTGCGCGACATCGAGGATGACCGTCAAAAGCAGACGGTCGAGCTACGCCTTGCGGAAGGCGATGATGCACAGTCAAACGACTGGAACGGACGCGAGATTGCCCGCGGCTATACCACAGCCCTGAACCGCGCGCTTGAAGTGACTGAAGGCGACAACGGCGAATTGCTGTTCATTGGGCCAAGACGTGATCCGTTTTTCTTTGACTTCACGACAGTTCAGGCGCCTGCGGCCCTCGCTATCAAGCAAGCGCTGGCCGGGGGCGACAACCTACCGGCTGAACCCACATCCATTGGGGCGTTTGGTATCTCCGATATGACCCTGATCGTGCTCGAGGTCCCCGGACTGGCCGATCAGGCGCTGAATTACTGGGCCGTGGTGGCGGACCGGGATGGAACGTCCGTTGACCGTATGGGCCGCGCAGGCGTGCAAGGTATTTTCTTCGTCGACCCACCCGTCGGCTATAACGAAGATCGCTACCTGCCCGTCGATCCCGACTATCCAACGGTCGGCGATTTCAACAACGCCTATAATGCCGCTAGTCCTGATGAAGGATTGTCCCGCTTTGGCGATCAATTCGCCTTTAGCTTTAACCGGCTAGAAGTCGAAGAGCAGAAACTGGACGATACCGTCGCATTCTATGCCCCGGACATGCTGGCATGGGATCCGTCAAAGCCTGCTGGCTATCCCAATGGCCGCAGCTTCGCTGAGGATGCAATTTATTGGACGATCAAGGACATTAACCCGTTCCTGTACGCCGCACCTGACAGTTTCCTGCCCCGCATTTCTGATCAGGCGCTCAATATGGAGAAATTCCCTTACGCCGCACCTTCGTTCAATCAGGCGTGGCAACCTGGTGTTCCGGTACGGCCCGTAGCACCAATCTACATGGACTAGAGATCAAACTTGCCAAAATCCCCGCAGAGGGCGATCTGCGGGGATTTCTTATAGAAGTTGGAAAAAGACAAGTGATGTGCAGGCTAAGTGGTCACAAGTGTTCACCATAGTTGCTTATCCTCATGTCAAAAACTGAGTCATGTAGGGCGAACTGCAAACCCAGACACCCCGCTACTTACAGACGCGTGCAGCTTGCGGAATGCGTCTGGCCGGGTGGCGAACGTCCGCCCGGCCAGACAGTTACTTAGGCAACCAGATCGAACCGGTCATTGTTCATCACCTTGGTCCATGCGGCAACGAAGTCACGCACGAATTTCCCAGCGTTGTCATCCTGGGCATAGACCTCTGCGTAACCGCGCAGGATCGAGTTTGATCCAAACACCAGATCAGCACTTGTCGCCGTGAACCTGACCGCGCCAGAGGCCCGATCACGCAACTCGTATGTACCGCCGTCAACCGGATGCCAGCTTAACGCCATATCGGTCAGGTTGACGAAGAAATCGGTTGTCAACTGACCTGTGCGATCGGTGAACACCCCGTGGGTGTTGCCGCCATGGTTGGTGCCAAGCACCCGCATGCCGCCAACCAGAACCGTCATCTCGGCAGCTGTCAAACCCAGAAGCTGCGCGCGGTCCAGCATCATCGCCTCTGGCGAGACCGCGTATTCCTTTAGCTGCCAGTTGCGGAACCCGTCCGCCAGCGGCTCGAGCACAGAAAAGCTGTCAGCATCTGTCTGCGCATCACTCGCATCACCGCGGCCCGGCGTGAAGGGCACGTCGACATCAAAATCAGCGGCTTTGATCGCCTGTTCCAGACCCACATTGCCCGCCAGAACGATCACATCCGCGATCGAGGCACCGGCAGCGGCCGCAATCGGCTCTAGAATACCAAGCACTTTGGCCAAGCGTGTCGGCTCATTACCCGCCCAATCCTTTTGCGGAGCAAGCCGGATACGGGCGCCATTGGCCCCGCCCCGCTTGTCAGAGCCACGGAATGTCCGCGCGCTATCCCAGGCGGTAGCGATCATCTCGGCAGCCGTCAGGCCGCTTTCTGCGATCTTGGCCTTCACGACATCCACATCGTAATCGGTGCTGCCAGCAGGGATTGGATCCTGCCAGATCAGTTCTTCCTGCGGTACAAATGGGCCATAGTAGTTTGGCCGTGGCCCCATATCACGGTGGGTCAGTTTGAACCACGCGCGTGCAAAGGCATCGCGGAAGAAATCGGGATCGGCCATGAACTTCTGGCAAATCTCGTTGTAGGTTGGGTCCACTTTCATCGCCATATCAGCGTCCGTCATCATCGGCATGCGGCGCACGGATGGGTCCGTTGGATCGACCGGCTTTTCATCCTCTGGCATATCGACCGGCTGATACTGATGTGCTCCAGCAGGGGATTTGGTCAACTCCCACTCGTAACCGAACAGATAGTCGAAATAGCCCATGTCGAACTTCAGCGGTTCTTTGGACCAGGCACCTTCGATACCGGATGTGAAAGCATTGGTCGCTTTGCCGTCTTGATCAGCGTTGTTCCAGCCCAGACCCTGACCGTGTACGGGACAGCCCTCGGGCTCCGCGCCGATATTGTCACCTGCCATCGCACCATGTGCCTTGCCAACAGTATGGCCGCCGCAGGTCAATGCAGCTGTTTCGACATCATCCATCGCCATCCGCGCAAACGTCTCGCGGATGTGCAGTGCAGTGCGCGCCGGATCAGGGTTGCCGTTCACACCTTCTGGGTTGACGTAGATCAGACCCATGTGCACCGCCGCCAGCGGGTTCTCCATGGTGCCCGGCGTATCCAGATCACCATAACGGTTCTCGGATGGGGCCAACCATTGGTTCTCGGACCCCCAGTAGACGTCCTTTTCGGGACCCCAGATATCTTCGCGGCCAAACCCAAAACCAAAAGTCTTCAGACCCATTGCCTCATAGGCCACTGTACCACTCAGCAGGATCAGGTCAGCCCAGGACAGAGCATTGCCGTACTTCTTTTTAACCGGCCACAAGAGACGGCGCGCCTTATCAAGGCTGGCGTTGTCGGGCCAGGAGTTCAAAGGCGCAAAACGGATATTGCCCGCACCACCGCCGCCACGGCCATCACCCATGCGATAAGATCCGGCCGAGTGCCAGGCGAGGCGGATCATCAAGCCGCCGTAGTGGCCCCAGTCAGCAGGCCACCAGTCCTGGCGATCCGTCAAAAGCATTTCGACATCTGCGCGCACCGCCGCGAAGTCCAACGCCTTGACGGCCTCGCGGTGGTTGTAACCTTCATCCATCGGGTCGGTCCGACGGTCATGTTGATGCAGAATGTCGAGATTCAGAGCCTCGGGCCACCATTTGGTCACTGCATTATCTGTGGCCGTATTCCCGCCGTGCATAACGGGGCAGCCGCCACCAGATTTACTGTTAATGGGATTGCCGTCCATGAGATCTCTCCTCTGTCGATATTTTTGGAAACTTGCATCCTCTTTAGAATGATTCAAAAATAAGCTCCAATACATTATACAAATACCAACGATAAGTTTTGCAAATGAAATCACTGACGCTCAAACACCTGCGTTATTTCGAAGCTTTGGCCAACCATGGCCACTTTGGCCGCGCCGCTGACGCCTGCATGATTTCGCAGCCCGCCTTGTCTTTGCAGATCAAGGAACTGGAGGGGATCATGGGGGGCCCGCTCGTCGAAAGGGCGGCCCGGCAGATCCGCCTGACCGCTTTGGGTGAGGATCTTTTGGTGCGTGCGCGCGAAATCCTGCATCGTATCGATGATCTTGATGCGCTGGTGCGCAAGCGCGACAGCCCTTTTTCCGGGCGCCTGCGCATTGGGGTTATCCCAACGGTTGCACCCTATTTGTTGCCAACGATTATCAGGGCATTGTCGGTCCGCTATCCTGACCTTTCACTTGAGCCAAAAGAAACCATCACGCAATCACTCGTGAATGAGATCCTGGCGTCGCGGCTTGATGTTGCCATTGTCGCCTTGCCTGTCTCGGAGCCTGATTTACAGGAATTCAGTTTATTTGATGAAGAGTTCTTGCTGGTGCGTCCGGCAGGCGACGCGGCCCTGCCCGTGCCAGATGCCGCCGCATTGCCCGCGATGCAGCTGTTGTTGCTGGAAGAAGGGCACTGCTTTCGCGATCAGGCGCTATCTTTCTGCAATGCCACTGGCACCCGTGCACGCAATATCATGGAAGGCAGTTCGCTTTCCACATTGGTTCGCATGGTCAGCGCCGGGATCGGGGTTACCCTGATCCCAGAAATGGCGCGACACTTCGAAACCCGTGCCGCCGATGTTTCGGTACAGCCTTTTCCTAAACACCCACCGCGACGTACCATCGGCATGGTATGGCGCAAAACCAACCCACTGAGCGATGAATTGATGGAAATAGGTGCTATGGTGCGCAAGGCGTCAGACGCCTCATCGGTTGGTTGAGTGGCGATCTGATACCTGACAGCAGTGTTCTGGCATCACGCGCGTTGCGCGTTTTTCATGCCTCATGCTCTACCGCATGTCAAAAGCCCAATTGTACAGCATCAACCGCATCATCTGCGCAGAAACTGTTTCGATCATATTATCAGAGACGGTCACACGCGAATGTTGCTAGCAGGCCCATGCAAAGAGCGTCTCGCGCATCCGCCTGATCTGATCTTGATGCACGGGGTCGGTTCCAAGGTCGAACAGTACCGGGAGCCCTTCGACCCAGATCCTTCATTCAAAAAAGTCGCGTTGCGTCCGCCAACAACGATATCAAAACGAAAACCCTCGTCGACGTTTTGATCCGGGGTGCCATAGGGTTTGCCGACATTGTGTTTAAACCCATCCCCCATCAGGATCGCCATTGGGTCGGTCGCATTGTTTGGCTCATCAGGGAAGTACATTTGCGTCACAAGGCGTGATGATCCACCGCTCACCGAGATATGGATATGCTTAGGACGCCACCGGCCGATATCGGGGCGCGCTAGGTATGCGCCGGGGCTGATGGTCCAAAACCGGTAGTTGCCGTCGTCGTCTGTCAGCACACGGCCCATCCCAAAGAAGTTGTCATCCAGCTGTAAGCCCGAATGATCCTCGATATGACGGTAACGGCCAAAATGATTTGCGTTCCATATCTCCAGCAAGCCGCCGCGGACAGGGGCGCCGCTTTCTGTGCGGACAGTACCGGTAACTTCGATCGGGACCCTACGGCGCGCGGGCGATCAGGGGATATACGTGTCATATCCCATTCATTTGCGCGTGCTGCATAGCGCGCAGGCACGACCGGAACAAAGCTGTCACGGGCCTGTTCTGGGATCAGGCGCAAGCGTTTGCGTGGGGTGCGCTGATCCGATGTATTGTCGGTTGGTCCAATACCAATTTGTCTGCCAAGTTTTGTCATGCCTGTCCCCTAGCTTTCAAGATCATCAAAGAATGGTGTTTCATTGTCGCCCGCCATCACGATATCGAACAGGTAAACCTCAGCGCCGTCGGCGGTACGGCCATCATGACGCGCGATCAGCCGCGCTTGATCGTCGGGGCCCAACACGTTCAAGACAGGGTCGCCATCGTTCTCGGGCTGATGTTCAAAGAACATCTGTGTGACGATACGATTGATGCCGTCCGAAAAGATCGTGAAGGTAATGTTTGGCGCGCGACCACTTGCTGCACCGGGCTTGATGGTGCGGAAAGCGTATTCACCTGTTGCGGTGCGCTGGCGTCCGTATCCATTGAACCACGGATCAACGTCTGGGTGTCCCGCATTTGCTGGCGAACGATAGACGCCTTTCGCATTTGCTTGCCAGATTTCCAGCAACACGCCGTTGGCAAGATTGCCGTGCCGGTCAAAGACACGACCGCGGATGATGATTTGCGTACCTTGGGGGCCGCCGACAACCCCCTCACCCAGGCTTGTCAGATCTTCCAGTGTCTTGTCGCGAAAGTAGATCGGGAAATACGGGCCGATGGTATCTTCATTTGTTGGCGGCAAGGCGTTCTTGCGAAGATCATCTGTCACTCTACCTCCTCCTTATTGTGCATATAGCGTTTTGCAGATAAAACGGCGTTCACTTGTCAAGGGTGCCTCATGCCAGAATCTTCCAATCACAAAGTCTATTTTGTTCCAGGCCTGCAACGCGGCTTGCGCGTATTGGAGATATTGGGCGCGGCGGATGAACCCATGTCGATCAGCGACATTGGCCGCGCGATGGATCTGAGCCGGTCTTCGACTTTTCGGTTGATCTACACACTTAATCAAATGGGCTTTCTGAAGGATGGCGAACAGAAAAACACCTATACGTTGGGGGCGCGTGTCCTCAATCTTGGGTTTGCCTACCTCAACCAGCAACCCATTACTTCGATTGCGCGTCCTTATCTGGCCAATCTGCGCGACCGAACGGAAGTCAGTGCGCATCTGAGCGTGTTGGAGGGGGCGGATGTTCTCTATCTGGGTAGTCATCAGGCCCGCAGCGGCTTTGTATCCAATATGGTCACCGGTACGCGGACACAGGCCTATGCCTCGGCCATCGGCTGGTGTTTGTTGGGTAGCCATTCTGATGATGACCTTAAAACGTTCTGCGAGAACATAGAGATGTCGGTTTTCACAGATGAGACGCCAACAACCTTTGCCATGCTGCGCGATCGCGTAAAGGCTGCGCGAAAACAGGGCTATGTTTTCTCTAAGGGATTTCGCGAACCCGGAGGGTCGAGCGTCGCTGTGCCTGTGCGCGACAACACCGGGCGTGTCGTGGCCTGCGTGAACGTGTCCGGCCCTGACAGCGGCTTCGATTTTGACCGGATCGAGAGCTTTTATGTGCCCGAAACCAAAGCAACCGCGCTGCAAATCTCGCGCGAATTGGGATATGCAGGCGCTGAGTGACATTGTTAAGAAACGATACCTAGAATTTGACGCGCCTCGTCAGGGGTGGCGATGCTACCACCAAGACTTTCAACAATAGACACGCCCTTTTCGACAAGTTGTGCGTTTGATCGACAATGCTCCCCCTTGGCAATATAGGCTGTGTCTTCCATGCCGATCCGCACATGTCCGCCCAACAGATACGCTTGGGCCAGCATCGGAAAGGCCATGCGCCCGATGCCAAAGGCTGCCCATTCGGTCCCTTCAGGTAACTGGCTGACCAAAAAAGCCATTGTTTCCGGGTTGGCGACCGCTCCAAACCGTACCCCAAGCACCATTTGCACCATCAACGGGGTCTTGATGATGCCACGTTTGACGAAATCCTTGACCATATGCAGATCGCCACTGTCAAAGACTTCGATTTCCGGCTTTACGCCAGCGGCGTAGATCCGCTCGGCCATCTGTTCGAGGTTCCACGGCGCATTGATCACGCTGGCCTGGCCGGACCACATCGTGTTGAAGTCGAGCGTGCAAATCTCTGGCTTCAGCGCCTCAACATGCGCCACACGTTTTTCCGGTGCGCAGAGGGTTGAACCCGGATCTGCAATCTTTGGATCATCTTTTGAAGGCACAAAGCGGCCGCCTTCGCCCGTCGTCAGGTTTAGGATAACATCTTCATTCTTTTCACGAATGCGCGCGACCAGTTCACGGTAAAGCGCAAGGTCCATAGACCCCTTCGCTGTTTCGGGGTCACGTACGTGCAAGTGAACAATTGAGGCCCCCGCTTTTGCAGCATTCAAAGCCTCGTCGGCAATCTGGGCTGGGGTTACAGGCAGGTGCGGGCTTGTCTCTGGCGTCATCAGGTTGCCTGTGACCGCGCAGGTCAGGATAGTTTTGCAGGTCATTGCGTGACAGCCTCTAGGCTTGGCGTCGATTGCGTGGCCAATATGGGCGACGATCTGCACTATTTCGGCCTCGGTCGCGGTATAGGAAGGTGCCAAAAGAATGTGATCACCGTTGATACCATCAGCACAGCCCTGCGCCGGGTAGCACATAAGGCCCTCATCCAAAGCAATGCTTTGGATTCTTGGGGATAGTTTCGCCGCGACAGGAAATGGTTCTTTTGTTGCTTTATCTTTGACGACTTCAACCGTCCAGAACAGCCCGCGCCCACGAATGTCGCCCACGTTTGGATGCTGCCCGAAACGTGCATGTAAGGCGTCTTTCAACTGCAACCCACGCGCACGGACATTGGCAAGTAAATCATCCTTTTCAATCACCTGCTGTACAGCCAACGCGCCTGCGGCAGCGACCGCATGCGACATGTATGTGTGTCCGTTCCAAAGCAAGCCACTGCCATCCCTGATGGCTGACACCACGCCTTCGCTGACCATCACAGCTGCGATCGGCTGATATCCAGCGCCCAGACCTTTGGCCAATGTCGTGATGTCGGCATGGATGCCTTCTTGTTCCAGTGCGAACAATGTTCCGGTGCGGCCCATGCCACACATCACCTCGTCCGCGATGTATAGGACTCCATACGTATCACAAATCTCGCGAATGCGGTTGAAATAGCCCTTTGGCGCGGGCTGTGTGCCGAGTGACGCGCCGACAACAGGCTCGGCAACAAAGGCCATAACATTTTCGGGTCCAAGCTTCTGGATGCGCGCGTCGAGCAGGTTGGCCATGCGCAGACCAAATGCCTCTTCTGACTCACCGTCTGAGCGCATGCGATAATCGTAGGCAGCATCAATATGTTCAACATCCATCAGCATCGGCTGGAAGGGCGCACGGCGGCCCTCGTGACCGCCTGTTGCCAATGCGCCAAGTGTATTGCCATGATAGCTTGGCTTGCGCGCAATGATCTTGGTGCGCGATCCTTCGCCGCGTTCCAGATAATACTGTCTGGCAAGTTTCAATGCGGCTTCCATCGCCTCGGACCCGCTACCTAGGTACATCACCCGACCGTCACCCGTACCCTGCGGGGCGCGCCGGATCAAAAATGCGGCAAGCTCTTCGGCAGGTGCGTTGGTGAAAAAGCTGGTATGGGCAAAAGCGATCTTGTCGATCTGCTTCTTGAGGGCGTCGCGGACCCGTTGATTGTCATGCCCAAGACAGGACACAGCCGCACCGCCGCAAGCATCAAGATAGCGCTTGCCGTCTGAATCGATCAGATAGCTCCCCTCACCCCCAACAACCGACGGAAGTTGCGTGCCAAGTGAGCGGTGTAGAACATAGGTCATGTGATTGCCGTATTGCATCCGGAACAATGTTTTGTATATTAGACGCATTGCTGATAAGCAAGCGCCATTCATGACGACTCCAGCCGAAGGAAAACCCATTGGGCGCATTGAGCAACATTACTGTTCTAGACATGACCCACGTTTTGGCCGGGCCGTTCTGCACCTATCAAATGGCGCTGCTCGGTGCCGATGTCGTGAAGATTGAATCACCTCACAATCCAGATTGCGCCCGTGGACGTGGTCCCGACGCCGCAGCAAACGCGCAGGGCCTTGGTTTGAACTACCAAACCCAAGGCGGCAACAAACGCGCTTTGGCGCTTGATATCTCGCAACCAGATGGGCGCGAGGCGCTTCTATCTCTTGTCGCGCAGGCGGATGTGCTTGTTGAAAACTATACCACAGATGCCATGGCCCGGCTGAAACTGGACTATGGTACACTGGCACAGATCAATCCTACGCTGATTTACTGTTCGATCAGCGGCTATGGTGACAGCGGACCGGACGCGGCCACAGGTGCTTATGATAACGTCATCCAAGCGGCGAGCGGGACGATTGCACAATGCGGGGGCGAAAAGCCGAGCGTATCCTTTATTGACTATAGTACAGGGTATGCAGCGGCATTTGCCGTATCTTCAGCGTTGGTACAGCGTGTGCAGACCGGCAAGGGTTGCCATATCTCAGTGTCAATGCTGGAGGTCGCGATGCAGATGATGTCACCCGAAGTCGCAGCGGTGCAGCACCTGGTAAAATCGCCGCGTAGCAAAGAGGCTGGGATCACAACCTATGATACAGCCGATGGGCAATTGACACTTGGCGTGTTTCACCCCGCGCAATACCGCAAGCTGTCTGTGTTGCTCGCCAAGCTTGGCCACGAGATACCTGAACTTGCGATGATCCAAACTTGGGAGGACGTCTGGGCCTTGCCGGACGCAACAAAAGCATCGCTCGTCGATGTTATGCTATCTCGCAGCTGCGCGGAATGGGTGCGGGACTTGCGCGCGACCGATTTGCCTGCAGAACCGGTAACCTCGCTCGCCGAGGCTGTTGAGAACACCCAACTAGCGGCGCGCGGCTATTTCCAACCAAACCCGGACGGCTCGCCCGAGACGCTTCCGGTAGCAGCATTTCATATGACACAGGGCGGTCCTGCATTAACAAGTGGTCCGCCCAAAATAGGGCAGCACTCCAAAGACGTACTGCGTGCGGCGGGATTGGATGATTCACAGATCGCAGCATTGGTTGCGAAAGGCGTGGTCGTATGATGCGTCAACCACATATCCTGACGGCGACAGAATTCACCACCTTGCCAGATGCCTTGCGACATAGGGGTGAACCTTCAGCCTGGGCAAAGATGACGCGTCCCGGGCAACAGATGCATTCTTTCCTTGAAGCAGCGTTCTTTGATGAGGACCGAAACCTCTGGCTGGCTGATGTGCCCTACGGTCGTATTTTCCGCATTTCGCCGGATGGTGTGTGGGACGTCATGCATCAGATTGACGGCGAACCCCACGCCATGCGGATTGCACCGGATGGGCGTCATATTGCAGTCGACTATCGTCACGGGCTGATTGCGCTGAACGACCAAGGCCGTTTTGAAAACTTAAGCACGGGCCTGCCTGATCAACCCTTTCTGGGCCTGTCTGATATGGCCTATGGCCCTGATAGAACGCTTTGGTTCACCGACAGTGGGCGAACCTCGCTTAGCGATCCAACCGGACGGGTGTACTGCCTACCCCAGAACGGTGCCTTGCGCCTTGTTCTGGATTGCGTGCCATATGCAAACGGCATCTGCTTGTCTCCTGACGGAGAGTGGGTCTATGTCGCCGCGACCCGCGCAAATCAGGTGTGGCGCTTTTCATCGAAGCTGCCCAAGACTGGTCAACCGATGGTGGGCACATACCTGAATTTGTCCGGCGGTCTGGGCCCTGATGGGCTGGCCGTCAATGCCGTTGGCTGGCTGGCCGTCGCACAGGCGCAAGCGGGACGCGCGTATGTGTTCGATACACTTGGCACCCTTTTGTTTGAGGTGCTGCTGCCAAAGGGGCTCTGGACCACATCCGTTACGTTCCACCCCGATCATGCAAACCGGCTTATCATCATCGATGCCCAATACGGCACGGTGTTTCACTGTGATCTCCCATCTCAATGAGGACCCTATGAACAAAGACGACCTGCACGGCTATGTGCCCGCCATCGCCACACCATTTGACGACAATGGTGCGATTATGGAGGACGCATTTGTCGATCTCTTTGAGTTCCTCTTAAGCCGTGGGGCAACATGCGTATGTATCGCCGGTGACAACGGTGAAAGTTGGGCTTTGTCAGCCGAGGAACGCGGGCGTTTGGTACGCGTGGCAAAAGACGCATCCAAGGGGCGCGTGCCCATCATGATGGGTATATCAGCGCCGACAATTGATGCTTCGCTCGCCTATGTTCATGCGGCAGAGGAGAACGGCGCGGACGTCCTGTTATCAATGCCCCAAACCTATGTGTTGAAAGCATCCGAGGCTGAATTGATGAACCGGTTCGATAAAGTATCAGCCGCCACAGATAAGCCGTTGGTGCTGTATAACTCACCACGTCGCATGGGTTTTTCGCTGACAATTGATCAAACCGAGACGCTGCTGAACAACCATAATGTCATTGGGATCAAGGAAAGCCAGCGTGACTTTTTCTACCACACGCATCTGCTGGACCGCTTGGGCAGCAAGATGTCTGTGATGACCGGGCCATGCCACTACATCATGCCTGCCTTTGCCCTGGGTGCAAAAGGGTTTATCGCAACAGGGCCCGAGTTCACCGATCTTTTGCCGTCTGAGATGGCGGCGATCGGGACGCGCGCACCCGGCGACACGTATCGTCATGCCCACAAGCAACTTACCGTTCTCTACGAAATGCTGATGGGCACGGCGACTTGGCCTGCATCCTTCAAAGCCGCATTGAATCTGATCGGCCAACCTGCCGGGGTGCCGCGTGATCCGGTATTGCCAGCGACACAAACAGATATCGACAAGATCAAACGAACCTTTGATGATCTTGGGATCAGCTATTCATGATCCGACTAACGCCAGATCATTCCGGCAAGACTACCCGCGCAGACCCAGTCGTCTTTACATTCGACGGGCACAATGTTGCTTAGCTATCGGGGCGAATCTGTTCTGGCCGCACTCACCCGCGCGGGGTTTCACCACTTGCGCGATGCCCCAGAAGATGCCGCCCCACGCGGTGCATTTTGCTGCATGGGACTTTGCCAGGAATGTATCGTGCAGGTTGATGGTCGGCAGATTGAAAGCTGTCGGCAACTTGTGACAGACGGTCTGTCGGTGACATCTTTGAAACGACGATCTGATGTCTGACAGCTACGACATTGCAGTGATTGGTGCCGGGCCCGCCGGAGCAAATGCCGCGATGACGGCGGCACGGGCTGGGGCCAGTGTCGCAGTTGTCGACGAACAACCAAAACCCGGCGGACAGGTGTGGCGTGCCAAAAGCGCGGCTATCGTGAAAGCCCCCGCAACCCCGGAAACTGTGCTCGGCGATGCCTTGCGGTCCGATCTGGCAGCAAGCGATGTCACCCATCTTGGCGATGCCCGCGTGTGGCAAATCGAACGCGATAGCAATGGGTGGGTTGTGTACACCCTGTCATTGGGCAAAACGATACAGATCAAAGCCAAAGCTCTGATACTTGCTACGGGCGCACGCGAATACGTGCAGCCCATCCCAGGCTGGACGACACCTGGGGTTTTTGGCCTTGCCGGAGCGACCGCCTTATTCAAGCAAGACCTAACTTTGCCAGGCACAAACACCGTTGTTTCAGGCACCGGACCTCTGGTGTTTTTTGTCGCCAGTGAAATCCGCCGCTTGGGCGGTCAGGTCGCGGCAATCGTGACATCAAATACCCGCACCGATTGGGCCCGGGCTTTGCCAGCAATGTTGCAGCGGCCTGATCTGCTATGGCGCGGTGCGGTTTGGGTTGCAGATTTGATGTTGGCGCGCGTGCCAATCTATTGGGGTCACGCCGCGACTGGGGTGCAGGGCGGCCCAGCCGTCAATGTCGTCACATTCCAAAAGCTGGATAAGACCGGTGCGCCAATAGGGCTTACAAAAAAGATATCAGCCGACAGCCTATGTCTGGGCAACGGGTTAATCCCAGCGATTGAGGCGGCACAGCTTGCGGGGGCTTCCATCGAACACCGACCAGAGCTGGGCGGCTGGGTGCCAAAAACACAAGTGGATGGCACAACAGATGTGCCTGGCCTTTATGTCTGCGGTGATGGTGCAGGTATTCGCGGTGCCGCCGCTGCCGAAATCCAAGGGGAACTGGTTGGACATGCCGCGTCCGTATATGTTGGCAAGATGTCCAGTTCCGCGCCACCGGGGTTGAAAAAAGCCTATGCACGCGCTGCGCGGTTTGGTTTGGCGATGACAGCGCTGAACATGCCAAAACCGGGGTATCAAGTACTGACCACACCTGAGACTATCTTGTGCCGGTGCGAAAGCCTGACCCAGGCAACTATTGTGACAGAGGTCGCTTCGGGGGCGCAATCAGCCAACGCAGTCAAATCCGGCTTGCGCGCGGGCATGGGCCCTTGTGGAGGCCAGTTCTGCCAAACCGCGATTGCACGGCTTATTGCGCAACTTGACGACGGGGCTGAGGCTGATGTGCCGCTGCCCATAGCCCGCCCGCCTCTACGGCCTGTGCCCATGGCCGAGATAGCGGGCGATTTCAACTACGGAGACTTGCCCATCCCAAAGCCCGCACCACTATGACTGATCTTCGTGACATCGCGATCATCGGCGGCGGTATCATGGGATGCAGTGCGGCGCTGCGTCTGGCCGAGGGCGGCATGCAACCTATCGTGCTGGATCAGGGTGATCTGGGGCAAGGCGCGTCAGGGGTGAATGCCGGGACGCTGTCCTTGCAGATCAAGCGCGTGAAACTGATGCCCTATGCCCTGCGCGGTCACCATGAATGGGAGGCGATGGGCAACGCGGTCGGGTTTCGCAAAACCGGCGGCTACACACTGGCGTTCAACGACCGCGAAGAAGCATTGCTGCATGAGCGCCAAACGCTGAAGGCCGAGGCTGGTGCGCCGATCAGCTTTGTGTCCAACAATGCACTTCGGGACGCCGAACCACACCTGACCCATGCGGTGAAAGCGGCAAGCTACTGTCCCGAAGACGGCTATGCCAACGCATCGCTGACCGGGCAGTATTATCGAGGCCGATTGCAGGATCGAGGCATCGACTATCGCGAGCGCTCGCCCGTCAAAGCAATTGAGCTAAGCAAAACAGGCTTTGCGCTGAACACGCCAAGCGGCACAATCCATGCCACCCGCCTGTTGCTTGCTGCTGGGGCATGGTTGAAACCTGTTGCGGCGATGTTGGGCGTAAACCTGCCAGTCAATGCGCGGATCAACACTGTGTCCGTCACGGAACGCATGCCGCCGCTGACGTCACATGTGATTGGTCATGCCACTGGCCTTTTGACAATGAAGCAAAAGGCCAACGGCACGGTTCTTGTCGGTGGTGGCTGGCAAGGTCGCGGTACACCGCAAGAAGGGCGCGGCGAAGTGACGGCTGCGACCGTCATACCAAATCTAGCCCTTGGGCAGTTCGCCTTGCCTGATTTGGGCCGTGCGCGTGTGCTGCGCAGTTGGACGGGTTTTGAGGCCAACGTGCCCGACTTCTACCCGCTCGCTGGCGGCTTGCCGGGTGTCGAAGATGCATTTGTCCTTGGCTGCGTGCGCGGCGGCTACACCATTGGTCCATACATCGGGAAACTGATGGGGGACGCCATTCTGGGGCGCGAGCCCGAACTGCCCTTGTTCGATCCGGGGCGCGATTTCAGTAAGGAAACGATATGAGCCTGATCTCTACAGACACCTGCCGCCTGGACGGCAAACTCGCCATCATCACCGGCGGGGGTAGCGGCATTGGCGAAGCATCCGCGCGCATATTTGCAGACGCAGGGGCAAAGGTTGTAGTGACAGGGCGCCGGATTGAGCCACTTCAACGCGTCGCCAACGCGGTGGGCGGCCACGCCATTGCCTGCGATGTCTCGAACCAAGCAGATGTCCAAAAAATGTTTGCCGACGCGATACAAATCACCGGCAGAGTTGATGTCCTGCTGAACAATGCAGGTGGCCCAGGCCCGATCGCACCTGTCGCCGACGTCGATATGTCCGACTGGATTAGCTGTATGAACATTAATCTGGTAGGCGCAATGTACTGCCTGCAAGAAGCCGCCAAGATTATGAGCGCCCAAAAATCCGGCTCAATCATCAATATGTCCTCACTGATGGGCATTCAGGGCTATCCGATGCGGTCGGCTTACACAGCATCCAAGTTCGCGTTGATTGGGATTACAGAGACACTGGCCCGTGAACTTGGCCCCGTGAACGTACGCGTCAACGCGCTGATGCCCGGTGCAGTATCAGGAGAAAACATGGACCGCATCCTCAAGAGGCGCTCAGAGGCCGAAGGCCGCCCTGTCGGCGATATCGAACGCGAAAACTATACCGACGTTGCCGCCCTGAAGCGTTGGGTTACCCCCGAAGAAGTCGGCCGCGCAGCGCTTTACTATGCCAGTGATCTGTCGTCAGCGATCACCGGCGACAAGATGAAAGTCGATTGCGGCAGGTTCTAGTGAGGTGGTTAGAACTGTTTTTGGATCGCTGGTTTTATGCCTTGAAACCGGCGATCTTTTTGGTGCGCCGCACATATTTCTCTCTGATGCTTTCGGCGGCAACCCGTGTTTCGCTTTTGGACGCCAGGCTGGATGTCTCACCCACAAATCGCAGGCAAACCAAGGCGTGTGCTTCGTATGACTGCGTGATGGCAGCATCAATGTGATCAAGTTCTTGCTGAAAGTCGTCACTGACACGGCGCAACAGGCGCATCCGCGAAATCAGCTCTTTATGGTCTGCATAAAACAAGCCGGAAAAATGGGGATCAAAGGCGTGCATATCGGGGCGAATTTCGTTTTCGTACGCGTCTTGCGAGAAATCACTCGCGAGACGAAACGCAACTTCTGACGCGTCCATCAGTTCAGCGAAATCCTGCAAGATCGCTTTGATCACTGGGGCATGGTTTCGCTCCATCGCCTCTTCCAGAACATGAAGCAGATAAAGCATGCCGTGGATGATGACAAAGAATAGATGGTGCTGTTGTTTCCAACGGAACAAGGCAGATGGCGCGAGCGCGGGCCAGCTGTCAGTATTGCCTTCATCTGTCCGAAACTGCGCCCAATCAGCAAGACGGTGCAGTCCAAGCGCCAGAACCTCAAGATCTTTGTCGGTCAGTGACACGCCCCCGGCAGCCATGTCCAGATAACATCCTTTGAGCGTTTGACCCAGCGCGACACGGTACTGCGGCACCGGTTCATCGTCTGCCCGCTCAACGTTGAAGTACGCATCAAAGTTTCGCTGCGCACCGTCGAGCGTATTGTCTTTGCGATCAGCTTTGATATCGCTGGTTGCGCCTTGAACCCGACGCGCCACAGCTTCGAAAGCACCCATGCCGGACCCAAGCCGTTGCTCATTAAAACGATGTGAAGGCAAAGAGGTGTCCGCCTCAAACCAGCAATAGGGAAGCGGCAGTGTGAGCGTTGCTGTCTGTGTCTGCATGAGCATGTTTCCTTTTGTCGGTGTTCGACCGTGCCAGTACGCCGCGTCCAAGGCGATGACATTCAAGTCGGTCAGCACCAATAGTCAAACCGGTTTGCTCTCTCACCAACTTCACGATGACCGAGCCAATCACTTCGGTTGATACACCTCAGCGTTTTGATAATCAAACTTTGTTTTATATACAATACACATATACGCCATGCGATATCCCAGACACGCGGCATCAGGGCGAAATAAAAAAGACCCAAATTAAGATAAAAGGCGTTCGCCAACCGATGGCAGGCTAAGCTGTCGTTTCACCCAAAGCGCAAACGAGCGCCCATTCCTCGTCGCTGACCGGTTGCACAGAAAGGCGCGAGTTGTTGACCAGAACCATATCGGCAAGGCGGGGGTCGGCCTTGATGGTTTCCAGCGTGACCGGTTTCGTGAAAGGCCGCACGGCCTTTACATCTACACACTCCCAGCGGTCATCATCGGTTGTGCTGTCAGGATGCGCCTCGGCACAGACTTCAACGATACCAACCACTTCAAGCCCGGTGCGCGAGTGGTAGAAAAACCCCTTCTCGCCCAGTTTCATCGCGCGCATGTTGTTGCGCGCCTGATAGTTGCGTACACCGTCCCATTCTTCGCCTGCCTCGCCTTTGGCAACCTGCGCGTCCCAGCCCCAGACATCGGGTTCTGATTTGAACAACCAGTAGGCCATCAGCCAATCACCTTTTTCCACGCGCGCAGGGTTACGTCCGCAAACAGGCCTGCCTTGGCGTAAGGGTCATTATCGGCCCATGCCTGCGCCGCGGCCAGGTCATCGACCTCCAGCACGATCAACGAACCACACATCTGCCCACCATCATCCAGCACGGGGCCTGCCATCTCGACCACGCCGGTATCGGCAATATAGGCCAGATGCGCGTCGCGGTTGTCCATCCGCGTCTGCAGCGCGCCGGGTTTGTCTTTCGTCATCAGGGCAAAGCGCATTTATTCTTCCTTTAGCGGACGGGACAGCAGCGTGTTCAGTGCCGTTGTCACGTCGGTTTTATTGTCGGTCAGATCAGCGACCACAGTACAAATGGGCATATCAATGTCCAGTTCATCGGCCAACTGTCGTACAGCGCGGGCGGTCGCGGCGCCTTCGACTGTCGTGTTTTGATCAAATTCCGCACCCGTGCCCAACGCCAGACCATAACGATAGTTGCGCGATCCTTCCGAGGTGCAGGTCAGCACCAGATCGCCAAAACCCGACAGCCCAGACAACGTGTCCGTTTGCGCACCCAAAGCCAGCGCTAGGCGCTGCATCTCTGGAAATCCACGCGTGATAAGCGCCGCACGCGCGCTTTCGCCCAAGCGCGCGCCAATGGCGATACCCGAGGCAATCGCCATAACATTCTTCAATGCGCCACCCAGTTCTGCCCCGACAGTATCTGTTGTGCGATAAATCCGCAGGCTGGTGGTCGAAAGGGCCGTTTGCAGGATCGCGCCCATTTCATCGTCCGCGCAGGCCAGCGTCAGCGCGGTCGGCAGGCCCCGCGCGATATCAGCGGCAAAGCTGGGGCCCGTCAGCATCGCAGGCACAGCCCCCGGCACCAGATCGCGGATCGTGCTGGCAGGACCCGTCATGCGCTTAAGATCAATACCCTTGCAACAGGCCACAAGATTCTTGCCATCCAGCCTGTCCATATGCGTCGTCAGGAACGCAGGCAGCGTTTGCGCCGGAATGGCCAGCAATACCGTATCACAGGCAAAAAGCGGGTCTAACGCTGCCGAGATGTTGATATTCTGTGAGAGATCAACGCCCGGCAATTTCGGATTGCTGCGGGTTCTTTGCATCTCGGCCACCGCTGATGCGCTGCGCGCCCAAAGCTGAATTTGATTACCATCCAAGGCAAGCGCGACCGCCAATGCGGTACCAAAAGCACCCCCACCTGCAATCCCGATTTTCATGCCTTGGCCCCCTTTTTGCCCGACCCTAGCATGGGTGCCGCCCGTTGGTCCAAAGGCCAGCGCGGCCGGGCGGAAAGGGTCAGGTCATCAGTCTCGCTTAAGCTGTCATCCGTTCGATCCCAGCGTATGCGATCATCGCCGCATTATCCGTGCAAAGGTGCAAGGGTGGTGCGACAAAATCAGTGTCTAACGCGGTGCAAAGCTCCATCAATCCCTGCCTGACCACCCCATTTGCGGCAACGCCGCCTGCAATAGCAAAGGCAGGTGTGGCAGGCTCTAAGCTAAGGTATTCGGCCAATGCGCGTCGCGTCTTTTCAATCAGTACATCGGTGATGGTTGCCTGAAAACTGGCGCTCAGGTCTGATTGATCCTGCACCGTCAAACCACCCTTTTCTGCCACAACACTATCCCGCGCACGCAAGATGGCAGTCTTGAGACCTGAAAATGACATATCGCATCCAGGTTGGTTCAGAAGAGGACGTGGGAGAGAAAAGCGTTTCGGGTCACCCGTGCTGGCCGCCTTTTCGACCGCTGGGCCGCCGGGCTGTGGTAAGCCCAGCAAGCGGGCCGTCTTGTCAAAGGCTTCGCCCGGCGCATCGTCTATCGTCCCACCGATCCGTTGGAAGTTGTCGTGCGCTTCGACAATAAGAAACTGGCAGTGCCCACCTGACACCAGAAGCATCAGATAGGGATAAGCCAACTGATCCGTCAGGCGCGGTGTCAGCGCGTGCCCTGCCAAATGGTTCACCCCGATCAGGGGCAACCCGGTTGCCGCTGACAGTCCCTTGGCACACATCACACCGGACAAGACACCGCCAATCAGGCCGGGGCCAGCAGTCACTGCGATCCCATCGAGGTCAGTCAGCGTAAGGTCAGCATCTGCCAGCGCTTCTTCGACGCAATGGTCTAGTTTTTCAGCATGCGCCCGCGCTGCGATCTCGGGCACAACACCGCCAAAATCAGCGTGAAGCGTAGTTTGTCCATAAACAACCGAAGCAAGTACGTCATTGCCCCGCACGACAGCCGCGGCTGTATCGTCACAACTGCTTTCGATGCCAAGGATGGTCAAGGGGCGTGTCATGTTGGTTCCGGTTGCGTGTAGGTCTGTCGCAGGTAACACTGGTGCAGCCCGCAAACAATGGTGCCCGCATGACGCCCACCGTAATCCTGACCCGTCCAAAGGCCCAAAGCGCAAGCTTTGCGGCAAAGCTGCGGGCGGCATGGGATGGCCCGATAGCGATTGTCATCGCACCCTTGATCAAGATTGTACCGGTGGATGTCACCTGTCGCATGCCCGACGCGGTTATCTTTACCTCAGCCAATGGCGTGTCAGCCGCCGAACGGCTCGGATTGCCAATCGGCTTGACCGCTTGGTGCGTTGGATCGAAAACGGCTGGACTGGCTCGTGCTGCGGGATTTGCGACAATCACGGGCCCCGGTGACGCGGATGGATTGGTCGCCGATATCATTGCAGACAAGCCTACCGGCGTAGTCGCGCACATCCGCGGTACGCATACACGCGGCAATGTGAGTGCCCGACTGAACGCCGCCGGGATCACCTGCACGGACGTCGTAGCCTACGATCAAACGGTGCTTGGCCTTACGGATGAGGCAATATCAGCCACCTCCGCGCAAAACTCTGTTGTCTTTCCTCTCTTCTCGCCGCGCACCGCCAAGATACTCAGCAATGAGGGGCCGTTTGCGGCCCATGTCCATGTCGTAGCACTGAGCGAAGCCGTGAAAGCGGCTGTCTCGCCAACGATCTCTCGGGAGATCACCTTAGCCGCTAGTCCCGACGGGAACGCGATGCTTTCAGCAACGTTAACTGCCATGCAGGCGCAAATCGGTCGCGGCTAACCCTACGCGCATCGCTTGAGGGTCAAGATGATGCGCGATAGTCTATCTTCTCACCTGCCGACTTCGGGGGTGTGTGCGCTGAAAGGGTGAAAACGTGGCAAAACAGCCAGCCAAGGGTCGCAAGACGCCCGCAAAACCAAAAAAAACAGCCAAAACGGAGGCCGTGACGTCCGATCGGTAGCTGACACCAAACCGATGGTCGATACAATTCCGGCTGAAGTGCACAACAAAGCAGCACCCAATAAACAAAAGACGGTCGAAAAACCGGCTGTGCCTGCTGTCGAAAAAACCAAACCAACCCCAGCGCCAGATGCGCCAAAGCCCCCGAAACACCAAAAGCTGCGCAGCCCGCAAAGGGTAGCGGGTTCCTTCCCTTGGTGCTCGGTGGTCTGGTCGCTAAGCATCATTGGCTTTGCCGTTGCATCGTTGACGGCACCAACAACAGACACGACGTTAGCTGATCAGATTGCCGCCCAATCATCACAGATCAGCGCATTGGAACAGCGCTTGGCCGCGATCCCCGAAGTGGATCTGACCAGTGTTGAGACGGCACAAGCCAGTTTGGCTGCACAGCTATCGGACATCGTTGCACGCTTGACTGCCTTGGAGGAACGACCCGTTGGTACTGTAGTTTCGGGTGCGGCAGGCGAAGGTGTAGCAGACGAAATGAACGCGCTGCGCGCCCAGATCGCCGAAATGACAGACGCGGCCCAGACAGAGTTGGCCGAGGCACGCGCGCAAGCTGCCGCCATCGAAGAAAACGCTGCAGCAGCAGCCCGCAACGCAGCCGCGCGTGCGGCCCTGGCCCGCGTTCAGACGGCCTTGGAAAGCGGCGCACCCATTGGTGCGGCCTTGGGTGATCTGGAAGAGGCCTTGGGTGAAAGTGCCCCTGATGCCCTGATCGCCGTACAGGACGGCGTGCCAACGCTGGCCAGTTTACAGGATCAGTTCCCTGATATGGCGCGTGCGGCCTTGGCGACAGCCCGCAGCGAAGGCGTATCAGGCGAAGAAACAACGGGCTTTGGGACGTTCATGCGCAATCAATTCGATGTCCGCTCAACCACGCCACAGGAAGGTGACAGCGCCGATGCTGTTTTGTCACGCGCGGAAGCCGCTATTCGGACCGGGCGCCTGTCCGATGCACTAGCCGAGATTAGCGCATTGCCAGAAGTGGCCCGCGCTGACATGTCCGAGTGGTTGGCCCTGGCCGAAATGCGTGCAGATGCGATTGCCGCCGTCGATATTCTTTCTACATCTCTTTCAGATAACTAAAGGCGAACCGTATGCTCTGGTCCCTCATTAAAATTATGGCGTTTGTCTTGGCCGTGACGGCATTGACCTACGGCGGCACACAGCTGATGGAAGTGGATGGCGGCGCGACGGTGGATGTTGCCGGTCAGGAATTCACGCTCAGCCCGTTGGAAATGGTCTTTGCCATCGGCGCATTGGTTGTTGTTGTGTGGTTGGGATTAAAGCTGTTGGCGCTTTGTGTCGCGACCTTCAAGTTTCTCAACGGTGATGAAACGGCAATCTCGCGCTACTTCGACCGCAATCGCGAGCGCAAAGGTTATGAAGCCCTGAGCGAGGGCATGATGGCGCTGGCCTCTGGCGAAGGTCACTTGGCAATGACCAAGGCAGCCCGTGCGGATAAATACCTGCAACAGCCTCAACTGACCAATTTGCTAACAGCACAAGCCGCCGAGATGACAGGCGATCGCAAGACCGCCGAAGAAACCTACAAAAAGCTGCTGACTGATGACAAAACCCGTTTTGTCGGCGTACGCGGGATCATGAAGCAAAAGCTGGGTGAAGGTGATACCGACACCGCGATGGCGCTTGCACAGAAAGCCTTTGCACTTAAGCCCAAGCATGAGGAAACCCAAGATATCCTGCTGCGCCTGCAAGCCGAGAAATCTGATTGGGCGGGTGCACGCAAAACGCTTGGGGCCAAGTTGAAGTCAGGCAGCCTGCCACGGGATGTGCACAAGCGGCGCGATGCTGTTCTGGCCCTGTCTGAAGCGCGCGATATTCTGGACGATGGCAAAACCATTGAAGCACGTGAAGCTGCGATTGAAGCGAACCGCTTGTCTCCGGATTTGATCCCTGCGGCGATCATGGCAGCGCGCGGCTATATTGGCGAAGGCAACGCCCGCTACGCCACCCGTGTTCTGACCAAGGTCTGGAATGCGCAACCACACCCCGATATCGCTGCGGCCTTTGCCGAAATTGCACCAGACGAAGAAACAGAGGCCCGATTGAAGCGGTTCAGGACGCTGACGAAATCAACCATGGACCACCCCGAAACAAAGATGCTGATGGCAGAACTGCATATCTCGGCTGAGGATTTTCCGTCGGCCAAACGTGCACTGGGCGATCTGGTTGAGAAAGATCCCACAGCCCGCAATCTGACATTGATGGCGGCGATTGAACGGGGCGAAGGTGCTGATGACTCAGTTGTGCGCGGCTGGCTGACAAAGGCGCTGACAGCACCGCGTGGGCCGCAGTGGATTTGCGACAACTGTCAGCATATCCATGCGACATGGGCCGCCACCTGTGACAACTGCGGATCCTTCGACACGCTGGCATGGAAAACGCCCCCCGCCAGTGAGGTTGCAATGCCTGCCGGAACAGAGATGTTACCACTCATTGTCGGGCAATCATCCGAACATGCTTTGCCCTCAACAAAGGTCGTGGAAGAGGCGGTAGTCGTCGAAGGTGAAGAGGCAAAATAAGCTCTTTCCCGGTGTTTACGGCAATGGTATCTGCCTGCGCGGTAAGCCTCAATAGCTCAGCTGGTAGAGCAGGTCCTTCGTAAGGACAAGGTCGGGGGTTCGAGTCCCTCTTGAGGCACCACTCCTCTTCTCACTATAGAGCTCAGATGATCTGGGCCGTTAACCGCGTCTTATGGACATAGCACGGCGCATAAGCCAAACTTGATTCAGGTGGAATTTATTCAGAGTGCCTGAAATTGACGATTAAGATAGATATGCTGAAGTGCTTCGTCGCGGTCGCCAAAGATGGCAGCCTTTCGAGTGCCGCTGACGCTTTGGGACGCACGCCGTCAGCCGTTTCTATGATGCTCAAGCAATTCGAAGATCACATCGGGGTGTCCCTGTTTGAAACTGCACGCAAATCTAAACTGTCGACCATAGGCGCGCTGATCTACGAGGAGGCCCGCCAGGAGGTGAGCCATTTCGAAAAAACTGTATCGGTGATCGAAGGGCTTAGCCGGTCCGAATTCGGATTCCTGCGGCTTGTCGTGACGCCTTCCGTGGCGATCAATGTTCTACCCTCGATTATCCAAGAATACGTTCAACGGTTCCCTGGCATTCAGTTGGATTTGAGGGATATGGATTCTGCCGCCATCAGTCATGAGATGATCAACGGCCGCGCCGATATCGGCATTGGCTCGCTTCAGCCAGTTGGGGATTTGATCCACACCGATCTATTCAGCGATCGCTTTGGTGTCATCTGCCACAAGAACCATCCCCTCGCTCAAAATTGGGATCAATTGACCTGGCGCGATTTGAATGACCATGTCTTCATTGCCAATGGTCTGTGCCACCTGATTAAGGATCCTGATTTTCTCCCTATTCTGGAAAGCTCTGAACTCATGGTGCCCAGCACAGCTTCGCTTTTGGGGTTGGTACGTGCCGGTGTTGGAATTTCCGTACTGCCACGACTGGCTGCATTGGGTGCAAAAGACGACATTGCATTTCTTCCGTTACACGATGCAACGATCCGGCGTCCTGTGCAAATGCTGTCGCAACCACAGGGCCGGATGACGCCAGCCCTTCGCGAGTTCCTGACGCTTGTGTCCAAGATGAAGCAGTCCGGCGCCCTCGTGTGTGAGCTATAAATTCAGTATACCTGAATTAGTATCTTAAAGTTCTTGATTGGCTGAAATTCAATGTCGGTGTACCCTCGAACAAACTTCGGCAAATGGCGCGCGAAGCAAAACAGGAACATCAGATGCAAAACCGAAACTACATTTGTGGGGAATGGGTCACTGGGCCCAGCGAGATTGAAAACAGGAACCCATCGGATCTGAGTGATCTGGTTGGTCTGTTTGCGCAGGCCAGTCCAGATCAGCTTGAGGCCACTTTGGCGCAGGCGCGCAAGGCGCAAGCCGAATGGGCAGCCTATGGCATTGAGCGGAAATACAATGTGTTGATGGCCATCGGTACCGAAATGATGGCCCGGGCCGACGAGTTGGGCACCTTGCTGTCCCGCGAAGAGGGGAAACCCTTTGCGGAAGGCAAAGGCGAGGTCTACCGGGCCGGTCAGTTCTTTACCTATTATGCGGCAGAGTGCCTGCGCCAGATTGGGGAAAACGCTGATTCTGTGCGCGACGGTATCGAAATTGACGTCCGGCGCGAACCGGTTGGCACGGTTGCCATCATCTCGCCATGGAACTTCCCGACAGCGACCGCATCGTGGAAAATCGCACCCGCGCTCTGCTACGGCAACGCCGTGGTGTGGAAACCGGCCAATGTCACATGCGGCCTCCGCCGTTGCCCTGGTTGAGATCATCGCACGTCAGGACATCCCCAAAGGGCTGGTCTCGCTGGTGATGGGGGTAAGCAGCACCATCGGCCAACAGCTTGTGGAAAGCCCGCAGGTCAATGCCATCAGCTTCACCGGCTCTGTACCGGTTGGCAAGGGCATCGCCACCACGGCCATTCAGAACCTGACCAAAGTGCAGATGGAGATGGGCTCGAAAAACGCGCTGGCCGTCATGGATGACGCGGATCTTGATCTGGCGGTGACGCTGGCCCTTGGTGGCGCCTTTGGCGGTTCAGGCCAGAAATGCACCGCATCTTCGCGCCTTGTGGTGCACCGGTCGGTGCACGACCAGTTCGTTGACAAGCTGGTCGCCGGGGCCAAGGCGATGAAAGTTGGTCATGCGCTGGAAGACGGCACCCAAATGGGGCCCGTCGTCTCAGAACAGCAGTTGAACGAGAATCTGGCCTATGTCGATCTGGCCGCGCAAGAGGGGGCTGAACTGCTATGCGGCGGTCAGCGCCTAGAGATGCCAACGGAAGGCTACTACATGTCGCCCGGCGTGTTCGTCGGCACCACCAATGATATGCGCATCAACCGTGAAGAGATGTTCGCCCCACTGGCCTGTGTGATCCCTGTGGACAGCTATGATGAGGCGCTTGGCGTCGTCAATGACACGAACTTTGGCCTGACCGCCGGGATTGTGACCACCAATCTCGCCCGCGCCACCCACTTCCGGCGCAACGCGCAGTCGGGTTGCGTGATGGTCAACCTGCCGACCGCAGGCACAGACTATCACGTCCCCTTCGGCGGACGCGGTGACAGCTCTTACGGGCCTCGTGAACAAGGCAAGGCCGCCGCAGAGTTCTACACAATCGTCAAAACCGCATACATCAGTTCAGGGACACCATCGTAGTGCGGATCGACAACCTGCAATACGCCAACTGGTCTGAAAAGATCTTTCGCCAAATGCGCGAGGGCGGCGTGGATGCCGTTCACGTTACCATTTCCTACCACGAGACGTTTCGCGAGACCGTGTTGAATTTTGAGCGGTGGAACCGTTGGTTTGAAGAGTACCCCGATCTGATCATGAAGGGGCAATGGGCCTCTGATGTGGCGCGCGCGCGGGAAACCGGGCGCACAGCGATCTTCTTTGGGTTCCAGAACCCCAGTCCGATGGAAGATGACATCGGATTAATCGAAATCCTCCACACCCTTGGCGCGCGGTTTATGCAGCTGACATACAACAACCAGTCTTTGCTCGCGACGGGTTGTTATGAAGCACATGATACAGGCATCACCCGCATGGGCAAACAGGTGATCAAGGAAATGAACCGCGTCGGGCTGGTGGTTGACATGAGCCATTCTGCTGACCGATCGACAATCGAAGCTGCGGATCTGTCCGAGCGCCCGATCGCAATCACCCACGCAAACCCTTATGAATGGTCGCCCGCCCTACGCAACAAGAAAGACGATGTGATCCGCGCTGTAACGCAAAATGGCGGAATGCTTGGGTTTTCAGTTTACCCGCATCACCTCAGGGACAAATCCGACTGCACGTTGGACAGTTTCTGCGAGATGATCGCGCGAACAGCGGAGAAATTTGGCGCAGAGCATTTGGGCATCGGCACGGACCTGTGCCAGGATCAGCCGGACAGCATTGTCGAATGGATGCGCGTCGGGCGCTGGAGCAAGGAAGTTGACTACGGAGAAGGATCAGCCGCAGCCCCAGGCTTTCCGCCGATGCCGAGTTGGTTTCAGGACAACCGCGATTTTGGCAATATCGAGAAAGGTTTGCACGCCGCTGGCCTGAACGCGGCCGAAGTGGCGGGCATCATGGGGGATAACTGGCATCGGTTCTACGCCGAAAATTTTACCCCAAGATCTTGAAAGAAAGGCGAGCAGCTAGAAGCGCAAATCAATGCTGCCTCGCCCGTACCGCACGCAGGGCCCTGATCGTTCAGACCACCCCCGCCACCAAAACATCGCGGCTGCGTGGGGCAGGTGTGCGGGCGACGGACAACGACCGAAGCATTGGCGGGCGGTTAACGTCGCGTTGGAGTCATCTGATGCCCGTCGCTCTGGATACCGAAACCAGCTAACGCGGTGGTAGTGGACTAAGCATCTCGGCTTCATCGCCAAACTTGCCGATATAAGCCGTTGTCAGGCCGAGGCACTCGGTTGATCCGCACGCTTCTTGATGGGGGCATTGATAAAACCCGTTTCGGTCGAATTCATTCCAGAAAGCAGGGTCGATCAGCAATGTGGGCTGTGCATTGACCAACGCATCGCCCAATTCACCCAACATGCATTCGGGAAAGTTCTTTGCCTCAACATAGCGACCGGTCGCTCGGCATTTCTCGATCGCTTCGCGAAGATAGGGCAGGATATCGCCGTGCCGTGCAGCAAGGTCTTTCGGATCGTCTTCGGCCATGGGAAAGAAGTTCCAGAACTCCATCTGCACCAGTCGTTTGAGATGTGCGAGCGCATCGACCATGCCGGGCAGCAACATGTAGCTTTGGGTCGTGATGACAGAGTTGGTGATCAGTTTGACATGGTCATACTGGTCAAGATGCTCCATCCCGCGCATCATCTTGTCCCACGCGCCATTGACCTGTGTGATGCGATCATGGCTTTCCCGGTCAGACCCGGCCACAGAGACAAAGTATTCATCGACACCGGCATCAACCAGCTTATCGGCATAATCCGTGCGCCCCAGATGCATGCCATGTGTCTGAATGCGAACGTGCTTGAATCCGGCGGCCTTGGCCTTTTGGGCGATCTCGGGGAGGTCGCGCCGCAGGGTGATTTCCGACCCCGTCAGCACGAGACCTTCCCAGCGACCGGTGTCGGATTGATCCTTGCAAACTTTTTCCAGCGTCGCATCTGAAGTGGGTGCGAGCCTGTCCATCGTGCCTTCGATCATGCAGTGCACGCATTTCAGGTTGCAGCGGAACTCCATCGTCAACGAGACATATTTTTCATGGTCGCGCAGGCTAAGCCCCTTGATGCGGTCCAGCTGTGCGACAGGCGTTGTCAGTCCAACCCGCGTACCGGGGGACTTTATCACATCAACTGCTGCACGTGGGTCGTGCTTAGAGGAGTCCATAAAAGCTGCCTTTGGTTGGCGTGACCTGACCGTTCGGGGTACATGCAAAGTCCCAGCCTACATCATACAGGTGATGGTCCAATGCGTCATGATGTTCCGCAAGGAAATCCTGCAAGTCCTGCGGAAAGTGCAGTTTTCTCAGGAAATGCCCCAGTTGTGCCGCTCTGATCCGCGAAAAATACAGACCATCGCGCAGTTGCTTGTTGGCGACAACGATGGTTTCAACGCCTTCCATTTCTGGCCACAACAGATCGTGCAGGTTCACCTTCGCCACAGGTAGATGCACAGATTCAGTGAGTTTGTCCTGAATCTGTTGGGCCTCGCGCAGCGCGTTGAAGAAAAATAGAAGTTGCGCATCTCATAGCCATCGTTCGTGAGCCCATAACAGATGCCCGATGACACGGTTGATCCCGGGTTGCCCATGTAGATGTCGATTTGATCCAAGGGCACCCCTGTCAGGTGGCGTGGTTCAATCTCTACGGAAAACATGAAATAGGGCAGCGTGTCGTCGGGCGTCAGGTTGCAACTGAGATGACCCTTCGTGGCGCTCAGAAAGTCCGCAATGCCATATTTGCGGTCGCCGCGTTCGTAGTCGTAGAAATAGAACTCCCAACTGGGTCCGGTGTCGCCCCATTTCATCCCCCAAACGGTTGCGAAACGCCCCCATGCGTTCATGATAGCGTTTGTCAGCGCACCCATTTCGGGCCCAAGGTTGGCAACCTCAAAGCTTTTGTACAGCAGTGCAGAGGTTCGCAGCGCGTCATCAGCCGCGGGCCTTGGCCGTTGGTAAGGCCAGAGGCAAAAATCCAGTGCCATGTCACTGGGCCGACTGAACTGCGCGCGTGCTTTCGCGTCCCAGTTGGTCATAGCTCTTTGGCCCCGTAGTAGAGTGTCGCAAAGGGCGCGCCTTTTCGGTCTGAACCAGCCGCGATATGGCCAAAGCGTGCGGCCCCTGAGGTCTTGAAAAACGCTTTGCCGTCCAATCCGAAAGCATCAAAAAGCGGGTTCAGCAGAGTGGCGGCATCAGATATCGACCGTTGTGCATCTGCAACCGAGATATCGATGGACGCGCGGGCTGAACCTGCTTCGGTGACATGCAAAACAACGGCTTCGTTATCTGGATCGCCGTCGCGTGCAAGGCTGAGGCACGCATGGGTGGTCGTTTGAACGGGTCCATCCGGGATCAGGCTATCGACCAGTGCCTTCTTGTCAGAATGCGGCTTGTGGGCGATGCCCGTATAGTGATTAAGCCGCACGTCATCTCCACGCCATTTGATCGCAAGAAACACCAGATGGGGCATGGGGGCCGCATCTGGTGGGAACTCCAGATAGCATTTTCCGATGTCACCGTCGGCTCCAAAATGTACGGCGCTCGCTTGCTTCAGATGTGGGTGCAATGCGCTACTGTCCGGGCAGCCAAGAGCCGCGCAAACCTCAATCAACGTATTGCGCGGTCCGGGGTAAAGCGCGCGTTTGTCCATGCTGACAAGCCCCCGGTCCTCGGCCAGATGTCCATCGCTTAACTTGATTGAGCGTTCGAATATACGCGGCGCATCCAGTTCTGCGGTCACCGAGAGCAGATCCGAGACGCTCATATTAGCCTGCGGTCGGAAAGGTGAGGATGCAGCGGTGCCCAGCTGGCAGAGCACCGCCCGGATTGGGAAGTTCCAGCGCGACACCGAAAGTACCCGAAGCCGCATCAAAGACCTGATCGAAGGCAATAACTGTCGCCTGAAAACTGTTGGTAATCGGCGCGGCAGGGGCGATGGTTGCGATCTGACCGTTTGAGATTTGGGGGTAAAGCTCAACCGGCAGGAACGCCTCGATCAGCAGCGGGTCAAGCTGGACGATGGAAACGATCGTGCCGTTTGATGCGACGAACTCCCCGGCCGAGAGGTTCTTGGTCAGGATGACCCCGTCAATCGGGCTTTTGATCGTTCGTTGTTCCAGTTGCTGTTGTGCGCGTGCCAATTCCTGACCCGCGATTTCCTTGTCCAGAATGGCTTGCGCCAAAAGCGCATCAGCCGTGACAAGTTCTGCATCGACTTCCTGCAGTTGGTCGGCTGATGCCACGTTGCGTTCGACGAGCGTTTTGATCCGTTCTTGCTGAATCTGGATAAGATCGCGCCGTGCTGTTTGGGCCTGAATGGCAACATCATTGTTCGCGCGGGTTTCCAAAAGACCGATCGTCGCGCGTTCCACGCTGCTTTCGAGTTGCGCAATGACCTGGCCTTTGCTGACCGTCATTCCGCGCCGCATAGTCACATCTTCGAGCAAGTTGGCGACAGGCGCGCCCACCTCGATGATATCGGCAGGGTCCATGACGCAGTCGAATGCTTCTTCGGAAAGGGTCTGTGCTTGCCCAAAAGAAGCGGTGGCACAAAATACCGCAGTCACAAACAAGAAAGCAGGTCGCATGGATGTCTCCAAAAAATTCAGCCCTATGGACATCTTATTCAAGCTGCCCGGAAAACGCCATGAGATCCCCAAGGTTCCGGTCTTGGTTCATCAGATCACGGCGCATTTGGGAATGGGCGGATTCAGTTTTACGTTGCCTGTCGCGGATAAAGCGGCCAATAGCGCGGGTGCCCAAAATGAAGGACACGATATAGGCTAAGCGGCGCGCGCGGGCAGCGTCCGGCCCCTGCATCAGATCGTCTTCGAGGCTAAGATAGGCCTCAATCCGACCGGGTTCGCCCTGTCGACCACAACGCCCCTCCAGCTGTCGGTCAACGCGGCGGCTGTCATGTCTTTCAGTCAGGATCACGGTCAATCCGCCGTTGTCTGCAACGCCCTTGCCAAGTTTGATGTCAGTGCCCCGCCCCGCCATATTGGTGGCCACGGTGATTTGCCCGGGTTGTCCCGCCCGCCCGACGATTTCTGCTTCGTTGGCGTCCTGGTCGGCTGACAATGTCATATGCGCCAGCCCCGCTTCGGTCAGCCATTTGCTGGCTTCCTGTGACGCAAGAATAGACCGTGTGCCGATCAGCACGGGCTTGCCTGCTGCATGTAACTTGGTTACCCGTTTCGTAATTGCGCGCCATTTGGCGTTTGCCGTCCGGAACACGCGGTCTGGTGCTTTGCGTCGGATATCGGGCTTGTTGGTTGGGATTTTCACAACGGCCAGCTTGTAGACTGTCCAAAGCTCCCACGCGGCGTCCTGCGCTGTGCCCGTCATCCCGCCAATCCGATTATAGCGCCTGAAAAAACGCTGATAGGTCATCCGCGATAGGGTTTCATTGGTCGGCGAAATCTCAAGCCCTTCTTTCAGCTCGACCATCTGGTGCAACCCATCCGACCACGTTCTATCAGGCATCGTCCGTCCGGTGTTTTCATCAACAATCTGCACCTTGTCGTCTTTTACGATATAGGCATCACCCAGGTTGAAAAGATGCAGTGCATTCAGCGCTTGCTGCACGGCGTGATCCCGGATCACGGGAATGGAAAACGTATCCATCTTGCCTTCGGTCAGGTCCTCCAGATAGTCATACCCCGCTTCAAGGATTTCGACGCGCTTGACCCCACGGGGAAGTTTGTAGTGCCGCCCTTCGATCATGTTTTTGGCAGCGTCCATGCTTAAGCAACAAAAACATCTTCGGGGATACCACCCTCAAGCGCGCCAGCTCCCGAGATGATCAACGGCGTGCGCGCTTCATCGATCAGCACACTGTCGGCTTCGTCGATGATTGCAAATGGCAAGCCCTGCATGCGCAGAGGTTCGGTTGGCCCACCCCCGGGAATCAGTTTGTCAACCTTGCGCCGCAGATTGCCGGGCGCACGCCGTAGAATGGCCCGATCGCGTAGATAGTCAAAGGCGAGTTCTTTGTTCGTGCCATAGACGATTTCCTGCATGTAGGCCATTTGACGGGTCGGGCCGTCTTGACCTTCCAGCACGGTGGCTCGTGTAAGACCCAAAAAATCGTAGAGCGGGCCGGTTTCCTCGGAATCCCGCTCAGCAAGGTAGTCGTTCACCGTCATCACATGAACCTGCCGCCCGGAAAGCGCGATGGTTGCAACAGCGAGTGTTGCGCAAAGTGTCTTGCCCTCGCCTGTGCGCATCTCGCCGATTTGACCGCGCAGCATCGACCACGCCCCGAGTATCTGAACGTTGTAGTGCCGCATTTTCAAAACACGGGTCGAGGCTTCGCGGATCAGGGCGAAGGCTTCGCTTACCGCCCATGTCGGCAGATCTTGATTGCGCAGGCGCTGTCGCAACCTGATACGGACGCCGCGCACGCTGGCGCGCAGTTCTTCATCAGACATTTTGGCAAACCGGCGTTGATGCCAGCGCACAGCCCAAAGGATCGGCCGTAACCGCAACGCCCGCCACCGCGCACCCTGCGACACATAGGCCCCCTGTACCCATGCCCATGCACGATCAAGTTCGGTTTCTTCACGGTCCGGTGCCTCGGAATAATCAACGATCCGGGGCAGGCGCATGCGGCGCACAGGGCTTTGTGATGAAAAATCAGACACGGAACTGCCGCAGGAACAACTGCCGGATGCTGCGATAGAGACGGTAACCAATCGGTTCGACACCATGATCAAACTTGACCAAAGCGCGCGCACCAACATGGGTGACGGGCATCGGATACTTGGTCGCAATCTCAAATTGGAAGACGCTCTGGAGTGTCGAGAGTTCTGTCGCACCTGCCGGGTTCAGGACGATGTCACCACCCGCCTCGGTCGAAAGCGCCAGTGAGGGGATTGTGTCCTGCGATTGCGGGACCTCAATGACAAGACGACCGGGAACAGATGTGCCTATGTCATCAAGGAACATGATTTGCACATCATCGGTCCGGCTGCGCACCACCTCGGCCTGGCCCTGCGGGATCGCAACACGCAGACGCATATCATCGCCCCCAATCATATAGCCCAGCACTTCGCCTTGCTTGATCAGTTGCCCAGTCAGGTTTTCGGCGGATGGGATGACGGGGCTACCCTCTGTTCTGATTTGCACGATGAGGTCATCGCGCCGCTGTTTAAGGCTGTTGAGCTGGTCCTCAAGCAGCAACACACGGTCACGCAGCAATTGGGCCTGCACTTGATCGACAAGAAGGATGGCGCGCAACCGCAATTGCGCTTCGCGCAGCTGGCTTTCAAGGATGGCAATGCGGTTATCAAGGATCGGGTCCTGAAGGTTGACGACGGGATGACCTGCGGCCAACCGCTGTTCGGCGGGTGCATCAACACTGTCTACAAAGCCATCGGTGCCTGCCCGGATAATTGCGTTCTGATCCAGCCAGACAACCCCATGCGCCACAGTGGCGTAGGGGGCGGGCAGGCTGAAAAGAAGTGCGGCGACACCAGCAAAGGTCGCACCAACCAATCCTATTGCCTTGCCCCGCTTCTGGCGAAGTTCGGGGCTGGTGATCATGTATTTGATCCCCTTCAGCGTCGGCTGAATGAAGGTGTTAAACAGCGCCCATCCTGCCAGCAGAATGCCGATAAAGAAGAACTTCGAAGCTACAAACAGCGCAATCGCGAAGCTGATGAATATCCGGTAGATGAAAGCAGCAATGGCGTAGAAAAACAGCCACTTCCGCTCTCCCTTCGCGGTCACACCATCAGGGACATCCTTAACCCGAAACAGGTAAGTTCGGATAAGATAGAAGATGTACGCGTTGGACCGTTGGCCCAAATTGGGGATCTCGATCAGATCGGAGAACACAAAATAGCCGTCAAAACGCAACAGTGGGTTGCCGTTGAAAAGAAGGGTCGAAACCCCACCGATCAGCATCACGTTAAAGGCAAAGGCGCGCACAAGCCCCGGCTCTGCGTTCAGCCATACGATCAACGCAAGTGCGGCCAGCGCTGTTTCCACCATGATCCCGGCACCACCAACAACGGCACGCCGCCATTTGCTGTCAAATGCCGCGGAAGCAGACGCATCGACGTAAGGCACCGGGATGAAGACAAGGAACATGACCCCGATTTCGTGCACTTCGCCACCCCATACTTTCGTAGCATAGCCGTGCCCAAGTTCATGCAGGGCCTTCACCAACGGGTAGGCAAGCGCAATCAGCAGCAGGTTTTCCGCGGCAAGTACCTGATCGGTGAAACCCTCGGTCAGCTGCTGCCAACTTAAGATCGCCAACACGACCCCGGCACCAACGACGGCACACCACAATGCGAAACCAAATGGCGTGAACAAGAAACGCACCAACCCAACCGTTGCACCAAGAAACTTGTCAGGATCAAACAATGGCAGACGCAGCGCCATCGGGTTTTTGATCCGGGCGATCATCGTTTGCCGTTCCTGTTTGGTATGACGGCGGCCAATTTCCTCCATGTCGGGGGGCAGGTCGCTGGCGATCAGGTCCGAGCGGTGCAATTGGCTCATCAGTTTGATGGTTTCGGATTGGGTGGGCGGGTCGTCTTCGAAGCGGCGACAGGCGGCTTCCCAGATTTCATGCATCGTCCGATGCCCGTTCATGAGCGCCAGAATATAGTTCGCTGCGGGCGTGATCCGGTGATATTTGCCACTGTGCAGGTCTTGCAACACGAACCATGTGGCGCCGCGAAACCGCTGACGGTGCACCTCAACATGACCACGCAAGCGCGGTTTGAGCGGAGCGACCCGGTACCAATCTGATGAAAGAAGCGCGCGTACCATGCTGTTGCCGTCCTAGACCGGCATCCAGCGCCACAAGGTGATCCGTGCCCAATCCAATAGGGGTTTGGTCCAGATCGCAATCAGGCGGCGTTCATCAACTTCGATCCGTGCCGCCCCCTGCATACCGGGGCGCAATGCGATGACATCACCGGCGAAAAGCGCCTCGACTTCGAAGGTTGTGGCACCTTCGGCGTAGGTCGCTACGGGCGTGATCTTTTCAACTGCAATGGTGAAGGTCTGGTCCGGCAAGGCCGTGACGCGCAAAGCGCCGCTCTGGCCGGGTTGAAGATCCGCGATTTGGCGTTCATCGACCTGCAGTATCACGCGATAAGCATCAGCAGGCGCGATGGTCAGCAGTGTTTCCCCGCGCGAGACGGCCGAGCCGATAGATTGGCTAAGATCACCCGAAACAACCAGTCCGTCGAAGGGCGCTTGAAGCCGTGTGCGCCTGATTTGTTCGTCCAACAGCCCGATTTCGGCATCGGCTTGGTCAATTAAGGTCTGCCGAATGTTGATTTCGGCCCGATCCCGGGCCGCAACGGCGCGGTCAAATTCGATCTGTTGGCGTTGGCGCTGCGTTACAAGGCGTAGGCGCTCCAAGGTCAAATCGCGGTCGTCAAGTTGCACAAGCAAATCGCCTTGGGCCACCTCATCACCGGCACGTACCGGTGCTGTCGCGATAAACCCGTCAAAACCGGGCACAACTGACCGTTCGATCGTGCCAACAACGCGGGCTTCGGCGCTGACTTCGTAGTTTGCTCGCGCGAACCAGAAGAAAATTACCAATCCAATCACGCAGGCCACGAAAAGCTTGCGGATCAAATGCGCGGGGCCAAGAAGCCGCTTGAGCTGAACCAAACCGCTTTCTGCGATTTTTGTGATAAGCCAGCGGTCATTGCGCCGCTTCTCATCCAGAATGGGCGCGAGCACCGTACTGACGGCCTCAAGCACGTCGAGCTGACGTTCATCGAAGGGTTTGTCGCTGGGTCGTTCGAATGTCAGCGCGCCGATGAATTTTCCGTTGGAATAAAGCGGCACAGTATAGATGTGGCCTGCCCCATGTTCACGCGCCAATGCAGCGGCCGCATGCGTTGCAAACACCTCTTCTGTGTTGTCGTCAGGCCATAGGACGGCGGCGCGCTGGTCGACCGCTTCATCCATTGCCGCGTTCAACCGGGCGACCAGCTCCATTCGTTTTGAGAATTGTGCAGAGTGCGAGATTGCCCTGACCTTGGTGCGTCGAAACCGCCGCAAACCAAGCGCGACGCGATCACAATCAAAGCGGGTTGCCAGATCGGTTACGGTGGCGCTAGCTGCGGTCATGAAGTCTTCGCGTTCGGCGACGACGATAATCGTATTCAGTGCCTCAACGGCGGCGGTATAGCGGGTTTCTTCGCGCTGGCTTTCTTCTGCGCGCATTGTATCGCGCAGCCATGCCGCACTCCATTGCAGCCGCCGCATCGCCCATCGCATATCAGTTTGGGTATTGGGGCGCATTTCCACAACAACCACCCCGACGGGCACATCCTTGACCATCAATGGCGCCGCGGCGGCCATCGGTTGCATCAGCGGCTGGCTTTCGTTGCCCGGCATCTCGCCGCGTGCCACAGGCCGCCCATTGTCGACAGCCGATTGGGCCGCATCAATCGCCAATGCCGAACCCACACGGTTCTTTGGGTGCCCCCCAATGGGCGTCAGTTGTCGTGATGGCAGGTCATAGCGGAACGCAAAAACGGCAACCGGATTGGTGGATGCATTTTCGTCCAGTTGCGCATGCATCAGCGCGGCCCAGCTTTGGGCTTGTTTGCCAAGATCGCTTCGGTCGGACAGATCCCGCCAAAGGCCAGCATTTCCCGTTGGAACGGCCGCGACTTTGGTTTCTTCGGATTGCTTCAGAATCAGGTTTTCCTGATTTTCAGCTGTCATTTTTGATCGTCCGTTTTGAGTACACCATGGCGCGCTTCGTATTCTGACAGCACATTGGTCAGAATCGTATTCAGCCGCTTGGCGGCATAAGGCGTCAGGATAACCCGGTTCGTCAAATCGACCCTGACGTCACCTTCTTTGGCAAGGTTCCAGGACCGGTGCGTGCCAAAGAACAACTCGACCTGTTCACGCGTGCCTTGGATATTCACTACATTGGCGAAACTGGTCGCCATATTGGCGTCGTCCCAATTGATCGCAGACCGGTGCTGCCCCGGTTCAAGGGCGGGGTTCATCCCGCCCTGGTTCGTTTTGTCGTCGGCCATAAGCCTGATCCACCTTGTTTGTTGGTCAATTCCGCGTTGTGCGGAATGGTAAAGCTACCGCGGCAGCCCCGTTGGATACAACCGTTGCTTCCAACAACCAATCGTCTTCGATCAGATCTTCTTCTGGTGCCGCTGGCTCTGACCGGTCACGCTGGCCATTTGGATTGTCGTTGATATCATCTACAATCCAGACACCGCCAGCTTCGTCTACATAGGCGAAGAGTTCACCGTCAGTATCAAAGAGTTCAAGCACAGTGTTGGTGCCAGAGACTTGCGTAGGTCTGGTGGCTGCCTGTTCGAACTCACCAGTCGCTTCATTGTAGATGTAGCTCAGTGCCTCGCCACCAATGTTGATCCCGCCGATCGTTGCTTGGCCATCGCCACCCACCACGATACCAACTGTGCCCGAGAACGATGTGATCAGATCAGCGTCTGGGCGGTTTGCACCTGTGTCAGCGGTGATTGGCGTGTCAATCATGGTTGCATCAGTATCGTAAAGACCGGTTACTGCGGCAAGCTGCGGTGTATAGCCGTAATCATCGAGCGGGCTGTTGGCCAATTGGTCACCGTCAGGGATCAGATCCGGTGTCAGGATGACACCATCATCAACCGTACCACGACCTGCCAGAATGCCAGCCGCAGTTTGTTTGCTGAACTCGGCAAGGTTTACTGGGTTGTCGATGTTGTTGTTGATCAGACCCAGCTCGCCATAAGGCTCGCCCGCCGTAGAAAGCGGCGTGCCATCTGCCGTCAGGATTGGATCAACGTCAGCAGCCCGTGTTTGATCGACCCCATCAGCAGTAGCAACACGGATAATGTAGGTTTCCAACGCAGTGTTGAATGAGTTGATAACTGTTGGCACACCCGCGTTCCGGTAAGGGACGAAGTATTCGTTAAAGTCACCGTTCCAGTCGACCAGACGATCACCAGATGTGTTGGCAATCATAAAGTCACGGCCAGCGCCACCAAAGACGAAGTCCTCATAGCTGATGTCATCGTCTGGAACATTGTTGAGTCCCAGCAAAGTGGATTCGTCAATATCCAGTGTCAGCGGATCATCAATACCGCCACTGTCCAGCTTGTCATCGGCGCTGATCAGGTCATTACCGTAGCCACCGTAGATCGAGTCGCGTCCAGTACCGCCAAACAGGATGTCATGGCCGATGGAGCCGAAGATCCGGTCATCACCGTCTGATACCAGCCCATTTTCAGAACGTGCATCTACCTGCCCTTCGGTATGATCGAAGTTGAGGAAGAACGGATTATTGCCAGCTTCCAGTGTAACTTCGTTGTCAGCGTTGAAAGAGATCACGCCCCGTGGCTCTCCGAGGTCGAGCAGTGGCAGATAGACAAGATGGACGGCCGGAGATACTGCACCTGCAAACTCGGTTTCATTTACAGCAGCCGTGTTGCCGGGGTTAAACGGCGTGTCAAAGCTGATGATGTTCCCAAACAAGTCCTGTGGACGTGCTTCGACAGGCAGTGCTTCTGCACCTGAGATCGCATCAGAGCCAACGCCACCATGCAAGAAGTCAGAGCCCCAGCCACCAAAGATGATGTCGGACGCATCAGTGGCCTTCCAGTATTGATCGTTTGGATCATCCGGGTTGGTCGAGAACGGTGTCAGGTTCACTGATTTCACCAGCAGGCCGTCGCGATCCACGACCGTCCGCAGCGCTTCCTGGCCTTCCGCGATCAACAGCACATCAACCGCATCAAGCGCATCGATACCATAAAGCGACTCGCCGGTTTCTGTCGAATTCCGGCTTGTCATGATGCGGCCATCGTCGCCGATCACACCATCAACCCCGGTACCACCAGAAATCCAGTCATTGCCAGTACCGCCGATGATGTCATCGCTTTGTGCATCACCAAACAGGATATCGTCACCCAACTGGCCATAGATGGTATCGTCACCACCTTCACCATGCACCTCATCTGCGCCACCTTGGTCGGTTGCGGCAGAGATCGGGTCAAGGTCAACACCACCCTCGGTGTAGTCAAGCAACTCAACACCACGCGGTACAATCTTCACGTCGCCATAGGTATCGTAGGCGAAGGTCAGGTAGGCACCTGACGACACGCCGTTGATGCCGACAAGCCGGTAGATATTGGCGTTGTCACCGGCGATGGTGTCGTTGTCGCGCCCGTAAGCCTCAGGGCTATCGTCGCCCAGTTCGTTGCGGCCCACGTCTGTGCCTGCACCACCAAACAGCATGTCCTTGCCGTCAAAGCGCATTTCGCGCGTCACCAGACCATAACCATCAGAGGAGCCACCAATGATATCGTCCCGGCCAAGGTTACCGAACACAACATCTGCACCGGCGTTACCTTCGATGTAGTCATCGCCGTCACGGCCCACACCATTGTAGTCTTCAATCGAGGCGTTGATGACCAACAGACCATCGCCATCACGACCTGCACCTACAGCCGCATCCTGGAACACATCCGCAATGCCGTCTTGGTTAAAGTCGATACTGCCATCACCCTGGATCACATCGTCGCCCAGTTGGCCGAAGATCATGTCGTCCTCGGAACCACCAGCGATGTAGTCGGCACCAAAGACCGTGGGTGCGGCGCCAACAACGTGGTCAAACAGTGTGATTGCGCGTTGGGTTGTGCCGTCAACATTTGCTTGCGCCTGATCCGTCACCAGAAGCTGACCATCATCCACTGCGCCCTGATCTGCATGCACGTTCGTGCCGTAGATCGTAGAGCCTTCCAACACACGCATTCTGTTGTCGATCAGCGTTTCGGTTCGATAGATCGTGCCGTTGTCGCCAAGAACCACATCGTCGCCTGCGCCGCCGTCAAGGGCGTCGCCCTCGTCAGCACCACCGGCCACGTTGTGACCACCGATGATATCGTCATCGCCCTGACCGCCAAAGATGGTGTCAGCCCCTTGCTGGCCCATGATCAGGTCATCGCCTGCGCCACCAAAGATGGTATCCGCCGCGCCGCCATCAGCAACGCCCGTCCCGATTGAGAGCGCCTGGATATTATCCGCACCCGGATCGCTCAGCGGCAGCGTGTCGAGGTCAATCGTACCTGTCACTTCCAGATGATCACCGGCAATGAGGTCTTCGCCACCCAAAGCGTAGATCACATCGCTGGCTGTACCGCCAATGATCAGATCGTTGCCAGCACCCGATTGGATGGTGTCGTTGCCGCCCTCAAGCGAGTCAATCGACCGCACCAATGATGGGAAGTTTGTGCCGCTGACAGGGTTATGGAACGTAATCTCGGCATGATCACCCGCAATGATGTTTGATGCATCAAAGACAGCAGGACCATCGCCTTCATTGGCTTTGATGTCATCGCTGCCAGCACCGCCGAGCACGATATCGCGCCCAAGACCGGTGTTGATGATATCATCGTCGCCAATTGTCGGATCGATCGTTGTCAGGCTCACAAGGCTGATCGGACGACCATCCTCTGCCAATGCCGCATCTTGCGTACCAATCAGGCGTCCATGATCACCGAAGACGATGTTATCCCCATCGCCACCAGTCAGCGTGTCGATGCCAAAGCCGCCGATCACGATGTCAGCGCCACTGCCCGATGTAATAACGTCGTCGTCGCCATCAGTGGTGTTGGTGCTTTCAATCAAGATCGCGATTGGCTGGGTCGTCCCTGCATCTGGCACCGCAAAGCGCGCACGCCCGTGGTCACCAAAGAGGATATCGGCCGCATCGACCGTACCACCGGTCGCGGTGTCGATCAGGTCGTTGCCTGCGCCAGCAAAGACGATAGCCGCGCCCGCGCCGATTTGGATTTCATCGCGCGCCCCGATTGTCGAGGCCATGCTTTGCGCCAGCGCAAGGCTGATCAGTGCAGCACCAACTGGTGCATCAGCAAAGCCGCTTATCAGGCCATTGTCACCAAAGATGATGTCGTTGCCACCGGCCCCGCTGATCAGATCTGTCCCGACGCCACCTACGACGATGTCGCCACCGGCCGTGGTTTCTATCGTGTCGTTGCCACCCAACGTGATGAATGCGGAGCGCGCAGCGAGCACCACAGGAATAGTATCGCCCGCAACAGCAACCCGGAACTTGATCTGGGCGTGATCACCAAAGATCACATCAGGTGCCAAGCTGCCGTCTGTTGCCGTGATCTGATCATCGCCTGTGCCGCCAACAATGTAGTCGCTACCTGCATTCGCAGTGATGATATCGCCACCGCCTACCGTAGGATCAGTGCTGGTGATCGTGTTCAGCGTCAGTTCTAGCGTATCCAGCCCGGCACCCGAGCCATAGCCCGTGATCCGGCCCGCATCACCGATGATAACATTCGTGCCTGCACCAAGGTTGATCGTGTCAACACCCTGACCACCCAGAGCAACGTCGTTCCCGCCCCCTGCCGTGATCGTATCGGCACCACCAACAACAGCTGCAACTGTCTGGATCAGATCAATCGAGCTGTTGTCGCCGTCAAACATGGTCCAGTCGATCAGACCGTTGTCACCAAAGCCGATGTTGTTGCCGCCGCCAAGGTTCACGTTATCTGCACCCGCACCGCCGATGATGATGTCATCACCTGCGTTGCCGCTCAGCATGTCGTTGTCACCAGCACCAAATTCTGTGCTTTCGATGCGCGCAAAGTCGGCTGTCGATGTGATCCGGTTCGTTCCCGGCACCTGCCAGACAAGACCGTGGTCACCGAAGATCACGTCGCGGCCACCGCCGCCCGTGATCGTGTCACGGCCACCAAGGCGCGTATCGGCGCTCAGGTATTGGGGGGTATCGTTGACAAAGCTGACCTCGATCAGATCGCGCGTTGGCAGGTCAATGCTAAAGCCATTGTCACCATAAACGATATCGTCGCCACCGCCCGCAGCAATGTTATCATTGCCGCCGCCACCAGCGATGTGATCGCGCCCACCGGAACCGGTGATGATGTCATTGCCAATACCGCCGTAGATCACAACACCCAGATCGTCAGCGTCCAGCCCAGCGCCTGACGCATTAATGATATCGCCATGCGTTTCTGGCGAACCAACCGCATCAAAGTTGAACGCATTGCCGTTTGGCATACCACCTTCAAAGTTGTAGCGGCGCCCATCGGCATCAGTGTCACCATAGATCGCAAGCAGCGTACGCGCGCCATCGTCACCGATGGACAGCTCGTTCACGGTGATTGTGTCAGCCCCGCCGCCGCCGTGGATCAGTGTGATCGGCAGGTTCACCACGCCGTCACCAGTGTTGTTATAGTCAGAGCTGACGTTGGTTCCATTGATATCAAATGTATCGTCGCCCTGACCCAGCATGACCTCGATAATTTCGACAGTCGCGATCGATATACCTTTGTTGAACACCAGATCATCAAGGCCGTCACCTTGTGGAATTGAGACCACGCCCGTGCCAAAGCCAAGACCGTCGATCTGTGTCCGGGTCACACCTGTGTCCGTATCAACGATGTTATACATACGCCCGTTGTCATCCAGAACGGAGGAGTCGTTGAAGATATTGATCCGGTCGTTCTGTTCGGCCTCATCGGTTGCAACGGTCAGGCCGATTGGGCCCGGATCACTTTCTGTCGCCAGCATAATCGCAGCCTGAATCTCACGGCCTGTCGTTGGTCCGCCATCGATGATCAGCGGGCCGTTAATGCGCGATGTTGTGTGCGACTGGATCGGGAACGTTTTGGTGACACGATCAAGCGCGGTTGGGGTAAAGCCCGTATCCGCTTCAAGCGTGATCGTTACGTCTTCGAACCAGTTTTCAGCCGTGAATGTGACCTGTGCCACAATGACCGTGACGTTTGCGGTCACTGTTTCAGCAACCACTTCCTGTCCAGCAGACAGCGTGATCGTGGTCCCATCCTCCGAGATTTCGCCAATACCAAATGGGGCGTTATTGCTGGCCGTGCCGGTGATATCCATCACAGTGCCAGAAACGAAGCCGTCGGTCAGGAAGTTGCCACCGTCTGTCCGCACGATTGTATCGGGGCCCTCTGGGTTGTTGACAAAGGTCAGCGGGATCGACGCGTTGTTGATCAACACGTTTTCGGTCACACGATCGCCATCTGGAACAACACGGTTCTGCCCATCATCAATGATATTGATTGTGACAGGATCCGTTGGTGCCTTTGACAGGCGCAATGTGTAAGTGTCCGTTTCGCCAGGCGCATCCACGATGATTGTCTCGCCGTCGCTTTCGCGGACGATCAGACCAGCTGTGTCACCGTCAGAGACTTCAACCCGCAATTCGGCCACCGACGCATCGGCGTAGATGCCAACCTGACCGGCTGTTGGGGCCGTCAGTTCAGATGTCACCGTATGGGAAACGATCACGCGCTCGCCATTTTCGATGCCATTGTCGCCACCAGTGTTGGCCATCACCGTCACGGTGACCGGCGTATCCCAGGTGTCAGAGTCAAAGACCAGTTCCGAGATCACTGAACCACCGACCATAAAGATCAGGTCGTCCGAGTTGCTGTCATCGCTCAGCGCAACCGTGACGGTCTCATTGTCCGCTGGTTGACGAGTAAGAACAACTTCGTAGGTATCCGTGATCGCCGTGTTCACGGTCAGGAATTCTGGTTCAGCTGTGGGTGACGTATCGTTTTCGTCATAGTCGGGATTCGGTATTTCGATATCCCCACCTTCATGGACAAAGGTATCTGGCCCACTTTCGGTCAGCTTGACCGTAAGCAGATCGTTGTCTTCCACGTTGACCACAAGATTGGTCACTTTGGTGCCATTGTAGTCATCGTTCGTACTGTCAACCGCGTGACTGATCTGAACAATCCGTGCGCCTTCTTCGGCAGCATCATCAATCGCACGAAGCTGCACTGTTTGCGCATCACCCCAATTCGCAGCATTGAACTCAAGCACAATACCGTTGGTAAAGGTGGTGCCATCGGTGCTCATCTCAACCGTTGCAGCGATCTGACCGGACACGCTGGCTGTCAGCACTTCGCCCGTTGGTGCATTAACGTTATCGACGAATGTCCCATCGATTGTGAGCGTTAGACCATCAGCGGAAATCGACACGATGTTGTAGTCGCCCGAGTTATCGCCAGCACCCGTGAGCGTGATGCCCTGCCAGTCGCCAAAGTCATCAGCGCCCCACGTGCCGCTATCGCGGGTAATCGTGTTCCCGCTCAGCGTCAGCACAGTGCCGTCTGCCATTGTTGGCACGTCAAGGCGGCGGTCCTGCCGCGATGCGATACCGGCCGAAATCGTGATGAAGACGCTGCTGCCATCGGTGGGCGCTGCATCAGCCGCCATTTCGACGGTATAGCTGTCCAGCAAACCACCTTCGGCAAGGGTGGTGCCACTGCCCGTTGGTTTGATGACAACGGCACCTTGTTCAGCATCCGCAACAGTCGCTGTCAAACCGCCCAACAATGTGGTGGTGTAGTCAACATCATTGCTATCCGCGCGGTGGTTTACACCTGCAGACCGCCCGGCAAGATCAGCCGCAAAGACCTGACCATTCACATCACCCGTGACGTTGAACGTATCAGACCCCAGACCACCGATCACGTTTGTGACGGTGCCAGAGGCCGTAGATTGGATGTAGAACGTATCATCACCTTCAAGACCATCAACTTCGATAGATTCTTCGGTGTTGCTGATTGTGATGTTCAGACCCGCGCCAAAGACGCCATCCTCTGTAATCACGAATGTATCATCTCCTTCGGTACCAATCGCGATGACCGAGTCGAAGCCCGCGCCACCATCAATATCTACCGGAGCGTTGATGTTGTATTCGATGCTGTCATCGCCAGCACCGGCCAGCAACTTGACGTCACCTTGGCCCGCGTCGCCATCAACATCGGTTTCAAGCAGGAAGGCACGGACGACAAACTGGTCGTTACCGTCCTCACCTTCAAGACGGACCTCGCCACGGTTGGCGTAAACGGTGAACTGGTCGGCGCCTTCGCCACCAAATGCGGTGACCGCAAAGGTTGCACCATTGGACAGGAAGCCGCGCGTGGTCTGCAGCGTGGCGATAGTATCGCCCGGGGCAATGCCATTGGACACGATCTGACCGGCATCGTTTTCGTAGGTGCCGCCAGCCACAGGGCGCGAGCCAAAGATCTGGCCGAACTGGAAGCGGTCATCACCCAGACCACCGTCCATCGTCATGATGGTGCCGTTGTCGTCAGAGATGAACACATCGTCACCCGCCAAACCTGCGAGGGTCAGACGACCGTTCAGGCTACGGTCATAGTCAATCCGTTCAACCGTGACCGGACGTCCGGCTTCGGTGCCGATGATCTGATTTTCGGTGCCGTGCAGCAGGGCCGCGAAATTTGCACGGCTCAGGAAGATATCGCCGTTGTCTTCATCATCGACGCCCAGGATTTCGAGGTTATCGACCCCATTGGCTGGGCTGATATCGGTCGCGCTCGAAATCGCGATGCGATAGTCGATACCGGCTGCGGCGTAAGCAGATGAACCCCAAGTCTGGATCATCATTTCATCAGCATCGTCGCCGCCATCCAACGTCAGGCTGTCGCCTGCCGCATGAGACGCAAGACGGATCACTTCGATCCGGTCGGAATCCACGCCACCTGCAAGGGTCAGCGCACCTGTGACAGCACCGCCGTCACGGATCTGGATAAAGTCTTCGCCCGCTTCGCCATCAACCCGCATGATTGGGGCCGACATTGTCATATCGGTCAGGATCACAGTGTCTTTGTCGCCACCGGTGAGGATGTCGATACGGCTGGCCGCCGTCAGCGCACCGGTCACGGTCACAACGTCACGCTGTTCGACCGCCACCAGGTCAAGTGGCCCGGCAGCGCCTGTGTTGATCTGAATGTTGCGGCCAGCATTGATCGAACCAGCCACGGTCACGTCACCACCATCAAGGTCGTCACGGTTTGCCTGCACAACGACAACCGGGGTCGTTCCATCCAGGTTGCTTGATCCGTCAGAGTTCGCTGCATTTGTCGCCACATCCGTGAAGATGTTGACATCAAGGTTCGCAACGAGGAGCGCTGTGTCTTCGATAACAGCATGATCGCCAGCCCAGATGTTGATGCTGCCTGCAGTCGCCGCAACTGTCACGCCAGCCGCCACTGTCACGCTGTCATAGTCATCTTCCGATGGGAAGGCCGCTGCACTTGCCGCGTCAATGTCGGCCTGCTCTTGCGCTGTCAAGCTGCCATAGTTCGCTGGCCGTGCTGCGATCACAGCGGCATTCAGGTCAGCGGCATATTCAGCGTCCGAGCTTTCATTGGCCACAATGTTGATGTTGCCAGAGGTCGCGACGATGTTCGATGTGACTGTGATCGGGCTTGTCGCTGTGACAAAGATACTGCCGCCAGCTTGCATTGCCGGGTCAGTGTTCTCGGTCACGGCTTCTAGCGCACCGTCGTTATAGACATAGGTGGACCCGGTGGTCGAAACAGATTGGATCGAGCCGATCGTCGTAAACAGGCGCTTGTCGCTTGCGCCGATATCTTTGTTGGCAACAAGGAACGCGCGCCCGCCCGTAACGTTGGACAGACCAAGTGCCGCACCGTTCAGGATACGACCAGCGGTGGAGGTGATAAATGCCGTAAAGCCGTCACCTGTGCCGACTTGGTTGATGCTCAGGTCATCGCCTGCATTGCCACCGTCAACAGATACTTCGACCAGTCTGATGTTGCCGCGCAACGCTGATGCATCAAGGAGACCACCGGTTGTGTTGATCCGCACATTCTGTGCAAGGCTACCGATCAGGCCGAATTCAGCAATCGTTTCAATGTTATGGCCGGTGATAACAGCGTTGGTCGAGGTCTGATCATCATCAACATCAAACATGTTGTTTTCAGAGGTCAGGCGAACAGAAGTGCCGACCCCACCTGTCGAAGTAACATCATGGATCAACATGTTGCCTTCTTCGGAGACATAGATATTGTCGCCAGCCATCAGCTTGAGAACACCGTCATTGGCGTCACGCGCTTCTAACTCCAGGTCGTTGTTAACTTCACCAATGTTGCCACTGGCCATCAGGATGATGTCATTGGCTTCGATATTGACCAAACCGTTGCCAAGCCCGTCATAGATGTTGCTTAGGCCAGCGCCTTTACATCAACATCGCTGCTCGCCGAGTACAGCGTACCGACAAGGAAATCACCGTCGCGCTCGGCCAGGACAACTTCGCCTTGGGTCCGTGCTGTTACGATGCTGCCTTCAGACAGGTTCATGTAAATGCGGTTTTCGGCCAGCGTGTCTGTTGCAAGCCGTCCGATAGAACCATCGCCACCTTCCAGCACGATCGAGTCAGCGATGATGTTAGTGGCAGTTGATCCAATGTTGTTCAGAATACCGTTGCCAGATTTCAGGCGGAGTTGTCCGTCGCTGCCATCTGCGGCGTCTGCCACGGTGATTGTGCCCAGCAGGATCTGGTTTTCAGTACCGACAAAGGTTTCGCCAACCGAAGCGATATTCAGGTTCTCGCTGGACTCAATGTCAAAGTCCTCACGCTGAAGCACCTGCACACCGACCAGTTCAACAAACTCGTCCACAGTCAGTGTCACACCGGTTTCCGCATTCAGCGAGACAGCGTTGCCATCCTTATCGGTCAACGTCATAGATGTCGCAGTCACTGCAGAAATGCGGAACAGCGACAGGTTGTCATTGGCGTTGGTGGTCGCGACCTGTGCTGCGGTCTCGGCAGGCGTGTAGGCCCGTGTCGTGGACAACAGGATCAAATCACCTTCGCGGAAGCCTTGGATGTCATCAAACGCGCCCTGTGCGGCACCCAGAAAGTCATAGTCGCCGCCTGTCCATGTGATAGTGTTGCCGCTGACATCAGCGATAACAGGCACAGATGCACCCGATGGATCGTTCACGATTGCCGATACATTCACCTGCGCCGGAACCGGTGTCGTCAAGGCGACGGTCAGGACGGACTTGGCAAATGTTGTGCCTGTGTCCTCAAAGAACATGGTTCTGCCGTCACCAGAGAAGCCGCTGATGACATAGTAACGCTCGTCTTCGGTCGCATTCGGGGTGTTGCCCTGAATTTGAACGGTTTGACCAACCCGGAACTCTGGGCCAGTGCCATCAGTCCAGCTGCCGCTACTGCGGATCATCGCGTTATCAGCCTGGCTGAACGTCACGTTTACCGTGTCGATTTCTGAGACAAGGAAGAACAGGTCGCTGCGCTCTGCCGCGGCGATGATCAGTTGCTCTTCTTCGGTCAGGGTGCGGCCATCGCTGACAAGAATGGTCACGTCGCCCTCAGTCCGGCCAACTTTACCTTCGATGTCAATTGCAACGCGCGCGCCGATGATGTTGGGGTCTTCAATATTGACCGTCGTATCGGTTACCGGCTTGAGCAGGCCAGAGCCAATCGCATTCAGCAATTCGTCCTGCGTCCAGACTTTGATGCTGTCACGGATCGCCTGCTTTTCGTCGGCTGAGGTCAGATCAAGCGCGGGATCAAGGTTCTCGCTGGTCTCTGTGCCATAGCGTGCATTTTGCTCAAGGAACTGTGCAGTGCGGGCCTGTTGCAGTGTTATGATCTGACTATCGGCGGCGGCTTCAGCGTCGGCCTGGTTCGCACCACCAGCAACTAGCTGAGCGACAATGGAGGCCTTCAGGCCATCGGTGTTGTCGTCCTCTGAAATCTTGACAAGGCGATCACCAGCGATCACCGCTGCAAGCTCGGTGTCGTTGTGCAGGTTCCGCCAATCCCAATACGTGCGGTAGTCCTCGACGCGGGCGCTGTTCAGACGCTCAATCGCTTCAAGGATTTTGAGCTCCGCCGGGCTTTCGGTCGAACCCGCAGCGGTCACATCGCCAAGCAGTTCCATGTCACCCCAGACGCCGCCAAGCAGCGCTTCGCGCGACCGGGTGTCGGCCTCTTGGATTTGGTTGGCATCAATCAGGTCATTGTCGCCCGTCATGGTCACGGTCACGTCGCCCGAGCTAGAGGCGATTTGGAAGACACGCAGATCGTTTGTGTTCTGGAACAGGTTGATATCGTCCGTCGCAAGGGCGGTCAGAACATCGTTTGTACGTGTGCCTGTATCGATCGTGATCGCGGTGGCACCACCGATTGCACCGTCAGCGTCAAGACGGATGGACCCACCCTGAACATAGCTGCCGCCAGCGGCGTTCAGGATAGAACCGCCGTTCGCACCAATCGCGCCTTCGTCACGATCGCCTGTCAGAATTTCTACAAGGCCGTCACCAAAGGACCGGATACTGCCAATAGACAGATCACCCGTCTTTTGCTGCAACAATATATCGCTGTTGGATGTGACATTCAGCGTGCCGCCAGCGGTCTGGCTGAGTTGCAACGCGTTCAGCGCACGGCTGTCACCGGCCGTATAGGGTTGTGCATCCGTTGGGCGGATAACGCCATAGTCACGCACACCAACACCGGCCAGACCCGTGATGTTGATGGTCGTACCGCCAACTGTCGGCGCAAGACCCTGTGCCGCAACCTTTTCTGTGGTGATCGTGCCCTGTGACGACAGCGTGGTCGTACCATTTTCGTTGGTGATCTTACCTGCAATGATCAGGTTCGCCTGACCGGCATTGACGTTCAACGAGCTGTTGTTGAAGCCCGTAAATTCAATGTCGATTGTCTTGTCGGCGGCAATCGTATGGTTGTGCTTGGTAAAGCTTGTTTCGATCGTTGTGAACTGCACGAACGTCGACTTCTTGCCGTACCAGGACGTAGTCGTCTTATAGGCGGTCCGCTCTGGTGTGCCGAGCGTGGCCTGACGATCACTGTCATATGTGTAATCGGCATTGGTCGAATTGTCGAAGTAGAAGTAGTTCGAGTTTGGAACCAGGCTGGTGCTCAGGATTGTTGTATCGACAACCGGAATGTTGGTGACATCAGCAAGCAAGAAGTCCAATCCCCACAAGGAGTTATAGGTTTTCTCTTGAATGATTTCTGTGCGCGCACCTTGCCCGACAACCCAGCCATAACGGAAACCGTCTGCTGTGCTATAGCCACGCTTTGCCACGATCTCACCACCGACAGACCCACTGGCGTTTCCGCCGGAGTGGGTCGCATTGGCGTTAACGGTCCCTAGAGCACCCATCGCTCTTGACGCATCCCAAGTAACCGGATCAATCAGCCCGTCTGTCGTTGTGACATTACCGTTCGCGTCGCTCTTGTACTCGGTATAGTACATCGCCAAATCCGAGTCGTCGTCGCGGACACCGCGGGTCTTGTCCTTCAGGATGATTGTGCCTTCGCCCTTCAGCGAGACATCCATCGACTCAATCACAAGGTCGAGGCCTTCGATGGCAAGACCTTCCAGATTCATCTGGTTGTCGATTGTGATATGCGGGTATCCCGCATGGCTAACAATCTTGCCTTGGCTGGTGGCAACAATCCGGCCTTCAATGTCGACCAAACCACCCTTGGGGTTCATGCCAACAATAGTCAGACGGTTCAGACCGCTATCGTACCGGCCAAAGAAATCATCGTTGCCCAGATCAATGGTGCGCACACCATTGGTATTTAGCAACTGATTGCGCACATAATCCGTCAGTGTCAGCGAGAATTCCGACTGACCCGCCTGGATCAGGCCGTTCACGTTGACGAAACCACCACGCAGAATGATCGTGTTCGCTTGGAGGCCCTGACGCACAAGCTCACCGGTTGTGTCGTCGATGTAGGTCGCCGAGCTGCCGGTTTGTGGGCCACCGAGTTCGTTGATTAGATTCTGGCGACGGATTAGATCAGCAGTGATTTGCTCAACAGTTGAACCTTGTGGTGTTTTCGCATTTTCCGTACCTGCAGTCAGCGGTGTGTCACCGATAATCCCACTGTTGATGTATTTGCCATAAGGATCACCGTTGGTGTGAATGTCACCTTTGACACCGATCTGAATCGTACCACCGACAATAACCGTTTGGTTTGCCACGTTGACGTCAGCCTCAATCAGAACGCTGACCTCGTTCGGCCCGCGTGGGCCAAAGATTGACAGGTTCGCGGTTGGTGCAAAGACTTCGCCCTTGAATGTCACAACCTGATCGCCGGTCGGCAGGGTGCCTGCCTGGAACGGCACTTCGCGCACATTTTTGTCAATCTGAATGGTGATCTCGGGGGCGGCACCTGGTCCGCTCCCGACAGTTTCAGGGCTGAACTGCAAGCTGTTTGGCGACAGCGTGGAAACAAAGCCCAGGAACTGCAGGTCATCAATCACGTCAAGCGGGCGGTTGTCTTTGGCAACCGAAACTTGGTTTTCAGCAAGAATTGCCGCACGGATATCGGCAACATCATCAAAGCTGGTTACTGTGATGCCGTTGAAATCAACGCCACCGTTGCGCTGTGGAATGTAGATTTCGCCAAACTCAATCGACGCAGTGCTATCGCTTGTGATTTCGACCTTCACGTCTTGTGGCGCATCAAATGTACCGGTGCCTGTCAGCTGATCGGTCAGAATTCTGATGCGACCGGCAGCTGCGACGATATCGTCAATCACGATAACGCGGTTTGTCCGCTCAATCGTGCCGAAGTTGTCAGCAGCATCGCGGAAGCCTTCGCCGCTGGCGATCATCTGGGCTTCGATCCGTGCGATTGTATCGACATAGGATTTGGTAAAGTTGTTACTCAAGTCCGGCACGCCGGGGCTGGTGAAGACACCATAGGTTGCCAGATTGTTATAGGCATTTGTCAGCGCAATCTGACCCGAGGATGGGATAACAGAGGTCTTTTCGCTGGTCTTGATGATCAGGCGATCAGGGTTGAACTGGTCATTCACGTCACCAACAAAGTCAGGGTCAAGCGTGCCGTTATATGTATAGCCCAGAAGATTATCATTCGCATCGCGCACTTCACCAATAGAGAGCTCCAGATCACGACGCGCGCCGGTCTTGATCAAACCATTGTTGATAATCTGGGAACGGGCATCAGATAGGCCCTCACCCGGGCCGGTCGAATTATCTGTGCCGCCGGTCAGGCTGTTAATGCCGTCAGCAACGGCAGAGGCCCAGTTGGTGCCCTTTGCCATGCCGATAACCGAAGCAAGACCAAGCTCGTCTGCATTCAAGTCAATGTTGAGGAAACTCTCAACCAGCGCATTCGCTTCAACCACAATGACGTTGCGGGCCAGATAGATGGCTTGGGTGCGCAAGTCGTCGATTGGAATGACCGAACCGGCAAAGTTGTCGACCCGGGCTTCTAAATTGCTGTCTTCAATGGTCAGATTACGATCTGTGCCTGTGGACATGAACATATCGCGATGGCTCAGCACCTCGGCATTCGACTTGATGCGGATCGTGTTCTCTGGCTGGATATCAATGATTGCGCTGCCAAGAGCTACTGTCGCGGCACCATAGGTTTCCGAGTAAGATTGCAGGTAGACATCGAATTTACCTGAAGCTTCAAATTCCAACTCGCCACGGGCTTCGATGTCAGCGCGGTTACCGACGATGATGTCCGCTTTGATCGGTACCGAAACGCCGCTCTCGCGTTCGTTGAAGGTCACATAGGCACCCGCACCAGACAAGGCGCCAGCGGTTTCCAAACGGACTTTGTCTGCATATGCGATTTCGTTGAACGCCTTGGCCAACAGATCACCCTGCGGATCGGTCGTGTCAATATCGCTGTCGTTGCCAAAGGTGATGGTCGTGTGCATTTCGGCGCGCGTATCACTCTTGGCGCTGGCACCGGACGCAATACCACCTGTTTTACCGTCGATGTCATTGTCGCCCGCTGTGCGAACCAGTTTGTTGGTTGCCTGAAGATCCATTTCCCCTGCGGACGCCTTGGCAAATGTACCAAATTCAACGTCAACGGTAGAGGTGATCGTGTTGGTCGCAACTGCACCGGCACCCGCGATGGCACCGTAGGATTCCGTCACCACCTCAGTATCAACATTGCTGAGCTGTGCTGCCGTCATCCGCAACAGGCCGCTTACATCAAGTTCAGCGCGGTTTGCTGTGCTGGTGCCGTCTGCAAGACCCGCTTTGACAACAGCGGTTGTTGATGTCTCTGGGCTTGCCGCTGCCGCACCAACAAGGCCAAAGGCACCCGTTTCTGTTTTCGCGTCGTTATCGGTTGTGCCGTTCGCCGTTACAGTCATTGCACCAGCAGTGATATCGGCCCCAACACCAATGATAGACGTCACCGATGTATTGCTTTCCGCACGCGATGCCGCAGCACCCACGCCGACCAAACCAACACTCGCCGCCTTTGAATTGGCCAGCTGTTTGACGTTGGAATACGCGTCCATCACGAATGTGCCCGCAGTGATATCTGCGCCATTTCCGACGGTTGCAGCAACATCGTCGGTGTTCGACACCAAAACAGAGGTCGAGTTTATACCTATCAGTAGCCCGCCGCCCGATGCTTTCGCGGTAGCGTCAGCCATGCGTGATCCAGCAGGGTTTCCGTCTGATCCAGCAGTGGCATCCAGTGTGCCAACGTTGATGCTGCCCAGGCTGTTGCCGATCTCCATGCCAACTTGGGCACCGGTGCGGATATTGGCTTCGCTGACGCCAACCGCTGCGGTGGAAGCTACGGTAATGCCTTCGACGTTGGCCTTGGCTGCGATCAATGACAGCGCATCGACCTCAAGGGTACCTGCATCAAGATCGACACCGCCGACATTGGCTTGAACGCTTTTGGCTGAACCTGTCTGACGGGTGTTAATAGTCGCAAACGAACCGCTGGCAGCAAGACCGATCAGGCTTGGCTGCAACGCTGAGGACTTCGACATTGGCGTCCAGATCAGATTGGTTGGTCGCAGCAACATCGATCTTATTGCTGACGTTCACCTTATCCGCGTTCCCACCACCTCTGATTTCAGCAGTGACAGTGCTGGTTGCCGTGATGTCGGCCAATGCACCACCGCCTGACAATGCACCACCCAAACCGATCGAGGCCGACAGCGCAGCCGCACGGGCCTGAACGCTGACAGTGGTGTCATCTGTCGCCGTGACGTTCAGATTGGTGGCCTCAACGTCTGACCCATTCACAGAAGCTTCGATCGTGTTGTCGACCGCGTTGTCGGCAGTCGATACCGCAACTGCGCCTGCAAAGGCGACGACGCCGCGGCAAGGGCCACAGAAGCGGAGTCAACTTTTGCATCAATGGTGGCCATGTCTGTGGCTACAACGGATACAGTTCCACCGGCATCAAGCGTGGAGTCGTCAACCTCGGCCATGACAGCATAGTCGATGGTGTTATCGGCGAATGCACCGGCACCAGCGCCGGATACGCCCACGAAGCCACCTGCCAATGCAACCGAGAAACTGCCAACAAAGGCGTCAATGTCAGACGTCATTTGGGCGCTGACCGTGATATCATCACTGGCGCTCAGGCTTGCATCATCAATCTTGGCAAAGACGCCGCTTGGCTCACCGGCAGCGGCATTGTTGGCACCAATTTCGTTCTTGGCGTAGGACGTACCAACCGCAACGCCGACACCGGCTGTTCCGCCAATACCCAGCGATACAGACGCAGAGATAATCGCCGCTTCAATCGTCGCGTCGCCCGTTGCCGTAACAGAGATGCTCTGCGGGATTGGCGTGCCTGCGACCAGTTCGGGAACACGGGCCTCAACCACGGTAGGCTCTGTGCCAGCAGAGGTATCGTCAGGCAACCAAACGCTCAGCAGGCCGTCGTTATCAACTGTTGGTTCCTCGAATGTGACGACAGTGTATGTGTCTTCGACGAATTCCTGAGGGTTGGTGTCTGGAACCGGCAGCTGACGGGTCAGCACTTCGGTCTTGTATTTGTATTCCTTCAGGTCCTGTGCATCTGCATCAGGGTTCGCCAGCCATACCAGATCATCGGCAGCAGTTGGGCCTGTGACCTGCACAAGGGCCAGTTCAAAACCTGACCCTCCGGCAACAGGCCGATAAATCGGCGCGCCGGTCACAGCATCACGCGCGATGGTATAGGCATTTGCAAAGGCTGGCAGCAGAACACCGCTATCGTCAAAAATCTGGCTTCCTGCGCCAGCGGTCGCTTGCACGTCGTTGCCAGAAGGGACCAGTGCTGTGGCAGAGGCCGCATTGATCGTCGCGCCGATGACTTCGGCAGATACTTTGTTGGTGATCCGGTTGAATGCCAGCGCACCTGCGCCTGAAACAGCCACACCTGCAGTGATACCGCTTCTACCAACGCAATCGCCGCAGCAGCAGAGATCACGCGGATCGTCGCATCGTCTTTGGCATCAATCAGCACATTGCCAGATGTCGCGACCAAGCTGCCGGTACTTGCCGCAGCGACCTCGGTGACAGAGGCCTTGATTGTCGTATCAATCGCATTCTCGGCGACAGCCCCGGCAAGCGATACCGCAACGCCGATGTTGCCCAGCGCAAGCGAAAGCGAAACTGCCGCAGCAATCGCTTCGATCCGCGATGTGTCCATCGCCTGGACAGTGACTGTCCCACCTTGGACAAGTTGGTTACCGATGGCGATATTCGCCTCGGTTGCACCACCGATGATGTTTTCAGCATAAACGCCCGACCCGGAAACCGAGACACCGACAGCACCCACGCTGACCGCACCCGCACCGGCAAAAACAAGTGCATTGATCGCCTTGTCGGACGTCGCCTTGACAATCAGATCATCAGAGGCGGTGACAGTGCTGTTGCTGATGTAGGCGGTTGTAACCCCCGTGCCGGGCAGTGTCGCTCCGGTTGAACCGGACTTGCCAATATAGTTCTGCGCGACAGAGACGCCGATGGCGATACCAACGCCTGTTGATCCGGCGGCAAGTGCCAGCGATGTGGACAGGACGGCCGCATTGATGACAGACTGGCTATCGGCCAGGACTTTCACATTGTTCGGCATTCGCCGTCACGGTCGCACTGTCGATATGGGCGTCCACGTTGGTCAGAACGACGTTCTGGCCAAAGGCACCCGCACCGGCAATCGCAATACCCGCCGAACCGAAACCGGCGGCAAGAGATACAGCGCCAGACAATGCATTGATGGTGACACGTTGTGCAGAGAAGTTCGCACCATCACGTGTGATGTTCCAGGCGGTGCCGGATTCGTCTACGACAACCCAATACTGCCCTTCCGAGACAACGCTGATCCGTAGCGCACCCTCAACAGTGTAGTTCGCTTCAAGCGCTGTCTTGAGCGTGGCCAGCACTGCATTGTCGGCGCTGACGTCAGATGCAACTGCGCGCTCGACATCCTTGGTGACCATGGTCACCACACCATTGACTACCTCTTCGATGGTTGCCTGGACTGTTTCAAGTTCCGTCCCGGCAGCATCATCAAGCTGCGCAGCGGTCAAGCCACCCATGCTAAGTGGGCTTTCGGCGTTTTGGGTCGCTGAACCTGCCC